>CAWHVP010000014.1:0-124029 GCA_963832705.1 uncultured beta proteobacterium | reverse complement strand
GCCGCCCGTCAGGCGTCGTCTTGGCTGACCGACTGAAGCGGGGAGCGCTGAACCCGCTCGAGCCGCCGACGATTCCCCGCCGTGCCGATGCCGTCGCTGTCGCCGTTGTCGGCCGTACCGACCGTCGGACGCGACCGCGGGCAGCTCGCGAGCCTGCTCGACGGCCGCTATGGACCGCTGGATCCGGCCGCGTTGCACCCGGTCATCGCCTGGCTCGCCGCGACGGCGAATCTCGCCGGCGTCGGCTACGCGGTGGACATCCCGGAAGGCGGGTGCATCCGGCCTTCGCGTTCGCCGCGGCCACCGGCCTTCGGGGTCGTCCTCGCCACCATATGGCAGCCGGATCTCCCGGGCGTAATCAGCTTTGCCGAGGCGCACGACCCCCCTCCCGTCACCGGGAAGCACATCTACGGCCTCGCCCCGGGGGACCACGCGATCGTCGTCGAGGACGAAGTGACATCCGGCCAAACGGTGGTTAACTGCGTGCGCGCGATGCGCGCCGCCGGGATCCGTTGCAACCAAGTCGCGACGATCTACGCCGCGGACGACGCGGCGATGCGTTCCCGGCTCTACGGCCGAGAACATCGCGCTGCACGCCGCGAGCTTCTACCGGGCCGAAACCGCCGACCGCCTGTACCGCTAATGGCGCCGTCACCAACGGATGTCGAGGCGATCATCCAGGCAGCCGGGCAGGGCACGCGCCTCGGCCGAGGGCCGAAGGCATTCGTCATCTGGCCGGCAGCACGCTGCTCAAGCGGGCGGTTGCGACGATGCTGTCGGTTGCCGCGCGGGTCACGGTTGCGGTTCCGGCAGCCGACGTCGAACGTGCCCGCCGCCTGGTCGGCGACGCACGCGTCAGCATCATCGCGGGCGGCGCGCGCCGAACCGAAACGCTGCGCGCGTTGGTCGCCGCCGCCACGGCACCTTGGGCTCGTTCTTCACGCGACGGTGCACCCGCTCACGACCGTCGTCCTCGCCGCGCGCCGCGTTCTGGCACGCGCCCGCCGCTGCGGCTCGGCAGCCGCCGCACTGCCCACCGTCGACTTCTTGGAGCCCGGACCGACGGCGTGCTGCGTGCCGCGCCGGGCGAAGCTCTCGGTCCAGAAGCCCGTGGCGTTCCGGCGCGAGGTGATCGCGCGCGGTTTCGCGCTGGCCGATCGCTCCCGCCTCGCAGGCGATCCGAGCGTGCTCGAGCTCCTCGCTCTCGCGGGGGTTCCGGCGGAGTTCGTGCCCGGACATCGGGCCAACCTGAAGCTCACCACCGCCGACGATCTCGAGTTCGCCCGGGCGCTGCGGTCCGCTATCGCGAGCGTCCAGCTTCCGAGGCGCAGTGATTGTCGCGCGCGGGGCTCAGGAGCCCGGGTGCAGCCGGAAGGCCAATGCAGAGCCGGAACCTCCCTGCCGACGCAGCAGGGACCCCCGCGCGGCCGCAGAACTCCCTCGCGCCCTTCCCGGCAGATCACGTCAAAGCACCGCGATCGAGCGCGAGCGCGGGGTCGGCGCCGCGCTCGACGATGTATGCGCGTTTGGCCGCGATCCGCGCCACGAGGGCCCCGACGCAGGCGCCGGAACTCATCGACGAGCCCGCCGACGGCTCGGGCATTGTCCTGCAGCGCCGCGCGCAACGCGTGACGGGTTGGTCGGCCCTCGAATGCTCAACCCCGCCCCGTCGTCGCCGAGCGCGAACAGGTGCAGCAGGTTGCAGTGATTGCCGGGGTCGAGACGATGCGCATAGAGCTCGAGGCCCCGCGAGCTGGCCAGCAGCGTGTGCGCGCCGTCGCTCACCGAGAAATGCCCTCCGCACACCGGTTTCCCGGTTGTCCGGCCTGGCTGGCAGTGAAGTTCTGCGCGGCGAACGCGAACTCGCGCTCGCCCCGGAAACAGGCTGCGGCCCGAATCACGGAACGAGAGATCTTCCCCGCCACGCCAAGGAGCTCGAGGCAGGTGGGGGCGATGCTCGACCGGTATTCGCGAGGCGATCGTCGCGCTTCCCCGCCTCGACGGAAGCCGTCGCGGATCGCGAGCGGGGTGTGGATGATGTCCGTGTGGGGCTCGGTGCCGTGGATCATCCCGCCCTTGAACCCATGCGTCCAGTAGTCGTCGCCGTGGTCCCCGTAGACGACGATGGCTGTGTTCTGGAGCAACCCCTTGCGCTCCAGCGTGGACCGGAAGACGCCGATGGCATCGTCGGCGGCGGCGCAGGCGCGCTCGATCTGGTCAGTCAGTCCGCTCGCGACCGCAGATAGCGCAAGGCTGTGCTCGATGTGGGTCACCAGATCCCAGACGTAGATCGCGAACGGCGGCGCATCGGTCAGCTCGTCGAAGCGGGCGAAGAGGGTCGGAAAGTCGTTGGTTCCCCAGAAGGTCGGCACGATGTCCGCCAGGCCGCCAGGACGCGTCGGCCGTTGCAGGTGGAAGCCATCGAGGCAGATGAGATGCCGGCGCGCACCCTGGTCGCGCAGGATCGAGAACAGGTCGCGGTTGTTGCGCGCGGGGCGCATGGTCGCGAACTCGGATTCTGCGTCGTACTCGTAGTCGTTGGCGTAGAAGAAGTAGGTGACGGCCATCAGCGTCGACGTCGCCGAGGACAGGAACGCTCGTAGACTCGCGATTCGGAGAGCAGGCGGCGAAGATGGGGGAACGCCCGCGGGCA
The DNA here is from genome assembly GCA_963832705.1 of uncultured beta proteobacterium. GTDB lineage: Bacteria > Pseudomonadota > Gammaproteobacteria > Burkholderiales > Casimicrobiaceae > CAIWHR01. The sequence goes on along the minus strand of CAWHVP010000014.1, from coordinate 121,376 downwards.
ACGAGGCGAGGCGTTGCCGGGTGATGTTTTCCAGGTGAAGGATGACAAGATTCTTCACGAGGCGCCAAGGCTACGCGGGCGCGCCTACCAGCCCGGCGGCGGCTTCTTCAGGATCGTGATCCGCCGGTCCTCGACGGCGAGGTAGCCGCCGGCGACCAGGTCCTTCAGCAGGCGGCTGACCATGTCGCGCGACGCGCCGATGCGGTTGGCGATCTCCTGCTGCGTCATCCGCTCGCGCACGACCTGGCGGCCGCCGACGTCGTCGGCCAATCCCAGCAGCAGCCGCACCAGGCGGCCGTAGACGTCCGACAGCGCGAGGCTCTTCAGGCCCTCGGTGCCCAGCCGCGCGCGGTGGATCAGCCGCTCGATCAGGTGCAGCGCGAAGTCGGGATGGGTGAGGACGAACTCGCGGAAGTTCGCGCGGCTGACCACCGCGCAGCGCGTCGGCTCCAGCGTCACGACCGACGCCGAGCGCGGCGCGCCGAACAGCGACATCTCGCCGACGTATTCGCCGGGACCGTCGAAGTCGATGACGAGCTCGCGGCCCGACTCGTTGCTGGCGTAGACCTTGACGCGGCCCGACAGGATGATGAACAGCGAATCGCCCTGGTCGCCCTCGTTGATGATGACCGTGTTCTTCGGGAAGCTGCGGACGACGCCGGTTTCCGCGATCGCGCGCAGCGTGCCTTCCGCCAGCGGCGCGAACGGGTCGAAGGGCGGAGGCTGGCGCGAGGCGGCCACGCGCGGCTAGTCGAGCTTGCGGATGTCGTCGATCACCTTGCCGTCGTTCGGCAGCTCGCCGGGCGCGTGCCAGGCGACCTCGCCGCGCAGCTTGGTGACGTCGCGGATCGAGGCGACGACGGCGTCCGCCAGCGCCGACGCGTCGCCCGGCGCCTCGACGTGCAGCGTCATGCGGTCGTTCGCGTCCGGGTTGTCGACGACGAGCCGCGCCTTGACGATCCCGGGGTGGCGCTTGACGATCGCGGCGACCTGCGACGGGTGGACGAACAGGCCCTTGACCTTGGTCGTCTGGTCGGCGCGGCCCATCCAGCCCTTGATGCGCGCGTTGGTGCGGCCGCAGGGGCTCGCTCCCGGCAGGAACGCCGAGAGGTCGCCGGTGCCGAAGCGGATCAGCGGGTAGTCGCTGTTGACGAGCAGCGTGACGACGACCTCGCCCACCTCGCCCGCCGGCACCGGGTCGCCGGTCCCGGGGCGCACGAGCTCGACGAGCAGGCCCTCGTCGACGACGAGCCCCTCGCGCGCCGGCGTCTCGTAGGCGATCAGCCCCGCGTCGGCGCTCGCGTACGCCTGGTAGCCCTTGACGCCGCGCGCGGCGAGCGCGTCGCGGACGGGCGGCAGGAAGGCTTCGCCCGACACCAGCGCCTTCTTCAGGCGCGGCAGCGCGACGCCGAGCTCGTCGGCCTTCTCGAGGATGATCCGCAGGAACGACGGCGTGCCGACGTAGCCGTCGGCCCCGAGCTCCGCCATCGCCTGCACCTGCTGCTCGGTCTGCCCGGTCCCGCCGGGGAACACCGTGCACCCCAGCGCGTGCGCGCCGGTCTCGAGCATCGAGCCCGCCGGCGTGAAGTGATAGGCGAAGCAGTTGTGGATCAGGTCGCCGCGGCGGAAGCCCGCCGCGAACAGCGCGCGCGCGAGGCGCCAGTAGTCGGCGCCGGCGGCCTTCCGGCTCGTAGATCGGGCCCGGCGACGCGAACACGCGCGCGGGCGCGGTGCCGCCGGCGCCCCAGCGCGCGGCCGCGAAGCCCCCGAACGGCCGGCTCGCCTTCTGCAGCTCGAGGAGCTCCGACTTGCGCGTGACCGGCAGCCGCGCGAGCGCCTCGCGGGTGGTCACCGCGGCGGCGTCGACGCCGGCGAGGATGCGGGCGAACGCCGGCGCGTTCGCCTGCGCGTGGGCGATCTGCCGCGGCAGCTGCGCGAGCAGCGCCTGCTCCCGCTGCGCAGGGTCGCGGGTTTCGAGCGTATCGAAGTGTTCGGACATGGTCGGGTGCGGGAAGGTCCGCCCCGCCAGGCGCGTGGAGCAGCCGGCGCTAGGCCAGCCAGCGCTTGCGGCGGCGGTAGTGTTTGACGTCGCGGAAGCTCTTGCGGCCGGCGGTGGACAGGCCGAGGTAGAACTCCTTCACGTCCTCGTTCTGCGCGAGGTCCTTCGCCACGCCGTCCATCACGACGCGGCCGTTCTCCAGGATGTAGCCGTAGTCGGCGTAGCGCAGCGCGACCATCGTGTTCTGCTCGGCCAGCAGGAACGACACGCGCTCCTTGGTATTGAGGTCGCGGACGATCTCGAAGATCTCCTCGACGATCTGCGGCGCGAGGCCCATCGACGGCTCGTCGAGCAGGATCATCGACGGCCGCGCCATCAGCGCGCGGCCGACCGCGGTCATCTGCTGCTCGCCGCCCGACGTGTAGCCGGACTGGCTGGTGCGGCGCGTCTTCAGGCGCGGGAAGTAATGGTAGACGCGCTCGAGGTCGGCCTTGAGCTCGCTGCGCGAGATCCTGCGGGTGAAGGCGCCGGTCAGCAGGTTCTCCTCGACCGTGAGGTGGCCGAAGCAGTGCCGCCCCTCCATCACCTGGCAGACGCCCATGCGCACCAGCTGGTTCGGCGTCAGCTTGTCGACGCGCTGGCCCTTGAACTCGATCGTGCCCTTGGTCACGTCGCCGCGCTCGGCGGCGAGCAGGTTCGAGATCGACTTCAGCGTCGTGCTCTTGCCGGCGCCGTTGGCGCCGAGCAGCGCGACGATCCTGCCCTCCGGCACCTCGAGCGACACGCCCTTCAGCACCAGGATCACGTGGTCGTAGATGACCTCGATGTTGTTGACCGAAAGGTAGGACTGCGCAGCGCTTTCGGCCTGCGGGGCGGGGCTGGTCTGGGCGTTCATCGGTCGGTCAGCGGTGGGTCGGCGGACGCTCGGGCGGGCTGGCGCGAGAGCCGCGACGCGGCGCTCGCGCCAGCCCTCTCCCGCGGACGGGAGAGGGCCGGTCGTCAGGCTCCGAGCATCAGCCCGCCTTCGAGCAGTCGCGCGGCGTGATCTTCTTCTCGGCCGCGTACTTGGCGGCGCTTTCCTCGACCATCTTGCGGACGAGCTCGCGGTCGCCGGACATGACAGCCGGTGACCGGCTTGAACGCCTTGCCGTCCCATGACTGGAACTTGACCATGCCCGAGCCCTCGTGATCGGCGCAGCTCGTCTTGATCGGCGGGAACATGCCGGCCGCGCCCAGCTCCTTGATCCGCGCCTCGGACAGGTTCAGGTTCTCGAGGCCCCAGCGCACCTGCTCGCCGGTCATCACCTTGCCCTTGCCGTACTTCTCCTGCGCCTTGCGGATCGCCTCGACGGTGATGATGCCGTAGACGACGCCGCGGTGTGGTAGATCGAGCCCTGCCGCGACTTGTCCTCGATGTTGCCCTTGCCGGCGCCGTAGACCTTCTTCTCGATGTCCTGCATCACCGGGAAGCTCGTGCCCGGCGCCGAGAAGGCCGCGACGACGTAGCCCTTGGCGGCGTCGCCGGCCGGGATCGACGTCCTCCTCCGAGCCCGCCCACCAGACGCCGAGCATCTTCTCGCGCGGGATAGCCGACCTTGGCCGCGGCCTTGAGCGCGGTCGGGTTCATCACGCCCCAGCCCCACAGGATCACGTAGTCGGGCTTGGCCTGGCGGATCTGCAGCCACTGCGACTCCTGCTCGTTGCCCGGGTGCGGCGACCGCGATGCTTCACGAGCTCGAAGCCGTACTTGGCGGCGAGCGCGTCGAACACCGGCATCGGTCTCCTTGCCGAAGGCCGAGTCGTGATACAGGTCGACGATCTTCTTGCCCTTCAGCTTGTCGATGCCGCCTTCCTTCTGCGCGAGGTAGCTTGATCATCGCCGCCGCCTGGCTCCAGTAGCTGGTGCCGATCGGGAACACCCACGGGAACACCCGGCCGTCGGCCGCGTTGGCGCGGCCGTAGCCGAACGTCGTCATCGGGATCTTGTCCTGCGCGACGCCGTCGAGCAGGCCGTAGGCGATGCCGGTGGACAGCGGCTCGACGCGTCGACGCGCCGCCCTTGTTCTTCTTCAGCCGCTCGTAGCACTCGACGCCGCGCGCGGTGTTGTACTCGGTCTCGCACTCCTCCCAGTCAGCTTCACGCCGTTGATGCCGCCGTCGGTGTTGACCAGGTTGAAGTAGTCGATCGACGCCGCCGAAATAGCCGGAGCCGCCCGCCGCGTACGGACCCGACCCGGTAGGACAGGATCGGGATGAACTGCTCGCTCTGCGCCTGCGCCGCGGACGCGGCCGGCAGCAGCGCGAGGCCCGCCAGGGCCGCCTTGACTGCCTTCATTGCCATGCTCCTCCTCAAGTGATGCCTCTCTCGAACCGGAGCTCGTACGTGCACAGCATTGTGCGGCGGCCAGCCCGTGTCAATGGAACCGTCGCAGCGCGCCGGACGCCGCGCCGCATCAGTGCGGGAACGGCCACAGCCGCAGCTTCTCCTTGCCGATCTGCCACAGCCGCGCGAGCCCGTGCGGCTCGACGATCAGGAAGAAGATGATCAGCCCGCCGAACACCATCAGCTCGAGGTTCGACGCGGCGGAGACGGGAATCGACAGGTGCACGGTGCGCTCGAGGAACTGCATCGCCGTAGTTGAGCAGGATCGGCAGCAGCACGATGAACGCGCTGCCGAGGAACGCGCCGAGGATCGTGCCCACGCCGCCGATGATGATCATGAACAGGATGCGGAACGACAGGTCGAGGCTGAAGGCCTCGGGCTCCACCGTGCCGAGGTAGGCGTAGGCGTACAGCGCGCCGGCGACGCCGCAGTAGAACGAGCTGACCGCGAAGGCGAGCAGCTTGGTGTAGCATCGAGGCGGATGCCGATCACCTCGGCGGCGACGTCCATGTCGCGCACCGCCATCCACTGCCGGCCGATGTTGCCGCGCGCCATGTTCTTGGCCGCGAGCGCCATGACCACGACGATCGTCAGCACCAGCAGGTACTTGCGCCGTCGGCGTGTCGAACGTGTAGCCGAGGATCTCGATCGCCTGCGCGGTGATGACGCCCGACGAGCTGTAGTTGGAGAACCAGCCGACCTTGGACAGCGCCCAGACGATGAAGAACTGCGCGGCGAGCGTCGCGACCGCGAGGTAGAAGCCGCGGATGCGCAGGCTGGGCAGCCCGAACAGGATGCCGACCGCCGCCGCGCGACAGCCCGCCGCAGACGAACGCGACCAGGATCGGCATGCCGGGGACGCGCAGCATGAAGTTGTAGGACGGCGAACGCGCCGACCGCCATGAACGCGGCGGTGCCGAGCGACAGCTGGCCGGCGTAGCCCGTCAGGATGTTGAGGCCGAGCGCCGCCAGCGCGAGGATCAGGCAGCGGGATCAGGATCGCCGAGAAGCCAGTACGGCGTGGCCATCGCCGGAACGACGAAGTAGGCGACGCAGCACGATCGCGATGACCGCGATACCGGTCCTGCCGGATCGGGAAGATCTGCTGGTCCGCCGCGTAGGACGTCTTGAACTGGCCTGCTTCGCGGTAGAACATTCAGGTCGACCGTCTCGGATTGGGCTGCGGATCGGAGGCGACGGCTCGTCGGAAGAATTGGCGTCGACCCTATTACAGCGGTCGGATGATCTTCTCGCCGAACAGCCCCTCGGGCCGGACCAGCAGGAACAGCGAGCGCCAGCACGTACGGGAACCAGCCCTCGATGCCGCCGCCGACGAACGGGCCCGAAGTAGACCTCGGCCAGCTTCTCCGACGCGCCGATGATCAGGCCGCCGACGATCGCGCCGGGCATCGACTCGAAGCCGCCGAGGATCAGCACCGGCAGCGCCTTCAGCGCGACGAAGGTCAGCGCGAACTGGACGCCGTTGCGCGCGCCCCACAGCAGGCCCGCGACCAGCGCGACGACGCCGGCGACCGCCCAGACGATGCCCCAGATCTGCTGCAGCGGGATGCCGACGGCGAGCGCCGCCTGGTGATCGTCGGCCACCGCGCGCAGCGCGCGCCCGATGCGCGTGCGGCTGAAGAACACCGCCAGCACGCTGACCAGCACGGCCGCGATGCCGGCGGCCGACGATGTCGAACTTCGACTGACGTTCATGCCGACGTCGGTCGGAGATCATCTGCGATCGGCTCGTCCTGGATGCCGAGGTCGAGGCCGCGCACGGTCGCGCCCCACGATCAGCTGCGCGAGCCCCTCGATGAAGAACGACAGGCCGATCGTCGCCATGAACAGCGTGATCTGCGGCTGGTTGACCAGCGGCCGCAGCACGAGCCGCTCGGTGGCGAGGCCGAGCAGGACCATCACCACCAGCGTCGCCGGCACGCGACAGCCAGAACGGCAAGCCCGATCTCGATGAGCCCGACGAAGGTCAGCGCGGCGAAGAACACCATCGCGCCCTGCGCGAAGTTGAACACGCCGGAGGCCTTGTAGATCAGCACGAAGCCGAGCGCGACCAGCGAGTACATCACGCCGGAGAGCAGCCCGCCGATCAGCACTTCGAAGAAGAAGGCATGGCTGACCTGTTCCGTCTCAGTGCGCGACGCCGAGGTAGGCGTCGATGACCGCCTGGTTGGACGCGCACCTCGTCGGGCGTGCCGTCGCCGATCTTCTTGCCGTAGTCGAGCACGACGACGCGGTCGGAGATGTCCATCACGACGCCCATGTCGTGCTCGATCAGCACGATCGTCGTGCCGTACTGCTCGTTGACGTCGAGGATGAAGCGGCACATGTCCTGCTTCTCCTCGACGTTCATGCCGGCCATCGGCTCGTCGAGCAGCAGCATCGTCGGCTCGGCGGCGAGCGCGCGGCGCGAGCTCGACGCGCTTCTGCAGCCCGTAGGGCAGCCGGCCGACCGGCGTCTTGCGGATGTGCTGGATCTCGAGGAAGTCGATCACCTCCTCGACCTTCGCGCGGTGCGCGAGCTCCTCGCGCCGCGCGCGGCCGATCCACAGCGCCTGCTCGAGGAAGCTCGCCTTCATCTTGAGGTTGCGGCCGGTCATGATGTTGTCCAGCACCGACATGCCCTTGAACAGCGCGATGTTCTGGAACGTGCGGGCGATGCCCTGCGCCGCGGCGTCGTGCGGGCTCATGCTGGCGCCGGACCTTGCCGTGGAAGGTGATCGTGCCCTGCTGCGGGTGGTAGACGCCGTTGATCACGTTGAGCATCGAGCTCTTGCCGGCGCCGTTGGGGCCGATGATCGCGCGGATCTCGTGCTCGCGGACGTCGAAGCTGATGTCGGTCAGCGCCTTCACGCCGCCGAACGCGAGCGAGATGTTCTCCAGCTTGAGGATCGTGTCGCCGATCTTGCGTTCGGTGGCGGCTCATCGTCGTGCGCGCTCAGGCGGCCTTCTGGGCAGCGCGGCCCTGGGGAACGTGGCCGCTTCCTCGATGCGCAGGTCGGCCGCGACCATGCCGGTGCGGCCGTCCTCGAACTTGACCTGCGTCTCGATGTGCTGGACCGTCTTGCCGGAGTACAGCGCGTCGATCAGCACCGCGTACTTCTCGGCGACGAAGCCGCGGCGCACCTTGCGCGTGCGCGTGAGCTCGTCGTCGTCCGGGTCGAGCTCCTTGTGCAGGATCAGGAAGCGGTGCACCTGCGAGTCGGACAGCGCGCCCTCGTCGGCGAGCTCGGCGTTGACCTTCTCGACGCACTCCTTGATCAGCTGGTAGACCTCGGGCTTGGCGGCGAGGTCGGTGTAGCCGGAGTAGGCGATGCCGCGCCGCTCGGCCCAGTTGCCGACCGAGCCCATGTCGATGTTGATGAACGCGCAGACCATGTCGCGCCTGTCGCCGAAGGCCACCGCCTCCTTGATGTGCGGGAAGAACTTGAGCTTGTTCTCGAGGTAGTTCGGCGCGTACATCGCGCCGTTCGCGAGCTTGCCCGACGTCCTTGGCGCGGTCGATGATCTTCAGGTGGCCGTCGTCGTCGAAGATGCCGGCGTCGCCGGTGTGGAAATAGCCCTCGGCGTCGATCGACTCGGCGGTCGCGTCGGGCCGCTTGTAGTACTCCTTCAGCAGCATCGGCCCGCGCACCAGCACCTCGCCGTTGTCGGCGATCTTGCACCTCGACGCCCGGCGCCGGCGTGCCGACGCTGTCGAACTTGATCTGGCCGTCGGGCTGCAGGCAGACGTAGGCGCAGGTCTCGGTCGAGCCGTAGAGCTGCTTCAGGTTGATGCCGATCGAGCGGTAGAAGCGGAACAGGTCGGGGCCGATCGCGGCGCCGGCCGTGTAGGCCACGCGGATGCGGCTCATGCCCAGCACGTTGCGCAGCGGCCCGTAGACGAGCAGGTTGCCGATCGCGTAGAGCAGCCGGTCCTGCAGCGACAACCGGCTTGCCGTCGAGGATCTCGGCGCCGCAGCGCCTCGCCACGCCCATGTGGTAGTGGAACATCCAGCGCTTGAGCGCGCTCGCGTCCTCCATCCGGATCATCACCTGCGTCAGCAGGTTCTCGAACACCCGCGGCGGCGCGAAGTAGTAGGTCGGGCCGATCTCGCGCAGGTCGGTCATCACCGTGTCGCCCGATTCCGGGCAGTTGATCGTGAAGCCCGCGAACATCGCCTGCGCGAACGAGAACAGGTGGTCGCCGACCCAGGCCATCGGCAGGTAGGACAGGATGCTGTCGTTCGGCCGTCAGGTGGTCGAACTCGCTGGCGCCGCTGCGCCGACGCGATGAAGGCCGCGTGCGTCTGGCACACGCCCTTCGGCTTGCCGGTCGTGCCCGACGTGTACAGCATCACCGACACGTCGTCGGTCCTGCCCTTGGCGACCTCGCCCTCGAAGAAGCCCGGGTTGCGCGACGTCGAACTCGCGGCCGATCCGCTGCAGCTCCTCGTAGCTCGTCACGCCGCTCGTAGTTGCGCAGGCCGCGCGGATCGTCGTAGTAGATGTGCTTGAGCGTCGGCACCTGCGGCATGCACCTCCAGCACCTTGTCGACCTGCTCCTGGTCCTCGACGATCGCGTACGCGATCTCGGCATCGTTCAGCACGAAGGCGAACTCGGCGGCCGGCGCGTCCTGGTACATCGGCACCGGGACGCCGCCCAGCGCCTGCGCCGCCGCCATCGCCCAGTACAGCCGCGGCCGGTTGTCGCCGATGATCGCGAGGTGCATGCCGCGCTTGAAGCCCTGCGCGGCGAGGCCGCAGGCGAGCGCGCGCACCTCGTGCGCCACCTGCCGCCACGTCCAGGTCTGCCAGATGCCGAGATCCTTCTCGCGCACCGCCGGCGCATTCCCGCGCACGTGCGCGTGATGCAGCAGCAGGCGGGGGAACGTATCGAGTTCGGACTGCGCCGGCGTCGACGACACTCTGGACTTCCTCCTTGCTCGGGCCCGCGCCGGTGCGCGGCACCCCTCGCCCGCGTCATTGGCGGAGCGTTGTTGGTGGGTGGATTCTAGCGGAAATCAAGCATAATCGCGGCTGCCGGGAAAAGTTGTCATCCGGCAGACAATCTCCGACCGAACGATGACCCCGCGCACCGCCTTCGACTTCGCCCGCGAAAGCCCGTGGGCGCACTCGCTGACCCCGCCGCAGATGCAGCTGGTCGAGACCGACGCTGCTGGAGCGCCGGGTGCCGGCGGGCGGCTACGTCTGCCGCAAGGGCGAGGCGGTCGAGCACTGGGTCGGCATCGTCGACGGCCTGGTGAAGATGTCCAGCCTGTCGCCGACGGGCAAGGTGACGACGCTGACCGGGCTGCCGGAGGGGGCGTGGTTCGGCGAGGGCTCGCTGCTGAAGGACGAGCCGCGCCGGTACGACGTCATCGCGCTGCGCGAGTCCCGCGTGGCGCTGATGCCGCGGGCGACCTTCGTCGCGCTGCTCGACGGCAGCATCGCCTTCAACCGCTTCCTGCTGATCCAGCTGAACGAGCGCCTCGGCCAGTTCATCGGCCAGGTCGAGTACGACCGGCTGCTCAGCGTCGAGGCGCGCGTCGCGCGCTGCCTCGCCGCGATGTTCAATCCGCACCTGTACCCCGCCACGCGGCGCGAGGTGCAGATCTCGCAGGAGGAGATCGGCTACCTGTCGGACCTGTCGCGGCAGCGCGTCAACCAGGCGCTGAAGGCGCTGGAGCAGGCCGCGCTGCTGCGGGTCGAGTACGGCCGGATCGTCGTCCTCGACCTGCCCGGCCTGCGCAACTTCAACGGGTAGGCCGAAACGGGGTCAGAGCACGATTTCCCGCACGGGAGTCAGGCTCTGACCCCATTCGTCTGTCCCCGTTTCGTCGGTTCAGCCGTAGGTGTAGAAGCCGCGCCCGGTCTTGCGCCCGAGCCAGCCGGCCGCGACCATCTCCTTCAGCAGCGGCGCCGGACGGTACTTCGGATCGTTGAAGTCGCCGTAGAGCACGTTCATCACCGCCAGCATGACGTCGAGGCCGATCATGTCGGCGAGCGCCAGCGGGCCGATCGGGTGGTTGCAGCCGAGCTTCATGCCGTTGTCGATGTCCGCGGCGGAGGCGAGCCCGTCCTGCAGCGCGAAGATCGCCTCGTTGATCATCGGACACAGGATCCGGTTGACGACGAAGCCCGGGCTGTTCTTCACGCGGATCGGCACCTTGCCCAGGCGCTTGGCGAAAGCCTCGACGGCGGCGAGCGTCGCCTCGGCCGTCTGCAGGCCGCTGATCAGCTCGACCAGCGCCATCATCGGCACCGGGTTGAAGAAGTGCATGCCGACGAACGCGGTCGGGCGGGACGTGGCGGCGGCGAGCTTGGTGATCGAGATCGACGACGTGTTCGACGCCATGATCGCCTCGGGCTTCATCACCGCCTCGGCCTGCTTCATGATCTTGTACTTCAGGTCCTCGTTCTCGGTCGCGGCCTCGATCACGAGGTCGGCCGTGCCGAGCACGTCGTAGCTGGTCGAGCCGTGGATGCGCTTGATCGCCGCGTCCTTGTCGGCGGCGGAGAGCTTCTCCTTCTTCACCAGCCGGTCGAGGCTGCCGGTGATCGTCGCGAGCCCGCGCAGCACCGCGGCCTCGGCGACGTCGACCATCACGACGTCGATCCCGACGACCGCGCAGGCCTGCGCGATGCCGTTGCCCATGGTTCCGGCGCCGATGACGCCGACCTTCCTGATTTCGCTCATGTGCTTCTCGCGGAGTGGTGACGGGGTGCTCCATTTTGCCCGTTCGGCGCGCGGCCGGCGGGGTCGCCGTGGAGCACCCTTGAGCCAGCGCAAATGCGGGAGGGCGGCGGCGGGCCGCCCGTCCTCAATCGCCGGCCTCCGTTCGGCCGCTGAGATGCAAGGTTCGCGGGGTCGGCCGGCCTCTATCGCGGCCCGACGCAGCCCTTCGGGCGCCTTCGTGTCGGGCCGCTCAATCGGGCCGCATCCGGGACTGCTCGATCACCGGCTTCCAGCGGGCGATCTCGCTCTCGATCATCGCGCCGAACGCCGCCGGCGTCGTCGGCGCCGCTTCCGCGCCTTCGGCATCGAGGCGCTCCTTCAGCGCCGGCGTCTGCAGCGCGCGGCCGACCTCGGCGTTCAGCAGCGCGATCACGGCGGCCGGCGTGCGCGCGGGCGCCACGATCCCGTACCACTGGATCGCCTCGAAATCGGGCACGCCGGAGGCGGCGATCGTCGGCAGGTCCGGCATGCTGGCCACCCGTGACTTGCTCGACACGGCCAGCGCGCGCAGCTTGCCCGCCCTCACCTGCTGCAGCACCGCCGGCACGCCGGTCATGATGATCTCGACCTGCCCGCCCATGACGTCGGCGACCGCCGGCGACGTGCCGCGGTAGGGGATGTGGCCGATGTCCGTCTGCGTGCGCAGCTTGAAGTACTCCATCGCGATGTGCGCGGCGCTGCCGTTGCCGCCGGACGCGTAGCGCAGCCCGCCGGGCTTCGCCTTCGCCAGCGCGATCAGCTGCTGCACGTCGCGCGCCGGCACCGCGGGATTCACCACCAGCACGTTGGGCACGCGCGCGACCAGCGCCACCGGCGCGAAGCTCTTCACCGGATCGTAGGCGAGGTTCGGATACAGCGACGGGTTGATCGCCAGCGTCCCGATGTGGCCCATCAGCAGCGTGTAGCCGTCGGGGGCGGCGCGGGCGACCTCGGTCGCCCCGATCGAGCCGCCGGCGCCGGGCTTGTTGTCGACGACGAACGGCTGGCCCAGCGCCTCCTGCAGCTTTTGCGCGATCGAGCGCCCCAGGATGTCGGTCGACCCGCCCGGCGGGAACGGGACCACGAGCCGCACCGGCCGCGTCGGCCAGTCCGCGGCGCGCGCGCCGCCCGCGGCCAAGGCGAGGAGCGCGGCGGTCGCCCGCAGCGCCCGGCGCCGCGACGCCGAGGGCGCGTCGTCCGGTCGGGGCAGGCGGCGAGGCCGGAGCATGACGGTTCGTTCGCGCCGGGACGGCGCGCTCAATCGGGCAGGATCTTCGCGTCGCGGATCAGCTTTTCGTAGCGGATCCGCTCGGCGTTGAGCAACGCGGTGAACCGGTCGGTGGCGCCGGGCAGCACCTCGCCGCCGGCCGCCGCCAGGCGTCCCTTCACGTCCTCGGACGCGAGCGCGCGCTGGATGTCCGCGTGCAGCTTCGCGACCACCGGCGCCGGCAGCCCCGCCGGGCCGATGAAGCCGTACCAGACCGACGCCTCGAAGCCGGGGAAGCCGGATTCCGCGACCGTCGGCACGTCCGGGAAGATCGGCGATCGCGCCGGCGTCATCACCACCAGCACGCGCAGCTTGCCGCTCTTCACGTGCGGCTGCACCTCCAGCGCGTTGACGGCCACCGCCTGCACGTGGCCGCCGATGACGTCGGTGATCGCCTGCGACCCGCCCTTGTACGGGACGTGGGTCAGCGTGATGCCGGCCGCGCGCGCGAACAGCTCGACCGCGAGGTGCGGCGTCGAGCCGTTGCCCGGCGTCGCGTAGTTGACCGCCTTGGGGTTCGCCTTGGCCGCGGCGATGAACCGCTCGATGGACGTGAATTCCGACTGCGCGTTGACCGCCAGCACGACCGGCACCCGGCCGACCAGCGCGATCGGCGTCAGGTCCTTCGCGATGTCGTACGGCGGCGGCTGGAACAGCGAGACGTTGGCCGCCACCGCGTTGGCCGTCAGCATCAGCGTGTAGCCGTCGGGCGGGCTGTCGATCAGCGCGCGCAGCGCGATGTTGGTCCCGGCGCCGGGCTTGTTCTCCACGACCACCGGCTGGCCGAGGCTCGCCTGCAGCTGCTGCGACACGGCGCGCGCGATGATGTCCACGGCGCCGCCCGCGGTGTAGCCGACGATCACCCGGATCGGCTTCGCCGGGTAGCCCTGCGCGCGAACCCCGGCGGCCATCCCCAGGCCCGACAGCAGCACGGCCAGCGCGTCTCTTCTTTTCATGGCGAAGGCTCCTCCTGGAACGGGCCGGCGCCGCGGTGACCGACGGCGGTCACTGCAGCCGCGGCTTCTTCAGCGAATCGGCGCGGGCGATGGTGGCGACGTCGACCGAGAGCGGCGCGCCGCCGCGCGCGAGCGTCAGGCGGATCGTCGTGCCCGCGGGGCCGCGGCGCCAGACCTTGCGGAAGAGCTCGGCGAGCCCCGCGACGCGGTCGCCCGCGACTTCGACGACGAGATCGCCCGGCGCGACGCCGGCCTTCTCCGCCGGGCCGCCGGGCGCCAGCCCGGTCACGACCAGGCCCTCGGCGCCCTCGTCGGTGTACATGCCGAGCCACGGGCGCGGCAGCCCGCTGCGGCGGCCGTAGCGCAGCAGGTCGGCCTGGATGGCGGTGAACAGCTCGACCGGCACGAACATGTTGCCCTTGACGACGTCGCCGCCCGAGGCCTCCTGCACGAACAGCGACCCGATGCCGGCGAGCCGCCCGTCCTCGCCGAGCAGCGCGGCGCCGCTCCACTCCGGATGCGGCGGCGTCGTGAACAGCGCCTCGTCGAGCACGTACTCCCACGGGCCCGCGAATTCGCGCCGCGCGAAGATCTCGGCCTTCAGCGCATGGGCGCGCCCGCCGTGGCCCAGCACGTACACCTCGTCGCCGGCGCTCATGCCGGCGGCGGAGCCCAGCGCGAGCGCGGGGAGGTCGAGGCGTCCGAGCGGCGCGACGAGGCCGAACCCGGTGTCGAAGTCGTAGGCGAGCGGATGGCCGGCGACCACGCGGCCGTTGCCGGCGGTCAGCCAGATCGACTCGGCCTCGAGGATCAGGTAGCCGATCGTCAGCACCAGGCCGTCGGCGCCGATGACCACGCCGCTGCCGGTGCGCTCGGTGCCGAGGATTCCCGCGGTCGCCGCGTCGTCGGGAATCTCGGCGCGCAGCGCGACGACGGCGTCGAAGGCCGCGGCCAGGTCGAACGCGACGTCGCCCGGCTTCGGCTGCAGCTCGCGGGGAAACGCCCAGTGCGTGGGTTCGGTCATCGGCGGCGAGGTGGCGGGGAGGTCCGGGAGGGGGTCCGGCGTCCTCCGGCCCGGGTCACAGAGTCGGAGTGTAAAGGAAATGGCCGGGGCGGGCCGTCGCCGCCGGGTTCGATCGGCCGGGAAGCGCCGGCGGCGGGTTTCGCCTTATCATTGCCCGATGAACCCGCAAACCTCGGGCGCCACGCCCACCGCCCCCCTGACCGACGCCGACGTCGCCGAGCTCGACGACCTGCTGCAGGCGTTCCCCGAGGAGCGTCGAGCCGCTCGACGTCGCGACGCTCGACGGCTTCCTCGCCGCGCTGCTGCTCGCGCCCGAGCCGGCGCCCTCCTCCGCGTGGCTGCCCTTCGTGTTCGACGCGCAGGGGCGCGCGGAGAAGGTGCCCGCCGAGGCCGCGCCGATGGCGCGCGCGCTCGAGCTGATCATGCGCCGCCACAACGAGCTCGCGGCCTACCTCGCCGCCCGCGAGGCGTTCGAGCCGGTGATCTTCGAGCTCGAGGACGACGCCGGCGAACCGCTCGCCGGCAAGGCGTCCATCGCCGCGCTCGAGCCCTGGGCCGAGGGCTTCATGATCGCGCTGGCCGCCTTCCCCGCGCTGATGGACCGGATCCAGGAGGACGACGCGAGCGCCGCGGCGCTGATCGGCATCCTGCGCCACCTCCCCGTCGACCCGGACGACGACGACCCGGAAAGCCTCGCGTTCGCCCGCGACCGCGAGGAGATCGACCGCAGACCCTGCCGCTCGCCGACCTCGACGACGCGATCGAGCTCCTGGTCGAATCGGTGATACACGATCGCCGACGCCACGCGGCCGCGCCGCCCGTTCGCGCGCGAGGCGCCCAAGGTCGGGCGCAACGATCCCTGCCCCTGCGGCAGCGGCCGCAAGTTCAAGAACTGCCACGGCGGCGGCGTGCACTGACGCCGCCCGCGCCCCGTCGCGACGCCCATTCCAGGAGAACGTCCTTGAAGCTCTTCCACTCGCCCGCCTCGCCGTTCGTGCGCAAGTCCTCGTCGCCGCCGACGAGCTGGGCCTGCGCAGACCGCATCGAGCTCGTCCCGTGCAGCGCGCACCCGGTCAACCGCGACCCGACGTCGTCGCGCACAACCCGCTGGGCAAGGTCCCGACGCTGGTCACCGACGACGGCACGATCCTCTACGACAGCCGCGTCATCTGCGACTACCTCGACGCGCTCGGCGGCCATCGGCTGATCCCGGCGGAGGGCCCGGCGCGGCTGGACGGCGCTGGTCCAGCAGTCGCTCGCCGACGGCATCAACGACGCCGCGGTCCTCGCCCGCTACGAGACGGCGATGCGGCCGGAGGCGCAGCGCTGGGACGACTGGCTCGACGGCCAGCTGGAGAAGGTCAAGTGCGGGCTCGCCGAGGTCGAGAAGCACGCGGCGCACTTCGGCGACCGCGTCGACATCGGCACGATCGCGACCGGCTGCGCGCTCGGCTACCTCGACTTCCGCTTCGCGTCGCTCGCCTGGCGCGACCGCCACCCGAACACCGCCGCGTGGTTCGAGTGGTTCGGCGGCCGCGACTCGATGGTCGCGACCCGCCCGCCGCCGGCGTAATGGGTCAGACACTCATTCCGTTGTCATGGACGCGAGACCCGGGCGGCGCGTCCATGACAACGGAATGAGTGTCTGACCCCACTTACGCCACTTACATGCTGCGGCGGTACTGCCCGCCGACCTCGAACAGGGCGCTGGTGATCTGACCGAGCGAGCACACGCGCACCGTGTTCACGAGCTCGGCGAACACGTTGCCGTTGTCGATCACCGCCTGCTTCAGCTTCGCCAGCGCCGCCGGCGCCTCCTGCGCGTGCCGCGCGTGGAAGTCGGCGAGCCGGGCGAGCTGCGACTGCTTCTCCTCGGCCGTCGAGCGCGCGAGCTCGATCTTGGCCGGCACCGCGTCGCCGTGCGGGTTGCGGAAGGTGTTGACGCCGATGATCGGGTACGAGCCGTCGTGCTTCTTGTGCTCGTAGTACATCGACTCCTCCTGGATCTTGCTGCGCTGGTAGCCCGTCTCCATCGCCCCCAGCACGCCGCCGCGCTCGGAGATCGCCTCGAACTCCTTCAGCACCGCCTCCTCGACCAGGTCGGTCAGCTCGTCGATGATGAAGATGCCCTGGTTGGGGTTCTCGTTCTTGGCGAGGCCCCACTCGCGGTTGATGATCAGCTGGATCGCCACCGCGCGCCGCACGCTCTCCTCGGTCGGCGTGGTGATCGCCTCGTCGTAGGCGTTGGTGTGCAGCGAGTTGGTGTTGTCGTAGGTCGAGATCAGCGCCTGCAGCGTGGTGCGGATGTCGTTGAACGAGATCTCCTGCGCGTGCAGGCTGCGGCCGCTGGTCTGCGAGTGGAACTTCAGCTTCTGCGAGCGCTCGTTGGCGCCGTAGCGCTGCTTCATCGCCACCGCCCAGATCCGGCGCGCGACGCGGCCGATCACCGTGTACTCGGGATCCATGCCGTAGCTGAAGAAGAACGACAGGTTCGGCGCGAAGTCGTCGATGTGCATGCCGCGCGCGAGGTAGGCCTCGACGAAGGTGAAGCCGTTGGACAGCGTGAACGCGAGCTGCGAGATCGGGTTCGCCCCGGCTTCGGCGATGTGGTAGCCGGAGATCGACACCGAGTAGAAGTTGCGGATGTTGTTGTGGACGAAGAACTGCTGGATGTCGCCCATCACCTTCAGGCTGAACTCGGTCGAGAAGATGCAGGTGTTCTGGCCCTGGTCCTCCTTCAGGATGTCGGCCTGCACGGTGCCGCGCACCGTCGCGAACGCCCATTCGCGGATCTTGTCGGCCTCGTCGTCGGTCGGGTCGCGGCCGTTGTCGGCGCGGAACTTGTCGATCTGCTGGTCGATCGCGGCGTTGAGGAACATCGCGAGGATCGTCGGCGCCGGGCCGTTGATCGTCATCGACACCGAGTTGTTCGGCGCGCAGAGATCGAAGCCGGAGTACAGCACCTTCAGGTCGTCGAGCGTCGCGATCGACACGCCGGAGTTGCCGACCTTGCCGTAGATGTCCGGGCGCAGGTCGGGGTCGTTGCCGTAGAGCGTCACCGAGTCGAACGCGGTCGACAGCCGCTTCGCCGGCATGTGGTCGGCGAGCAGGTGGAAGCGGCGGTTGGTGCGGAACGGGTCGCCCTCGCCGGCGAACATCCGCGTCGGGTCCTCGTTCTCGCGCTTGAACGCGAACACGCCGGCGGTGAAGGGGAAGCTGCCGGGCACGTTCTCCTTCAGCTGCCAGCGCAGGACCTCGCCGTCGTCCTCGAAGTCGGGCAGCGCGACCTTGCGGATGCGCGTGCCGGACAGCGAGGTCGTCGTGAGCGCCGTGCGCAGCTCCTTGTCGCGGATCTTCACGACGTACTCGTCGCCGGCGTACGCGGCCTTCGTCTTCGGCCACATGTCGAGCAGCTTCTTCGCCCGCGGATCGAGCTTCGCGTCGCGGGCGGCGATCGGTGGTCGAGCGCGTCCAGCTCGGCCGCTGCGCTCGTCCTCCCTCTCCGCCGCCCGCGGGGCAGAGGGTGGGGTGAGGGCATGCCTCGGCACTCTTCGCCGCCCGCAGCTGCTGGCGCTCGCGCGCGATGCGGCTCTGCTCGGCCGACCACCGGTGGTAGCCGCGCACGGTCTCGGCGATCTCGGCGAGGTAGCGCACGCGCTGCGGCGGCACGATGACGTTCTGCCCGGTCGAGTGCCGGGTCGCGACCGGCGCGAGCTTGCCGGGCTTCAGGACGAGCCCCTTGCCGGCGAGCTTCGCCACGATGGCCTGGTAGAGCGCGGTGACGCCGTCGTCGTTGAAGCGCGCGGCGATCGTCCCGTACACCGGCATCTCGTCGACCGGCGTCGTGAAGCGCTCGTGGTTGCGCTGGTACTGCTTGCGCACGTCGCGCAGCGCGTCGGCGGCGCCCTTGCGGTCGAACTTGTTGATCGCGACGAAGTCGGCGAAGTCGAGCATGTCGATCTTCTCCAGCTGCGACGCGGCGCCGAACTCCGGCGTCATCACGTACAGCGAGACGTCGACGTGCGGCACGATCGCCGCGTCGCCCTGGCCGATGCCCGAGGTCTCGACGACGACGAGGTCGAAGCCCGCGACCTTGCACGCGGCGACGACGTCGGGCAGCGCCTTGCTGATCTCCTTGCCCGCCTCGCGCGTCGCCAGCGAGCGCATGTAGATGTTCGGGTGCTCGATCGCGTTCATCCGGATCCGGTCGCCGAGCAGCGCCCCGCCGGACTTGCGCCGCGACGGGTCGATCGAGACGATCGCGAGCTTGAGGCGTCGGCCTGGTCGAGGCGGAAGCGGCGGACGAGCTCGTCGGTCAGCGAGCTCTTGCCGGCGCCGCCGGTGCCGGTGACGCCGAGCGTGGGCACCTTCGCCTTCGCCGCCGCCGCGAGCAGCGCGTCGCGGGTGGCCGCCGGCACGGTGCCGGCCTCGAGCGCCGGTGATCATCCGGGCGAGCGCGCGCACCCGGGCGTGACGGTCGGCCGCGGAAAGCGCCGCGACGTCGGCCGGCAGGTCGTGCGCGAGGTCGACGTCGCAGGCGGCGACGATCTCGTTGATCATCCCCTGCAGCCCGAGCCGGTGGCCGTCCTCGGGCGAGAAGATCCGCGCGACGCCGTACTCGTGCAGCTCGCGGATCTCGTCCGGGACGATCACGCCGCCGCCGCCGCCGAACACCTTGATGTTGGGCGCGCCGCGCTCGCGCAGCAGGTCGAGCATGTACTTGAAGAACTCGACGTGGCCGCCCTGGTAGGACGAGATCGCGATGCCGTGCGCGTCTTCCTGCAGCGCGCAGTTGACGATCTCCTCGACCGAGCGGTTGTGGCCGAGGTGGATGACCTCGCAGCCGGTCGCCTGCAGGATGCGGCGCATGATGTTGATCGAGGCGTCGTGGCCGTCGAACAGGCTCGCCGCGGTGACGAAGCGGACCTTGTTGACCGGCTTGTAGACGAGCGGCGCGCGGCTCGTGTCGTTCATGGCGGGCTCCTGCGGACGTGCGGTGCGGCCCGGAGGCGCGTGGGCCGCCGGATCGAGATGCAAGGTTACTCCACGCCCCGGCGGCGTGGACAAGGACCGGTCCGCCGCGCCGGTCGGGGGCGCAGCGCTACCTTATCTGCCGTTTACGTAAACGTCAATTGCCGCGACGGCCCCCAACGCGGCAACCCCGTACCCGTCAAATGCGCGCAGACCGGCGCGCGGGGTCCGTGTCGACGCAGCAGAACCAGCAGGCGCCGACGGCGCCGAGACCCCGTCACCTGCGCCCATCTATCGGCGCACGCCGCCCCAGCGACCGTCCCACACGCACCCGCCGGGTCCCTCGACGCCGGGAGGCCGCATCACCATGTGGCCGCGCCCCGTGATGCCGCCGATCGACCGCTCGATCTCGAAAAACGTTGCGGTGCCCGTGAAGACGCCGGGGGCAACCACCGTCCCGACGATCTGACCCATGTGCCCGGACTGGCTGTACGTGCCGGTCAGGGTCCAGCTCCGGTTGCGGCTGTCAGTGACCGTGACCGTGATCGAGTTGTCCGGATTGTGGACGATGTCGATGGCGTCCTCGGTTTCCCAATGCCCGTTGTCCTCGCCGCAGGAGGTCTGTTCGCCGACATCGCCGCCGTAATAGCGGCCGCTGAGATCCTGGTCGCGCCAGGTCTGGCGGGTCACGTTCTTCACGACGGTCGTTCCGTCGACCGAGTAGGTCAAGAGCGCCGTGTTGCCGGTGTCGGCGTCGAAGGTGATCGTTCCCACCTGCCGCTCGACGACGGGCACCGAGTTGAACGGGATGGCGTAGTACGGGCCGGTGACCGCGTAGACCTCGCCGCCGAACACGACATGACCGGCCGCGCCGTCGGGCTGGTGCCGCGCGACGGCGACGAACCACGTCGGCCTGTTGTCCGTGCCGTAGACGAAGATGTCGATGAACAGCGTGTCCCACTGGTGCAGCACCGCCGCGCCCCAGCCCGATTCCTTGGCGATCCACCACTGATCGGAGAAGTTGGTGGTCGAGGCACCCCGCGCCACGCCGGCTCCCAGGAGCAGGACCGCCATCAGGGCGATCGCGACGTCACGAATCCGTTTCATGTTCGCCTCCTTGGCCCGCGGCCTAGCGCCGCACCCCGCCGACGCGGCCCTCGTACCGGCACGCGTCGGCGTCCGACCCACCGCCTCGAACCGGCCGGTAAGCCGTTGATCGTCCGCTCGATCTCGAACAGGCGTCCGACCATCTTTCCGAGCTCCTGCCCTCCGCAACCACTGATATCGTCCCCTGCACCCGGCCGACGTGGCCCGACTGCGTGTAGGCGCCGTCGACGGTCAGCGTCGCGACACCTGGAATGAAAGACGTCCACGCCGTCATCGGTCGCCTTCGTGATCGACAAGTCATCTTCACCGTGCCGTCGAAGCGCGTGGCCACCGCCAAGGTGCCGAAGAGTTCGTAGTGATCCCGCTCGTTGCCCCCCGCCCCGCAGGCCTGGTCCCAGACGACCCCGCCGTAGTAGCCGCCGGCGAGGTTCTCCGACGTCCAGAACTGGCGCGTGACGTTCTTGACGACGGCGTGCCGTCGACGGAATAGGTCAGCGTCGCCGTGGTGTCGGAATCGACGTCGAACTTGATCGTGCCCACCTGACGCTCGACGACCGGCACCGCGTTCCAGGGACCGCCGTAGTAGGGTCCGGTGACCGCGTACAGCTCGCCGGCGAACACCGTGTGCCGCCGGCGCGCCGGCTGGTTAGCCGACGCCGACGAACCACGTCGGCTTGTTGTCGCTGCCGTAGACGAACATCGGATGAACAGGATGTCGCCTTGCTGCAGCACCGCGATGCCCCAGCCGGACTCGGCCGGTATCCACCACTGGTCCGACACCTGCGGCAGGATCCGGTCCTCCTGCACGACCACGTTGTCGATCACCGGGCCGTAAGCGTTGAGGCCGCCGTCGTCGCGGGTCGTGTAGCTGCGAAAGCCGAGCGTGGTCGATCGCACCGCTGGCGGTGAACGAATAGGACTGCGCGGCCCAGCCCATGTCGGTCAGCGTGCGCCCGGTGGTGTCGAAACCATAGGTCCGATGCGGGCTGCCGGAGGCGCTGACCTCGAGCTTCTTGAGGCTCGGCGGGCCGTTCGGGTTGCCGGCGAGGCAGAACGTCACCCGATAGCGCTGCCCCGGCGTCGTCGCGAAAGTCTGGCTGACCGCGCCGTTGGTGTTGCCGTTGAGCTCGAGGCTCCGGCTGCCGGCGCAGGCCTGTGCCGCCTCAGCGCTGAACCAGTCGACGTTGCCGCTGACGATGCTCCAGCCGGCGAGGCTCGCATCGCCGGGAATCAATCGGGTCCAGTGGGTGGCCGGGCCGTCGCTGGGCGTGCCCAGTTCGAAGCTGCCGTTGACCACATCCGCCGAGGCCGTGCTGCCGGCCAGGGCTACAGCGACTGCGACAAGGAAACGTTTCATCGTCGGCCTCCCGTTCGGCGCCCACTGTCGACAGCAGGACGTACCGCATTGGTGGCGTTGCCTGGATGCGCGGCGTGCGCCTCGCGATCCCATGCACATGAACCGTTAAGAACCATCCTGCGCCGACCCGCGGCGCCCACTCTTGATCCACGGCAATGTCCGTCGGTCGGTGGCGCCGCGACACGACGGGGTTTCCCGCGCGATGGCTTCTCGTTCGCATCGCCGCTGTGCATGGCCGCGCGTGGCCGAGGATGACGCTGTCACCCCCTGACCTTGTCGCCCCCTTCCCGCATCCCCATATCGGGATTAACGTGTATTCGCTCAGGACGCCTCCGATGGACATCCGCCGACCCGCCGTGGCGGGAACCTTCTACCCGGCCGAGCCCGCCGTGCTCTCCGGCGCGGTCGATCGGCTGCTCGCCGACGCCCGGTCCGGGGTGCTCGGCGGCCCCGCGCCGATCGCCCCGAAGGCGCTGATCGTCCCGCACGCCGGCTACGTCTACTCGGGTCCGACGGCCGCCGCCGCGTACGCGCGGCTCGCCCCGGTCGCCGCGGCCATCCGCCGCGTCGTGCTCTTCGGCCCGGCGCACCGGGTGGCGTTTCGCGGCCTCGCGCTGCCCGGCGTGCGCGAATTCGAGACGCCGCTCGGCGCCGTCGCCATCGACGCCGCCGGCGTCGCCGCGGCGCGCGCGCTGCCGCAGGTCGTCGAGGAGCCGCGCGCGCATGCGCTCGAGCACTCGCTGGAGGTGCAGCTGCCGTTCCTGCAGCGGGTGCTGCCCCGGTTCACGCTGGTCCCGTTCGTCGTCGGCGAGGCCTCCGCGGCCGACGTCGCCGCGGTCATCGACGCGCTGTGGGGCGGGCCGGAGACGCTGATCGTCGTCAGCTCCGACCTGTCGCACTACCACCCGTACCAGCGAGGCGCAGAGGCTCGACCGCGCGACCGCCGATGCGATCCTCGCGGCGGGTCCCGCGCTCGATCACGAGCAGGCCTGCGGCGCCACGCCGATCAACGGCCTCCTGCTCGCCGCGCGGCGCCGGGGGCTCGCGGCGGAGCTGATCGACCTCTCGCAATTCCGGCGACACCGCCGGCGACCGCGACCGCGTCGTCGGCTACGCGGCGTTCGGCTTTCACGCCGCCACCGCGGCCACGACCCATGCTCGCCACTGACCTCGATCAAGCGCTGGGCGACGCGCTGCTCGCCACGGCGCGGGCCGCGCTCGCCCGCGCCTTCGACCGCGCGGGCGTGGCCGAGCCCCGCCATCCCGCGCTCGCCGAGCCGGGGGCGACGTTCGTCACGCTGACGCAGCGCGGCGAGCTGCGCGGCTGCATCGGCACGCTGGAGGCGCACCGGCCGCTCCGCGACGACGTCGCGCACAACGCGCTGGCCGCGGCGTTCCGCGACCCGCGCTTCGCGCCGCTCGCCGCGCGCGAGCTCGCGATCACCCGCGTCGAGGTCTCGGTGCTGTCGGCGCCCGCGCCGCTGCCGGTCGCCGACGAAGCCGACCTCCTCGCCCGGCTCGTCCCCGGCGTCGACGGCATCGTGCTCTCCTGGCGCCGCCGGCGCGCGACCTTCCTGCCGCAGGTCTGGGAAACGCTGCCGGAGCCGGGCGACTTCATCGCGCAGCTGAAGCGCAAGGCCGGCCTCGACGCGCGCTTCTGGGCCGACGACGTGCGCATCGAGCGCTACACGGTCGCCAAGTTCAAGGAGCCGGCGCCGGAAGGCGCAGGGGACCGAACATGAGCACGAAGGGCCGCCCCGAGCGCGAATTGCGCCCCCTCGGGGGGTGCGGGGGCCGTCGATGAGCACGACGGCGGCCCGCTGGTGGCACCTGCTCGACGACGGGCGCATGCAGTGCGACCTGTGCCCGCGCGACTGCCGGCTGCACGAGGGCCAGCGCGGCGCCTGCTTCGTGCGCCAGCGGATCGGCGACGCGATGGCGCTGACGACCTACGGCCGCTCGTCGGGCTTCTGCATCGACCCGATCGAGAAGAAGCCGCTCAACCACTTCTACCCCGGCTCGAGCGTGTTCTCGTTCGGCACCGCCGGCTGCAACCTCGCCTGCAAGTTCTGCCAGAACTGGGACATCAGCAAGTCGCGCGAGATGGACACGCTGATGGACGCGGCCTCGCCGGGAGAGATCGCGCGGATCGCGCGCGACCGCGGCTGCCGCAGCATCGCCTACACGTACAACGACCCGGTGATCTTCGCCGAGTACGCGATGGACACCGCCGACGCGGGCCACGCGCTGGGCGTCGCGTCGGTCGCGGTCACCGCCGGGCTACATGCACGACGCGGCGCGGCGCGAGTTCTACGCGAAGATGGACGCCGCCAACGTCGACCTGAAGGCGTTCACCGACGCCTTCTACGTCAAGCAGACGGGCGCGCACCTCGCCCCGGTGCTCGACACCCTCGCCTACCTCGTGCACGAGACCGACGTCTGGCTGGAGATCACGACGCTGCTGATCCCCGGCGCCAACGACTCCTCGCCCGAGCTCGAGGCGATGTCGAAGTGGATCTTCCGCGAGCTGGGACCGGACGTGCCGCTGCACTTCACGGCGTTCCATCCCGACTACAAGCTGACCGACGTCGCGCCCACGCCCGCGTCGACGCTGACCCGCGCCCGCGACATCGCGCGGGCCGAGGGCCTGCGCTACGTCTACACCGGCAACGTCCACGACACCGACGGCGGCACGACCCGCTGCCCGTCCTGCGGCAAGGCGGTCATCGTCCGCGACTGGCACGACATCCTCGCCTACCACGTGACGCCCGACGGCCGCTGCGACGCCTGCGGCGGCGCGATCGCCGGTCGCTTCGAGGCCTTCTCCGGCCCGTTCGGGCGCCGGCGCATCCCGGTGCGCGCGCGGATCTCGTAGCGGGGTTCCCCGCTGCGGCCAGCGGACCGCGCGTCGCGCTGGCGGCACTCGAAGCCCGCACGCGGCCGCCCCCGCCGCGCCAGCGCGACAAACGGTCGCCGGGCACCCCCCCAGGGTTGAACCTGGCCGGCCCAGGGGTGTCCATCGCAGGTCACGCTCGACCGGCGCGCCGGCTGCTATGCTTCGCGCGCAAAACCCCTCCCGACAGGCCTCTCCATGCGTTCGCTTCCCGCCCTGTCCCGCCGCGCCGCGGCCTTCCTCCTCGTCGCCCTGTTCTCCGCGGCCGCCATGGCGGCGCTGCCCGCCGGCGTCACGCAGGGCCCGACGATCGAAGGCATCACCGAGTACAAGCTCGCCAACGGGCTCACCGTGCTGCTGTTCCCCGACGCGTCGAAGCCCACGACCACCGTCAACGTCACCTACAAGGTCGGCTCGGCCAACGAGAACTACGGCGAGACCGGCATGGCGCACCTGCTCGAGCACCTGGTGTTCAAGGGCACGCCGACGCGCGGCAACATCATGACCGAGCTCGGCAAGCGCGGCATGAACTTCAACGGCTCCACCGGCTGGGACCGCACCAACTACTTCGAGACCTTCACGGCCAGCAACGAGAGCCTCGACTGGGCGCTGGCGATGGAAGCCGACCGGATGGTCAATTCGTTCATCCGCAGGAGCGACCTCGACACCGAGATGACCGTCGTCCGGAACGAGTTCGAGAGCGGCGAGAACGACCCGCAGAACGTGCTGTTCGAGAAGATGCTGGCGACCGTCGTTCGAGTGGCACAACTACGCGCACACGCCGATCGGGGCGCGCTCGGACATCGAGAACGTCGACATCGACCGGCTGCAGGCGTTCTACCGGACGTACTACCAGCCCGACAACGCGGTGCTGATCGTCGCCGGCAAGTTCGAGCCCGAGCCCACGCTGCAGCTCATCGCGAAGTATTTCGGCGCGATCCCGAAGCCCGCGCGCGAGCTGCCGTCGATCTACACGGCGGAGCCGGTGCAGGACGGCGAGCGCGCGGTGACGCTGCGCCGCGTCGGCAACACCAAGTACGTCGGGATGATGTTCCACACGGTCCGCGGCGCGCATCCCGACTACGTCGCCGCCGACGCGCTGGGCGAGATCCTGACCATCGCGCCGTCCGGCCGCCTGTACAAGGCGCTGGTCGAGACGAAGAAGGCGACCAGCGTCGAGGTCGCGCAGTGGGCGCAGAAGGACCCCGGGACGATGACGTTCTTCGCGCAGATTCCGGAGGGCGACGCGATCGAGCCGGCGCGCGCGGCGATGCTCGCCACGCTGGAGAACATCCGCAACGAGCCGATCACCGACGCCGAGGTCGCGCGGGTGAAGGCGAAGGCCGCCAAGTACTTCGACGACGTGATCAGCGATCCGCAGAAGCTCGGCGTCGCGCTGTCCGAGGCGATCGCGCTCGGCGACTGGCGGCTCTTCTTCCTGCAGCGCGACCGCTACCGCGCCGTCACCGCGGCCGACGTCCAGCGCGTCGCGCTCGCCTACCTCAAGCGCGCGAACCTGACCGTCGGCGAGTTCATTCCCGATCCGAGCCCCGACCGCGCGACGGTCCCGCCGCCGGTCGACGTCGCGGCGATGGTCAAGGACTACAAGGGCGACGCCGCGGCCGTCAGCGGCGAGACCTTCGACACCAGCCCCGCCAATCTCGAGGCGCGCACGCAGCGCCTGACGCTGCCGAACGGCATGAAGCTCGCGCTGCTGCCGAAGAAGACGCGCGGCGGCGCCGTCAACTTCGCGCTCACGCTGCGCTTCGGCGACGAGAAGTCCGCGTTCGGCAGGCAGGCCACCGGCGAGCTCGCCGCCTCGATGCTGAAGCGCGGGACCGCGACCAGGACGCGCCAGGAAATCGAGGACGCGTTCGACCGGCTGCGCGCGAAGGTCGGCGTGTCGGGCGGCGCGACGACGGCGAGCGTCAGCGGCCAGACGTTCCGGCAGGAGCTTCCCGACACGCTGCGCCTCGTCGCCGAGGTGCTGCGCACGCCGTCGTTCCCGGCCGACGAGCTCGAGAAGCTGGTCCGCGAGGAGGCGACCGGGCTCGAGGCCTCGCGCACCGACCCGCAGGAGGTCGCCGTCCGGGCGCTGCGGCGCAACGGCAACCCGTACCCGGCGGGCGATCCGCGCTACGTGCCGACGCTCGACGAGGAGCTCGCGGCCCTCGCAAGGTCGGCGCGCCGGACGTCAAGGCGTTCCACGCCGGGTTCTACGGCGCGAGCAATGCCGAGCTCGCGATCGTCGGCGACTTCGATCCCGACGCGATGCGCGCGCTCGCCACCGAGCTCTTCGGCGGCTGGAAGAGCCCCGCCCCGTATGCCCGGGTGCCCGATCCGCAGGTCCCGACCAAGGTCGCCGTGCTGAAGTTCGACGTCTCGGACAAGGCCAACGCGTTCCTGATCGGGCGCCAGACGCTGGCCGGTGAACGACGAGAGCCCCGATTACCCGGCGCTGGTCGTCGCCGACTACGTGCTCGGCTCTTCGGCAACGTCGCGGCTGTGGGAGCGGCTGCGGCAGAAGGACGGCCTGTCCTACGGCGCCGGCAGCGTCTTCCGGGCCGGCTCGTTCGAGCCGAACGCGGCGCTGACCCTCTACGCGATCTTCGCGCCGGAGAACCTCGCCAAGGTGCGCGCCGGCTTCGCCGAGGAGCTCGCGGCGGCGGTGAAGGGCGGCTTCACCGAGGCGGAGGTCGGCCATGCGCGGACCGGGCTGCTCGAGGAGCGCACGGCCGCCCGCGCCGAGGACCGGGGCGTCGCGGCGAGCCTCGTCGGCCAGGCGTATCCGCGGCCGCACGTGGGCGTTCGATGCGACGATCGACGCGGCGATCGCCCGGCTCACGCCGGCCGAGGTCAACGCGACGCTGGCGAAGTACCTGAAGCCCGACGCCTTCGCGTACGCGTTCGCCGGCGACTTCAAGTAGGGCGGCGGGCGGCCGCGGGACCCGGCGCTGAAAACCCACCTCGCCCCCCGCGACCTCGCGCTCACGCTCGCCGTGACGGCGATCTGGGGCTACACGTTCGTCCCGATCAAGGTCGCCCTGGTCGAGGTGCCGCCGTTCGCGCTGGTGGCGCTGCGCTTCCTGCTCGCCGCCGTGCCGATGGTGTTCTTCGTGCGGCCGCCGGCGATGCCCTGGCTCAACGTCGCCGGCTACGGCATCGCGATCGGCGTGTTCCAGTTCGGCCTGATCTTCCTCGGGATCAAGCTGGGCATGCAGGCGGGGCTCTCGTCGATCGTCGTCCAGCTGCAGGTCTTCTTCACCATCGGGCTGGCCGTCGCGTTCGCCGGCGACCGCCTGCAGCGGCACCACCTCGTCGGCGCCGCGATCGCGGCCGCCGGCGTCGTCGTGCTCGCCGCGTACAAGCTGGCGCAGGGGCTGTCGGGGACGTTCGTCGGATTCCTGCTGGTCGTCGCCGCGGCCTTCGCCTGGGCGGTCGGCAACGTCGTCGCCAAGCGCGGCGCCGGCGACCACGGCGCCGACATGTTCGCGCTGGTCGTCTGGTCCAGCCTCGCGCCGCTGCTGCCGCTGGCCGCGATCTCGTACCTGTTCGAGGGCGGCCCCGCGGGGTTCCAGGCCGTCGCGGCGATGAGCGTGAAGGCCTGGGCCTGCGTGCTGGTCATGGCCTGGGGCGCGACGCTGTTCGGCTACGGCACGTGGAACGTGCTGATGCACCGCTACCCGACCGCGCTGATCCAGCCGTTCGCGCTGCTGATGCCGGTCACCGGGCTCGCGAGCGGCGCGCTGTTCCTCGACGAGACGCTGGCGCCGGCGCAGGCCGTCGGGGTGCTGCTGGTGTTCGCGGGGCTCGCCGTCAACGTCTACGGGCCGCGGCTCGCCGCCCGGCTCCGCGGCGACTGAACGGCAGTTCGCCCGGATCGCGGCGCCCGGCGTTCGCCGCTGGAAACGGGACCGCTCCCGGCGCGCGCGCTGTACGATAGACGGATGCCGCGCCCCGCCGCGGCGCTTCCGGGAATCGCACCGTGCTCGACCACGACCTCAAACCGAGTGCCATCGTCGCCTACCTCGACCAGTACGTGATCGGGCAGGAGGACGCGAAGAAGATCGTGGCGGTCGCCGTCTACTCGCACTACAGCCAGATCGCCCGGCTGCGCGCGGCGGGCGTCCCGATCGTCAAGACCAACATCCTGCTCGTCGGCTCCTCGGGCACGGGCAAGACGCTGCTGTGCGAGACGCTGGCGCGCGGCCTCGGCGTGCCCTTCGTCACCGCCGAAGCGACGTCGCTCGCGCAGACGCGCTACGTCAACGAGGAGATCGACGGCGATCCTGCAGCGGCTGGTCGACCGCGCCGACGGCGACATCGCCAAGGCGCAGAACGGCATCATCTTCATCGACGAGATCGACAAGCTGAAGACGGTCGGCGCGCAGGCGCGCGGCATGTCGGGCGAGAGCGTCCAGCACGCGCTGCTGAAGATCATGGAGGGCGCCTCGGTCAAGTTCGGCCGCGGCGAGTACCTCGACACGACCAATGTGCTGTTCATCTGCGGCGGCGCCTTCGTCGGGCTCGACGAGATCATGACGCAGACGCACGGCTTCGGGTTCATCACGACGACGAGGACGAGAGCCAGCACATCCTCGACCGCCTGAACACGCGGATCAAGCCGACCGACCTGTTCACGTTCGGGCTGATCCCCGAGTTCACCGGCCGGCTGCCGATCATCGCGCGCTTCCAGGACCTGTCGCGCGAGGCGCTGGTGCGGATCATGACCGAGCCGAAGAACTCGATCTACGGCCAGTTCCGCGAGATCTTCAAGTCCGAGGGCGTCGAGCTCGTCGTCGAGCGCCGGGTCTTCGAGCAGCTGGCCGAGCTCGCGATCGAGTACAAGACCGGCGCGCGCAGCCTGCGCGGCCTGTTCGAGGAGCTCCTGACGCCGATCCTCTACGTCGTCCCCGACAGCCGCGACATCGAGAAGGTCACCTACTCGTCGCTGTTCAACGACCCGACGGTCACGCGCCGCCCAACGGCCACGTAGCCCGCATCCACGGGCGTCCGCCACGCCGGCGCGGACCTCCGTAGCCCGCGGAGCTCGGCGAAGAATCCGGTTACGCGGCGGCCTTGCGGCGCGGGTGGCTGTGCCGCAGCCCGGCGACCTGCCGCACCAGCACCGGGATGACCATCACGATGCCGACGATCGTGCTGGTGAGCTCGGGCGCGACCATCAGCAGCGCCGCCGCGACGCAGACGATGCGCTCCCAGGTGTGCATCCGCACCAGCAGGTACTTCGACAGCGCCGCCGCGAGCAGCGTGATGCCGAGCAGGCAGCCGACGAAGGCGGTCGCGAACTCGGTCCACGTGAACCCGGGCACGACCAGCAGCAGCGACGGCGCGAAGACGAACACGAACGGCACCAGCGCCTTGCCGATGCCCAGCCGGAACGCCGTGTTGCCGGTCTTGAACGGGTCCGAGCCCGCCATGCCCGCGGCCGCGTAGGCCGCGAGGGCGACCGGGGGCGTGATGTCGGCGAGCACGCCGTAGTAGAACACGAAGAAGTGCGCGACCAGCGGCGCGACGCCGAGCAGGCCCAGCGTCGGCGCGGCGACGGTGACCATGATCATGTAGTTGGCGGTGGTCGGTATGCCGCAGCCCATCAGCACGCAGACGAGCGCGGTCATCAACAGCGCGGCGACCAGCGTCAGCGACTTCACGCTGACCCAGCCGTCGGGCAGGACGGACAGCACCGTCGTCGCGATCGACTGCGCGGCCGAGGTGACGATGAACGAGATCTTGAAGCCCACGCCGGTCAGCGTGACGACGCCGATGACGATGCCGACGGTCGCGGCCGCGGCGCCGACCGCCAGCGCGTACTTGGCGCCGGTCTCGAACGCCTCGACCAGGTCCTTCTTCGCGATCCGCGTCTGCTGCCCGATCGCGCGGTGGACGAACAGCACGGCGACGAGCATCGCGCCGAAGGCCACGACGCCGTAGTCGCCGAACTGCCGGGTGATCAGCGCCAGCAGCACCGCGTGCGACACCGCCAGCGCGATCCACTGCGCGCGCGTCGTCCTTCCGCGCTTGGTGAACAGGCCCACCAGCGCGGCCGACGAGATGCCGGTGAACGCGGCGAGGTAGGGCGTGCTGCCGCCGACGATGATCCAGATCAGCAGGACCAGCGGGATCAGCGTCGGCCAGTTCGCGAGCAGCTCCTTCTTGAGATGCGGCAGCTCCTCCGGCGTCAGGCCGCGCAGGCCGGTGCGCTTCGCCTCGAAGTGCACCTGCATGAACACGCCGAAGAAGTGCATGAACGCCGGCACGATCGCGGCGATGATGATCGTCTGGTAGGGCAGGTTCAGGAACTCGATCATCAGGAACGCGGCGGCGCCCATGATCGGCGGCGTGATCTGGCCGCCGGTGGACGAGGCCGCCTCGACCGCGCCGGCGAAGTGGCGCGGGTAGCCCAGCCGGACCATCGCGGGAATCGTCAGCGAGCCGACGGTGACCGCGTTGGCGACCGACGAGCCCGAGAGCATGCCGAACATCGCCGAGGCGAACACGCTGACCTTCGCCGGGCCGCCGGCATAGCGGCCGGCGATCGCCGAGGCGATGTCGATGAAGAGCTTGCCCAGGCCGATGCGCGTCGCCAGCACGCCGAACAGCACGAAGTGGAACACGTAGGTCGCGACGACGCCGACCGCGATGCCGTAGATGCCCTGGCTCGTCAGGTACAGGTGGTTGACGAGGTTCGGCCACGACGCGCCCGAATGGCGCAGCAGGCCCGGGAAGACCTGCCCGTAGAGCGCGTAGACCATGAACACGACCGCGATCAGCGGCAGCGGCCAGCCCATCGCCCGCCGCGTCGCCTCGAGCAGCAGCACGACCAGCACCGAGCCCATCGCCACGTCGAGCGACGACGGGTTGCCGATGCGGAACGCGAGGTCGTCGAACACCCACGGGATGTAGAGCACCGCGACCGCGATCGCCACGGCCAGCGCCCAGTCGACGATCGACACGCCGCCCGGCGAGTGCCAGGACGAGCGCTGCGCCTTCTCCAGCAGCGCCTTCCGCGCCGGGAAGACGAGGAAGATCAGGCCCAGCACGAACGCGAGGTGGATGCCGCGGTGCGTCGTCTCGCGCAGCAGGCCGAAGCCGGCCGTGTAGTAGTGGAAGCAGGAGAGGACGATCAGCAGACCGGCGACGACCAGCGACGCCGGCGCGACCAGCGGCCGGAACCGCATCTCCGGATCGTATTTCTCCTCGAGCTCCGCCGTCTTGACGGCGTCGATCTCCGCCACGGAAACGGCTTACTTGATCAGGCCCTTTTCCTTGTAGAACTTCTCGGCGCCCGGATGGAACGGGATGCCGGCGCCGGCGGTCGCGGTCGAGAGCTGGATCACCTTGCCCTTGGCGTGGCCGGCGTCGAGGAGCTTCCGCGTATTGTCGTTCCACATCGCCTTCGTCACCTCGTAGATCAGGGCGTCGGGCAGCTTGGCCGACGTGACCCACTGCGCGCCGACGGCGATCGTCTTGACCTCGCCGATGCCCTTGTAGGTGTTCGCCGGGATCGTGTCCTGCGCGAAGAACGCGTACTGCGCGCGCATCTTGTCGACCTCGGGGCCGGTGACCGGGATCAGGTCGATGCCGCCGCCGGCGGACGCGAGCTCGGCGATGGCGCCGGTCGGATAGCCGCCGACGAAGAAGAACGCGTCGAGGCCGCCGTCGCGGATCTTGTCGCCGGCCTGGTTGGGCTTCAGGTACTCGGCCTTGATGTCCTTCTCGGTGATGCCGAACGCGCCGAGGATGATCCGCGCGTCGACCAGCGTGCCGGAGCCGGGCTCGTCGAGCGAGACGCGCTTGCCCTTGAGGTCGGCCACCTTGGTGATGCCCGAGCCCTTGCGCGCGACGAGGTGGATCGTTTCCGGATACAGGTTGCCGATCAGGCGCAGGTCGGCGACCTTGGGCTTGCCCTCGTAGACGCCGGTGCCCGTGTACGCCCAGTACGCGACGTCGGACTGGGTGAAGCCCGACTCCATCTGCCCCGACGTGATGCCGTTGATGTTGGCGACCGAGCCGTTCGACGCGACCGCCGTCGCGACGAGGCCGGGCACGCCGCAGCTGCCGCCCTTGTCGCACTCGCGCGAGCCGGGCGGGTTCGAGATCGCGTTGGCGATCATGCCGCCGATCGGGTAGTACGTGCCGGCGGTGCCGCCGGTGCCGATGCGGAAGAACTTGATGTCCTGCGCGACGGCGAAGCCGGCGACGACGGCACCGGCCAGGACGATCGCGCTGGCGCGCGTGAGTACGGACTTGAACGACATGGAGAATCCCCCAACGGAATGATGGTCTGGAACAACGGTCAAGTGTCGCACGTGCGGGGTGCCGGGTTCAAGCCGAGCGCGCGGCGGCCGGCACGTCGATCACCCGTGGCGCGTGTCCGGTGGCCTCCAGGAAGCGCACCAGGTCGGCATGGGCGACGACCATCGTCGCGTCGTTGCGCAGCGGATGCGCCTGCACGGCGTCCGCCTCCCACAGCGACCGGTCGATGACGAGCTCGACCGCGCCCGCCGCGTCGTTGGCGAGGGCGAGCAGGCTGACCGAGCCGGGCGTGATGCCGAGGTGGCGCAGCAGGCGTTCGGGCGAGGCGAACCCCAGCCGTCCGGCGCCGAGCGCCTCGCCCAGCGCATTGAGGTCGACCGCGAGCGCGTGCGGCACCGTCACCAGGAAGTGGCGGGCGCCCTTGCGGTCGCGGAGGAACAGGTTCTTGGTCTTGGCGCCGGGCAGCGGCGGCACCAGCCGCTCCGACTCGGCGACCGTCATCACCGGCGGATGCGCGTGGCACGGGGCGGCGATCCCGTGCGCGGCAAGGAAGGCGACGAGGTCGGTCGCGGGCGGGTCGGTCGCAGTGGTCGATCGCAGCTGGGTCCGTCATCCGGTCGCTCGGTTCGATCGGGCGGGCGGGCGCCGGCCCGGGCGCGCGATTTCCGCCGCCGGAACTATACGATGTTTCTCCGCCGGCCGCGGCGACCCGCGGCGACGCCCGACGCGAGCGCGAGCGCGTCGCGGTAACCGGCGCCGCGCGCGGCCGCCTCCGGGTCGCGGCTCCACGCGAGCTGCAGCCACTGCCGGTGCACGGCGTCCGGACCGGCCGCCGCGCCGAGCCGGGCGCGGCGCAAGCCCTCGCGGTAGCCGCGCCAATAGGCCGCGTGCTGCGGCTCGACCGTCGAGCGCGCCTGCGCCCGGATGTTTTCCCGCCGGAACGTGACTTCGTCCATCGTCCGCCTCCCATCGCATGTGAATGGGGCGATGCTGCGCCGATGCGGGCTCATCAAATGAGCCCGTCGCACGGGCATGCCCGCGCGCGCTGCCCCCGGCCGGAACTGTCATAATCGACGACGCCAGTTTCGCTGCCGCCTGGACGGGAGGGAAGCATGAACCGACGCGAATTCATCCGGAACGCCACCGGCATCTCGGGGGCCGTCCTCGCGCCCTCGCTGGCGGACGCCGCCGACCCGGCGCCCGCCACGCCCCCCGTCGCGCGCATCGCCTTCGTGCAGACGACGGACCGCGCCGCGGGCACGGCGCGCGCGATCGACCTGCTGGGGCTCGCGCCGTTCAAGGGCCGGGACCTCTTCGTCAAGCCGAACTTCAACAGCGCCGACCCCGCGCCCGGCTCCACGCACGAGGACACGCTGGTCGCGCTGCTCCGGAAGCTCCCGGCGATGGGCGCCGGCGCGCTGACCGTCGGCGACCG
This sequence comes from uncultured beta proteobacterium, assembly GCA_963832705.1. GTDB lineage: Bacteria > Pseudomonadota > Gammaproteobacteria > Burkholderiales > Casimicrobiaceae > CAIWHR01. The sequence continues at coordinate 86,994 of CAWHVP010000014.1, read as the reverse complement.
CAGCGGCATGGGCGACACCCGCGCGGTGATGGAGAAGAAGCGCGTGTTCGCGATCGCGAAGGAGTTCGGCGCCCGCGCCGTCGTCCTCGACGAGCTGGGGGCCGGCGACTGGGAAATCGTCCGGCCGGAAGGCAGCCACTGGCGGCAGGGATTCGCGCTGCCGCGGATGGTGCGCACGGCCGGGGGCGTCGTGCAGACCTGCTGCCTCAAGACCCACCGCTACGGCGGCCATTTCACGCTGTCGCTGAAGAACTCCGTCGGCCTCGCGGCCAAGCGCGTCCCGGGCGACGCCTACGACTACATGCGCGAGCTGCACACCTCGCCCGACCAGCGCCTGATGATCGCCGAGATCAACGCCGCCTATCGCCCGGACCTGGTCGTGCTCGACGGCGTCGAAGCCTTCGTGACCGGCGGCCCGGACACGGGCAAGCTGGTCCAGGCCGGCGTCGTGCTCGCGGGCACCGATCGCGTCGCCATCGACGCCGTCGGCGTGGCGCTGCTGCGCCACTTCGGGACCACGCCGGAAGTCAGCCGCGGCGCGATCTTCGAGCAGGAGCAGATCGCGCGCGCCGTTGCAGCTGGGCCTGGGGGTCGCCGGACCGCGGCAGATCGAGCTCGTCACCGGCGACGCGGCGAGCGCCGAATACGCGCGCAAGATCCGGGCGATCCTCGACGGCGCGGCGACGCCGGCCGGAGCCTAGCTAGGGCGTGCCGGTCCCCGTCGCGGGTGGCGTCTCGTCCCGCGGCGCCGGCGCGGCCTCGTCGGTTCCGGCTTTCTTCTGCCGCTTCGCTTCCTTCTTCTGCTTCTTCGCGAGGTCTCGCTGCCGCTTCGCAAACGCGTAGTTCGGAGTAACCATCCGACTGACTCCCTTCAGGACAATAGGGCTAAGGCTAACCGATTTCGGTCGCGCGCGCTGCGCTGCTGGACCTGGTTCGACATCTCCAGGTAGAGGTGGGGAGGACCGCGCGAGCCTCAGTACCTGGCCTTGATCTTGTCGAGCTGCTCTTTCGTGACGGCCGGCACGTTGCCACGGGCTTCCCAGCGGTTGAGGTTCCACGCGCCCTCGCCCAGCCAGGTCTTCAGCTTCTCGAGGTTCCGCTCGCGGTCCTGGTCGGTCTCGGCCAGGTACTTGAACATGTTGCCCGGCTTGCCTTCGGCATTCTTGCCGTCGTCGAGGCGTCGCTGCATCGCGCCGGTCGCCGGCCAGACCACATGCCGCATGAAGTCGGTGTAGTTGTCCATCCGCGGCCCGATCTTCTTGGACTCGAAGCTCTTGCGGTCGAGGTTCCAATCCTCGTAACTCGGCGAGTTGGCGCCATGGCACTTGCCGCACTGCTCCTTGATCAGCGGCTGGATGTCGTTGCGCCACGTCAGGTCCTGGGCGGCAAGAGGGGCTGTCAGGCCGCAAAGGCCGAGAGCAATGATCGCGTGTTCGAGTCGCATGGCGTTGTCTTCCGTGTGTCGGTGGGATTGCCATCATATCCCGCCGCGCTCAGGTCAATGCTTCACCGGAGCCGGTGGCGGCGGGCAGGTGTTCTGCGACATGGATTGCACGAGGTCGGGCACGCGATCGGCGGGCACCTGCCCATACACCCATCCATGCCCCGGATGCCGTACGGCAAGCATGAGACCTCCATGCACCGCGTCGCCGATGACCGCGACCGCGGCGTTGGCGGCGACCTCGAAGGTCCCGGTCGGTTCCAGCGAGACGATGGGCGCCATCGCCTTCCGCAGCTCGGCGAGCGCGTCGATGAACGCCGAAAGCTCGCCGGCGCTCGCCGTCACGACCGGTGGAAACGCGATCGTCACCGACTCCGGTCCGTTGGGGAAACTCGCCGTGAATTCGATCTTCATGATGAGACAGCTCCTCGTCAGTCACGAAATGGTGACGATGCCGAGCCGAAAAAGCAAAGGGCCCGGCGGGAGCGCGGCGGAAAGAACCGGGCCTACTGGCAGACCGTCCCCGGCGGCGCGAACACCTGCCGGGCCACCGGCTTCGACTGCGCGGTGCCGTTCACCGTGTAGGCGAACGTCGCGCTGTTGCCGTCCGCGAACGTCGCCGTCGCGTTGCCGACGGCCGTCTCCGCGATCCTGCCGGCGTCCCACGGGACCGTGTTGAACGCCTGTCCGGCCACCGTCGACACCGGGCCGCTGTAGACGCCGCCGCCGGCCTTGCGCAATTCGGCGATCAGCCACCACGGCTTGCCCGACGCGTCGTAGGTGAACCACGTGGCGAAGACGACGTCGCCCTGGTGCGTGAAGTTCACGCCCCAGCCCGACTCGCCGGCATTCCACCACAGGTCCGTGTAGTTGGTCGCCAGCGCCAGGTTCGTCTGGGCGCCCCACACGCAGGTCGGCAGCGGACCGAACGCCTGCGGCACGACGGCCTTGGTCTGCGACACGCCGTTCACCGTGTAGGCGATCGTCGCATTCCTCGCGCCGGTGAACGTGGCGGTCATCGTGCCGACCGCGGTCTCCACCGGCGCCGGACCGAACGGGACGGAGCCGAACAGCGGACCGGCGACCGTCGAGACGCCGCCCGCATAGACGCCTTCCGCACTCTTGCGCAGCTCGGCGATCAGCCACCACGGCTTGCCCGCGGCGTCGTAGGTGAACCACGTCGCGAAGATGATGTCGCCCTGGTGGGCGAAGTTGATGCCCCAGCCGGATTCCTGGGGGTTCCACCACAGGCCCTGGAAATTGGTCGCCGCCTGCGCGGCCTTCACCGCGGCGGCGGCATCGAGGATGCCGTAGCCCCACGTGTAGTTGGGGTTGGCGGGCGTGTCCGGCGTGGCGGCGTTGAACACCGGCAGGTTGGTGGAGAACTCGTTGCTCTGCACGGTGGAGTAGAGCCGCTGCTTGACGCCCTCGGGCGCCAGCGTCGGGTTCTGCTGCAGCATCAGCGCGACCGCGCCCGCGACGTGCGGCGTGGCCATGCTGGTGCCGTCCGATCCGTAGTGCACGCCGTCGGCTTCGGTGTCGGCCGGCGCCGTCGGCTTCACCTTGTCCACCGTCAGCGCGGCCAGGATCTTCGAGCCGGGGGCCGTGATCTCGGGCTTCATGATGGGGGGGCACTTCGCCGGATTGCTGCAATCGCGCCGCGGGCCGCGGCTGCTGAAGTTGGAGATGTCGGAAACCGTCCCGGACGAAGTGTCCGAGCCCGGCCCGGCGAGGCTGTCCCAGGCGTTGCGCGTGTTGTACGACGCCACGGCGATCACGCGCCGCGAGCTCGACGTGTCGGTCAGGATCCCGGCGTTCACCGGCGAGGTGTGATCGGTGAACGTCGGCCCGGTGGCGTCCTCGCCGTTGATGATCGAGAACGGCTGGCTGCCGCCTGCCACGACGGTGCCCACCAGCGTGATCTTCCAGGCACCCTTGACCAGCGGCGTGTTGGCGTTGGCGCCGATCCCGACCTTGATCTGCCGGTCGTCGTTGTTGGGCTGCGGTCCGGTCGACGAGAACTCCACGATGCCGCACGCCGTGGCAAGGTTCCGGGTCTCGCCCGCATTCACCGTGACCGTCGCCGCGCAGCCGGGGCCTGCGACATTGACTCCGTATTCGTTCGTGCCCGGGTACCAGATCTCGAGCTCGGCCCCCGGGCTCGCGTCGGGGATGTCGAAGCCGACCGTGACGCTCCCGCCCTGCGCGATGGTGCCGGTCGCGCGGATGGGCGCCGTGGCCTCGTTGCCGGCGGCGGCCACGAGGATCACGCCGGGACCCGCGAGCGCGCTCATGCCCTGCTCGTAGTTCGACGTGCCGTCCCGCGCGCCGAAATACGAGCCGAAGCTCATGTTGATGACCAGCGGCCGGCCCAGCGCCGCGGCCTTCGCCTTCATCCAGGCGATGGCGTCGAGCACCTGCGCGTTGCCGTTGCCGTTGGCGACCAGGATGTCCGCCGACGGCGCCATGCCGATCATCCGGTACGCGAGCTTGCCGTTGCCGGTGGCCTGGCCGTTGCCCGCGGCGGTCCCCGCCACGTGGGTGCCGTGGCCGTCGGTGTCCTTCTGGGCGCAGGCGGCCGGGTCGCCGGCGATCGCGGCGTTGATCATGGCCGGCGTGCACTCGCCGCCGTACGCGTAGCCCGCGGGGGGCGCGCCCGACGCGCCGGTGGCGCTCTGGTCCCAGATGCCGACGATGCGCGTCGTGCCGTCCGCGTTCCTGAAGTCGCGGTGCCGGAAGTCGATGCCGGAATCGATGACGCCGACGATCACGTTCTTGCCGGTGCCCGCGCTCCAGTCGGGCGGCGTGCCGACGCGCAGCGTGTCGGCGCGCGTGGCGGGCACGCTGCGGTCGAGGCGACGCGGCTGCGCGCGGGCGGCCTCGATCGACACGACCTCGGGCAGCGCCGCCACCGCGGCGAGCCTGGACGCGGGGATGTCGACGGTGGCGATGTTGCCGATGACCGAGCGCACGACCGCGCCTTCCGCCTTCACCGCGTCGAGGCTCCCTTCGAAGCGCAGGATCGTCTCGACGCGCGGTTCCTGCCGCGCCTCGTCCAGGCGGATCAGTGCCGACTTCGCGACCAGCCTGACGGTCGCATCCCGGGCGATCGCCATGAGCGTGGCGTCGAGCTTTTGCGGCGGCACCGGTTCGGCGGCGCCCGCGGACAGCGCCATGGGCGCGACCAGCGCGGCCAGTGCGGCCGCGATGCAGCGGTGAAATCCGGTGGTCCTGGTCATCAGGCTCGCTCCCTTGGCTTCTTGTTGTTGGTTCGAAGCGGACGCTGCCACTGGCAGGCGCGGACTCCGAGGTCAGGAAATCCGGCGCGGCAACGAGAATCCGTTCACGACGCTCTGGCCTGTATACGCCGTGACCGCCGACGCGCAATGAATCATTCGTCCGAGGGCACGCGGGCAGCGGACGCGCCGCGATCGCGCCGGCGCCGTGCCTACCGGTAGAAGGCCTCCACCTTGCCCTTGAGCTTGATCAGCAGCGGCCGGCCCTTGCGGTCGAGCGTCTTGCCGGCCGCCACCTTGATCCATCCTTCGCTGATGCAGTACTCCTCCACGTCCCTGCGCTCCGTGTCGTTCAGACGGATGCCGATGTCGTGCTCGAACACCGCGGCCACGTGGTGGGGACTGCGCGGATCCGCGGACAGGCGGTCGGGCAGGGGCGGGCGTTCGGAGGTGTCGTTCACGAGGCGCTCCAGGTCGAGGTCGGAGAAGGTGCCCTGGCCACGAATGTTCTCATGCCTGCGACCGTGGAGGTCATTCATGCAGGCGCGCATCGCTGCTCCATCGGCGAATCGTCAATCAGCAATCCCTTGGAACACGACCTATGACTCGGGCAGACAACCGTTTTCACGCTGGCCCATGACGGTGTCGGCGGGATCGCGGGAACCCTCTGGCCCGCCGCGTTCATCGCACCGGCGGCGGATTGATAGGCGGCGGCCCAGTTGTTCGTTACCTGAGCCAGGACGTCGGCACTCGCGGGCACCTGCATGCCGCAGACCGTGCCTGGATCGAACGGCGGGTCGCCAATTGCCGAGCTCATCCGGTTGATGTCCTTCAGCGTGCCGCACGCGTCGTCGATTTGCGAAGCGGTCAATCCCAGGATGAGCGTTACGCCGACATAGGGAATGGCTTGACCGGCAACTGACGACAGATTCCTGCTTGCGCCGGTCACGGTTCGACCCGCAATCCGCTCCGCCGCGGTTCGGACCGTCACCGCGCTGGCATGCATCGAAAGCCGCAACTGCGTATTCTCATCAATGCCTCCGTGTAGGCTTGCTCCAGTGCCGCGTAATTGCCGGCAAGGGCGCCGTTGGACGATGCCAGCTGGGTGTACTTCGCCTGAAGGCTCGGCTTGAGCTCGATCGAGCGCCGCGTATCTGCGGTCAAGATCACGACGAGACGCAGTCAGCTGGTCGAACCTTGCCTTGAGCTCCTCGTATTGGCTCTGAAGGGTCGCCAACATGCTTTCGAGGTCCGGGTCATCCGCTGAAACTTCGCCTGCCCCAATACCGGACTGCGCTCTTGCGGGCCCGGTCGCCAGCGCGAGACCCGCGACAACGATCAGCATTGCTCCCAGGCCGGTACCAGGGCGATGGCTCGCTTCGCTCGATGCATGAAGGGGAGCGCTGGGTTCGAAAACTGGCCATGGCAATGTCCACCGATACAGGAGCAGCGCGAGTGCTGCGGTTGACCTACGAGGACTCGCCGGCACCAGTGCACCCCGCAGAACGGTGAAGCGAGGCGCCCTCACCGTGCTGAAATACCGACGGCGGACCGTGCCCTATCGCGTCATTGGCACACCGTCCCCGGAGCAGCGAAGACCTGCCGCGTGATCGCCTTGCTCCTCGACGTGCCGTTCACCGTGTACGCGAGGGTGCGCTGAATTTCCATTGGCGAAGGTCACTGTCGCGTTGCCGACGGGCGTTTCGACGACGCTGCCTGGATTGAATGGCACCGCGTAATAGGGCGGGCCGGTGACGGTCGACGCGACGCCGGTATAGACCCCTGCCGCGACCTTGTGCAACTCGGCGATCAGCCACCACGGCTTTCCAGCGGCGTCGTAGGTGAACCAGGTGGCGAAGATGATGTCGCCCTGGTGCGTGAAATTGATGCCCCAACCGGATTCGGTCGGCGTTCCACCACAGGTCCGTGAAGTTGGTCGCGAGGGCGAGGTTCGGCTGCGTGCCCCACGCGCATACCGGCAGCGTGCCGAACTGCTGCGGCACGATGGACTTGGATCGCGAGACACCGTTCACCGTGTAGGCGAGCGTCGCGTGCTGCGTGTCCGCGAAGGTCGCGGTCATCGTCCCGATCACGGTTTCCACCGGGGCGGGCAAGAACGGCACCGCGTTGAACGGCGGTCCGGTAACGGTGGAGACCGGCCCGGAATACACGCCCCCGGCCGATCTTGTGCAGCTCGGCGATCAGCCACCACGGCTTCCCGCCGGCGTCGTAGGTGAACCAGGTGGCGAAGATGATGTCGCCCTGGTGGGCGAAGTTGATGCCCCAGCCCGACTCGAGGGGATTCCACCAGAGGCCCTGGTAGTTGGGCGCGGTCGGCGGCGGGCCGAGCACCGCCCCGTTCAACGTCAGCGTGTAGGCTCCGAACGCGTTGGGCGCGGCGCTGGACGCCCAGATGTAATAGGTGCCGGTCTTCGGCAGCGTGTAGGTGCCGGACCCCGCCGGAATCCGCGCATTCGTTCCGCCGCCGCCGTTGTCGTCGGTGACCAGAGCGAGCGACGCGAACTCGTTGACGTCGTGCAGCTTGACGTACGCGTCGAAGGCCGACGACTTGAGCTCGATGCTGACCTGCTGCCCCACGGTCCCGTCGAACGAGTACACGTCGAGGTAGTAACGATTGCCCGGTTCCGCGTTGTAGAACCAGTTGCAGTCGGTGCTCGCCAGCTGCCCGCTCGCCGTTTCTCCGCGCGCGATGGGGTGGACGCAGAAGCTCGGCCAGGGTTGGGCCTCCGCGGCCGCGACCGCGATTAGCCACAGGAATCCGATCGCCACTGATCGCCGCATGACTCGCTCCTTTCGCATCGGGTGGTGAATGAAGCGGCGCCTTCGGTCGTCGATCGCTCGAGGCGCGCTCGCCAAACCTGAGCCCCGTTATAGGATCGTACTCCTGTGCCGAGGGGGTCAAGCCGTGGAAACGGATACCGCGGCAGCAGGCGTAGATCTTCGTGTACGGGTTCGCCAGCTATGGGCGCCTGCGGGAGAACTCGTGCCCGCAATCCCCGTACAGGAAATCATCGATGGAGCACTCGACGCCGGTGGGCGCGTACTCGTCCATGTTTCCCTCCGACGCAGCGTAGTCTGACGACGCGTTCCCGAAGTCCGGGCCCTGGTAGCAGCGCACATTCTGGATGCTTCCGGGAAATCCCGGTGCCGGCACCTTGTTGCGATAGATCAGGAACGGGTCGATCCACGGCCCTTTCACGTCAAGCGGGAACAGCGGGCCGTATTCGCCGAGCGGCAGGAGGTTGTACCCGAGCTTGTCCACCATCTTCCTCAGCTTTCTCGCCTCCTCCGGGTGAAAGCGCAGGATCCGGATCGGGACGGCCACGAACGTGGCGCCGTCGCCCACCGTCTCGATGTCCGGCCCCGCGATGTTCTCGTCCTCCCGCTCGCCCAGCGGCGTGGCTCCGTACGATCCGATCGAGACGTAGCGCACCTCCGTCACGTCGAAGCGCGTCCTCTTCTTGATGTGCGTGTTGTCGAAGAAATCGGGCAATGTCGGCACGTTGACGACGGCGAGCTGGTCCGGATACACCGTTGCCATCAGGTAGCTGGTGCAGTCGTCCTTCGTCAGCGGACTGCTGCCGTCGGCGAACGGCACCATGGTGGCGGGCGGTCGATAGAATTCGATCTTTCCGTTCCGGGGCAGCGGAGATTGGCTGAAATTGCCGCCGACACGGCCGAACTGGTCGACGATCGCCTTGAAATCGCCGCGCGGACAGGCCGCCGGCTTCCCCGTGCTCACGACGAACGGCTCGATCGTCGGTGCGTCGACCCCGCCGAAACGATCGTCCACTTTCGGCTCGGCCAGGTAGATGCGCTGGGCGAGCACGACCGTCTTTTCAGTCGTGCCGGACGGCAGGGGCGGCATGAACATCGGGTTTCGCGGCGAGCCCCCCGGGACCGCACCGTCCGGCAGCACGGTGACCGTGTAGGAACGGTCGGGCGCATGCACGAGTTCATCCTGGTCGAAGGGATTGACCGAGCCCGGGTCCGGTTCCATCTGGTAATCGGTCAGCGCCGCGTACAGCAGCGTGTCGTCGTAGATCGTGAACGACAGGAAGGCCGCATACGGAAATTCGCCCCGCAACCGGTAACCGATGGTGCCGTCGGTACGAAAGACGAAGATCCGGTAGCCCGCGTGGATGTCCATCTGCACCGGGGAGCGCACCCAATCGCGCGCGATCTCGGCGCTCCACTCGCAGTCGATCGGCCCATGCCTGGCGGCGGCGTTCGGCGCGACAGCGCCGGGCGGCTCCCTGGCCGCCGACATCGGAGCGGCCAGCAGGGCGAGCGTCGCGAGTGCGACAACGAACCATCGGGAATTCATCGGCATTTGCGCGTCTCCTCATTTCCGATCCCGCCCGGGACTTGCTCCAGCGGACCCGCGCGAGAAAACATCCAATCGACGGACTCTTCGCCTTGGAAGCCGGTCAATGCGTCCTGGCGCAGGCCCGCCACCCGCCGTGCACGAAGGTCGACTTGTCGCACCAGAAGGCGTCCGGGTAATAGTCACCCATGATGACCTTGGCGCATGGGCCCTTGTCGTCCAGCGCCTTTCGGTTTGGAACGGCCGGGAAATTCAACTCGAACGTGCAGGCGTTGGACTTTGTAGTTCCACACATCCTGGATGGCATGGTGAAAGTCGGCCGCCGGCAGCATGTGGCGATACACCACAAACTTGGGATATTGCTCGTCGCCGTACGGCAGCCAGTCGACGTCGGGCCGCAGCCAGTCGGGGCGCTGCCGATCGTCCGAAATGACGATCGTGTAATAGCCGCCTTCGAGCCGAGCGGTCAGGTCGGTCACGCAACCGATCAGCGGCAGCGGCGCCGCGAAATTCTGCTCGCACAAGGCCCAGTAGCGCACGTCGACGTCCCGGTGGCCCCGCGACCGCGCCCACATCGGCGAATGTTCGGATGCGCCGGGGAAGCGCGGCGCCTTGCCACGGATGACCATGATTCGGCCCGGTTGGTATCTCTCCCCCGGCCACATCATCAGGTACTTGCCATCCGGATTGGGCCACAGGATCGACGGCGGGTTTTTCGGTGACGCGAACCAGAGCCGATCGGATGACGGCGTGCCCTCGTCGACGACGAGATCGACCTTCGGGGGAAAGAGAAACTGGCCCATGGCGCTGATGTCCGGCCACTTGTTGATCGGCCAGCAGGTCTCCATCTGCCTGGAGCCGGCCGTGCCCGCAAGCGTTATGGCGGGCAGCGGTACACCGCCCATCAGGCTTTGCCCGCTCAGGGATGGATCGTCGTCCGACACGTACATCCGCAGGACGATCCAGGTAAGGACCGGCGGATCCGAGGCAACCTTGATCGTATTCCCCGAAGTCGGGCCGGTGCGCGAGAAGACGACCGTATAGGTGCCGCTGTCGACCGCCCGGCACGACGAACGGGTTGACGCTGCCCTTGTCCGGCGCGATCTGGGCGTCGTAGAGATGGTCCTTTACGAGGTTGAATCCGTTATTGGTGTTGTTTATGGCGTCGTAGTCGATCGTCTCGTAAGCGGTGAAGGAGAAGAACCGGACGTTGGGATAGGTGCCCTTGATCGTCAGCTTTGAGTACTGCGTATCGAAGGGCATGATCCAGTACCGGGCCGCGCCGTCGGGACCCTGGATGTTGCCCGATCCTTCGGGCGAGAACAGGAGCGGCCACGCACAGTCCTGGGAATTGAAATCCTGGGCGCGAGCGACGGGGGCGTTGACCAGGAACGCGACGACCACGAGGCCGGCGAGAAGGCGCAACCGCGTGGAGAGCTTCATCGTGTCTCCCTCCTTCGAGTCGAGATTGACCGGATGCCCGGACGCGTTCGTGCCTTGCTCGGCATGAACTGGTGGACGCGTGCGAATGGTCGGCAGCATGGAGGCTGGCTGACGAGCGCAACCCTCTACCGGACTATGGGGATCGTGTTCGCGTCGAGCGAAACCCGCCCCGCGCAGCCGCAGGCGACGCGGGGCACATCGAGGCCAAAGGCAGCACCGCAGCGACCAGACGCGCAGGCTGCCTTCCCCGGTTGAATCCATCTTGCGCCCCTGCCGGGGGCAAGTTATTGCCGTAGATCAAGGCGCCGACCGCACCGTGCGCCTCGCCGGATTTCCGAACCTGTCCCGAACCCGGACCGGCCTCGCACGGGCATCGGGTGTTGACCTCCGTCAAGCAGGCCCGCCCGGCCGGCGCGCAGTCTATAAAGAGACCGTGAGCAGGGCGAATCATCGGGAGGGCTTTCCTCGTGAAGACACGTCGATTCGGCATCGCCAGCGTCGTATTCGCAATGACCATTGGCATCACCGCTCTCGCGGGTGCGCGCGGGGGTCCAGGGCACGACATCGTCAATGCGGCCCGGGTCGAGGCGTTCGCCGCGGCGGTCGCCGCCGACGACATGCTCGCGACGGAAGGCTTCTTTCTCGAGCTCCCGATCGTGACTCTCGTCTGCAAGAACATCCTGCCGCTGTGCCAGGGCAACAACAGCGCCAATCCGTACATGGCGGCGATCATGCTCGACGCCGGCGCGCCGAGGACGCTCCCGGCCGTGCTGACCCAGGCCCACCTGCAGTTCAAGCTGCGGGCCGACGAGGCCGTCGTATTGATCGGCAGGACGCCTCCGCCGCTGAACTACTTCAGCTACACCCCCTTCATCTACTCCCGTTACTTCAAGGAGGAGGGCATCACCCGCAAGATGTTCGTCAGCGTGATCGATCCGCTGAACCAGGGCGTGCTCAACCTTCTCGGCAGGAAGGACGACCCGTACGACCAGCCGGTCGTCATCATCTTCACGGCCGACAAGCGAATCGCGCATCGCGTCGAACGCGCCCTGCTCTTCGCGGGGTTTCCGCGCGCCATCATCAACCTGGCTGCCCTGCCCTCGGCGCTGGCGGTGTTCTCGACCCCGACCGACGTCGAGCACGGAGATTCGTTCGTGATCGCCGAGCGCATGGGGACGCCGCTGCCGGGAACGGACCTCGAACCGTACCTCAACAATCGCGGCGAGAACCTGCACACCCGCATCTTCAGGATCACTCCGAACGACTATGACGAGCGGCGGCTGCAGCCGCTGGCCGTGCCGCCGGTACGTCCGCGCGGCACCGGATACACGGAGCTCGAGCTGGCGCGGGAGCAAAGGCAGATGCGCGACAACCTGCTCCGCACGTATGCGGCCAAGGGCTACACCGGCATCGACCTCAACACCTCGGTCTGGCTGGAGGAGAGCTACTCGGCCATCCAGCACGGCCTCGACACCCTCGGGGAAAGCGCCGACACGCCCTACCTGAAATCGGACGACTTCGCGCTGGTGGGGGATGATTTCGTCGTCGCCTACGGAGCGAACCACGCCGCGACGGGGAAGGCCACGTACTCGAATGCGAATCTCTACGAAAAGTGCGCCGAGTGCGGGCTGTACAGCGCCGGCAACGCCGAAATGAAGGGCAGCGCAGCCGCCTGGCTCCCCGCGAACAATCGGAACGCGAGCAAGATGTACGTGCACATGTTCTCGCGGGCCTGCAATGACCTTCCCACCTGCACGACCGTCACGGCGGACACCTGCCCCGCGATGGACAAGGGAATGTACGTCGGCTTCAGGGCCTACTACGAGCCGGAGACCCTGGTCGGGCCCGCCCATCGGGAGCTGCTCTGGGATCGCGCGATCCTGTTCACGAGGACGCCCGTCGTCATCAGCAACGTGACGCAGGTCCCGGCCGCGAGCTCGATGATTGCGCCGGGGTCGACTGCAACCATCGGATTCAACGTCAGCGGCCCGGCGTCGAGCCAGCTGAAATGGACCGCCACGCTCACCCGCAATGCGCGGTGCGGCTCGGTCGACCCGAAGGAGGGATGGGTGTCGAGCGGCGCCCGCGTGTCCTTCACCTTCCATTCGTGCAAGGGCCCGGACGAAGCGGAGATCCTCATCGGGGCGGTGGACGAGGCCGGCCGGCCGGCGCAGTCGCGCGGCGTGGTGGTCACGGTTGACGCTCCGAACGCTCCGTAGGAAAGAAGGCGCGCAAGCAAGTCAGGGCAACGCGGGTCGGGATGAATCGACCCTTCCTTCTGGAGAGAAGCCCTCTTTCCAGAAATCAGGTGTCCGAAGAAGCCGAGCAGGTCAGTCCTGGCTTTACCGCTACTTCAGGACATAGCTCGCAAGGACCGCCTGAACCTCATAGACGCTAAGTTTCTTGTTGAACTGCTTCTGAATCGGCGTTGGCGTCCCGGTGATCCAGATCTTGAGTTCCGCATCGAGGTCGAAGGTCCCTGTTCGCGCTGACTCGCGGGGTCATGCCGCGTGGTGCTGGGGCCACACAGCTCGGTTACGGCTCTACCGAGATCGTTAACCCAACGCGACTGCCCTGCCGTATCGGTAACGCCAGACCTTCGAGTGAACTCATCTGTAGACAAACGTTTGCACACTGAGTCCGGCCCTCAATATAACGCCGGGCGAGTATCCGCCTGTCGGACCATAGCTGACCGTGGAACCACATAATCTTGTTACCGCTCTACCAAGATCATTAACTGGCATGACTCCCGCCGTATCGGTAACGCCAGACCTTCGGAGTTCAAACTCATACTGCTGACGAACGTTTGCACACTCAGGACTCGGAGCGGTTGACGCTACGCCGCCCGAGTAGCTTGGCGGTGCGCCATAGTTTGGTCCGCTTCCTTGACTTCGGAGCTGGCCCTGCCTAAGAGCTTGTGTATCAATCGTATTGTTTTGAAGGTTTACCTCTCCTCCGGAAGAGTTGCCGGTACATGGCGTACTTGAGTATGTAATCTTGTTGTCGGGCGCCTTGCACTTGAATACCTGTTGGGCACCTGCATCAAGGTTCAGCACAAGGAGCGTACCCAAGAGAAGAGTTTGGGATCCTTGCATGTTGCCCCCCATTTAGCCTCAGTGCTTGATGAGATCACTCCCATTTGTCCTTCTGCTTCGTTGCTGCGTCGGATTGCCACTGCATGTTGGCTAGTCGTCCGCTGCCCCGCGTTTCAGCGGCGTGATGTGGTCGATCACGTAGCCGGGGCACGCGCCGCTCGACTTGCCGGTGGATGGGCAGGGGTGCGAGTGCTTGAACTCGTTCTTGGCCTTCTCGCTGCGTGCGATCTTGCCGTGGGAGTCGCGGTGAACCCGTGGCACCGCCTTGTTGTGCGAGCAGATACAAATGTGAACTGCTGCTATCGCGAACTTCCCGCCGAGTGAGAACGCTGCTGTGCGACCCAAAAGTGAGTGCGATCCGCTATGGGAAGCCAACGCTAGAGTAGGAACTGCCGCCGCTCCTTGCGGCCACGGGTGGCGCGATGCACGCCAAGGCCACCAATAACGCCGCCGCTATCGAGCGCACGGGCTTGTCCTCCCCCGATCACGCGATGATTACACGCTCCGGGCCTGCCGCGGTCGAAACTTGGCCTCGGGGCGATCTGCCGTTAACTGCAAACCCCGGCCAGTCCCCGAGCGGAGACCTCGTCGGTGATCCGCGTTCTCTGGCGTCTGCCCTGACCTTGCTGCCTCTCCGTGGCATCTACGTGCCTGAGGCTATCGAGGACGCCGAGGAGTAGCCCTTACAATCGAAGGTCCACAAAAATCGGGGGGCTGCACCCCATTTGCAGATATTTGAAAACCGGGGACTCAGGGGTCCGGCCGTTTATTGCCCATTGGAGCAGTAGGACGCCTCGACCCCATGTCGCTCGCCGAATGGGAACTGCGCTTGTGGAACCGGGCGTAAGTCTCACGTCTGAAGCCGAACACTTGGGGCCCTATAGTGTCGTCAATTGTCTTTTCCGGCTTCCATCCGCGCGCCTGCGTATTCCGGACGATGAGGACCGCTCGGTCCGGGATCGTGACCGACGATTTCGGGATCATAACCAACCGGTCCGGAAACGTGACCAACAGGGGTGTCGAAGGGATTGCGGGTTGCGTATGACCCAACCGCGGGACGGTAGGCTCCCGGCTTTTTGCCGGAGCGAGCATGCCCCCGCCGTCGATGGACATACGCATGATCAAGGACGTATTGAGGCTGAAGCTGCACGGCGGGCTGTCGCATGAGGCGACCGGATCAAGGAATGCCAGCTCGGCCTGTTCGCCGACCGCACCAGTTGCCAGTTGTGGTGGCCCAATCAGTCGCCAGCCATATAGCGTGCAGCGGCAATTCTCTGATCAATTTCTTGAGCTTATTGGTTAATGAGACCGAACGCCGAAATATGGGACCACGGGAGGTGGTTTAGACCCTCGTGTACCTGCTGGAAGTTGCTGAGCAATATCCCAGCCGTGGATGTTGAACGTACCCTTGTGTCGCCGGATGGAAAGTCTCTCGCAGTAGGCGGCGTGTAACACCGATTACCCAGAGGGAATGTCCACGGCAGGGTCGGTCGCTGCAGGTTCCTGATACCGCCCCTATACCGACCTGCGGACTCCCCAGAAAGCAAAAAGCCCCGACCGAAGTCGAGGCTAAGTGCTTGAAACTTTTGGTAGGCCGTGTAGGGATCGAACCTACGACCAACGGATTAAGAGTCCGCTGCTCTACCAGCTGAGCTAACGGCCCGCCAGCCCGCTATTTTGCCCGAAGTCGACGGCGCATGGAAGCCGCGGTCGCTGCAGCCCTTCCGATGGCATAGGGGGCTGTGCGTTGAACGCCCGAGACCTTGCGCCGAGGCTGACGAACGCGCCGGGCCGTGCCGGCGACCGGCGCCTGCGCGGCAGGTCGTCACCATTGGCAAATCTAGCGATTGCGGACTCGGGGGCAACCACGTAAAGGAAGGTGCAAAGCCGCTCCCCCAATCGAAGCGGCATCAAGAACACCGACCTTCCCGTCCCAGCGCATGAAAGACGACGACGCAGACGCCCTCCCCCCCGGCCACTGGCTGTCGGCGACCGACGTTCCCGCGGCGGTCTGGCCGGTGGTCGCCGCCGCGCGCGAGCGCCGCAACGTCAAGGAGGCGATCGCCGCCGCCGTGCGCTCGCTCGGGTTCGAGTGGTTCTCCTTCGTGCGCAGCCCTCGGGACACGGGCCGCCCGGGCGCCAGCTTCACGTCGTGGGGGAACGTCCCCGCGCCGTGGATCGAGCTTTACCGGGAGCGCCGCTACGCGGAAATCGACCCGCGGCCGCGCGCGGCGGCGCGCTCGGCGATCCCCGAGGTCTGGGAGCGGTCGCGCTACCCCGATACGCCGGAGCTGCGCGAGTTCTTCGACGCGGCGGCGACGTTCGGCGTCTGCTCCGGGGTCACGATGGTGATGAACCAGCCGGACCCGGCCCACGTCGAGTTCTTCTCCGTCGTGTCCTCGCTGACGGTGGTCGACGGCGCCCGCCGGCAGGCGATCGCCCGGGCGATGGGCGACCTGTGGGCGATCGGGGCGTACGGCTACCGGCTGCTTCCCGGCGCGGCCCTGACCGGCGACGAAGCGCGCGAAGCGAAGCGGCCGCTGAGCGCGCGCGAGCTCGAGTGCCTGACGCTCGCGGCACGCGGCGCCACGTCGCGCGCGATCGCCGACAAGCTCGGCATCAGCGAGCGGACGGTGAACGCCCACATCGAGCGGGCGATCCGCAAGTGCGGGGCGAAGAACCGCCAGGAAGCCGTCGCGCGGGCCATCAGCGACGGCATCATCCCCTTCTAGGCGCTCGCGGTTGCCGCCAGGGATGCCGACCCCGGGCAGGGCTCGGGGCGTGAAGCGCCGCAGCCCGCGCGAACTCAGCCGGCGGGCCGCGCGCGCGGCAGCGGCGACAGCGCCGCGGCCAGCTGCCTGACGTCGAGCGGCTTGGCGACGATGGCGTCCACGCCCGCCGCCAGTGCCGCTTCGCGCTCGTCGTCGAGCACGCCCGCGGTCAGCGCGATGACGGGAAGGCCCGCGAGCTCGGGATCGGCGCGGATGGCGCGCGTCGCGGTGAGCCCGTCCATCTCCGGCATCTGGATGTCCATCAGCACGACGTCGAAGCCGCGCGGCTGCGCCTCCAGGATCTGCAGCGCCTGCCGGCCGTCGGCGGCGAGCGTCACCGTCGCCTGCTCCCGCTTCAGGATCCGCTCGACGACGAACAGGTTCATGCGGTTGTCGTCGACGACGAGCACCCGCAGTCCGGCGAGGTCGGCGCGGTGCGCGGCGTCGGCCGCCGTCGGTCGTCGCGGCAGCCTCGGCCCGGTCGCCGTCGCGGTCGAAGGGCACCTCGAACCAGAACGTGCTGCCGACGCCGACGGTGCTGGTCGCGCCCAGCTCGCCGCCCATCTGCTCGACGATGCGCTTGCTGATCGCGAGGCCGAGCCCGGTCCCGCCGAAGCGGCGCGCGATGCCGGAGTCGGCCTGGGTGAACGGCTCGAACAGCTTCGGCAGCACCTCCTGCGCGATGCCGATGCCGGTGTCGCGCACCTCGAAGCGCAGGCGCAACGCGGCTTCCGTCGACTGCACGACGGCCGCCTCGACGTCGACGCCGCCGCGGTCGGTGAACTTGATCGCGTTGCCGACCAGGTTGACGAGCACCTGCTCCAGCCGCAGCGCGTCGCCCAGCAGCCACCCCTGATCGCCGGGCGGATGCCGGACCGCGAGCCGCAGCCCCTTCTTCTGCGCCGCCCGGTGCAGCAGCGTGGCGGCCCGGTCGAGCGGCGCCGCGAGCAGGAAGGGCCGGCGCTCCATCCGCAGCTGCCCCGCCTCGATCTTCGAGAAGTCGAGGATGTCGTTGATGATCGCCAGCAGCGAGTCGCCCGCGTCGCGGATCCTGCGCACGACGTCCGCCTGGTCGGGCGTCAGCGGCTCCTGCTGGAGGTACTGGGCGAGACCGAGGACGACGTTCATCGGCGTGCGGATCTCGTGGCTCATCTGGGCGAGGAACCGGCTCTTCGCCGCATCGGCGGCGGCCGCGGCGTGCTTCGCCGCCTCCAGCGCCGCCTCGGCCGCCTTGCGCTCGGTGATGTCGAGCGCAATGCCGACGACGCGGGTGATCGTGCCGCGCTCGTCGCGCACGGGGAAGCCCTGGTCCCAGATCCACGCCTCGCTGCCGTCGGGCCGCGTGATCCGGTATTCGTCCCGCGTGACGACGCCCTCGACGTGGGCCTGCATGCTCGCCCGCATCCGGGGCCGGTCCTCGGGCACGATGGCCTCGAGGAACGAGAACGGCCGGGCGTAGAGCTCGGCGACGGGACGGCCCCAGACGCGCTCGTACGAGGGCGAGATGTACTTCATCCGCGAGGCGACCGGATCGAAGACGTAGAACACTTCGTCGATGCGCTCGGCCAGGTCGCGAAACAGCTGCTCCCGCTCGCGCAGCGCGCTGGTCGCCGCCTCCAGGGCGGACAGGTCGACGGCGTCCGCGAGCGTACCGTCGTTCGGTATCAACGGGAGAGGATCGGAAGGCACGGTTGACGCCTGCTGCGCCGTCGTTCGGCGGGAAAGCCGCCGATTCTACGTGTTTTCCCGCGCGTGCCGGCCGGGATCGCGCCTGCGGACCCCGGATCGGGCTCTATAATCGCCGCCATCCCCATCGCGTCCGCAACCGGCAGGTACCGACATGAAGATTCGAAGCTCCGCCGCATCGACCCTGGCCGCCGTCGCCGCATGCGTGCTCGCCGGCTGCGCGAGCACGCCGTCGCTCCGACGTCGAGCGCCGCGCCGCCGACGTCACCGTCTACCGGATGAGCCAGCTCGCCGACAAGCGCTACGACGTGGTCCGGTACATCTGGGTGGATTCCTGGCAGTCCGCCTTCCGCGTCCCGACCTATCCGACCGAGACCGACGCCATCGCCGCGCTGCGGACCGAGGCGGCGCGCGTGGGCGCGGAGGGGCTCGTCAACGTCGTGTGCCTGGACCAGAACCGTCGCGGCGGCAACGCGGGCGCCGAGCCGGCGGTGCTGTGCTACGGCAACGCCATTCGCTTCCGGCGCGGCGAAGGCTAGGTGCGACCCGATAACGGCCGCGCGCAGCGAGTGAAACGATCGGATATGGCTGGCCGCCCGCCGGCGCCTATGGCTGCAGGTCGATGTTGATGCGCCTCGACTCCAGCACCTTGGCGAAGCGATGCCGGGCGCGCAGCCGCGGGGCGTCGATGACCGCGCCGATCGTGCCCACGATCGTGCTGACCACCGCCGCGAGCGGCAGCGCGAGGATCAGCCCGGGCACGCCGGCGACGGTGCCGCCGATGAACAGCATCAGCACGGTGGGCAGCGGGTGGATCTGGATGCTGCGGCCGACGGTCATCGGCATGATGATGAAGGTGTCGAGCATGCGCACGACCAGGAACATGGTGATCGCCGCGTAGACGACCCACGGATCGCTCGGAAACGCCGCGGCCGCCGCCAGCACGATCATCACGCACGCGATCGCGGTCCCGACCACCGGAATCCAGGACATCAGCGCCGCCACGATGCCGAGGATCGGCGCGCCGGAGATGCCGATCAGCCACAGGCCGATCGTGTAGAGCACCGCGTCGACGGCGGCGAGCTTCAGCAGCCCCTGGAAGTAGCTGCGGGCCTTCTGGTGGACGCTGTCGAACATGTAGACGGTGCGCTCGAAGAACGCGTTCGGCACGACGCTGACGATCATGCGCAGGAACTTGTGCCCGTCGCGCAGCAGGAAGAAGGCGAGGAACGGCGCGAGCAGCAGCGCCGGCAGCTGCGCCGCGGCCTTCAGCAGCATCTGCGCGAGCTGCACCTTGATGAACGTGCTGCCGAACTCGTCGGCCTTCCGGCCGACTTCGGCCTTGAAGTCCATCCGCTGCAGGAAGCGGAACTCCTTTTCCAGCGTGGTCAGCGTCCGGTCGATCAGCACGCGTCCGCCTTCGAGGTAGCGGCCCATCGCCTCCTCGCCCGAGACCGCCTGGCCGACCAGCCACGACGTCGCCGGGATCATCAGGGCGATGGCGACCAGCGTGACGCCCCCGGCGACCAGCGCCGCCGCGGCCTCGCGGCTCACCCCCCGCATCTCGAGGCTGCGCACCACCGGCGCCAGCATGTAGTTCAGGATGATCGCGATCAGGAACGGGACCACCAGGAAAAGAGCGTGGACCGAGGCGGCGAGCAGCACCGTCGTGATCGCGATCGTCGCGATCCAGACCAGCGGCCCCGAGGCGAGGTAGGTGCCGTTCACAGCGGACGCGCGTCCATCGCCACGAAATGCTCGCGCAGCTTCTGTCCCAGCCCCCGCGCGAGCTGCAGCGCGATCTTGGAGGCGATCGCGCCGTGCGTCTCGACCAGGCTGTTGAAGTCGGCGCGGGCGAGCGCGGCCAGCACGGAATCCTCGGCCGCGCGCGCCTGCGCCGAACGCGGCGAGCCGTCGAGCAGCGCGAGCTCGCCGAACATCGCGCCCGCGTGGACGTCGGCGATGCGCTGGGTCCCGGACGCGGCTCTGGCGGCAGATGAGGACCTGGCCCTCGAACACGATGTAGAGCGCCTGGCCCTCCTCGCCCTCGTCGAAGATCACCTCGCCCTTGCTGTAGCGCCGCTCGTGCAGCAGGCCGTGGACGACCCTCAGCTCCTTGGGCAGGAGCGTGGCGAACAAGCCCAGCCGACGGATCTGGTCGAACTTTTCCTGCTCGACCTTTCGCCTGCGGAAAGGAAGCATCGGTATCCCCCTGCGAACCGCGCTGCCGGCCCGCGTTGCGCTGATGTCGTCGCGGCGCCGGAACTACAGGCTCGGCGCCATGGTGTCCGGCATTGTAGCGACACTTCGCGGGTTCCGCCGATCGGCACGATCCTGGGGCAGCGTCCCCGCGACGCTCCCGGTGCCGGCCGCGATGCCCCGCCCGCGCGCGACTGCTAGCATCGCGGTGCGCATCGCCGAACCGTTCGGAGGCCGCGGCCCCGGTGTGCAAGCGGAGCTACCGGATGGGCTCGTCGATCCCGGAGATGGTCTGCTACGCCGAACCAGTCCGAGGCGGAGCGCATGCGCCAGATCGACGAGGTCAGCCGCAGCGCGGACGGCGGGCGCGGTCGATGCCGATCGCCAATGCGAAGCGTTTCGCCGCCGGCGAGTTCAGCTAGACTTGCGGGCTTCGTTCGCAGGAAATCCAGGGAGAAGAGTCATGAAACTGATCAAGGGATGGTGCCGGCCGGCCCTTCGCGATCGTCGCCGCTCGCGGCCATGAGCTTCGCCATCGTCGGCAGCGCTGCAGCAACGAAGCTCAATACCGATCTTTCGGACATCTGGTGGAACCCCGCGCAAAGCGGCTGGGGCATGCAGCTGGTCAATACCGGGACCTTCGTGTTCGCAACCATCTTCACCTATGGCGCGGACGGGAAGCCGATCTGGATTACCGGAGAGCTGGCTGCCGGGGCGAGCTACACGTTTACCGGCTCGACCTACATCAATACCGGACCCTATTTCGGCGGGCCATGGAACAACGCTGCGGTCACCCAGAGGAAAGTGGGGACCATGACCTTCGCGCTCACCAGCGTGACGACCGGCCAGCTGACCTATTCGGTCGATGGCGTGACCGTGAGTACGCCTGTTCAACGGCAGTCGCTCACCCGCGACAACTTCGGCGGCACGTACCTCGGCGCGATGACCTATACCATCAGCGGCTGCGCCGATACGGCCAAGAACGTGACGGCATCGACTTCCGGCCAGGTGACCATCGTGCAGGATGACACGCTGGCCTTCCTCACGCTCCCCATCGAGCGGGGGCGGCACCTGCTCCGTCAATGGCACGTATTCGCAGCTCGGCCGAATGGGCCAGATCGGCGGGACTTTCAGCTGCACCAACGGCGAAAGCGGCAACGCCCTGATGTTCCAGATGAACAATCAACCTTTCATGTTCATGGCGCGCGTGACGCTGCAGAATCCCGAGACCGGGTGCAGCCTGTCAGGGGAAGTCGTCGGACTGATACCGCGGTGACTCGAGGCCGGCGCGGCTGCTCCACCGTAGCGGTCGCCGCGCCGACGGGAATGGATTACTGGTAGGGCGTACTGGACTTGAACCAGTGACCAACGGATTAAAAGTCCGCTGCTCTACCAACTGAGCTAACGCCCCCCGGACCGAACCCGAAATTATAGTCGATCGGGCCCGCCGCCCGGGCCCCGATTCAGTGCGTGTCGCGGGTGAGGAACGGCGGCAGCGTCGCGACCTCGATCCCCTCGTCCTGCAGCGCCGCGGCCTCGTCGGGCGTGGCCTGGCCGCGGATGGCGCGGGCCGGCGCCTCGTCGTAGTGGATCTTGCGCGCCTCGTCGGGGAAGCGGCGGCCGACGTCTTCGGCGGCCTTGATGACCTCGCGCAGCTTGCGCACGAGCTCGGGCGGCAGGCCCATCACGGCGTCGCCGCCCGCGGATTCGGCGCTCGGCTGCGGGCGCCGTCGCCGGCGCGGGCGCCGCGGCCGGCTTGCCGACCTGCACCTTGGCCGACGGCACGATGGCGACCTTCGCGTCGTCGCACACCGGGCAGCGGACCATCCGCGCGTCGGACTGGCGGATGAAATCGTCCTTCGAGGCGAACCAGCCCTCGAAGCGATGCCCCTTTCCGCAGCCGAGCTCGAAGATGATCATGGACACCGGGATTATGCGCTGCCGGCGGGCGCCGGCGTCGCGTTTCAGGCCGCGCGCTCCAGCCGCCAGAGCTGGAACTTCATCGCCGCGACCGCGCCGGCGATGATCGCGGCCAGCGCGACGAACGAGCCGGCCGCGAGCGTCGAGATGCCGGTGAGCCCCTGTCCGATCGTGCATCCCAGCGCGGTGACGCCGCCGAATCCCATCAGGATCCCGCCGACGACGTGGTTGGCGATGTCCTCGACCGACGCGAATCCCTCCCAGCGGAACGTGCGCGTGGCGAGCGCCATCGCCGCCGAGCCGACGATCACGCCGAGGAGCGCGGCGATGCCGAAGGTCAGCGACGCGCGTCGCATCGGTCCAGAACAGCAGCAGCTCGAGCAGGTACGCGACCGGCCCGATGAACGAGAACGACTCGGCGCGGCCCGAATTGGTGGCGAAGAATTTCTCCTCCAGCGTGGCGGGGTCCTCGGCGAGGTAGCCGAGGTGGCCCGACACGTACCAGCCGGCGACGACGAGCGCGCCGATCGACGATGCCGCCGACGATCATTCGCGGGCGTCGCGCGAAAGCCGCGGTCGGCGAACACCCACGCGGCCAGCGCCGGCCGCCACGACGAGCGGCAGCCAGAGCTTGGCCGCGGCGCCGGCGCCCAGCGCGGTCAGCGAGCGTCGGCAGGTCCGACGTCGCGGCGCCGAGCGCGGAGAGATCGAAGCGCACCGGATCGAGCCCGTTCGCGCGCCACGGCGCGAACACGCCGCGCAGCGTCATGTACGCGGAGATCGCGATGAACACGAGCACCACCAGCGACTTCAGGTTGCCGCCGCCCAGCCGGACCAGCGTCTTGTTGCCGCAGCCCGAGCCCAGCATCATCCCGAAGCCGAACGGCAGCCCGCCGACCAGCATCGACAGCCAGGGCACGCGGCGCCGGTGTAGATCGATTTCGCGAGATCGATCTGCCCGGCGGCCTGCAGCGCCGCGACGCCGGCGATGGCCACGGCGATCGCGAGCAGCCACATCCGCATGCGCCGCCAGTCGCCGAAGGTCACGATGTCGGCGACCGCGCCCATCGTGCAGAAGTTGGCGCGGTGGGCGACCGCGCCGAAGCCCGCCCCGAGCACGAAGGCGAGGCCGCAGACCAGCGCGGGCAGGTGGGACGGGATCGGAGGACATGCACGGAATTGTCGCACGCCAGGCGTTAACCCCGTAACGCGCCGACGCTCGTTTACAGTCATTGGACGAGGCGATCGCTCTCGCCGGTTCGACCACCCTCTGCGGAGACGCAAATGACGACGAACGGATACGGCACCCATCAGCCGAAGCATGCTGCACAAGCCATACAAGGAAAGCGAGCGCTCACACTGGCGCTGCTGGCCGCGCTCGCCACGGGCTGCGTCGCGACGCCGCCGTCGGCCGGGGCCGGCAGCCTGGGCAGCCTCGATCTCGTCGGTCGCGGCGACGGCGGCGTGCTGCCCGTCCACCCGCACGGCGGACGCCGCTGGGTCGTCGGCACGCCGGGGCAGGAGTACGCGGTGCGCGTCTGCAACTCGACCGGCGGCCGGATGCTCGCGGTGATCAGCGTCGACGGCGTCAACGTCGTCACCGGCGACACCGCGTCGCCGCAGCAGTCGGGCTACGTGCTGAGCCCGTACGAGTGCACGTCGATCACCGGCTGGCGCAAGAACCTCGCGCACACCGCGTCGTTCTACTTCACCGAGCTGCCCGACGCCTACGCGGCGCGCACCGGCCGACCGGAGAACGTCGGCGTCGTCGGCGTCGCGCTCTTCCCCGAGAAGCGGCCGCCGATCGCGTGGCGCGAACGGTCGTCGATCATCGACGCGGCGCCCGGTGCGGCCGCACCGGCGCCGGCGAAGGAAGCCGCGGCGGCCGGGGCGAGCCGCGCCGAGAGCGTCGGATCGGCCGCGCGCGACCAGGCCGCCCCTGCGCCCGCGGCCGCGGCCCCGCTGGCGAAGATCGGCACCGGCCACGGCCGCACCGAGGACTCGCCGACGCGGATGGTCCGCTTCGAGCGCGCCAGCGACACGCCGGGCGAGATGCTCGCCATCCACTACGATCGGCGCGAGAACCTGGTCGCGATGGGCGTGCTGCCGCCACCGGTCGCATCGCGCTCGCCCAATCCGTTCCCCGCGTGGACGCCGCGGTTCGTGCCGGATCCGCCGCCGAGGTGAAGCCGCAGGGCGTTCGTTGCGCGGCGCGCGGGCCGCTCGCATACTCGGAGGCGATGGCCGCGCGCGCACCTGCCGACGCCGTTTCCGATCGCCGACCCGGACGCGGCGCTGATGCTCGCGTACGCGGCCGGCGACGCCGCCGCGTTCGATGCGCTGTACGCGCGGCACCGCGGCGGCGTCTACCGATACCTGCTGCGCCACTGCGGCGTGCCGGCGACCGCGGACGAACTGTTCCAGGACGTGTGGATGAACGTGATCCGTGCCCGCGCGGCGTACGCGCCCTCGGCGAAGTTCACGACCTGGCTCTACCGGATCGCGCACAACCGGCTCGTCGATCACTGGCGCGCGAGCGGCAGCGTTGCGCTCGTCGCGACGGGTTCGGAGGAGGACGACGACGATCCGCTCGATGCCGTGCCCGGACCGCGCACCGACGAGCCCGACGTGCGCGCCGGCGCGCGCGAGACCGCGGCGCGCCTCGACGCCGCGCTCGCCCGGCTCCCCGCGGCGCAGCGCGACGCGTTCCTGCTGCACCAGGAGGGCGGGCTCGCGCTCGCGGACATCGCCGCGCTGACCGGCGAGGGCATCGAAACGGTGAAAAGCCGCATCCGCTACGCGCTCACGAAGCTGCGCGCGGCCTTGGGGGACCTGCGATGACGAGCGACCGGCCCGACCACCCGACGTCCCTGCCGGACGACGCGAAGTTCGACGCGGCGTGGCGCGCGGCATCGCGCGAGGAGCCGCCGGCCGGCCTCGATGCCGCGATCCGCGCGGCGGCGCGGCGCGCGGTGGCGGCGGGACCGCGGCCGGCGGACGTGCGCGAAGCCACGCGCCCCGAGCGCTGGTGGTGGCCGCTCGCCGCCGCGGCGACCATCGGCGCGGTCGCGGTCGGCGTGCTGCAGGTGATCGGGCCGGACGCGGGCCGCGACCTGCCAGCGGGCGGTCCCGCGGTGGTCAGCGACATGCCGGCGGGATTTTGCCCGAAGCAGGACGCGAACGTGCAGCGCGAGCGCTCGGCCGCTGCGGTCGCGCCGGCGCAGGTTGCGCCTTCGCAGGCCGTGCCGTCGCCGGGTGCGCCATCGCCGGTCGAGCCATCGCCGGTTGCGCCGCCGCCGGTCGGACCGCAGAAGGTCGGACCGCAAGAGGACGCACCGCCGGTACGATCGCCCGGCGTGGCGCCGCCACCGGCGCCGCGCGTCGAGGCGATCGCCGCAGCGCCATCGCCTGCGGCACCGCCGACTGCCGCGCTCGCGCCGGCCCCGGCGGCGGCGCCTGCCCCGTCACACCCACCGCCGGCCCCCGCGCCCGCACCGCCGCGCGATGCCGCGGCGATACGCGATCAGGTTGCGGAGCCCTTCCCGGCAGGCGGCACGGCACCGATGGCAAAGCGTGCCGCCGAGTTGTCGGCCGCGCCCTCGCCCGCCCGCCAGAGTGCCGCCGCGATGGCGGGGGCCGCGAAGTCCGAGCGCTCCGCAGCGCCTGCGCCGCTGTCCGTGCCCGACTGGATCGCGCTGATCCGCAGGCTGCGCGCCGAGGGCAGGACCGAGGAGGCCGCGAAGGAGATCGCGGCATTCCGCGCCGCGCATCCCGACCTCGATCCCGAGCGCCTGCTGGCCGAGGATCCGCGCGCCGCACGCCCCGCCGAGAAGTAGCTTCTTCGCCGACTCGCAGGATCGACGGCGCCCCGCACGCCACCGTCCCGGCGTGGCGGGGGCTGCCGGGTGCGGGCGCCTGTGCCGCCGTCGGGGTGGCGCGTGAGGCTCGGTCCGGGTGGCCGTGTTTTGGCCGCCCGGGCCGTGCCACTCGCGCCGACCCGACAAGCTTGGCGGCACCCGAAGCCCGCACCCGGCAGCCCCCGCCACGCCAGCGCACGCCCCGCCAGCACGCCAGCGCACGCCGCGCCAGCACAGAGAGCATTGCCGACCGGAGCTACTCCCCGGAAGGCGACAGCGACTGCAGCAGCCGCCTGACCGGCGCGGGCAGCGCGGCGTGCAGCGCGTCGTCGCGCGTCAGCCACAGCCGTCCGGGCGCTTCGGCGCGCGGCGGCCACGAGCGCGCGGCGATGCGCTGCGGCAGGATCGTCAGCCGGTAATGCGTGAAGCCGTGCGCGATCGGCGGCAGCTCCGCGCCGGGCGCGACGTCGGCGCCGAAGCGGCCGCGGCAGTGCGCGACCACGTCGTCCTCGGGCGCCAACTCGGGCAGGCTCCACAGCCCGGCCCAGATGCCGGTGGCGTTGCGCCGCTCGAGCAGGATCTCGCCGGCGCGCTCGATGACCAGCATGCGGACCGTGCGCAGCGGCAACGGCTTGCGCGGCCTCGGCGCCGGCAGCACGGCGGTGCGCCCGGTCGCGCGCGCGACGCAATCGGCGGCGACCGGGCACGCGTCGCAGCGCGGCTCGCGCTTCGTGCAGACGGTCGCGCCGAGGTCCATCAGGCCCTGCGTGTAGGCGATCGCGTCCTTCGCCGGCAGCGCCGCCTCGGCGATCGCCCACAGCGCCTTCTCGACGGCCGCGTCGCCCGGGTAGCCGTCGATGCCGCGGTGGCGCGCGAGCACGCGCTTGACGTTGCCGTCGAGGATCGGCGCCGGCGCGCCGCCGGCGAACGTGGCGATCGCGGCGGCCGTCGAACGGCCGATGCCGGGGAGCGTCGCGAGCAGCGCCGCATCGGTCGGGAACGCGCCGCCGTGCCCGGCGACGACGGCGCGTGCCGCCGCGTGCAGGTGATGCGCGCGCCGGTAGTAGCCGAGGCCGCTCCAGTGCTCGAGCACGCGCGCCAGGGGCGCCGCGGCGAGCGTCGCGACGTCGGGAAAGGTCGCGGTGAAGCGCTCGTAGTACGGGATCACCGTCGTCACCTGCGTCTGCTGCAGCATGACCTCGGACAGCCAGATCCGGTACGCGTCGCGCGTGTTCTGCCAGGGCAGGTCGTGGCGGCCGTGCGTGCGCTGCCACGCGACCAGTCGTGGCGCGAAGCGCGCGGCGGGCGGCGGCGGCGCGCTCCCGTCAGCGGGCGCCGAGTCGGGCGCGCGCCTTGGCCGCGGCATCGGACTGCGGGTACTTGGCGACGATGTCGTTCAGCGTCTTGCGCGCGCCGGCCGCATCGCCCAGCTCGAACTGCGAGGTCGCGATGTTGAGCAGGGCGTCGGGAACCTTCGCGCTGTCCGGGTAGGCGGCGACGAGCTGCCGCTGCGCGGCGATCGCGCCGCGGAAGTCGCGCTGCGCGAACTGCGCGTTGCCGACCCAGTACTGCGCCGACGGCGCGAGCGGGCTCTTCGGATACGCCTTCACGAACGCGGTGAAGCCGTTGACGGCGCCCGCGTAGTTGCCGGCCTTGAAGAGGTCGAGCGCCGCGTCGTAGGCGCGCTGCTCGGCGGTCGCGGCATCGGCGGGAGCGGCTCCCGGACGCGCGGCGGCCGGCGCGGGCGCGCCGGCGGCGGGTCCGGCGCCGGCCGCCCCGGCGGGGGGCGCGGCCGGCTGTGGAGCGGGAACGGCGGGAGCGCCCGGCGCGGGCGCGGGTCCGAAGGCGCCGGCCGGCGCGGCTGCGGGCGCGGGCAGCCCGGTCGCCCCCGGCGCGGCAGGCGCCGACGGCGCGGCCGCCGCCGGCCCGGCTTCGAGCCTGCGCACGCGCGTATCGAGGTCGACGTAGAGGTCGCGCTGCCGCTTCTGCGTCTCGTCGAGCTCGTGCGCGAGCACCTCGTACTGGCCGCGCAGCCGCGCGGCGTCGGCCTTCAGCAGCTCCACCTGGTTGAAGAGCTCGACCAGGCCCTGGCTCTTCAGCTGCGTCTCGAGCGACGCGATGCGCTCGTCGAGCTGCCGCTGGATCTGCGTCAGGCGCTGGTTGGTCGCCTCGACGCGCTTGCGCGCCTCCTCGTCGTCGAACAGCGCGGCACGCGCCGGAACGGCGGCGAGCGCGGCGAGGGCCAGCGCCGCCGCCAGCGCGCGGACGGCGACCGGCACCGGCGTCACAGGCGCGATCACTCGCCGACGTAGACGATCTCGACGCGGCGGTTCTGCGCCCACGCCGACTCGTCGTGCCCTTCGGCGCGCGGCTTCTCCTTGCCGAAGCTCACCGTCTCGATCTGGGCCTCGCCCGCGCCGTAGAGCTGCATCACCTTCTTCACCGCGTCGGCGCGCTTCTGGCCGAGCGCGATGTTGTATTCGCGGCTGCCCCGCTCGTCGGCGTGGCCCTGCAGCGCGATGCGCGCCGACTTGTTCGCCTGCAGGAACTTCGCGTGCGCCTCGACCGTCGACCGGTACTCGTCCTTGACGACGAAGCTGTCGAAGTCGAACAGCACGATCCGCTTGAGGTAGACGCCGGTCCGCGGCGGGACCGTCGCGCTCCCGCCCGCCGGCCCGACGTTCGTGCCGGTGACGCCGCCGGCGCCGACGCCGCTGGTCGTCGCGCCGCCGGCGCCGCCCGCGGCGGCCGTGGCGCTCGTTCCTTCCTCGACCGGCGCGGCCTCCTGCGTGTCGGTGCTCTTGCATCCGGCAACGACGAATGCCGCGACCAGCGCCGCGATGATCCATTTGCGCATGCTTGTCTCCTTGGTGGTGTGCTGTCCGGGGCGCGGTGCGATCAGCGCGGGAGCGGGCCCCAGGCGGGCTCGCGAATGTCGGCAGCGGGCGCGACGACCCGCTGCTTCACGCGGCCGTCGGAAGATACGGCGGCCAATATACCACGCCCCCCTTCCGCCGCCGCGTAGAGGATGAGGCGCGAATTCGGCGACACGCTGGGGCTCTCGTCGAGCGAGCCCGACGTCAGCACCTGCACCTGCCGCGTCGCGTAGTCCTGGATCGCGAGGTTGAAGCGGCCGCCGTCGCGGCGCACGAAGACGAAGCCCTTGCCGTCGGGCGTCGCGCGCGGCGACACGTTGTAGCTGCCGTCGAAGGTGAGCCGCTCGACCGCCTTGGTGCCGAGGTTGAGCCGGTAGATCTGCGGCGTGCCGCCGCGGTCGGACGTGAACAGCAGCGACTGCCCGTCCGGCGTGAAGCTGGCCTCGGTGTCGATGCCCGGCGACGTGAGCAGCCGCTGCACGCCGCTGCCGTCGGCGTTGATCAGGAAGATCTGCGAGCCGCCGTCCTTGGTCAGCGTGACCGCGAGCCGGCGGCCGTCGGGCGCCCACGCCGGGGCGCTGTTGCTGCCGCGGAAGTTCGCGAGCACGGTCCGCGCGCCCGTCGCCAGCGACTGGATGTAGACGATCGGCTTCTTGTTCTCCAGCGACACGTAGGCGAGCCGGTTGCCGTCCGGCGACCACGCCGGCGACAGCAGCGGCTCGTTCGACGTGACCACCGTCTGCGGGTTGAAGCCGTCGGCCTCGGCGACGATCAGCTGGAAGCGCGTGCCCTGCCGCGTGATGTAGGCGATCCGCGTGGAGAACACGCCGGGATCCCCGGTCAGCTTCTCGTAGATGACGTCGGCGATCTTGTGCGCGGTCGCGCGGAACTGCTCGCGCGTGACGACGTAGGACATCGCCGCGAGCTCGGCCTGGCGCCCGGTGTCGACCAGCGAGAAGCGGACCTCGACGCGGCCGTCGCCCAGCGCCCGCATCGCGCCGACGACGACGACGTCGGCGCCGCGCGCGCGCCAGTCGCCGACCTTCACCTCCTCGGCGCGCGTCGGGCGCGGCGTGATGCCGGCGTAGTCGACGAGGCGGAAGAGGCCGCTGCGCGCGAGGTCGGCGCCGACGACGCCGGTGATGCCCAGCGGGTAGCTGCTCTCGTTGTCGAAGGGGACGATCGCGATCGGGATCGTCGTTCCCGCGCCGCCGACGATCTCGATCGAGAGCTGCGCGCGTGCCGGTACGGCGAAGAAGAGCGCGAGCGCGAACAGCGGCAGGAGCGGGCGGGCGAGACGGGCGAGATCGGCGAGACGGGTCAAGCGGTTCCCCAGGAAGATGCGACGCGCCGGCGGACGCTGCGACCGCGATCGGGCGCAGCAGCCAGCCAGGCCCCCGGACCGTTCACGCGGCGCCTCTCCGCGGCGCGCCGATTATAACGAACGCCGCGCGCGCACCGGGTTGCGCGGGCGGCCTCGCATCCGCTCTCAATGCGGCGCAACCGTCGTCGCGAGACCGAAGGCGCCCGCGAGCCGCTGCGCGACGCGCTGCGCTTCGTCCCGGTCGGCATAGGGCCCGACGTAGACGCGGAACAGGCCGTTGACCTGGCGGATCTTCGGTTCGACCCGCGCGGTCGCGAGTTGGTTCTGCACGTGCTCGAGAAAATTCTGCGCGTTGGCGTGGTTCGCGAACGCGCCCATCTGCACGGCGAACCCGCCGCGGCCCCCGCGAGCGTCGTCACCGGCGGGGCGGCCGGCGCGGGCGCGGACGGCGTCTCCACCGGCGGCAGCGGCGCCGCGGCGATCAGCGGCGGCGGGCCGGGGAGGATCGCCTCGACCTCGACCTCGCCGCTGCCCTTCTGCGCGATGCCGATCCGGTGCGCGGCCGCGTACGACAGGTCGATCAGGCGGTCGTGCAGGAACGGGCCGCGGTCGTTGACGCGCACGATCACCGACCTGCCGGTCGCGAGGCTGGTGACGCGCGCGTACGAGGGCAGCGGCAGCGTCGGGTGCGCGGCGGTCATCGCGTACATGTCGTAGGTCTCGCCGGTCGAGGTCTTCTCGCCGTGGAACTTGCGGCCGTACCACGACGCGATGCCGCGCTCGCGGTACGGCCGCAGCGTCGTCGCCGGCACGTACTCGCGGCCGATCACCGTGTACGGCCGGTTGGCGAAGCGGTGCAGCGGCTCGACGCGCGGCACGGCGTCGGGGACCGCATCGAGGTTGGCCGGCGGGTTCGCGCCCGGGCCGTCGTCCTTGTAGTAGCCGGGCTTCGCCGCGGGCGCGCTCGCCGCCGGGGAGGGCGTCCGGGGCGGGGCCGCGGGCGGACGCGGGGGCGGGCGGGGGCTCCTTCTTCGGCGCGGCGGCGCATCCGGCGAGGGCGGCGGCAACGGCAAGGACGGCGATGCGGGCGAGGGCGGACATGCGATGGCGGCGCGGTCGGAACCGCGTATTATCGGCCGTACCGCCCGTCGCCGCGACGAAAGGGGCTGCCCGGCCCGGCCCGCGCGCGGGTGGAACGCCGCCACGATCCCCGCCGCGTCCATGTCGCCCCGCCTCCTTGCCGACGCCCTCGTCGGCGCGCACCTCGCGTTCATCGCCTTCGTCTGCGGCGGCGGCCTGCTCGTCCTGTGGCGCCGGGCGTGGGCCGTGCTGCACCTGCCGGCCGTCGCCTGGGCCGCGTGGATCGAATTCACCGGGACGATCTGCCCGCTGACGCCCTGGGAGCAGGCGCTGCGCCGGGAGGCCGGCGAGGCCGGCTACGCGGGCGGCTTCATCGAGCACTACGTCGTGCCGCTCATCTACCCGCCCGGGCTGACGCCGGCGCTGCAGGTCGCGCTCGGCATCGCGGTGCTCGCGCTCAACGGCGGCGTCTACGCGCTCGCCTGGCGGCGGTGGCGGCGCGGCGCCGCGGACGGGGGCTGACGGCGATGCCGGCGAAGCCCCCGCCGAACGAGTCGCGCCTCGACCGCGTCGTCGCCGAGGCGCGGCGCGCGCGGGAGGCGCGCGAGCAGGGGTACCGGGAGCGCGCGCTCGCGCTGCTGCCGTGGGTCTGCGGCCGCTGCGCGCGCACGTTCGACCGCTCGAACGTGCAGCAGCTGACCGTCCACCACCGCGACCACAATCACGACCACAACCCCGCCGACGGCAGCAACTGGGAGCTCCTGTGCGTCTATTGCCACGACAACGAGCACTCGCGCGTCACCGACAGCCAGGGCCGCACCGCCGGGCCCGACGACGCCCCGCCGGCGGCGACGTTCAAGCCGTTCGCGGGGCTCGAAGCGCTGCTCAAGCGCAAGCCGTGACCGGGGACGGATTCCCGCCATAGGGAGAAATGCGGTTTAATGACGGCAAGGAGGACGTTTCGCCTCCATGGGAGAAGCACCATGACGCTGTGCCCCGTTGCCATCGCCGCCGGCTGCAAGAAGTGCCCGATCGTCACCGTGTGCCCGCTGAAGGGCGTGATCGGCGACTACAAGAAGGAAGACGAGCAACCGGCGAAGAAGACGCCCGCGGGGAAGGGCGGCAAGGCCAGGTAATCGGCCGCCGACGCGCGCGCTCGCGCCGCTGACGCGGGACCATCCGGAGGCAGGACGCCGCCGACGGCCGGCGCGATGCCGTCGCAGGGGAGCCATCCATGACGTACGCAGCCATCACCGGCTGGGGGAAGTGCATGCCCCCGGCCATCCTCAGCAACGCCGATCTCGCGACCTTCCTCGAGACCGACGACGAGTGGATCGCGAGCCGCACCGGCATCCACGAGCGCCGCGTGTCGCACGTGTCGGCGCACACGCTCGCGTCGGTCGCGGGGGCGCGGGCGCTCGCCTGCGCCGGCCTGCACGGCCGGCGAGCTCGACCTCATCGTCTACGGCAGCTGCTCGAACGACGAGCAGATCCCGAACTCGGCGTCCGGCGTGCAGTTCACGCTCGGCGCGACCCGGGCCGGGGCGATGGACGTCAACACCGCCTGCACGAGCTTCCTGTACGCGCTGTCGACGGCCTCGGCGATGATCCGCACCGGGTCGATCAGGAACGCGCTGGTCATCGGCGTCGAGCTCATCTCGCCGTTCATGGACTGGCCGAACCGCAACGTGTCGGTGCTGTTCGGCGACGGCGCGGCGGCGGTCGTGCTGCAGGCCTCCGAGCGCGAGGAAGGCGTGCTCGGCGAGCGCCTGGGCTGCTATGCCGACGCCCGCGCCATCCTGCGCGTGCGCGGCGCCGGGTTCACCTACGCGAAGCAGGGCGACGTCACCTTCGGCGACACGCTGTGGGATTTCGACGGCCGCGAGATCTTCCGGCGGGCCGTCGTCGGCATGACCGAGGCCTCGAACGAGGTGCTCGCCAAGTGCGGCTACAAGGTCGACGACGTGGACCTCATCGTCCCGCACCAGGCGAACCTGCGGATCATCGAATCGGTCGCCAAGCACATCGGCGCGCCGATGGACAAGGTGTTCCTGACCATCGAGCGCTACGGCAACATGTCGGCGGCCACCGTGCCGGTGGCGCTGGTCGAGGCGCTCGAGGCCGGGCGGGTGAAGCCCGGCGGGCTGATCCTGATGCCGGCCTTCGGCGGCGGCCTCACCTGGTGCTCGCACCTCGTGCGCTGGGGCGAGCGGGTCACGCCGCTCGGCGAGTCCGACGCCCAGCTGCCGCCCTGCGAGAAGACGGCGCTGGAGATGGTCCGCGACGTCATCGCGCGGCACCAGCCGGCCGGGCGCTCGAACGCCGGGCTGACGGCGCCGGTCTTCCCCGAGGCCGGCTGATAGAGTAGGGTCAGACACTACTTATTCCGTCTGGCGTCAGGAAGCGGGGTCAGACCCCACTTCCTCGGGAAAGTAGTGTCTGACCCTACTTCCGCGAATCAGGTCGCGACGAGCTTGCGGTGCGCCTGCACGCTCATCAGGATGCCGAGCCCGATGAACAGCGACACCAGCGCGGTGCCGCCGTAGGACACCAGCGGCAGCGGCACGCCGACGACGGGCAGCACGCCGCTGACCATGCCCATGTTGACGAAGGCGTAGGTGAAGAACATCAGCGTGATGGCCCCGGCGAGCAGGCGCCCGAACAGCGTCGACGCGCCGGCCGTGATCATCATGCCGCGGCCGATCAGCAGCAGGTAGAGCAGCAGCAGCAGCGCGTTGCCGACGAGCCCGAACTCCTCGCCGAAGACGGCGAAGATGAAGTCGGTGTGGCGCTCGGGCAGGAAGTCGAGGTGCGTCTGCGTGCCGTTGAGCCAGCCCTTGCCGACGACACCGCCGGAGCCCAGCGCGATCGACGCCTGCGACGAGTGGTAGCCGGTGCCGAGCGGGTCGCGCGCCGGATCGATGAACGTCAGCAGGCGCTCGCGCTGGTAGTCGTGCAGGTGCGACCAGGCGAGCGGCGCCGCGGCGGCGCCGGCGACGGTCAGGCCGACGATGATCTTCCACGACAGCCCGGCGAGGTAGAGCACGTAGAAGCCCGACGCGCCGATCAGCAGCGCGGTGCCGAGGTCGGGCTGGCGCTTGATCAGGTACACGGGCACGACGATCAGCACGCCGGCGAGGACGAAGTCCTTCCAGCCGATCCGCCCCTCGAACTTCTGGAAGTACCACGCGAGCATCAGCGGCAGCGCGATCTTCATCAGCTCGGAGGGCTGGAAGCGCGCGACGCCGAGGTTCAGCCACCGCCGCGAGCCGTTGACGACGGTGCCGAACAGCGCGACCGCGACCAGCATGACGACGGCCGCCGCGTACAGCGGCACCGCGGCGCGCGACAGCGTCTGCGGCGGCACGTTGGCGACGATCCACATCAGGACCAGCGAGAAGGCGAGGCTCGTCGCCTGGTTGGCGACGCGCCCGACGCTCTGCTCGGTGGCCGAGAACAGCGTGACGAGCCCGATGCCGACGATCGCGAGCGCGACGGCGAGCAGGAAGCCGTCGATGCGGCGCGTGAGCACCTCCCACAGCCGGGCGAGCAGGTTCACCACGGGCGAGCCTCCGCGCGCGGGCGGGACCGTTCGTCGTCAGTCGCTTTCATCTTCTTCGTCGGCGCCGGCGGGGGCCGGGACGGGCAGCGCCGGGCCGCTCGCGGCCTCGCCGGTCAGCCAGTAGTCGAACACCTTGCGCGCGATCGGCGCGGCGGCCGCGGCGCCGAAGCCGCCGTTCTCGACCAGCACGGCCACCGCGATCCTCGGCTTGTCGGCGGGCGCGTAGGCGATGAACCACGCGTGGTCGCGCAGCCGCTCGTCGATGCGGGCCGCGTGGTACTTCTCGCCCTTCAGCGAGAACACCTGCGCGGTGCCGGTCTTGCCGGCGCTGACGTAGCGGCGCGCGCGCGAACGCCGTGGCGCCCGTGCCCTCCTTGTTGACGCCGATCAGCGCGTTCTTGACGATCGCGAGGTGCTCGGGCTTGACGTTGATCCGGCCCGAGGGCTCGCGGACCACCTCGCGCACCTCGCCGGAGCGCAGGTTGCGGATCGACTTGACGAGGTGCGGCCGGAAGGAGACGCCGTCGTTCGCGATCGTCGCGATCGCGTGCGCGAGCTGGATCGGCGTGAACGCGTTGTAGCCCTGGCCGATCCCGGCGGAGATGCTGTCGCCGAGGTACCACTTGCGGTGCTCGTCGCGGTAGTTCTTGCCGGCGAAGCGGGTCCGCTTCCAGTCGCGCGACGGCAGCACGCCGGAGAGCTCGCCTTCGATGTCGATGCCGGTCTTCCGGCCGAAGTCGAGCTGCGACATGAACCGCGCGGTGTCGTCGATGTCGGTCTCGCTGGCGAGCACGTAGTAGTAGGTGTCGCAGGACACGACGATCGACTTGTACATGTCGACGCTGCCGTGGCCGCCGGGCTTGTCGTCCATGAAGCGGTGCGCGGCGCCGGCGAGCTGGAAGAAGCCCGGGTCGTAGATGGCCTGGCCGGGGGTGCGCTTGCCCGAGGTCAGCGCCGCGAGCGCGAGGAACGGCTTGATCGTCGACCCCGGCGGGTACGCGCCGCGCAGCGGGCGGTTGAGCAGCGGCTTGTCGGGCGAGTTGTTCAGCAGCTCCCAGTTCGCCGTGTCGATGCCGTCGACGAACAGGTTGGGATCGAAGCCCGGCTTGGAGACGAACGCCAGCACGTCGCCGTTGGCGGGATCGATGGCGACGAGCCCGCCGCGGCGGGCGCCGAACGCCTCCTCGGCGACCTGCTGCAGCTTGATGTCGAGCGAGAGCTTCAGGTCGTTGCCGGAGGTGGGCGGGGTGCGCGCGAGCGTGCGCACCGCGCGCCCGCCGGCGTCGACCTCGACCTGCTCGACGCCGGTCGTGCCGTGCAGCTCGCGCTCGTAGGAGAGCTCGACGCCGACCTTGCCGATGTAGTCGGAGCCCTTGTAGTTGGCGGTCTCGTCCCACTCCTCGATCTGCGCGACGTCGTGGTCGTTGATGCGGCCGATGTAGCCGACGACGTGCGAGGCGACCTCGCCGAACGGGTACTGGCGGAACAGGCGCGCCTTGATCTCGACGCCGGGGAAGCGGTAGCGGTTGACGGCGAAGCGCGCGACCTCGTCGTCGGTCAGGCGCGTGCGCAGCGGCAGGCTCTCGAAGTTCTTCGACTCCTCCAGCAGCTTGCGGAAGCGCTTGCGGTCGCGCGGCTGCACGTCGACGATCTGGGCGAGCGCGTCGATCGTCTCGTCGAGGTTCTTCACCCGCGACGGCTGGATCTCCAGCGTGTACGCCGAGTAGCTCTGGGCGAGGACGACGCCGCTGCTGTCGGTGATCACGCCGCGGTTGGGCACGATCGGCACGATCGCGATGCGGTTGGTCTCGGCCAGCGTCTGGTAGTGGCGATGCTCGACCACCTGCAGGTAGACGAAGCGCCCGAACAGCGCGGCGAAGGCGACGAGCACCAGCACGCCGGCGAGCGAGAGCCGGCGCTTGAACAGGTAGAGCTCGCGCTCGGCATTGCGCAGCTCCGGGGACGTGTCGAGGCCGCTGCTGCCGTAGCGGCGCCGGCGCGAGGAGAAGAGCAGCCTGCGACGCATGACCCTACGACAGCTCCGTCGCCGACCGCTGCGGGCGCTGCGGCCACTGCAGCACCACCGAGACGGCCGGCCAGAGCAGCGCGCCCGCGAGCGGCGGCACCGCGTAGGTCCAGCGCGGCAGCGGCGCGCCGCCGACCACGCGGATCAGCAGCACGATCAGCGCGCAGAGCCCGAGCAGCACCGCGACCTGCGCGGCCTGCTGCCACAGCGGAAAGCGCAGCACGCGGCGCCGGAAGTACTCGGCGCCGTAGGCGAGGACCGCGTAGGCGAGCGCGTGCTGGCCGAACACCGTCGCGTCGCCGACGTCCATCAGGAGGCCGAGCATCCAGGCGACGCCGACGCCGACGAGGCGCGGCGCCTGGATGCACCAGTACAGCAGCAGCAGCGCGAGGAAATCGGGCTTCAGCAGCGCGGCGACGCCGGAGACCGGCCACAGGTTGCCGGTGAACGCGAGCAGCAGCGTCAGCACGACGAACCACGGCGCGGCCGGCCGCAGGATCTCCTCCGGCCGGGCCGCCGACAGCGTCGACACCCTGGGCAGCATCATCCGCCGCCCCGCCGCGCCTTGCCGCGGCCGGTCCGCTTCGCGGCCTCGGCTTCCACCGGCTCGTCGGGCCGCGGCGGCAGCGCGGCGGCCGGGCCCAGCACCAGCAGGTGCAGGCTGCGGTCGACGCCGGCGAGCGGCCGCGCGGTGATGCGCGCGAACATCTGGCCGGTGTCGCGCTCGAGCGAGGCCACCTCGGCCACGGCGAGGCCGGGCGGATAGGTGCCGTCGATGCCGGAGGTGACGAGGGTGTCGCCGACCTCGATGTCGGCGGACGGCGCCATGAACCGCAGCTCCGGCAGGCGGCCGGTGCCCGAGCCGTAGAGCACCGAGCGCAGGCCGCTCCGCACGACCTTGACCGGCACCGCGTGGTCCTTGTCGCTGACGAGGGTCACCTCGGCCATCACCGGGAACACGCGCGTGACCTGGCCGACGACGCCGTCGGCGTCGATCACCGCCTGGCCGGGCACGATGCCGGCGTCGGTGCCCTTGTCGACGAACAGCTTCTGCGCGAACGGGTCACGGCTCCGGTAGAGCACCTCGACCGCGGTCGCCGACGCCGCGTAGCGCTCGGAGAGCTCGAGCAGCGCCTTCAGGTGCGCGTTGTCCTGCTGCAGCAGCGCGTAGCCCTGCACGGCGGTGGACTGGAGGACGAGCTGGCGCCTGAGCGCCGCGTTGTCGTCGGCGAGCGCGCGCTGCGAGCTGAAGTAGCCGCCGACCCAGGACAGCGCCTCGCCGGGCAGCTGCACGGCCCGCTGCAGCGGGTAGACGATGACGGCGGCGACCTGCCGGATGTTCTCGAGGTAGCGGAAGCGCGTGTCCGCGAACAGCAGGGCGAGCGAGATCAGGCCGAAGAACGCGAGCCGCGCGAGCGGCGACGGTCCGCGATGGAAGAACGCAGGCGGTTCGACCGGGAGGGGTCGCATGCCTCCTTCAATCCGACGTGAAGATGGTCGAGAGCTTCTCCATGTTCTCGAGCGCCTTGCCGCACCCGCGCACGACGCAGGTCAGCGGGTCGTCGGCGACGATCACCGGAAGCCCCGTCTCTTCCATCAGCAGGCGGTCGATGTCGCGCAGCAGCGCGCCGCCGCCGGTCAGCACCATGCCGGCCTCGGCGATGTCGGCGCCGAGCTCGGGCGGCGTGCGCTCGAGCGCGCTCTTCACGGCCGAGACGATGCTGTTCAGCGGATCGGTCAGCGCCTCGAGGATCTCGTTGGAGGACACGGTGAACGAGCGCGGGATGCCCTCGGCCAGGTTGCGGCCCTTCACCTCCATCTCGCGCACCTCGGAGCCCGGGAACGCGGAGCCGATCGTCTTCTTGATCATCTCGGCGGTGGTCTCGCCGATCAGCATGCCGTAGTTGCGGCGGATGTAGTTGACGATCGCCTCGTCGAACTTGTCGCCGCCGACGCGCACGCTGCCCGCGTACACCATCCCGCCCAGCGAGATCACGCCGACCTCGGTGGTGCCGCCGCCGATGTCGACGACCATCGAGCCGGTCGCGTCCGAGATCGGCAGGTCGGCGCCGATCGCCGCGGCCATCGGCTCCTCGATCAGGTAGACCTTCGACGCGCCGGCGCCCAGCGCCGACTCGCGGATCGCGCGGCGCTCGACCTGCGTCGAGCCGCAGGGCACGCAGATGATGATCCGCGGCGACGGCGAGAACAGGCGCGAGTCGAGCACCTTCTTGATGAACTGCTTCAGCATCTGCTCGGTGACGGTGAAGTCGGCGATGACGCCGTCCTTCATCGGCCGGATCGCCGTGATGTTGCCGGGCGTGCGGCCGAGCATCTGCTTCGCCGCGAGGCCCACTTCCTGGATCACGCGCTTGCCGTTGGGCCCGCCCTCCTGCCGGATCGCGACCACCGACGGCTCGTCGAGCACGATGCCCTTGCCGCGGACATAGATCAGCGTGTTCGCGGTGCCGAGGTCGATCGCGAGGTCGCTCGAGAAATAGCCTTTGAAGAGCTGGAACATGAAAACGGTAACCTGCAGGAGTTGCCTGTCGGGGGGCGCCGGTGCGGGCGGTCCTCCCCATGCGGGGACGCAATGCAGCCGTGACCGGAAGCGCCTGAATCTGCTATTCTAATACGCTTTGCTCCTGCGCTGCTGCCGCGCCCAATCGCCCCGGCAGGGCGCCCGCCCCGACATGACGATTTCCCTGGCGGACATCCACCGTCTAGCCCACCTCGCCCGGCTCGAGATCGACGCCGCCGACGCCGAGGACGTGCGCGCGAAGCTCGACGCGATCTTCGGCATGATCGGGCAGCTGCAGGCGGTCGACACCACCGGCGTCGTGCCGATGGCGCACGCGCAGGACGTCTGCCTGCCCTTGCGCGACGACGCCGTCACCGAGACCGACCGCCACGCGCTCTACCAGAGCGTCGCGCCCGCCGTCGAGGACGGGCTCTACCTGGTGCCGAAGGTGATCGAGTGAGCTCCGGACGCCACCATCGCCGAGCTCGCGCAGGCGCTCGCCGCCGGGCGCGTCTCCAGCGTCGAGCTGACGCAGTCCTGCCTCGACCGGATCGCCCGGATCGACCCGGCGCTCAATGCCTTCGTCACCGTCGACGCCGAACACGCGCTCGCGGCGGCGCGGGAGGCCGACGGGCGCCGTGCCGCCGGCGAGACGGGCGCGCTCCTCGGCATCCCGATCGCGCACAAGGACGTGCTGATGACCGCGGGCCTGCCGACGACCTGCGGCTCGCGGATGCTCGCCAATTTCGTCGCCCCCTACGACGCGCACGTGGTGACGGGCCTGCAGCGCGCCGGCGCGGTCGTCGTCGGCAAGACCAACATGGACGAGTTCGCGATGGGCTCGTCGAACGAGAGCTCGCACTTCGGCCCGGTCCGGAACCCGTGGAACACCGCCTGCGTCCCCGGCGGGAGCTCGGGCGGCTCGGCCGCCGCCGTCGCGGCGCGGCTCGTCGCCGGCGCGACCGGCACCGACACCGGCGGCTCGATCCGGCAGCCGGCGGCGTTCACCGGCATCACGGGCCTGAAGCCCACCTACGGCATCTGCTCGCGCTACGGCCTGGTCGCCTTCGCGTCCTCGCTCGACCAGGCCGGCGCCTTCGCCCGCACCGCCGAGGACTGCGCGCTGCTGTTGAACGCCATGGCCGGGCACGACCCGCGCGACTCGACGTCGCTCGACCGCCCGGTCGAGGACTACACGCGGCTGATCGCGGCCGGCCTGCCCGGCGCCGATGCCGCGCAGCCGCTCAAGGGTCTGCGCATCGGCCTGCCGACCGCCTATTTCGGTTCCGGCAACGACCCCGAGGTGGCGGCCGCGCTGGAGGCGGCGCTGGCCGAGCTCCGCCGGCTCGGCGCGACGACGGTCGACATCGAGCTGCCCAACGTCGGCCTCGCCGTGCCCGTCTACTACGTGATCGCGCCGGCCGAGGCGTCGTCGAACCTGTCGCGCTTCGACGGCGTGCGCTACGGGCACCGCGCCGCGAAGTACGCGGACCTCGCCGACATGTACAAGAAGTCGCGCGCCGAGGGCTTCGGCGCCGAGGTCAAGCGCCGGATCCTCGTCGGCACCTACGTGCTGTCGCACGGCTACTACGACGCCTACTACCTGAAGGCGCAGCAGGTGCGCCGGCTGATCGCCGACGACTTCCGCCGCGCCTGGGACCGCTGCGACGTCATCGCCGGGCCGACGGCGCCGACCGCGGCGTTCCCGCTCGGCGCCAAGTCCGACGACCCGGTGCAGATGTACCTCAACGACATCTACACGGTCGCCGCCAACCTGACCGGCGCGCCGGCGATGTCGATTCCCTGCGGCTTCACCGCCGACGGCCGGCCGCTCGGGCTGCAGCTGCAGGGCGACTACTTCGCCGAGGCGAAGCTCGTCGCCATCGCGCACCGCTACCAGCAGGCGACCGACTGGCACCGGCGCGCGCCGGCCGGGCTGGAGGGCGGGCAGCCATGAAGTGGGAAGTCGTCATCGGGCTCGAGACGCACGCGCAGCTGTCGACGGTCGCGAAGATCTTCTCCGGCGCGGCCACGGCCTTCGGCGCGGCGCCGAACACGCAGGCGTCGGCGATCGACATCGCGCTGCCCGGCGTGCTGCCGGTGCTCAATCGCGGCGCCGTCGAGCGCGCGATCCGCTTCGGCCTCGCGATCGGCGCGACGATCAACCGCAAGAGCGTGTTCGCGCGCAAGAACTACTTCTACCCGGACCTCCCCAAGGGCTACCAGATCAGCCAGTACGAGATCCCGGTCGTGCAGGGCGGCACGCTGACGATCGCCGTCGCCGGCGGCGAGAAGACCGTGCGGCTCACCCGCGCGCACCTCGAGGAGGACGCCGGCAAGTCGCTGCACGAGGACTACCACGGCATGACCGGCATCGACCTGAACCGCGCCGGCACGCCGCTGCTCGAGATCGTGTCCGAGCCGGAGCTGTCGTCGTCCGACGAGGCGGTCGCCTACGCCAAGGCGCTGCACGCGCTGGTGCGCTGGATCGGCATCTGCGACGGCAACATGCAGGAGGGCAGCTTCCGCTGCGACGCCAACGTCTCGGTGCGCCGCCCCGGCGAGCCGCTGGGCACGCGCTGCGAGATCAAGAACCTGAACAGCTTCCGCTTCATGCAGCAGGCGATCGACTTCGAGGTCCGCCGCCAGGTCGAGCTGATCGAGGACGGCGGCACCGTCGTCCAGGAGACGCGCCTCTACGATCCGGCCAGGAACGAGACGCGCTCGATGCGCAGCAAGGAAGACGCGCAGGACTACCGCTACTTCCCCGACCCCGACCTGCCGCCGCTCGTCATCGACGACGCGTGGATCGAGCGCGTGCGCGGCGAGCTGCCGGAGCTGCCGGGCGCGCGCAAGGCGCGCTTCGCGGCGGACTACGGGCTGCCCGCCGCCGACGCGACGGCGCTGGTCGGCAGCCGCGCGCTCGCCGACTACTACGAGAGCGTCGTGCGCGCCGGCGGCGAGCCGAAGCAGGCGGCGAACTGGGTGCTGGGCGACCTCACCGCCGCGCTCAACCGCGCCGAGATCGAGATCGAGGCGGCGCCGATCGCGCCGGCCGCGCTCGCCGGCATGCTCGCGCGCATCAACGACGGCACGATCTCGGGCAAGATCGCCAAGGAAGTCTTCGACGCGATGTGGGCGGGCGAAGGCGACGCCGACGCGATCATCGGCAAGCGGGGCCTCACGCAGATCTCCGACGAAGGCGCGATCGGGAAGATCGTCGACGACGTGCTCGCCGCGAATCCGGCGATCGTCGCCGAGTTCAAGGCCGGCAAGGAAAAGGCGTTCAACTCGCTCGTCGGCCAGGCGATGAAGGCGACCCGGGGCAAGGCCAACCCCGCCCAGGTCAACGCCATCCTGAAGCAGAAGCTCGAAAAGTAGGGTCAGACACCACTTCCTGGCAGCTCCTCGCCCCGAACCACCGAACCGCGCGAATAAGTAGTGTCTGACCCTACTTATCCGCGGCGTCACTTCATCAGCGGCTTGTAGCGCGGCCGGTGCGGGCGGGCGCCGTCCTCGCCGAGGCGCTTCCGCTTGTCGTCCTCGTACTCGCGGTAGTTGCCCTCGAAGAACACCCACTTCGAGTCGTCCTCGGACGAGAGGATGTGCGTGGCGATGCGGTCGAGGAACCAGCGGTCGTGCGAGATCACCAGCACGCTGCCGGCGAACTCGAGCAGCGCCTCCTCCAGCGCCCGCAGCGTCTCGACGTCGAGGTCGTTCGACGGCTCGTCGAGCAGCAGCACGTTGCCGCCCTTGAGCAGCGTCGCCGCGAGGTGCAGCCGGCCGCGCTCGCCGCCGGAGAGCGCGCCGACCTGCTTCTGCTGGTCCGGCCCCTTGAAGTTGAAGCGGCCGAGGTAGGCGCGCGAGGGCATCTCGAACCTGCCGACGGTCAGGATGTCGAGGCCGCCGGAGATCGCCTCCCACGCGGTCTTGTCGTTGGGCAGCGCGTCGCGCGACTGGTCGACGACGGCGATCTGCGCGGTGTGGCCGATGACGACCTCGCCGCGGTCCGGCTTTTCCTTGCCGGTGATCATCCGGAACAGCGTCGTCTTGCCGGCGCCGTTGGGGCCGATCACGCCGACGATCGCGCCCGGCGGCACGCGGAACGACAGGTCGTCGATCAGCAGCCGGTCGCCGTAGCCCTTGGACACGCCCTTGAACTCGATCACCTCGTTGCCCAGGCGCTCGGCGACGGGGATGAAGATCTCGGAGGTCTCGTTGCGCTGCTGGTGCTCGTAGGAGGCGAGCTCGTTGAAGCGGCTGATCCGCGCCTTGCTCTTCGCCTGCCGGCCCTTGGGGTTCTGCCGCACCCACTCGAGCTCCTGCTTCATCGCCTTGATCCGCGCGGCGTCCTGCTTCGCCTCGGTCTCGAGCCGGGCCTCCTTCTGCTCCAGCCACGAGCTGTAGTTGCCCTTCCACGGGATGCCGTAGCCGCGGTCGAGCTCGAGGATCCACTCGGCGGCGTTGTCGAGGAAGTAGCGATCGTGCGTGACCGCGATGACCGTGCCCGGGAATTTCTGCAGGAACTGCTCCAGCCAGTCGACGCTCTCGGCGTCGAGGTGGTTGGTCGGCTCGTCGAGCAGCAGCATGTCGGGCCGCGACAGCAGCAGGCGGCACAGCGCGACGCGGCGCTTCTCGCCGCCCGACAGGTTCTCGACCTTCGCGTCCCACGGCGGCAGCCGCAGCGCGTCGCCGGCGATCTCCATCTGCACGTCGCTGCCGGCGCCGGCCGCGGCGATGATCGCCTCGTACTTGTGCTGGTCGGCGGCGAGCTGGTCGAAATCGGCGTCGGGCTCGGCGTAGGCGGCGTAGATCTCCTCGAGCTTCGCCTTCGCTTCGAGGACGCTCGGACATCCCTTCCTCGACCGCCTCGCGCACCGTGTGCCCGGGCTCGAGCTGGGCTCCTGCGGCAGGAAGCCGATGCGCAGGTCCGGCATCGGCACGGCCTCGCCTTCGAACTCCTTGTCCTCGCCGGCCATGATCCGCAGCAGCGTCGACTTGCCGGAGCCGTTCAGCCC
The DNA here is from genome assembly GCA_963832705.1 of uncultured beta proteobacterium. Lineage (GTDB taxonomy): Bacteria > Pseudomonadota > Gammaproteobacteria > Burkholderiales > Casimicrobiaceae > CAIWHR01. The sequence continues at coordinate 42,591 of CAWHVP010000014.1, read as the reverse complement.
CAGCACGCCGATCTTGGCGCCCGGGAAGAAGGACAGCGAGATGTCCTTGAGAATGACGCGCTTGGGCGGGACGATCTTCCCCACCCGGTTCATCGTGTAGACGTATTGGGCCATCGTTCGCTCGCTGCGTTTGCGCTCGGAAATCGAGCATTATCGCAGGAGGAGGACGCCGGAGCGAACCGGCGCGACCGGCGCTACTTCTTCGGCGCAGCCGCCGCCGGGGAAGCGCCGGGTGCGGGCGCGGACGGAGCCGCGGCGTGCGGGAGCGCCCGGCGCGGAAGCGGAGCGCCGGTGCCGCGGTCGCCGGCTTGCCGGCCGCTGCCGGCGCAGCCCGCGGCGGCGCCGGCGCCGCCACCGGTCAACTGCCGCCAGCGCACCTTGTCGGCGTCGTAGCGCGCCTTGATCTCCTCCAGCTGCTTCGCCTTCTGCGTCGCGAGGTTGGCGTCTGCGGGCGAGCTCGGCGTCGATCGCCGCGAGATCGCGGTCGATGTCGGGCGGCACGGGCTTCCCGCCGTACGACGCCTTGCGCTCCAGCAGCGCGACCTTGCGCTTCTGCAGCTGCGCGCGGTAGCCCGCCGCCGACTGCAGCGCGTCCTCGACGGTCTTCACCGCGCGCGCCCGGGCGAGGTCGATGTCGGCCTCGGTCGTGTACGAATCGAGCAGCGCGCGATCGCGGCGGGCCTGCTCCCCCTGCTGGCGCGCCGCCTCCTTCTGCCGCTCCTGCTCGGCCTCGCGCGCCTTCACCGCTTCCGGCGTGGCCGCCGGGTCGACCTTCTTGACCGGGATGCCCTGCGGGCTCAGCTGCGTGTTGCCCTTGTTCACCGCTTCCGGCGGCATCTTGTCGCTGTAGTGGACGACGCCCTTGTCGTCGACCCACTTGTACATCGTGGCCGCGCCGGGCAGCGGCGCGCAGCGCGACCGCGCCGGCGAGGATCGCGGCGAGCGAGCGACGCGCGGGTGCGCCGCGACGGCAGCGCAACAGGCGGCCAGGCGGCGGCGCGGAGCGATCGGCATCGGCGCCGGCTCGGCATCACGGCGTCGGCGGCCACGCCGTACTGCGCGCGGTAGGCCGTCACGGCGTCGCCCCAGGCCGCGAGCTCGGGCCGGTCGGCGATGAAGCGCATCAGGTCGTCGAGCGTCGCGATGGCCACGACCGGGATGCCGAACGTCGCGCGGACCTCCTGCGACCGCGGAGCGCTCGCCCTGGCCCGCGCTCCATCCGGTCGAGCGCGATCAGCACGCCGGCCGGCGTGGCGCCCTGCTCGCGGATCAGCTCGACCGATTCGCGGACCGACGTGCCGGCGGTGATCACGTCGTCGACGATCAGCACGCGGCCGGCGAGCGGCGCGCCGACGACCGTCGCCGCCCTCGCCGTGGTCCTTCGCTTCCTTGCGGTTGTAGCTGTACGGCATGTTGCGCCCCTGCTCCGCCAGCGCGATCGCCGTCGCCGCCGCCAGCGTGATGCCCTTGTACGCGGGCCCGAACAGCTGGTCGCAGGCGACGCCCGAGGCGAGCAGCGCCTCGGCGTAGAAGCGTCCCAGCTGCCGCAGGCTCTCGCCGTCGTTGAACAGCCCGGCATTGAAGAAATACGGCGTCCTGCGGCCGGCCTTGGTGACGAACTCGCCGAAGCGCAGCACGTCGCGGGCCAACGCAAAGGCGAGAAACTGCCTGGCGGAAATCGGTCATCAGGGCACCCGAGGAACGGCCGCAGTATACCGTGCGCGGCCAGATGACCGCGGCGCGGCCCCGCCGCCGGTCGTGTAAGCCGCGCCTTTCCCGCCGCCGCCTGCTGCCGGCGCCGTGCCGCGCGTCGTGTACACTCGCGGTCCGCTGTCCGCCTGCCGCGTCCCGCGCATCCGCCACCGCCCCGAAGACCCGCGTGCGCATCATCACCCTCAACGTCAACGGCATCCGCTCGGCCGAGCGCAAGGGCTTCGCCCGCTGGCTCGCGCGCGCCGAGCCCTGGGACGTCGTCTGCCTGCAGGAGATCAAGGCCGGCCACGACGACATCCCGCGCTCGCTCGTCGCCCCGCGCAAGGCGCACGCGGCGTTCGTCCCCGCCGAGAAGAAGGGCTACGCCGGCGTCGCGCTGTACGCGAAGCAGCCGCGCCGCGGATCACCGCCGGCTTCGGCCACCGCGAGTTCGACGCCGAAGGGCGCTACGTCGAGGCGGCGTTTCGCGACCTCACGGTGATCAGCCTCTACCTGCCGTCGGGCTCGTCAGCGGCCGCACCGGCAGGCCTCGAAGTTCCGGTTCCTCGAGTCGTTCCTGCCGCACCTGCGCGAGCTGCGCAAGGCGAAGCGCGAGGTGATCCTCTGCGGCGACTGGAACATCGCGCACCAGCCGATCGACCTCAAGAACTGGCGCAGCAACCAGAAGAACTCGGGCTTCCTGCCCGAGGAGCGCGCGTGGCTCACGCAGGTCTTCGACGAGCTGGGCTTCGTCGACGTCTTCCGCCGCGTCGACCCGCGGCCCGAGCAGTACACGTGGTGGTCGAACCGCGGCCAGGCGTGGGCGAAGAACGTCGGCTGGCGGATCGACTACCAGATCGCCACGCCCGGCATCGCCGCGCGCGGCGACCGCGGCGAAGATCTACGTCAACCGGCGCTTCTCCGACCACGCGCCGCTGATCATCGACTACGACTATGACCTGACGGCGTCAGCCGGTGCGACCCGGGCGAGTCGCCGACCGGCGCCCCCGATGCTGCGCCTGACCAACCTCACGCTCGCCCGCGGCGCCAAGCGCCTGCTCGAAGGGGCGTCGCTGACCGTCCACGGGCCACAAGGTCGGGCTGATCGGCCCCAACGGCTGCGGCAAGTCGAGCCTGTTCGCGCTGATCCGCGGCGAGCTCCTGCCCGACGCCGGCAACGTCGAGCTGCCGGCCGCCTGGACGATCGCGCACGTCGCGCAGGAGACGCCGTCGGTCGCGGCGGCGGCGATCGACTTCGTGCTCGACGGCGACCGCGAGCTGCGCGAGGTCGAGCGCGGGATCGCCGCGGCCGAGGCCGCGCACGACGCCGATCCGCACGCGGGCGGCGAGCGCGCTGGCGGAGCTGCACCACCGGTTCGAGGCGATCGGCGGCTACGCGGCCCGCGCGCGCGCCGCGACGCTGCTGTCGGGGCTGGGCTTTCGCCGAGGCGCGGCAGGCGGACCCGGTGGCGAGCTTCTCCGGCGGCTGGCGGATGCGGCTCAACCTCGCGCAGGCGCTGATGACGCGCTCGGACCTGCTGCTGCTCGACGAGCCGACCAACCACCTCGACCTCGACGCGGTGCTGTGGCTCGAGGACTGGCTCGGCCGCTACCCGGGCACGCTGCTGCTGATCACGCACGATCGCGACTTCCTCGACGGCGTCGTCAACGGCATCGTCCACATCGACGCGCAGAAGCTGAAGACCTACGGCGGCAACTACTCGCAGTTCGAGCAGGAGCGCGCGCTGCAGCTGTCGTTGCAGCAGGCGAGCTACGCCAAGCAGCAGAAGCAGATCGCGCACCTGCAGGCGTTCGTCGACCGCTTCAAGGCGAAGGCGACCAAGGCGAAGCAGGCGCAGAGCCGGGTCAAGGCGCTGGAGCGGATGGAGCGGATCGCCGCGGCGCACGTCGACAGCCCGTTCGAGTTCCACTTCGAGGCGGCGCCGATCAACGCGCGGCAGCTCCTGCGCCTCGAGGACGTGACGCTGGGCTACGGCGACCCGGCGACGGCCCCGCCGGTGCTCGCCGGCGTGTCGTGGTCGATCCTCGCCGGCGACCGCATCGGCCTCCTCGGCCCCAACGGCGCGGGCAAGTCGACGCTGCTGAAGTGCGTCGCCGGGACGCTCGCGCCGCGCGCGGGCGAGCGCCTCACCGCGCAGGCGCTGAAGATCGGCTACTTCGCCCAGCACCAGGTCGAGCAGCTGCGCGCGGACGAGTCGCCGCTGTGGCACCTGGCGCGGCTCGAGCCGGCGGCGCGCGAGCAGGAGCTGCGCAACTTCCTCGGCGGCTTCGATTTCCGCGGCGACATGGTGAGCGCGCCGGTCGGGCGCTTTTCCGGCGGCGAGAAGGCGCGGCTCACGCTGGCGCTGCTGGTGCGGCAGCGGCCGAACCTGCTGATCCTCGACGAGCCGACCAACCACCTCGACATCGAGATGCGCGAGGCGCTGGCCGAGGCGCTGCAGGACTACGACGGCGCGCTCGTCGTCGTCGCCCACGACCGGCACCTGCTGCGCGCCACCGCCGACGCGCTGTGGCTGGTCGCCGACGGCACGATCGCGCCGTTCGACGGCGACCTCGACGACTATCGCGACTGGGTGCTGGGCCTGCGCCGCCGGGCGGCGGCCGGCGAGCGCGCCGACCGGCGGGCGCCACCGCCGAAGCCGCCGGCGCGCCCGCCGACCGCAAGGCGCAGAAGCGCGCCGAGGCCGAGTCGCGGCAGCGCGCCTACGCGCAGAGAAGCCGCTCGCCACCAAGCTCGCGAAGGTCGAGCGGGCGATGGAGGCGCTGAACGCGGAGAAATCCGCGCTCGAGGCCTGGCTCGCCGCGCCCGAGGCCTACACCGAGGCCAACCGCGACGAGCTCAAGACCAAGCTCGCGCGGCAGGGCGATCTCGCGTGGGAGCTCGCGCGGCGCGAGGCGCGAGTGGCTGGAGCTCAGCGACGCCATCGAGAAGCTCGGCGTCGTGAAATTGGGGTCAGAGCCGTAAAATCGCAGCGAATCGTTGCAACCGGAGTCATTGCCGCACCGACCCGATTTCCCACTTAGCGGCTCTGACCCCGATTCCGAGTCGAGCGCGCGCACCTGCTCGCGCAGCCACCACAGCAGCGCGAGGCCCGGCAGCGCGATCGCGAACGTGCAGACGAAGAACGGCGCCCAGCCGAACGACTCGACCATCGCACCCGACAGCGGCCCGGCGAGATAGGTGCGGCCGACCGCGGCGAGCGCGGACAGCAGCGCGAACTGCGTCGCCGAGTAGCGGACCTTGCACAGCGCCATCAGGAACGCGACGAACGCCGCGGTGCCCATGCCGCCGCAGAGGTTCTCCATGCCCACGACGGTGGCCATCGACCAGTAGGCCTTCGGCGTCACCGCGAGGAACCAGAAGCCGAGGTTGGTGACCGCCTGCAGGATGCCGAACAGCATCAGCGCGCCGTAGAGCGACAGCCGCGTCATCAGCGCCCCGCCGGCCAGCGCGCCGACGATGGTGGCGACCACGCCCAGCACCTTGTTGATCGCGCCGACCTCCGTCACCGAGAAGCCGGCGCCGCGGATCAGGAACGCCGTCGTCAGGCTGCCGGCGAACGCGTCGCCCAGCTTGTAGAGGACGATCAGCACCAGCGCGAGCACCGCGCCCTCGCGGCCGAAGAAATCCCGCAGCGGGCCGATGACGGCGTCCTGCAGCGTCCGCGGCGGCTGCACGGCGACCTCCGGCTCGGCGGCGAAGAACGTCGTCGTCACGCCGATCAGCATCAGCGCGGCCATCAGCCAGTAGGTCGCCTGCCAGCCGAGGAAGCTGTCGGCGAGCACCAGCGCGAGCCCGCCCGACACCAGCATCGCGATCCGGTAGCCCAGCACCGAGACCGCGGCGCCGGCGCCGCGCTCCTCCTTGCGCAGCACGTCGGTGCGATAGGCGTCGAAGGCGATGTCCTGCGACGCCGAGCAGAACGCGACGACGACGGCGGCGAGCGCCAGCGCGACGATCCCGCGCTCGGGCGCGAAGCTGCCCATCGTCGCGATCGCGGCGATCAGCAGCACCTGCGTCACCAGCATCCAGCCGCGGCGCCGGCCGAACAGCGGCGGCACGAAGCGGTCCATCAGCGGCGCCCACAGGAACTTGCAGCGTGTACGCGCTGCCGACCAGCGTCAGGAAGCCGATCGTCCGGATGTCGACGCCGCCCGCCGTCGCCCACGCCTGCAGCGTTCCGGTGGTGAGCGCCAGCGGCAGCCCGGACGAGAAGCCGAGCAGCAGCATCGCGCCGACGCGGCGGTTGGTGAAGATCGCCGTGTATTCGGACCACGCCATCGGGGTTACGCCCGGCGGAAGCGATAGATCGCGAGCTCGCCCAGGAGGTTCGGGAGCGCCGCCACCGGGCGGCCCCCGGCCAGGACGACGCGGCTCTCGACGGTGATCCGCCGCGCCGCGAGGAAGGCGTCGAAGTCGGCGACCGTGCACAGGTGGATGTTCGGCGTGTCGTACCACTGGTAGGGCAGCGACGACGACACCGGCATCCGCCCGCGCAGGATCTGCAGCCGGTGCGTCCAGTGGCCGAAGTTCGGGAACGTGACGATGGCGTCGCGGCCGACGCGCAGCATCTCGTTGACGATGCCCTCGGTGTGGCGCATCGCCTGCAGCGTCTGCGACAGGATCACGCAGTCGAACGACGCGTCGTCGAAGCCCGCGAGCCCCGACTCGAGGTCGCTCTGCAGCACGTTGACGCCGTTGCCGATCGACGCGAGCACGCCCGCGTCGTCGATCTCGATGCCGTAGCCCGACACGCCGCGCTCGCGCGTGAGGTACGCGAGCAGGCTGCCGTCGCCGCAGCCCAGGTCGAGCACGCGCGCGCTCGGCGCGACCCACGCGGCGATCGTCGCGAAGTCGGCGCGGCCCGCCGCCGCCGCCGCCGAAGGTGAGTAGCCGGCCATTTAATTAGGGTCAGACACTACTTATCCGCGCCGACGCGCCTCCGGCGGCGGCCGCCGCCCGGAATGTGGTGTCTGACCCCAATTTCGGCGGCGATGCGGTCGTAGTAGGCGCCGACGACGGCGAGGTACTGCGGGTCGTCGAGCAGGAAGCCGTCGTGGCCGTGGGGGACGACGATCTCGGAGTAGGAGACGTCGCGCCGGTTGTCGACCAGCGCCTTGACGATCTCGCGCGAGCGCGACGGGGCGAAGCGCCAGTCGGTGGTGAAGGCGACGACGAGGAAGCCGCAGACGGCGGGGGCCAGCGCGCGGGCGAGGTTGGCGCCGGTCGCGCTCGCCGGATCGAAGTAGTCGAGCGCCTTGGTGATCCGCAGGTAGGTGTTCGCGTCGAAGTACTCGGCGAACTTCTCGCCCTGGTGGCGCAGGTACGACTCGATCTGGAACTCCGGCGCGAACGAGAAGTTGAGCCCCTCGCGCAGGCTGCGGCCGAACTTCTCCGCCATCTGCTCGTCGGACAGGTACGTGATGTGGCCGACCATCCGCGCGACCCGCAGGCCGCGCCGCGGCTTCACGCCGTGCGTCTCGTAGCGCCCGTCGTGGAAGTCCGGATCGGTCAGGATCGCCTGCCGCGCGACCTCGTTGAACGCGATGTTCTGCGCCGACAGGTTGGGCGCCGCCGCGATCACCAGCGCGTGCCGGATCCGCTGCGGGTAGCGGATCGACCACGACAGCGCCTGCATGCCGCCGAGGCTGCCGCCCATCACCGCGGCGAAGCGCTCGATGCCGAGGACGTCGGCGAGCCGCGCCTGCGCGTCGACCCAGTCCTCGACCGTCACCAGCGGGAAGTCGGCGCCCCAGGGCGCGCCGGTGGCCGGATTGACCGACACCGGGCCGGTCGAGCCGAAGCAGCTGCCCAGGTTGTTGACGCCGACGACGAAGAAGCGGTCGGTGTCGAGCGCCTTGCCCGGGCCGACCATGTTGTCCCACCAGCCGACGTTGTCCGGGTCGTCGGCGTAGTAGCCGGCGACGTGGTGCGACGCGTTGAGCGCATGGCAGATCAGCACCGCGTTCGAGCGGTCGGCGTCGAGCGTGCCGTAGGTCTCGTACGCGAGCTCGTACTCGGGCAGCGTCCTGCCGCAGGCGAGCGGCAGCGGCGTCGTGAACCGCGCCACGCGCGGGACGACGACGCCGACCGAGCGCCCGGGCGCCGTGGAGGCCGCACCGGACCCACCGGTGGTTGCGGAGAACGAAGGCATCGGCAGCGAAGGCGGGAAGGTCGACCGGGACGCGCGGGTTCCGGTCAGGCGTTCATCCGGTCGAGCAGCGCGACGAGCCGCGCCGGATCGTCGGTGCGGCGCATCCGGCGCGCGACCGAGACGAGGTCGCCGCAGGTCGGTCGTCAGCACCCGCTGCTTGACCGCGAGCAGCTGCGCCGGGTGCATCGAGAAGTTGCGCAGGCCGAGGCCCAGCAGCAGCCGCGTCAGCCGCACCTCGCCCGCCATCTCGCCGCAGACGGCGATCGGCACGTTCGCGCGCTTGGCGGCGGTGATCGCCATCGTGATCAGCTTCAGCACGGCCGGGTGCAGCGGGTCGTACAGGTGCGACACCGCGTCGTCCGAGCGGTCGATCGCCAGCGTGTACTGGATCAGGTCGTTGGTGCCGATCGACAGGAAGTCGAGCTTTTCGAGGAAGGCCGAGATCGCGAGCACCGCCGCCGGCACCTCGATCATGCCGCCGACCTCGATGTTCTCGTCGAACGGCACGCCGCGCTCGCGCAGCGTGTCCTTCGCCTGCGCGATCAGCACCAGCGTCTGGTCGATCTCGGCGACGGACGCGAGCATCGGGATCAGGATGCGCACGTTGCCGTAGTGCGACGCGCGCAGGATCGCGCGCAGCTGCGTGAGGAAGAGCCGCGGCTCGGCGAGGCAGAAGCGCACGGCGCGCAGGCCCAGCGCCGGGTTCGGCGCGACGCGCGCGAGGCCGTCGAGGCCCGCCTTCTGCTTGTCGGCGCCCAGGTCGAACGTGCGGATCGTCACCGGCCGGCCGTCCATGCCCTGCGCGACCTGGCGGTAGGCCTCGAACTGCTCGTCCTCGGTCGGCAGGCCCTCGCGGTTGCAGGAACAGGAACTCGGAGCGGAAGAGGCCGATGCCGGCGGCGCCGTTCTCCAGCGTCTGCGGGACGTCGTCGGGCAGCTCGATGTTGGCGCAGAGCTCGACCGGCTGGCCGTCGATGGTCATCGCCGGCTTGCTCTTCAGGCGCTTCAGCTGCGCGCGCTCGAGGCCCGAGCTCGCCCTGCTTCAGCCGGTACTCGGAGAGCACCGACTTGTCGGGATTGACGATGACGACGTTGCTGGTGCCGTCGACGATCAGCAGCTCGTTCTCGCGGATCAGCGCGCGCCCGTTGTGCGTGGCGACGACCGCCGGCACGTTGAGGCTGCGCGCGACGATCGCCGTGTGCGAGGTCACGCCGCCGAGGTCGGTGATGAACGCGCCGAAGCGGTGCTGCTTGAACTGGATGATGTCGGCCGGCGACAGGTCGTGCGCGACCAGGATCGTCTGGTGCTCGGCGCCCGGCGTGCCGATCGGCCCGGGCTTGCCCATCAGGCGCTTCAGCACCCGCTCGACGACCTGCACGACGTCGGCCTTGCGCTCGCGCAGGTACGGGTCCTCGATCTCGTCGAACTGCTCGACCAGCACGTTCATCTGCTGCGTCAGCGCCCACTCGGCGTTGCAGCGCTGCTCGGCGATGATCCGGCGCGGCACCTCCGACAGCGTCGGGTCGTTGAGGATCATCCAGTGCACGTCGATGAACGCGCCGAACTCGGCCGGGGCGTCGCCCGCGGTCATCGCGTTGTGCAGCGTCGAGAGCTCCTGCTTGGTCTCGCGCGATCGCGGTGTCGAAGCGCGCGATCTCCGCTTCGGTCGCGCCGGGCGCGATCGTGTAGTGCGCGACCTCGAGCGTCGCGTGCGAGACGAGCTGCGCGCGGCCGATGGCGATGCCGCGCGACACGCCGATGCCGTGCAGCACGAAGCTCGACATGGCGTGCTGCGCCAGCATCACTGGCCTTCGCCGAAGTAGTCGGCGACGAGCGCCGCCAGCGCGTCCAGCGCCTCGGCCTCGTCCGGGCCGTCGGTCTCGAGCGTCACCTTCGCGCCCTTGCCGGCGGCGAGCATCATCACGCCCATGATGCTCTTGGCGTTCACGCGGCGGCCGTTCCTGCACCATCGCGACCTCGCACTGGTACTTCGCCGCGAGCTGGGTGAGCTTGGCCGACGCGCGGGCGTGCAGGCCCAGCTTGTTCACGATCTCAACTTCGCGCCGCTGCATACCCGGGATCCGGTTCGATGCGCATGACGCCGTCGCAGCCGCCGGACACCGCCTTCTTCAGCAGCGTGTCCATGCCCCGCGTCCGGTAGGTGAAGGCGCGCACCAGCATCGGCAGGCTGACGCCGGCCATGCCCTCGACGCGGCCCGGCCGCAGCAGCTTGCACGCGAGGTTGCACGGCGTGGCGCCGAAGATGTCGGACACGACCAGCACGCCGTCGCCGTCGTCGAGCCGGCGCACCGCCTCGCGCGCGCGGGGCAGCAGCAGCAGCGGGTCGTCGCCGGCGCGCACGGCGAAGGCCTCGAACTGCGGCGGGCGCGAGCCGAGGACGTGCGTGACCGCCCGCACCAGGCTGTCGCCCAGCGTGTCATGGGCAATGATCAGGATGCCGATCATGGTCAAGTCCGCGGACCCGCGCGCCGCGGGCCGGCTGTGAGTGGACGTCGATTGTAGCCCGGCGGCCGGCGGCCGCGAAACCCGCAGGAAGTAGGGTCAGACACTACTTATCTGGCGGGACAGGCAGCCGGCAGCGGAAGTAGTGTCTGACGCCAATTCCTGGCGGCCGGTCGCGGAAGTAGTGTCTGACCCTACTTATTTCAGGACGGCCTTCTCCAGCGCGACGGCGAACATGCCGGCGACGTCGCAGCCGGTCTGCTCGGCGATCTCGACGAAGCACGTCGGGCTGGTCACGTTGACCTCGGTCAGGCAGCTGCCGATGACGTCGAGGCCGACGACGAGCAGGCCCTCGGCCCAGAGCGTCGGCCCCAGCGCGGTGGCGATCTCGCGCTCGCGCGGCGTCAGCGGCCGCGCCTCGCCGCGCCCGCCGGCCGCGAGGTTGCCGCGGGTCTCGCCGGCCTTCGGGATCCGCGCCAACGCATAAGGCACGGGCTCGCCGGCGATCAGCAGCACGCGCTTGTCGCCGTCGACGATCTCGGGGATGTAGCGCTGCGCCATCACCGTGCGCTCGCCGTCGCGGCTCACCGTCTCGACGATCACGTTGCGGTTCGGGTCGTCGCCGCGGATGCGGAACACCGACGCCCCGCCCATGCCGTCGAGCGGCTTCAGCACCGTGTCGCGGTGCGCGTCGATGAACTCGTGCACGCGCGCCGCGTCGCGGGTGACGAGCGTGGGCGCGATGAAGTCGGCGAAGCGCGTGATCGCCAGCTTCTCGTTGTGGTCGCGGATCGCGCGCGGGGCGTTGAACACGCGCGCGCCCTCGCGCTCCGCCGCCTCCAGCAGGTACGTCGCGTACACGTACTCCATGTCGAACGGCGGGTCCTTGCGCATCAGCACGGCGGCGAAGTCGGCGAGCGCGCGCTCCTCGACGCCGTCCTCGCGGTACCAGTCGGCGTTGTCGCCGGTGACGGTGAGCGCGACGACGCGCGCCGCGGTGCGCCGGCCGGTCCAGAAGAGGTCGGCGGGCTGCAGCGCGTAGACGCGGTGGCCGCGGGCGACGAGCGCGCGCATCATCGCGACGCTCGTGTCCTTGTAGGCCTTGAGCGTCGGGCAGCGGGTCGAGGATGAAGGCGAAGTCCATGGCGGCGGTCGGCAGGGAGGGGGATCGCCATGCTACCGCATCCGGTCCGGCGGCGACGTCGGGCGCCGCGTCCCGGCCCCGGCGGATCGCGGCCGGGAGATCGTCGGCATCCCAGGCCAGCCAACGATCACATCGACAGTGAGCGCATACTTCAATCCCGCCGCAGCGCCCCGGCGCATGGCGAAACGGCCGCCGGAAAGGTATAAGAGGCGATCCGCCGCCCACTGTGGAATGCCGATGAACGACCATCCCAATCCCCCGCCCTACACCGGCGTCTTCCCGATCGCGCCGACGCCGTTCACCGCCGCCGGCGAGCTCGACCTGCCCGGCCAGCGCCGCGTCCTCGACTGCATGATCGACCAGGGCGTCGACGGCATCTGCATCCTCGCCAACTATTCCGAGCAGTTCGTGCTCTCGGACGACGAGCGCGCCGACGCTGCTCGAGCTGTGCCTCGCGCACGTCGCCGGCCGCGTCCCGGTCATCGTCACCTGCAGCCATTTCAGCACGCAGATCGCCTGCGAGCGGGCCCGCGCCGCGGCCGCCGCCGGCGCCGCGATGCTGATGCTGATGCCGCCCTACCACGGCGCGAGCCTGCGCGCCGACGAGCCGGGCATCGTCGAGCACTTCCAGCGCATCGCCGACGCGGCGCCGCTGCCGATCATGCTGCAGGACGCGCCGATCTCCGGCGTCGCGCTGTCGGTCCCGTTCCTCGTCCGCCTCGCCCGCGAGGTGCCGACGCTGCGCTACTTCAAGATCGAGGTGCCCGGCGCCGCCGCCAAGCTGCGCGGGCTGATCGAGGCGGGCGGCGCGGCGATCGAGGGGCCGTTCGACGGCGAGGAGTCGATCACGCTGATGGCCGACCTCGACGCCGGCGCGACCGGCACGATGCCCTGCGCGCTGCTGCCCGACCTGATCCGGCCGGTGGTCGTGCACCACCGCGCGGGCCGGCGCGCGGAAGCGGCGGCCGCGTACGCGCGGATCCTGCCGCTGATCAACTTCGAGAACCGCCAGTGCGGCCTGCGCGCGACCAAGACGGTGATGATGGAAGGCGGCGTCATCGCGCAGCGACGCCGTCCGCCATCCGCTAGCCGCCGCTGCATCCGGCCACGCGCGCGGGCCTGATCGAACTCGCGCGCGAAGCCGCGCCGCTCGCGCTGCGCTGGGGCAGGTAGCCGCCGGTTCCGGTAACCTACGCCCCCTTCGCGCCCCGCGGATCACGAGTCCGCCGGGGCCGGCTGCACCGCCACGACGGAGATCCCCCGTGCTTGCCTGGTTCGAACGCCTGATCGACCCGTTCCCCGACGCCCCGCCGGCGACGCCGCCGCGCGCGTTCGGCGCCTTCCTGTGGGAGTGCTCGCGCGGCCTGCGCCGCTACATCCTGGCGATGACGCTGCTGACCGCGGTGATCGGCGTGTTCGAGGCGTGGCTGTTCAGCGTGCTGGGCAGCATCGTCGACTGGCTCGCCGCGACGGCCCCGCGCGAGCTCTGGGCGAAGGAGGGCACGAAGCTCACGCTGCTCGCCGCCACGCTGGCCGGCAGCATCCTGCTCGTCGCGCTGCAGACGACGATCAAGCACCAGGCGATGGCCGGCAACTTCCCGATGCGGCTGCGCTGGAACTTCCACCGGCTGCTGCTCGGGCAGAGCATGGGCTTCTACCAGGACGAGTTCGCCGGCCGCATCGCCACCAAGGTCATGCAGACGGCGCTCGCCGTGCGCGAGGTCTGGATGATCGTCGCCGACCTGCTGGTGTTCGTCGTCATCTACTTCGTCACCCTGCTCGCCGTGCTGGGACGCTTCGACGCGTGGCTGCTCGCGTCGTTCATCGGCTGGCTGGTGCTCTACGTCGGCGCGATGCGCTATTTCGTGCCGCGGCTCTCGCCGCGTCGCGCGCGAGCAGGCCGATGCCCGCTCGCTGATGACCGGCCGCATCACCGACGCGTACACGAACATCGCCACCGTCAAGCTGTTCTCGCACGCGCGGCGCGAGGCGGGCTTCGCGCGCTCGGCGATGCAGGAGTTCCTGCAGTCCGTGCAGGTGCAGATGCGGCTCGTCACCGGCTTCGAGATCGTCAATCACACGCTGTCGATGGCGCTGATCGCGAGCACCGCCGGCGTCGTGCTGTGGCTGTGGATCGACGGCCAGGTCGGCGCCGGCGCGGTCGCGGCGGCCACGGCGATGGCGCTGCGCCTGAACGGCATCTCGCACTGGATGATGTGGGAGATGGCGGCCCTGTTCGAGCACGCCGGCACCGTGCAGGACGGCATCAACACGCTGGCGCGTCCGCACTCGGTCGTCGACCGGCCCGATGCCAAGCCGCTGGTCGTGAGCCGCGGCGAGATCCGCTTCGAGCACGTCTCGTTCGCCTACGGCGGCAAGGTCGACATCATCGACGACCTCTCGCTCGCCATCCGTCCCGGCGAGAAGATCGGGCTCGTCGGCCGTTCGGGCGCCGGCAAGTCGACGATCGTCAACCTGCTGCTGCGCTTCTACGACACCGGCTCGGGCCGCATCCTGATCGACGGCCAGGACATCGCGCTGGCCACGCAGGAAAGCCTGCGCGCGCAGATCGGGATGGTCACGCAGGACACGTCGCTGCTGCACCGGTCGGTGCGCGACAACCTGCTCTACGGCCGGCCCGACGCGACCGACATCGACATGATCGCCGCGGCGACGCGCGCCGAGGCGCACGACTTCATCGCCGGGCTGGCCGACCGCAAGGGCCGGCACGGCTACGACGCGCACGTCGGCGAGCGCGGCGTCAAGCTGTCGGGCGGCCAGCGCCAGCGCATCGCGATCGCGCGGGTGATGCTGAAGGATGCGCCGATCCTGCTGCTCGACGAGGCGACCAGCGCGCTCGACTCCGAGGTCGAGGCGGCGATCCAGGGCAGCCTGTACCGGCTGATGGAGGGCAAGACCGTCGTCGCCATCGCGCACCGGCTGTCGACGATCGCCGCGATGGACCGGCTGGTCGTGCTCGACCGCGGCCGCGTCGTCGAGGAGGGCGACCACCGCAGCCTGCTCGCGCAGGGCGGGCTCTACGCGCGGCTGTGGACGCACCAGAGCGGCGGGTTCCTCGGCGAGGAGGCGGACGGGGACGCCGACGGCGCCGATGCCGACGCGGCGGCCGAGCCGGAGCCCGTCGACGAGCCGGCGGCGGATCGCCTCGAGCCCTCCGCCGCCGGCACCACCGGGCACGACCGGCCGACCGGGACCTGACCGCTGCCGCCGCATCGTCGCCGCGATGACCCACCGCCGCGCCCTCCTGCTGATGATCCTGGTGACGTTCCTCTGGAGCCTCGCCGGCGTCGTCACGCGCCACCTCGACGCCGCCGCGAGCTTCGAGGTGACGTTCTGGCGCAGCCTGTTCAACGCGCTGGCGATGACCGCCGCGCTGTCGGCGATGCGCGGCGCGGCGCTGTGGCGGGGCCTCCTTGCCGCGCGCTGGCCGCTGTGGGCGTCCTCGGTCTGCTGGGCGTTCATGTACACGGCGTTCATGGTCGCGATCACGCTGACGACGGTGGCCAACGTGCTGGTCACGATGGCGATCGGGCCGCTGATCACGGCGGCCTTCGCGCGGGTGTTCCTGCGCCACCGCCTGCCGGCCCGCACGTGGACGGCGATCGCGGTCGGCGGCTTCGGGATCGCGTGGATGTTCGGGCAGGAAGCCGGCCGCGGGCTGTCGTTCGCCGGCACGCTGGTCGCGCTGCTGGTGCCGCTCGCCGCGGCCACGAACTGGACGATCCTGCAGCACATCGGCCACGGCAGCGGCGATCCCGACGAGCCGGCGCCGCAGGACATGCTGCCCGCGGCGCTGATCGGCGCGATCCTGTCGGCCGCCGTGACGCTGCCGCTGGCGTGGCCGCTGCAGGCGTCGGTGCACGACCTGGGCCTCCTCGCCTTCCTCGGCGTCGTGCAGCTCGCGATCCCGTGCCTGCTCGTCGTGCGCCTCTCGCGCGTGCTCCCGGCGCCCGAGATCGCGCTGCTGGGCCTGCTCGAGGTGCTCTTCGGCATCGCCTGGACCTGGATCGGCGCCGGCGAGCGGCCGGCCCCGAGCACGCTGGTCGGCGGAGCGCTGGTGCTGGGCGCGCTGGTCGGCAACGAGGCGCTGGCGCTCTCCCGGCGCTCATATTCCGGGCGGGCCTGAGCAAAGGCTCGGCAATTCCTTCGTCCGCGGGCCGGGGAAGGCTATGATCGCGCGACCAACGAACGAAGGAGTCCCCGCGATGAGCCAATGGTTTCCCGACAACTCGCGCTCGATCGGCCGCACGCCGCTCGTGCGCCTCAACCGCGTCACCGACGGCGCCGCGCGCGACGGTGCTCGCCAAGATCGAGGGCCGCAATCCCGCGTATTCGGTCAAGTGCCGGATCGGCGCGGCGATGATCTGGGACGCGGAGAAGCGCGGCCTGCTCGGGCCGGGCAAGGAGCTGGTCGAGCCGACCAGCGGCAACACCGGCATCGCGCTCGCGTTCGTCGCGGCCGCGCAGGGCATCCCGCTGACGCTGACGATGCCCGAGACGATGAGCATCGAGCGGCGCAAGCTGCTCGTCGCCTACGGCGCGAAGCTGGTGCTGACCGAGGGGCCGAAGGGCATGAACGGCGCGATCGCCAAGGCCGAGGAGATCGTGGCCTCGGATCCGGGCCGGTACGTGCTGCTGCAGCAGTTCAAGAACCCGGCGAACCCCGCGATCCACGAGCGCACGACCGGGCCGGAGATCTGGGACGACACCGACGGCGCCATCGACATCCTCGTGTCGGGCGTCGGCACCGGCGGCACGATCACCGGCGTCTCGCGGTACATCAAGCAGACCAAGGGCAAGCCGATCGTCTCGGTCGCCGTCGAGCCGGCCGCGAGCCCGGTGCTGACGCAGAAGCGCGCCGGCGAGCCGCTGAAGCCGTCGCCGCACAAGATCCAGGGCATCGGCGCGGGCTTCGTGCCCGACGTGCTCGACCTGTCGCTGGTCGACGCCGTCGAGACGGTCACCAACGAGGAGGCGGTGCTGTACGCGCGCCGCCTCGCGCGCGAGGAGGGCATCCTCGCCGGCATCTCCTGCGGCGCGGCGACCGCCGTCGCCGTGCGCATCGCGCAGCGCCCGGAGAACGCGGGCAAGACGATCGTCGTCGTGCTGCCCGATTCGGGCGAGCGCTACCTGTCGACGGTGCTGTTCGAAGGGCTGTTCGACGCGGCGGGCATCGCCACCGGCTGATCCACCGGGCGGGCCCGGCGCGTCAGGGCGCGAGCCGCTCGCGCCGCCAGCCGCCGTCCGGCTGCAGCGTGTAGCGCAGCCGGTCGTGCAGGCGGCTGCGCCGGCCCTGCCAGAACTCGAAGCTGTCCGGGACCAGCCGGTAGCCGCCCCAGTGCGGCGGCCGCGGCGGATCGAGCACGAACCTCGCGCCGATCCGCGCCGCCTCGGCGACCAGCGCCGCGCGCGAGGCGATCACCCGGCTCTGCGGCGAGGCCCAGGCGCCGAGGCGCGAGTCGAGCGGCCGCGACTTGAAGTACTCGTCGGATTCCTCGGCGCTGGTCTTCTCGACGCGGCCCTCGATGCGCGCGACGCGCTCGAGCTCCACCCAGTGGAACTGCAGCGCCGCCTGCGGGTTCGCCGCGAGCTCCTGCCCCTTGCGGCTCTCGTAGTTCGTGTAGAAGACGAAGCCGCGCGCGTCGCAGCCCTTCAGCAGCACGACCCGCGTCGACGGCCGGCCGCTCGCGCCGACCGTCGCCAGCGTCATCGCCGTCGGCTCGGGCAGCTCCGCGGTGATCGCCGCGTGCAGCCAGTGCTCGAACTGCTGCAGCGGAGTCGGCGGCCGAATGGGTCTCGTCGAGCTCGGCGCGCTCGTAGCTCTTGCGCAGGTGGGCGAGGTCCTTCATGTCATTGGGCCTTCTTCTCCAGCACCGACGTCGTCAGCCGCGAGATGCACACCAGGCGGTCGTGCGCGTCGACGACGCGCGTCTCCCACAGCTGCGTGCTCCGCCCGAGGTGGATCGGCCGCACGGTGCCCTGCACCCAGCCCGAGCGCACGGTGCGCACGTGATTGGCGTTGATCTCGATCCCGACCGCGGTGTGCGTCCTGGAGTCGATGCAGCAATGCGCCGCCGCGCTGCCGAGCGTCTCGGCGAGCAGCACCGACGCGCCGCCGTGCAGCAGGCCCAGCGGCTGCACGGTCCGCGTGTCGACGGGCATCCGCGCGACCAGGTGGTCGTCGCCGACGGCGATGAACTCGATGCCCAGGCGCTCGACGGCCGTGTCGCGGCACATCTCGCGCAGCTCGTCGAGGGTCGGGCGGTGCTTCCAGATGCTCTTGCTCATGTCGAGGCTCGCTCGATGCGCGGCCGGCCGTGGCGCCGGCAATCGCACGCTCGCCTGGATTATCGCGCGGATCGCGCCGGCGGCGGGATCGCCGGTCAGCGCCGCGGGCGTCGCGACGCCCGCGGGGGCAAGCTCGGCGGCGGTTGCCGGTACACTAGCCGCGATTGGAGCGCTGCCCGCCGCGGCGCCTCGAAATCCGCCCGCCGCACAAGGACCACGCCATGAACAAGCTCGTCGCCTCCGCCCTGACCTGCGCCATGGTTGCGCTCGCGTGGGCGCCGGCGTCCGCCGCCCAGGACGCGCCGGCATGGGCGTACCCGGTGAATCCGCCGGACTTCAAGCTGCCTGCCGGACGACGGCTCGATCCGCCGCGTTCCCGACAGCACCGCCGGCTACACGCTGACGCAGGTGCGCGACCCATTCCTGGCGCCGGACTGGCGCCCGCAGGACCACCCGCCGATGCCGCCGGTCGTCGCCGCCGGCCGCAAGCCCGACGTCCTCGCCTGCGGCTTCTGCCACCGCGCCGAGGGCACGGGCGGGCCCGAGAACGCGAACATCGCCGGCCTGCCCGCGGACTACATCCTCCAGCAGCTGGCCGACTACAAGAGCGGCGCGCGGTCGACCGCGGTGCCCAACCGGGCGCCGCAGGCGTTCATGATCTCGACGTCCAAGGCGATCACCGACGACGAGGCCAAGGCCGCCGCCGAGTACTTCGCCGCGCTGAAGCCGAAGCGCAACATCAAGGTCGTCGAGAGCGAAACCGCGCCGAAGACCTTCGTCGCCGGCTGGTTCCTCGCCGCGGCCACGCCGGCGGCGCAGGAGCCGCTGGGCCGGCGGATCGTCGAGGTGCCCGACGACCTCGAGCGGTTCGAGAGCCGCGATCCGCGCTCGACGTTCACCGCGTACGTCCCTCCGGGGAGCGTCGCCAAGGGCGCGGCGCTCGCCACCGGGCAGGGGACGCCGCGACTGCCGCAGTGCGCGACCTGCCACGGCGCGGACCTGCGCGGCAAGGGTTCGTACCCGCCGATCGCCGGCCGCTCGCCGACGTACACGTTCCGGCAGCTCTACGAGCTCCAGTCCGGCGCGCGCGCGGGGCGTGACTCGAAGTTCATGAATGCCAGCGTGGCCAAGCTCACGCAGGACGACATGATCGCCATCGCGGCGTACCTCGCGACGCTGGAACCCTGACCCGGTCGGGGCGCCCCGAGCCTGGGTGCGAGCCGGGCATCGGCTGGCCGCCAATCTCAAAATTGGCGACAAAGTCCATTGCTACGCTTGAGCATTGCGACCCGGCCGACTCTCCGATGGCGCCAGGCCCGAAACGCGGCGCCTGAACAACTCGCTGCTCGTCGCCCTGTTGTTCCTGCCCGCCGGCTACGGCAAGCTCACCGGCTTTGACGATATCGACGGCTACATCGCTTCCGCCGGACTGCCGCTGCCCGAGGCGGGCGCGGGGGGCTGGAGTGTCAACCTCGTGTCCTCGCGACTCCTGGCCCGAAGGCGCGAAGCGCCCGTAAATATGGTAATATGGCTCACGCATGAAGACCACCATCGAAATCCCCGATCCCCTCTTTCGGAAGGCCAAGTCGCGCGCCGCGGAACGCGGTCAGAGCCTCAAGGAGTTTGTCGCGGACGCGCTGCAGGCACGGCTCGCAGCCGACTCCCATCAGGGCCGTCCAGATCAACCGCCATGGATGGACGGATTCGGCAAGTTGCGCCGCCTGCGCAAGGAGACGAGACGCATCCAGGGCGTGATCGACGAGGAGTTCGAGGTCATCGAGCCCGAGGATCGGCTGTGATCCTCGACACCAACGCGCTGTCGGCCTTCGTCGACGGCGATGCTGCGGTGGGCGAGGTCCTTCGCCATCAGGCGCGTGCATGCATCCCGGTGATCGTGCTCGGGGAATTCCGTTATGGAATAGCCAGTCGCGACACCGTTCCGCCTATGAGCAGTGGCTGGCGTCCCAGCTGGGTCATTTCGAAGTCCTGCCGGTCACCGACGATACCGCCAAGTCGTACGCCGCGCTGCGCGTGACGCTCAAGCAGAACGGCACGCCGATTCCCGCCAACGACGCGTGGATCGCAGCGCTTGCGGTGCAGCATCGACTGACCGTACTCAGTCGCGACCGGCACTTCGACGCCGTTCCGCAGATCCGGCGGCAAAGCTGGTAGGGGTCACTCCACCGTCACGGTCTTCGCCAGGTTCCTCGGCTTGTCCACATCCGTCCCGCGGATCACCGCCGCGTGGTACGCGAGGAGCTGCAGCGGGATCGTGTGCACGATCGGCGACAGGTAGCCGGCGTGCTCGGGCAGGCGGATCACGTGGACGCCTTCGCTCGCCTGCAGGTGGCTGTCGAGGTCGGCGACGACGTAGAGCTCGCCGCCGCGCGCGCGCACTTCCTGCAGGTTCGACTTCAGCTTCTCCAGCAGCGCGTCGTTGGGCGCGATCGCGACCACCGGCATCGAGGCGTCGACCAGCGCGAGCGGGCCGTGCTTCAGCTCGCCGGCGGGATACGCCTCGGCGTGGATGTAGGAGATCTCCTTCAGCTTCAGCGCGCCTTCGAGCGCGATCGGGTAGTGCAGGCCGCGGCCGAGGAACAGCGCGTCGCTCTTCTTCGCGAACTGCTCGGCCCAGGCCATCACCTGCGGCTCCAGCGCGAGCGCCGACTGCAGCGCGGCGGGCAGGTGGCGCAGGCCGCGCAGCCAGTACGCCTCGTCCTCGGCCGACAGCCGGTTGCGCAGCTTGGCCAGCGTCAGCGCGAGCAGGAAGTGCGCGACCAGCTGCGTCGTGAACGCCTTGGTCGACGCGACGCCGATCTCGACGCCGGCGCGCGTCAGGTACGACAGCGCCGTCTGGCGCACCATCGAGCTCGTGCCGACGTTGCAGATCGTCGAGCGTGTGCGCGTGGCCGAGGTCCTTCGCGTGCTTGAGCGCGGCGAGCGTGTCGGCGGTCTCGCCCGACTGCGAGACGACGACGACCAGCGCGTTCGGGTTCGGCACGCTGTCGCGGTAGCGGTATTCGCTGGCGATCTCGACCGTGCACGGAATGCGCGCCAGCGACTCGATCCACTGCTTGGCGACCAGCGCCGAGTAGTAGCTGGTGCCGCAGGCGAGGATCAGCACGCTGTCGACGCGCGCGAGCGTCGCCGCGGCGTTCGGCCCGAAGAGTTCGGGGCCGATCCCGGCCACGCTCTCGAGCGTGTCGGACGACGGCGCGCGGCTGCTCGAAGATCTCCTTCTGCATGAAGTGCCGGTAGGGGCCGAGCTCGACGGCGGCGCCCGAGGCCTCGATCGTGACCACCGCCCGCTCGACCCGCGCGCCCTTCGCGTCGTAGATCGCGTACGACTCGCGCCGGATGTCGGCGACGTCGCCCTCGTCGAGATACGCGACGCGGCGCGTCACCGACAGCAGCGCCGCGGCGTCGGAGGCGATGTAGTGGTCGTCCTCGCCGAGGCCGACGACCATCGGGCTGCCCTTGCGCGCGCCGACGACGCGGCCGGGCTCGCGCGCCGAGATCACGGCGATCGCGTACGCGCCCTGGAACTCGGCGACGGCCAGCTGCACCGCGCGCAGCAGGTCGCCGTTCGCGGCGCCGTGCCAGTGCGCGTGCACGAGGTGGGCGATGACCTCGGAATCGGTCTGCGTCGCGAACGCGTAGCCCTTCGCCATCAGGCGCTCGCGCAGCGCCTCGAAGTTCTCGATGATGCCGTTGTGGACGATCGGCGACCTCGCCGCTCCGACAGGTGCGGGTGCGCGTTGACCGGCGACGGCGCGCCGTGCGTCGCCCAGCGCGTGTGCGAGATGCCGGTGCCGCCGGAAAGCTGCCGCTCCTCGGCCTGCGCGGCGAGGTCGGCCACGCGCGCGGTGCTGACCAGCCGCTCGAGCCGCGCCGCGCCGCTGGCCGGCGGCGACGATCGCCAGCCCGGTCGAGTCGTAGCCCCGGTACTCGAGCCGGCGGACGCCGTCGATCAGGACCGGGACGATGTTGCGCGCGGAGGCCGCGCCGACGATGCCGCACATGGCGGTTAGCCTTTCGGTTTCTTGACCGGCCGCTTCCAGCCGGGAATGGAGACCTGCTTCGCGCGCGCCACCGTCAGCACGTCGGGCGGCGCTTCGCGGGAGACGACGCTGCCGGCGCCGATGGTCGCGCCCGCGCCGACCCTGACCGGCGCCACCAGCACGCAGTTCGAGCCGATCGACACGTCGTCGCCGATCTCGGTCCGGTGCTTGTTGGCGCCGTCGTAGTTGGCGGTGATCGTGCCGGCGCCGACGTTGACGCCGCTGCCGACCGTCGAGTCGCCGATGTAGGCGAGGTGGTTGGCCTTCGAGCCCCGGCCGACGCGGCTCGCCTTCACCTCGACGAAGTTGCCGATGTGGACGTCGTCGGCGAGCGCCGCGCCCGGCCGCAGCCGCGCGTACGGCCCGATCCGGCAGTTGGCGCCGACGGTCGGCGTCCTCGAGATGCGAGAACGGCGCGATGATCGTGCCCGCGCCGACGCTGACGTCCTTCAGCACGCAGTACGGGCCGATCGCGACGTCGTCGCCGAGCCGCACGTCGCCCTCGAACACGCAGCCGACGTCGATGCGCACGTCGCGGCCGCAGGCGAGCGTGCCGCGCAGGTCGAAGCGGTCGGGGTCGGCGAGCGTCGTGCCGGCCGACCAGCAGCGCCTGCGCCTGCCGGCGCTGGACGATGCGCTCGATCGCCGCGAGCTGCGCGCGGTCGTTGACGCCCAGCACCTCCTCCTCGGTGGCCGCGACGTGCGCGGCGACCGGCACGCCGGCCGCGCGCGCGAGCCGGACGACGTCGGTCAGGTAGAACTCGCGCTGGGCGTTGTCGTCCTTCAGCGCGGCGACCCACTCGCGCGAGCCGCGCGGTGGGCGCGGCCAGCACGCCGGTGTAGATCTCGTCGACCGCGCGCTCGGCCGGGCTCGCGTCGCGGTCCTCGACGATGCGCAGCACGGCGCCCGAGGGATCGCGGACGATGCGGCCGAGGCCCGCGGGATCGCGCGACGCGCGCCGTCAGCAGCGCGAGGTGCCCGGCGGCGGCAAGCTGCGGCGATCGCGGCGAAGGTCGCCGGCCGCGATCAGCGGGCAGTCGCCGTTGGCGACGACGGTGACGCCGTCGCCCGGCAGCGCCGCGAGCGCGACGCGCACCGCGTCGCCGGTCCCGCGCGGCGGGTCCTGCGTGACGAAGCGTGAGGTCGGGCGCCGCCACCGCCTGCCGCACCGCCTCGCCGCCGTGGCCGACGACGACGCAGAGCGCGTGCGGCGCGAGCGCGCGGGTCGTCGCCAGCACGTGGCCGACGAGCGGCCGGCCGGCGAGCGGGTGCAGCGCCTTGGGCAGCGCGGAGTGCATGCGCTTGCCCTGGCCGGCGGCCATCACGACGATCTGCAGCGGAGACGAGGTCACGGGAGTTTTCGGCATGCGAGGAAGCGTACCGCGCCATCGCGCGGAAACCGTTGCAGCAATGATACGTCAACGCCCGGCCCGCCTCGCCGGCCGGCGGTGCGCCGCGGACGCTGAAATGCTAGAGTCCGCAGTTGGCGCGGGGCGCGGCTTCGCCGTGCGCGCCGGGCCCGCGGACTCGCTGGCGCCCAACCCGGGCGACGCCGCGGCAATGTCGACGATCATCACGGTCTTCAACCAGAAGGGCGGCGTCGGCAAGACGACGACGGCGCTCAACCTGCTCGCGGCGATCGCGCAGCGCGGCGTGCGGCCGCTGGGCATCGACCTCGACCCGCAGGCGCACCTGTCGCACGTGTTCGGCGTGCAGCCGCGGCTCGCCGACGATTCGATCTACAGCTTCTTCACGCGGCAGCGGCCGCTCGAGGACATCGCGCGGGTGTCGAAGAGCGGCATCGTCGTGTGCCCGGCGCACCTCGACCTCGCGAAGCTCGACTCGATGCTGGGCAAGAGCGTCAACATCGTCACGCGGCTGCGGCAGGCGCTGCACGCGCCCGACGGCGCCCGCGGGCCCGGTCGTCATCGACACCTGCCCGCTGTTCAACGTGCTGTCGCTGAACGCGCTGTTCGCCTGCGACCTGCTGATCGTGCCCGTGTCCTGCGACTTCCTGTCGCTGCGCGGCGCGCGCGAGGTCGAGCGCGCGCTGAACGCGCTGGAGCCGGTGTTCAAGCAGCGGCTGCCGCGGCGCTACCTGATCACGCGCTACGACGCGCGGCGGCGGATGAGCGCGGACGTGGTCGCGCAGATGATGGCCACGCTGCGGCCGGAGGACGTCTGCGCGACGCGGATCCGCGAGAGCGTGATGCTGGCGGAAAGCCCGGCGCTGGAGCTCGACGTCTTCCGGCACGCGCCGGGGTCGAGCGGCGCGCTCGACTACCAGGCGCTGGTGGACGAGCTAGTGGGTGCCGGGTTTGTGACCTGAGGCGGCGGATGCGGGAGCGGGCGCCGGCGGCTCGGCGGCGCTGATCAGTTCGATGACCGACGCGAGATCGAGGGCGTCGACGCGCCGCGCCACCGTCTGCGTCAGGCATTCGACGATCTGGCAGCGGTCGTACATCTGGCGCAGGCGGCGCTCGGCGTCGGCGAGCGAGGCGGCCATGATCGAGATGTTCTCGACGCGCTGACCCGAGCGGGTGCGGATGTTGAAGCCGTAACGAGTCATCACGATGAATCCCCCCAGCTGGCCGATTCCCGGTCGCGGTCCGTTATCGCTGCCTTGGCGCTCCCGTCGTGCCGGGGTACGCGCGGCGTCGGGCCTGTCGATGCCGGGACTATGATGATAGTCGCAAATGATGACGAAAAGACACTGCCCCTGCAGAAACGGCGATGACGGGCGCGGACTCCTGCGGGCCGGGCGGCGCCGGTCCGCCGGTCGCGGGCGCGGCCCGGCCGGACGGCGCCGACGCCGCTCGTCGCCAGCCTGCGGCGGATGGGCTTGGTGAGCGCCCGGCAACCGGTGACGCTGACCGCGCTGGCCGGCGGCGTGTCCTCGGACATCTACCGGGCCGACCTGCCCGGCCGCAGCGTGTGCGTCAAGCGCGCGCTGGCGAAGCTCAAGGTCGCCGCCGACTGGCAGGCGCCGGTCGAGCGCAACCGCTACGAGGTCGAGTGGATGCGGGTGGCCGGGGAGATCGTGCCGGCGGCGGTGCCGCCGATCCTCGGCGAGGACCGCGCCGCGGCTGCTTCGCGATGGGCTACCTCGACCCGGACACGAACCCGGTCTGGAAGTCGCTGCTGCGCGACGGCGCGATCGTCCGCGGACACGGCCGCCGCGGTCGGCGACACGCTCGGCCGCATCCACGCCGCCACCGCCGACCGGGCGGACATCGCGGCCCGGTTCGCGACCGACGACATCTTCTACGCGATCCGGCTGGAGCCCTACCTGGTCGCCACCGGCCGCGCGCACGCCGACCTGGCGGCGCGATTCGCGGACCTGGTCGAGGTCACGCGCACGACCAGGCGCGTCCTCGTCCACGGCGACTTCAGCCCGAAGAACATCCTGATCGGCGCGGCCGGGCCGGTCGATCCTGGACGCCGAATGCGCGTGGTTCGGCGATCCGGCGTTCGATCTCGCGTTCGTGCTCAACCATCTGCTGCTGAAGGGCGCGTGGCGCCCGGCGTGGCGTGCGGAGTATGTGACCGCTTACTCTGCACTGGCGCGGGCGTATTTCGCGCACGTCGACTGGGAGCCGCGGGCGGCGCTCGAGGCGCGGACCGCCGCGCTGCTGCCGGGCCTGATGCTCGCCCGCGTCGACGGCAAGTCGCCGGTCGAGTACCTGACCGCGGACGCGGACCGCGATGCGATCCGCGCCTTCACCCGCCCGCTGCTCGTCGACCCGGTGGCGAGCCTCGCCGCCATCGCCGCGCGCTGGCTCGAACAGGGAAACTCACGATGAAGTCGACGATTGCCGGCGTGCACGCGCGCCGGGTCTGGGATTCGCGCGGCCGGCCGACGGTCGAGGCGGAGGTCGCGCTGGCCGGCGGCGCGCGCGGCCGCGCGATCGCGCCGGCGGGCATGTCGCGCGGGTCGCGCGAGGCGATCGACCTGCGCGACGGCGGCGCGCGCTTCGGCGGGCTCGACGTGACGCAGGCGATCGCCGGGATCGAGGGCCCGATCGCCGCCGCGCTCGCGGGCCGCGACGCGCTCGACCAGGACGGCGTCGACGCGGCGCTGATCGCGCTCGACGCGACGCCGAACAAGGCGCGGCTGGGCGGCAACGCGACGGTCGCCGTGTCGCTCGCCGTCGCGCACGCGGCGGCGGCGGCGCGGGGGCTGCCGCTGTGGCGGCATCTGGCCGGCGACGATCCCGTGACGATGCCGGTGCCGCAGATCCAGATCTTCGGCGGCGGCGCGCACGCCGGCCGGCGCATCGACGTGCAGGACCTGATGGTCGTCGCGACCGGCGCCGCGACCTTCGCCGAGGCGCTGGCGATGACCGCCGAGGTCTATCGCGCGGCCGGCCTCCTGATGCAGGAAGCCGGCACGGTCGCCGGCGTCGCCGACGAGGGCGGCTGGTGGCCGGCGTTCGCCAGCAACGAGGAGGCGCTGGCGACGCTGGTGCGCGCGATCGAGCGCGCCGGCTACCGGCCCGGCGCCGACGTCGCGATCGCGCTCGACATCGCGGCGTCGGAGTTCGGCCGCGACGGCGTCTATCGGCTCGGCCTCGAGCGGCGCGCGCTCGATCGCGACGCGATGGCGGCGATGCTGCTCGGCTGGCTCGACCGCTACCCGATCGTGTCGATCGAGGACCCGTTCGCCGAGGACGACCGCGACGGCTGGATCGCGTTCACCCGCGCGGCCGGCGCGCGCGTGCAGATCGTCGGCGACGACTACCTCGTGACCAGCGCGGCGCGCGTGGCCGAGGCCGCCCGCGACGGCGCCTGCAACGCCGTGCTGATCAAGCCGAACCAGGCGGGCACGGTGACGGAGACGCGCGCGGCGCTGCGGGCCGGCAAGGCCGCGGGCTTCGGCACGATCGTGTCGGCGCGCTCGGGCGAGACCGAGGACGTCTCGATCGTCCACCTCGCCGTCGGCTGGAACGCCGGACAGCTCAAGGTCGGCTCGTTCGCGCGCGGCGAGCGGATGGCCAAGTGGAACGAAGGCCTCCGCATCGAGGAAGCCCTCGCCCGATTAATTAGGGTCAGACACTACTTATTCGGCGTTTCGGCCTCCCCCGAGGCGCGGCCGCGGGAAACAGCAGGAAGTAGTGTCTGACCCTACTTATCCGGCCGGAATTGGTGTCTGACCCTAATTATCGGGGGCGAGGAGGAAATCGGCGAGCTCGGCGAAGCCGGCGCCCGCCTCGCGCTCGGTCACGTACGCCGGCAGCGCGCTGATCCGGTCGGCGAACTCGCGGACGTTCGCGACGCCGACGGCGTGGGGAAAGAACGCGAACATCGGCGCGTCGTTCGGCGAGTCGCCGACGAACACGAAGCGCTCGCGCTCGCCGTCGAGATCGATGCCGAAGGCCTCGGCGAACAGCGTGCGCGTCATCGACAGCTTGTCCCACGCGCCGAACCAGCCGTTGACGTGGATCGAGCTCACCTTGGCGGTCATGCCCTCGGCTTCCATCAGCGCGACGATGCGGTCGACGCTCTCGCGCGGCAGCGGCGCGACGTCCTCGCGGAAGTCGATCGCGAGGTCCGCCTCGCGATAGAGCTGGTCCGACGCGAGCGCGCAGCCGGGCACCGCGCCGATGATGCGCTCGCCGATCGCCGCGAGCCGCGCGCGGTCCGCGCGCCGCGTCGCGTCGTCGACCACGAAGCGCTTGCCGAGCCGCCGCGCCGCGGCGTCGTAGCGCATGTAGAACGCGCCGTTCTCGCCGACGACCGCGTCGACCGGCCACATCCGCGCGATGTGGTCGCACCAGCCGGCCGGCCGGCCGGTGATCGGGATCACGAGCCGGCCCGCGGCGCGCAGCCGCTCCAGCGCGGCGTAGGCGGATGCCGTCAGGCGGCCGTGCGTGGTCAGCGTGTCGTCGATGTCGAGCAGGATGCCGCGCACGCCGCGCCGCACGGCGGCGGGCATCGCGGCAAGCGGCTGCATCGGCGGCGGCAGCGGGCTGCGCGCTCACGCCGGCTCGGACCGGCGCAGCGCCGCCACGCGGTCGGCGACGCAGGCGGCCACGCGCGCGCGGTCGGCCTCCGGCATGCCGAGCCCGCACTTGGTCCGCCGCCACAGCACGTCGTCGGCGGTGCGCGCCCATTCGTCGCGGACGAAGTGCTCGATCTCCGCCGCGGTGAGGCCGTTGCCGAACTGCTCGCCGAGATCGGCGAGCGTGCGCGCGCCGCGCAGGATCAGCGTCGCGCGCGCGCCGTGGCGGTGCGCGAGGCCGGCGAGGAGCTCCGGCGGCAGCCCGGGATAGCGCGCGACGAGCTCGGCGATCCAGGCCGCGAGCCCGCCCGGCGGCAGGTCGCCGCCCGGCAGCTTGGCCGTGAGCGTCCACGTCGGGCCCATCTGCGGGAAGAAGGACTTGAGCTCGGCGAGCGCGTGCTCGGCGAGCTTGCGGTACGTGGTGAGCTTGCCGCCGAAGATCGACAGCACCGGGGCCTGCGGCGCGCCGCCGCCGTTGGCGCCGCCGGTGTCGATCCGGAACACGTAGTCGCGCGTGATCGACGACGGGTCGCTCGCGCCGTCGTCGTACAGCGGCCGGATGCCGCTGAACGTCCACACGACGTCGGCCGCCGTCAGCGGCCGCGCGAGGTAGGTGTTGGCGAGCTTCAGCAGGTAGGCGACCTCGTCGGCGGAGATCTCCGGATTCTCGAACTCGTCGACGGGAACGTCGGTCGTGCCGATCAGGCTGTAGCGCTGCTCGAACGGGATCACGAACACGATCCGCTTGTCGGCGTTCTGCAGGATGTACGCGTGGTCCTCGCCGTGCACGCGCGGCACGACGATGTGGCTGCCCTTCACGTGGCGGACGTTCTCGCGCGCCGGCGACCGGCTGACGAGGTCGCGCACGCGCTTGACCCACGGCCCGCCGGCGTTGACCAGCGCGCGCGCGGCGACCTCGACGGTCGCTCCCGTCGCGTCGGCCAGCGTCACGCGCCAGCTGCCGCCGTCGTCCGCGCGCGCGGCCGCGGTCAATCTCGTGCGCACGCGGACCTCGCAGCCCAGGTCGCGCGCGGCGATGACGTTGGCGAGGACGAGCCGCGCGTCGTCGACGCGCGCGTCGGCGTAGACGAAGCCCTTGCGGAACTGCGGCTTCAGGCCCGCGCCCCACTTGCTGCGGTCGAGCTCGACGCCGAACGAGCCCGGCAGCGTCTCGCGCCTGCCGAGGTGGTCGTACAGGAACAGCCCCATGCGGATCATCCACGCGGGCCGCAGGTGCGGCTCGTGCGGCAGCACGAACGCGAGCGGCGCGACGAGGTGCGGCGCGGAGGACAGCAGCACCTCGCGCTCGGCGAGCGACTCGCGGACCAGCCGGAACTCGTAGTGCTCGAGGTAGCGCAGGCCGCCGTGGATCAGCTTGGTGCTCCACTGCGACGTCGCGCCCGCGATGTCGTCCTGCTCGACGAGGAGCACCCGGAGCCCGCGCCCGGCGGCGTCGCGGGCGATGCCGGCGCCGTTGATGCCGGCACCGACGATGACGAGGTCGTAGGTGGAAGCGGGGGAGGGGGAGGACACGAGGAGAAAGCGCGACGGACCGATGTCAATTCTACCGTGGCGCCCCACGTGCGCTACCATCGCGAACTCCGGCCTTACTGATCTCGATCATGAACATTGTTCCCGAAATCGCCGCGCTGGCCCCCGAGATGCAGGACTGGCGCCACCACCTGCACGCGCATCCGGAGACCGCGTTCGAGGAGACCGCGACCAGCGCGTTCGTCGCCGACAAGCTGCGCGCGTTCGGGCTCGACGTGCACACGGGGCTCGCGAAGACCGGCGTCGTCGGCGTGCTGCGCGGGACCGGCGCGCCCGACGGCGCCGCGCACGCGATCGGCCTGCGCGCCGACCTCGACGCGCTGCACATCCACGAGCAGTCCGAGGTCGCGCACGCCTCGCAGCACCCGGGCCGGATGCACGCCTGCGGCCACGACGGCCACACGACGATGCTGCTCGGCGCCGCGGCGACGCTCGCCCGCGCGCGCGATTTCGCCGGCACCGTCTACTTCATCTTCCAGCCCGCCGAGGAGAACGAGGGCGGCGGCCGGGTGATGGTCGAGGAGGGCCTGTTCGACCGCTTCCCGATGCGCGCCGTCTACGGCATGCACAACTGGCCGGCGCTGCCCGCCGGCACGATCGCCATGCGCGCCGGCCCGCTGATGGGCGCCTACGACGTCTTCGAGATCGTCGCGACCGGCAAGGGCGCGCACGCGGCGATGCCCGACCAGGGGCGCGACCCGATGCTGTTCGCCGCGCACGCGATCAACGCGCTGCAGACGATCGTGTCGCGCAACCTGCATCCGCTCGATGCCGGCGTGGTCAGCGTCACGCAGATCCACGCCGGCGACACCTGGAACGTGATCCCGCCGGAGATCGTGCTGCGCGGCACCGCGCGCAGCTTCCGGCCCGAGGTGCAGGACCTGATCGAGCAGCGGATGCGCACCATCGTCGCCGGCGTCGCGGCGACGTTCGAGATGACGGCGACGCTGCGCTACGAGCGGCGCTACCCGTCGACGATCAACTGGCCGGACGAGACGCGGCACGCGCTCGCGGCGGCGACGGCGGTCGTCGGCGCCGAGCACGTCGACGCCGACCCGACGCCGAACATGGGCAGCGAGGACTTCGCGTTCATGCTGCAGGAGAAGCCCGGCTGCTACGTGTGGCTGGGCACCGGGCACGGCAGCGGCACGCCGGGCCTGCACAACCCGCGCTTCGACTTCAACGACGAGATGCTCGCGGTGGGCGCGAGCTACTGGGTGACGCTCGCGCGGCAGCAGCTCGCGGCAGCGTAGGCCCGGGCGCTCTCCAGCAGGCCGGAAGCGCCAGGGACCGTCGCCAAGCTCTCCGCGCCTGCGGCCGAGGCCTCGGGGTGAGGACGCGACGCACCGCGGCGTCACCGGCGGCAGCCGGTCAGCCGGCCGCGATCAGCGCGTGCGTGTGCTGCGCGATCATCCGCTCCTCGTCGGTGGGGATCGCCCACGCCGCGGCGCGGCTGCCCGCCGTCGTGAGCCGCGGCCCGTGCGCGGCGTTGGCGGCGGCGTCGAGCTCGAGCCCGAGCCACGCCGCGGCGCGCAGCACGCGCTCGCGGATCGGCGCGGCGTGCTCGCCGATGCCGCCGGTGAACACCAGCGCGTCCAGGCCGCCCAGCGCGGCGGCGAGCGAGCCCAGCTCGCGGCCGATCCGGTAGACGAAGATCTCGATCGCGAACCGCGCGCGCGGCTCGTCGCTCGCGAGCAGCGTGCGCATGTCGCTGGAGACCCCCGACACGCCGAGGAGCCCCGACTGCGTGTACAGCAGCTTCTCGATCGCGCGCGCGTCCATCCCGAGCTCGTCCATCATGTAGAGGACCACGCCGGGATCGAGCGTGCCCGAGCGCGTGCCCATCGGCAGCCCTTCGACGGCGGTGAAGCCCATCGTCGACGCGACGCTGCGCCCGCCGTGCATCGCGCACATGCTGGCGCCGTTGCCGAGGTGCGCGACGACGGTGCGGCCGCTCGCGGCGGCGGCGTCGAACTGCGGCAGCGCCGAGGCGATGTACTCGTACGACAGGCCGTGGAAGCCGTAGCGGCGCACGCCGCGGTCGGTGATCGACGGCGGCAGCGCGAACGCCTGCGCGACCGGCGGCATCGCGCGGTGGAACGACGTGTCGAAGCAGCCGACCTGCGGCAGCTGCGGCGCGCGCGCGAGCAGCGCGCGGATCGGCGCGAGGTTGTGCGGCTGGTGCAGCGGCGCCAGCGGGATGAAGCGCTCGAGCTGCGACAGCACCCGGGCGTCGAGCCGGACCGGCCGGTCGTACTCGACGCCGCCGTGGACGACGCGGTGGCCGATCGCGAGCAGCCGGTGCTGCGCGAGCTCGCCGCGGAGGAAGTCGAGCAGGAACGCGATCGCGCTCGTCGTGGCCGAACTTCGCGTCGCCGTCCCAGCTCGCGGGTGGCGACGACCGCGCCGCCGGCGTCCCTGGCGCTGAACTTCGGCTTCGTGTAGAGGCCTTCGCACTGGCCGCGCAGCCGGAGCTGCGGCGCGCCGTCGTCGAGGGCGAACAGCGAGAACTTGAGGCTCGACGAGCCCGCGTTGAGGACGACGATGGCGTCGGTCATGCCGGTGCTCCCTAGGCCGGGGCGGCCATGCTGCGGCGGCGCGAATCGGCGACGAGCTTCAGCACGGCGGCCGACGCGAGGCGCGCGCGGACGCTGTCGGCGCGCGAGGTCAGCACGATCGGCACGCGGGCGCCCAGCACGATGCCCGCCGAGTCGGCGCCGGCGAGGTACTGCTGCTGCTTGGCGAGGATGTTGCCGGCCTCGAGATCGGGCACGAGCAGGATGTCGGCCATGCCCGCCACCGACGAGAAGATCCCCTTCTTGCGCGCGGCCTCGGCCGAGATCGCGTTGTCGAACGCGAGCGGGCCGTCGAGGATGCCGCCGGTGATCTGGCCGCGGTCGGCCATCTTGCACAGCGCCGCGGCGTCGATGGTTCCCTTGAGCCGCGTGGTGACCGTCTCGACCGCCGACAGGATCGCGACGCGCGGCTCGGGGATGCCGAGGATGTGCGCGAGGTCGATCGCGTTCTGGCAGATGTCGGCCTTGGTGTAGAGGTCGGGATCGATGTTGATCGCGGCGTCGGTGACGAACATCAGCCGCGGGTACGTCGGCACGTCCATCACGAACACGTGCGAGATGCGGCGCGCGGTGCGCAGGCCCGACCCGGACTGGATGACCGCCTCCATCAGCTCGTCGGTGTGCAGGCTGCCCTTCATCAGCGCGTGGACCTTGCCGCTCCTCGCCATCTCGACCGCCTTGGCCGCCGCGGCGTGGCTGTGCTCGACCGCGATCAGCGGGTACGGCGAGATGTCGATGCCCTCGTTCGCGGCGACGGCGCGGATGCGCGCCTCGGGGCCGATCAGGTACGGCACGATCAGCTCGCTGGTCGCGGCGTCGACCGCGCCCTGCAGCGAGTCCTTGTCGCACGGGTGGACGACCGCGCAGGGCACCGCGGGCAGCTTCGCGCAGGCGGCGAACAGCGGCACGAAGCCGTCGTTGCGGCGCAGGATGATCTGCGGCGTCGCGAGCTTCGAGTAGACGACGCGCCGCGTCGGCGCGCTGACGGTGACGACGCCGGCGGCGAGCTCGACGCCGTCCTGGTTCGTGCACAGGCAGTCGAAGTCGATGCGCGAGCCTTCCGGATGCTTGGCGCGCGCGGTGACGGTGGCGGTCAGCGTGTCGCCGACGTGGATCGCCCCGCCGTAGCGCAGGTGCCCGTCGACGACGGCGCCGCCCGGCCCGGGCAGGCGGCGATTGAGCATGCCGAAGATCACCGCACCGGCCGCCGCGCCCTGCGTCGCGGGGCCCCTGGACTGCAGCCGGTCCTCGCCCTGCTCGTGGAAGGAATCGATGTCGCCCGCGGCGAGCGACAGCGCCTCGACGTCGACGGCCGTCAGCGAGCGGGTGACGCTCTCGCTGGTGCCGACGTCGATCTCGTCAAACGTCCAGTTGGTGTAGTCGGCCATGATCGCTCGGGATCGCGGCCGGCCGCGGCCGGCCGCGAACGCGCAACGCGGACGCCGGATCGGCCGCTTGGGTGCGGTGATTACGCGCGGTGGCGCATCTTGCGGATCGCCTCGAGCTGCGCCATCGCGGACGCGAGCTCCGCCTCGGCGGCGGCGATCTGTTCCTTCGAGGTCTGGTTCTGCAATCGCCTCTTCGGCGGCCTTCTTCGCTTCCAGCGCCTTGACCTCGTCGAGGTCCTTGGCGCGGATCGCGGTGTCGGCGAGCACGGTCACGCGGTGCGGCTGGACCTCGAGGAAGCCGCCCTGCACGAACACGAGCTCCTCCTGGTCCTGGTCGGGCAGCTTGACGCGCAGCGCGCCCGGCTTGATCGCGGTCAGCAGCGGCGTGTGCCGCGGATAGATGCCGAGCTCGCCCATGACGCCGGGCAGGATGACGAATTCGGCCTCGCCGGAGAAGATCTGCTCCTCGGCGCTGACGACGTCGACGTGGATCGTGTGGACCATGGTTGTCTCGGTGGGCGTGCGCGGGGGGATCGGCGTGCCCCGGGTCTCGCTCGCGCTCGACCCGGGCTACGGGCGACGGATCACTGCAGCGTCTTCGCCTTCTCGAACGCCTGCTCGATCGTGCCGACCATGTAGAACGCCTGCTCGGGCAGCGCGTCGCACTCGCCGTCGACGATCATCTTGAAGCCCTTGATCGTGTCCTTCAGCGACACGTACTGGCCGGGCGACCCGGTGAACACCTCGGCGACGGTGAACGGCTGCGACAGGAAGCGCTGGATCTTGCGCGCGCGCGCCACGGCCAGCTTGTCCTCGGGCGAGAGCTCGTCCATGCCCAGGATCGCGATGATGTCGCGCAGCTCCTTGTAGCGCTGCAGCACCGACTGCACGGCGCGCGTCGTGTTGTAGTGCTCCTCGCCGATCACGTGCGGGTCGATCTGGCGCGACGTCGAGTCGAGCGGGTCGACCGACGGGTAGATGCCGAGCGACGCGATGTCGCGCGACAGCACGACGGTCGCGTCGAGGTGGCCGAAGGTCGTCGCCGGCGACGGGTCGGTCAGGTCGTCCGCGGGCACGTACACGGCCTGGATCGACGTGATCGAGCCGGTCTTGGTCGAGGTGATCCGCTCCTGCAGCCGGCCCATCTCCTCGGCCAGCGTCGGCTGGTAGCCCACGGCGGAGGGCATCCGGCCGAGCAGCGCCGAGCACTCGGTGCCGGCCAGCGTGAAGCGGTAGATGTTGTCGATGAACAGCAGCACGTCGCGGCCTTCGTCGCGGAACGACTCGGCGATGGTGAGGCCGGTCAGCGCCACGCGCAGGCGGTTGCCCGGCGGCTCGTTCATCTGGCCGTAGACCATCGCCACCTTCGACTTGCCGAGGTCGTCCTTGTTGACGACGCCCGACTCCATCATCTCGTGGTAGAAGTCGTTGCCCTCGCGCGTGCGCTCGCCGACGCCGGCGAACACCGACAGGCCCGAGTGCGCCGTCGCGATGTTGTTGATGAGCTCCATCATCGTCACGGTCTTGCCCACGCCGGCGCCGCCGAACAGGCCGATCTTGCCGCCCTTGGCGAACGGGCAGATCAGGTCGACGACCTTGATGCCGGTCTCGAGCAGCTCGGTCGACGGCGAGAGCTCCTCGAACGTCGGCGCGTTGCGGTGGATCGACATCGACTTGGCGGCGGCGACCGGGCCGCGCTCGTCGATCGGGCGGCCGAGCACGTCCATGATGCGGCCGAGCGTCTCGACGCCCACCGGCACCGTGATCGGCGCCTTGGTGTTGACGACCTTCATGCCGCGGCGCAGGCCGTCGGAGCTGCCCAGCGCGATCGTGCGCACGATGCCGTCGCCCAGCTGCTGCTGCACCTCGAGCGTCAGCCCGATGTCGTCCATCTTCAGCGCGTCGTAGATGTTCGGCATGTCCGCGCGCGCGAACTCGACGTCGACGACGGCGCCGATGCACTGGACGATGGTTCCCTGGCTCATGTTCGTATCCTCGGGTTCGTTCTCGGTAGACTAGACAGCCGCGGCACCGCCGACGATCTCCGCCAATTCCTTGGTGATCGCCGCCTGGCGCGACTTGTTGTAGATGAGCTGCAGCTCGTCGATGATCGTGCCGGCGTTGTCGGACGCGGCCTTCATCGCGACCATCCGCGCCGACTGCTCGGAGGCCATGTTCTCGTTCACCATCTGGAACACGATCGCCTCGATGTAGCGGCGCAGCACGCCGTCGAGCAGCACCTTGGCCTCGGGCTCGTAGATGTAGTCCCACGAGCCGGCGGCGGTCTCGGCCGTGCGCTTCTCGCCCTCGACGGTGGTCCACTCCTCGGGGATCGGCACCATCGTCGCGTGCCGCGGCACCTGCTTCATCGTGTTGACGAAGTTGGTGAAGAAGATGTGGACCTCGTCGATCTCGCCTTCCTGGTACTTGTCGAACAGCACCTTCACCGGGCCGACCAGCCGGTCGACGTGCGGGCGGTCGCCGAGCTGCACGGCGCTCGGAGACGATGTTGGCGCCGAGCCGGGACAGGAACCCCAGGCCCTTGTTGCCGAGCGCGACGTAGTCGACCTCGAGCCCCTTCGCCGTCCATTCCTTGTGCTTGCCGCAGCAGCAGCCGCAGGACGTTGGTGTTGAGGCCGCCGCACAGCCCCTTGTCGGTCGTGATGACGATCACGCCGACGCGCTTCACCTCGGCGCGCCGGACGAGGAACGGGTGCTTGTACTCGGTGTTCGCCTTGGCGACGTGCATCGCGATCTGCAGCGCGCGCTGCACGTACGGCCGCGACGCGCGCATCCGGTCCTGGGCCTTCTTCATCTTCGAGGCCGCGACCATCTCCATCGCCTTCGTGATCTTGCGCGTGCTCTGCACGCTCTTGATCTTGTTGCGGATCTCTTTCGATCCCGCCATGGCATCTATCCTTGGTCGGCTGGTCAGAGCTGTAATGCGACACCGTCGCGTGCAGCGTCGCATTACAGCTCTGACCCCCAAACGATCAGTACACGCCGTTCTTCTTGAAATCCTCGATGGCGGCGGCGAGCTCCTTTTCGTCGTCGGCCGGGAGGTCCTTGGTCTTCTCCATGCGGTCCATCAGCGTCGTGTACTTGCTCTTCATGTACGCGCGCAGCGCGGCCTCGAAGGCGAGCGCCTTCTCGACCGGGACGTCGTCGTAGTAGCCCTTGTTGACGCCGAACAGCGTCAGCGCCATCTCGTTGACCTGCAGCGGCGAGTACTGCGGCTGCTTCATCAGCTCGGTCACGAGGCGGCCGCGGTCGAGCTGCTTGCGGGTCGCCTCGTCGAGGTCGGAGGCGAACTGCGCGAACGCCGCGAGCTCGCGGTACTGCGCGAGCGACAGGCGCACGCCGCCGCCCAGCTTCTTGATGATCTTGGTCTGCGCGGCGCCGCCGACGCGCGACACCGAGATGCCGGCGTTGATCGCGGGCCGGATGCCGGCGTTGAACAGGTCGGTCTCGAGGAAGATCTGGCCGTCGGTGATCGAGATCACGTTGGTCGGCACGAACGCGGTCACGTCGCCGGCCTGCGTCTCGATGATCGGCAGCGCGGTCAGCGAGCCGGTCTTGCCCTTGACCTCGCCCTTGGTGAACTTCTCGACGTACTCGGGGTTCACCCGCGCGGCGCGCTCGAGCAGCCGCGAGTGCAGGTAGAACACGTCGCCCGGGTACGCTTCGCGGCCCGGCGGGCGGCGCAGCAGCAGCGAGATCTGGCGGTACGCCCACGCCTGCTTGGTCAGGTCGTCGTAGATGATGAGGGCGTCCTGGCCGCGGTCGCGGAAGTACTCGCCCATCGTGCAGCCGGAGTACGGGCGCGATGTACTGCATCGCCGCCGACTCGGAGGCGGTGGCCGCGACGACGATCGTGTACGCCATCGCGCCGTGCTCCTCGAGCTTGCGGATCACGTTCTTGATCGACGACGCCTTCTGCCCGATCGCGACGTAGACGCAGATCAGGTCCTTGCCCTTCTGGTTGATGATCGTGTCGACGGCCACCGCGGTCTTGCCGGTCTGGCGGTCGCCGATGATCAGCTCGCGCTGGCCGCGGCCGATCGGCACCATCGAGTCGATCGACTTCAGGCCCGTCTGCACCGGCTGGGCGACCGACTGGCGCCAGATCACGCCGGGCGCGACCTTCTCGATGACGTCGGTTTCCTTCGCGTTGACCGGGCCCTTGCCGTCGATCGGCTGGCCGAGCGAGTTGACGACGCGGCCGATCAGCTCGGGGCCGACCGGCACCGACAGGATGCGGCCCGTGCACTTGACGGTGTCGCCCTCGGTGATGTGCTCGTACTCGCCCAGAATGACCGCGCCGACCGAGTCGCGCTCGAGGTTCAGCGCGAGGCCGAAGGTGTTCTTCGGGAACTCGAGCATTTCGCCGGCCATCGCGTCGGACAGACCGTGGATGCGGCAGATGCCGTCCGACACCGATACGACCGTCCCCTGCGTGCGAACTTCGGCGGCGGTCTCCAGGTTCTGGATCTTGCTCTTGATCAGTTCGCTGATTTCGGAAGGATTCAACTGCATGGTGGGGTCCTCGCGTCGCGCCGTCGCGTCAGTGCGCCGGCGTCACGTCAGTTTCGAAATTGGGCGTGGGGTTGACTAGGCGTGCAACTGGTTCGCCATCGCCGAGAGCTTGGCCTGCACCGAGCCGTCGATCACGGTGTCGCCGACGGTGATCCGCGCGCCGCCGATCAGCGCGGGATCGACGTTGACCGTCGCTTCGATCTTCTTGCCGAAGCGCTTTTCGAGCGCCGCGTTCGAGCTCGGCGAGCTCGGTCGCGGACAGCGGGAACGCCGTGTCGATGCGCGCCTTCGCGACGCCCTCCGGCGCATCCTTCAGCGCCGTCGAACAGCGCGGCGATCTGCGGCAGCACCGCCACCCGGTCGGCCTCGACCAGCGTGCGCACGAAGTTGCGGCCGAGGGTGTCGAGCTTGTCGCCGCAGATGGACAGCAGCAGCGCTTCCTTGTCGCCGGCCGTGAGCTTCGGGTTGTCGAGCGCCGAGGCGACCTGCGGGTCCGCCGCGACCGCGCTCACGAAGCCGGAGCATCTGCGACCAGACCGGGAACGACGTTCTGCTCCCGCGCGAGCCGGAACACCGCTTCGGCGTAGGGTCGGGCGATCGTGGTCAGTTCGGCCATGGCGCGTCCCGTCCTAGAGCTGCTGCCGGATCGAGGCCAGGAGGTCGGCGTGCGCCTTGGCGTCGACTTCGCGCTGCAGGATCTTGGTCGCGCCCGCGATGGCGAGGTCCGAGACCTGGTCGCGCAGCGCTTCCTTCGCGCGCGAGATCTCCTGCTGGATCTCCGAGCGGGCCGCGGCCAGGATGCGCTCGGCCTCGGCCTTGGCTTCCAGCTTCGCCGCCTCGACCGTCTCGGTCTTCAGCTTCTCGCCCTGCGTGATGATGTCCGACGAGCGCGACTTCGCCTCGGTGAGCATGTCGGCGATCCTGCGCTCGGCGTTGGCGAGGCTCTGCTTGCCCTCCTCGCCCGCGGCGAGGCCGTCGGCGATCTGCTTCTGCCGGGTCTCGATGGCCCCCATCAGCGGCGGCCAGACGAACTTCGCCGTGAACCAGATGAAGGCCGCGAACGCGACGGCCTGCATCACCAGCGTGAAATTGATGTCCATGGCAGTTCCTGCCGGTCGGTGCGGGAGCGCCGACCGCTATTTGATGACGGCGAGCAGCGGATTGCCGAAGGCGAACAGCATCGCGAGGCCCACGCCGATGATGAACGAGGCGTCGATCAGGCCGAGCAGCAGGAACACCTTCGCCTGCAGCTGCGGCATCAGCTCGGGCTGGCGCGCGGCGCCTTCGAGGAAGCGCGAGCACATGATGCCCACGCCGATGCAGGCGCCGGCGGCGCCGAGTCCGATGATGAGACCGATCCCGACGCCGGTGTAGGCCTGGATCATCGCCAGATATTGCATCTTGTCCATGACTTTTCCTCTGTTAGGTGAACGGGTGAAAGGTTGAAGGGAAGGGTGGGAACTTCAGTGGTGCTCGTGCGCCATCGCCACGTACACGATGGTCAGCATCATGAAAATGTAGGCCTGCAGCGCGACGATCAGGATGTGGAAGATCGCCCAGCCGAGGTTCAGGAAGATCGAGAAGAACGTGCCGACGACGCCGGTGGCGGCCCACAGGCCCAGCAGCAGGAAGATGATCTCGCCGGCGTACATGTTGCCGTACAGCCGCAGCGAGTGCGACAGCGGCTTGCTCACGTACTCGACGATGTTGAACAGCAGGTTGAACACCCACAGCAGCGGGTTCGACCCGAACGGCGAGCAGAAGAGCTCGTGGATCCAGCCGCCGAGCCCCTTCGCCTTGATGCTGTAGAAGATCATCAGCGCGAACACCGACAGCGACAGCGCGAACGTGGTGTTGACGTCGGCGGTCGGGACGCCGCGCCAGGTCTCCTGGTGCAGGACCTTCGCGTAGAACAGCGCCATGATGTCGACGGGCAGGAAGTCCATCGAGTTCATGAACAGCACCCAGACGAACACCGTCAGCGCCAGCGGCGCGATGACCTTGATCTCGCCGTGGAAGATGCCCTTGACCTGCTCGTTGACGAAGTCGATCAGGAGCTCGACGAAGGCCTGCGTCTTGGTCGGCACGCCGGCCGTGGCCTTGCGCGTCACCATCCACAGGAAGCCGAAGGCGAAGACGCCGAGGATCACCGAGGTGACGACGGTGTCGACGTTCACGGCCCAGAAGCCGCCCGTCTCCTTGGCCGTCGTCAGGAACGTCAGGTGATGCTGGATGTACGACGTGGGGGTGAGTTCGTGTCCGGCAGCAGACATCCGCGATTCCTCGATCCAGATCCAGTCAGTCAGTCACGCACGAAAAACGCCAGGCTGAAGATGACGACGGTGAGCACGAAGGTGGAGAAGAACGCCACCGGAACGAGCTCCCGGTACACCGAGAGCACGGCCCACAAGCCGACGACGATCAGCAGGACCTTGCCGGCCTCCGCCCGGAACATCGCGACCAGCGAGGTCCCCACGCTCGGCACTTCGGAACTCCCGAGGCCGAGCCCGAGCAGCAGCGCGTAGACGACCCCCGCCGCCAGATTGATGAACCCGCCCAGTGCCGCGGACAGCGCCCCGTGCATGCCGGCGACCGTGCCGGCGATTGCTGCGACCGCCGCGGTGGCGATGAGCTGCCACTTGAGGACGGTGCGGAAGGGTTTGGTCCTGAGCGGGGGGATCAATCGGGCGCGCGAGACGGGCAACGACATCGCGCAGCTCCGGCAAAATCAAACCATGGAATTATAGCGACCAACGGCCCCTGCGCGCAACGGAATTGCTGCAGCGCAACGCCTTGGCGTCGCAGGGCGTCAGCCCCCCGACAAGGCGCCGACGATCATCAGCGTCGCGGCCGCCGGCAGCGGCACCGCCAGCTCGCGCGCCAGCGTGCGGTCGACGAAGAGCTTGATGTGCGGACGAATCCGGCCCTGCTCGTCGACGATCCGGAAGCGCAGGCCCGGGAAGCGCGCATCCAGCGCCGCCAGCGCGTCGCCGACGCACGGCGCCGCGGCGTCCGCCGGCGCCGCGACCGCCAGCTCCACCCGCTCGGCGCCGGCCGTGTACGAGCGCAGCAGCCCGGGGACGAGCACCGACACCCGCACGACGGCAACCTGCGGGTCCGGCCATCGCGACCGCCGTCAGGACGCCTCGAGCGCGTAGATGTGGGGCAGGTGGGCGGCGAGGCAGCGCCAGGTCTCGCCCTCGTCGGGGCTCGCCCAGACCTCGCCGCTGGTCGTGCCGAAGTAGACGCCGACTGTCGCCATCCGGTCGGCGGTCATCGCCTGGCGCTTGACCGTCAACCACGCCTGCGCGGCCGGCAGCCCGGTCGCCGCGGCTCCACGTGCGCCCGCCGTTGCCGTGCGGTACACCGCCGGCCGGCCGCCGGGGCGAGACCCGCGGCCACACGTTGGTGCCGTCCATCGGGAACACCCACGCCGTGTCGGGATCGCGCGGGTGCAGCACGATCGGGAAGCCGATGTCGCCGACGGCTTGGGCATGTTGTCGCCGATCCGGTCCAGCGCGTCGGCGGCCGGTCGATGCGGTAGATGCCGCAGTGGTTCTGCTGGTAGAGGCGGTCGGGTGCAGCGGGTGCAGGCGCACGCAGTGCGGATCGTGCCCGAACTCGGGGTCCGGGTCGGGGAAGAAGTCGGCCCTGACGCCGGCGTTGAGCGGGTGCCAGTCGGCGCCGCGGTCGGGCGACTCGAACACGCCGCCGCCCGACATGCCGAGGTACATGTGCGCGGGGTCGCGCGGGTCGACCAGGACCGAGTGCAGCTTCGGCCCGTCGGGCGTGCGTCCTGCTCGCCGCCGCCCCACGCCTCGCGCTTCGGATGGTCGTTGAAGCCGTCGACCGCCGCCCAGGTTCGCCGCCGTCGTCGGAGCGGAACAGCCCCTGCGGCGAGCCGCCGGCGAACCACACGCCCGGCTCGTCGGCGTGGCCCGGCGTCAGCCAGAACACGTGGTCGACGGTGCGCCCGGCGTCCGCGCGCGAACGCCGGGGGGCGCGAGGCCTCGGTCCACGTGCGGCCGCGGTCGGCCGAGCGGAACACGGTCGGCCCCAGGTGCCCGGTGCGCGTCGCCGCGAGCAGCGTGCGCGCCGTCGCGCGGATCGAGCACCACG
This sequence comes from uncultured beta proteobacterium, assembly GCA_963832705.1. Lineage (GTDB taxonomy): Bacteria > Pseudomonadota > Gammaproteobacteria > Burkholderiales > Casimicrobiaceae > CAIWHR01. The sequence continues at coordinate 573 of CAWHVP010000014.1, read as the reverse complement.
TGGTGGACGATGTGGCCGAGGAAGTGCGGGCCCTTCAGCGCCCACGCCCGGCGCGCCGCGTCGCCGGTGAGCTGCCAGAGGCCCTTGCGGGTGGCGATGTGCAGCGTCACGCCCTTCGTGCGTGCCCTCGAAGCCGCCCCTGTTTCCTGCCTGCCGGTGTCGCCATCGTGTGCCTCCGTGCGCCGGGGAAAGGGCGACACGCTACCGCTGCCGCGAACACCCGGCAAGTGGTGGGGTTGAATTCCGCGGGCAGGGCTGCGATTCTGTAGGGTCCCGTCCGGTGACCTCGAAGGAGCAAGCATGACGATCAAAGTCGGCGACAAGCTGCCCGCAGGCAAGCTGTCCGAATTCATCGAAGTCGAGACCGAGGGCTGCCCGGTCGGCCCAAGGAATTGAAGGTCGACGAACTGACCAGGGCAAGAAGATCGCGATCTTCGGCCTGCCCGGCGCGTTCACGCCGACCTGCTCGGCGAAGCACGTGCCGAGCTACGTCGCCAACCTCGAGGCGCTGAAGGCGAAGGGCTCGACGACGTGATCTGCCTGTCGGTCAACGACGCGTTCGTGATGGGCGCG
>CAWHVP010000013.1:0-117770 GCA_963832705.1 uncultured beta proteobacterium | reverse complement strand
GAGCTGTGGCTAGGGGTGAAAGGCTAATCAAATCCGGAAATAGCTGGTTCTCTCCGAAAACTATTTAGGTAGTGCCTCAAGTATCACCTGCGGGGGTAGAGCACTGTAATGGTTGCGAGGGTCATTGTGACTTATCGCGCCATAGCAAACTCCGAATACCGCAGAGTGCGAGCTTGGGAGACAGACTCCGGGTGCTAACGTCCGGGGTCAAGAGGGAAACAACCCAGACCACCAGCTAAGGTCCCCAAGACACAGTTAAGTGGGAAACGAGGTGGGAAGGCTCAGACAGCCAGGATGTTGGCTTAGAAGCAGCCATCATTTAAAGAAAGCGTAATAGCTCACTGGTCGAGTCGTCCTGCGCGGAAGATGTAACGGGGCTCAAACTGTGCACCGAAGCTGTGGATTTGCCGCAAGGTGCAGATGGTAGGAGAGCGTTCCGTAGGCCTGTGAAGGTGCTCGAGGGGCTGCTGGAGGTATCGGAAGTGCGAATGCTGACATGAGTAGCGATAAAGCGGGTGAAAGGCCCGCTCGCCGAAAGCCCAAGGTTTCCTGCGCCACGTTCATCGGCGCAGGGTGAGTCGGCCCCTAAGGTGAGGACGAGAGTCGTAGCCGATGGGAAGCGGGTTAATATTCCCGCACCGATTTGGAGATGCGATGGGGGGACGGAGAAGGTTACCTCGGCCGGGTGTTGGATGTCCCGGTTTAAGCGTGTAGGCGTGCCTTCAGGCAAATCCGCGGGGCTTAGCTGAGGCGTGATGACGAGGGTCGGCTTGCCCGCCTGAAGTGAGCGATACCCTGCTTCCAGGAAAAGCCTCTAAGCTTCAGTTCCAAGTTGACCGTACCGCAAACCGACACAGGTGGGCAGGATGAATATTCTAAGGCGCTTGAGAGAACTCAGGAGAAGGAACTCGGCAAATTTGCACCGTAACTTCGGGATAAGGTGCGCCCCTGGTAGGTGAAGGAGTACATCCGGAGCCGAGAGGGGCCGCAGTGAAATGGTGGCTGCGACTGTTTAACAAAAACACAGCACTCTGCTAACACGAAAGTGGACGTATAGGGTGTGACGCCTGCCCGGTGCCGGAAGGTTAAGTGATGGGGTGCAAGCTCTTGATCGAAGCCCCGGTAAACGGCGGCCGTAACTATAACGGTCCTAAGGTAGCGAAATTCCTTGTCGGGTAAGTTCCGACCTGCACGAATGGCGTAACGATGGCCACACTGTCTCCTCCTGAGACTCAGCGAAGTTGAAGTGTTTGTGAAGATGCAATCTCCCCGCGGCAAGACGGAAAGACCCCGTGCACCTTTACTGTAGCTTTGCATTGGACTGTGACAAGACTTGTGTAGGATAGCTGGGAGGCTTTGAAGCGCTGGCGCTAGCTGTCGTGGAGCCAACGTTGAAATACCAGCCTGGTGTCATTGCGGTTCTAACCTGGGTCCCTCATACGGGATCGGGGACCGTGCATGGTAGGCAGTTTGACTGGGGCGGTCTCCTCCCAAAGAGTAACGGAGGAGCTCGAAGGTTTCCTAGGTACGGTCGGACATCGTACTGATAGTGCAATGGCACAAGGAAGCTTGACTGCGAGACTGACAAGTCGAGCAGGTGCGAAAGCAGGACATAGTGATCCGGTGGTTCTGTATGGAAGGGCCATCGCTCAACGGATAAAAGGTACGCCGGGGATAACAGGCTGATACCGCCCAAGAGTTCATATCGACGGCGGTGTTTGGCACCTCGATGTCGGCTCATCACATCCTGGGGCTGTAGCCGGTCCCAAGGGTATGGCTGTTCGCCATTTAAAGTGGTACGTGAGCTGGGTTCAAAACGTCGTGAGACAGTTTGGTCCCTATCTGCCGTGGGCGCTGGAGATTTGACGGGGGCTGCTCCTAGTACGAGAGGACCGGAGTGGACGTACCGCTGGTGTACCGGTTGTGACGCCAGTCGCATTGCCGGGTAGCTATGTACGGAAGCGATAACCGCTGAAAGCATCTAAGCGGGAAACGTGCCTGAAGATGAGATCTCCCGGGGCCTTGAGCCCCCTGAAGGGTCGTGGCAGACCACCACGTTGATAGGCCGGGTGTGGAAGGGCAGTAATGCCTTAAGCTAACCGGTACTAATTGCCCGTGCGGCTTGACCCCATAACCGTAGGCACTCCCGCCACGGTGTTTGCGCGCGCCAATCTCAACCCTCACTTCACTTCTGCCGCGCCGTCAGGCCCGCGTCCGCGCGCGCCCTGGACCCCTCAACGCCTGACGACCATAGCCCGCCGGAACCACCCCTTCCCATCCCGAACAGGACCGTGAAACGGCAGCACGCCGATGATAGTGTGGATTCCCCATGCGAAAGTAGGTCATCGTCAGGCACCCTCAACGCACAAGGCCCAACCCCACGAGGTTGGGCCTTTCGCTTTGCCGCTGCCGAGAAGCGCCGCGGTCGCGAGCGCCCGGTCAGCGGCGCTACCGCTTGCCGCGCCGAGCAGCGATCCCAGCACGCCGCGGACGATCTCGCGGCCGACCGTCGAGCCGACCGTGCGCGCGGCGCTCTTCGCCATCGCCTCGACCATGCTGTCCTTGCGGCCGCTGCCTGTCATCAGGCCGCCCAGCGAATCCTTGAGCGAGTCCATCCAGCCGCCGCCGCCGCGCCGCGGTGCGCGGCTCGCCCGCCGGCCGCGCCGGCGGCCGGCGGTGCCCGCCCGCGCGCGGTCCTTCAGCCGCTCGTACGCCGACTCGCGATCGACCGCCTTCTCGTAGACGCCGGCGACGCGCGACGCCGCGATGCACCGCGCTGCCGCTCCTCGGCGTGATCGGGCCGATCCGGCTCGCCGGCGGCAGGATGAACGCGCGCTCGACGATGCCCGGCCGGCCCTTCTCGTCCAGGAACGACACCAGCGCCTCGCCGACGCCGAGCTCGGTGATCGCCTTCGCGGTGTCGAGCTCCGGGTTCGCGCGCATCGTCTCGGCCGCCGCCTTCACCGCCTTCTGGTCGCGCGGCGTGAAGGCGCGCAGCGCGTGCTGGACGCGGTTGCCGAGCTGGCCCAGCACCGTCTCCGGCACGTCGAGCGGGTTCTGGGTGACGAAGTAGACGCCGACGCCCTTGGAGCGGATGAGCCGCACGACCTGCTCGATCTTGTCCAGCAGCGCCTTCGGCGCGTCGGTGAACAGCAGGTGCGCCTCGTCGAAGAAGAACACGAGCTTCGGCTTGTCGCGGTCGCCGACCTCGGGCAGGTGCTCGAAGAGCTCGGAGAGCAGCCACAGCAGCAACGTCGAGTAGAGCTTCGGGCGACTGCATCAGCTTGTCGGCGGCGAGGATGTTGACGACGCCGCGGCCGTCGCCGTCGGTCTGCAGCAGGTCGTCGATGTTGAGCATCGGCTCGCCGAAGAACTTCTCGCCGCCCTGCTGCTCGAGCGCGAGCAGCCCGCGCTGGATCGCGCCGATCGACGCCGCCGACACGTTGCCGTAGTTGGTCTGGAACTGCGGCGCGTTGTCGCCGACGTACTGCAGCATCGCCCGCAGGTCCTTGAGGTCGAGCAGCAGCAGCCCGTTGTCGTCGGCGACCTTGAAGACCAGCGTCAGCACGCCCTCCTGGGTCTCGTTCAGGTTGAGGATGCGCGCGAGCAGCAGCGGGCCCATGTCCGAGACGGTCGCCCGCACCGGGTGGCCCTGCTCGCCGAAGACGTCCCAGAACACCGTCGGGCAGCCCGCGAACTGCGGCGGCATCGAGCGCCGAGCTGCTTGAGCGCGCTCGCTGCAGCTTCGGGCGTCGGCGCCCGGCTGGCGATGCCCGGCGAGGTCGCCCTTGACGTCGGCCATGAACACCGGCACGCCGATGGCGCTGAACCGCTCGGCCAGCACCTGCAGCGTGACCGTCTTGCCGGTGCCGGTCGCGCCGGTGATGAGCCGTGGCGGTTGGCGAGCGCGGGCAGCAGGGCGATTTCGGCGGCGGCGTTGCGGGCGATGAGCAGCGGGTCGGGCATGGCGGCTGTCCGGGAGAACGGGTGAGCGGCAATCTTAGCCGTCGGCGCGGCGGCGGCGGCGAACGCCGCGGCCGAATCCGTGCCTGCGGGCGCCATCGTCCCGGAGAGCGCGTCCGCGCCCGGCGTCCGCGGCCGGAACGGCAAGACTCTCCTTCAAATCCGCTGATTTTGCTGTATAATTGCGGCGTTGGACAGAAGAGTGAAGAAATGGGCTGGGCACAGCCCATTTTTTTTTGTTTCGCGCATTTTGCTGGGAAGGCCGAAAGCCTGATGGACCTGGACGCACTCCTGGAAAGCACGCTGCCCCCGCTGGGCTACGAGCTCGTCGACCTGGAGTGTCGCCCAAGGGCCGGCTCGTGCGCGTCTTCATCGACAAGCCGCGGCGGCGTCGACGTCGAGGACTGCGCGCGGGTCAGCAATCACCTCACGCGGCTGTTCGCCGTGGAGAACGTCGACTTCGACCGGCTCGAGGTGTCCTCGCCCGGACTCGACCGGCCGCTCAAGAAGGCCGCCGATTACGCGCGCTTCGTCGGCGCAGGAAGCGGAACTGCGCGCTGCGCGAGCCCGTCGACAACGCGCGACGGCATCAAGGGAATCCTGCGCGGGCTGCGAGGGCGGCGCCGTCCGGTCGAGACCGACAAGGGCGACGCAGCGATCCCGCTCGCCGGCATCGAGCAGGGCGCGCCTGGTGCCCAAGATCGAGTGGAGATAAGCAACATGAACCGCGAACTGCTGCTGCTGGTGGACGCGCTGGCGCGCGAGAAGAACGTGCCGAAGGACATCGTGTTCACGGCGCTCGAATCGGCGCTCGCCTCGGCGACGAAGAAGCGCTTCCCCGACGAGGATCGACGCCCGCGTGTCGATCGACCGCGAGACCGGCGACTACGACTCGTTCCGCCGCTGGACCGTCGTGCCCGACGAGGAGCACGAGGAGCCGGCGCACCAGCTCGCGATCACCGACGCCGCGGAGCGCGACCCGGAGCTCAAGCTCGGCGACGTCGTCGAGGAGCCGCTCGAGCCGGTCGAGTTCGGCCGCATCGGCGCGCAGGCCGCGAAGCAGGTCATCCTGCAGAAGATCCGCGACGCCGAGCGCGAGCAGATCCTCAACGACTTCCTCGAGCGCCAGGACAACCTCCTCACCGGCACGGTGAAGCGCATCGAGCGCGGCAACGTCGATCGTCGAGTCGGGCCGCATCGAAGGCGTGATCCCGCGCGACCAGCTGATCCCGAAGGAGATGCTGCGCGTCGGCGACCGCATCCGCGCCTACGTGATGAAGATCGACCGCACGGCGCAAGGGCCCGCAGCTGATCCTCTCGCGCATCTCGCCCGAGTTCCTGATGCGCCTGTTCGAGCTCGAGGTGCCGGAGATCGAGGAGGGGCTGATCGAGATCAACGCCGCCGCGCGCGACCCCGGCATCCGCGCCAAGATCGCGGTCAAGTCGAACGACCCGCGCCTCGACCCGCAGGGCACCTGCATCGGCATGCGCGGCTCGCGCGTCACCGCGGTGACCAACGAGCTCGCCGGCGAGCGCGTCGACATCGTGCTGTACTCCGACGATCCGGCGAAGTTCGTCGTCAACGCGCTCGCGCCCGCCGAGATGCAGACCATCGTCGTCGACGAGGAGAAGCACGCCATGGACGTCGTGGTCGACGAGGAGAACCTCGCGATCGCGATCGGCCGCAGCGGCCAGAACGTGCGCCTCGCCTCCGAGATGACGGGCTGGGAGATCAACCTGATGAGCGTCGAGGAGTCGCAGCAGAAGCACGAGGCGCGAGAGCGACCAGCTCCGGCGCGCTGTTCATGGAGAAGCTCGACGTCGACGAGGAGATCGCCGACATCCTGATCGGCGAGGGCTTCACCTCGCTCGAGGAGGTCGCCTACGTCCCGATCAACGAGATGCTCGAGATCGAGGCGTTCGACGAGGACACCGTCAACGAGCTGCGCAGCCGCGCGCGCAACGCGCTGCTGACCGAGGCGATCGTGCGCGAGGAGAGCGTCGAGAACGTCGAGGAGGCGCTGCTCGAGCCTCGAGGGCATGGACACCGAGATCGCGAGCACGCTCGCCGCGAAGGGCATCACCACGCGCGACGCGCTCGCCGACCTCGCGGTCGACGAGCTGGCCGAGCTGACCGGCATGACGCGAGGAGCGCGCGCAGGACCTGATCATGAAGGCGCGCGCGCACTGGTTCGAGGAAGCACCGGCCGAGTCCCCGGCAGACGCGATCGCGGCCGGCGGGCCGCAGCAATAGAGGCGCGCACAGAGCACGCGGGAGAAGCAGCATGGCGCAGACGACGATCGAACAATTCGCGACCGAACTCAAGATGCCGGCCGGGGCGCTGCTCGAGCAGCTCGCCGCGGCCGGCGTCGCGGCAAGCAGGAAGGCGACAACCTCACCGAGCAGGACAAGACGAGGCTGCTCGACTACCTGCGCAAGCAGCACGGCGCCGCCGGCGAGCCGAAGAAGAAGATCACGCTGACGCGCAAGCAGACCACGGAGATCAAGGCCGCCGGACTCGACCGGCAAGGCGCGCACGATCCAGGTCGAGGTGCGCAAGAAGCGCGTCTTCGTCAAGCGCGACGAGGGCGAGGCGACGCCCGCCGCCCTCGAGGAAGTCGTCGCCGCGCCCGAGCCGGCGCCGGTCGCGCCGCGCCGGTCGAGGCGCCGCCGGTCGAGGTCCGGTCGAGGTCGTGGCCCCGGCTCCGGTCGAGGCCGTCGCCGAGCCCGAGCAGGAGCCCGAAGAGGCGCCCGCCGCGCCGGTGGTCGAACCCGCGGCGCCGGTGACCCGGGACATCGCGGCGATCCTCACGCCGGAGGAGATCGCGGCCCGGGCCGAGGAAGAGCGCCGGGGCAGGAGCTCTTCGCGCGCCAGCAGCAGGATCTGCAGCGAAGCAGGAGCGCGCGAAGCGGCGCAAGCCAAGAAGGACGAGGAGGAGGCCGCGCAAGGCGCGCCGCAGCCGAGGCCGCGGCGAAGGCGGCCGCGGCCGCCGCCGCGAGCGGCCGGCGCCCGCGGCCAAGGTCGGCGACCGGGGCACGCTGCACCGCCCGGCGGCCAAGCCGGGCGAGAAGGCGAAGCCGGCGAAGAAGACCAGCCCGGCCGGTATTCCCGGAGGAGGCCGCGCGGCGGCGCGCGCTCAAGCTGCGCGGCGACGTCACCGGCGGCGCGGCGGCCGCGGGCTGGCGCCAGCCGAAGGTCGGCCGCCACCGCCACGACGAGGAGGGCGCGCGAAGGCGCGCCGGCCTGCCGGGCGCCGTGGTCCGCGAAGTCGACGGTCCCCGAGACGATCACCGTCGCGGATCTCGCGCACAAGATGTCGGTCAAGGCCGCCGAGGTCATCAAGGCGCTGATGAAGATGGGCACGATGGTCACGATCAACCAGGTGCTCGACCAGGAGACGGCGATGATCCTGGTCGAGGAGATGGGCCACAAGGCGAAGGCGGCGAAGCTCGACGACCTCGACGCGCTGCTCGCGGAGACGCAGGAGGGCACGCCGACGTCGAGGCCCAGCCGCGGCCGCCGGTCGTCACGGTCATGGGCCACGTCGACCACGGCAAGACGTCGCTGCTCGACTCGATCCGCCGCGCGCGCGTCGCCAGCGGCGAGGCGGGCGGCATCACGCAGCACATCGGCGCCTACCACGTCGAGACGCCGAAGGGCGTGATCACGTTCCTCGACACGCCGGGCCACGAGGCGTTCACGGCGATGCGCGCGCGCGGCGCGAAGGTCACCGACATCGTCGTGCTGGTCGTCGCGGCCGACGACGGCGTGATGCCGCAGACGAAGGAGGCGATCGCCCACGCGAAGGCCGGCAACGTGCCGATCGTGGTCGCGATGAACAAGATCGACAAGCCCGAGGCGAATCCGGACCGCGTGAAGCAGGAGCTGGTCGCCGAGAGCGTCGTCCCCGAGGAGTACGGCGGCGACGTGCAGTTCATCCCGGTGTCCGCGAAGACCGGGCAGGGCATCGACGACGCTGCTCGACGCGATCCTGCTGCAGGCCGAGGTGCTCGAGCTCAAGGCGCCGAAGGACGCGCCGGCCAAGGGCATCGTCATCGAATCGCGCCTCGACAAGGGCAAGGGCCCGGTCGCGACGGTCCTCGTGCAGTCGGGCACGCTGAAGCGCGGCGACGTCGTGCTGGCGGGCGCGGTGTTCGGGCGCGTGCGCGCGATGACCGACGAGACCGGCAAGACCGTCACGACGGCGCGGGCCGGCGATCCCCGTCGAGATCCAGGGCCTGTCCGACGTGCCGCTCGCCGGCGAGGAGGTGATGGTGCTCGGCGACGAGCGCAAGGCGCGCGAGATCGCGCTGTTCCGCCAGGGCAAGTTCCGCGACGTGAAGCTCGCCAAGCAGCAGGCGGCCAAGCTCGAGAACATGTTCGACCAGATGGCGGCGAGGACGCGATCAAGACGCTGGCGCTGATCGTCAAGGCCGACGTGCAGGGCAGCTACGAGGCGCTGACGCAGGCGCTGACCAAGCTGTCGACCGACGAGGTCAAGGTCAACATCGTCCACGCCGGCGTGGGCGGCATCACCGAGTCCGACGTCAACCTCGCGCTCGCGTCGAAGGCGGTGATCATCGGCTTCAACACCCGGGCCGACGCTGACCGCGCGCAAGCTCGCCGAATCGGGCGGCGTCGACATCCGCTACTACAACATCATCTACGAGGCGGTCGACGAGGTGAAGGCGGCGCTGTCGGGGATGCTCGCGCCCGAGAAGAAGGAGAACCAGCTCGGCCTGGTCGAGGTGCGCGAGGTCTACCGGATCTCGAAGGTCGGCACCGTCGCCGGCTGCTACGTCCTCGACGGGCTCGTGCGGCGCGGCTCGCGCGTCCGCGTGCTGCGCGACAACGTCGTCGTCCACGACGGCGAGCTCGATTCGCTGAAGCGCTTCAAGGACGACGTGCGCGAGGTCAAGGCCGGGTTCGAGTGCGGGCTGTCGGTCAAGAACTTCAACGACGTGCAGAAGGGCGACCAGCTCGAGGTGTACGAGATCGTCGAAGTCTCGCGCACGCTGTAGACGCAGCGGGCGATGAAGGCGGCATTCGCAGCGCGCGCAGCGCGTCGCCGACCAGATCCAGCGCGAGCTCGCGCAGCTGCTGCGCGACGAGGTCAAGGACCCGCGCGTCGGGTCGATCACGATCACCGCGGTCGAGGTGTCGGCCGACCTGTCGCACGCGAAGGTGCTTCTTCACGCACCTCGCCGGGCGCGAGCACGCCGACGACGCCGTGCAGGCGCTGCAGCACACGGCGGGCTTCCTGCGCACCGAGCTGTCGCACCGGCTGGGGCTCTACTCGGTGCCGCAGCTCCACTTCGCCTACGACGACTCGATCGAGGCGGGACTGCGCCTGTCGCAGCTGATCGACGAGGCGGTCGCCGCGGATCGCAAGCCGACGGCAGCTGATGCCGGCGGCCGACGCCGGCGCCCGCGGCGCCGGGTCGACGGCGTGCTGCTGCTCGACAAGCCGGTCGGCCGTTCGTCGAACGCCGGCGCTGCAGCGTGCGAAGCGCCTGTTCGGCGCGGAGAAGGCCGGCCACACCGGCACGCTCGATCCGCTGGCCTCGGGGCTGCTGCCGATCTGCTTCGGCGAGGCGACCAAGTTCGCGCAGTCGCTGCTCGACGCGCGACAAGGCATACGTCGCGACCGTGCGCTTCGGCGTCGCCGACCACCACCGGCGACGCCGAAGGCGAGGTCGTCGCGCGAGGCGCCCGTCGACTTCACGCGCGCCGACCTCGAGCGCGTCGCTGCCGCGCGTTCCTCGGCAGCGATCGAGCCAGGTGCCGCCGCTGCACTCGGCGCTCAAGTTCCAGGGCGCGCAACTACTACGAGTACGCCCGCGCCGGCGTCGAGATTCCGCGCGCGGCGCGCAGGTCGAGATCGACGCGCTCGAGGTCGCTCGACTGGGCGCCGCCGGACGGCGACGCTGCGGGTCGCCTGCGGCAAGGGCACCTACATCCGCGTGCTCGCCGAGGACCTCGGCGCGGCGCTCGGCACGCTGCGCGCATCTCGCGGCGCTGCGGCGGACGGCGATCGGGCCGTTCACGATCGACCGGCGGTCAGCGCTCGACGTTCTGGAGGCGGAGGAACTGGCGGGCGCGACGCATTGTTGCTGCCCCCGCACGCAGCGCTCGAGGACGTGCCGAGTCTCGAGGTCAGCGTCGAGGTGGCGCGGGCTTTGCGCAGGGGGGGGTACCCGCGGACGGGGGGAGGCGCGTCCGCGGGGCGGCACTGCTGCTTCGACACCGGGGGCCGCTTGATGGGTTTGGTCAACGTGAGCGACGGGGCCATTCGAGCGGTCCGGCTGGTGCGCGCGGTCTAGTCGGAGGAAGGGCATGGGGTCGGGCAACTGTAGCAGGCAGGCCGTTGCGCCGATGCAAGCGCCGGGGCGTCTTTTCTGTGCGCTGCCGTTGCCGGCGTCGCACCGGGTGATCTTATGCAAGCGTCATTGATGCAGGTCAAGGTCGAGGGACCGAAGATGCAACACCATGTGTTCACGACAACGAGCGCAGGGCGGGCTCAAGAAACATAAAAAGTGGGAATTGCCGTACGTTCTGCCTGACATTTTGGTGGCATGGTGGGTAGACGGCGATGAATAGTCCTTTCTTCAGGCGTATTCGCAAAGTGCGAGTGAAAGTTGTTCACGACAGTAGCCAGCGCAAGAAAAATGGCATACAATGAAGGCGTGGTAAAGTAATGCAGGTTGATGCATAAACGATTTTGTTGATAGTAGCAGTAGGGCAAAGCCATCGAGAGATGGTACGCAAAGCCTCCGCCCTCTCCGACGCTGTCGACGGGTAGCGGGGTTGCCAGTCAGCGACTCGCTGATTGATGGATCGAGAAGCTCGCGACAGTCCTCGATTCTGCGGCGCCGATCTTCGTTGCTAGCCTGCTTTTCTGGAGAACGAAGATGAAAAGCGCGCGCAACACAGTCAGGCAAATCCGAATGGTAGCGAATCCGGCCACGATGCGTCGACCGAAGCTTGGGGTGCGATCGTCGCAGTCGGTGTTCGTCCGTAAGCTGGCCGCGGCGCTGCGCGGGGGCGCGGTTGCCGTTGCCGTCGGTCTCCTTGGTCTTGCGCCGTCCTTTGCGAGTCCGGGCACTGCAATCGCGCCGGGGGATACTCTGATCGGAACGGCGTCCAATGCGGCCCCGAAGATCGTGACGAGGATGGTGGTGACCTGTCCGGCCGGCGGCGTGGTCCTGGTCAGCGGCTCCGGTGAATCGACGGCCGTATCGACCGGCGCCGGCGCCGCATTCATTGGCCTTGCGTACAGCATTGCCCGCGATAGTACGGCGACTGACAACGGCAACGTGATCCAGTCGTCTGCGTTGGCGAATTTCGCAGGCGATAGCAACAGCGACATTCTCAACCTGCAAAGGGTGGACAACTGCACGCCGGGGCAGAGCTACACGTACAGTCTCACCGTCTACGGCACTACGGCGGCCACCAGTGCGGCGAGTTATGTCTCCAACGGCCGGCTGATGGCTGGCGTGCCGTATTCCAGGCCCGGGACCGGGTTTGCCACAGGATCGACGTTGATCGGCAGCGCGTCGAATTCTTCGCCAACGATCGTCAGCACGCTGCCGGTGACATGCCCGGCATCGGGTGCGGTCCTGATCACCGGTGCCGGCGAATCGGCGGCGCTTTCGACGAACCCAGGTACGGCTTTCATCGGCTTCGCCTACAGCATCGCCCGTGACAGCTTTGCGACCGACAATACGAACGTGGTCCAGTCTTCGGCGCTGGCCGTGTTCAACGGCGACGCCAACCGCGACTTCCTCAACGTGCAACGGGTCGATAGTTGCACGCCCGGTAGTCCTACACCTATCGCCTGACCGCATATCGGACCGCCGCCGGCCACGGGCGCCAACAGCTTCGTCTGGAACGGCGGGCTGACGGCGAGCGAGCCCATCTCGAGCCCGGCCGCCGGATTTGCCGCGGTACTCACGGTCGGCAGCACGACGAGTGCATCGCCGACGATCATCGCCACGTTGCCGGTGACCTGCCCGGCGATCGGGCGGTCTGGGTCGTTGGCTCCGGCGAATCGGCGGCGGTGTCCAATTCCTCCACCAGAGGTTCATAGGATTGGCCTACAGTATTGCCGCGACAACGCCGCCACCGATGACGACAATGTCGTCGAATCGGCCGCGTTGGCGGTGTTCAACGGCGATGCCAACCGCGACTACCTCAACGTGCAGCGGGTCGACGGCTGCTCCCCGGGGTCACCTATACGTATCGCTTGACCGCCTACCGGACGACCGCGAACACCGGCACCTCCAGCTTCGTCTGGAACGGACGTCTGGCGGCGCTGCCCGCCTCGTCCCTCTCGGATGATCCAGTTGGCACTGGCGCGTATCGTTGGGTCAAGCCGGCTGGCGGCACCACCGGCACGGTTGCCGGCTACGGCACGGCGGTGGATGCGTCCGGCAACATCTACGTCGCAGGCGCGTTCTGGGGGAGCGCGAACTTTGGTGGAGGCCCGCTGACCAGCGTCGGAAGTGCCGACGTCTACCTGGCGAAGTTCTCACCTACTGGAGAGCCGGTCTGGTCGAAGCGTTTCGGAGGCACGCTCGAGGACATGGCCTATGCCGTGACCGTGGACAAATCCGGCAACGTGATCATCGCGGGCTCGTACATGGATCGGATCGACTTCGGCGGCGGGGCGCTCGTTGCCCTCGGTTCGTCGTATGGGCGCGAGATTTTCGTGGCCCAGTTCTCCTCGGCCGGGGACCACATCTGGTCCAAGAGCTTCGGCGGTGCCGGCAATGACATGGCCTATGGTCTTGCGACAGACACATCGGGAAATGTGATCGTGACCGGCTCGTACGAAGGCAAGGCGTTGTTCGGCGCCACGATGCTCACGAGCAGCTACAGCAGCACCGACGTCTTCCTGGTCAAACTTACGTCGGCCGGGGCGATCGCCTTCGCCAAGGGCTTCGGGGGCTCGGGCATCGATTCCGGCGGCAGTGTTGCGGTCGATGCCGCGGGCAACATCTTCCTGGTCGGATCGTTCATGGGGCCGGTGAATTTCGGGGGAGGCGTGCTGCAGGGCGTCGGCATCTCCGACATCTTCGTCGCCAAATTCACATCCGCCGGCGCGCACACGTGGTCGCGGCAGATCGGCGGCACCGGTGACGATGCCGGCTTCGGGATCGCTGTCGATGGCAGCGGCGGCGTCGTGGTGACCGGTACGTCCAAGGCGACGTCGACTTTGGCGGCGGGGTGACGTTCAGCCATGGCCAGATCGACACGTTCATTGCGAAGTACGCGACCGACGGTTCGTACGCATGGTCGCGGCGGCTTGGCGGGCCGCTCGTCGAGCAGGGCCTCGCGCTTGCCGCGGACCGCACCGGCAACGTGCTACTGGTTGGGACGTTCAAGGGCACGGTGGACTTCGGGACCGGCGCGCTGACGTCGGCAGGCACCAAAGGGTGGTCCGACGCCTTCGCGGCGAAGTACTCCCCGGCTGGCACGCCACTCTGGGCGAAGGCGATCGGCGGTGCAGGCGACGACAGCGGATACGCGGTCGCAGTCGACCCCAGTGGCAATGCGGTGGTCGCTGGGTCCTTCCAGGGAACAGTGGACTTCGGCGGGGGAGCGGTGACCGCCGCCGGGCAAGCGGACATGTTCGTCCTCAACCTCGCCCCTTGAGGGTTTCCGAGTAGCCACATCGAATCACTCTTATCGCACCGGAAGGGGCCGCCTGCAGCGGCCCCTTCTCATTGGTGCGCCCGGCAGGGCACACTCCTCGCCCGTGCCTGGCAGCCGCGCTGACTTCCACCTCGAGCGCGTCCGCCCAGGATTCGCCGTAACCGCGTCCCGCCGGCAAGCCCGCACCTGCCGTCATCCGAACATTTCATTCACCGAGGCCACCGGCGCACTCCGTGCCGGCCGCATACCTCATAGGCTTGCTTGCAGTTTCGGCACCCTGATCCAACATAGGTGGCGCGTCAGAGGGATCGAGGCGGTGCTCGATGTAGGTATTGTAGGTATCGAGCCAGTCACGCTGTCGCCGTTCCGTGCCCAGGGGAGCTAATGATGAGAAACGTCAAGGCCATGGCAGCGCTCGCGAGAAAATTTGCCATCGGAAGTACGGTCGTCTTGGCGCTGCTCGGAGCAAATCCAGCAGTCTCGGGCGTGGGCGGTGCGGCCGGGCCGACGTGGCCGGCGACACTGGGTGTCGGGGTTCGGTTTCGACGTACATCGACATCGTCAACGCGTCCGATGGCTCGAATGTCGCTGAGAACGTCAACGTCCTGCAGATCACCTTTCTTCCGTCCTGCCAGGCGGCTACGGGGGGGTTGTGCACGAGCCCGGACCTGAACGTCTTCACGCTCGACAGCCCGGCGGTCGGGGCGTCGACATCGTCGTGCAAGGCCATCAACTTCAACTGCTCGGACCGACGGCATTGGGCGTGTACACGCTCAGCCCGAACCAATCGGTTCATCTGGGTCCGGCGAACGGCTCGGGTGGGGTCAGCAATCCGCCGACGTGCCGGATCATCATCAACGCGACGGTCAACAAGCAGCCGAAGGATTCGACGCCGCCCGAGGGCAGCGCACCGGTGACGACGATCCAGTTCGCGCGAGCCGTGCTGCAGGGCGCAGACAGTGGCGACAAGGGTTCGGCGGGCGGGCAGTCGACGGTCGCCGTTACGCCGGTATCGGACCTGGCGATCGCGAAGAGCGACGGCAAGACGACGTACGCGGCGGGGACGACGACGACGTACACGATCACGGTGACCAACAACGGGCCGTCCGACGTGATCAATGCGACGGTGGTGGATACGCTGCCGGCGGGTCTGACGAGCAACGGCAACTGGAACTGCGTGGCGTCGGCGGGGTCGAGCTGCGGCGCGGCCAGCGGCACGGGCAGCCTGAACACGACGGTGACGCTGCTCAATGGCGGGACGGCGACGTACACGGTGCCGGTGAGCATCGGGGCCGGGGTGACCGGTGACCTGGTGAACACGGCGACGGTGACGGTGCCGTCGGGGTGGACGGATCCGACGCCGGGGAACAACACGTCGACCGACACCAATACGCCGGCGCCGCAGTCGGACCTGGCGATCGTGAAGAGCGACGGCAAGACGACGTACACGGCGGGGACGACGACGACGTACACGATCACGGTGACCAACAACGGCCCGTCGAACGTGACCAACGCGGCGGTGGTGGACACGCTGCCGGCCGGTCTGACCAGCAACGGGAACTGGAGCTGTGTGGCGTCGGCGGGGTCGAGCTGCGGCGCGGCCAGCGGCACGGGCAGCCTGAACACGACGGTGACGCTGCTCAGCGGCGGGACGGCGACGTACACGCTGCCGGTGAGCATCGGGGCCGGGGTGACCGGTGACCTGGCGAACACGGCGACGGTGACGGTGCCGTCGGGGTGGACGGATCCGACGCCGGGGAACAACACGTCGACCGACACCAATACGCCGGCGCCGCAGTCGGACCTGGCGATCGTGAAGAGCGACGGCAAGACGACGTACACGGCGGGGACGACGACGACGTACACGATCACGGTGACCAACAACGGGCCGTCGAACGTGACCAACGCGGCGGTGGTGGACACGCTGCCGGCCGGTCTGACCAGCAACGGCAACTGGAGCTGTGTGGCGTCGGCGGGGTCGAGCTGCGGCGCGGCCAGCGGCACGGGCAGCCTGAACACGACGGTGACGCTGCTCAGCGGCGGGACGGCGACGTACACGGCTGCCGGTGAGCATCGGGGCCGGGGTGACCGGTGACCTGGCGAACACGGCGACGGTGACGGTGCCGTCGGGGTGGACGGATCCGACGCCGGGGAACAACACGTCGACCGACACCAATACGCCGGCGCCGCAGTCGGACCTGGCGATCGTGAAGAGCGACGGCAAGACGACGTACACGGCGGGGACGACGACGACGTACACGATCACGGTGACCAACAACGGGCCGTCGAACGTGACCAACGCGGCGGTGGTGGACACGCTGCCGGCCGGTCTGACCAGCAACGGCAACTGGAGCTGTGTGGCGTCGGCGGGGTCGAGCTGCGGCGCGGCCAGCGGCACGGGCAGCCTGAACACGACGGTGACGCTGCTCAGCGGCGGGACGGCGACGTACACGCTGCCGGTGAGCATCGGGGCCGGGGTGACCGGTGACCTGGCGAACACGGCGACGGTGACGGTGCCGTCGGGGTGGACGGATCCGACGCCGGGGAACAACACGTCGACCGACACCAATACGCCGGCGCCGCAGTCGGACCTGGCGATCGTGAAGAGCGACGGCAAGACGACGTACACGGCGGGGACGACGACGACGTACACGATCACGGTGACCAACAACGGGCCGTCGAACGTGACCAACGCGGCGGTGGTGGACACGCTGCCGGCCGGTCTGACCAGCAACGGCAACTGGAGCTGTGTGGCGTCGGCGGGGTCGAGCTGCGGCGCGGCCAGCGGCACGGGCAGCCTGAACACGACGGTGACGCTGCTCAGCGGCGGGACGGCGACGTACACGCTGCCGGTGAGCATCGGGGCCGGGGTGACCGGGGACCTGGCGAACACGGCGACGGTGACGGTGCCGTCGGGGTGGACGGATCCGACGCCGGGGAACAACACGTCGACCGACACCAACGCGCCGGCGCCGTCGGCGGATCTGACGATCAACAAGTCGGATGGCGTCGGCGGTTATGCGCCCGGGCAGACCAAGACCTACACGATCGTGGTGGCGAACATCGGACCGTCGGATGCGAACAATGCGCTGATCACCGACACCAAGCCGACGCAGGTGACGTCCTGGACGTGGGCGTGCGGTCCCGACCACCGGCAGCGCGACGGGCTGCACGGCCGTCCAGCGAGCGGCACGGCGAACTTCACCGACACGGTGAACCTGCCGGCCGGCTCGTCGCTCACCTACGTGGTGACGGTCGTGATCTCCGGCACCGCGACGGGCGACCTGGTCAACACGGCGAAGGTGACGCCGCCGGCGGGCACGTCGAACCCGGGCACGGCCTGCACCAACGGAGGCAGCAGTTTCAACGCGGTCGACGGAAGCTGCAGCAGCACCGATACCGACGTACTGGCGCTGGGCATCGGTGGCGGCCACTTCGACTTCGACATCTACTACTTCGAGCTCCGGCAAGTACGGGAACAAGAAGCACATCCACCAGTACGACGACAAGTGGGACGTGACCGGGGTCAACATGCTGAACGCGAGCGACACGCTTTAACCTCGTGAACGCGATCCCGGCACGAGCACGCAATTCAAGGTGCTGGTGATGAACCAGTACCTGAACCCGGCGGCGTTCCTGGCGGTGGGCCCGGGCACGACGCAGGAGAGCATCAAGATCTACGGCGGCCTGGCCTCGGCGACGGATGCGGCGCGACGGCGCTGCAACCAGACGGTCTGGACGCGAGCTAACCATCGAGCGCCTGATCATCAACCTGCCTGACACCGCGTTCCAATCGTTCAACTGGTGGGGCAACGGGGACGTGCGCTCCGGAGTGATTCCGACCCAGACGGGCTGCGTGAACAGCGTGTCGGCCGTCGGTGTGACCAAGACGCTCGGCCGAACGGCGAGCGGTTCGACGGGGCGTTGACGATCCAGCTGATCAAGGACACGACGCCGGCATCGCGCTCGAGCCGAATGCCGTGATCGGCGGCGTCCCCGACTACAAGTACGGCTGGCGGGTCAAGGACGGCGAGCTTCACGACCTACGTGCTGGCCGAGTACACGCTGTTCTGGCACCACCCGAACGGGAAGTGCTACGGCGATGTGGGCTGGGTGAAGAACCCGCCGCTGGATACCAGCAACCCAGGGGGCGGCTCGAATCCCGCGTCGGGCTCGGCGGATCCCAGGGGTCCGATCCCGCCGAATCCGACTCCGGTACCGTGATGTCGGGATGACGTGGCGCCTGCCGCAAGTCGCGATGCCATCGATCGACTTGCGGCGGCCGTTGCTTGACTTTGGCTGCAATAGTGAAGACCATTGGACCTAGGTACGTTTGAAGGCCTGCTGGCGGATTCGTCGTTGACCGTCGACGCTGTTTACATTCGAGTTATGACTCGGTAGTTTCAAGAGGGAGAAGTCGATGCGAACCAATCGAAGTGGGGGACTTTCCGGAGTGCTGTTGGCAGCAGGGGCGGCTCTGGGACTGCTGGTCGCCGCAGCAAGCGGGCCGGTCAGCGCAGGCATTCTCACGTACACTACGCCCGACTATTCCGCGGCCGGCCCGGGCCCGTGGAACGTCGGTACGACTTTTTCTGGGACCATCAAGGTTGGAAACAGGAACATTTCCACCCCGACGACCCAAACGGTCGCCGTGAACAGCATCCGCCTGACGCCGTCCTGCGGAGTCCGTGACGACGGCGGGTTTCTGTGACGCACCGCCGTTCCCGGGGTTCGACCCCGGCGTGTTTCAAATCTCCGGCGCCGTAGGGGTTGCAGCCAGCGCGTGCGCCAACATCAATTTCACGATAGCGACGGTTGATGCGGCTTCGGGCGAGCTGTCGTTCACCCCAGCGACGCCCTATCTGCTCGGCAGCGCAGATGGCCAGAATGGCCCGCTCGAATGCGCGATCACGTTCAGCGTGAAGGTCCTCAAGGTGCCGACGGTGAATGCCGACGATGTCCCCGGAAAGACCCTGGGGACGGCGCTCGCCACCTTCCAACCGACCGGCTCTGAACTGACTCAGGACGCGGCCGGGTCGACGTCCGCGCTCGTGACCGGGCCCAACCTCTCGATCACCAAGACGGCCAACCCCAAGACAATCAACGCGGGCCAGACCGCGCAGTTCACGATCGTCGTCGACAACACGACGGGCACCGGCGATGCGACCAACGTGGTGCTCCGCGACACGCTGACGAATTTCGGCAAGACGTGGACGCTCAATCCCGCAGTGCCAGGCTGTTCGTTGAGCACGGGAAATCCCCAGGTCCTCAGCTGCGACACGCTGACGGTGCCGAAGGCGTCTTCGGTTTCTCTGGTGCTGCAAGCGCCGACGGACAACGCCGCCTGCCCGGGCAACCTGACCAACCAGGTGTCGCTGACGGCGCCAATGGTTTCGCCATCGGCCCGCTGACGGCTTCGGACAGCATCGCCTGTACGGTGGTGATCGCCAACCTCACGCTCACCAAGACCAACAATTCGGCGACCTACACGCCTGGAGGCACGACGGTGTACACGATCGTGGTCGGCAACGACGGACCGGCGGCCGCGTCCACGACGGTGGTGACCGATCCGAAGCCGGCGCAGGTGACGTCCTGGACGTGGGTGTGCAGTGGCGCCACGGGCGGGGCGACGGGCTGTGACGGGGCCGCGAGCAATTCGTCCGACTTCACCGATACGGTCAATCTGCCGGTGGGTTCGAGCATCACCTACACGGTGACCGCCCAGATCAGCGCCGCAGCGACCGGAAGCCTGGTGAACACGGTGACCGCGCAGCCGCCGTCCGGGCCGACCACGACGGCAACGGACACCGATACTCCGGCGCCGGTGTCGAACCTGACCGCGAGCAAGACCAACAACGCGGCGACGTACACACCCGGGACCACGACGACCTATACGATCGTCGTCGGGAACAACGGGCCGTCGAACGCGATCGGGGCACTTGTGAGCGATCCGAAGCCGGCGCAGATCGCGTCGTGGACGTGGGTGTGCAGCGGTGCGACGGGCGGGGCGACGGGCTGCGACGGCGCGGCGAGCAATTCGTCGAACTTCACCGATACCGTCAACCTGCCGGTGGGCGGCACGATCACCTACACGGTGACGGCGCTGATCAGCCCGACGGCGACCGGCAATCTGGTCAACACGGTGACGGTGAGCCTGCCGTCTGGCGGAACTCCGGGCACGGCGACGGACATCGACACTCCGCCGGACATTCCGGTGATCGTCGAGAAGATTCCGACGTTGACCGAGTACGCACTGATCGCATTGATGCTGATGCTGGCGATGGTCGGGGGCATCTACACTCGTCGCGCCCGCCGATAGGCTGATCGCGCGTCCCTGACGCCAGGGCGCGCTCCACCGGAGGGATGAACTCCGGGGAGCGCGCCCTTTTTCTTGACACAGCGGCGCTGACGCCGGGGTTGGTGGCCTTTCGCGCATCCCATCCGGCGAAGTGCGTGTAGGCCCGGGCGGCCAATGCTGCTGGGATGGGCAGCGACGGTGGGAACGAGGCGCGGGTTGAGTCCCCGACCGGTTTCAGGCTAAAATGCTCGGACTTTGCAACGACCAACGAACCCATTGAAGGAAGGACCTCAGCAATGGCAGTGACCGTGCAGGACAAGGCGAGGACGATCGCCGATTTTCAGCGGGGAAAGGGCGACACCGGCTCGCCCGAAGTGCAGGTCGCGCTGCTGACGGCGCGCATCAACGGCCTGTCCGACCATTTCAAGGCCAATACCAGCGATCATCACTCGCGGCGCGGCCTGCTGCGGATGGTGTCGCGGCGGCGCAAGCTGCTCGACTACCTGAAGTCGCGGAACGCGGAGAGCTATCGCTCCCTGATCGACAAGCTCGGGCTGCGCAAGTAGACGCCTCGCGCGCAGCCAAGTGAAGGCGGACAAGGAGCGCCACGGGATGACCGATGGCAGTCCGGCCGATGCCCTGCGGCGCAGCAGTCCCGCGCACGCCGGCTTCCGCGGCCGGCAGCCACGCCGCGCAAGCCCGGGGCTGCAGCGTCGCCTGTTCTGAACCCACCGACAATGGCCGCGCCAATCGAGCGCGGCCATTGTCATTTACGGAATCCGAGGACCAAGTGAACCCAATCAAGAAATCGATCCCCTACGGCCGCCACACGCTCACGCTCGAAACCGGTGAAATCGCCCGCCAGGCCGGCGGCGCCGTGCTGGCCCGGCTCGACGACACCGTCGTGCTCGTCACCGCGGTGACGCGCCGCGAAGCCAAGCCCGGGCAGGACTTCTTCCCGCTGACCGTCGACTACCAGGAAAAGACCTATGCCGCGGGCAAGATTCCCGGCGGCTTCTTCAAGCGCGAGGGCCGTCCGTCCGAGAAGGAGACGCTGACCTGCCGCCTGATCGACCGTCCGATCCGTCCGCTCTTTCCGGACGGCTTCTACAACGAGGTCCAGATCATCGCGACGGTGATGTCGGTCGATCCGGAGATCGATCCCGACATCCCGGCGATGATCGGCGCGTCCGCGGCGCTCGCGCTCTCGGGCGTCCCGTTCGACGGCCCGATCGCCGCCGCGCGCGTCGGCTACATCGACGGCCAGTACATCCTCAATCCCACCAAGACCGAGCTGACGACCTCCGCGCTCAACCTCGTCGTCGCCGGCACCGAAGCCGCCGTGCTGATGGTCGAGTCGGAAGCCAACGAGCTGCCGGAAGAAGTCATGCTGGGCGCCGTGGTCTTCGGCCACCAGGAGCAGCGGGCGGCGATCGCGCTGATCGACGACCTGGTCGAGGCGGCCGGCAAGCCGCTGTGGGACTGGAAGCCGCAGGCGAAGGACGAGGCGACGATCGAGAAGGTCCGCGCCGTGGCCGAGGGCCCGCTGCGCGAAGCGTACGCGATGCGCCAGAAGCAGGCGCGGCAGCAGCGCCTCGCCGAGATCTCGGCGAAGGTCGAGGCCGAGTGCGTGCCGGAGGGCGCGTCGCCGACCGACGTCAACCAGATCCGCAATTTCCTGTTCGAGCTCGAGGCGAAGATCGTCCGCGACCAGATCCTGTCCGGCGAACCGCGGATCGACGGCCGCGACACGCGCACCGTCCGGCCGATCTCGATCCGCACCGGCGTGCTGCCGCGCACGCACGGCTCGGCGCTGTTCACGCGCGGCGAGACGCAGGCACTGGTCGTCGCCACGCTGGGAACCGCCCGCGACGAGCAGCGGATCGACGCGCTGATGGGCGAGTACACCGACCGCTTCATGCTCCACTACAACATGCCCCCGTACGCGACCGGCGAAACCGGCCGCGTCGGAACCCCGAAGCGGCGCGAGATCGGCCACGGCCGGCTCGCCAAGCGCGCGCTGCTCGCGACGCTGCCGTCGGCCGAGGAGTTCGCGTACACGATGCGCGTGGTGTCGGAAATCACCGAGTCGAACGGCTCGTCGTCGATGGCCTCGGTCTGCGGCGGCAGCCTCGCGCTGATGGACGCGGGCGTGCCGACCAAGGCGCACGTCGCGGGCATCGCGATGGGCCTGATCAAGGACGGCCCGCGCTTCGCCGTGCTCACCGACATCCTCGGCGACGAGGATCACCTCGGCGACATGGACTTCAAGGTCGCGGGCACCGACCGCGGCATCACCGCGCTGCAGATGGACATCAAGATCCAGGGCATCACCAAGGAGATCATGGCGGTCGCGCTCGCGCAGGCGCGCGAGGGCCGGATGCACATCCTGCACCTGATGCAGCAGGCGCTGCCGCACGCGCGCACCGAGATCTCGCAGCACGCGCCGCGGATGATGACGTTCAAGATCAACCCGGAGAAGATCCGCGACGTGATCGGCAAGGGCGGCGCGGTCATCCGCGCGCTGACCGAGGAGACCGGCTGTTCGATCGACATCAAGGACGACGGCTCGGTGACGATCGCGTCGGTGAACGCCGACGCGTGCAACGTCGCGCGCAAGCGCATCGAGGACATCACCGCCGACGTCGAGGTCGGCCGGATCTACGAAGGCACGGTGCTGCGCCTGCTCGACTTCGGCGCGATCGTGCAGGTGCTGCCGGGCAAGGACGGCCTGCTGCACATCTCGCAGATCGCCAAGGAGCGCGTCAACCAGGTCTCCGACTACGTGAAGGAAGGCCAGGTCGTCCGCGTCAAGGTCCTCGAGGCCGACGACAAGGGCCGGCTGCGGCTGTCGATGAAGGCCGCGGCCGAGGAGTCGGCGCCGCCGGCCCCGGCGGCGGAACCGCCGCCCGTCGTCTGATCCGCTAGGTCCGGTCGCGCGCGATCCGCTGCGGGAGCAGCAGGATCGCGTCGCGGTTGGACCACGAGAAGCACTTCTGCCGCAGCCTCGCGCCACGGCAGCCACGCGTGGCGCAGGTGCTCGTCCGGCGCCAGCGCGACGGGCACCGGCGCGGGCAGCGTCAGCCCGAACACGTGCTCGGTGTTCTGCGTCGTCCCCGGCGGATAGCGGTGGCGCCACCGCGCGAAGATCTCGTAGACGTTGGTGACCTGCCAGTCCTGCAGGCCGCCCCACGCCGGCGCGTCGATGCCCGTTTCCTCGCGCAGCTCGCGCGTCGCCGTCTGGAGCAGCGTCTCGCCGGGCTCCTGGCTGCCGGTGACCGACTGCCAGTGGCCCGGGTAGTCGGCGCGCTCGATCAGCAGCACGTCGAGGTCGCGGGTGTGGACCAGCACCAGCGTCGATATCGGGATCTTGTGGCCCATGCGTCGCGGCTCGACCCGCGCGGCCGTGCCGGCGCCGGCCGCGCCCGCTCCTGTGTCAGCTGACGAACACCCAGAACGGCTTGTGCCGCTCGCGCCAGTAGTCCGCCGCCTCGCCGAGGATGTCCTCGAACGTCGTCCAGTCGGCGCCGTGCGCCTTGCGGTACGCGGCCGTGTGCGTCAGCGCGATCACGCTGCCGCGCCGGCCGAACCAGTCGTCGTCCTCGACGCAGTCGGCGAGCGCGTCCCAGTTGCTGCCGAAGTGCTCGGGCAGCGCGAGACCGCGGGCGAGGACCGCGAGCAGTTCCGCCTTGCTGCCGACGGCCTTCAGGTCGGCGGCGTGGTACTTGAAGCCGGCCGCCGCGGCGGCCGCCGCGGGCGCGCCCGCGTCGCCCTTCCACGCGTGCACGCCGGCCAATTCGAGGTCAGTGAGGTCGGGCAGCTTCATTCGCGAATCCTCCTGAACGACTGGTAGTGATCGTCGCTGTAGAAGCACGCGTCGGGCGCGGTCGGCGCGCCGCCGCAGACGATCCGCCGGGCGCCGCGGGTCTTCGCGCCCGGCGTCGGCACCGTGTATTCGCGATAGTACCCCTTCGGCTTCGCCGGCAAAATCCGCTCGCGGTTCCCGAACACGATGCCGTCGCGGTCGTACCGGAACGGGCCGCCGGCGCGGACCTGCGCAAGCACCGTCGCCGCCTCGCGGGGCAGATCGGCGACGGCGACGGTCGGCAGCGCATCCGGCGTGCCCTTCGCCTGTGCGACCGGCGCCAGCGCCAGCGCGCAGCCGGCGGCGAGCGCCAGCGCCGCGAGCAGGCGCCGCAGGGCGGCCATCTGCGAGCTTCCTACGCCGTCTTGGCGCCGTCGGTGGCGCGGACGCGGATGTGCAGGTCGCGCAGCTGCTGCTCGGTCACCGCGCTCGGCGCGTCGACGAGCAGGTCCTGCCCGCGCTGCGTCTTCGGGAACGCGATGACGTCGCGGATCGACTCGGCGCCGGCCATCAGCGTCACCATCCGGTCGAGGCCGAACGCGATGCCGCCGTGCGGCGGCGCGCCGTACTGCAGCGCGTCGAGCAGGAAGCCGAATTTCTTCCGCTGGTCCTCGGGGCTGATCGCGAGCGCCTCGAACACCTTCGCCTGCACTTCCTGGCGATGGATCCGCACCGAGCCGCCGCCGATCTCCCAGCCGTTGAGCACGACGTCGTAGGCCTTGGCGAGCGCGGCGCCGGGATCGGTGGCGAGCAGCGCCTCGTGGCCGTCCTTGGGCGCGGTGAACGGGTGGTGACGCGCGGCCCAGGTCTTCGCCTCGTCGTCGTACTCGAACATCGGGAAGTCGACGACCCACAGCGGCCGCCAGCCCGGCTCGACGAAGCCGCGGTCGTGGCCGACCTTCGTCGCGCAGCGCGCCGAGCGCGTCGTTGACGACCTTCTCCTTGCCGGCGCCGAAGAAGATCAGGTCGCCGGTCTGCGCGCCGGTGCGCGCGAGGATCTCGCGCGAGCACCTCGGGCGAGAGGAACTTGACGACCGGCGACTGCAGGCCTTCCTCGTTGGGCTTGCGAGGCGTCGTTGACCTTGATGTACGCGAGGCCCTGCGCGCCGTAGATCGTGACGAAGGCCGCGTAGTCGTCGATCTCCTTGCGCGTCATCGCGTCCGCCGCCGGGGACGCGCAGCGCCGCGACGCGGCCGTTGGGCAGGTCGGCGGCGGCGCGGAAGACCTTGAAGTCGACGGTCTTCGCGAGGTCGGTGAGCTCGGTCAGCTTGAGCGGCACGCGCAGGTCCGGCTTGTCGGACCCGTAGTCGCGCATCGCGTCGGCGAACGTCATGATCGGGAACGGGTTCGGCAGGTCGACGTCGAGCGCCTCCTTGAACATCGTGCGCACGAGGCCTTCCATGATCTCGCGGATCTCGAGCTCGGACAGGAACGACGTCTCCACGTCGATCTGCGTGAACTCGGGCTGGCGGTCGGCGCGCAGGTCCTCGTCGCGGATAGCACTTGCAGATCTGGTAGTAGCGGTCGAAGCCCGCCATCATCAGCATCTGCTTGAACAGCTGCGGCGACTGCGGCAGCGCGTAGAACATGCCGTGGTGGATGCGCGAGGGCACGAGGAACTCGCGCGCGCCCTCGGGCGTGGACTTGTACAGCGTCGGGGTCTCGATGTCGATGAAGCCCAGGCGCGTCGAAGTACCGGCGCGCGGACATCGCCGCCCGGTAGCGCAGCATCAGGTTCTTCTGCATCGGCGGCCGGCGCAGGTCGAGCACGCGGTTCGCGAGCCGGACGGTCTCGGACAGGTTCTCGTCGTCGAGCTGGAACGGCGGCGTCAGCGCCGCGTTGAGGATCGTGATCTCGTGCGCGAGCACCTCGATCTCGCCCGAGACGAGGTTCGGGTTGACGGTGCCCTCGGGGCGCGGCCGCACGAGGCCGGTGACGCTGATGACGAACTCGTTGCGCAGCTTCTCGGCGACGGCGAACGTCTCCGCGCGATCGGGGTCGCAGACGATCTGGACGAGGCCTTCGCGGTCGCGCAGGTCGATGAAGATCACGCCGCCGTGGTCGCGGCGGCGATGGACCCAGCCCATCAGCGTCACGGTCTGGCGCGAGGTGGCGGCGGCTCGATGCGGCCGCAGTAGTCGGTGCGTTTCAAGGCGTTCTCCGGAGAATGGGTTGGGTTGGATGCGGTGATGCGGGAACGGGGGCGGGCGCGGCGACAGGGCCGGCGCGGCGACGCGGCGGCCCTCCCGACCGGCCCGGTCAATTTCGCGGGTGGGCGGCGGCGTCCGCGCCGATCGACGACGCCACGGCCGGGGATGCGGCCGGCGGCGCGGCGGCGGGCTTGATCGCCGCGCCGCGGGCGCCGCGGTGCGGTGCTTCGGCGCGACGACGCCCATCGAGATGATGTACTTCAGCGCCTCGTCGACGGACATGTCGAGCTCGCGGGCGCTCGCCTTCGGGACCATGACGAAGTAGCCGCCGGTCGGATTGGGCGTCGTCGGCACGTAGATGCTGATGTGCTCGCCGTCCAGGTGCGCCGCGACCGCGTCGGCGGGCGTGCCGGTCAGGAACGCGATCGTCCAGCAGCCCGGGCGCGGGAATTCGACCAGCAGCGCCTTGCGGAACGCGTTGCCGGTGTCGGACAGCAGCGTGTCGCTGACCTGCTTGACCGACGAGTAGATCGACTTGACGAACGGGATGCGGCCGAGCAGCGCTTCCCAGCCCAGGATCAGGCGCTGGCCGAAGAAGTTGGCGGCGACGACGCCGGTCACGAGCAGGATGACGAAGCTGAGCACGACGCCGAGCCCGGGAATGCGGAACCCGAGCAGCCGCTCGGGCCGCAGTGCTCTCCGGCACCAGCAGCAGCGTCTGGTCGAGCGTCGACACCAGCCAGTGCAGCACGCCAGATCGTGATGCCGAGCGGCACCCAGACGAGCAGGCCGGCGATCAGGTAGCGCTTCATCGTCGACGGCGCGGGGCGGGGACTCACCCGGTTACGACGACGCGGAGCCGGTGCCCGGTCGTCGTGGCCGGCGGCGGACGCCGGCGCGGCGGCTCGCGCTCGCCGTGTCGGACTTCGCTTCGGCCTTGGCTTCGCGCCGGGCTTCGACTCGCCGCTCGGCCTTGGCGGCAGGCTTGGCGGTCGCGGAGCCCTTGAAGTCGGTCGCGTACCAGCCGGTGCCCTTCAACTGGAAGCCGGCGGCGGAGATGAGCTTGACCAGCGAGTCCCTGCTGCAGGCCGGGCACGCGGTCAGCGGCGCGTCGGAGAACTTCTGCAGCGCTTCGAGCTCGTGGCCGCAGGACGAGCAGC
The DNA here is from genome assembly GCA_963832705.1 of uncultured beta proteobacterium. Lineage (GTDB taxonomy): Bacteria > Pseudomonadota > Gammaproteobacteria > Burkholderiales > Casimicrobiaceae > CAIWHR01. The sequence continues at coordinate 90,673 of CAWHVP010000013.1, read as the reverse complement.
GGTATTCGTAGATCGGCATGGCAAACCTCGGAAAATCGGCGATCGAGCGCAAAAGCGCTTGATATAAAACAGATAATTATACCCGATCCGGCACGCTCCCGGGGCGGCGCGAGCGTCGCCGGGGACCGACTCTTGCAGTGCGTCAGATGGGGGCTTTTCGCCGCGCGCCAAGGGTCGATCGCGGGGCGACCGGGCGAAAGTGTTCTATGCTTGCAACGGGACTCCGAACGACGCGAGGCGGATGCATGGGCGCGTACTGGATCTGGTGGATCGCGGCGGCGGTGCTGATCGGCGCCGAGCTCCTGACCGGAACGTTCTACCTGCTGGCGGTCGGCATCGCCGCGGTGGCCGGCGGCGTGGCCGCCTGGCTCGGCGCCGGCCCGCCGCTGCAGTTCCTGGTCGGCGGCGGGCTGGCCGTCGCTGCTCACGGTGGTCGCGCACCAGTGGCGGCGGCGCCACGCGCCGCCCGCGGCGCAGGATCCGCTCGACGTCGGACAGGCCGTGCACGTGCAGACCTGGAACGCCGACGGCACCGCGCGCGTCTCGTATCGCGGCACGCTGTGGGACGCCGAGCTCGCGACGCCCGCCACGCCCCGCGCCGACACGCTGTACATCGTCGCCATGCGCGGGTCGGTGCTCGTGCTGTCCGACCGTCGGCCCCCGCCGTAATCGCATCGTCAACCGGAGGCGCCTGCCATGTACTACTATGGATCGTCGCTCGTCATCGTTCGCCGCTCTTCGTCGTCGCTCGTCATCGTCGTCGTCCGCGCGATCCGCGTCGTGCCGCAGCAGCACGCGTTCGTCGTCGAGCGCCTCGGGCGCTTCTTCGCGGTGCTGCAGCCGGGGCTCAACTTCGTCATCCCGTTCGTCGACCGCATCGCCTACCGGCACGACCTGCGCGAGATCCCGTTCGACGTGCCGAGCCAGATCTGCATCACCAAGGACAACACGCAGCTGCAGGTCGACGGCATCCTCTACTTCCAGGTGACCGATCCGCGGCTCGCGTCGTACGGCTCCAGCAACTTCCAGCTGGCGATCACCCAGCTCGCGCAGACGACGCTGCGCAGCGTCATCGGCCGGATGGAGCTCGACCGCACGTTCGAGGAGCGCGATCACATCAACGGCCTCGTCGTCGCCGCGCTCGACCAGGCGGCGGCGAACTGGGGCGTGAAGGTGCTGCGCTACGAGATCAAGGACCTGACGCCGCCGAGGGAGATCCTGCACGCGATGCAGGCGCAGATCACCGCCGAGCGCGAGAAGCGCGCGGTGATCGCGACCTCGGAAGGCAAGCAGCAGGAGCAGATCAACCTCGCCACCGGCGCGCGCGCCGCGGCGATCGCGCAAGTCCGAAGGCGAGAAGCAGGCCGAGATCAACCAGGCGCAGGGCCACGCCGCGGCGCTGCTCGCGATCGCCGAAGCCAACGCGAAGGCGATCCAGCAGGTCGGCGAGGCGATCAACGCGCCGGGCGGCATGAACGCGGTGAACCTCAAGGTGGCGGAGCAGTACGTCGCCGCGTTCGCGAACCTCGCGAAGACCGGCAACACGCTGATCGTGCCGTCGAACCTGGCCGACGTCGCGTCGCTGGTCGACGGCGGTGACGACGATGTTCAAGGCGCAGCCGAAGTAGCCGCGGCGTCGAGCGTCGCGACCGACGGCATCAGGACGAGAGGAGACCGACAATGCAGCTGCAAGGAAGCTCGTTCATCGTCACCGGCGGCGCGTCGGGCCTGGGCGCCGCGACCGCGCGGATGATCGTCGAAGGCGGGGGCCGCGTCGTCATCGCCGACCTGAAGGAAGCCGAGGGCCAGGCGCTCGCGCGCGATCTCGGCGCCGCCGCGCCGCTTCGTGCGCACCGACGTCACCGACGAGGCGAGCGGCAGGGCCGCCGTCGCGGCGGCCGTCGGAGGGCTACGGCGGCCTGCACGGGCTCGTCAACTGCGCCGGCATCGTCCACGGCGAGAAGGTCGTCGGCAAGGAAGGCCCGCACACGCTCGCGGGCTTCGCGCGCACGATCAACATCAACCTCGTCGGCATGTTCAACATGATCCGGCTCGCGGCCGACGCGATGGCGAAGGGCGCGCCGAACGCCGAGGGCGAGCGCGGCGTGATCGTCTGCACGGCGTCGGTCGCCGCCTTCGACGGCCAGATCGGGCAGGCCGCCTATGCGGCGTCGAAGGCGGGCATCGTCGGCATGACGCTGCCGATCGCGCGCGAGCTCGCGCGCTACGGCATCCGCGTGATGACGATCGCGCCGGGCATCTTCGAGACGCCGATGATGAGCGAGGTGCCGCCGGACATCGCCGCGGCGCTGGGCAAGATGGTGCCGTTCCCGCCGCGGATGGGGCGGCCGGCCGAGTTCGCGTCGCTGGTGCGCGAGATCGTCGGCAACGTGATGCTGAACGGCGAGGTGATCCGCCTCGACGGCGCGATCCGGATGGCGCCGAAGTAGCGCGTCGGGGGCTGCTCAGAGCTGCAACGGGAGTCCGGCCGGAAGCCGGCGACCCACGACTACAGGTCTGCGCCGCTCAATCGCGGTCGATCAGCGCGATCGCGGAGGCGATCATCGCGACGAAGAACACGAACGTCCACGACGGGATCGCGAGGCCCAGGAACAGCCAGCCCTGCTCGGCGCACTCGCCGCTGCCCTTGAACACGCGGCCGATCACCTCGGTCAGCGGCAGCGTCTCCAGCATGTAGTTGAGGCCCATCCCGCACGCGGGCACCTGCGCCCTTCGGCAGCGCCTGGATCCACACGTGCCACGCGGCGAGCGCGGCGCCGATGCCGGAGAGGATCACCGTGAGGCCGGCGTAGATCGCGGCGCCGACGCGGCCGCGGGTTGTGCGATCGCGGCGATCAGGAACACGACGCCGGTCGCGATCAACGCGATCCGCTGGAACACGCACAGCGGGCAGGGATCGAGCCCGAGGCCGTACTGCAGCCACAGCGCCCAGCCCATCAGGCCGGCGCAGACGAGGAAGCCGAGCAGGTAGGCGAGCCGGCGCGGCGGCAGCAGGATCAGCGCCAGCGACGTCGACGCCGATCGTCCACACCAGCATCCGGTAGGCCGTCTGCGCCAGCGACGGGTTGGTGCCGCAGCGCATGGAGCAGCGCCTCCTGGCCGACCAGCGCGACGGCCATCAGCAGGCCGGCACCGGCCAGGGAATCGTGGCGTAACGCCTCATGCGTGCGGTACTCCGAAGGGATTCATTGCTGCGATCGCTCCAGCGCCTGGTCGAGGTCCCAGAGGATGTCGTCGAGCGTCTCGAGGCCGACCGACAGCCGGATCATCTCGGGCGTCGACGCCGGCGGCGCGCTGCTCGTCCTCGTCGAGCTGGCGATGCGTCGTCGACGCCGGGTGGATGACCAGCGTCTTCGCGTCGCCGACGTTGGCGAGGTGCGACAGGAACTGCACCGCCTCGATGAACTTCTCGCCGGCGCGGCGCGCCGCCCTTGACGCCGAACGTGAGGATGCCGCCGGCGCCGCGCGGCAGGTAGCGCTGCGCGGCGGCGTGCGTAGCGGGTCGCCGTCGAGCAGCGGATAGCGCACCCACTCGACCAGCGGATGCGCGGCGAGGTGCCGCGCCACGGCGAGCGCGGTCTCGCAGTGCCGCGGCATCCGCAGGTGCAGCGTCTCGATGCCCTGCAGCAGCAGGAACGCGCGACATCGGCGCCAGCGTCGGGCCCGAGCGTGCGCATCGTCTCCATCCGCGCCTTCATCGTGAAGCCGAAGTCGCCGAAGGTCTCGTAGAAGCGCACGCCGTGGTAGCCGCGCGAGGGCTCGGTCATCTGCGGGAAGTTGCCGTTGTCCCACGGGAACTTGCCCGACTCGACGACGATGCCGCCCATCGTCGTGCCGTGGCCGCCGAGGTACTTGGTCACCGAGTGGACGACGATGTCGGCGCCGTGCTCGATCGGCCGGCACAGGTACGGCGACGCGAGCGTGTTGTCGATCGACCAGCGGCACGCCGGCGCCGTGCGCGACCTCGGCGAGCGCGGCGATGTCGCAGACGTTGAGCTGCGGATTGCCGATCGTCTCGGCGTACACGCGCCTTCGTGTTCGGGCTTGAGCGCGCGCGCGGAACGCCTCCGGATCGTCGGCGATCGACGAACGTCGCCTCGATGCCGAACTGCGCGAAGCGTGACCGCGAGCTGCGAGTACGTGCCGCCGTAGAGCGTGCGCGCGGCGACGATGTGGTCGCCCGGCTGCGGCACAGCGTGAGCAGCGCCAGCATCTGCGCCGCCATCCCGGTGGCCGCGGCGAGCGCCGCGCGGCCGCCCTCGAGCGCCGCGACGCGCTCCTCCAGCGCGGCGACCGTCGGATTGCGAGATCCGCGAGTAGACGTTGCCGAACGTCTGCAGGTTGAACAGGCTCGCCGCGTGGTCGGCGCTGTCGAACACGAACGACGTCGTCTGGTAGATCGGCAGCGCGCGCGCGCCGGTCGCCGCGTCGGGGATCTGCCCCGCGTGCAGGCACAGCGTGTCGAAGCCGAACTTGCGGTCGGCCATCGCCGCGGACTCTCGGTCGAGGCGCCGTCGCGCGGAGTACGCGGCCGCGGCCGCTTCGCCGAGATCACGCCGGTGTTGACGCCGGCCCAGTTGAGCCCGCCGAGGATGCGCGCGTGCTCGATCTTGACGCAGCGGTCCCACGACGTCGAGCCCGGCCGCGGTCGCGATCGCGCGCGGCCTCGGCGTTGTGGATGCCGAGCTGCATCCACAGCACGCTGCGCGCCCTTGGCGACCGCCTCGCGCGCGATGGGCACGCATCTCGTCGTGCTTGCGGAAGCAGTCGACGATGTCGACCGGCCCGGGGATCGCGGCGACGCTCGGATAGCACTTCTCGCCCGAGCACTTCCGTGGTAGGTCGGGTTGACCGGGATGATCCGGTAGCCGTGCTCCTGCATGTACTTCGCCGCGAAGTAGCTCGGCCGATGCCAGTGCGCGGACAGGCCGACGACGGCGATGACGCGCGACTGCGCGAGGATGCGCCGCAGGCCGGCGATGTCGTCGACGATGGCCATGTGGGCTCCGGATGCGCTCGGCAATGTGCGGATGTTAGCGCGCCCGCGCCGTCACAGCGTCGCCAGCCACGAGAGCAGCGGCCGCGCCGCCTGCTCCCACTGGCGCTCCAGCATCATCATGTGGGCGAGCCCGGGCACGATCACCGGGGCGACGCCGTGGTGCCGCGCCGTCGCGGTGACGTCCGACGGCGTGCAGATGCGATCGCCCTCGGCGCCCATGACGAACGTCGGCACGCCGCCGCGCTCGGGCAGCAGCCAGTGCAGGCGCAGCGAGAGGTCCATCAGCGCGCGCGGCGACTCGGCGCCCAGGTGGTGGACCGCCTCGGCCAGGATCTCGGGCGCGACGTCGTCGCTGAAGTAGAACGGGCTGCAGCGTGCGCAGCACGCTCCGCGGACAGCCGCGACGGGTCGAGCTGCCCCATCTGCAGCAGGTAGCGCGGCTCCTCCGTCGCGAGCCGGGCCGCCATCATCAGGAGGCCGGTCGGCGGCACCGGCGCGATCAGCGCGGCCGCGCGCAGCGGGCGCGTCGCCAGCAGCCGCTCGACCACCGCCGCGCCCATCGAGTGCCCGATCAGCACCGGCGCCACCGGGAACTGCGCCGCCACGCGCTCGACGTCGGCCGCGTAGTCGTCGAGCCCGGTGACGAACAGGCTCTCGCCGCCGCCCGACGTGCCGTGCCCGCGCAGCGACAGCGCGTGCGCCGCGTAGCCCTGCGCCGCGAACCACGGCAGGAAGTGCGGCTCCCAGCACCAGCCGTCGCAATAGCCGCCGTGGACGAACAGCAGCGGCGGCTTGCGCCCGTTGCCGTTGGCCCTGCCGCCGGAACGGGCGGGAGCGCGGGAGCGGATTTCGATTCGAGTTTCGGCGGGCAGCATGCGATGAGAGCCGGTGACCGCGGGCGGCGACGCGGGAGCAGGGCGTGCTAGGATTTGCGCGCCCGCCCATGCCGCTCACTACGGGAAAATCCGACATTCTGCCAGAACCGCGCCGGTTGTCGGCCTACGACGCGGCGTGCCGCCGCTGCGCAGCGCCTCGCCGGGTTCCTCGACGAGGTCAGGGAACGCCACCCGGCGTACTTCTGCCGGCCGGTGCCGCCGTTCGGCGCGGCCGACGCGCGGCTCGTCGTCGTCGGCCTCGCGCCGGGCATGCACGGCGCCAACGCGACCGGGCGGCCGTTCACCGGCGACCACGCGGGCATCCTGCTGTACGCGACGCTGCACGCCTACGGCTACGCGTCGCAGCCCACGGGCGCCGCGGCCGACGACGGCCTGGCGCTGCGGGGCTGCCGGATCACCAACGCGGTCAAGTGCCTGCCGCCGGCGAACAAGCCGCACGCCGGCCGAGATCCGCGACCTGCAACGACTTCCTCGCGCGCGGACCTCGCGACGATTGCCCGCCGGCGGCGCGATCGTCGCGCTCGGGCCGCATCGCGCACGACGCGACGCTGCGGGCGCTCGGGCGGCGCCGCCGGCGCGTTCGCGCACGGCGCGCGGCACGAGCTCGATCGCGGCATCGCGCTGTTCGACAGCTACCACTGCAGCCGCTACAACACCAACACGCGCCGGCTGACGCCGGCGATGTTCGACGCGGTGTTCGACGCCGTCGCGCGGCATCTCGCGCGCCGGCGCGTCGCGCGCAGCCCGGATCGGCCTCGGCGACGCCGCACGTCGCCAGACCGGTCCGCGGATGACCGGACACGCGCCGCGCCGGACGACGCCGCGCCGGCGTTCGACGCGCGCGAGCTGCTCGCGTCGCTGCCGCATCGGCCCGGCGTCTACCGGATGCAGGATGCCGCCGGCGACGACGCTGTACGTCGGCAAGGCGCGCGACCTGAAGAAGCGCGTCGCCAGCTATTTCCAGAAGAGCGCGCACGAGACGCGGATCGCGCTGATGGTCGCGCAGGTGGCGAAGGTCGAGACGACCGTCACGCGCTCGGAGGGCGAGGCGCTGCTGCTCGAGAACAACCTGATCAAGGCGCTCGAGCCGCGCTACAACATCCTGTTCCGCGACGACAAGAGCTATCCGTACGTCTGCCTCACCGGCGAGGCGTTCCCGCAGCTGCGCTTCCATCGCGGCAAGCTCGACCGCACGCACCGCTACTTCGGGCCGTTCCCCAGCGCCGGCGCGGTGCGCGAGGGCATGGCGCTGCTGCAGAAGGTGTTCCAGCTGCGCACCTGCGAGAACTCGGTGTTCGCCAACCGCTCGCGGCCGTGCATGCTGCACCAGATCCGGCGCTGCAGCGCGCCCGTGCGTCGGCCTCGTCAGCGAGGCCGACTATCGCGACGACGTGCAGAGCGCGGTGCTGTTCCTGCAGGGCAAGGCCGGCGAGGTGCTGGCGCAGCTGAAGGCGCAGATGGACGCGGCGAGCGCGGCGCTCGAGTTCGAGCGGGCGGCGCGGCTGCGCGACAAGATCACGCGGCTGCAGCAGCTGCAGTCGCGGCAGTTCGTCGAGAGCGCGACCGCGGGCGACATCGACGTCGTCGCGGCGGCCGCGGACGCAGGGGCTCGTCGCCGTCAACGTCGTGATGATCCGCGGCGGGCGGCACGTCGGCGACCGCACCTATTTCCCGCAGCACGCCGACGCGGCGCCGATCGCCGAGGTCGTGCGGCGTTCCTCGCGCAGCACTACGTCGAGCGGCCGGTGCCGCCGACGATCGTCGCGCCGGAAGGCGGAGGCCGACGACGTCGCTCGCCGAGCGTGCTGTCGGCGCAGGCGGGGCAGAAGCGTGCAGATCGTCGCCAACCCCGGCGGCGAGCGCCGCGTATGGCTGGCGATGGCGATGCAGAACGCGCAGTTCGCGATCGCGCAGAAGCTCGCGCAGAAGGCGACGCAGGACGACCGGCTGGCCGCGCTGCAGGCGGCGCTCGGCGCTGCCGCGCGTCGGCGCAGCGGATCGAGTGCTTCGACGTCTCGCACACGATGGGCGAGCGCGCCGTCGCGTCGTGCGTGATCTTCGACCGGCTGGCGATGCAGACCGGCGGAGTACCGGCGCTTCAACGTCGACGCCCGGCCGCCGGCGGCGACGACTACGCGGCGATGCGCGAGGCGCTGACCCGGCGCGTCGCGCGGATCGTCGCCGGCGAGTATCCGGCGCCGGACCTGCTCGTCGATCGACGGCGGCAAGGGGCAGGTCGCGGTGGCCGCCGAGGTGCTCGCGGAGCAGGGGCTGCACGACACGCGGCTCATCGGCATCGCCAAGGGTCCCGAGCGCAAGCCCGGGCTGGAGGACATCGTGTTCCCCGACCGCGACGCAGCCGCTCAACCTGCCGCCCGATCATCCCGGCCTGCACCTGCTGCAGCAGATCCGCGACGAGGCGCACCGGTTCGCGATCCAGGGCCACCGCGCGCGGCGCGCGAAGGCGCGCACGACGTCGACGCTGCAGGAGATCGCCGGCATCGGCGCGCGCAAGCGGCAGGCGCTGCTCGCGCACTTCGGCGGCATCCGCGGCGTGCACGCGGCGAGCGTCGACGACCTCGCGCGGGTGCCCGGCATCAGCCGCGCGCTGGCCGAGCGCATCTTCGCCGAGCTGCACTGACGCATCGCGAACGCGCGCGCCGCCAGCGGGGTAGAATCGGGCAGATCGAGGCGATCCCGCGACGGCGGGCGCGCCCGCACAGGACCATGTTCGCCAACATCCCGACCGCGCTGACCTGGCTGCGGATCGTCCTGATCCCGGTCTTCGTCGTCGTCTATTACCTGCCCGATGCCTGGCTGTCGCCGCCGGCGAAGAACTGGACGGCGATGACGATCTTCTCGGTCGCCGCGATCACCGACTGGCTCGACGGCTACCTCGCGCGGCGCTGGGGCGAGGTCAGCGCGTTCGGCGCCTTCCTCGATCCGGTCGCCGACAAGCTGATGGTCGCGGCGGCGCTGATCATGCTGGTCTGGCTCGACCGCGCCGAGGTCTACCTGGCGATGATCATCATCGGCCGCGAGATCGCGATCTCGGCGCTGCGCGAATGGATGGCGCAGCTCGGCCAGGCCAAGAGCGTCGCCGTCGCGTTCGTCGGCAAGGTCAAGACCGTCGCGCAGATGACGGCGATCATCGCGCTGCTGCTGCACGAGCCGCTGATCCCGGGCATCCCGACGCCGCTGCTCGGCACCGTCGCGCTGTGGGTCGCCGCGATCCTGACGCTGTGGTCGATGGTCCACTACCTGAAGCTCGCGGCGCCGCATTTCGCGGCCCGCGACGGAGCCGCCGCGCCGCCGACGCGCCGGCACCGCCGGATCGGCGCGGGCAGTCGGCGAGGTTTGACCGGAATTTGCCGGAGCCGCTATAATCGCAGGCTCCGTTCCCCGATAGCTCAGCCGGTAGAGCGACGGACTGTTAATCCGCAGGTCCCAGGTTCGAGCCCTGGTCGGGGAGCCAAGAATTCAATGAGTTAGGCCACTTTCGAGAGTGGCCTTTTTCATTTCTGGTGTTCGCGGCGAGCAAGCAGGACTCGGGGTGGGGAAAGGAGTAGGGGGGCGGAAAAAAGCCTCTGGTCGGACCGCATACGTTGACGACAGCGCGAGGTCGTTAGCGGCGATCGTCGCGAGGCGGCACGATAGTCCAGGGCTATCGATGCGGAATGGATAATCGATTGGAGATATCCGAAGGGACGATCTAGGATGGCTGTATTGCGCCAGCCCGCAGGATCGCAATCGTCAACCCCGGTTTGCGCGCCTTTTCCAAGGAGACTCAACCATGAGCAGCAAGAAGACCAAAGCCCCCGCGATCGACATCGGCCTCAGCGGCGGCGAGCGCACCAAGATCGTCAAGGGCCTTTCCGCGTTGCTTGCCGACAGCTACACGCTCTACTTGATGACGCACAACTTCCACTGGAACGTCACCGGGCCGCATTTCAACAGCCTTCACCAGATGTTCATGGGCCAATACACCGAACAGTGGACTGCGCTCGACATGATCGCGGAGCGCATCCGTGCGCTCGGCCACCCAGCTCCGGGAACCTACAGGGAATTCGTGCGGTTGGCCTCGATCAAGGAGGTCGAAGGCGTGCCCAAGGCCACGGACATGATCCGCCACCTCGTCGCGGCGCAGGAGGCCACGGCGCGCACGGCACGCGCGTTGCTCCCGGTCGTTGACGCCGCGAATGACCAGCCCACGGCTGATCTGCTGACGCAGCGCCTGGAAGTTCACGAGAAGACGGCCTGGATGCTGCGCAGCCTGCTCGAGACCTGATCGGGATGCTTTCCAAGTCTCGCGTTGGCCGGAAGGCAGCGCCGGCGATGCACGCCGCTATCGTCTCATCGCAGCCGCATCCACGGCATCCATGAAGAGGCTGCTCATGACCGTCGCTGCCGCATTGGGACTTGGGTCGATCGGCTCGGTCGCGGCGGCGATCGAGGAACCCCAATACACCGTCGTCCGGCAGCACGACGGCATCGAGGTCCGCCGCTATGCGCCCTACCTCGTCGCCGAGGTGGTCGTCCCGGGTCCGGCCGACGCGGCGGGCAATCAGGGTTTCCGGATCCTGGCCGCGTACATCTTCGGCAAGAACAAGGGGGACCGCAGGATTCAGATGACGGCGCCGGTCACGCAGACCCCCGAACCCAGGACGATCGCGATGACCGCTCCGGTGACCCAGACGGCCACCGATACAGGCTACGTGATCCAGTTCACGATGCCCGCCGAGTTCACGCTGGACACCCTGCCGGAGCCGCTCGATCCCCAGGTGAGACTCAAGGAAGTCCCCGGCGGCCTGTTTGCCGTCATCCGGTATTCGGGCACCTGGTCCGAAGGCAACTACTCGGAACACCTTGCCGAACTGAGGCAAGGCGTCGAGGCGGCGGGCATTCGAACCCGGGGAGAACCGATCTACTCGCGGTACGACGCCCCGTTCGTTCCGTGGTTCATGCGCCGCAACGAGATCTGGCTACAGGTCGAGTGACCCGCGGCCCGGCTGACGGGTCCCCACGTCGCCACGCCGGATCGCGGCGGCGCGCTCGGCAACGGCGAGCTTCTGCGCCTCGTCCAGGCGAGCGAGATTCTTCACCTGCAAAGCCATGCGCGGGTTCTTCGCCAGGGTCGACGCGTGGCGCAACAGGAAATCCCAATACAGCGTCGTGAACGGACAGGCCCGCTCGCCGCTGCGCAGGGCGGGGTCGTAGCGGCAGCCGCTGCAATGCGGGCTCATGCGCTGGATGTACTTGCCGGTGGCGATGTACGGCTTGCTCGCCATGACGCCACCGTCGGCGTACTGGCTCATCCCCAGCGTGTTGGGCAGTTCGACCCATTCGACGGCGTCGACATAGACCGCGAGGTACCAGGCGTGCACGTCGCGCGGCCGCACGCCGAACATCAGCGCGAACAGGCCGGTCACCATCAGGCGCTGGATGTGGTGCGCATACCCGTAGCGCAGCGTCTGCGTGATCGCGTCGCGCAGGCAGGCCATGTCGGTGTCGCCGGTCCAGTACCATGCCGGCAGGTCTTCCCGGGCGTCGAGCGCGTTGCGTTCCAGGTAGCCCGGCATCTGGGTCCAATAGATGCCGCGCACGTACTCCCGCCAGCCGAGCACCTGCCGCACGAACCCTTCGACGCTCGGCAGTGATGCGCGGCCGGCGTGATAGGCGGCCTCGGCGGCGGCCACCAGTTCGCGGGGGTTCAGCAACTTGAGGTTGAGTGCCGCGGCGAGGTGCGCGTGATACAGCCAGGGCTCGCCCGGCCACATCGCGTCCTGATAGCGACCGAACAGCGGCAGCCGCTCGTCGATGAATGTCCGCAGGGCCTGCAGCGCCTGCTCGCGCGTGACCGGCCACGCGAAGTCGGCCAATTGTCCCGGGTGGTCGCCGAACCGGGCTTCGACCAGCGCCATGACCTCGCGGGTGATGGCGTCGGGCGGGAAGGCCGAGCGCGGAGGTACGGCGCCCGGGCCGGTTGCCGGGAAGGCCGCGCGGTTCTCGGTGTCGAGATTCCAGCGGCCGCCGACGGGCGCTCCGTCCTTCATCAACACCTGGTGGCGCTGACGCTGCTCGCGGTAGAAGTACTCGAGCCGCAGCGACTTGCGGCCCTGCGCATGCGCGGCGAACTCACCCGTGGTGACGAAGAAGTGCCGGTCCTCGCGCACGTCGAGCGGCAGCCCGCACGACGCGGCCACGGCCTTGATGGCCTGCAGCACGCGCCAGTCGCCGGGAGCCGTCATCACCAGGCGGGCGGGCTGCAGCGACTCGATCGCGGCCTGCAGCTCCGCCGCCAGAGTGCCGCGATTGTCGTCGGCGTCCAGTCGCCGGTAGTGCAGCGGGCGACCGGCATCGCGCAGCGCGAGGGCGAAGTGCCGCATCGCGGCCAGGAACATCACCGTGCGCGGCTTGCTCGACCACACGTGCGTCGACTCGCCGGACACCTCGGCCATCCAGACCGCATCCCGGCTCGCCTCGAAACCGTCGAACGCCGACGCCTCGAGGTCGAGCTGATCGCCCAGCACGATGACCAGTGAGCGCAACGCAGCCAATGACGCTTTCGCCTGCCGGAGTCCGCGGCCGACCGCAGCAAGCCTGCGCCGCCTACGTGCGCGCCGCGCCCGCGCGCAGCGGAAGGGGTGGGGCGGCCTAACCGCGGGCCGCGCAGCCACAGGGCCTCGCTTCGGCGCGGTCGCCTTGCCGGCCACCAGAGTGGGGCTGCACCAGGGTCCGCACATCCACGCTCGCCCCGAGCCGCGCCGCCAGCAGATAGAGCCCGGCGAGCTTGCGGTGCAGAAAGATGGCATCCGCCGGCGGGGTGTGCCAGGCGTCCTTTTTCGTGCTCAGCGCCAGTCCCGCGTCACGCAGGCGCGCGGCCAGGTCCGTGCGGCCGAAATCGTAGTCGCCGACGTGGCGCAAAGGTTCGCTGGCGAGCGCGAAGAGGTCGAGAACGGCGCGGCGCTGGCGTTCGTGGATGCCGTCCCGGAAATAGCCGATGTCGGTCGCGGCTGCGCTCATCGCCGAGCGATCGTCGGCGATCGCGCCGGCCATGAGCCGACGGTAGGCATCGACCATCGCCGCCCGGGTAAGCGCGGGTCGCGCCGAAGTCGAGCAGGACCAGGCGTCGTGACGTGGTGTCGTAGCGATAGTTGGCGAAGTTCGGATCGGTCTGGACCAGCCGGAACTCGAACAACTCCCGGAACAGCAGATTGAACAGCAGCCGCGCGATGCGATCGCGCTCCGCTTGCGGCGCAGCGGTCAGCGACTCGATCGGCACGCCCTCGACATACGACATGGCCAGCACATTCTCGGTCGTCAACGCGGCGTGCATTTCCGGCAGGACGACATCCGACTCGCTCGCGAGGAGCGCGCCGTAGCGACGCAGGTGGGCACCCTCGCGGAGATAGTCGGCTTCCGCGTGCAACTGGGACTTGGCCTCCTTCAGCAGTGGCGCGAGGTCGAGGCCCGGCGGCAGCAAGCCCGACAGGCGCAGCAGGGCGGCGACATTGTCGACGTCGCTGCTGATGCTCTTGCCGCACGCCGGGATACTGGATCTTGATGGCCAGTTGCTGCCCGTCGATGGTCCGGGCGCGATGGACCTGGCCGATGGACGCGGCCGCCATCGGGGTGAAGGAGAACTCACGGAAGTGGCGGTCCCAACCCTTTCCCCAATTGGCATCGAGCACGCCGACGACCTGGCTCATGGGCATGGCCCGGGCGTCCGCGCGCAGGCGCGCCAGGATGTCGCCGATCTCCGGCGGCAGCAGGTCGCCGGCATCCATCGAGAGCATCTGCCCGACCTTCATCGCCGCGCCACGCAACTGCGCCAGCTGGTCGGCGACGCGGCGGGCGTTGGCGGGCGTGAGCAGCAAGTCGCCGAGGCGGGGGCGATTGCCCTGGGCAAGCTGGCGCGCGCCTTCGGCCAGCATGTTGCCGGCCACGCCCGTCGCGAGCGATCCCAGCCGGGCCAACCTCGACCAGCGATTGCCGGGGACCGCCGAGGTGCGCGCGTCGCGCTTGATGGTGTTGTCGTCGGACATTTGGTCTGGGGTTCGCGGGGGCGGGATCGTGGAGCGGCGCGGTGGCGGCAGCGGGGGGCAAGACATTGCCCCCATCTGCCTCGTCTCAATGCTCGCGCATTGTCGGGCATTTGTACAACTTTGTCCAGGACAAATGTTGTAAGATGTCAATCTTTCACTGCGGCATGCGCGGAGCCAGCGATCATGAATCCCACGCCTCATCTCGCGGTGATCGGAGCGGGCCTCGCCGGGCTGTCGTGCGCCGAGGCATTGCAGCAGGCCGGCCTCAAGGTCACGGTCTGCGAAAAGAGTCGTGGCGCCGCCGGCCGGATGAGCACTCGTCGCGGTGAAGACTGGCAATGCGATCACGGGGCCCAGTACTTCACCGCCCGGCACCCGGATTTCCGCGCCGAGGTGGAACGCTGGGTGCGCGCCGGCGTCGCCGCCACGTGGGCGCCCAGGTTGCAGGTCCTGGGCGGCACGTCGGCACGAGTCCCGGACGCCACGCTGCAGCGCTTCGTCGGCGTCCCGGCCATGACCGCGCCGGCCAGGCACCTGGCGCGGGCGCTGTCGTTGGCCACCGAGACCACGATCGCGCAGGTGCAGCGCGCTGCAGATGGTTGGCAGCTGTCGACCGCCGAGCGGGGCTGGCTCGCCGACCGCTTCGACGCCGTGCTGCTGGCAACCCCGGCGCCGCAGGCCGCAGCTCTGCTCCGGCAACCGGCCCCGCAATTGGCGGCCCGGGCCGGCAGCGTCAACATGCGCGGCAGCTGGGCTCTGATGCTGCGCTTTGCGGCACCGGTCGAGCTGCCCTTCGATGGCGCGTTCGTCAACGAGGGTCCGCTGCGCTGGATCGCGCGCAACAACAGCAAGCCCGGTCGCGGCGGGCGGGAGACATGGCTGCTGCACGCGACCGCCGAGTGGAGCGAAGCCCATCTCGACCAGGATGCGGACGAGATCGCCGCGAGCCTGCTGCCGGCCTTCCGCCAACTCGGCGGTCCCACCCCGCAGGCGTGGACCGCGCATCGCTGGCGTTACGCCGACACCGAGCCTCCGCTGGACGCCGGTTGCGCCTGGGACCCGGACCTCGGCGTGGGGATGTGCGGCGACTGGCTCAATGGCGGCAAGGTGGAAGGCGCGTGGCTGAGCGGCAGGGCGCTCGCGCAGCAGGTGTTGCAGCGGTTCGGCTCGCGATGAGCGGGCAGGGCGGGCCTGCGCCTCGGGCGCCTCTTCGGCACGACGCCGGAATTCTGGATCAACCTGCAGGCGCAATACGACCTGGAGGTGGCCGAACGCGCGACCGGAAAGGAGATTGCGAAGGCTGTGGTTCCGCTTGCGGCGTGACTGCGACGCGAGGAGAGACGACGGACTCCGGACGACGGCAGTCAACCTCCGGTCCAGTGCCGGTACGCCTCGATCCACTCAGCCCCGACCGGCCTGGGCGATGGCAATGGCAGATCAAGAATTGGGACAGACTGTCGCTTCCGACCGCGAGTGCAGACAGCGACGATGTCGTTGTCGCCGCGAAGGTCGAGCCTGACGACTTTCATCACGACACCGAGCATGGTGGTGTCAAACGGTAGTGCAAGGTGTTCATCGAGCATCGTGTACCAGCCGGTGGTCTGTTCCGACTCGCCGTACGCATCGATCGTGGCCTCTTCGATCATGGCGGTCAGGCGGGCTTTGCTGATCCGGCTCCTCGTGTTGCCGCTCTTCTCGGCAGGGACTCTTGTCATCACCTTCTTTTGCGCCGCCGCGACTTTGGCGGCTTCCGTCTTCCCGGCGGCGGTCACCTTGCGGGTCGCCACCGTGGCGTCCGCCGAAGCCCCCCGGGCCGGTGCTTTCTTCATCGTGGTTGCCGTCGACTTTTGGCGAGGGGTGGCTGGCTTCTTCGCCGGAGTGACGTCGGCCATCTCGATGCCGAACACATCGGCCAGATGGTCGTCGTCGAGCACCTTGCCGGCAGTCGGGCTCTGCTTCGATTTGCGCAGGCCGGCGCCTGCCTGGCGACGAGGTCCTTCGGATCCACGCGGCGCAAGGCAAAGATCAATTCCGGTTCTCGGTCGAGGCGCGCGCCCACACCATAGAGCACGGCGGCGACGTGCTTGCACATGGAAGCCCAGTCCGGGCAACTGCAGCTGAATTCGATCTCCTTCGGCGCCGGGAAGAGCCCGGTATTCGGCCTGCAGATTCGTTCCATCACGGCGTTGGAAAGTCGGCCCTGCAGAAGTTCGACCAGCGAATCGATCGAGCCCGCGCAATCGGCGCCGATCGACTGCCAGTGCTTCCCGGGAACGGCAACGACAGTGACATCGACATTGTAGAGACTCGACCCCATTACCTTGGCGCGCACTTTGCCGTGCGTGATCTTCAGGTCGATCACCGCACCGCTGCGAACATAGGTGCGTCCGCGCGGCAGGCGGTTGGCAAAGTCGCTGTAGCGCTCCAGGTTGTCGCACCATCCCTTGCCCCAGAACGTCCTGGCGATAGCGCCACGAGAGGGCGCCACCGGCGAGAGGTCGGCGCCCGCCTTCCTTGCCTTTGCGGCCGCCTTCTCCGCTTTCTTGCGGCGCTCGGCGACCGGGACGTACGGTTTCCATTCGTAGAAGCTCATGCGCTTGCCCTTTCGCGATCAGTCTTCCTGGGCGGAATGAATGTCGAGCTTCACCAGATCGAGCAGCTCGGAGTCGCTCATCTCGGTGAGCAGAAGTTCCGCTCCGCCCTCCAGCACATCCTTGACGAGCTGCTGTTTCGATTCGATCAGCTGGTCGATCCGGTCTTCGATGGTGCCGCGGCAGACGAACTTGTGCACCAGCACGTTGCGCTGCTGGCCGATGCGAAAGGCACGATCGGTGGCCTGATTTTCCACGGCGGGATTCCACCAGCGGTCGAAATGGATGACGTGCGAGGCGGCGGTGAGGTTGAGGCCCGCGCCGCCGGCCTTGAGCGAGAGCACGAAGAAGGGCGTCAGTTCGTCCTCCTGGAACCGCTTGACCAGCTCGCGGCGCCTGGCCACCGGCGTGCCCCCGTGCAGCACCAGACCTTCGCGACCGAAGATGGCGCCAAGAAATGCGGCCAGCGGCTCGGTCGTTTCGCGGAACTGGGTGAACACCAGCACCTTTTCCTGCTTGGCGGCAATGACCTCGGCCAGCTCCCGCAGGCGGGCGAACTTGCCGCTGTCCTCCGCGCTCCAGGCCCCATCGCCCAGCCACTGGGAAGGATGGTTGCAGATCTGCTTGAAGCGCATCAGGAAGGAAAGCACCACGCCCTTGCGCCCGATCCCTTCGGCATCCTCCAGCGCAGTGGCCAGCTCCTTCACCGCACGCTGATACAGCGCGGCCTGCGCCGGACTGAGGTGGCACCACGCCTTGAGCTCCGTCTTGTCCGGCAGGTCGGCGATGACCTGCTTGTCGGTTTTCAAGCGCCGCAGGATGTAGGGGCGTACCAGGGCGCGCAGCGGGCCGAAGTGTTCGGCCTGGGCCAGGCGTTTGGAGAACTGGGCAAAGACCTTCTCCGTGCCCAGGAGGCCGGGGTGGGTAAAGTCGAATATCGACCACAGATCGGATAGTCGGTTTTCCACCGGCGTGCCGGTCAGCGCAATGCGCGACCGTGCGTTGAGCTTCTTCACCTGGCGCGTCTGCTTCGCCCCCGGATTCTTGATCGCCTGGGCTTCATCGAGGACGGCCAGGCGCCACGGCACGCCGGCCAGCGCCGGCAAGCGCAGGAGTGCGCCATAGGTGGTGATGACGAGATCGATCCCGCTCAAGCGCACCGCATCCAGCGCGCGCAATTCGGCCGCCGGGCACTCCGAGGGATGCGCGATCAGGAGGCGCAGACCAGGGGAGAAACGCGCGGATTCCGCGGCCCAATTGGCCATGAGCGACGCCGGAACGACCAGCAGGCTGGGGCGGGATTCGTTGTCGTCGTCCTCGCGCTTGAGGATCAGCAGCAGCGAGAGCACCTGGATGGTCTTGCCCAGGCCCATGTCATCCGCAAGGCACGCTCCCAGCCCCAGCCGGGTGAGCAGATACAGCCAGCGAACACCGGCCTGCTGATAGGGGCGCAATGTGGCCTTGAGTTCCGCCCCAGGGCTGACCTGCGCCAGGCCCTCCGGCCGGCGCAATCCCTGCAGCGTTTCGGCCAGCCAGGGGCCGGCGACCAGTTCCGACCAGTCGGCATCGGCGGAATCTCCCGCCTCGTCGAGCGAGGCTCCCGCCACCAGACGCATCGCCTCGGCAAATGGAAGTCCATTTTCGGCCGCCGCCTGCTCGATGGCTTGGAACCGCTCCAGCATGCGCCCGAGCTTCTTGCGATCCACCTCGACCCAGCGTCCGCGGAGCAGTTGCAAGCCATTGCCGTCGGCCAGCAGTGCCTTGATCTCGGCAGCGCTGAGCCGCTCGCCATCGAGGGTGACCTCCATGTTGAAGTCGAGCAACGCATCCTTTCCCAGCAGCGAAGGCGCTCGTGTGCCGATGCTCGCCTTGACCAGCGGGCGGGCGGGACGACCGGCCTGCCATGCCCCCGGCACCCGCACGATGATGCCGGCAGCCTCCAGCTTCGGCACGTCGGTGAGGAACTGATAGGCATCGGCGGGCAGCCAGCGCAGCGGGTGATAGATCTCGCCGGAGTCCACCATCGCGCGCAGCCATCCGCACTGCTCCGCCGCGCGCTGCACCGGCATCAGCAGGGAAAGCAGCTGCGCCTGACTCTCTGCCGTCCGCGAACTCGGCCAGCGCCTGCGAAAGCGGCAGGTGCTGCGCCTTGCCGTGGGCCGACAGGCGCGAGGTGTAGGTGGCGAGGAAGGCGAACGGCGCCTCCGCGTCCTTGCGGTTCTCCGCGAGATTGAAATGAACCCGGCCAACCAGATTCCAGACCGGATGCCGTGACTTGAGGAATTCCTGGAGTGGCCCTTTGGACGCGACGAGCTCATCGCGCAAGGCGGCATCGAGATCGGTCCAAAGCGTGGTCAGCACTGCCGCCGTCAAATACTCCACGCCCGTCATCGGCGGGGCGTCGGCGATCAGGGCGACCGAGGGCCTGGTCGTCGGGGGCGACGACGGCGCTCGCCTTCCGGCGTGGCGCACAACGCCGTCACGTAGCGCGCCGCAAAATCGCGCCACCAGGCCCAGGCGGGCGGCAGAATGCTGCCGACTTCAGCGGCCCCAAGATGCAGCAGGCCGTGCCCGGAACCACGGGCGAACGCGTCGCGCAGACGCTGGGCAAGCGCGGCAGGCAATGGCGAGGCGTCGGCATCCGACACCAGCCGAAGATGGCCGAGCGGGGTCAGCAGCGGCGCGAGGAAGTCGGTGGCGGCGATCGACATGCCCGGGCATTCTATCGAATGCGTCGCCTGCCGGGCCATGCTCCGTCAGGCCGGGCAATCGAGCGTCGTTCGCCTGTCGCGCTAATGGCACTTTCCATTACTAATGTCATGCATTACTATACGGCCATGATCCGCTCGTTTGCCGACAAGCTCACCGCGGCGATATTCGACGGCCATCGGGTCAAGGCGCTGCCCCCACATATGCAGGACGCGGCTCGGCGCAAGCTCAAGGTGATCGATGCAGCCAAGGCAATCGATGACCTGCGCATTCCGCCCGGCAACCGATTGGAAAGATTGGCGGGCGATCGGAAAGGGCAGTGGAGCATCCGCATCAATGACCAATGGCGCGCATGCTTTCGCTGGGAGAGCGGCGACGCCCATGACGTACAAATCACGGACTATCACTGAACGAGGCAACCATGGCCATTCGGCGCGACGAACTCAGGAAGACCGACTTCTCGGATGTCTCGAGCGGCAGGCGCCTCGCTCCCGTGCATCCCGGCGCCGTGTTGCTCAAGGACTTCATCGAGCCGATGGGGATCTCGCGCTACCGCGTCGCCAAGAACACTCAGGTGCCGCAGCGTCGCATTGACTTGATCTGTCGCGGCGAGGCGGCCGTATCGGCGGACATGGCACTGCGCCTCGGGCGCCTCTTCGGCACGACGCCGGAATTCTGGATCAACCTGCAGGCGCAATATGACCTGGAGGTGGCCGAACGCGCGACCGGAAAGGAGATTGCGAAGGCTGTGGTTCCGCTTGCGGCGTGACTGCGATGTGAGATGAGTCGACGGGCTCCGGACGACGCGTGTGACAAGAGTCGAATGCGTCGCCTGCCGGGGCCTTCTTCGTCGGCTTGGTAATCGCGCGCCGTTCGCCTTGCCAAGATGACTAAATATGACTACTATGTGACCATGACAGGGATACGCATCGCCGACTTGAAGAGCCACTTGAGTGAGCATCTGCGGAAGGTACGCGGAGGCAGTTCGTTGACGGTTCTGGACCGGGACACGCCGATCGCGCGCATCGTTCCGTGGAAGGCGGGCGAGGGTTCCCTCAAGCTTCGGGCACCGCTCGCCGGGGCGCCGACTCTTCAGCGCGTGCCGCTTCCGCCACCGCTCCGGCTCCGGGGCGACATCGTGCAGCTGCTCATGGAAGAGCGGCAAGGCGATCGGTGATCGCCTACCTTGATTCGTCGGTATTGCTGCGCGTTGTCCTTGGCCAGCGCAACGCCTTGAAGGAATGGGGCCGCGTTACGAAAGGCATTGCCTCGGCGCTTGTGCAGGTGGAGTGCCTGCGGACGCTGGACCGGCTGCGCTTGTCCCAGGGATTCACCGACGATGTGATCGCCGAACAGCGGGAGGCGGTATACCGACTGCTGGAAGCAATGGAGATCGTAGAGATTACATACCCGGTCCTGTCACGTGCTGCCCAGCCGCTTCCAACCGCGCTGGGAACGTTGGACGCGATTCACCTTGCTACGGCGTTGCTGTGGAAGGAACAAGCGCGGAGCTGAGTTGTCGATGGCGACTCACGACGTGGCATTGGCCATCGCCGCGAAGGCAAGCGGGTTGCGCGTCATCGGAGCGTAAAAGGTGTCGTTTCGATCAACGACGCGTTCCGTTGACGTGGGCCCAGAACGCCGCCTTTCGCCCATGGCGGGCGCGAATCGCGGCCTCGAAATCCTCGTGGCTCGGCAACGGGAGCGGGCTGCTTCCGACCGCGGCGACTTCCCGCAGTCGTAGCAGGTAGCCCGCCGCATGGCCGTAGGCGCGCGCGGTGCCACGATCGAGGATGCTGGTCAGCAGCGCCCGCAGTACCGCGGTTTCGCCGCGCAGGCAGCCCTTGGCGCGGAGTGCCGCGGCGAGCGGCACGAGGCTGCCGTAGTGACTGCCGTCGATGCGCTCAGGTGCGGCGAGCAGCGCCGCTTCCGCCGCTTCGGCGTCGCCGAGTTCCAGCAGCAGCATGGCCGCCACCGTCACATCCTGGTGGTGCAGCGCAAGTTGGCGGGCGTGTTCCAGGGCATCGTGACGGGCGGAATCGGGCAAGTGCTGCAGCCAGCACTGGAGGTGGAATGCCGACAGCGTCTGCTCGAACATGCGTTGCCGGATCGGCAGGCTTTCGACGAACCGTCCAAGGCGCTCCAGCACCTCGGCCAGCAGCCCTTGCCGGCTGGCCTCGAGGTGGCCCCACGATTCCTGCAGCCAGGGCAGGGCATCGGCCGGCCGGTCGGCGGCGAGATAGGATTGCACGAAGTCCTGGCGCTGCACGGGGTTGGGGTGCGGGCTGTATTGCCGCACTGCGCGCACCTTGACGTCGGGGTCGCGCAGCGCTTCGGCAAGAAGGGACAGCGCGCCCGAAGTGCGGAAGACTTCGATCGGCAACCCGTCTTCCGTTGGAGGAGCGGCAAGTGCATCGGCCAGTTGTGCCTCGAACCAGGCGACGAGCCAGCGTAGCGCAGCCTCGTCGAGCAGCAGGTTGGCGCGGCGCAGCAACTCGTCGCGTGCACCGTACTCGTCGGCTTGGTACAGCTTCGCAAGGCGCTCGGCCCACGGTTGGAGTGCAGTTTCGCAGTGCCCCGCGGCTTGCAGCCAATGGCGACAGGCGGCGCGCACGGCGTCGCCGATGGCACCGTCGGAATCGTCGGCACGCTCGAACCACGATGTGTCGGCCTCGATGAACGCCTCGAAGAGCGAAACTGCAGCCGACGGATCCCTCGGAAGTAGTTCATTCGCCACCTGGTCCAACCAGCCTTCGAGCATGCGGCCGAACTCCCGAGCTTCGCGATAGCCGTAGAACTTGGTGGATCTCCGCCAACCCGAAAGCGTCTTCCGGAAGGTGGTCGCAAGCTTGTCCGGACGGCCTGCCAGTTGCATGCGCGCCAAACGTCGCTGGACTTCGTCGTGGTTGTAGGCGAGCTCGAGCAGGACGGCGATGAGATCCTCGCTATCCTGGCGACGCAGGAAGTCTGCGAGGTCTTCGGTACGGGGCTTTGTCATGGTGGTGTCTCGACTCTCGGCTCAACTCGCCGGCAAGCCGCTCGACATGTCCCAGAACGTGCCCTGCCAGTGGGAGATCCGCCCCTCGGTGCCGCAGGCGGAGCAGTACCAGACGATCGCGTCATCTTCGGTGATGCCGGTCGCGACGACATTGCCATCGCGCTTCCGGCACTTGAAGCAGATGGGGCCCGGCGTTGCGTCGGGACGATCGAAGTCGGACGCGTGGGCGACCACGGCTGTGAGGAAGTCTGCCAGCTTTCGCGCCGGCCCCCGCGCGGGCGCGATCGCGCCTTTGGCGTCGAGAAAATGGGTGAGATCGGTGACGTACATTGAGCGACTGTTGCCGTGGGTTTCGCTGCGGCCCGGAGCTGTTGAAGTCTCGAGGCTATTGTAGCGGCGCAGCTGCGCTGGCCCACTGCGCAAGGCGACGACCCGGCAGCGTCGGGAAATCGCGGAGTTGAAGCGCCAGGTTGCGCAACTGGAGCGTCAGGTGGCATTGCTTGCCCGCGAGACGTTCGGGGCCGTCAAGACCGAGCCGGCGGACGATGCCATCAGAGCGAGTCCCTTTCCGCCTGTTCATGCTCCCCGCGACCTTCGACCAGGAAATCAGGGGAGAACTTGGCGAACCTGGCCATCACCCCGGTCAGCGTCCGGCACGCCGGACGATTGTTGGTCTCGTCGCCGTCGCGCTCGATTCCCGGATTCATCTCGGTGCGCTGTAGGCGGCCGGTCAATCCGGTTCCGCACCAGCACGATGACTCGCATCGACGTTGAGCGCAGCGGCAACAATAGGCTTGGCCCACGCGGGCGTCTGCGACAGATCGGATGGCCCGGTGATGAGCCCGTCAACCATGCGGAGCAGCAACCGTGGCGCCGCTCTTGCCGGCGCGCGAATGTCCGCCGGCGCGCTGTTGTCGTAGACGAGCAGTTGGTGCAGTTTGGGGAGCAGGCGAATCAGGTTCAGGCGCCCGCGAACAAAGCGCCGCTCGATGTCGGCGCGAGGGATGTCGTGCCCGCCTCTGGCAACCCGCTGCCGCACCCGCTCGACGTGCAGTTCCACCGAGTCCAGGCCCGCGAACCAGACGTTCACCGCAAGGCCGGCGTCCGCCGCCTCCAGCAACATGCCGACGATCGTATCGCCGCCCAGCGTGGTCTCCAGCGCGTAGTTGCCCGTTCCGCGATGGCGCGCCGCAAGCGCGTCACGCCCTCGTTCCACGCCCAGGCATTGGCCTCGGCCTGGGTCATCGGGCGACCGCTGGGCGTTCGCGATGGCGATCGCCTCGCGCGCGGCCAGATCGGGATTGAAATAGGGAATCCCCGCTGCGTGAAACGCCTGACCGCCGATGCTGCTCTTGCCGGCACCGTTGCAGCCGGCCAGCACGAAGATCTGCCCCTTGGCCGGCTGCGGCGACCTTCCGTCTAGCCACGCCTGGAGCGCGACCGCTTTGCCGGGGCTTTCTTCGGCGCGGGCGCCTTGGTCAACGAGGCCGCCGCGAAAGCGCCGAGCTGCGCTGCGGGCGTGTCGAACGCCCGCTGCATGGCGGCGGCCGCGCCCGGCGCCTGCATCGTGGCGTACCGGCGGTCGAACTCCGAGGAAAGGGCGGCGAGGGTGCGATCTTCCGCCTGCGTCAGCGCTCGATACTCTTCGAGCGAGATCAGCACCGCGGTCGGCTTGCGCTGCTTGGTGATCGTCACCGGGCCGTCGCGCAGCGCGGCATCGAGCAACTGACCGAACTTGTGCTTGGCTTCGCTGGCCGTGAATTGCGGCGCGTCGATCAACTCGCCGCGCTTATTGCGAACACGAATGGGTTCGGCCATGAGCTTTTCCGGGGAATTGGGGAGTAACAGGCAGTCTTAGCCTATTGTGGCCATTGTGGGCAAAATGGTCACTTTCGCGCGCACGATTAGGGCTCTCGGTGCCAATTGGGCCTGCGACGAATCCTGTCGCGCTGCCTCCACGACAAGCAGTCACCGCGAACTCCTACCCCTTCTCCAGCAACCCGCTCGCCCTCTGCACCCGCCGCTCCACCGCCTGGCTGACCAGCTGCTCGTCGCCGGGATTGACCAGCGTCAGCAGCGTCTTCGCGCGCGTGATGCCGGTGTAGAGCAGCTCGCGCGTCAGGATCGGGTTGAGCTTCTCCGGCAGCACCAGCGCCGCGTGCGAGAACTCCGAGCCCTGCGACTTGTGCACGGTCAGCGCGTAGACCGTCTCGACGGCCTGCAGGCGGCTGGGCAGCACCCACTTGATGCCGTCCTTGCCGTCGCCGGCGGGGAAGGCGACGCGCAGCGGCCGCTCGCCCGTGTCGCCCGCCTTGCCCGGCAGCGCGAGGGTGATGCCCATGTCGCCGTTCATCAGGCCGAGCGCGTAGTCGTTGCGCGTGACGAGCACCGGGCGGCCGAGGTACCAGCCGGCGCTGCTGCCGATGAGGCCGGCCGACTGCAGGAAGCCGGCGATGCGCTGGTTGAGGCCTTCCACGCCCCAGGGCCCGCGGCGCAGCGCGCAGAGGACCTGGAACTGCGTGTGCGCCTTGAGGACGGCGCGCGCCCACTCGTCGAACTGTGCTTGCTCCGATCCGCGCGGGGGCTGCAGGCGGCGCAGGGTCTCGAGGTAGTGGCGGTAGCCATGCCGGTCGTCGCCCGGCTTCCCGGCGCCGGGCGCGTTGCCGTCGACGACGAGCTCGCGCAACGAGGGGTCCGCCTCGCCGCGCAGGCGCAGCGTCTGCAGGTCGCGATGGGGCTGCGCGAGGACCTGCAGCGCGGGCGCGGCGACGCCTTCGTTCACCCTGCCCGCGAGTTGCCCGATGCCGCTCTCCTCGGAGAAGCGGTAGCTCCTGCGCAGCATGGCGACGGCCTGGTCGAGGGCCGTGCCGTCGGCGTCCTGCAGGGCCGCGTCGACCTGCTCGCCGGTTGCCGCCTGCAGCCACTTCGCGGTGTCCGGTTTGAAATGCCCCTCGCGCGCGCGGGCGCACAGCTCGCCGAGCACCGCGCCGGCCTCGACGGACGCCAGCTGGTCCTTGTCGCCGAGCAGGACCAGCCGGCTCCTCGGCGGCAGCGCGGCCAGCACCGCGGCCATCATCTCGAGGTCGATCATCGACGCCTCGTCGATGACGAGCACGTCGAGCGCGAGCGGATTGCGCGCGTCGTGGCGCATGCGGCGGGTGTCCGGCCGCGCGCCGAGCAGGCGGTGCAGCGTGCCGACCTCGGTGGGAATCGACGCGCGGACCGCGTCCTCGTTCGGCAGGCCCGCGAGCGGCAGGCTCCTGACCGCGCCGGAGATCGACTCGTTGAGCCGCGCCGCGGCCTTGCCGGTCGGCGCGGCGAGCCGGATGCGCAGCGGCCGCGCGGGCGCGCCGTCCTTCACGGGCGCGGACAGCGCCAGCGTCTGCAGCAGCGCGAGCAGCTTGACGACGGTCGTCGTCTTCCCGGTTCCGGGGCCGCCGGTCACGATGCTGAACGCGCTGCGCGCCGCGAGCGCGCAGGCGAGCTTCTGCCAGTCGGCGCCGGACTTTGCGGCGGCCGCGCCCGCGGTCGGGAAGAGGACGTCGAGCGTCGAGCGCAAGGACTTCGGCGACAGCGTCGCCGAGACCTCGGGCGTGCGGGCGAGGCGCTCGTCGATGCCTTCGCGGACGCTGCGCTCGTACTCCCAGTAGCGGCGCAGGTAGAGCCGGCTCCCGCGCAGCACGAGGGGCGTGTTTCCGGGACCGTCGCCGACGAGGCGAGGGTCGCCGAGCGCCGCGATCCAGGCGGGAAGGTCGGTCCCGTCCAGCACGCGGGCAGGCAGATCGCTGGCCGCGAGGTCCGTCCTCGCTCGCGCCTTCGGGTGGAAGCGACAGCGCGAAGCCCGGATCGTCGAGCGCGGCGGCGAGGTCGAGGCAGACGTGACCGCGACCGAGCTGGTGACTGGCGAGCGCCGCGGCGAGGATCAGCCACGGATTCGCATCGGGGACCTCGCGCCGGAGGAGGCCGGCAAAGGCGGCGTCGAGCGGGCGCAGCCAGCCGCGCGCGGCCCAGCGCGCGATCAGGTCGTCGATCTGCGCGGGCAGCGCCGCCGGCGTCGCGGCCGGCGCCTTCGCGCCGCCTTTGCGTGCGCCCGGGCTGACGGCGGCGATGGCGGGCGTCGTCCGTTCGGTGAGGCAGGGGATCATGCCGGGACCTCGTTGTTCGGTTCGCGGCGAGCCGCGTCGCCTGCGGACGCCCGCGCGAACAGGCGATCCAGCGCCTCGATCAGCGCCTTCGGGCGGCCGCTCGAAATGCACGCCGTGCCCGGGCGCGCGGCAGCCGCGCAGGAACAGGTACACGGCGCCGCCGACGTGCCGGTCGTAGTCGTAGTCCGGCAGGCGGGCCTTGAGCAACCGGTGCAGCGCGAGCAGGTACAGCGCGTACTGCAGCTCGTAGCGGTTGGCGAGGATCGCGTCGCGCATCGCCTCGGCGCTGTACGCGGCGTCGTCCGGGCCGAGCCAGTTCGACTTGTAGTCGGCGACGTAGTAGCGGCCGTCGTGCTCGAGGACGAGGTCGATGAAGCCCTTCAGCATGCCGTTCAGCATCGCGGGAGCGAGCGCGGGCCGCTCGGCGGCGTCCAGCGTGTGCGCCCGGACGAGGCGATCGAGCGCGACCGCGTCGACGTCGCCGGCGGCGATCCAGAACTCCATCTCGGGCACCGCCTTCTCCAGCGTCGCGAGACGGAAGGACGTGGCGCCCTGCGGCGGGGCGGCCGGCAGGGCGAAGTCCGTCGTCAGGAAATCGCCGGCCCAGCTCGTCATCGGCTCGATCCAGGCGTTCCAGCCGCGGCGCGCGCAGCGCCGCGCGATCGTGTCGCGCAGCGCGTCGGGCTGCGCAGCGACCGCGGCGAAGCCCGTGTCGGCGGCCCATTCGAGCAGGTCGTGCAGGAAGGTGCCGACCTCGGCGCCGCGCGGGAACGCGTGCATGGTGCCGCGCCGCGGTGCGGCGGCCCGGGCGACCGGCGCGGACGTGTCGTCGGCGCCGGACCGTCCGAGCACGCTTTCGCGGAACGTGTCCTCGCGCGCGGTGTCGGGGACGTGCGGCGACACGAGCGGGGCGATCGACGTCGGCTGCGGGCGCCGGGGCCTCCGCTTCGGCGGGCACGGTCTTCAGCGCCGAGTAGCTCGCGATCCACCAGTTCTCGCGCGCGGCGCGGACCGGCATCAGCGCGCTGCCGCGGAGCGGCAACGCGATCCTCGGCGACGAACAGGTCGTCGCTCGCCTCGGGCGCCTGCGCCGCGTGGATGGACGGGCACTGCTCGGCGCAGCTGCTGCAGCTGCTTCCCGAGCTCCTCCGTCGTGACTCCGGCACCGCCGTTCAACAGGTACCCGAACGCGCTGCGCCCGAAATCCTTCGTCGGCCGCGAGCCCGACCCAGGTCGCGTGACGGGCACGCGTCATGGCGACGTAGAGCTTGCGCAGGTCCTCGCCGAGACGCTCGTGGTCGGCCGCTCGCGATCGCCTGCGCGTCGCCCGACAGCAGCACCTGCAGGTTGCCGGCCTCGTCGTGCAGCTTGATCGGCAGTCGTCTTGTCCTTGACCGGCCGCAGCGTGCAGGCGAAGGGCAGGAACACCAGCGGATATTCGAGCCCCTTGGACTTGTAGACCGTGACCACCTGCACCAGGTCGGCGTCGCTCTCCAGCCGGATCAGCCGCGCATCCTCGCTGCCGCCGGGCTTGCCCGATCGATGCGCGCTGCTCGGCGAGATGGCGGATCAGCGCGTGCTCGCCGTCGAGCACCGCGGCCGCCTGCTGCAGCAGCTCGGCGAGGTGCAGCAGGTCGGTCAGCACGCGTTCGCCGCCGTCGAGCGCGGCCGCCCGGCGCGAGCAGCCGCGCGGGAACGCCGAAGTCCTTCAGCAGGCGCCGCAGCATCGGCAGCACGCCCTGCCGGCGCCACGCGTCGCGGTAGCGGCGGAACTGCAGCACGCGCTCCTCCCACAGCAGCTCGTCGCGGTTGAGCTGTTCGAGTCTCGCTCCAGTCGAGATCGAGCGTCGCGGTCGCGAGCGCGGCGCGCAGCCGGCGGGCGTCGTCCGGCTCGGCGCAGGCCTCGAGCCAGCGCTGCATTTCCTCGGCCTGCGCGCTGTCGAACACCGAGTCCCGGTCGGAGAGGTAGACGCTGCGCACGCCGCGCTCGGCGAGCGCGTCGCGGATCGCGTCGGCCTCGGACCGCTTGTTGACCAGCACCGCCATGTCGCGCGGGCGCAGCGGCTGCGTGACCTTGCGCGCCGCCCTCGGCGAAGCCGGCCTTCCCGGCCTGCCCGAGCTTGAGCAGCCGGACCATCTCGGTGGCGCAGGCGGCGCCCATCCGCGTCGAGATAGTCCTCCTTGCTGACGGCGGCTTCCCCTCGTCCTGCCGGCAGCCACCAGGCGGTGAGCGCGGGGGGCGTGGCCTTGCCGACGACGAAGCGCTCCTTGCGCCCCTCGGCCTCGGCCTCGACGAACGGGACCGGATTGCCCGCGTCGGTGCGGAACAGGAACGCTCCCTCGCCGGCGTCGCGGGTCTCGGCGTCGTTGAAGCAGGCGTTGACCGCCTTCGACCATCGCCTGGCGTCGAGCGGAAGTTGCGGGCCAGCGTGTGCAGCCGGCCCGCGCAGTCGCGCCGCGCCTTGAGATAGGTGTAGATGTCCGCGCCGCGAAACGCGTAGATCGCCTGCTTGGGGTCGCCGATCAGGACCAGCGCGACGTCGGTGCGGTTGGCGCGGACCTCGTACACGGCATCGAAGATCCGGTACTGCACCGGGTCGGTGTCCTGGAACTCGTCGATCAGCGCGGCCGGGAACTTGCTCGCGGATGCGCTGCGGCCAGGCGCGGGCCGTTCGCGCCCTGCAGCACCGCGTCGAGCCGGGTCAGCAGCTCGTCGAAGCCCATCTGCGCGCGGCGCTCCTGCTCGGCGGCGAAGCGCTCGGCGACCCAGCGCGCGGCGTGGCTCAGCAGCGCGGCGACGGGCAGCGACCAGCCTGGCGAGTCTCCGCGGCAGATTGGCGAGCGCGTCGAAGGCGGGGTGGTCGGGCGGCTCGCCCTTCTTCCAGATCGCCGCCATGACCGTCGCGGGGTCAGCCGTTCCATAGGCCGTCGTCGTCAGATGGCGGGCTGCGGACAGCGTCGGGTCGTCGTGCCAGGCCTTCAGCGCCTGCCAGCCAGGCGGTGTAGTTGTTCTGCTTGAGCTTGCGACCGTCGAACGCCTTGACGTCCCGGGCCGCGTCCAGCATCTGCTTGCAGCTCATCGGCCCATTGTCCCCAGGGCGCCTTCAGCCGCTGCAGCGTCTCGGCACGCTCGTCGATGCGCCGCGCGCAGCACGCTCGGCGGGCGGTCTCGGCGTGCGGCAGCCGCTCCGCGTAGTCGATCAGGCTCCCGACGCCCTTCTGCAGGCCCGCGGGGCCGCCCCAGAGGCCGGCGACCTCGGCGTCTCGCTCCGGCGTCGAGCGGCACGATGAACGTGCGCCAGTAGTCGCGCACCACCTCGGCCAGCAGCTCGCTCTGGTCCGCCTCGAGCTTCTGGGTGAAGAGGCTGCCGCTGTCGAAGGCGTGCTCGCGCAGCATCCGGTTGCACCAGGCTGTGGATCGTCGAGACCGCGGCCTCGTCCATCGACTCGGCCGCGAGTTGCAGTGCGGTGCACGCAGGCCGGCCACTGCTCGGGCGGGTACGCAGCGCCGCAGATCGGCGAGAAAGTCCTCGCCCGGATCGGCCGCGGCCTCGCCGCTGCTGGAAGTAGTCGGCGGCGACGGCAAGGCGCGCGCGGATGCGATCGCGCAGCTCCTTGGTCGCGGCCTCGGTGTAGGTCACCACCAGGATCTCGGGCGGCGTCAGCGGGCGGTCGAACCGGTGCTCGTCGGCGCCGTGACCCAGCACCAGCCGCACGTACAGCGCGGCGATCGTCCAGGTCTTGCCGGTGCCGGCGGAGGCCTCGATCAGCCGGCTGCCCTTGAACGGGAAGGTCAGCGGATCGAGCCTGGCGGGCGGCGCGGCCTTGCTCCCGGCTTGGCGGCGGCGTTGGCCTTGCGCGTATGATCCCCCCGAACGTCGCTTCGCGCCGCTCCCCCAGGGGGCGAGCGCCTGGGCGGCCCGGCGGCGCTCATTCCGGGGCTCCCTTGCCTGATTTCTTGTCTTCCTTCATGGGGATGGCGTCCTGCAGCGGGCGCAGCAGCCGCTCGGCGAGGTCGCGAAACTCGCCGCCGGCCCAGAGCTCGTCGAAGCTGGGCCAGGCGCGGCTCAGGTACGCGCTCTCCGCACACTCGCCCGCGTAATTGAAGCCGCGCTCGTAGGTCTTGCGCGCTTCCGCGCGGGCCTTGTCCTGGTCGAGCGCGGGATCGCGGCAGGCGCGCAGCCACGCGAAGGCCGACTTCGGCGCCAGCGGCAGCGGGCGACGCATGCCCTCGTGCCAGGCCTCGATGATCTCCCGCAGGCGCTCGCCGGCCTCGGCCGGGTCGCGGGGAGCGAGCTCGATCACGCCCTTCCTGCTGACGACGACCGTCGTGATCCGGCCGACGGCGACGTGCAGCGCGAGGTGGCGCACCCAGTGCCGGATCATCTTGTCGCCGCGGTACTTGTTCTTGTCGTCGACGAGCGCGGAGGCTTCCAGCGCGACGCAGCCGAAGCGGCTGCCCGGGCCATCGGCCTCCGCGGCGTCGGATGCCGCGGCGTTGCGGCGAACGCCGGGGATCCAGTCCGCCAGCTCGATGCGCTCGTCGCCGACCACGTGCTCGAACCGCAGCTCCACCTCGTTCTCGAGGACGTCGGGCCAGCGCGCCACCGCCTTCGCGTAATTCTCGAAGAGCTTGTCCATCGGCGTGACGAGCTCGTCGGCGAGGCGCTGGCCGAAGGCGCCGGGAGCGAGCTCGCCGCGGCGCTCGATCGCTTGATCGTTGCGGCGCGGCGGGCGGGGCCGTCCTCGCCGCGCGCGCGGGCGTCGGCCTCGTCGTGGATCAGCTCGTCCTGCAGCTTCCAGCGCGCGAGGCCGTCGAGCTCGAAGGGCTCGACGTCGTCGGTGGCCGGATCCTCGGCCTCGAAGTACACGGACAGCCGTTGCGTGAAGAACGCCTTCACCGGGTCCTTGAGAAAGTCGGCGAGGGTCCGCAGCGCCAGCGGCTCGTCGCGCGGCTGGGCGGGCAGGGGAGCGTTGGCAGCCTTCGCCGCCGTCGCCGGCCGCGGCGGGCTGCCATTCGCGCGCATAG
Source organism: uncultured beta proteobacterium (assembly GCA_963832705.1). GTDB lineage: Bacteria > Pseudomonadota > Gammaproteobacteria > Burkholderiales > Casimicrobiaceae > CAIWHR01. The sequence continues at coordinate 59,240 of CAWHVP010000013.1, read as the reverse complement.
GTGAAGAGTGCTCCCGGCGCGGGCGGCCCGGCTTCGCGCGGCGGGAAATAGGCCGGGGCTGAATGCCTGCAGCGGGTGCTCGGTCGTCAGCGCCGCGAGCAGCGCCTTGCCGGGATCGGCGTTCGCCTTCGCTTCCGCGCCGCGCCGTGTGCGCCCGCGCGTGCCGCGAGCGTCCACCCGGACTTGAGGTGGTCGCGCAGCTGCCCGATCAGCACCGACGCCGGGCGCTCGGTGTTGTCGTTGATGCTGCGGCCGACCCAGGAGACGTGGAGCCGCTCGCGGGCGGAGAGCAGCGCCTCGAGGAACAGGTAGCGGTCGTCCTCGCGCCGCGACCGGTCGCCGGGCCGGTACTCGCGGGCCATCAGGTCGAAGTCGAGCGGGTTGCGGGTGCGCGGGTAGTCGCCGTCGTTCATGCCGAGCAGGTAGACGTGGCGGAACGGGATCGCGCGCATCGGCATCAGCGTGGCGAAGGTCACCGTGCCGCCGAAGAAGCGCTGCGACGAGGCCGCCGGCGTCGAGGCTCGCCAGCCAGTGCTCGGCGACGACCGACAGCGGCAGCTTCTCGGCGAAGGCGGCCTCGTCGCAGGCTTCCTGCCAGGCGTCGAGCGCCCCGTCGAGCTGGCTCAGCGTGTAGGCGTCGCCGGCATCGTCGGCCGCGAAGAACGAATCCTTGAGCTCGCGCAGGCGCGCGCACCACTCGACGACGGTCGCGGGCTCGGAGAGCCGCCGCCAGCTCTCGTCGAGGCGCTCGAGCAGCGCGGCCAGCGGCCCCAGCGCCGCCGCTTCCAGGCCGCCGATCTCGCCGTAGGGCTCGATGTCCTGCCACGCGGCGCCGTCCTGCCCGGCCGCGTAGCCCAGCAGCATCCGCCGCAGGCCGAACAGCCACGTGTTCTGCGCCGCTGCCGCGCCCTCCGGCAGCTCCAGCGCCTGGCGGTGCTCGCCGTGCAGGCCCCAGCGGACGCCGGCGCCTCGCGAATCCAGCGATGCAGCAGCGGCAGGTCGTCCTCGCCGATGCCGAAGCGCTGCGCGCAGCGCCGGCACCTGCAGCAGGTCGAGCACGTCGCTCGCCGCGACGCGCGACTGGGGCAGGTCGAGCAGCAGCTCGAGCGCGTGCACCAGCGGGTCGAACTGGCGCTGCGCGCGGTCGGCCAGCCCGAACGGGATGAAGCGCGGGTCGGAGGGATCCGGCAGGCCGAACACCGCCTGGACGTGCGGGGCGTAGGCCTCGATGTCGGGCACCATCACGATCACGTCGCGCGGGCGCAGCGTCGCATCGGCGCTGAAGGCGGCGAGCAGCTGGTCGTGCAGGATCTCGACTTCGCGCTGCGGGCTGTGCGCGACGTGGAAGCGCAGCGAGCGATCGGTCGCCGGGTCGATCGTGCGATGCTCCGCGCGGATCTCCGGCAGCGGGCGCAGCTCGCAGGATGTCCTCCTGGATCTGCTGCAGCAGGCTCGGCGCCGCCGGTGTCCTCGAACAGATCGATCGTCTGCCCGATCCGCTGCAGCGAGCGCGCGCAGGCCTCGCGCCGCGCGGCGTCGTCGTGCAGGTCGAGCGCGGCGATGTAGTCGCGGCCGAGCTTGCCCCAGGCGGCGAGCAGCGGGTGCGCGTGCAGGTGCAGCGACTCCGCCGTCAGCACCTGCCGGCTGCCCGGCCTTGCGCGCCTGCCGGCTCTGCTCGGGCGCGCAGCAGGTCCTGCCCGGAGACGATGTCGGCCCAGTAGTGCCGGCAGGGGTTGTGGACGCAGATCAGCACCTGCGACCACTGCGCCATGCGGGCGAGCACGTCGAGCGTCTGCAGCGGCAGCGAGGCGATGCCGAACACCAGCACGCGCCGCGGCAGGCCCGCGGGGCGGGGCTCGCCTTCGAGCGCGCGCGCCCGCGCCACGAAGGCTTCGTGCACGGCGGCGCGTCCGCCGAGCAGCCCGGATGGCCGGCCGCGGCGGGTCCGCCCGGGGCCATCGCGAGCCGGACGTCCTCGACCAGCCGCCGCCACAGCGCCGCCTGCCAGCGCTGGTCCTCCGGCAGCGGCGGGGACGACGCGCCCAGCGCGTCGGGCAGCGCATCCCGCCCCGCCGCCCAGGCGGCGAGCCAGTCGGCGCGGTACACCTGGTACTGGTCGAAGAGGTCGGCGAGGCGCTCGGCGAGCTGGAAGCGCTTGCGCAGCTGCGCGTCGTCGGCGAGGTAGCGCTTGAGCGGCACGTAGACCGGGTCGGCGAGGAGCTCCGGCAGCAGCCGCATCAGCCGCCAGACGAGCCGCGTCTTGTCGAACGGCGAGGTCTCCGGCACGGCCTCGGGGCCGAGCACCGCGCGGTAGACGTCCCAGACGAAGCGCGACGGCAGCGAGAAATCGATCGCGGCGGCGATGCCGCAGCCGCCGTCGGCCTCGTCCGCGGCCAGCGCCAGCTTCAGCCACTGCGCGACGCCGTTGCTCTGCACCAGCACCGTCTCGGTCTCGAGCGGCGACAACGGGTTCTGCTTCATCCACGCGACCAGCAGGTCGCGCAGCGCCTCGGCCCGGTTGCCGTGGATCAGGATGAGCCCGGGGGGCAGGTTTTCGGTGGTCAATTCGGTCTCGAAGAGGTGTTCGGCGGGCAGCGTCCGTCCCGCATCGGCGGGCTCGGCGGACCCCCGGGCGGTGCATTGCGGCGCCCCGATCGTCATTATCCGGGGATTGGCGTCAGAACGTGTCGCACGCCGGACATCCGCGCCCGTTCAGCGAAATTTCAGGTTGCGGGCGCAAGCTCCCGCCGTCTCCTCAAACCTCTGGAGCCGGATCGCCATGTCGAGCACAGAGACGTCGATCGTCACGATCGCTACACCCGGCTGGCGCAATGGCGTCGCGGATACCAGCTGAAGTTACCAGCGCGACCTCTTCGCCGCGTCGATCTGCCTGGCCGTGTCGGCGTCGATCGTGCTCGCGCAGTGCTGGCGTCGACTGAGCCCCGTATCCGGATCAGGCGATCCCCGTCTGGACCGCAGGCTTTCCCTATGAGCGAAGGCCCGAACAGTGAATTCGGGGCCGCCGCGTGTCGGGGCCGAAGTTGCCCGATCCCGTCGCCGCGTGCTGATCTATCGCCCGGGTCCGCCGACGGCGGCGCCGTTGCTGCGTTCGACCGGAGCAGGCGGCCGGCGGATCGCTCACGCTCGGGAGTTTCCATGGAGCCGGCCGCTCGATCACGCAGGCGACGTCGATCACGCGCCAGGTGTTCGTGGCGCCCGGGCACCGTCTGCCAGCTCGCCGTCGCCGGGGCCGCGGCCTTCACCGGAGCCTGACCGTGACCATCGTCATCGACCCGGCCGACGTCGAGTGGACGGCGATCCGCGCGCAGGGCGCCGGCGGGCAGAACGTCAACAAGGTCTCGACCGCGGTGCACCTGCGGTTCGACATCCGGGCGTCCAGCCTGCCGGAGGCGGTCAAGGCGCGGCTCCTCGCGCACGGCGACCAGCGGATCAGCAGCGACGGCGTCGTCGTCATCAAGGCGCAGCGCTTCCGCAGCCAGGACCGCAACCGCGAGGACGCCATCGCCCGGCTGCAGGAGCTGCTGGACGAGGCGACGACGGTCCGGCCCGTGCGCAAGCCGACGCGGCCGACGCGGAGCTCGCAGCGCCGAAGGGTGGACGACAAGGTGCAGCGCGGCCGCATCAAGGCCGGGCGCGGACGCGTCGACGAGTGATCGACCGGGAGTCGCCGTCTCGCGCCTGCGGACATGCACGGCTCCGGGATGCGAGAATGCACCCGTGACGGCAGCGCAATGGCAATGATGCAGGAAACGATGTTCGACCACGCGATCGTCGGCGCGGGCATCGCGGGCGCCTCGCTCGCCTATCGCCTCAGCCGCGGCGGGGCCGGCCGCGTGATCCTGCTGGAGCGCGAGGCGCAGCCGGGCTACCACGCGACCGGCCGTTCCGCGGCGATGTTCATGGAAACCTACGGCACGCCGACGATCCGCGCGCTGACGCGGGCGAGCCGCGCCTTCTACGAGCACCCTCCCGCGGGCTTCGCCGACCACCCGCTGCTGGCCCCGCGCGGCGTGCTCTACGTCGCCGTCCGCGGGCAGGAGGACCTGCTCGCGGCGGCGTTCCAGGAACTGGCGCTCGCCGCGCCGGACGTGCAGCGCCTCTCCGCCGCCGACGCGCGGGCGCGGGTGCCGGTGCTGCGCGCCGCCGAGCTCTGCGGCGCGATCAGCGAGGGCGACGCCCACGACATCGACGTGCACGGCCTGCACCAGGGCTGCCTGCGCGGCTTCCGGCGGCACGGCGGCGAGCTCTTCACCGACGCCGAGCTGTGCCGCGCCGAGCGGCGCGACGGCGCGTGGGACCTCGCGCTGGCCGACGGCCGCACGCTGCGCGCACGCGTCGTCGTCGATGCCGCCGGCGCCTGGGCCGACGTCGTGGCCGCGCCTGTGCGGCGCGCGCCCGGTCGGCCTCGAGCCGCGGCGCCGGAGCGCGTTCACCTTCGCCGCGCCGGAGGGCGTCGACTGCGCGGCGTGGCCGGCGGTCGTGGGCGTCGACGAGAGCTTCTATTTCAAGCCCGACGCCGGGCTGCTGCTCGGGTCCCCGGCGAACGCCGACCCGGCGCCGCCGCACGACGTCGTGCCCGAGGAGATCGACATCGCGCTCGGCATCGATCGCATCCAGCGGGTGACGACGCTCGCGATCCCGCGGCCGCGGCGCGTGTGGGCCGGACTGCGCTCGTTCGTGCGCGACGGCGAGCTCGTCGTCGGCTGGGACGATGCCCGCGAGGGGTTCTTCTGGCTCGCCGCGCAGGGCGGCTACGGCATCCAGACGGCCGCCGCCGTCGCCGAGCTGGCCGAAGCGCTGCTCCGCGGCCGGCCGGTGCCGCCCGCGCTCGCGCGGCAGGGCGTGGACCCCGCCGTGCTCAGTCCCGCGCGGCTGCGCTGACCATGCCCCGCGCCAGCACCAACGGCCTCTCGCTCGAATACGAGATCAGCGGCGATCCGGCCGCGCCGCCGATCCTGCTGATCATGGGCCTGGGGATGCAGCTGACGTCGTGGCCGCCGGCGCTGCGCGACGGGCTCGTCGCGCAGGGCTTCCGGGTGATCGCGTTCGACAATCGCGACGCCGGGCTGTCGACGCGCATCCGGGTGCGCAGGCGGCCGAACCTGGTGCTGCAGATCGCGCGGGCGTGGGCACGGCTGCCGGTGCGCGCGCCGTACACGCTGGAGGACATGGCCGAGGACAGCGTCGGGCTGCTCGATGCGCTGGGCATCCGGCGCGCGCACGTCGTCGGCGCGTCGATGGGAGGGATGATCGCGCAGGTCGTCGCCGCCCGCCATCCCGAGCGCACGGCGAGCCTCACCTCGATCATGTCGTCGAGCGGCAACCGGCGCGTGTCGCAGGCGCACCCCGCCGCCCGGCGCGCGCTGCTCTCGCGGCCCGGCGACCCGGGCGATCCCGAGAGCGTGATCCGGCACCTGATCGGCGTCTGGGGCGTCATCGGCAGCCCGGCGTACCCGGCGGACCCGGCCGAGCTGCGCCAGCGGATCGAGCACAGCGTGCGGCGCGCCTACCATCCGGCGGGGGTGGCCCAGCAGCTGCTCGCGATCCTCGCCTCCGGCGACCGGCGCCGGATGCTCGCGAAGATCACGGCGCCGACGCTGGTCATCCACGGCGCCGCCGATCCGCTGGTCCCGGTGGCCGCCGGCCGCGACACCGCGCAGCACATCCGCGGCGCGGAACTGCGGGTGATCGACGGCATGGGCCACGATTTCCCGGCGCCGCTGGTGCCGACGATGGTCGACGCGATCGCCGCCCACTGCCGGGCGGCCGACGCGGCGGCGGCGGCGCGGACACCCCGCGCGCCGGCGCCGCCGGCGTGAACCGTCGCGGCGCGCGAGCCGCGCGGCGCCGCACTCCCGGGCGGCTTCAGGCGCGCGTGCTGCGCATCCGCGCCATCACCTTGTTGCAGGCGGCGGCGAGCGACTCGTAGAGGTCGCCCTTGCGGAAGTGCACGTCGACGGGCTCCTGCCCCGCGCCCACGGCCTCGAGGTGGTGCTCGAGGCGATAGAGCGGCCCGGTGATCCGGTGCGACAGGATCAGCGCCATCAGGTTGAAGATCAGCCACTGCAGGATGGCGACCAGCACGGACAGCCGCGTGAACTCGCTCTGCTTCTCCGCGATGTAGGCGAGCGCCGGATTGTTCGGCGCGCACAGCGCGAACACGGTGCGGTAGTCGTCGAGCTGGGCCTGCGTATAGAGCGCCAGCGTCCCGACGACGCTGGCCGCGATCAGCGCGAGCACGTTGGCGACGAAGATCAGCCGCAGTTGAAGGCGGGGATTGACGAGGTAGGTGCGGCGGAGCAGTCGCATGGGAACTCCCGGTGGCATCGGTTCCTAGCATAGGAGGGGACGGCGGGGGAGGCAAGTCGGCCGGTCCCGCGGTCGAACGCCTCGGCGCCCCGTTCGTTGACCGGCGCCCGGCGGCTGTCCATAATCGCCGGCCACCCGGGGAGGAATGCCATGCAACGAATCCTGCGAGCCGTGCTGGTCGGGCTGTTGAGCTTGGCGCTGCTTCCGGCGATGGCGCAGGCGCAGCCGCGCTTCGCGTTCGACGCGACGCCGGGAACCCTGCCGAAGGCGGTCGTTCCCTCGAGCTATCGCCTCGCGCTCGACCTCGATCCGGCCAAGGCGACGTTCGGCGGGAGCGTCGACATCGCGATCGACGTGCGCCAGCCGGTCGACGCGATCGTGTTGAACGCGTTCGAGCTCGCCCCGGGAGCCGTCGTGCTCACCGGCGCGGGCGGCGCGCGCACGATGGCGGTGACCGAGGACGCCCCCAAGCGGCAGTGGCGGATCGCCGACGGCGCCGCCATCGCGGCGGGCAGCTACACGCTGCGGCTCGCGTACACGGGCAAGGTGCACGCCTACGGCGACGGACTCTTCGGCGTGTCGTACACGGCCGAGGGCAAGCCGGCGAAGATGCTGGCCACGCAGATGGAGCCGATCGCGGCGCGCACCGTCTTTCCGGGATTCGACGAGCCTTCGTTCCGCGCGCGCTTCGCGATCAGCGTCACGGCGCCCGCCGCCTACGAAGTGGTCTCGAACATGCCGGTGCAGCGGCGCGAGCCGCAGGGCGACGCGGTGCGCTGGGAATTCCCGCCCACGCCGCCGATGCCGACCTACCTCGTCGCCGTCACCGTCGGGCAGTTCGACGCGCTGGAGGATGCCGTCGACGGCGTGCCGCTGCGCATCCTCACCGCCAGGGGCAAGAAGGCGGAAGCGCGGTACGCGATGCAAGTGACCAAGGAGGTGCTGCCGTACTTTCGCGAGTACTTCGGCATCGCGTACGCGCTGCCCAAGCTCGACCAGATCGCCGTTCCCGGCGTGCGCGGCGGAGCGATGGAGGACTGGGGCGCGATCTCGTACATCGAGTCGGCGCTGCTGTTCGATCCCGCCGCGAGCTCGGACGAGACGAAGCAGGGCATCTACAGCGTCGTCGCCCACGAGATCTCGCACCAGTGGTTCGGCAACCTGGTGACGGCCGCGTCGTGGGACGAGATCTGGCTCAACGAAGCGTTCGCCACCTGGATGGCGCGCAAGGCGACGGCGCGCTTCAATCCCGACTGGCAGGTTCCGCTGACGCACATGCTCTGGCGGCAGCGCGTGATGCGCCACGACGCGGGGCCGGCCACGCGCGCCATCCGCTCGGGGCCTGTCGTCGAGACCGCGGTCTTCGAAGTGTTCGACGGCGTCACCTACTCCAAGGGCGGGGCGGTGCTCGACATGCTCGAGAAGTACCTCGGACCCGAGGCGTTCCGCCGCGGCCTCAACGCCTATTTCGAAAGCCAGAAATTTTCCAGCGCGACCGCGGGCGATCTCTGGCATTACCTGTCGCAGTCCTCCGGCCAGGATGCCGGCGCCATTGCGCGATCGTGGACCGACCAGCAGGGCTATCCGTTGCTGCAGGCGGGCGTCTCGTGCACGGCGGGCGAGCGGAGGCTGTCGCTCGAGCAGCGGCGATTCCGGACCGAGGCCGTCGCGGACGACGCGACCGTCTGGAAGATCCCGCTCGCCGTCCCGGTCCCGCCGGCAGCGCCGGTCCGGCTGCTCCTCGACGATCGCAAGGGGGAATTCGCGGTGGGGCCCTGCGCGCCCGCGCCGCTGTACGTCGATTCCTCCACCGGCTTCTTCCGCGTCCAGTATCCGCCGGAGCACCTGCGCCAGCTGGCGCAGGCGTTCTCCCGGCTGCCGGCCTCCGTGCGGATGGCCCTGCTCACCGACTCGCTGGCCCTGGGTCAGGCCGGGCGGCTCCCGCTCGCCGATTATCTCGTGCTCGCCCACCGCCTGCAGCCGGCGACCGACCCGGCGACGCAGGTGCTGTACATGCAGGCGGCGTTTGCGCTGTCCGGCCTGGACAACGCGCTCGCCGGCGCGCCGGCGCAGCGCGAGCTGCGCAAGTACGCGCGGGGCAGGCTCTCGCCGATGCTGGCGCGGCTGGGATGGAAAGTCTCGCCGGCGGACGGCGCGGTGACGCGCAATCTGCGCGGCGAGCTCATCGAGACGCTGGGACGGCTCGGCGACGAGCCGACGCTGCGCAAGTCGGCCGAGCTCTTCCGGACCGAGCGCCGGGGCGGGGCGCGGATCGATCCCTCGATCCGGCCGGCCGTGATGGCCAACGTCGCGCGCCGGGCCGACGCCGAAGTCTATGCGGAGCTGGTCCGGCGCATGGCGGCGGCCGATCGCGTCGAGGATCGCGAGCTCTATGCCTCGGCGCTGGCCGGCGTGGAGAATCGCGACCTGGCGCGGCGCCTGCTGGCGCTGTCGCTCGAGGACACGCTGCCGCCGAACGTCGCCGCCTCGCTGCCGGGGATGCTCGCCCAGACGCCGGCCCACGGCGAGCTCGCGTACGCGTTCACGCGCGAGAACTTCGACGCGCTGGCGCGCAAGTCGTCCGAATGGGGGCGGGCGTACCTGCTGCCGAGGGCGGCTTCGGGGTTCAACGACGAGGCGAAGGTCGCGGCGCTGCTGGCCGACCAGCAGCGACTCGTCGGTGCCGCCGGGGACAGGGCGGCACGGCAGACCGCGGGGGACATCGAATTCCGCAGCCGCATCAAGGCCCGCAACGGCACGGCGCTTTCCGCCGACATCGCGCGCATCACGGGCGGCGCGCCGTAGTCCCTCGCCGCCGCCGATCGCGATTCCGCGCTCAGCGGGTGACGGCGGTCGCTTCCATCGCGGCGCAGCCCTGGTGATCGCGGATCCATAGCTTGAACGACCTGCCGTCCGGCTGCGGCTCGCCGCAGACGAAGAACGGGTCGGTGTCGAACACGGGCCGGATCGCCCGGAATTCGTAGCGCGCGACGTCGGCCTCGGGACGCTCGTGGCGCAGCAGGTCGAGCAGCAGCGTGGCCATCAGCGGACCGTGCACGATCAGGCCGGGATAGCCCTCGACGTCCGTCACGTACCGGCGGTCGTAGTGGATGCGATGGCCGTTGAACGTCAGCGCCGAGTAGCGGAACAGCAGCACCTCGTCGGGCACCCACTCGCGCGCCCAGGCGCTCGCCTGCGGCGCCGGCCTGGGCGGGGGCGGCGCGTCGCCGGGCTTCGCGGCGTCGCGATAGACGATGTCGTGGAACTCCGTCAGCGCGACCGCGGACTCCCCGTCGCGGCGGATCTCGTGGCGCACCTTGACGAAGACCAGCGGTCCGGTCCGGCCGCTCTTCTCGGTGACGTCCTCGATCGTCGAGACGCGCGTCACGGCGTCGCCGATCCGCAGCGGCGCGTGGAACTCGAACTGGCTGCCCGCCCACATCCGGCGCTGGAGCGGACCGGCGGGAGGAAGCCGCCGCGCCGGGCGTGGCCGTCCGGGCCGAGCCCCGACCGCCGGGGCAGCGGCAGGAAGTACAGCCAGTGCCACAGCGGAGGCAGCGGCGTGCCGGCCGGCGGGCGCTCGGGAGGCCGGTCCAGCGTGGCGGAGAGCGCCGCATAGGGCGTCGGCGTCAGCTGGTCCGATACCGATTCCGTCCTGCCGATCCAGTCTCTGAGATTCATGCGAGGTCCTTTAAGGCGCGATGCGCTCGGGCCTGCTGCAGTTCGCGCAGCCGGGGCCCAGGATCTTAATGGTGAGCATGGTCAGCCTCCTGTCAACGGAGAGGAGCGCCGGTTCGCCACGACGAGCAGCACGGCGAGCGACGCGATGAAGCCGGCCACCGCCAGGGCCAGCAAGAACGGCGAGGTGCCGTCGACCCAGGCCCCGTAGATCAGGCCGGCGGTGGCGCTGAAGAGCGCGACGAGTCGCGACGTAGGTCCAGGCCTTCGCCTTGCCGATGATGGCCGAGATGATGAGGATGCTCTGCAGCGAGAGCTCGGGGTCGGCCATCAGGTAGGCGAGCAGCGGGCCGCGATGCATCCCGAGATCCAGGAACATCCTGGCGATCGGCACCTCGACCAGCGTCGGGAAGTACATGAACACGCCGAACGCGACGCCGGCAAGGTTGCCCGCCACCGAGTTGGTCCCGGCGACCGCTTCGATCCACTCCGGGCGGATGACGACGCGTGCCATCCCGACCACGAAGACGCCGATCACGAGCAGCGGGAAGATCTGCTTGACGAACCGCCACGACTCCCAGAGCCAGTCCCGCAGCTCGTCGGCGGAGAGCCTGTTCCGGCCGAGATGGCCGAGCAGCGCCAGCGCGACGGCGATGCCGAAGAACTTGCCGGTGAAGCCGATGCGCAAGCCCGCGGGCGTTGTCTGGACCGAAAGAGCGGCGAACAGCAGCGTGGCGGCGATGAGGATCGAGGCTCGCGCGCGTCCACGCGGTGACGCCTTCGTGGATGTTTTCCAGCCCGCGCCAGGCGGCGATGCCGATGGCGACCAGCAGCCCGATGAGGACGACGCCCTGGACCGAGACGCCTTCCTCGCCACGGCCCGGATCGTGGGGCACGAGCCGATCGAGGACTTGCTGCCAGGCATCGGCGCCGGCCAGCGGCAGGTCGACGGACCACCGGGCGCGCGTGAGCACGTCGAGCTTCAACGTGCCCGAGCAGGAGCAGCGCCACCCACAGCAGCAGGAACACGAGCGCCGCCCGGTGCATGCCCCGGGCGTCCTGCGCGGCGAACATCGCATCGGTGGCGCGGTCGTGGGCCGCGTCGTCGCTGCGGAAGACGAGCGCCATGATGAGCCCGATGCCGATGCCGAACACGAGCGAGAGCACGAGGCGCGCCAGCGCGAGGTCGGGACCGATCACGCCGCCGGTGTAGACCAGCGCCAGGATGTTGGCCGCCGGGGCGAAGAACAGGAACGTGATGGCCGGGCCGAGGCCCGCGCCCTTGGCGAAGATCCCGGCAAACAGCGGAACGATCGTGCACGAGCAGACGGCGAGCAGCGACCCGGCGGCGGCAGCCGCGGGGTAGGAGGTCGTCCCGGGCGTGTTGCGGCCGAGGAAGCGGGTGATGGTCTGCTTCGGGATCAACGCCGACATCGCCCCGGCGATGAAGAACGCCGGCAGCAGGCAGAGCAGCACGTGCGCGGCGAGGTAGGCGGCGAGGTTCCCCAAGCCGCCTTGGAGCAAGGTCGTGCCGAGCGCGACCACGGAATCCAGGGAAGCGCTCATGCGGCGCTCGCCCGTCGCGCGCGTCGGATCGCCGACCAGGTCGACATCGGGGCCCATGGGAACAATGTAACGCCGTCGCTCCATGGGGCGCTGCGCAGGCGCTTGATCCCGGTCAACGCCGTGCCGAATCCGGTGCCGGGACGGCCGCTTCGGACGACGCCCGGGGCGGCGGGCGGGGGGTTCGGGAAGCGGGCACGAGGCGTAGTATGCTCGGCGCTCCGATGATCACGGGGGTGTCGAGAGGATGGATCGGCGAGCGTTCATCTGCAGTGCTGCCGGCTTTGCCATTGCGGCGCCGGTCGCGTCGTTGGCGCAGCAGGCGGGCCGCAGCTATCGCATCTGCTGGCTGTCGTCGGGCGCGGCGCGCACGGAGACCTACAACGTCGCGCTGGTCGCGCGCCTGCGCGACCTCGGCTTCGTCGAGGGGCGCAACCTCACGATCGAGTTCCGCTCCGCCGAGGGCAGGACCGAGCGGCTCGGGCAGCTCGCCGCCGACCTCGCGCGGCAGGGCTGCGATCTCTTCCTCGCGCCCGGCACCGATGCGAACCTGCGCGCCGTCGAGCAGGCGTCGCGGGACACGCCCGATCGTCGTGGTGGCGACCGACTACGATCCGGTCGCGACGCGCCACGTCGCCAGCCTCGCGCGGCCGGGTGGACGGGTCACCGGCGTGTCGCACCTGCAGTCCGACCTGCCGGCGAAGCGCATCGAGTTGCTGAAGCAGCTCGTGCCCGGCGCGAAGACCATCGCCGTGCTGTCCGACACCGCGTCGTCCGACCAGCTCGCGCTGACGCAGGAGGCGGCGGCGCGGCTGGGCATCGCGCTCGCCGTGCACGAGTTCAAGCGTGCTCCCTATGACTACGAGCGCGCGTTCGCCGGATTCGCGCAGGCCAGGGCGGATGCCTTCCTGGCGATGGCGTCCGGCCTGTTCGTCGCGGCGCGCCAGACGATTCCGGCATTGGCGACGAAGCACCGCCTGCCGTCGATGTTCAACAACCGCCTGTGGGCCGAGAACGGCGGGCTGCTGTCCTACGGCGTCAACTTCTCGACGACCTATCGCCGTGCCGCCGAGCAGATCGCGATGATCCTCAACGGCGCGAAGCCGGCGGACATCCCGATGGAGCAGGCCAGTGCGGTCGAGCTCGTCGTCAACCTGAAGACGGCGAAGGCGCTCGGCATCGCGATCCCCCCGGCGGTGCTCGCCCGCGCGGACGAAGTGATCCAGTGATGCGGACGCCGGCGGCCGCTCGCCGATGCCGTCGCGCTTCAGTCGTCCGTGCGAAAGCCGATGCGCGCGTGCCGAAGTCCGTCGCAGAACGGCTTGTTGGCGGAGCCGCCGCAGCGGCACAGCCGCGCCGATCTGCGCGCGCGAGCACCGTGCGCCCGGTGCCGGCGCAGATCTCGACGTTGCCGGACAGCTGCAGCGGGCCGTTGGGAATCGGGTCGATCGCCAGCGGCCCGCCGCGCTCGGCGAGCGGCCCCGATGCGACGCGTGGCGGGCTCGCCGGTGGCGGCGAATCCGGCCGCGGCGTGGCTGCCGTCGCAGTAGGGCTTGCGCTGCGACTTCCCGCAGCGGCACAGCGTCGCGCGGAATTCGGTGCCTGGCCGGCCAGTTCGATCTGCGCGTGCAGGGCGTAGGGGCCGTTCTCGCGCACGCGCACGACATTGACGCTCGGCGCGGCCTCCGGCGGCCCGCCGTCGTGGCGCTCGTAGGTGATCGCGCCGGACGGGCAGTCGTGCGCGACGCGCACGCAATGCTCGACCGTCGTCGCTTCGGGGTGGATCCAGGCCCCCTTGGTGTTGGCGAGGAAGACCATCGGCGCGTCCAGCACGCACTGCCGCGAATGAATGCAGCGGCCCCCGTCGAAGCGCAGCGTGATGTCGCGGGTAGGGACGACTTCGGGGCGCGGCCGGCCGCCTGCACCCCGCGGCAGCTCCGGCGGCGGCGCGGGGACGCGCCGGCACCGCCGGGGCGCGCAGCCCGGCCACGCGGTCGACCGCGTCGCCGAGGTGCGTCTCGAAGCGCGAGTGCAACGCGTCGAAGCGCCGCGCGAGCGCATCGAGATCGCCGGCGACCGCGGCCAGCGGCGCCAGCGATTCGATGGGGGCCATCCGGCGCGCCGCGCTGCCGAGCTCGGCCGCCCGCTCCCCCAGGATGCGCGCGGCGCACTGCTGCACCAGCTGGCCCGATGAGCCCGGCAGCTCGAAGTTCAGCGCGGCGGTCGCCGAAGGGTCCGCCGCAGCGACGGGCAGGCGCGTGGCAGACCTCCGCCACCCGGCTCATCGCCGACATCAGCGTGGTCGTCGATGCGGCCAGCCCGGCGCGCAGGTCGCACGGCAGCGGCGCGGGCGCGAACACCTGCGCCAGCGCCCGGATCATCAGCGCATAGATCGAGTTGCCGAGGTCGACCACCCGGGCCGCGAGCGGGTCGACGATGCGCACGCCGTCGCGGGCGCTACCCGCACCGCCGAGCAGCGGATTGCGAACCACGGGGCGCGCCGGCTCGAATGCGGGGCGCAAAGCGCGCAGCTGCCCGAGCTCCTTCCTGATCGCGCCGAAGCGGGCGAAGTGCGAGTCGTCGTGGTGCGCGGGCGCGCCTTCGCCCTGCAGCACGATCTGTTCGATCGCGCGTTCCGCCGAGGCGAGGTCGGTGATCCGGAACAGGCCCGGCAGGGGGATATTCCTCGCCGCCGACCTGCGCCTGGCCGTGGCCGACGAACACGCGCTCCTCGCCCAGCTGCCTGGTCAGGCGCGCGAGGCCCTGCAGCACGCCGTGATACAGGTGCCCCTGGCTCGTGTAGTCCTGCGGCACCGGCGCCAGCAGGTCCGGCCGCGCGACGCGCCGGTAGTGGCTCTCGTGGCCGAAGCCGGCGCCGTCGGCGATCCGGATGCCCTCGGGGCGCTCGATGAACATGAAGTGATCGAGCGCCGCCTCGCCGAATGGCGTGAGCGTCATCACGACGTCGGCCGGGAAGTGGCCGGGCTTCACCGGGAACGCCGGCCGCCACAGGTGCGGCGCCGAGCCGATCGCCGCCAGCAGGTTGTTCACCAGCGACAGGTGCAGCATCTCCTCGAGCGCCACCTGCGCCAGCAGGCGGCGCCAGCGCTCGATCGCGGCGAGCTCGGTCGGGGTCACGCCCTCGTTCGCGTCGCGCTTCAGCGACCACTGCGCGTACAGGTACGAGCACATCACGGTGTGCTCGAACTCCGCTGCCTCGCACAGGAGGTAGATCAGCTCCTCGCGATCCTGGATGACGATCTCGTCGGACATGGCGGCTCGGCCGGTTGGATGCAGTCGGTTCGCCGTCGCTTCCGCCCGCGATGCGTGCGGAGGCGGCGAGGCGCAAGGGTGCACTGCCCGCCTTGCGAATTCAAGGTTCACCTGCCGAACGGGCGCTTCCGGCGTCCCGGGCGTCCACGACGGTCGCGGAGCTCCGCGTCCTGTCGGCCGACGCTGCAGCCTGCTCCGCGATTCCGGCGGTTCGTCGCAAGCGCGTTGAAGTCGCCTCCGGCAACCACGAACATGGGTCCTGCCGGGCGCACGTCGACGCCCGGTCATCCGGAAAAGAGAGGCCAACCATGAACGCACGGATCGAAACCTTCCTGTTCTCCGTCACCGCCGTCCTCATCGTCGTGCTGATGGTCGGCGGATTGCAGGACATCGTCGCCCCGTCGGCGCCGTCGGCGGCAGCGGGCGCGGTCGTCCAGGCCGCCGCCGGCCAGTCGGGCGACGCGGCCGGAGCCGGCGCGCCCGCGTCCGGGCCCGCAGCGGCGCCGCGCGGATAGGCAGCCGGACCGGGGGACGCACGGGGCCCTGCTATGCTTGGTGCGGCGCAGGGACTCGGATGATTTCGGCGATGGCAAATCTGCTTGCGGGCATCAGCTGGCGGCGCGCGACGATCACCTTCGTGGTCGCCACCGTGATCGTCGCCTTCGTGAAGTGGGGCCTCCACATGGAGAACCCGTTCCTCGACCTGCTCGTTTCCGGGCAGGTCGTCGGCTTCACCATCATGCTCGCGGTCTCGGTGGCGGGAAACCTGCCGTCCGGGCGCGTGCCCAAGCCGGTCGTGCAGCTGCTGGCGGTGGTGGTCGCGTCGTTCGTCGGAACGGTGCTGGTCGTCCTGGTGAAGGGGCGCAGCCTCGCCGCGGCGCTGACCGAATGGGAGGCATTCTCCCGTTTTTCCATGACGGCGACGCTGGGGGTGATCTTCGGCGGGCTGGTGACCGCGTTCTTCATCTTTCGCGAGCGCGAAACGGCCTCGCGTGCGGCCCTGCTGCGGGCCGAGGCGGAGAAGAACCTGATCGCCCGGCGCATGGCCGAGGCGCAGCTCGCGCTGCTGCAGGCGCAGGTCGAGCCGCACTTCCTGTTCAACACGCTGGCCAATGTCCGCTACCTCGCGGAGAACGATCCGCCCGGGGCGGTGCGGATGCTCGATCACCTGATCGATTACCTGCAAGGCCGCGCTGCCGCGCATGCGGGAGGCGACGTCGACGCTGGGCAAGGAGACCGACCTGGTCCGCGCCTACCTCGGCATCCAGCAGATCCGCATGGGCGACCGGCTGCGGTTCGCGTTCGACGTCCCGGAAGCGCTGCTCGCGCGCGCGTTCCCGCCGGCGATGGCGATATCGCTGGTCGAGAACGCGATCCGGCACGGCATCGAACCCTGCTGCGACCGCGCCGACATCACCGTCAGCGCGGCGGCCGAAGGCGGCGTGTTGCGGCTCACCGTGGCCGACACCGGCGTCGGCATGAAGGCCGAGGGCGGGACGGGCATCGGGCTCGCGAACGTCCGCGCGAGGCTGCACGAGCTGTTCGGCGACCGCGGCCGGCTGGTCGTCGAAGCCAACGCGCCCCAGGGCGTGCGCGCCACCATCGAGATCCCGGATCGCTGAGCGGAACCCGAGGAACCGAGGATGCGGGCGCTGATCGCCGACGACGAGCCGCTGCTGCGGGCCGACCTGCGCACGCGGCTGCGCCGCTTCTGGCCCGAGCTCGAGATCTGCGCGGAGGCCGCCGACGGTCACGCGGCCGTCGCCGCCATCGACCGCGAGCGGCCGGACATCGCCTTCCTCGACATCCGCATGCCGGGCCGGACCGGACTCGAGGTCGCCGCGGCCGCGTCCGGGCGCTGCCACGTCGTCTTCGTCACCGCCTACGACGAGTTCGCCCTCGAGGCGTTCGAGCGGGGCGCCCTCGACTACCTGGTCAAGCCGGTGACCGACGAGCGGATGCGCGCGATGGTCGCGCGCCTGCGCGAGCGCGCCGCCCAGCCGCCCGTCGACATCGAGGGCCTGCTGCGCGAGCTGTCGCAGCACCTGGCGCCGCGCCGCGACTACCTGCGCTGGATCAAGGCGTCGCAGGGCGCCGTGCTGAAGCTGATCGCCATCGAGGACGTGCTGTTCTTCGATGCCGACGACAAGTACACGCGGGTCGTGACCGCCGCCGGGGAATCGCTGATCCGCAAGCCCATCAAGGAGCTCGTCGACGAGCTCGATCCGGAGCAGTTCTGGCAGATCCACCGCGCGACCCTCGTCAATGCCAAGGCGATCGGCGGCGTCACCCGCGACGAGACGGGCCGGATCCACGTGCGGGTGAAGGGCGTTTCCGAGAGCCTCGAGGTCAGCCGCAGCTACGCGCACCTGTTCCGGCAGATGTGACGGCGCGGCCGGCCGCCGCGACGCGCCGACCCCGAAAGACCACGACGACAAGAGCGTTGCATTCGCGCGGCCGGAGTTTCAGTATGGCCCTCCCGGCCAATGCCGGCATTCCGTCCCACGGAGGTGCGCAATGGGTTACAAGCTCGAAGGCAGCCTTCTCGAAGTGTGCGACTGCAAGGTCCTGTGCCCGTGCTGGATCGGCGAGGACCCCGACAACGGCACGTGCCGCGGCACCGTCGCCCATCACTACACCAGCGGCCGCATCGACGACGTCGACGTGTCGGGCCTCACGATCGCGATGCTGGCGTTCATCCCCGGCAACGTCCTGAAGGGCAACTGGCGCGTCGCGATGTTCATCGACGAGCGGGCGACCGAGGCCCAGTTCCAGGCGCTGCTCAGCGTCTACAAGGGCGAGCGCGGCGGACCGGTCGCCGAGCTCGGCAAGCTGATCGGCGAAGTCGTGTCGGTCGAGCGCGCGCCGATCAAGTTCACCGTGAGGAACGGCAAGGGAATGCTGAGCGTCGGCGCCGACATCCACGCGGAAATGGAGCCCTACCTCGGTCCGCACGGCGAGCCGACGAAGCTGGTCGAGACCATCTTCTCCACGATTCCCGGATCGCCGGCGTACGTGTCGAAGGCGAGCCGCTATCGGGCGAGGAACGCCAAGCTCGGCTACGACCTCGACATCCAGGGCCACAACGCGATCCAGGGCCACTTCAGCTTCCAGGCCTGACGCGCGGAAGCCCCGCGCGCCGTCGGGACGACTCGCGATGCACGCCGCGTCGCGGCCCAGCCTCTTCCTGCCGCTGCTCGTCGCGCTGATCGCGGCGGCGTGGGCATGCCTGCTGCTCTGGCACAGCGGGCCGTACGCGCGCTACCTGCACCCGGTCGACTGGGCGGACGTGAGCCCGCTGGCCGAGTGGTGCCGCGCGGTGCCGGGCGGCTCGGTGCTCGTCTCCGGCGCCTCTACTCCGGAGCGTGGCTGCTGATGATCGCGGCGATGATGCTGCCGACGACGCTGCCGCTGCTCGACGCGTTCCGCCGGATGACGGCGGGGCGCCCGGACGCCGGCGCGCTGCTGGCGCGGGTCGTCGCGGGCTACGTCGGCGTCTGGGCGCTGTTCGGCGCGGGCGTCGACGCCGTCGATGCCGGCGTGCACGCGCTCGCGGCCCGCAGCGGCTGGCTCACGCTCCACGGCTGGGCCGTCGGCGCGGCGGTCCTCGCGCTCGCCGGCCTCTACCAGTTCAGCCGGATGAAGTACGAGTGCCTCGACCGCTGCCGCTCGCCGATGTCGTTCATCGTGGAGAACTGGACCGGCGTCGACGCGCGGCGCGACAGCCTGCGCCTCGGCATCCGCCACGGCATCTTCTGCGTCGGCTGCTGCTGGTCGCTGATGGTCGTGATGTTCGTCGTCGGCGCCGGCAGCATCGCGTGGATGCTGGGGCTCGCCGCGGTGATGGCCGCTGGAGAAGAACGTGTCGTGGGGGCGCTCGCTCGCGCGGCCGCTGGGCGCCGGCCTGCTGCTGTGCGCGGCGGCGATCGTCGCCGCGCACTCGGGGCTTGCCGCTGGCATGGTGGGCCGCATGAAGACCTATCGCGGCTTCTTCGGGCGCGTGCCGATGATGCAGCACACGTTGGCCGAGCTCGTCCACTGGCGCGCCGAATTCTCGACCGGCGACAGCGCGATCGACATCCAGGACCGCGCGATCTTCAATCTCGTCGGCGAGATCGACAAGGTGTGGCGCCACGGCGCCGGCGTGGCGCAGGTGCGCCGACCTCGCCGCCCGGGCGGAGCCGCCTGCTGGAGGCGCACTTCCTTCGCGAGGAGCGCCTGCTCGCCGAGATCGGCTATCCGCACCGCGCGCAGCACGCCGCCGAGCATCGCGAGCTGCTGGAGGATCTGGCGGCGATCCGCGGCGACCTCGAGCGACGACGGCGCGCACGCGGGGCGCGCCGGACTGCAGCTGTGCAACTTCATCCTCGGCGTCGTGCTGGGCCACATGGTCAACACCGACAGCGACTACTGCGCGTACCTCGCCGACGAGACCGGAAGGATCTCGACGGGCTCGGCGTAGCAGGCCGGGCGCGCCGCCATCCGCATTATCAACGAACGCGGGGAAATGCGGACGCGGGCGCGGGTCGCCGATCGCATACCCGCCGGGGTCGGCGAGCGGCGCGCGCTCAGGCCTGCTCCATCCGGTACGTGATCACGTTGACCACGGCGCCCTGCGGGTCCGCCACGACCGCGAAGCGGCCGACGCCGGGAATGTCCTCGGGGCCGTGCAGCACCCGGCCGCCCAGCTCCGTCGCCTTGCGCGCCGTGGCGTCGACGTCGTCGACGGTGACGTAGCCGCCCCAGCAGGGCGGCATCGCTCCGGCTTCCTTCGGCATCGCCATCACGCCGCCGATCGCCGTGCCGTTGGCCTTGACGACGTGATACGTCCCGTTGGGCATCGCCATCGCGTCCGTCGTCCAGCCGAACAGCGCGGTGTAGTACCGCAGCGCCGCGTCGGGATCGGTGGTCATCAGTTCGTTCCAGCTGAATGCGCCGTGGGTCTTGAACGCTTCCATCGCTGCTCCTCCTCGTTGGCAGATGCCCGTTCAGCCTGCCGGCATGCGGCGGCCGCACGGCGGTTGATCCAACGTCACGTCGTGACCCTGGAGTACGAAAGGACGTGGTGCGCCATCAGGCCCGACGACGCGCCGGTGCATTCGGCGGTGCCGTAGGCCGAGCGCCTGCCCAGCTTGAGCACGCGCGCCGTGCAGGTGAAATCCTCCTGCCGCCCGCTGCGCAGGAACGCGGTCTTCATGTCCGACGTCACCCAGTGCTCCTGCGTCCCCCGCTGCGTCATGATCGCCAGCCACATCGCGACGTCGGCGGCGCCCATCACCGTCATGCCGCTGACGATGCCGCCGGGGCGCTCGTGCGCCGGATCGAAGGGGACGCGGAGCGACGCACTCGCCGAGGGCGCAGGACTGCACGACGAAGCCGTAGGGCGCGAGGAACGGCGTGCGCTCCAGCACGGCGTTCAGCTCGTCGACCGTCGTCTGGACGGCGCCATCGATCGACATGCCCGATCTCCCGGCCGTGGGTGCGTTCAGCTCGCCGCCTGCGGCAACGGGCCGGTCAGACGTAGTCCTTGTACTTGTCCAGGTGGCGCACCGGCACCGACAGCGCGTCGCGGCGGAACGGGTCGCCCAGCTCCTGGGTGACCATCATCTCGATCACCGTGGTCCTGCCGTCGCTTCTGGGCCTCGACCGACGCCGCAGCGCGGGGCCGACGTCGGACGAGCTTGTCGACGCGTGACGCCCTCGCAGCCGAAGGCTCTTCGCGACGCCGGCCCAGCTCGGGTTGTCGAGGTTCGACGCCCAGGAAGCGGTTCGAGTAGAAGTCGACGTGGTTCTTCTTCTCGGCGCCCCACTGGCCGTTGTTGAACACGCACGACGGTGACGCCGATCTTCTCGCGCGCGCAGGTCAGGAGCTCGTTCAGGCTGATGCCCCAGGCGCCGTCGCCGACGTAGGCGATCGCCGGACGGTCGGGCGCGGCGACCTTGGCGCCGCAGGCGACCGGGAACGCGTAGCCGCAGTTGCCGAAGCTCATCGCCGCGAACATCGAGCGCGGGCGCTCGAAGCGCAGGTAGCTGTTCGACACCGAGCAGATGTTGCCGATGTCGGTGGAGACCATCGCGCCCTCCGGCATCGCGCGCTCGAGCTCGCGCAGCATCTGCCGCGGGTGCATCGCCGCCGAGCCCTCGGCTGATCTCGACCGACCACGGATCGCGTCTCGTGCGTCCAGCCGTCGAGCTCCTTCTCCCACGCCGCCTTCTCGGCGCGGATCGTCGCGTCGCGCTCGGCCTGGTTCTGCCGGCAGGCGAGCGGCCGGCCGGCGAGGCGGGCGAGCAGCGCGGCGCGCGGCGGACTTGCGCGTCGCCGCAGATGCCGACCGACATCGGCTTCACGAGGCCCAGCATCTTCGCGGATCGGCGTCGACCTGGATGATCTTCGCCTGCTTCGGCCAGTAGTCGAGGCCGTACTGCGGCAGCGTGCCGAACGGCCCGAGCCGCGTGCCCAGCGCCAGCACGACGTCGGCCTGGGCGATCGAGCTTCATCGCCGCCTTGCTAGCCCTGGTAGCCGAGCGGGCCCGCACCACAGCGGATGCGAGGCGGGGAACGCGTCGTTGTGCAGGTAGCTGCAGGCGACCGGCGCGTGCAGCAGCTCGGCCAGCTGCACGGCCTCGGCCGCGCCGTCGGCCATCACGACGCCGCCGCCCGACAGGATCACCGGGAACTTCGGCGTCCGCGAGCAGCGCCGCCGCCTCGTCGAGCGCGGCTCGCCGCCGGCGCCGCGCTCGATGCGGATCGGCGCCGGGATCTCGCACTCGATGTCGCCGTAGAAGTAGTCGCGCGGGATGTTGAGCTGCGTCGGGCCCATGTCCAGCAGCGCGCGGTCGAAGGCAGCGCGCCGGTCAGCTCGGCCATCCGCTTCGGGTTGTTGACGTGGCGCCTGGTACTTCGTGATCTTCGAGAAGATCGGCAGCTGCTCGGTCTCCTGGAAGCCGCCCAGGCCCATCGTCATCGCTGCCGGTCTCCGGCGTGATCACGACGACCGGGATGTGCGCCCAGTACGCGGCGGCGATCGCGGTGACGAAGTTGGTGATGCCGGGGCCGTTCTGGCCGATGCACACGCCGTGCCGTCCCGACACGCGCGAGTAGCCGTCGGCCATGTGCGCGGCGCCCTGCTCGTGCGCGATCGGGATGAAGCGGATGCCGGCGGCGGGAAAGATGTCGAGCGCGTCCATGTACGCCGAGCCGACGATGCCGAACACGTCGGTCACGCCCTGCGCGACCAGCGTCTCGACGAACGCCTCGGACGGCGTCATTCGGGTCCTGCCCTGCGCGACGGTGCGCGCGGACGGCTTCGTGTCGTTCATCGACGTTTCTCCGTTGGCGGTGGATCCCGGTCAGCGCCCCGCGAGCAGCCCGGCGGCGCGCAGGCGCGCGACGACGTCGGCGGCGAAGGCGGGCGCGTCCTGGTCGAACGTTCCGGGGCTCGATGTCGACGGGTTGTACGTCCACACCGGGCGCGCGGTCCGGACGTCGAACAGCGTCGTGTAGATCGTCGCCGCCTGGTAATCCTGGCTGACCACACCCGGCGCATACCAGCCGACGTACATGTTCGGCCCGACGGCGGTGGCCACGCCCGGCGCGTACGCCACGTCGGTCTCGGTCGTCGGCGTGGACATGCGCACCAGCAGCGCCGCGTCGGCGCCCGACCTGGGATCGCCGAGCGCATCGTCTCCTGGTCCGGCGTCCGGTCGGTCGGCACGAACTGCCAGCCGGGCTGCGCGCCGACGCCGGCGCCCTGCAGCGTCGCCACCATCAGGTTCTCGAAGCCGCGCTGGTCGCGCAGGCTCTGCGCGGAGAGCCCGACGACGAAGATGCGGCTGAAGCCGGGGCCGTTGTACGCGGGATCGCGCCAGGCGGTGGTTTCGAGCGGCGACGGCGCGGCGGCGCAGCCGGCGACGAGCGCCAGTACGCAGCATGCCAAGGCGGCGCGCAGGGAGGGAATCTGCAAGTGATGCTCCTGGGAGGTCGGATCGGCCGACGGCCGGTGCGAGCGCGAGCATACCACTGCCGACGGCGTCCGCTGCGGTGTTCCGGACCCCTCACACGTCGGCCTCCGCACCGTCCGTGAAGCGCGTGCGTTGGCGGGGTCGGCCGACCTCGATCGCGGCCCGACGCAGCCCTACGGGCGCAACCGTGTCGGGCCGCTTGTATGTTCAGTCATGACTGGTGCGGTAGAGTTTGGTCGCTGATGAGGCGACCAGGCCGGCCCGTGCAGTTTGACAGTCCGCTGGGGTGATCGAGCCCGTCAGTGAGTAAAGAACGCACGGCCGCCGCACTGGTCTTCATGAAGCCCGAACGGTTACCCGCGCCGCAGTCGAGCGCGCATGCACAAGCAGGGGATCCGAAGACCATGTCTGGAATCTTAGCGGTCGTAGGTATCGACGTGGCAAAGGCGCACGTCGATGTGGCGGTGCTCGGCGCATGCTGGCCGGCGCAGCGATTTGCCAATGATGCCGACGGTCATTCGACGCTGGCGGCGGCGTTGCAGCCGCTGCAACCGAGCTTGGTGGTCATGGAAGCCACCGGCGGGTACGAGGCGCCGGTGGCCTGCGCCTTGCAAGCGATGGGGCTGCCGGTCGCCGTGGTCAACCCGAAGCAGGCCCGCGATTTCGCCAAGGGTATCGGCCGACTGGCCAAGACCGACCGCATCGATGCCGAGGTCCTGGCGGAGATGGCCGCCGTCCTGGTGCGCCGGGACGACCTCGCACGGTTCCTGCGACCGCTGCCCGACGCTCAACAGCAGGAGCTGGCCGCCTTGGTCACCCGCCGCCGGCAACTGCTGACGATGCTCGGATCCGAGCGCCTGCGCTTGCCGCTGGCGGTGCCAAGGTCCGGCCCAGCATCGAGGCCATAATCACCGCCATTCGCAACCAACTCGACGATGTC
Organism: uncultured beta proteobacterium; assembly: GCA_963832705.1. GTDB lineage: Bacteria > Pseudomonadota > Gammaproteobacteria > Burkholderiales > Casimicrobiaceae > CAIWHR01. The sequence continues at coordinate 35,494 of CAWHVP010000013.1, read as the reverse complement.
GAAGGGCAGATGCAGGCCCAAGTCCGCGAACACTATGCCGAGCTCGACGCCTGCTGCGCTCCGCCAAAGGCATAGGGCCGATCGCCAGCGCCACCTTGATCGCCGCCTTGCCCGAGCTTGGGCGTCTGAACCGGCGCGAAATCAGCGCTCTCGTCGGGCGTCGCCCCGATGGCCAATGACTCCGGCGCCACCCGCGGCCGTCGACGCATCCACGGCGGCCGCTTCGATGTCCGGTGCGTGCTGTACATGGCCACCCTGAGTGCACGCACCTACAACCCCACGATTCGGCCTCATTACGAGCGCCTGCGCTCCGCCGGCAAGGCACCCAAGGTCACCCTCGTTGCCTGCATGCGCAAGCTCCTGACCACGCTCAATGCGATGGTCAGAACCAATACGCAGTGGACGAATTCCCTTCACGGCGCTTGACACCGAACACGGTTACTCACTCGTCGGCCTCCGCACCGTCCGTGAAGCGCGTGCGTTGGCGGGGTCGGCCGACCTCGATCGCGGCCCGACGCAGCCCTACGGGCGCAACCGTGTCGGGCCGCTCACTCGTGCCGCAGCGCGTCGATCGGGTCGAGCCGCGCCGCGCGGCGCGCGGGGAAGTAGCCGAAGACCACGCCGATCATCGCCGAGAACACGAACGCCAGCGCGTTGATCCCCGGGTTGAACAGGAACGGCACCTGCATGAGTGCCGGCGAGCGCGATGGACGCGCCGAACGCGAGCGCGATGCCGACGATGCCGCCCAGCATCGACAGCGCGACGGCCTCGATCAGGAACTGCAGCAGCACGTCGCGCTCGAGCGCGCCGATCGCGAGCCGCAGGCCGATCTCGCGCGTGCGCTCGGTGACGCTCACCAGCATGATGTTCATGATGCCGATGCCGCCGACGAGCAGGCTCACCGCCGCGACCGCGCCCAGCAGCGTCGTCATCACCTTGGTCGTGCCGGACAGCGTCTCGGCGATCTGCCGCGTGTCGAGCACGTTGAAGTTGTCGTCGTCCTCGGGCGCGAGCTTGCGCCGCTCGCGCAGCAGCTCGCGCAGCGTCGCCTTCACGCGCTCGGTGTCGGTGCCGTCGGCCATCGACACCAGGATCGTCCCGACGCGCTGGTTGCCCGCGACGCGCCGCTGGACGGTGTGCAGCGGCAGCAGCACGATGTCGTCCTGGTCGTTGCCCATCGCCGCCCGCCCCTTGGAGGCGAGGAGGCCGATGACCGTGCAGGAGAACGACTTGACGCGGACCTGCTCGCCCAGCGGACTCGCGGTGCCGAAGAGCTCGCGGCGCACGGTCTCCCCGATCAGGCACACTGCCGCGCCCCCCGCCTCCTCGGCCGGCTCGAACGTGCGGCCCGAGGCGAGGACCCAGTTGTTCGTCTGGAAGTACGCATTGGTCGTCCCGGTCACGCTGGTCGACCAGTTGCGGCCGTTGGCGATGACGGTGACCCCCGCGCGGAGCTCCGGCGCGACGGCCTTGACGCCGCCGATCTGCGCCATGATCGCGGCGACGTCGGCCTCCTTGAACGGCGGCGCGCCCACGCGTCGGCAGGCCGGGGCCGATCCGCTGGCCGGGCCGCACCATCAGCAGGTTGCTGCCGAGGCTCGAGATCTGGTCCTTGATCGCCTGCGTCGCGCCGTTGCCCAGCGTGACCATCGTGATGACGGCGGCGACGCCGATGACGATGCCGAGGATCGTCAGGAACGAGCGCAGCAGGTTGCGGCGGATCTCGCGCAGCGCCAGCAGCAGCGTGTTGAGCAGCATCAGGCCGTCCCGGCCGCGAGGCTCGCGGCGGCGCCGGCGCCGCGCGCGGCCTGCGCCGCGTCGCCGCTGATGCGCCCGTCGATGAAGTGGATGACGCGCCGGGCGTAGGCCGCCATGTTGGCGTCGTGCGTGACCATGATGATCGTGATGCCGGAGCGCGCGTTGAGCTCGACCAGCAGCTGCATCACCTCGCGGCTGCGCTCGGAGTCGAGGTTTCCGGTGGGCTCGTCGGCGAGCAGCACGGCCGGCGAGGTGACGATCGCGCGGGCGATCGCCACGCGCTGCTGCTGCCCGCCGGAGAGCTCGGCCGGCGTGTGGTGCTCCCAGCCCTCGAGCCCGACCGATGCGAGCGCCGCGCGCGCCGTGCGGTGCCGCGACGGCGCGCTCTCGCCGCGGTAGAGCAGCGGCAGCTCGACGTTCTCCTGCGCCGAGGTCCGCGCCAGCAGGTTGAAGCCCTGGAACACGAAGCCGATGTACTTGCGCCGCAGCAGCGCGCGCTGGTCGCGCGAGAGCCGCTCGACGTGGATGTCGCGGAACAGGTATTCGCCGGAGGTCGGCGTGTCGAGGCAGCCGAGGATGTTCATCACCGTGGACTTGCCCGAGCCGGAGGGCCCCATCACGGCGACGAATTCGCCCGGCGCGATCGCGAGATCGACGCCGTTGAGCGCGTACAGCGCGGCCTGGCCCTCGCCGTAGACCCGCGTCACGCGGCGCAGCTCGATCAGCCGTTCCGTCATGTGCGCTTCCGCGGCGGCGGCAATGCCCTCACCCGCCGCTGCGCGGCGCCCTCTCCGCTCGCGGGAGAGGGCGGGGTGAGGGCGGCCCGTCGCGCTCATTTCGCTGCGCCGCCCGCTGGTCGGTGATCACCAGCATGCCCGGCTGCAGCTCGGTCGACGTCACCTCGGTCTGCTTGCCGTCGCTGACGCCGGGCTTGATGGCGATCGGCACGGCCTGGCCGTCGCGGAGCACCCAGACGCGGCGCGCCGCCGCGCCGGCGGCGGCGGTCGCGGTCCGCGGCGCGCCGCCCGCCCCGGGCGGGCGCGGGATCAGGCTGCTGACGATGCCGCCGCCCTTGGCCGCCGCCGCGTTGGCGAGCGCCGGCGTGTAGCGCAGCGCGGTGTTCGGCACCAGCAGCACGTCGCGGCGCTCGGTCGCCTTGATCGTGGCGGTCGCGGTCATCCCAGGGCGCAGCGACAGGTCCTTGTTCTCGACCTTGAGGTAGGTCGTGTAGGTGACGACGTTGTCGGTCGTCGTCGAGCCGTAGGCGACGCGGGTGATCTGCGCCGGGTAGGTGCGCGCCGGATAGGCGCTCACCGTGAACGACGCGGCCTGGCCGATTTCCACCATGCCGACGTCGGCCTCGTCGACGTTGACGCGCAGCTCCATCTGCGTCAGGTCCTCGGCGACGGTGAACAGCGTGACCGCCTGCAGCGACGCCGCCACCGCGTTGCCGGGATCGACGGCGCGCGTCAGCACGATGCCGTCGATCGGCGAGCGGATCGACGCCTTGGCGAGGTTGGTCTCGTCGGTCGACAGCGACGCGCGGGAATCGGCGACGCTGGCGCGGGCGGCCGCCTCGTCCGCCTGCGCGCGCTCGAGCGTCGCCTGCGCCGTGTCGAGCTCGGTCTTCGACGGCACCTTGCCGCCGGACAGGCGGGCGACTTCCTTCAGGCGCGCGAGGTTGGCCTGCGCCTCCTTGATCGTCGCCATCGTCTGCGCCACCTTCGCCTCGGACGAGGCGAGCCACGACCGCGACCGCGTCACCTGGTCGCGGAGCTTCGACGCGTCGAGCTCGACCAGCACCTGGCCCTTCTTCACGCGGTCGTTGACGTCGACCAGCACGCGCGTCACCGTGCCGGAGAGCTCGCTGCCGATGTTGACGGTGCGCGTGGGCTGCAGCGTGCCGTTGGCGGTCACGGCGATGCTGAGGTCGCCGCGCACGACGGGCTCGGTCACATAGGCCGGCCCGGCGCTCGCCTGCTGCCGCGACTGCCACAGCCACGCCCCGGCGGCGAGCGCGACCAGCAGCGCGGCGGCGAGCCACAGCAGCAGGCGCCATCGGCGCTTCGGCGCGACGATGTCCTGGTCGACGGCGGCCGACGGCGGGACGCCCGGGCCGGGGCCGGGCCCCGCGGCGACGGACGGAGGCGTCATGGTCGGGACCTTGTCCGCGGATTCGTTCATGAATGGGCTTCCCCTGGTAAAGCGTCGGGCGGGCGCGAACCGCGCGCCTGCGACGGCGCGGGTGGCGCCGGCTCCCAGCCGCCGCCGAGCGCCTTGTAGAGCCGGACGTGCGCGAGCCCGACGGCCGCCTGCGCGTCGGCGACGCTGTCCTGCACCTGCAGCAGCGTGACCTGCGTCTGCAGCACGGTCTGGAAGTCGATCAGGCCGCTCTCGTAGCGATGCCGCGCGAGCAGCGACGCATTGGTGGCGGCGTCGGCCGCGCGGCGGAGCGTGGCGAGCCGGTCGCGCGACGTCCGCAGCGAGACGAGCGCGTCCTCGACCTCCTTCAGCGCCGCCAGCACGACGCCCTCGTAGGCGATGCGTGCCTGGTCGTACGCCGCCTGCTGGACGCGGATTTGCGCATCCCTGGCGCCGCCGTCGAAGATCGGCAGCGACACCGAACCCAGGATCGAGGCGAGCAGGGCGCCGCTGCCGCCGAGGCCGTTGAGCGTCAGCGCGGACAGTCCCAGCGTGCCGGGGAGATTGAACGACGGATAGCGGGCCGCGTCGGCCTGCGACACCTGCGACGCGGCGGCGCTCACGCCGGCCTCCGCACGGTGGACGTCGGGACGCTGGCGCAGGGTCTCGGCGGGAAACGCCAGTGCGAGATCGTCGGGCGCGGACGGCACGCGGGTCTCCGGCCGCAGCGACGATTGCAGCGCCTCCGGCGTGACGCCCATCAGCACGGCGAGGCTGCTGCGCGACTGCGCGATCAGCGAGTCGAGCGCCGGGATCTGCGCGCTCGTCTGCTCGGTCGACGTGCGCGCCTGCTCGACGTCGAGCGAGGTGACGAGCCCCGCCTCGGCGCGCCACTGCGCGATCTGCAGCGTCTCCTGCTGGCGCGCGAGGTTGTCCCTCGCGATCGCCATCCTCAGCTGCAGCGTCCGCAGCGTGATGTACGTGTTGCCACCTCGCCCGCGATCGACACCTGCGCGCTGCCGAGCGAGGCCGCGGCGGCGCGGGTATTGGCATCGGCGGCGGCGACGCCCGCGCTCACGCCGCCGAACAGGTCGGGCTCCCAGCCGGCATCGAAGCCGACGAAGAACGCATTGGTCGGGCCGGTGCGCCCCGACTTGCCGCGCTGCGCCGAGCCCTTGGCGTTCAGATCCGGCCAGAGCCCCGCGGCGACGACGTCGCGCTGCGCGCGCGACTGCAGCAGCGCCGACTGCGCCGTGCGCACGTCGGTGTTGGCGCGCAGCGCCTGCGTGATCGGCCGCGCTCAGCTCCTCGTCGTCGAAGCGCTGCCACCACGCGGCCAGCGCCGGCGGCGCGCCGGTCGCGGCGCCGTTGCTCCACGCCGGCGGCACCGGGACGTCGGACAGGTCGGTGGACGGGGCGAGCAGCAGCGACGAGCAGCCGGAGAGCGCGAGCACCGCGCCGAGCGCGGAGCCGCGCAGCCATGACCGGCAACGGCCCGCGGTGCTGCCATCCGCGGCCGGCGGACGCGCGGCGGCGGCGGTGGGCGCCGCGCGGGCGACCCGCGTTCGGGAAATGGCGGAGAGGATGCCGGACATGTGGACGATTTTCGCAAGGGACGACGCCGACGATGTTGATCGGCATCCAACTTCCCCCAATGATCCGACCGCCGGCGGTCGGCTTCGTTCGCGATCGGGAACCTTTTACATGTCCTTACAATCCGACACGGAGCGCAGAAATTGACGGAAGAGCGCATTTCGGGCACCTTCGACCGGCTCCGCGCGGCGTCCCGCACGGGAGCACTTTCCTGTTTCGATCGCCCCGCATCGCCTGCACGGCACGAGGACAAACTGATTCGCAAGCCCGCATCCTGGTCGGCCCTGCCCCTGGCGCTGTGGCTGGCAACGATTCCACCGCAGCTCGCGGCGCAGCCTGCCGGCGCGCCGGCGGATGCGGCCGCCGCGCGCGTCATCGTGAAGCTCAAGCCCGGGTCGGCGCTGCTCGCGCAGAAGGCGCTGGCGGCCGACGTCGGTCCCGCGCGCGCCGGCGCGCTCGGAAAGCGGCTGGGCCTCGCGCTCGGCGCCGGCATCCTCGTGTCCGAGCGCACGCAGGTCGTCCACGCCGCGGGCATCACGTCGGACGAGCTGGCGCGGCGCCTCGCGGAGCAGGGCGACGTCGAGTACGCGGTGCCGGACCGGCGCCGCCATCGGCTCGCGGCGCCGAGCGATCCGCTGTACGCGAACGGCGCGCCGGGCGGCGGCCCGGCGGTCGGCCAGTGGTATCTGCGCGCGCCGACCGAGACCGCGCCGGCGGCGATCGACGCCGAGGCGGCGTGGGCGGTGACGACCGGCGACCCGAGCATCGTCGTCGCGGTGCTCGACACCGGCGTGCGCTTCGAGCATCCCGACCTGCGCCCGGTCGCCGCCGGCGGCAACCTCCTGCCCGGCTACGACATGATCGGCGACTCGGTCGTCGGCAACGACGGCAACGGCCGCGACGGCGATGCCTCGGACCCGGGCGACTGGCTGACGCTCGTCCGAGGTCACGAACCAGGACGGGCCGTTCTACCAGTGCTCCGACGCGGCCGAGGACAGCTCCTGGCACGGCACGCAGGTTGCCGGCCTGATCGCGGCGCTGACCGGCAACGGCATCGGCATGGCGAGCGTGGGGCGCAACGTGCGCGTGCTGCCGGTGCGCGTGCTCGGCAAGTGCGGCGGCTACGACTCCGACATCATCGCCGCCATGCGCTGGGCGGCGGGCCTCCCGGTGCCCGGGGTCCCGGCGAACGCGAACCGGGCGCAGGTCATCAACCTCAGCCTGGGCGGCGACGGCGGCTGCACCTCGGCGTACCGGGACGTCGTCAGTGCGGTCAACGCTGCCGGGACGTCGATCGTCGCGTCGGCGGGCAACGCCACGGGCCACGCGGTCTCGGCGCCGGCGAGCTGCCCGGCGTGATCGCGGTCGGCGGGCTGCGCCACGTCGGCACCAAGGTCGGCTATTCCGACGTCGGGCCCGAGGTCGCGATCAGCGCGCCCGCCGGCAACTGCGTCAACACCGACGCGAACGCGCCGTGCCTGTACCCGATCCTGACGACGTCCAATGCCGGCACGACGACGGCCGCCGAGTCCATCTACACCGACAGCTACAACCCGTCGCTGGGCACGAGCTTCTCGGCGCCGCTGGTCAGCGGCGCCGTGGCGCTGATGCTGTCGGTCCAGCCGACGCTGACGCCGCAGCAGGTGCTGGCGACACTTCAGGCGACGGCGCGACCGTTTCCCGGGTCGGCCGACGCGACGGTGCCGGTGTGCACGGCGCCGCAGTACGATGCCGCCGGGAATCCGGTCAACCAGCTCGAGTGCAGGTGCACGACGACGACCTGCGGTGCGGGCATGCTCGACGCCGGCGCGGCCGTGGCGGCGCTCCGGACGACGGTCACCGGAACCGTCGTCGCGGCCGAGGGCCTGTGGTGGAACAGCCCGGCGGGATCGGAGCCGGGCTGGGGCATCAACTTCGCGCAGCAGGGCGACGTCGTCTTCGCCACCTGGTTCACCTACGACGTCGCCGGCAAGCCCTGGTGGCTGATCGCCGAGCTGCGCCCCGTGGCGGGCTTTCCCGACGTCTACACCGGGCCCGTGTCGACGGTGACCGGTCCGCCTTTCGGCGCGCCGTTCGATCCCGCGCAGGTCGTCGAGACCGTCGTGGGCACGATGGCCGTCAGCTTCGCGTCCCGCACCGAGGCGTCGCTGTCGTACTCGGTCAACGGCTTCGCGCAGAGCAAGTCGATCACCAAGCAGGTGTTCGGACCGCTGCCGACCTGCGTCTGGCAGCCGAACGCCAATCTCGCGCTCGCCACCAACTTCCAGGACCTGTGGTGGCGCGCGCCGGCCGGCACCGAGTCCGGCTGGGGCATCAACTTCACGCAGCAGGGCGACATCATCTTCGCCACGTGGTTCACGTACGACGCCGGCGGCAAGCCGTGGTGGCTGATCGCCGAGCTGCACCGGCAGGCCGCCGGCGCCAGCGCCTTCGCCGGGCCGGTGTCGACGGTCACCGGCCCGGCGTTCGGCGGCCCGTTCAACCCCGCGAGCGTCGTGGAAACGGTCGTCGGCAGCGCCACCGTTTCATTCGCCGACGGCAACGACGGCGTGCTCGCCACCACGGTGAACGGCCTGTCGCAGTCCAGGTCGATCACCCGGCAGATCTTCGGCCCGTCGGGCGGCACGATTTGCCAGTGACGCTCGCGGCGCCCGGGGGCGCACCCCGCTGATGTCCCCGGTCGCCGACCTGCGCGGCGCGGCGCGGCTCGCCGTCGACCTGACGGTGCTCGTCACCGACGTGGTCGAGACGATGCACCACAACATCGCGCCGCCGCCCGCTGCCGCTCGGCAAGGCGACGCACGAGCCGACGCGCGGCATCACCGGGTTCGTCTACCGGAGGGTGCGCGGCGTCACGCGCCTCGTCGGCGTCTCGATCGACACGCTGCTCGCGCCGCTGGTGCCGCTGCTGGCCGGCAGGAACGCCGAAGCGCGGGCCGGGCGCGACGTCGTCGTCGGCGCGTTGAACGGCGTGCTCGGCGACCATCTGGAGGCGAGCGGCAACCCGCTGGCGATCGCGATGCACGTGCGCCACGACGGCGCGCTCCTGCCGCTCGCGCGCGAGGCGATCGCGCGGCGCGTGCCGCGCCCGAAGTCCGCGCGTGATCGTCATGGTCCACGGCCTGTGCATGAGCGAGGCGAGCTGGACGCGGCAGGGTCACGACCACGGCCGGAGCCTCGCGCGGGACCTCGCCGCCGACGTCGTCTACCTGCGCTACAACACCGGGCGCCACATCTCGACCAACGGGGCGGAGCTCGCCGGGCTGCTGGACGCGCTGGCCGAGGCGTGGCCCGTGCCGTTGCGCGAGCTGGTGCTCGTCGGGCACAGCATGGGCGGGCTCGTCATCCGCAGCGCGTGCGCGGCGGGGCAGGCGGGTCGGCGCGCGTGGGTGCGCCGGCTGCGCGCGCTCGTCTTCCTCGGCACGCCGCACCAGGGCGCGCCGCTCGAGCGCGGCGGCCACGGCGTCGACCTGCTGCTGCGCGCCAGCCCGTACACGGTGGCGTTCTCGCGGCTCGGCCGGCTGCGCAGCGCCGGCGTCACCGACCTGCGCCACGGCTCGGTGCTGGACGCGGACTGGCAGGGCCGGGACCGGCATGCGCGCGACGGCTACGCGCGGCATCCGCAGCCGCTGCCGCGACGCGTTCCCGCGTTCGCCATCGCCGGAAGCCTGAGCCGCGCCGCGCCGGAGCGGGGCCGCGCGCCGCGCGGCGACGGACTGGTGCCGGTCGCGAGCGCCCTGGGCCGGCACGCCGATCCGGCCATGACCGTCGCCTTCCCGGCGTCGCATCGGTGGACCGCCTACGGCACCGGGCACCTCGACCTGCTGGCCAGCGGCGACGTCTACGCGCGGATCAGGGACTGGGTCGCCGCCGCGCTGGCGCGCGCCGGTGCCGCTCAGCCCGGCTTGCCGTCGAGGCGCGGCCGCGTCAGCACCGGCCAGTAGCGGATCGCGTACTGCGCGATCCACAGCGGGATCGACAGCGCGGCGAAGACGCTCGCCAGCAGGTAGAACGGGCGGAAGCCCAGGTTCCAGAGCGCGGAGCGGGAGCTCGACATGGTTGCCACCGTCACTTCTCCAGCATGTAGAGCTGCCACAGGTCCTTCCGGCTCATGCGCAGCAGCGGCTTGAGCGCGAGGAGGCCGGTGCGGCCGATGCTGCGCTCGAGGTAGTGCATCTCGGCGAACTTGGCCGTCGTCTCCTCGTCCACCGGCACGTCGAACCCGTTCTCGCGCATCAGCAGGATGCCCTTGGCGCGCAGCGAGAGCTCGGTGTAGAGGCGCAGGTAGCACAGCACGTCGGCGACCACCGGCCCCGCGAGCTTCCCCTTCAGCGCGTGCAGGTAGCGCCCCACCGGGGAATCGGACAGGGCGCCGGAGTTGATGAGCTGCAGCATCTGCGCGTCCGCGTCGAAGCCCTTGCCGAGCCAGTCGGACACCGCGTTCTCGCTCTGCCGGAAGATGACGTGGAACAGCGGCGGCAGCACGACGAGGACCGCCAGCATCGACATCGCCGGCGACGCGGACAGGTGGTTGTACGCCGAGTGCAGTGCCGCCGCGAGCAGGAACCCCGGCACGAACGCCGCCGGGCCCGCGCCGCGCCAGCGCTCGACCACGGCGAGGCCCATGACGGCGAAGATCGCCGTCGTCCCGCCGTGCATGATCGCCGTGCCGAAGCCGCGGACGATCCACGTTCCCCAGGCGGCGTCGCGCAGCTGCTCGAGATAGTAGAGGTTCTCCACCACCGCGAAGCCGCTGCCGACCGCGAAGCCGAAGATCGCCGCATCCACCAGGAACCCGATGCGGTTCAGGTAGACGAGCACGACGATGACGGCGCCCTTCAGCAGCTCCTCGGTCAGGGGGCTCACCCAGCGGCTGAAGCTCGCGAAGTCGAGCCCCGCCGCGCCGAAAGCGAACGCGTTCACGCCGTAGCTCGCGCCTGCCGTCGCGACGCCGGCGGCGACGACCAGCACGACCCGGCGCAGCGGCACGAGCTTGTAGCCGTCGAGGTACAGCAGCGCGCCGAGGAACGCCAGCACCGGCGCCACCGCGACCAGCCCGGACAGCAGGAGCTTGACCGAGGGCACGGGCGGCGCCGCGATTTCCCGGCAGGGACCGCGCGGCTAGCGCGCGGGCTCGATCTCGAGGATCTGGTCGAACCCCGAGTAGACGAAGATGTCGCGCAGGTGGCTGTGGACGCCGGTGAGCCGCAGCCTGCCCGAGCCCGCGAGCAGCCGCTTGTGCGTCTTCAGCAGCACGCCGAGGCCGGCGCTGGAATGTAGTCGAGCCGGCTGCAGTCGAGCGTCACGGCGCCTTCGACGCCGTCGAGGAACGCCTGGGCCGCCGGGGCCTGCGAAGCGTCCAGCCGGCCCGCGACGACGATCGTGTCGTCCGGTCCGAAATCAATTGCGAGCATCGTCCTCTCCCGGATCCGCGGCGGTCGCCGGCGCCGCGGCCTTCGTTCCCGTCTTGCGGAACATTATGCGGCTCTGCCGGCTTGCCTCGGTGTATTCGTATTCGATCGCATCGGTCAGCCGTCGGATCAGGTGCAGCCCCAGGCCGCCCGGGCCGGCGCTGCTCGACCGGGGCGCCGACGTCCGCATCGGGCGCGCGGGTGACGTCGAAGGGCTCGACGTCGTGGTCGGTCAGCGTCACCTCGACCCCGTCGTCCACGCGCTTCAGCTCGACGTCGATGTCGGCCGTGCTCATCGTGCTGTACTTGACCATGTTCGTGAACAGCTCCTCCACGCGCGAAGTCGACGGTCGGCAGCAGCGCCGCGTCGATCCCCAGGCGGGCGAACCCGTCCGCCGTGAACGCGAAGATGCCGTGCAGCGAGTCGAAGCTTCGCGCGAACGCGCGGGCGAGCACGGCGGGCGCCTCGCGCCTGACCAGCACGACGGTGATGTCGTCCTGCTGCGGAGCGCCCTGCGCGAACGCGCGCACGGCGTGGAGCAGCGCGTGGGTGAGCTCGGCCATCGGCCTGCCGCTGCCCGCGCGCACGACCTCCTCGACCCGGGCCGTGCCGAACTGCGCGCCGCCGGCATCCTCGTACTCGTAGATGCCGTCCGACAGCAGCACCAGCACGTCGCCGGGCGCGAACTCGATCGTGACGGCCGGCTTGAGCGACGTGATCGGCATCGCGCCCAGCGGGAAGCCCGTCGGCCGGTGGCTGTCGAAGCTGCCCGTCGCCGCCCGGTAGTGGAGGATCGGGCCCTGGCCGCCGGAGAGGAACCGCAGCCGGTGGCTTTCCGGGTCGAGCAGGCCGACGAACGCGGTGATGAAGCGGTCCTCGGGCAGCGTGGCGGCCAGCTGGTTGTTGACGTGCCGGAAGGCCGTCTCCAGGTCGCAGCCCAGGCGAAAGGCGATCCGCAGCATCGCCTGCATGTTGGTCACCGACAGGGCCGGGGCGATGCCGTGGCCGGTCGCATCGGCCAGGACGACGAGCAGGCCCTGGTCGAACTGCGTGAGGTCGAAGGTGTCGCCGCCGGTCTCGCTCGCGGGCTCGAAGGTGCCGTGGACGTCGTAGCCGCGCACCGAGGGCATCTTCGCGGGCAGCGTGCTCATCTGCACGACGCGCGCCGTCTCGACCTCCTGGCGCAGGCGCTCGTGCTCGATCAGCGCCGCGGTCATGCGCACCCGCTGCAGCGCCACCGCGCACTGCGCCGCCAGCGCCGTGGCCAGCGCCTCGTCCTGCGCGTCGAACGCGCCGCCGGCCTTGTTCAGGACCTGCATCACGCCGACCAGCTCGTCCTTGTGATCGACGAGCGGCAGCGTCAGCATGCAGCGCGTGCGGAAGCCCGAGGCACGGTCGATGCTCGGGTCGAAGCGGGGGTCGGCGTAGCAGTCCGGGACGTTGATGATCTCGCGGTTGCGCGCGCAGGTGCCGGCGAGGCCGGTGCCGACCGGCACGCGGACCGGGGCGAGGCCGCTCGCCACCTCCAGCACCAGCTCGTCGGTGGCGGCATCGTGCAGCCAGATCGAGCCGCGCTCGGCCTTCAGCACCTGCTTGGCCGCGTCGACGACCTCGGCGAGCATCGTCATCAGGTCGAACGGAGCCGCCAGCCCGCGCGTGACCGCGAGGAGGGCCCGCAGGTCCTCGGCCGAAAGCCGGCGCTGTTCGGTGGCATCGTTCATGTCCGGGCAATCTACCAGAGGCGGCGGGATTGCGCCGCCCCCGCCCGCGCGCCGGCGACGCTCAGCGCAGCCGGCGCCGGAGGAACGTCCAGGCCAGCGCGCTCATGCGGGCCTGCTGCCGGTTGTCGGCCGCACCTCCGTGACCGCCCTCGATGTTCTCGTAGTACAGGACGTCCTGGCCGGCGTCGCGCATCCGCGCCGCCATCTTGCGGGCGTGGCCGGGATGCACGCGGTCGTCGCGCGTCGAGGTGAAGAACAGCACCGGCGGGTACCGCACGCCGTCGTCGACGTTGTGGTACGGCGAGAACGTGCGGATGAACGCCCACTCGTCCGGGTCGTCGGGATTGCCGTACTCCGCGACCCAGCTCGCCCCGGCGAGCAGCAGGTGGAAGCGCCGCATGTCGAGCAGCGGCACGCCGCACACGACCGCGCCGAAGAGATCGGGCCGGCGCGTGAGCATGTTGCCGACGAGCAGGCCGCCGTTGCTCCGGCCCTGGATGCCGAGGCGCGCCGGCGCCGTGACCTTCCGGCGCACGAGGTCCTCGGCGACGGCGGCGAAGTCCTCGTAGGCGCGGGGGCGGTTGGCCTTCAGCGCCGCCTGGTGCCACTGCGGCCCGAACTCGCCGCCGCCGCGGATGTTGGCGACGACGAAGACGCCGCCCTGCTCGAGCCACGCTACGCCGATGTCGCCGCTGTAGGCGGGCAGCAGCGGCACCTCGAAGCCGCCGTAGCCGTAGAGGAGCGTCGGGTTGTTCCCGTCGAGCACGAGCCCGGCGCGCGCCACCTGGAAGTACGGAATCCTCGTCCCGTCGCGCGACGCCGCGTGGTGCTGGCTCACCTCGAGGCCGCCGGCGTCGAAGAGCGCCGGCAGCGCCTTCAACTTCTCCGGCGCGCCGGCGCCGACGGTGCCGAGGAAGAGGCTGGTCGGGGTGAGATAGCCGGTGACGCTCATCCAGTAGTCGTCCGACGTGTCGGCATCGACGGCGTGCGCGCTGACGGTGTCGAGCTCGGGAACGCCGGGCAGGGACTCGCGCACCCAGGCGCCGGCATCGCGCGTCAGCACGTGGACGCGGCTGCGGACGTCGTCCAGCGTGTTGAGGAGGATGTGGTTGCGCGTCGGGCTGAAGTCGACCAGCGACGTGCGCGCGGTCGGCGCGAAGAGCACGTCGAGGCGCCGCTCTCCGTCCAGGAAGGCGTCGAAGTCGGCGGCGAGGAGCGCGCCGGCGGGGTAGGTCGTCGCGCCGATCGTCCAGTCGTCCCGCAGCTTCAGCAGCAGCAGGTCGCGGTGGGCCGACGCGATCGCGCTGTCGGGCTTGTCGACGCGGACGAACTCGCCGCGGTGCCGGACGAAGAGCTCGTCGGCGAAGAACGCGAGGCCGCGGACGACGAAATCGCGCTCGAATCCCGGCGTCGGGTCGCGGAACCCGAAGGCCCAGACGTCCTCGGTGCGGCCCTCGAAGATGGTGTCGGCGGCCTCGAGCGGCGTGCCGCGCCGCCAGACCTTGACGATGCGCGGGTAGCCCGACGCGGTCATCGAGCCGGGTCCGAAATCGGTGCCGACGTAGAGCCGGTCGGCGTCGAGCCAGGCGACCGAGCTCTTGGCTTCGGGCAGCGAGAAGCCGTCGCGGACGAACGACTTCGCCTCGAGGTCGAACTCGCGGACCACGCGCGCATCGGCGCCGCCGCGCGACAGCGAGACGAGGCAGCGCCGGCACGCGGGCTTCAGGCATTCCGCGCCCTGCCAGACCCAGTTCTCGCCCTCCGCCGCCGCCAGGGCGTCGAGGTCGATCACCGTCTCCCAGGCGGGCTGCGCCTTGCGGTACTCGTCGAGCGTGGTCCGGCGCCAGACGCCGCGCGGGTGCGTCGCGTCGCGCCAGAAGTTGTAGTACCGGGACCCCAGCTTCGTCAGGTCCGGGATGCGCGCATCCGAATCGAGGATGGCGAGGATGCGCTGCTCGAGCGCCGCGAAGTCGCCCGTCTGCAGGACGTTCGCGCTCTCGGCGTTGCGTGCGCGCACCCAGGCGAGCGCCGCGTCGCCGGTCACCTCCTCGAGCCAGAGATGGCGATCGTCGGCGGGCCGGGTGCCGCGCTGGTCGTCGGCGGTCGCGTCGGACACGGACTTACTTCGCGGCGGCGCGCGGCTTCTTCGGCTGCGGCTTCGCCGGCCGGCTCCTTCGCCGGGCGGCTTCGCGGCGCTTCGCCGCGGCCGCCGGCGCTGCGGCCGCTGCCGTCGCGGCCTTCGCCGCCTTTTCTGCCTTCGCCTTCCGTGCCGCCGCGGCCCGCTTCGCGGCCTCCGCCTTCTTCGCCGCGGCGGCGGCAGCGGCGGCGGCGTTCGCGGCGCGCGCCTCGAGCGCGAGCTTCTTCACGCGCCGGATGTCGGCGTCGGTGAACGGCCCGTTGACGCCGGAGATCGCGGCGAGCTTCATCCCGTGCTTCAAGCCGAGCCGGTAGATCTCGCGCACCTTCTCCCACTCGATGTTGCGGCCGACCGTGAAGTTCTCGAAGCGGCCCTCGAGCGCCAGCACGATCGTCTCGGCGAGGCAGGCGTAGGCGACGTCCTTGGGCAGGCCGATGTTCTTCATCGACACGTCGCCCGGCATCAGGATCTCGCCGGACTCGATGACCAGCACGTCCGGGCGCTTGGCGACCTCGGACGGCGGCAGGTCGAGCGGCCGCGCGACGTCGGTGATCACGCAGCCGGGCTTGACCTTCATGATGTCGAGGATCTTCTTGCCCGCGCCCGAGGTCGCCGTCACGATCATGTCCATGTCGGCGATGTCCTTGTCGGCGCGCGAGGACAGGAACAGCTTCGCGTCGGGCGTCTCCTTCAGGATCGACGTCTTCAGCGACAGCAGCTTGGCGGTCTCCGGGGAGACCATGTAGACCTCCTCGGCGACCATCGCCAGCATCCGCGCGCACACCGAGCCGATGGCGCCGGTGGCGCCGACGACCATCGCCTTGAACTGCACCTTGCCGCCGTCCTTCGGCGTCGGCACGAGGCCGAGGCGCAGCACCGCGTCGTGCGCGGCCCACAGCGCGCCGGACGCGCTGTAGCTGTTGCCCGTCGTGATCGGGATCGTCGCGCGCTTGGCCACCGTGAGCCCGGCGTCGCCGACGACCTTGGTGAACGCGCCCAGGCCCATGATCTGCGCGCCCAGCCCCTTCGCCATCCGCGCGGCGTCGAGCAGCCGGCGGTAGGTGAACTCGGGGTCGTGGCTCATGATCTCCTTCGGCGTGCCGCCGACCGAGATCAGCCAGCCTTCGGCCTCGACGCCGGTCGGCGACTTGATGCCGGTGACCTTCGAGTAGACGAACGGCGGCGCGTAGGCCATCGCCTTCTCCAGCGTGTCCAGGAACACCGGCGGCGAGACCTGCGACAGCAGCTCGATCGGCTTGATGTTCTTGAAGTATTCCTGCGACAGCGGGTGGATCACGAACGCGAAGCGGTTGACGCGGCGGTAGCCGCCCGGGTAGATGATGCGCGGCTCGAGCTCGAGGTCGGTGATGATCTCGAGGTAGTCGTCCTCGAGGATGTCGTCGGGGTCCTTCTCGATGGCGGCGAGGATCATCGCGTCGAGGACTCGACGGCGACAGCACGTGCCCGAACAGCAGCGGCGCGCCGTCGATGACCATCGCGACGCGCTTGCGCTTGAAGCGGCGATCCGCTTGTCGTTGACCGTCGAGGTGATGATCGTCTTGCCGTCGAGCTCCTCGGGGCCGAAGCGGTCGAGCTCGTGCACCGGCGCGACGATGACCGAGGCCTCCTGCATCGCGCGCTTGCAGCATGAACCGCGTCCATTCCTTCACCGGGGCCGACTCCATCAGCCCGGCCGGCGCGCGGTCGGTCACGTAGTGCGCGCCGCTGGCGTAGAGCTCCAGCGTGTCGAGCGCGCCCAGCATCTTGGGCACGCCGAGCTGCAGCAGCGCGTCGGCGAACTGCAGGTTCTGCGTGTACTCGGACATCGCCAGCGCCAGCTTGTAGTTGGTCATGCCCGAGAAGAACAGGACGTTGGCGTTGTTGAAGTAGTTGCCGAGCTTGACCTGCACGTGGCGCAGCGCCCACTCCTGCAGGATGTCGCCGAGCCGGCCGCCGGTGGTGACCGGGATGCCCGTCACGAGGTCCTTCAGCCGCGTGCTGTCCTTCTCGACGTAGCGGCGCGAGCCGACCGTGTAGCTGTCCTTGACGACGCCGAGGCCGATCGCGTCGGCGTGCGGCTCCCATTCCCGCAGCAGCTTCACCGCGTTGCGTTCACTGCCGTTGGTGCCGAGCCGGCGGACGTTGAAGCGCTGGCCCATGAAGCGGGCGTTGAACTCGAAATCCTGATCGCCTGCGCCCAGGCTGATGCCGACGACTCGTTTCATGCGATTCCCCCTTTCGTGCGTGCCGCCGCCGGGGCCATCCGCGCCCCGGGACAAGTCGCTTCAATTCTACGGCGATCGCCGCCCCGCGACGCCGGTCCCGGCGCCCGGCGCCGCCGGATTCGCGGCCGAATCGCACCATCCTTTGATCCTGGTCGACAAAATGGCGCGCTCTCGTGGCCCGGCCGCGCGGTTTGGTGCAATCTGGCAGACGGAACGTCGGTGGCAACGGGAAACGGGCGGGAGCGAACATGATCGAGATGCCGGGGGTGGTCGGGGACGTCGTGCGGTCGGTCGGGCTGTCGACGGCGATGCGGGCGGCGGGCGTGGTGACCGGGCTGCTGCCGATCCCGCAGCCGATGCTGCTGGTCGGGCCGGGAGCGAGCCGCCGGCTGGGGCAGGCGATCTGCGCCTTCGGCCACCGCAAGGTGCTGATCGTCACCGACAAGGTGGTCGCGGGCATGGGCCTGCCGAACGCGCTGATCGAGGCGCTGACCGCGGGCGGCACCGCGCACGTCGTGTTCGACGAGGTCACGCCCGACGCGCCGGTCCCGCTGATCGAGCAGGGCATCGCGTTCTACCAGAAGCACGGCTGCGACGCCGTCGTCGCGTTCGGCGGAGGGTCGCCGATGGACGCGGCGAAGGCCATCGCGCTCGCCGTGGCCAACAAGAAGCCGCCGCTGAAGCTCGTCGGCTACTTCAAGGGCCTGCGCTCGCCGGTCCCGATCTACGCGGTCCCGACGACCGCCGGCACCGGCTCCGAGGTGACGGTGGCCGCCGTGGTGTCGGACCCGAAGACGCACAAGAAGCTGGTGATCGCCGACACGCGGCTCGTGCCGTCGATGGCGGCGCTGGACCCGAACCTGATGACCGGGCTGCCGCCGGCGGTGACCGCGGCGACCGGCATGGACGCGCTGACGCACGCCGTCGAGGCCTACGTCGGCAACTGGTCGACCGACTACACCGACCGGATGGCGCTGGCGGCCGTGGGCACGATCTACGCGAACCTGCGCGTCGCCTGCCGCCACGGCACGAACCTCGTGGCGCGCGAGCAGATGTCGCTGGCCGCGACCTGGGCCGGGCTCGCGTTCACGCGCGCCAACGTCGGCTACGTGCACGCGATCGCGCACCAGCTCGGCGGCAGGTACCACACGCCGCACGGCCTCGCCAACGCGATCGTGCTGCCGCACGTGCTGGCGTTCCTCGCGCCCGCGATCACGAAGAAGCTCGCGGTGCTGGCGGTGCGCGCCGGCGCGGGCAAGGTGGGCGAGCGGCCGGCGGCCCTCGCCGCCAAGTTCATCGCCTCGGTCGAGGCGCTGAACCGCGACGTGGCATCCCGGCGCACCTCGACGCGCTGCGTGCCGCCGACATCCCCGCGCTGGCGAAGGACGCGTGCTGGGAGGCCGACACCAACTACCCGGTGCCGAAGTACATGTCGCCCGAGACCTGCGAGGCGGTGCTGCGCAAGATCCTGCCGCCCGCCGAACCCGCGGCGCGGCGCCCGCGGGCGAAGCCGCGGGCCGCTACCGCGGCGAAGAAGAAGCGCGCGTAGCGGGTGGCGCCGGCGCACGCGAGAGCTTCCCGACGTAATAGTCGAGCGCCCAGCGCGTCTTGGTCTGCTGGCTCTCGTCGCGCTCGACGCCGACCTCCTGCAGGAAGGCCATGAAGCCGCCCACGGCGGCCGCGGCCTGCGCGGCAGGCGCCCTGATCGAGACTTCCATCATCCGTTTGCCGTCCCCGCGCTTCCACAGCTCGGCGGTGATCGGCCAGGGGCAGCCCGGATCCACGAACTCCCAGCGCTGGGCGACCAGCGGCCCGAGCACGGCCAGGCTCGCGAAATCGATCGCGCGGCCCGCCATGCTCATCAGGAAATCCTCCTGCTCCGCGGAGAAGATCCCGGCGATCGGCTTCCTGCCGTCGGCGACGCGCTTGATCAGTCCCTTGCTCACCGGCATCGAGAACGACGCCGACCGGACCATCTTCGCCTCGCTCGCGTCCGCCTCGATCTTGAAGTCGCGGAACTTGTGCCACTTCCGCGGGATGTCCCTGGGATCGACCGGCCGGAGCTTCACCGTGCTGTCGTGGGCGTCGCCGACGACGCGGCGGGCGCGCGCAATGATGCCGGCGCGCAGCAGGTCGAGCCTGGGCGTGTCGAAGAAATAGATGTAGCGCGTCTCGTCGTTGCTCGCGGTGAGACCGAAGCGCGCCAGCGCCTGCGCGACCCTGTGGTCGGCAAGCGTGGCCTTGATCTCGATCGTGTCGGCGCCGGCGACCGCCCTGGCCGCCGCGCCGCGTGTTGTCGCTGCTCGTACCATCTTCACCTCTCGACAAAGCACCGAACGTCAGCGCCAACATCGTTGCCGAACACGATCGAGTATCTCGTGCGGCGCCCAGGGTCGATCGGGCATTGACCGCGCCATCGTAGGTGACGCGCGATGGCGACGTCTGTGCGCTTGCGCGCATAAGCGGGGGCCGGGAACGCCGCAGCGCCCAATCGTTCGGAGGCGCCGCGAACGCGGCGACCGCGCGCCGGACCGTGCCTGCCGGCGGCGAGCGGACTTGCCCGGCGGCCGCGCGTTACTTGGCCGCCGCCGTCCGCGCCGGCTGCCAGCCGCCGCCCAGCGCCGTCATCAGGTCGACGTCGGCGGACAGCAGCGCCTGGCGCTTGCGGATCAGCAGGATCTCGCTGGTGTTGGTCTGGCGCTGCGATTCCAGCACTTCGAGATAGCCCGAGTAGCCGGCCTCGTAGCGGCGATTGGCCAGGCGCAGCGCCTCGCGCGCCGACCTGCACGCTCGCCTGCAGGTCGGTCTCGGTCGCGGCGAACTGCGCGACGTTGTCGAGCGCATCGGCGACCTCGCGGAACGCGGTCTGGACCGTCTGCTCGTAGGTCGCGACCGCCTGCTTGTAGCGCGCGCGCTCGGCATCGGCGAGCGCCGCGAGGCGTGCCGGCGTCGAAGATCGGCTGCGTCAGCCCGACGCCGATGGACCAGATCGCGGCCGGCCCGGTGAAGAGCGAGGCGAGCGCCGTGCTCTCGCCGCCGTAGTTGCCGGTCAGCGAAATCGTCGGGAACATCGCGGCGCGACCGCCACGCCGACCAGCGCGTTCGCGGCGACCAGGTTCTGCTCGGCCAGGCGCACGTCGGGGCGGCGCTCGAGCAGCGCTCGACGGCAGGCCCGGCGGCGGCAGCGGCGGCAGCGGCAGCCGCGCCAGGTCGCCCGGCGCGAGCGCCAGATCGAGCCTGCCGGTCAGCACGCCGAGCTGGTGCTCGACCAGCGCGCGCTGGCGCGCAGTTCCTTCAGCTGCGCCGAGGCATCGGCGCGCGCGCCCTCGGCCTGGCGCAGGTCGAGCTCGGACGCGTAGCCGGCGTCGACGCGGCGGGCGACGAGCGACAGTCCTCGCCGCGCGTCGCGAGCGTGTTGCGCGTCAGTCGCGATCTGCGCGTCGAGCGAGCGCAGCGAGAAATACGCCTGCGTCGTCAGGCCGGCGAGCGAGAGCGTCGACGACGTCCTTCGCGTAGCGCGAGCCCAGCGCCTGCGCGCGCGCCGCTTCCGAGCCGCGGCGCAGCTTGCCCCAGAAGTCGATCTCGTACGACGGCGACAGCGCGAGGCGGACGTCGTTGCGTACGCGTCGGCACGGACGAGGGCGGCGGCATCGCGCACCGCGTAGCTCGCGCGCCGCGCGCACGGCCGCGCCGTTGAGGTCGATCTCGGGGAAGAGCGCGGCGTCGACCTCGCGCAGGTTGGCGTCGGCCTCCTCGATGCGCGCGACGGCGTCATGCACGTCGGTGTTGTCGCGCGAGCGCCGTCGTCGACGAGCTCGTCGAGCACCGGGTCGCCGAACAGCGTCCACCAGTCGCTGCGCACGGCGGTCGGCGGCGGCGGACGTCGGCCGCGCGCGACCGGATAGGCGGCCGGGCAGGTCGACGGCCGGCCGCTGGTAGTCGGGGCCGACCATGCAGCCGGCGGCAGCAGCGCCGGCCGAGCAGGACGCGAGCCGGCGGCGACGCAGCGTGACCGGCGCGCTCACGCGCGCCGTCCTCGCGGGCGGAGAGTGCGCGCAGCGGCGGGCGGGCTTCGCACTCATGTCGTCGCCTCCTCGCCGCGGCGCCAGCGGCGTCGTCGCGCGGCGGCGCCGCCAGTCGAGCAGCACGAAGAACAGCGGGACGAAGATCGTGGCGACGAAGGTCGCGGCCAGCATGCCGCCGAACACGCCGGTGCCCATCGACCGCCGCGCCGCGGCGCCGGCGCCGGTGGCGAACACCAGCGGCAGCACGCCCAGCACGAAGGCGAGCGAGGTCATCACGATCGGCCGGAAGCGCAGGCGCGCCGCCTCGATCGCCGCCTCGCGCGCGCGTCATGCCCTTGCGCCATGTCCTGCGCCGCGAACTCGACGATCAGGATCGCGTTCTTCGCCGCCAGGCCGATCAGCACCACCAGGCCGATCTGGAAGTAGATGTCGTTGCTCATGCCGCGCAGCAGCACCGCGAGCAGCGCGCCGAGCAGCGCGAACGGCACGGCGAGCAGCACCGCGACCGGCAGCGACCAGCGCTCGTACTTGCGCCGCGAGGATCAGGAACACCATCACGCAGCGCGAAGCGCGAACGCGATGATCGACGCCGTGCCGGTGCGCTTTTCCTGGAACGCCTGGCCGGTCCACGCGATCGTGTAGCCCGGCGGCAGCGACCTTGGCGGCGACCTCCTCGACCGCGGCGATCGCCTCGCCCGAGCTGCAGCCCGGCGCGCCGCCGCCCAGCACCTTGGCGGCGATGAAGCCGTTGTAGCGCTCGATCTGCTCCGGGCCGACGATCGCGCTTGATCGTGCAGCAGCGCCTTGAGCGGAATCATGTCGCCGCGCCGCCGAGCGCACGTAGACGTTGCCCAGGTCCTCGGGCTGCGCGCGGTACGCGCGCGTCGGCCTGCATCTGCACGCGGTAGGTGCGGCCGAACTTGTTGAAGTCGTTGACGTAGAGCGCGCCCATCGTGCTCTGCAGCGCGTCGAACACGTCGCTGACCGGCACGCCCAGCGCGATCGCCTTCTCGCGGTCGACCTCGACGAAGCAGCTGCGGCACGGTCGGGCCGGAAGAAGGTGTTGATGCCGGCGCAGCTCGCGGGCGCTTGCGCAGCTCGGCCATGAAGTCCTGCAGCACCTGCGTCGAGCTTCTTCGGGTCCGCGTCGGCGCGGTCCTGCACGTAGACCTCGAAGCCGCCGGCGGTGCCCAGGCCGCGGATCGGCGGCGGGTTGAAGGCGAGCACGATGCCGTCGCGGCATGCGCGCGCCCTTGCCGACACGTACTTGCGCCACGTCCTGCGGCGCGTCTGCCGTGCGCTCGTCCCAGGGCTTGAGCGGGATGAACATCGTCGCCGCGTTGGTCTTGTTGCCGCCGCCGATCAGGTCGAAGCCGTTGACGACGAACACGTGCTCGACCGCCGGGTGCTCCGCCAGCATCTTCTGCAGCTGCGGCGCCGACCTTGCGCCGGTGCGCTCCGAGCGTCGCGCCGTCGGGCAGCGACGATCGCGCCGAAGAAGTAGCCCTGGTCCTCGGGCGGCACGAAGCTGCCGGGCACGCGCATGAACAGCAGCCGACGCAGCCGACGATCACCGCCGCGAAGACGCAGCAGCGACGCGACCGACCTGGCGCAGCGCGAGGCTGCACGCCGCCGAGGTAGTGCGCGGTGAGCCAGCGCGAAGCCGCGGTTGAACGGGCTGGAACAGCGCGGTCTCCTTGTGCTGCCGGCTTGAGCAGCAGCGCGCACAGCGCCGGCGTCAGCGTCAGCGCGATCATGCCGGAGATCACCACCGCGATGGCCACCGTCACCGCGAACTGCTGGTAGAGCTGTGCCGGCGAGGCCGCCCAGGAACGCGACCGGGATGAACACCGCGCACCAGCACCAGCTCGATGGCGATGATCGCGCCGGTCACCTCGCGCATCGCCTCGATCGCCGCCTCGCTGCGGCGACAGGCTCGCGCTCGCGCATCAGCCGCTCGACGTTCTCCAGCACCACGATGGCGTCGTCGACCACGATGCCGATGGCCAGCACCATCGCGAACAGCGTCAGCGTGTTGATCGAGAAGCCGAACAGCCACAGGCCGGCGAACGTGCCGATCAGCGACACCGGCACCGCGATCATCGGGATCAGCGTCGCGCGCCAGCTCTGCAGGAACACGAACACGACCAGCAGCACCAGCGCCGCGGCCTCGAGCAGCGTGTTGATCACCTCGTGGATCGACGCCTGCGACGAAGCGCGTGGTGTCGAACGGGATCAGGTAGTCGACGCCCTGCGGGAAGCGCCTTCGACAGCTCGGTCCATCGCGCGCGCGCACCGCGTCGGCGACGTCGAGCGCGTTGGCGCCCGACTGCAGGAACACGGCGATGCCGATGGTCGGCTTGCCGTCGAGCGTGGTGAACGGCGTCGTAGCTGCTGCGCGCCCAGCTCGATGCGGGCGACGTCCTTCAGGCGCAGCACGCCGCCGGGCCGCTCGAGCGCAGCACGATGTTGCCGAACTCCTCGGGCTCGATCAGCCGGCCGCGCGCGGTGACCGTGTAGACGAGCGGCTGGCCCGGCGGGCGCCGGCTCCGGCGCCGATCTTGCCGGCGGCGTACTGCGCGTTCTGCGCGCGGATCGCGGCGGCGACGTCGGTGGTGGTGACGCCGAGCTGCGCCATCGGTCCGGCTCGCAGCCAGATGCGCATCGAGTAGTCGCGCGCGCCGAAGATCGTGCGCGTCGGCCACGCCCGGCACGCGCTTGAGCTCGTCGAGCACGTTGACGGTCGCGTAGTTGCGACAGGAACAGCGTGTCGTAGCGCGGCGTCGGGCGAGCTGCAGCGCGACCACGAGCAGGATGTCGGTCGAGCGCTTCTGCACCACCACGCCGTTGCGGCGCACGTCGTCGGGCAGGCGCGGCAGCGCGATCTGCACGCGGTTGTTGACGTTGAACGATCGCCTTGTCGATGTCGGTGCCGACCTCGAAGGTGGCGGTGATCGTCGAGCGCGCCGTTGGACGACGAGCTCGAGCTGAAGTAGATCAGGTTCTCGACGCCCGAGAGCTGCTCCTCGATCGGCGCGGCGACCGTCTTCGGCGAGCGTCTCGGCGCTGGCGCCCGGGTAGTTGGCGGTGATGGTGACCGTGGGCGGCGCGATCTCGGGATACTGCGCGACCGGCAGCACCTGCGCGGCGATCAGGCCGGCGAGCATGATGATGATCGCGATGACCGCCGGCGAAGATCGGCCGCTCGATGAAGAAGCGGGACATGGCGCGCTCAGCTACTTCGCGCGGCCGGCGGCTGGCGCGGCGGCTGCCGGCGCGGCCGGCGGCGCGCCGCCGCCGCCGGCGGCGGGCGCGGCCGCGGCGTCACCGCGGCGCCGGGCCGGATCTTGATCAGGTTGTCGACGATGACGCGGTCGCCGGCGTTGCAGGCCCGCCGAGCACCACCCAGTCGGTGCCGATCCAGTCGCCCGATCTGCACCGGCCGCAGCGCGGCCTTGCCCTCCGTGTCGACGACGAACACGAGGTAGCCCTGTCTCCGTCTGCATCACCGCCGTCTGCGGCACCAGGAACGACGTTGTCGCGCTGCGCCGGCGGTCACCTGCACGCGCACGAACTGGCCGGGCAGCAGCTGCCAGCTGCGGATTGGCGAACTCGGCGCGCAGCTGCTGCGTGCCGAGCCGGGCGTCGATCGGCGGTCGCCGCGAATTGAGCCGGCCCTTGACCGGATAGCGCGTGCCGTCGGGCAGCGATGAGCTGCACCTCGACCGTGCCGTGCCGCGCGCAGCCGCCCGGCGGCAGCTTGGCGAGCTCGGACTCCGCGAGGCTGAAGCGCACCCAGATCGGGTCGACCTGGTTGATGCGTCGTGAGCAGGCTGCCGTCGGCGCCGGCGGTGATCAGGCTGCCTTCGGAGCGCTCGGCGCGGCCGGTGACGCCGGCGACCGGCGCGGCGACGCAGGTGTAGGACAGGTTGAGCTCGGCCTCGCGCACCTTCGCCTCGGCCGCTGCAGCGCGGCCGTCCGACGAGCTTCAGCGTCCGAAGTCGCGTCGTCGTATTCCTTGCTGGCTGATCGCGCGCTCCGCGGCCAGCGGCTTCAGGCGCGCCGCCTCGCGCTGCGCCTGCTCGTTGCGCGCCTGCTCCTGCGCGAGCTGCGCCCTGCGCCTGCGCCAGCGCGATCTCGAACGGCGCGCGGTCGATCTGGAACAGCGGCGCGCCGGCGCGCACCGGCTCGCCCTCGCTGTACAGCTGCTTCTGCAGGATGCCGGAGACGCGCGCGCGGACCTCGACCTCGCTTCGAGCCCTCGACCTGGCCGACGGTGTCGAAGACGATCGGCACGCGCTGCGGGCGACGCGTCTGCACGGTGACCGGCGACCGCAGCGGCGCGGCGCGCCGGCGCGCGGGCGCGGGCGCGCGCGCCCTCCCTGCCGCAGCCGACAGCGCCAGCGCCAGCGCGAGCAGCAGCGCGGGCGCGGCGAGGGAGGGGATCGGGTCTTCGAACGCGGACCGGACGCGGGAGCGGCGCGGCGGGCAATCGCGGAGGAGCGGCGGGGGAGGAGCGGCATCGGGGACCCCAGTCGCAGCAGGGTGCGCTGCAATCGACATTATATACAATCACGACTGTATGTAAATTTGCACAGACGAGCGGGGCTTTCGTCGATGCGCAGGACCAAGCAGGAATCGGAGGCGACGCGGCAGGCGATCCTCGCGGCCGCGCGGCGCGTGTTCGCGCGCTGCGGCGTCACGCGCGCCACGCTGGAGCACGTCGCCGCCGAGGCGGGCGTCACGCGCGGCGCGATCTACTGGCACTTCGACAACAAGACGGCGCTGTTCGACGCGATGCGCGTCCAGGTCAGCGTGCCGCTGGTCGAGCGCACCGATTACGCGTCGCTGGCGATCCGGCGAGGCGACCCGCTGGCCGCGGTCGAGCGCTTCCTGCGCCAGTGCTGGACGCGGTCGCGAACGACGAGACGACGCGCCAGACCTTCGAGATCATGCTGCTCAAGTGCGAGTACGTGGACGAGCTCGCGCCCGAGCTCGCGCCGCCAGATCCAGGGCTGGCAGGAGCTGGAGGCGAAGCTGCGCAGGCTCTATGCCCGCGCGAGGCGGGACCGCGCGCTGCGCGCCGGCCTCACGCCGGCGTCGGCGGCGCTGGGCACCTGCGTCTTCGTCGCCGGCCTGGTCGCCGGCTGTGGCTGCTGGACGAGGGCGGCGCGCTGCTGCGCACGCGGGCGCGGCGGCTGATCGCCGCCCACGTCGCGGGACAACGCGCGGCCGCGCCGCGCTGAGGTCGGGCAGCCGCTGCGCTCAGCGCCCGCCGCCGAACCGTTCGTCGATCTTGCGCGAGCGGAAGTCGAAGATTCGATCGACATACGCCGCCACCTTGCAGCCGCCGGCCGGGCGGCCGAGCCAGCCCGCGGGCAAGCGGTAGCGAACCGTGTCGCGCATCAGCGTGCCGCTCCCAGCGGGATGAAGTCGTGCGTGTGATGCCACAGCGCATACGGCCCCTTCGCCTGCAGGTCGACGAAACGGCGCGGCGGGTCCCAGGCGTCGATGCGGGTCTGCCAGTTCAGCGGCACTGCCTTGAGCTTCAGCCGGTAGTCGATCAGCGTGCCGACGCCGATCTCCGGCGTCGACGGGCCGAGCACCTCGGAAGCCGAGGAACGGCGGCGTGATGTCCTCGAGGTTGTTCGCGTCGCAGAAGAACGGCCAGATGTCCTTGCGGCGCGCGGCAGCCACTGCTCCCACCCCCTCTGCCAGGCCGCCGCGCAGCGGCACCAGCAGGTCGTCGAGCGCTTGCTCGACCGTGTCGAAGCGAAATCCGAAGCCCGCCGCCAGCGTGGCCAGCGGCTCGATGCGCGTGCTGCCGAGCACGATGGCGGCCCGCTCGCCGAACAGGGCCTGGATCGCCAGCGTGGGCACCGGCAGGTTCTCGAACACTCCCAGGGCGCGGCAACAGCGCCGTCGTGAACTGCCGATTGGTCACCGGCTGCGGCGCCACGCCCTCCAGCACGCCCGCGGCTGCGGGTCCAGCGCATGCAGGAACAGGCCGACGATGTCGTCGAGGTGGATCCAGCTCATCCACTGCCGGCCGCCGCCCAGCCGGCCCGCGACGAGCCTGAACAGCGGCAGCATCTGCGGCCAGCGCACCGCCTTCGCGCGCCAGCACGATGCCGGTGCGCACGACCGGCACGCGCAGACGGGTCGCTGCTCGCGCCAGCGGCGAGCTCGGCCTCCCAGGCCTGCGACGACATCGGCCAGGAACCCCGCCCTTGCGCTGGAGGCCGTGAGCGTTCGTCGCCGCGGTCGCCGTGGTAGCCGCTGGCCGAGCCTTGCACGAACATTGCCACGCCCGCGCCGTGCTCCTGCACCGCCCGCACCAGCTGCCGCGTGCCCAGCACGCGCGAGTCGCGGATCAGCGCCTTCGCTGCCGGCGTCCAGCGCGCGTCGGCCACTGGTTCGCCCGCCAGGTTCACGACGGCATCGACCCCGTGCAGCGCCGCGGCCGGCACCGGCGCGTGTGGTCCCAGGCATGGCAGATCGGCGGGAAACGGCAGCCGTCGCCGCGCCGCGTTCCAGTCGCGCACCAGGCAGACGAGCGTGTCGCCGCGGTCCACGAGGCCTTGCCCAGTTCACGGCCGATCAGGCCGGTCGCGCCGGTCATCAGGATGCGCATGCCGTCCTCGCTGCTGCCCGCCCGTCCGCCTACCGTTGCCCGGCCGTCCCGGCGGCGCGGCAGCGCAGCGCCTCGCATTCTATCGGCTGCGCGCGGAGCGGGGGCAGCATCGCCGTCCGGCGGCGTCCGCGCGGGCGCCGCGGCGCGGCTGACCGCCTTGGCGCGTCGTGGCGTTGCCGCAGAATCCGTCAACGCCGCGCCCGCCCCGGGCCCGGCGTTTTTTCTCGCCCGCCATCCGGCGCAAGGAGCCCCGATGCGCATCGAGACCGAGGTCAGGCTGGACTTCAAGGACGTGCTGATCCGTCCCAAACGCAGCACGCTGTCCACGCGCTCCAACGTCGACATCTCGCGCGAGTTCCGCTTCCGCCACGCGCAGGTCGACTACCACGGCGTGCCGATCATCGCCGCCAACATGGACACGACCGGCACGTTGGAGATGGCGCGCGCGCTCGACGGCTTCAGCTGTCGACCGCGCTGCACAAGCACTACGCGGTCGACGAGCTGCGTCGCGTTCTTCAGGGCCCTCGAGCGCAAGTCGGCGGCGTTCTACTCGATGGGCATCGCGCCAGCCGACGAGGACAAGTTCGCGCGCGTGATGGAGGCCGCGGGCACCGGCGCCGACTCGGCGATCCGCTACGTCTGCATCGACGTCGCCAACGGCTACACCGAGAGCTTCGTGCGCTTCGTCGCGAAGATCCGCGAGCGCTACCCGCACCTCGTCATCATGGCCGGCAACGTCGTCACCGGCGAGATGACCGAGGAGCTGATCCTCTCGGGCGCCGACATCGTCAAGGTCGGCATCGGCCCGGGCTCGGTGTGCACGACGCGCAGGATGACCGGCGTCGGCTACCCGCAGCTCTCGGCGATCATCGAGTGCGCGGACGCCGCGCACGGGCTCGAGGGCCACATCTGCGCCGACGGCGGCTGCACGACGCCGGGCGACGTCGCCAAGGCCCTCGGCGGCGGCGCCGACTTCGTGATGCTGGGCGGCATGTTCGCCGGCCACGACGAGTGCGCGGGCGACGTCGTCGAGCGCGACGGCGAGAAGTACCAGCGCTTCTACGGGATGAGCAGCCGGACCGCGATGGAGAAGTACGCGGGCGGCGTCGCGCAGTACCGCGCCGCCGAGGGCAAGGAAGTGCTGGTCCCGTACCGCGGCCCGGTCGCCGGGACCGCGCAGGAGATCCTGGGCGGCGTGCGCTCGGCCTGCACCTACGTCGGCGCGCGCCGGCTGCGCGAGTTCTCGAAGCGGACGACGTTCGTCCGCGTCTCGCAGCAGGGCAACGAGGTGTTCGGGAAGTCGTAGCGGGGCGGGGCGGCGGCAGCCGCCCGCGCCTCTGGCAGGGTACGCGTCGGCCGAATACCCCAACCGATGCCTCGGTGGCCATCACCGTTGGCGGAACGCGCGAGCGGCTATCGAATTCCGGCAGGCGCTGGACGAGGACAGCGCCGGGCGCGCGCGGCGACTTCCGAATAGTTCCACGGCACCTCCGTCGAGTTGCGCTGGCTCGCAACTGCGCCGATGTTGCTGACACCTTACATGTTCTGGGGTCCGCAGTGGTGCCGGGGCGGCCTGCTGCTTTCACTGGTCTTTGCCGCGCGGCGATCGGCGCCGAGCCGGTTTTCGTGGTCACCAGCGCGCTTCGCCGAGCCGGGTCAAACTCTAGAATCGGAGACCACTTTGCGAACCTTGCTGACCGCGCTAATCGTTCTCCTGACGTCGCCATCGCCTGCACAGGCCGAGACCAGCCGACCGCCACCGTGGAGCAGCTCACTCGCCATCGCCGATGGTGATCGAGCAGCGCAGCGACCCTCAACGCCGAGGTGCAGATCTTCGAATTGGGTACGTCGAGCGGTCGCGGGAGGAGTACCTGTCGCACCATTTCGAATCCGATGCGAAATCGCCAAGGCCGTCGGCGAAAGTAACCCGCCAGACGAGCAATCGCCGGAAACATGGCGATGGTCATGGCGAAACTGAAGCGAGCGGCAGTTACGACGGCAGCCAATCAGGCTGATCGGCACCGAAACGGCCGTCTTGCGTCTGGAGGCGGCAAGTGGGAAATCGTGCACATCCATGGTCCTCCCGAAAGTCCAAGACGTGATCTGCAAGGCCCTGCCGGCGGGCGCTGCCTGAATCGCGCAAGCTCATGCGTTCGTTCGTGTCACCCCAACGCAATGAGTGGCGCCTTCCGGGAACGTTCGCAACGACCGCCGCATTCCTGGCGTCGCGAAGCGGGAGGCCGCAGGGCAGGTCCCGTAGCGGGACGATGTGGTTGCGCGGCGAGGGTCCCGCCTACCGCCGGTATTAAAGCCGGGCGGCCCACGGAACGCAGTAGGCGCCGCCCGGCTTTCAGGTGGCACGGTCCGGGTTATTACAGCAGGCCGTTCGACGAATTCAACTTCTGCATCAACGCGGCCATGTCACTGGCGGTCGCGCCGGAGAGGTTTGCGCTGGACCCCAGGAAGCCCGCCATCGCCGTTGCCAAGCCGCTGGTGCCGGCGGTCGGCTGCATCATCGATCCGCCCATCATCCCGCCCATCGACATCGAGATCGGGCGCCGTCGCCCTGCCGTCCATGATGCCGTCGGCGGCGTCGTCATCATCGCCGTGACGAACGAGTAAGACATCGGCATGGCGAGGCCCCTGGCGTACTGGGACATCGCGCCGATACGGCCCCGTAGTTCTTCGTGTCCTGGGTCGCCGTCGCCGCCGAGCCCGGCACCGACGGATTCATCGGCTGCGTGTGGAGGATGTCGCCCACCATGAAGTAATTGCCCACCGCCGTGTTCGCCGCCATGATGTTGGCGTCGGTCATGCCGCCCGGCATCGCCTGGGCGCGCGCCTGCGCCATCGAGGTGATCGGCGTGACCCAGACGCCGCTGACGTTGCACCGCTCTGCATCGTCGGCATGACATCGTCATGACGTCGCTGGCGCCCATGGTCATCATCCTGCCGTCGCCGCGTCGGTGTAGGTCCCGCCGACCACCTGCAGCATCACGGGACCGGTGTAGGTGCCCATCGGCAGCGTGAAGTTACCCTGGGCGTCGGTCGCCGCGCTGGCGAGCTGCGCACCCATCACGCCATTGTTGATCGCGAAGGCCCGGACCGTCGCCTGCTGCGTCGTGCCGTCGAATACCGTGCCGCCGATCATGCCTTTGCCGACCGTCGGCGCGCCCGGCAAAGAGCTGGCCGTTGGAGCTGCCGAGCTGGTTGATCAGCGGCTGCATCATCGAGGCCGAGACGCCGGACTTGTTCTGCGCGGAGGTCGCGAAGGCCGACATCGCCGAGGCGAGACCGCTGGTTCCGGCGTTCCGGGCATCGCCATCCCCATCCCGCTGCCCATGCCGCCCATCATCACGGACGTTGGCCCATCCTGCCGTCCATCATGCCATCGGATGCGTCGTTCATCATCGCCGTCACGATGGCCGACGAGGCGCTCATGCCCTGGCCCTTGGCATACTGGGACATCGCGGCCATCGCCATCCCATAGTTGATCGCGTCCTGCGAGGCCGCGCTGCCGGAGCCCGCGACCAGCGGATTCATCGGCTGGATGTGCAGGATGTCGCTGACCATGAAATAGTGCCGATGGCGGTGTTGGCGGCCGCGATGTTGGCGTCGGTCATGCCGCCGGACAGGTGTTGGCCATCGTCTGCGCCATCGAGGTGACCGGCGTCATCTGGATGCCGCTGATCGTCGCCCCGGCCGCGACGGTGGGCAGGATGGCCGTCATCACGTCACCCGAGGCCATGGTCATCGTGGTCCGGTCGCTTCGTCCATGTAGCTGCCGCCCGACAAGCTGGAGCATCACCGGGCCGGAATAGCTCCGACGACAGGCTGAACTTCCCGCTGGCATCGGTGGTCGCGGTGCCGATCTGGGCGCCCGGGGAACCCCCGGATACGGCGTAGGCGGTGACCGTCGCGTTGGCGACCGGGCCTTTGAATCCGGTTCCGCCGATGATGCCCCCGGTGCGAGGTCCGTACCGCCGCCGCCGCCCCCGCCGCCCCCTCCGCAGGCCGCGAGCGCGAATACCGCCGCTGCGGTCAGGCCGCGAGCAAGCATGCGAAGGAAATGGGAGGGGTTCATGGTCTGGACTTCCTTGCCATCGGCATTGGAGTGGCGGGCACTGCAGCGGTGCGATCGGGATGCGGACTGCTTCCCACCGGGGGGGGTCCGAGATGGCTCGCGCCGCAGCCCCTTTGTGCATCGCATCGCAACTATATGTGGGAAAATATCCCACGTCAACAGGAATTTCGGCTACCATCGAACCCAGGACGCGATTTCTGCCCCCCCTGCACGATGAACCTCCTCAATGGAACGACCCCTTCGCCGGCGCTGGTGCGCGCGCTCCGGCGCACGCTCCGTCCGCTGGTGCGGCTGATGCTCGCCAGCGGCGTGACCTATCCGCTTGGTGTCCGAGCTGCTGAAGG
Source organism: uncultured beta proteobacterium (assembly GCA_963832705.1). Classification (GTDB taxonomy): domain Bacteria; phylum Pseudomonadota; class Gammaproteobacteria; order Burkholderiales; family Casimicrobiaceae; genus CAIWHR01. The sequence continues at coordinate 3,418 of CAWHVP010000013.1, read as the reverse complement.
GCATCTTCGTCGAGATCGCCGACCGCGAATTCCGGCTCGGAGACAAGACTCCGACCGACAGCCGCGTCAGCCTGATTTCGGGAGTGCACCGCAAGGACGTGCGGCGGCTGCGCGGCGCGGATCAGGCCATCGATGAACTCGTGCCCGACACGGTTTCGTTTGGCGGCAAGCTGGTGACGACGTGGCTCTCGGACGAAAGGTTCCACGATGAAGAGGGTCGGCCGCGACCCCTGTCGAGGGTGCGCACGCCCGGCGAGCCCGCGTGCTTCGAGGATCTGGTGGCGAGCAGGACCACCCCGATCTTCGTTCCGCGCGTCGTCCTCGACGAGTGGCTGCGCCTGGGCATCGTCCACATCGACTCGCAGGACCGGCTCGTCCTCAACACCGACGCGTTCGTGCCTCAAGCCGGCCTCGACGAGAAGCTCTTCTTCTTTGCCCACAACCTGCACGACCATGCGGCCGCCGCAACCGATAACCTGCTCGGTCGTCGCGCGCCGCAGCTCGAGCGCAGCCTCTATGTACGAGGGGCTGACCGACGAGGCGATCGCCGCGGTGGACAAACGTGCCCGCCAACTCACCCTGCGGATGCTCCCGGAATCTCAATCGTCTCGCCTCGGAGCGCGAGGATGCCGAGGTGGGCAGCACCGCCCCGCGTCGCCGATTCACCTGCGGCGTGTACTTCCACAGCGAGCCGGTCCAGGGCCCCGGACGCTGTTCCACCTGATTCCGGTCCTCTTCTCGCCTTTTGATTGACCCCCCCTTTTTTTTTTTTTTTTTTTTTTTTTTAAACAAAGGAGCAAACCATGCAACGCCGTCAATTCCTCAAGGCCACCGCAACCGCTTCGCTGAGTGCGGTCGCTCGCGTTGGCGAGCAGCGCCTCCGCCCAGATGATGAGGCATGCCCGGGCATGGGCATGGGCGGACGGATCGGGAGAGGTTCTGTCCGTCCGCATCGGCGTGGCCGACCGGGTTGCCGCTGCAAAGCCTCGATCTCCTCGCCAACGGCAGTTTGCGGTCGCCGGACGATTCGAGGGAATGCTGGTGGCGGCGCCCCTATGCGGCCTCGCTGGTGGCTGGGCATACGACTGAACTGTGGGGCTACAACAACGCGTTCCCCGGGCCCATGATCGAAGTGTGGGAGGGTGACCGGGTCACCGTTGACTTCGCCAACCGCCTGGCACTGGAATCAACGGTCCACTGGCACGGACTGCCCGTCCCGCCTGATCGGGGCGGCAGATCGAGAACCTCAAGATCATGACGCGTGACACCGCGATCCTGGCGATTGCCGCGATCGGCGTGTCCTTCACCATCCTCACCGGCGGCATTGATCTCTCGGTCGGTTCGATCATCGGCCTGGCCGGTGTCATGTCGGCCTACTTCATGATCAACTGGGACTGCCCATCTGGCTCAGCATCGTCCTGACGCTGCTGATCGGGCTGGTGATCGGGATGTATCACGGCCTGTTCGTGACGAAGCTGAACATGCACGGCTTCCTGATCACGCTGGTGACCATGGGCCTGGCGCGCGGCGCCATCCTGGTCATCACGAACGCCTTCCCGATCACGGGGCTTTGGAGCGCGCGTTCACCGCGATGGGACAAGGCTATGTTTTCAACATCATCCCGATCCCGGTGGTTATCGCCGCCGGCGTCGCCGGCATCGCTTTCTTCGTCCTGCGCTACACCTATATCGGCAGGCAGATCTACGCGGCGGGCGGGAATGCCGAGGCGGCGCGCTTCTCCGGTGTGAACGTGGATGCCCGCATTATCCTGTGCTACGTCGTGTCGGTGGTCTGCGCTTCAATCGTCGGCATGATCCAGGCGGCGCGCATGAGCCTGGGCCATCCCGGCGCCGGTGAAGGGTACGAGCTGCTGGCCATCACGGCCGCGATCCTGGGCGGCGTCAGCTTTTCGGGCGGACAGGGCGGCGTCATCGGCATCCTCGTCGGCTCCTTGCTGATCGGCGTCCTCCAGAACGTGCTGGTCATGCTCAACGTCAATCCCTACTGGCACAAGATCGTGATCAGCCTGGTGCTGCTCGCCGCCATCACCTTCGACTACGCCCGCCGGCGCCGCCGCGTGTAGTCCTGCCAATTTCGGCAGCGGGTCGGCCTCAATCAGGGGTCTCCGTTGGCGCACTGCGCCGAGAAGACCCCTCTCTTGGGCCAGCGTGTGGCAACGTTTCCACATCGACAGCTCAGACCCAGCGGCTTGCGAGTTAGATCCTTATACAACGAGCAAAAAGACCTCACCACAAAGACACCAAGACACGAAGGAACACAAAACGAAGCTTGGTCTTTGTGTACTTGGTGGCTTCGTGCCTTTGTGGTGAAGGTCGATTGGGTTCCGGCTTGTCCGGGGTAAGACATTCTTCCACAAGAGGTGACATGATGACGAGTCAAAAACCTGTTGGAATCGGTTTCATCGGCGCGGGCGAAATCTCGCTCTTGCACGCCAAGGCGGTCAAGGCCATCCCAGGCGCAACGCTCGTGGGCCTGTGGAACCGCACGCAGTCGCGCGCCAGCGAGCGCGCCGCACTGTACGGCTGCCGCAACTACGCGACGCCGCTCGACCTGGTCAAGGACCCCGAGATCGACGCCGTGTTCGTCCTCACCGACCTGGACACGCACCTGGAATACGCCAGGCTGGCGATGGAGCACGGCAAGCACGTGCTGGTGGAAAAGCCGCTGGCCGCCACCGTGGCCGAGGTTGAGGAGATGAAGGCCATCGCCGAACGCCAGGGCGTCGTGATCGTGCCCGGCTTCAACATGGTCCACGAGGCCAGCCTGGCGCGCGCCAAGACGCTGATCGAGAACGGCGACATCGGCAAGGTCGTCTCCTGCTACGTGATGTACAACATCCACCACTCCGAGGAGCGGGCTTCGACCCTGCCCGGCATGGTGCGCCACATCCTCAGCCACAACATCTACACCATGATGTACCTGGTGGGCCGCCCGGTGCGCGCCACGGCGATGAAGGCGATGCGGCACTACGAGCAGATCACCAAGGAAGACCTGGCGATGGTGCTGCTGGACCTGGAATGCGGCGGCATCGCCCATCTGTGCGCCAGCTTCGCGGCCGACGACCTCTCGGCGGACCCCTGGACCTTCATGGTCAAGGTGATCGGCACCGCCGGCACGACCCGCTACACCTACCAGGATTGGGTCGAGGCGAAGAAAGGCATCTCCCACTCGCGGGTCTACACGGCCTACCAGGAGACGATCACCAACGAGGATCGCTACTTCGTGGACGTCTGCCTGCAGGGCGGCCAGCCGCTGTCGAACATGGACGACGCGATCATCGTGCAGAAGACGATCGAGGCGGTGGAGAAGTCCATCGCCGAGGGGACCATCGTGGCGGTGGGGAGTCGGGACTAAGGAGGGACTAGGTGACTAGGGACTAGGTGCTAGGGATTGGGGA
>CAWHVP010000012.1:0-161443 GCA_963832705.1 uncultured beta proteobacterium | reverse complement strand
CAGCAGCGCCGCCGGCGTCGCGGCGGCCAGGAGTTCGGCGGCCGGGAGCGCGAGCGCGGCCGCGTCGATGCTCTTCCACGCCGCGTCGTCGTCCGCGGTGGCGCCGGGCATCCGCTGCACCAGCAGCCCGCGCACGCCGTCGCCGTCGGCGCCGAGCACGAGCCGGCTCGCGATCTGCTCGGACGACGACAGGTAGTGCTCGATCAGCGTCGCGACGGAGGCGGTCTCGAGGCCGACGATGCCCTGGTACAGCGGGCCGCCGTCCTTGGGGTCGACGGTGATCGCGAGCCGGGCGCGCGCCGGGCCGCCGGCGAGCGTCGCCAGGTCGGCATCGGCGGGGAGCGTCTCCACTTCGGCCTGCCACTGCGCGGTTGCCCGCAGCGTCAGCGCCGCGTCGCACTCCACGACCAGCATGCGCAGCGGGCCGTCGCCGGCGAGCTGGAGGATGAGGCTGCCGTCGAACTTGAGCGTCGAGGCGAGCAGCGCGGTCGCGGCGAGGAGCTCGCTCAGCAGGCGGCGCAGGGCCGGCGGGTAGGCGCGGCAGGCGAGGATGTCGCGGCGGGTCGCGTCGAGCCCGACCAGCGCCCCGCGCACCGCCGCGCCTTCGAAGACGAAGCGCGACAGCGCGTCGGCGAATCGGCTGGCGGTGGCCATCAGCGGCCGCCGTCGGCGTGGACGTCGCGCACGTCAGGCCTTCGGCGTCACCGTGTAGACGGTCATCGGCAGCGCCGAGTTGCGGTCGAACGTCGCGCCGGCCTCGATGCCCGCGCGCGCGATCGCCTCGGCGGTCTTCAGGCGCGGGTAATGCGCGTGCATCGCGCCGAGCGCGTACTCGCGCCCCGAGCCCACGGCCCAGAAGCGCGTGTACTCGAACACCTCGCGCATCGAGAAGACGCCGAAGATGCCGTGCGCGCTGGCGACCAGCGCGGTGATCTGCGTCGACTCGTACGGGTCGTCCTCCTCCTCCTTCGGATTGAGGAAGTGCTGCTCCTTGAGGATCGGGTGCAGCAGGCGGATGGTCTCGAAGATGCCGCGCCGCGTCGAGAAGTCGAGGTCGGGGCGGGCGGCGAGCAGGCTCTCGAACACCAGCTGGTGGGCGGCGCTGCCGCACAGCCCGATGTAGGTGTCCTGGTAGCGGACGATCTTGTCGGGCGAGCGGTCGAACTCGGCGGACAGCCGGGTGTCGCCGAAGGTCGTCAACGTATCCGCGGCAATGGCGATCTGGTCGTTCTTGCGAACGGCAACGAGGGTGGTCATGGCGGAGGGGGCTCGAATCGCGGGGCGGCGCCGAGCGGCGCGGCCGGCCGCGGGGAAACCGGCGATTATACCGGCTCGACCGAGCGCGGCCCGAAGGCTGCCCGCACCGGAAGCGTCGCCACCGGCGGCAGGCGCGCGGGGTCCCAGGCGGCGACGGCGTGGGACCAGAACTCGGCGACCGTCGCGGGCCGGCCCGATCCGGCCGGCAGCGGCTGGTCGAGGAAGCGCCACGCCGCGAGCAGCGCCGGCAGCGCGGCGTCCGGCAGCGGGGCCGCGCGCGTCTGCTTCGACAGCTTCATGCCGTGCGCGTTGACGGCGACCGGCACGTGCAGGTACGAGGGCGTCGGATACCCGAGCAGGCGCTGCAGGAGGATCTGGCGCGGCGTCGACGACGCGAGGTCGGCGCCGCGGACGATGTCGGTCACGCCCTGCAGCGCATCGTCGACGACGACGGCGAGCTGGTAGGCGAACAGGCCGTCGGCGCGGCGCACGACGAAGTCGCCGACGTCGCGCCCGAGGTCCTGCCGCTGCGGCCCGGTCAGCCGGTCGCAGTAGTCGACGATCGCGGGTTCTCCCGGCCGCGAGACGCGAACGCGCCACGCGCGCTGCGGCCGCGCCGCGTGCCCCGGCGGGATGCCCTGCCGGCAGGTCCCCGGATAGACGCGCTCGCCGCCCGGGCCGAGCGGCGCCGACTCGAGCTCGCGCCGCGTGCAGGCGCACTCGTAGGCCTCGCCGTCGGCGACGAGCCTTGCCAGCGCCGCCTCGTAGAGCGCCGTGCGCTCGCTCTGGCGCACGACCGCGCCGTCCCATTCGAAACCGTAGCGCTCGAGCGCCGCGAGGATCGCTTCGGTCGCGCCGGGGCGGGTCCGCGGCGTGTCGACGTCCTCGATGCGCACCAGCCACTGCCCGCCGGCCGATCGCGCGTCGCAGCAGCTCGCCAGCGCGGCGACCAGCGAGCCGAAGTGCAGCGGACCCGTCGGCGACGGCGCGAAGCGGCCGCGATGGCGGGAAGGGGCGGGCAGCGGATCGGTCACGAGCGCCGTGTTCGCCGCAGGTCAGGCGTCCCGGCGTCCGCTCGCGTCAGCGCGCCAGCGTGGGCGCGGCGACGGCGCCGATCCGAGGGTTCGCGGATGCGGGCGTCCACGCGTAGTACCGGTTCCACGCGGCCAGGACGGCACTCGGGTACTCGGGCTGGCCGAGGCTGCCGTTGTAGCGCCCGAGCGCGCGGTAGACGTCGCCGGCTTCGATGTCGAGGTAGTGGCGCAGGATCACGCAGCCGTAGCGCAGGTTGATGCGCAGGTGGAACAGGTTGTCGCCCCGCGTGCCGATCAGCGTCGTCCAGAACGGCATCACCTGCATGTAGCCGCGCGCCCCCGCCGTCGAAACCGCGTACTTGCGGAAGCCGCTCTCGTGGTGGATCACGCCCAGCACCATCTGCGGATCGAGCCCGGCGCGGCTGGCTTCGTAGTAGACGGTGGCGAGCAGGTCCTCGCGCGTCCGCGCATCGGGAATCCGGGTCGCGAGCCGCGCCGACATCTCGGACAGCCAGGCGCGCAGGTCCGGCCGCACCGCGTAATCGGCCGGCACCGGCACGTCGGAGATCGCCTTCGACAGCACGGTCACCACCGACGGCGCGAGCTTCTCCTCGACCTGCGCGCCGGCGCGCGCGGCGGCCGGCGCGAGCGCGAGCAGCAGCGCCGCCGCCGCGGGCAGCAGGACGCGGGTGCGAAGGCTTCGGGCGGGAGTCATGGCTCGGGGGGATTCGGCGGTGCCGGAAACGGCGTCCACGGTGTGACCGCGCGCCCGCGGCAGCGTTCCCCGGCGGCGGTCAGGCGGCCGCGTGCAGGCGGTCGCGGATGAACGCGCCGATGTCGGTCACCGGCACCGGCGTCGCCTGCGCGTCGCGCCGCGCCTGGTACTCGACGCTGCCCTGCTTCAGGCCGCGGTCGCCGATGGTGATCCGGTGCGGGATGCCGATCAGCTCGAGGTCGGCGAACATCACCCCGGGCCGCTCGCCGCGGTCGTCGAGCAGCACCTCGACGCCGGCGGCCTCGAGCTCGTCGTGCAGCCGGTCGGCGAGCGCCCTGACCGCCTCGCTGCGGTCGTACCCGACGGGCGCGATGGCGACGGCGAACGGCGCGATCGGCGCCGGCCAGACGATGCCCCGGTCGTCGTGGTTCTGCTCGATGGCGGCGGCGACGACGCGGGTGACGCCGATGCCGTAGCAGCCCATCTCGATCAGCTGCGACTGCCCGTTGGCGTCGAGGTACGTCGCCCCCATCGCTTCCGAGTACTTGGTGCCGAGCGCGAACACGTGGCCGACCTCGATGCCGCGCAGGATCTCGAGCGTGCCCTTGCCGTCCGGCGACGGGTCGCCGGCCAGGACGTTGCGGATGTCGACGACGGCGTCGGGCTGCCGGCAGTCGCGGCCGAAGTTGACGCCGGAGAGGTGGAAGTCGGCCTCGTTGGCGCCGCAGACGAAGTCGGCCATCACCGCCACCGCGCGGTCGACGATCAGCGGCAGCTCCTTCGGGATGCCGACGGGGCCGATGTAGCCGGGACGGCAGCCGGTCGCCGCGACGATCTCGGCGTCGGTGGCCCAGCGGAATTTCCCGAGGCCCGGGATCTTGGTGACCTTGACCTCGTTCAGCGAGTGATCGCCGCGGATCAGCAGCATGTGGACCCGCGGGATGTCGAACCCTTCCTCCTCGGCCGCCAGCATGATGCACTTGACGGTGCGCGCGAGCGGCAGGCCGAGCAGCGCCGCGACCTCCTCGCAGGTCGCCATCCGCGGCGTCGACACCTTCCGCATCGGCTCGGCCGCCGCGGGCCGCGACGCGCGCCGGCGCGACCGCCTCGGCGAGCTCGACGTTGGCCGCGTACTCGGACTGCGGGCACCACGCGATCGCGTCCTCGCCCGAATCGGCGAGCACCTGGAACTCGTGCGACGCGCTGCCGCCGATCGCGCCGGTGTCGGCGGCGACCGCGCGGAACTTGAGGCCCAGCCGCGTGAAGATCCGCGTGTACGCGTCGTACATGTCGCGGTAGCTCGCGAGCATCGACGCCTCGTCGACGTCGAACGAGTAGGCGTCCTTCATGATGAACTCGCGCGCGCGCATCACGCCGAAGCGCGGCCGGATCTCGTCGCGGAACTTGACCTGGATCTGGTAGAAGTTGACCGGCAGCTGGCGGTAGCTGCGCACCTCCTTGCGCACGATGTCGGTGATGACCTCCTCGTGCGTCGGGCCGAACGCGAAGTCGCGCTCGTGCCGGTCCTTGATCTTCAGCATCTGCGGGCCGAAGCGGTCCCAGCGGCCGGTTTCCTGCCACAGCTCGGCCGGCTGCACCGCCGGCATCACGACCTCGAGCGCGCCGGCGCGGTTCATCTCCTCGCGGACGATGGCCTCGACCTTGCGCAGCGTGGCGAGGCCGAGCGGCATCCACGTGTAGATGCCGGCGCCGAGCTTCTTGATCATGCCCGCGCGCAGCATCAGCTTCTGGCTGACGACATCCGCCTCGGCCGGCGCTTCCTTCAGGGTCGACAGGTAGTACTTCGTTGCGCGCATGGGTCGTTTCGCTTCGGAAAACCGGCATTCTAGCGCGGCCGGCCGCGCCGCCGTGCCGGCGCGTGCCGCCGCCGGAACGACGAAGGGCGCCGCGCGGGCGCCCTTCCTGTCGCCGCGGGACGCAGGCGCCCGCGACGCTGCCGCGACCGGTGCGTCAGCGGACGACGATCACCGGCAGCTTGGTGTGCGTCAGGACCTTCTGCGTCTCGCTGCCGAGCAGCACGGCGGTGATGCCCCGCCGGCCGTGCGAGGCCATGACGATCGCGTCGCACTTGTTCTTCTTCGCGGCGTCGAGGATCGCCTCCCACGGCGCGGCCGCGATCGAGTACGCGGTCTTGCACTCGACGCCCGCCGCGCCCGCCTTGGCGGCGACGTCCTGCGAGGATCTTGTCCGCATCCTGCGCGGCCAGCTTCGCGTATTCCTTGCGCGAGACGGGCTCGTACACGACGCCGTCGGCGTATGCCGGCATCGGATAGTCCGGTGCGGCGTAGAACGCGGTGACCTTCGCGCCGACCGCCTTGGCGAGGCCGATTCCGTGCGCTACCGCCTTGCCGGAAAGCTTGGAACCATCGGTGGCCAACAAAAGGTTCTTGTACATGACGTGCTCCGTGTCGGGGTCGGACACATTTTCATTCTAGGCTCCATCATGCCCGTGCTGTTGATGCAGATCAACGCGCCATCCCGCGGTCGGTCAAGGCGCCCTGCGCCGCGGCTTGACCCCCTTTGCACGCAGGCCGTAGATTCACTCCGATGCCCGCACCACCCCATCCGCCGACCGCGGCCCCGCCGTGCCGCCGGCGTGAGCCCGCCGGGCCGCCCCGAGGGCGAACACCGGAGTGCGCCGCACGAAGCGTGGTCCGGCGTGCCCGCGCCGCGGGACGAGGGCATCGCCTTGCTATCACTGCGCGCTGCCGAACCCGGCGCCCGGGCGCTGGCGCGCGACGGTGAACGGCGCCGAGCGTGAATTCTGCTGCGCCGGCTGCCTTGCGGTCGCGACGACGATCGACGCGGCGGGCCTCGCAGTCGTTCTACGCGCGCGCACCGTCGGCGGCCGATCGCGCACGGCGCGGGCGGCGCCGCCGCCGACGACGAATGGACGCGCTGGGACGACGCGGCCGGCGAGGCGGGCCTCGTGCGCGCACGATGCGGCGGCCGCGCCGAGGTCTCGCTGCTGCTCGAGGGCATCCACTGCGGCGCCTGCATCTGGCTGATCGAATCCTGGCTGCTGCGCCAGCGCGGCGTCGTCTAGGCGAGCGTCAACTTCGCGACCCGGCGCGCGCACGTCGCCTGGAATCCCGAAGGAGGCGCGGCTGTCCGACCTGCTGCGCGCCGTCGCGCGCATCGGCTACCGCGCGTATCCGTACGACCCGGCGCGGCGCGAGGCGCTATGCGCGCCGCGAATCGCGCGCGCTGCTGCTGCGGATGGCGGTCGCGCTGCTGTCGATGATGCAGGTGATGATGCTCGCGCTGCCGACCTACATCACCGTCGACGGCATCGAGCCGCGCACCGCCTGCTGCTGGAATGGGCGAGCCTCACGCTGACGCTGCCGGCGCTCCTGTACTCGGCGGCGCCGTTCTTCCGCGGCGCCTGGCGCGATCTCCTGCACCTGCGGCCCGGCATGGACGTGCCGGTCGCGCTCGGGCTCGCCGCCGCGTTCGTGGCGAGCGCGTGGTCGACGTTCAGCGGCGACGGCGCCGTCTATTACGACTCGGTGACGATGTTCATCGCGCTGCTGCTGCTCGCGCGCTACGTCGAGTTCGTCGCGCGCCGCCGCGCGGGCGACGCGGTCGAAGGCGTCGCGAGGGCGCGCCCGGCGACGGCGCTGCGGGTCCCGGGCTGGCCCGCGAGCCGCGACGCCGAGCCGGTCGGCGCCGCCAGCCTTTCCGCCGGCGACATCGTGCTGGTGCGCCCGGGCGGGGTGATCCCGGCCGACGGCGAGATCGTCGAGGGCCGCGCCAGCGTCGAGGAGGCGATCCTCACCGGCGAGTCGCGGCCGCAGGGGCGCGCCGAGGGCGACGCGGTGCTGGCCGGCAGCGTCGCCCGCGACGGCGCGCTGGTGGTCCGCGTCACCGCGGCGGGCGCCGAGACGCGGCTCGCGGCGATCGAGCGGCTCGTCGATCGCGCCGCGAGCGACCGCCCGCGCGTCGCCCGGGTCGCCGACCGCGTGGCGACGTGGTTCGTCGGCGCGCTGCTGGTGCTGGCCGCGGTCGACCGCGCTCGCGTGGTGGCAGCATGGACCCTCGCGCGCGCTGGCGGTGACCTTCGCCGTGCTCGTCGTCTCCTGCCCCTGCGCGCTGTCGCTCGCGACCCCGGCCGCGCTCGCCGCCGCCGCCGGAGCGCTCGGGCGCGCGCACGTCGTCGTCACCCGCGCCGACGCGCTGGAGGCGCTGGCGCGGACGACGCACATCGTGCTGGACAAGACCGGCACGCTGACCACGGGCCGGATCACGCTGTCGGCGACGCTGCCGCAGCGCGGCGCGACGGCGGCGGAGGCGATCGCGCTGGCCGCCGCGCTCGAGTCGCCGTCGGAGCATCCGCTGGCGGTCGGCGTTCCGCGAATCGGCGGCCGGCAGCGTCCTGCCGCATTTCGAGGAGATCAGCGTCGTGCCCGGTCGCGGCGTCGCGGGCCGGCTCCAGGGGCGCGAGCTGCGCCTCGGGCGGCCGGACTGGGTCGCCGCGCTGTCCGGCGCGCCGCTGCCGTCCGGGCAGCCGCCGGCGGCCGCGTCACCGACCCGACGGCGACGCTGGTCGCGCTGGGCGACGCCGACGGCTGTCTCGCGCTGTTCGCGCTGGGCGACGCGCTGCGGCCCGGCGCGCGCGAGCTCGTCGCCGAGGCTCCGCCGGCTCGGCATCACGCCGGTGCTGCTGTCGGGCGACCGCGCGGCGACCGTGGCGGCGGCCGCGGCGACGCTGGGCATCGCCGACGCGCGCGGCGAGATGGGGCCGGAGGACAAGCGCGCGGCGATCGTCGCGCTGCAGCGCGGGGGCGCCGTCGTGGCGATGGCCGGCGACGGCATCAACGACGCGCCGGCGCTGGCGCAGGCGCAGGTCTCGGTGAGCCTGAAGAGCGCGACGCCGCTGGCGCAGTGGACCGCCGACGTCGTCGTGCTCTCCGACGAGCTGCCGCGGATCGCCGATGCGATCGCGCACGCGCGGCGCACGTTCCGCGTGATCCGCCAGAACCTCGGCTGGGCGTTCGTCTACAACGCGATCGCGATTCCCGGCCGCGGCGTTCGGGTTCGTGACCCCGCTGCGTCGCGGCGGCCGGCATGTCGCGTCGTCGCTGGTCGTCGTCGCCAACGCGCTGCGGCTGGCCCGGCTGGCCGGCGAGCGCGGCGGCGGCGCCCCGGCCGCCGGCCGCGGCGGCGCCCGTGCCCGCCGCCGACGCCCGCCGCTGACCGCGCCATGGACATCCTGCTGCTGCTGATCCCGCTGTCGGTCGTGCTGGTGCTGCTGATCGGCGCGGCCTTCTGGTGGTCGGTGCACGAGCGGCCAGTTCGACGACCTCGAGGGTCCGGCGCACCGGATCCTCGCCGACGACGACACCAGCGACGTCATCCCGGTCTGCACCGACCCGGGGCGATGATGTTGCATAGCAACACGACGCCTTGACTTCGATCAAACCCGATTCGGATAAGCGCCCGTAATATCGCGCGTCTGCTTAAATGGACGTCGGGCCGGGCGGCTTCGACGGCGCTTCGGTCCAAGGGGAAAATCCGATCTGGCATGGCAGCGAGGCGCGGCCCGGGACGCCGGCGGCGCACGCACGCACAACGCATGGAGACGACGCAGGAGTGAAAAGCGATGAGTGAGGCAAGCGCGGCGACGTTCAACTACAAGGTGGTGCGCCAGTTCGCGATCATGACGGTCGTCTGGGGCATCGTCGGCATGCTGGTCGGCGTGATCATCGCCGCCCAGCTGCTGCTGGCCCGATCTCGTGCTGTGGGACGGCGATCCAGTGGCTGTCGTACGGCCGGCTGCGCCCGCTGCACACCAACGCGGTGATCTTCGCGTTCGGCGGCTGCGCGCTGTTCGCCACGTCCTACTACGTCGTGCAGCGCACCTGCCAGGTCCGGCTGTTCGCCGGGCCGCTCGCGGCGTTCACGTTCTGGGGCTGGCAGCTGGTCATCGTGCTGGCCGCGGTGACGCTGCCGCTCGGCTGGACGACCGGCAAGGAGTACGCCGAGCTCGAGTGGCCGATCGACATCCTGATCACGCTGGTCTGGGTCTCCTACGCGGTCGTGTTCTTCGGCACGATCGTCCTGCGCAAGACGCCGCACATCTACGTCGCCAACTGGTTCTTCGGCGCGTTCATCCTGACCGTGGCGGTGCTGCACCTCGTCAACAGCGCCGAGATGCCGGTCTCGTTCTTGCCGATGAAGTCGTACTCGGCCTACGCCGGGACGCAGGACGCGATGGTGCAGTGGTGGTACGGCCACAACGCGGTGGGCTTCTTCCTCACCGCGGGCTTCCTGGGAATGATGTACTACTTCGTGCCCAAGCAGGCCGGGCCGGCCGGTGTACTCGTACCGGCTGTCGGTCGTGCACTTCTGGGCGCTGATCTTCACCTACATGTGGGCGGGTCCGCACCACCTGCACTACACGGCGCTGCCGGACTGGACGCAGTCGCTCGGCATGGTCTTTTCGCTGATCCTGCTGGCGCCGTCGTGGGGCGGCATGATCAACGGGATCATGACGCTCTCGGGAGCGTGGCACAAGCTGCGCGACGACCCGATCCTCAAGTTCCTGATCGTGTCGCTGTCGTTCTACGGCATGAGCACGTTCGAGGGCCCGATGATGTCGATCAAGACCGTCAACGCGCTGTCGCACTACACCGACTGGACCGTCGGCCACGTGCACTCCGGCGCGCTGGGCTGGGTCGCGTTCATCTCGATCGGCGCGATGTACTACCTGATCCCGCGGATGTTCGGCAAGGTCGAGATGTGGTCGACCAAGCTGATCACGCTGCACTTCTGGATCGCGACGATCGGCGTCGTGCTCTACATCGCCGCGATGTGGATCGCCGGGCGTCATGCAGGGCCTGATGTGGCGCGCGGTCAATGCCGACGGCACGCTGACCTACGCGTTCGTCGAGGCGCTGAAGTCGACGTATCCGTTCTACGCGATCCGGCTGCTGGGCGGCGTGCTGTTCCTCGCCGGCATGCTGATCATGGCCTACAACATCGATTCGCACGGTCGCCGGCAGCGAAGGCGGTCGAGGGTGCGATCCCGGCCGTTGTGCCGGCGCACGCGTGAACAGGCAGCGCCAGATCGATGAAATTCAACCAGGAACTGCTCGAGAAAAACGTCGGCTGGATGATCGTCTGCATCGTCCTGTTGATCAGCGTCGGCGGACTCGTCGAGATCGTGCCGCTGTACTTCCAGAAGTCGACGACCGAGCCGGTCGCGGGCGTCAAGCCGTACACGCCGCTGCAGCTGACCGGGCGCGACGTCTACCTGCGCGAAGGCTGCTACAACTGCCACTCGCAGATGGTCCGGCCGTTCCGCGCCGAGACCGAGCGCTACGGCCACTACTCGGTCGCCGGCGAGTTCGTCTACGACCACCCGTTCCAGTGGGGCAGCAAGCGCACCGGGCCCGACCTCGCCCGCGTCGGCGGCCGCTATTCCGACGACTGGCACCGCGCGCACCTCAACAACCCGCGCGACGTCGTGCCCGAGTCGAACATGCCGGGCTACCCGTGGCTCGCCAAGGCCGCCGGCCAGCAGCGGCGACATCCAGGCGAAGATGAAGGCGTTGAAGCGCGTCGGCGTGCCGTACACCGCCGGAAGAGATCGCCAAGGCGCCCGAGGAGCTGAAGGACAAGACCGAGCAGGACGCGCTGGTCGCGTACCTGCAGAACCTCGGCCTCGCGATGAAGAACGTGAGGTAGCCGATGAACATCTACAGCATCCTGAGCAGTCGCGACGACCGTGCTCTCGTTCCTGGCGTTCCTCGGCATCGTCGCGTGGGCCTACAGCAGCCACCGCCGGGTCGCGTTCGAGGAGGCCGCGAACGCGCCGTTCGCGCTGCCTGACGACGACGGCGCATCGATTGGAACGGAGCGGAGCGGCGGTCATGAGCGATTTCACCTCGGATTTCTGGAACTGGTACGTCATCGTCCTGGTGCTCGGCTCGATCGGCTACTGCGCATGGCTGCTGTGGCGGACGAGCAAGGTCAAGGTCCAGCCGGCGCAGACGGCGGCCGCGCAAAGACGGTCGAAACCACCGGCCACACCTGGGACGGCGACCTCGCCGAGTACAACAACCCGCTGCCGCGGTGGTGGATGTGGCTGTTCTGGATCACGATCGTGTTCGGGCTCGTCTACCTCGCCCTCTATCCCGGGTCTGGGCATGCTCCCGGGGACGCTGGGCTGGACGTCGACCGCGGCGTACGCGAAGGAAGCCGCGGAGATGGACGCGAAGACCAAGCCGCTCTACGACAAGTACCTGGCGATGGACCTGAAGGCCGTCGCTGCCGATCCGCAGGCGAAGGCAATGGGCGAGCGGCTGTTCCTCAACTACTGCTCGCAGTGCCACGGCTCCGACGCCCGCGGCAGCCGCGGCTTCCCCAACCTGACCGACACCGACTGGCTGTACGGCGGCGACCCGGAGATCATCCGCGAGTCGATCATCAACGGCCGGATGGGCGTCATGCCGCCGCTCGGGCGCGGCGCTCGGCGACGACAAGGTGAAGAATGTCGTCGCCTACGTCCGCTCGCTCTCCGGGCCTGCCGAACGACAGCCTGAAGGCGCAGCTCGGGCAAGCGCAGTTTCATGCAGATCTGCGCCGCCTGCCACGGTCCCGAAGGCAAGGGCACGCAGGCGCTGGGCGCGCCGAACCTCACCGACCAGATCTGGCTCTACGACAGCTCCGAGACGACGATCACCGAGGGGTAATGAAGGGGCGGCACGTGGGTCTGGACCCGAGCAGAAGCCGATGCCCGCGCACAAGGACTCGCTCGGCGACGGCAAGATCCAGATTCTGGCGGCGTACGTCTGGGGCCTGTCGAACAAGCCGGGCGCAGCGGCCGCGGCTCCGGCGGCGGCAGCAGCGACGCCGGCCGCCGCGCCGGCAGCACCGGCAGCCGCGCCGAAGTAGGTCCCTCCCTCGCAGGTCGCGCGGCGGCTGCGGTGAAACTCCCGCAGCCGCCGCCTGTCATTCCGATTAGAGGTCCACCAGGCAAGGCCGCCGCGTCGCCGGCGGCCGCGCTCCACCGCCGTGAACGCCCTCGAGAAGATCATCCCCATCCAGCCCGCTCCGGCCGCGTCCGAAGAGGTCAACCTCTACGAGATCCGGAAGAAGATCTACCCGCGGGCGGTCACCGGGCTGTTCGCGAACTGGCGCTGGGGGCTGGTGTTCGCGACGCAGATCATCTACTACGGGCTGCCGTGGCTGCGCTGGAACGGCCGGCAGGCCGTGCTGCTCGACATCGCCGCCCGCAAGTTCTACATCTTCGGGCTGGTGCTGTGGCCGCAGGACGTGATCTACCTGACGGCGCTGCTGGTCATCTGCGCCTACTCGCTGTTCCTGTTCACCGCGGTCGCCGGCCGGCTGTGGTGCGGCTACGCCTGCCCGCAGACGGTCTACACCGAAATCTTCCTGTGGGTCGAGCGCAAGATCGAGGGCGAGCGCGCGGCGCGCATGCGCCTCGACCGCGCGCCGTCTCTCGCTCGAGAAGCTGGTCATCAAGGGGGCCTGAAGCACACGGCGTGGCTCGTGATCGCGGTGTGGACCGGCTACACGTTCGTCGGCTACTTCACGCCGATCACGCGATCTCGGCATCCGCGCGATCACCTGGAACCTCGGGCCGTGGGAGACCTTCTGGATCCTGTTCTACGGCTTCGCGACGTACGGCAACGCGGGCTTCATGCGCGAGCAGGTGTGCAAGTACATGTGCCCGTACGCGCGGTTCCAGTCGGCGATGTTCGACCGCGACACGCTCATCATCGCGTACGACGCCGAGCGCGGCGAGCCGCGCGGCGCGCGCAGCCGCAAGACGACGCAAGGCGGCCGGCCTCGGCCACTGCGTCGACTGCAACATCTGCGTCCAGGTCTGCCCGACCGGCATCGACATCCGCAAGGGCCTCCAGTACGAGTGCATCGGCTGCGCGGCCTGCATCGACGGCTGCGACCAGGTGATGGACCGGATGGGATACCCGAAGGGGCTCATCCGCTACGCGTCGGAGAACGCGCTGGCGAAGCACCTTGGACAGCGCGGCGATGTGGCGGCGCATGCTGCGCCCGCGGACCCTGATCTACACCGGACTCCTGCTCGCGATCATCGCCGGCACCGCGGCGTCGCTGTACCTGCGCAATCCGCTCAAAGTGGACATCATCCGCGATCGCGGCGCGCTTGCGCGCGAAGCCGCCCCCGGCGTCATCGAGAACGTCTACCGGCTGCAGATCATGAACACCGACGAAAAGCCGCGCCAGTTCACCGTGACCGCCACGGGCTGCCCGGGATCAAGGTCACGGGGTCACCGCAGCCGGTCGTGGTCGGCGCCGCCGCGCGCTGCTCGTCCCGATCCAGCTGCAGGTGGCGGCCGAGGCGGCCGAGGACGCCGACGGCAAGGCGGGCGAGGGCCGCCGGTCCGGGCTCGCGCAAGATCGAGATCGTCGTGCAGGCGATCGACGATCCCGCCATCGTGCGGCGCGAAGCATCGAGCTTCCTGTTCCCGCGCTGACGCCGGGACCGCGCCCCGATCCCGATCCACGCCATGCACGCCCCGGCCCGCCCCCCGACGCCCTGGTACCGCGAGCCCTGGCCGTGGCTCCTGATGGCCGGGCCGGCGATCGTCGTGGTCGCGGCATTCGTGACGCTCTGGTACGCCATCAAGTCCGACGACGGCGTCGTCGCCGACGACTACTACAAGCGGGGCCTGGTGATCAATCGCGTGCTGGCGCGCGAGGAGCGGGCCGCGGCCGAGCGGATCGGCGCCGATCGTCGCGATCGCCGACGACGGCGCGGTGCGCGCCGTGGTCACCGGCTCGGGGACGAAGGCCGCGCCGGAAACGGTCACGCTCCGGGTGACGCACGCCACCCGCGCGGGGCATGGATCGCGTCGCCGTCGCTGCAGCGGGGCGCCGACGGCAGCCTATCGCGGGCGCATCGAGCCGGCACCTGCGGGGCGCTGGCTGATCGTGCTGGAAACCGACGAGTGGCGGCTGCCGACGGTCGAGGTCGCCGGGCGGCCGGAAGCGGTCCGCCTTGACGCCGCGCGCCAAGGCACAATGACGGCGCAGCCGGCGACGACCGGCAGCCGACAACGCGAACGCGCGAGGAGGAGCGAGGATGGAATCGACGAACACTTTCGGGCACCGGCTGATGTGGGTGCTGTGGCCGGCATTCCTCGCGGCCGGAGCGGCCGACGGCGATCTTCTTCACCGTGTTCGACCCCTTCGACCTGCACTTCTTCGGCTCGCCGCTCGAGATGTCGCGCGAGGCGATCTACACGCTGGGGTTCTTCGGCTTCTGGGCGCTGGGCATCGCGTCGTCGGCGCTGACGGTGTTCCTCGGCAACTCGCCCTGGGAAGCTCAACCGCTGCCCGCTGGACGCGACCGACCGCCCGGACGGCTGCCCGAAGCGCGAATGCGCGGACATGCGGTGCCGCGGTGGAGACTGACGCAGCGGCCGCTGACCCGGCGCCGCGGCTTCGGCTCAGCCGTGCTGGCCGATGAGCTCCTTCAACGCCGCGGCGTTGAGGAGCTTGATGGCGCGGCCCTGCACCTGGATCAGGCCGTCCTCATGGAACCGCGAGAACAGCCGGCTCACCGTCTCGAGCTTGAGGCCGAGGTGGCTGCCGATCTCCTCGCGCGTCATCCGCAGCACGAACTCGGTCGACGAATAGCCGCGACGGCGGTAGCGATCGGCGAGGTTCAGCAGGAACACCGCGAGCCGCTCCTCGGCGCGCATGCTGCCGAGCAGCAGCATGATGTTGTGGTCGCGCGAGATCTCGCGCGACAGGAACAGGTGGAGATTGTGCTGGAGCTGCGGCACCGACCGCGCGAGGTCCTCGAGGCGCTCGAACGGCAGCACGCAGATCTCGGTGTCCTCCAACGCGACCGCCTGGCAGCCGTGCCGCTCGGTGCCGATGCCGTCGAGGCCGATGATGTCGCCCAGCATGTGGTAGCCGGAGACCTGCTCGCGGCCGTCCTCGGCCAGCACCGTCGTCTTCAGGGACCCCAGCCGGATCGCGTACAGCGACTGGAACGCATCGCCCGCGCGGTACAGCGCGTCGCCCTTCTTCAGCTTGACCCGGCTGCCGATCAGCGAGTCGATCTGCTGCAGGTCCTCGGCATTGAGCCCGAGCGGCAGGCAGAGCTCGCGCATGCTGCACGACGAGCAGTGCGCCTTCAGGTCGCGGATGGAGATCACCGGCGTCGCCGTCGCAGCGGACGACGCGCGGGCCGGAGGGGGGAGGAGGGGGTGGCCAGGGGCGGGAGCGCGGATTTCGCAGGCAGTGTCATGTCTGGGGCCGGGCTGGCGGAGGCACACCGAGTTTGATCTGCCTCAAACATTGCGATGGTAGCCGGAAAACGTCCGCTTGGGTAGCGGCGATTCCCGGCGGACCCGGCGACCCCTGGCGGGTCGATCGCGCCACGATGGCCGACGGCCGCACCGGAGAAGGCGATGGGACTCTCGGCCCTGATCAGCGCGTGGCTCGCCGGCCTGCTCGGCGGCGCCCACTGCCTCGCGATGTGCGGCGGCTTCCTGGCCGCGCTGTCGGGGGCCGGGCAGGCGGCGCAGCCGCTGCTGCCGGCGCGCGCGCTGGCGCTGCGGCAGCTCCCGTACAACCTCGGGCGCATCACGACCTACACCGCCATGGGGCTCGTGCTCGGCGCGGCCGGGAGCGCCTCGCTGACGGCGATCGACTGGCTGCCGGTCCAGCGCGCCCTGTTCGTCGTCGCCAACCTGTTCATGCTGGCGCTGGGCGTGGGCATCGTCTGGCGGCGCGAGGGCCCCATTTCGGTGCAGCGGGCCGGCGCGGCGCTGTTCGCGCGGCTTGCACCTGCCGTCCGGGCGCTGGCCGCGCGCGACGCGATCCCGGCCCGGTACGCGCTGGGCGCGCTGTGGGGGTTCATTCCCTGCGGCCTGGTCTACGGCGTCCTGCCGGTGGCGCTGTTCGCCGGCGGCGCGCTGGAGGGCGGGGCGGTGATGCTCGCCTTCGGCCTGGGCACGCTGCCCAACCTGGTCGCCGCCGGCTGGATGGTCGCGCGGGCGCGCTCGTGGCTCGATCACCGGCTTGCGCGCTATGCGGCGGGCCTGCTGCTGGCGGGCTTCGCGCTGGCGGGAATCTGGCGGGCGCTTTACGGCCCGATGGCCACCGGCCACGGCGCGTTCTGCCTGGTGCCGTGACCGGCGCCCGAGCGTCGCGCCGTCCCGGCTGCGGCCGACGCGCGGGCGCCGCGATGGGCGCATGAGAAAATCGCGCCCATGACCGCCCCCGCCATCGCCATTCCCGATCCGCGCAGCTTTCCCGACCCGTCGCAGGCGCCCGCCGGCGCGGCCGCCCTGTATGCGCAGGCCGACGCGAGCCTCGCCGCCGAAACCGCCCTCCGGTCAGCCGAGCTCGATGCCGACCTGCGCTCGGCGCTGGCGGCGCTCCTTGCCGGCGACGGTGCGCTGCTGGCGGCCACGATGGCCGGCGCGCCGTCGGTGGCGGTCGCCCGGCACCTGTGGCGGCTCCTCGACGACCTCGGCCGGAACCGGGACGGGGCGGCGGAAGGCGAGGTCGCGGCGACGCTGTTCGCGCTGCCGGTCGTCATCGTCGCCGGCGTTGCCGGAGAAGCGGGGAGCGCGAGCCTGCCGGGAACCCTGCCGGCGCCGGACCGGCTCGCGGCGCTGCTCCGGGACGGCGGCGCGCTGGCCGGCAACCGCACGTTCGCGCTGGCCGACGCGCTCGCGAGCGTCGATGCCATCGACCTCCCGCACCTGCCGCGGCTGCTGTCCTGGCAGGCGCTGCCGGAGGTCGTTCCCGGCGACGGACGCGGGCCGGCGGCGCACGCCCTGCCGCCGGCGCCGATCGCGCTCGCCCCGGGCGTCGAGACCGTCAACCTGCGCTTCCTCGTCGGGACGGCGATCGCGAAGGCCGGGGCCGACCTCTGCGCCGACGCGACCGTCGGCAAGTGGGGCATTCCGTTCACGCAGGAGCTCGGCCGCCAACTGCAACCCAGCGGCCGGGGCGGTCACCGTGCTCGCGCTGCCGCGCGCGCCGCAGCGGCTGCTGCCCGCCGTGCAGCAGGGTCGGGCGGCGCAGCGCGAGGTCGGCGCCGCGGTGTTCGTGGGCAATGCGCTGCGCAGCCTGCGCGCGGCGGCCGGCGAGCCGACCGCCGTGATCAGCGCGCACCGGGCGCCCGGGGTTCCGGGCGGCGGCGAGCTGCGGCTGTCGCTGTCGTCGCCGTTCGATCCGCGCGACGCCGAGGGGTTTCGCTGCCCGCTCCACCCGCTCGACCGCGTCGGCGACGTCGCCCGGATGCTGGTCGAGCTCCTGCGCGACTGCCGGGTCGCGGATGTCCGCGTGCTCGCCGGCGTGCACGCCGACCGCGATCCCGCCACCGGGCTGCGGCTGCTGTTCAAGCCCGGGACGATGCCGGCGCACGCCGAGGTGCTGCTGCACTGATCGCCGGCGGCGGCCGGTGCGGCGCCCCGTATAATCGAGCTTTCCCACTCCCGACCCCACGACGCCGCCATGAACCTCGATCGCGTTCCCGCCGGCAAGGACATCCCGAACGACTGCAACGTGATCATCGAGATCCCGATGCACGGCGATCCGATCAAGTACGAGGTCGACAAGGAGACCGGAGCCGTGTTCGTCGACCGCTTCATGTCGACGGCGATGCACTACCCGTGCAACTACGGCTACGTCCCGCAGACGCTCTCCGACGACGGCGATCCCTGCGACGTGCTGGTGCTGTCGCCGGTGCCGCTGATCACCGGCGTCGTCGTGCGCTGCCGGCCGATCGGCATGCTCAAGATGGACGACGAGGCCGGCGGCGACGCGAAGATCCTCGCCGTGCCGATCGACAAGCTGTCGGGGCTCTACCGGCAGATCCAGTCGCCGCGCGACCTGCCCGAGATCACCACCCAGCAGATCTCGCACTTCTTCGAGCACTACAAGGACCTCGAGCCGGGCAAGTGGGTGCGCATCTCGACCTGGGTCGGCGCCGAGGAGGCGAAGCGGGAGATCCTGGACGGCGCCGCGCGGTACGCGAAGGAGATCGCCTCGCCGCGGTCCTGACCGGGTGAGCGCGCGAGTTCCGCCGCCGGCGTGGGCGGCGGCAGCGGCGGCGGGTGACCGGGGGTGACCGACGCCGCCCACGCGCGCCGGGCGCTCGCGTTTCCCTCGCTGTTCGTGCTGCTGTGGAGCACCGGCTTCATCGCCGCCAAGTACGGGCTGCCGTACGCGCCGCCGCTCACGTTCCTGCTCTACCGGTTTGCGCTCGTGACCGCGCTGATGACGGTGGTCGCGCTGGCGACCGGCGCGAGCTGGCCCCGCACCGCCGCCGAGGTCGGCCACGTCGCGGTCGCCGCGTGGCTCGTGCACGGCGTCTACCTCGGCGGCGTCTTCATCGCGTTGAAGGGCGGGACGCCGGCGGGCACCAGCGCGATGATCGTCGGGCTGCAGCCGATCCTCACCGTGCTGATCGCGCGCGTCTGGCTGGACGAGACGGTCGTGCGGCGGCAGTGGCTCGGCCTCGGGCTCGGCCTCGCCGGCGTCTGGCTGGTGGTCCGGCACAAGGTCGGGTTCGGCAGCGACCTCTCGGGCCTGCTGCCGCTCGCGATCGCGCTGGCCGGGATCAGCGTCGGCACGCTGTACCA
Source organism: uncultured beta proteobacterium (assembly GCA_963832705.1). GTDB lineage: Bacteria > Pseudomonadota > Gammaproteobacteria > Burkholderiales > Casimicrobiaceae > CAIWHR01. The sequence continues at coordinate 142,796 of CAWHVP010000012.1, read as the reverse complement.
GAAGCGCTACTGCACGCGCGTCGACCTGCGCGCCGGGTCGGTGATCCAGTTCGCCGCGTGCACGCTCGCCTACCTGCCGATCGCGCTGGTGCTCGAGGATGCGCCGGTGCGGTGGACCGCCGACTTCGTCTTCGCCCTGGGCTGGTCGGTGCTCGTGCTGTCGGTCGGCGCGATCAGCCTGCTGTACTGGCTGCTGCGGCACGGCGCGGCGGCGAGCGTCGCCCGATTGTTCTACCTCGTGCCGCCGGTGACCGCGGTCATCGCCTGGCTGATGTTCGGCGAGACGCTCGATGCGCCGGCGATCGCGGGCATGGTCCTGATCGCCGTCGGCGTCGCGATCTCGCGGCCGTCGAGCGCGTGAGCGCGTAGCCCGGGCGCGAACGCAACCCGGGAGGGCGGCGCGAGCGCCGGCCCCGGGTTCGCTGCGCTCGGCGGCGGCTGGGCGCGCGCGCCGGGGTCGTCGACGATGCGCGTCCCCGCGATCCGATCGTGGAGGAAACGGCGGTCGCGGTCGACGAAGGCCCAGGCGTAGTTGAACAGCAGCAGCCACAGCGCGAGCCGCGGGCGCCCGGTCGGCGCGAGCGCGGCGTAGGCGGCGACGGCGAGCGCCGGGCCGATCCAGGCCGCGGCGTAGCGCAGCGCGGCGGTCCGGAGGTCGAGGCCGCGCCCGTCGGCGCGCACGAGCCGCATCCGCCAGGTCTTCATCGGCAGCGTGCGCCGACCCCCGGTCCAGCACCACCCGAAATGGAGCGCGGCGGCGCCGAACACCACCGCGAGCATCAGCATCCGCATCGGCAGCGCCGGGACGCGAAGCGCGCGGACCGCGCCGTCGCCGGGCGGCGTGAACGCCAGCGCGAACAGGAAGCCGGCCAGCAGCACGCACCGCGCCCAGCAGCAGGCTCTCGTAGGCGAGTGCCGCGAAGCCGCCGCACCAGCGGCGCGGGAGCGCTCGGCGAGCGGGTGACGCGGCCGTCGGACGCGTCCGCGCGCCTGCGCCGCTCCCGGCGGAGCCGCCTCGGCGCCCGCGGCTGGATGATCCCCCCGAACGGCGCCTTGCGCCGCTCCCCCCAGGGGGCGGAGCTCGCCCTCGGGGCGGCCCGTCGGGCTCACTGCGCCGGGCGCGGCGCGGGCTCGGCGGAGGGCATCGGGGCCGGACCTGCCGGTGCCGGCGCGGGCGCGCCCGTCGGGGGGCCGAAGGGCGCGGCGGGCGGCAGTCCTCCGGCCGGCGCCGGCGGGAGCCCGCCGGAGGCCGCCGGCGGCCGATTGCCGGGGCCCGCCGGCTTCGCGGCAGGGACGGGCGGCTTGGCCGCGAGCTCCTTCTTGGTCTCGGGCGGGAGGCTCTGGTACTCCTCCCATTTCTGCCTGACCTCCTGCTTCTTTTCCGGAGGCAGGTCCTTCATCGACTTGTACTGCTCGCGCGCGGCCTTGCGCTCGTCGGGCGTCAGCTGCGCCCAGGCCCGCATCTGCTGCTGGACGCGCTGCTGCTCGTCCGGCGACATCTTCGGGTAGCGCTGGGCGATGCCGCGCCACTTGAGCTTGCGCTGGGTCTCGAAATTGTTCCAGTCGGGCGCGAGCGGCGCGAGCACCTGCTTCTCCGCCGGCGGGAGGTCGTTCCACGACGGGGCGCGCGCGCCGATCGGCTGGGCGGCTGCACCCGATGCCACGACGGCGGCGAACAGCCAGGCGCAAGCGAGGGCGGGGATCAGTCGGCGACGGTTCTCAGCCAATTCTGGAATCCCTGGTCCAGGTACGCGTCGATCGGCAGGTCGGAGGACAGGATCGCCGCGTCCGTTTCCTCGAGGTCCTTCAACTGCTGGTAAGCCTGCCACTGCTGGTAGCCGAAGGCGGCGACGACGATCAGCAGGATGCCGATCCCCAGCTTGACGTTCATCCGCAGGCCCGAGCCCCCGCCGCCGAGCGTCCCGGTGCCCGCGCCCGCCAGCGCCAGCGGCGCCTGCGCGGCGGTCTGGCGCTTGGGATCGGCCAGGCGCGCCAGGGCCTCGGCCCGCGCGAGCTGCAGCCGATACGCGGTCCCCGCCTTCAGCTCGGCGCTGCCGCGGTCAAGATAACCTGTTAATTTCCTTGCGAATTCGTCGTTTTCTTTGGTCATGGCGCGACCCCTTTCGACTTCAGCATCTCCGCCAGCGCATGCACCGCCCGTGAGCAGTGGGTCTTGACGCTGCCCTCCGAGCAGCCCATCGCCGCCGCGGTCTCCGCCACGTCGAACTCTTCCCAGTAACGCAGCAGAAAGGCTTCCCGTTGACGCGCCGGCAGACGCTCCAGCGCCTCCTCGATGATCGCGACGATCTGGCCCGACTCCACCTGGACCGCGGGGTCGACTGTCGCGTTCGAGTCCGATTTCGCCGCCAGAGTTTCAAGCGGATCGAAATCGTCGTCCTTTTCGTCCCGTTTCCCCAGCGCCGAGAGCAGCGACGTCCACGTCGAGCGCACCTTCTGCCGGCGGAAATGGTCGTGGATCGTGTTCTGCAGGATCCGCTGGAACAGCAGCGGCAGCTCGGCCGCCGGCTTGTCCGAATATTTCTCGGTCAGCTTGAGCATCGCGTCCTGGACGACGTCGAGGGCCGCGTGCTCGTCCCGGACGGCGAACATCGCCTGCTTGAAGGCGCGTCGCTCGACCTCTGCGAGGAATGCCGAAATTTCTTGGTAGGAAGCCAGGATCGGGGTCGCCGGATTCGGATTCGGGCCATTATAGGGGCCGCCTGCCAAGCTGCCATTGTGCGGCGCAGCGGACTTGACCGGTGCCCGCGCTGAAGGTAACGTTCAGGGGTCGGCCCGGGAGGGCCGATGCTGTGCTGCAAAATGCTGCTGTCCGCGCTCCCTCCGCGTCGTCACGAGCGCAGCGGAGAATCCCTTGGGGCGCGGCGGCCATTCATCCGGTCCCGGCTTTCTACCCGATCAAAGCCATGGTGGGCGCGTCCATCCTCAATGCGCGCCGTGCAGTCTTGCAGGACCTCGGGCAGGCGATCGCCAGCGATCCGGCGCCGAGGGGTTGCCACCATTTCGCTTGAGGCCATTGCCATGCATCTCACGGGCGCAGAAATCGTCCTCCGCTGTCTGCAGGAGGAGGGCGTCGAGTACGTCTTCGGTTATCCCGGCGGAGCCGTCCTCAACATCTACGACGAGTTCTTCAAGCAGGAGAAGGTCAAGCACGTGCTGGTGCGGCACGAGCAGGCCGCCGTCCACGCCGCGGACGGGTACTCGCGGTCGAGCCACAAGGTCGGCGTCGCCCTCGTGACCTCGGGTCCCGGCGTCACCAACGCGGTCACCGGCATCGCGACCGCGTACATGGACTCGATCCCGATGGTGATCCTGTCCGGCCAGGTGCCGACGCACGCGATCGGGCAGGACGCGTTCCAGGAGTGCGACGCCGTCGGCATCACGCGGCCCTGCGTCAAGCACAACTTCCTCGTCAAGGACGTCGCCAACCTCGCGACGACGATCAAGAAGGCGTTCTACCTCGCGGCGACCGGCCGCCCCGGCCCGGTGCTCGTCGACATCCCGAAGGACGTCACGCAGGCGACGACGGCGTACAGCTATCCGAAGACGGTGTCGCTGCGCTCGTACAACCCGGTGACCAAGGGCCACGCCGGGCAGATCAAGAAGGCGGTGCAGCTGCTGCTGGAGGCCAAGCGGCCGATGATCTACGCCGGCGGCGGCGTCGTCCTGAACAACGCGTCGCCGCAGCTGACCCGGCTCGTGCGCCTGCTCGGCTTCCCCTGCACGAACACGCTGATGGGCCTGGGCGCGTACCCGGCCACCGATCCGCAGTTCACCGGCATGCTCGGCATGCACGGGACCGTCGAGTCGAACATGGCGATGCAGCACTGCGACGTGCTGCTCGCCGTCGGCGCGCGCTTCGACGACCGCGTGATCGGCAACCCGGCGCACTTCTACCGCGCCGACCGCAAGATCATCCACATCGACATCGACCCGTCGTCGATCTCCAAGCGGGTCAAGGTCGACGTGCCGATCGTCGGCTACGTCGGCGAGGTGCTCGACGAGATGCTGCGGCTGATCGAGTCGTCGCCGCAGCGCCCCGACCCGGCCGCGCTGAAGGCGTGGTGGAGCGACATCAAGGAGTGGCAGCGCAGCGACTGCCTGCGCTACGACCGCGAGAGCGCGCTGATCAAGCCGCAGTTCGTCGTCGAGAAGCTCTACGAGATCACCGGCGGCGACGCGTTCGTCTGCTCGGACGTCGGCCAGCACCAGATGTGGGCCGCGCAGTACTACAAGTTCGACAAGCCCCGCCGCTGGATCAACTCCGGGGGCCTGGGCACGATGGGCTTCGGCCTGCCGGCGGCGATGGGCGTGCAGCTCGTCAATCCGGGCGCGACGGTCGCCTGCGTGACCGGCGAGGCGTCGATCCAGATGTGCATCCAGGAGCTCTCGACCTGCAAGCAGTACCACCTGCCGATCAAGATCGTGAACCTCAACAACCGCTACCTCGGCATGGTCCGGCAGTGGCAGGAGTTCTTCTACGGCAACCGCTACGCCGAGTCGTACGTCGACGCGCTGCCGGACTTCGTCAAGCTCGCCGAGGCCTACGGCCACGTCGGGATCAAGATCGAGAAGCCCGGCGACGTCGAGGGCGCGCTGAAGGAGGCGCTCGCGCAGAAGGAGCGCCTCGTGTTCCTCGACTTCATCACCGACCAGAAGGAGAACGTCTTCCCGATGGTGCCGGGGGGCAAGGGCCTGACCGAGATGATCCTGGCCGAGGAGCTCTGACATCATGCGGCACATCCTTTCCATCCTGGTCGAGAACGAGGCCGGCGCGCTGTCGCGGATCTCGGGCCTCTTCTCGGCGCGCGGCTACAACATCGAGTCGCTGACGGTCGCGCCGACCGAGGACGTGACGATGTCGCGGATGACGATCGTCACCACCGGCTCCGACGACGTCATCGAGCAGATCACCAAGCAGCTGAACAAGCTCGTCGACGTGGTCAAGGTCGTCGACCTGACCGAGGGCAACCACATCGAGCGCGAGCTGATGCTGGTCAAGGTGCGCGCGGCGGGGAAGGACCGCGAGGAGATGAAGCGGCTCGCCGACATCTTCCGCGGCCGCATCCTCGACGTCACCGACAAGAGCTACACGATCGAGCTCACCGGCACCGGGTCCAAGCTCGACGCGTTCCTGCAGTCGATCGAGCCGGGCGTGATCCTCGAGACGGTGCGCACCGGCGCGTCGGGGATCGGCCGCGGCGAGCGGATACTCAGGGTCTAGCGCAGGGCACGATAACCATCTCCCGCGGGAGCCGCGGGGCAACGAGCACACGCCAACAGGAGAAGCAGCGAACATGAAGGTCTATTACGAGAAGGATGCCGATCTTTCCCTGATCAAGGGCAAGAAGGTCACGATCGTCGGGTACGGCTCGCAGGGCCACGCGCACGCGCTCAACCTGCACGACTCCGGCGTCAAGGTCACCGTCGGGCTGCGCAAGGGCGGCGCGTCGTGGGACAAGGCGAAGAAGGCGGGCCTCAAGGTCGCCGAGGTCGCCGACGCGGTGAAGGGCGCCGACATCGTGATGATGCTGATGCCCGACGAGCACATCGCCGCGCAGTACAGGGAGGGCGTCGAGCCCAACATCAAGAAGGGCGCGACGCTCGCGTTCGCGCACGGCTTCAACATCCACTACGGCCAGGTCGCGCCGCGCGCCGACCTCGACGTCGTGATGGTCGCGCCCAAGGCGCCGGGCCACACGGTCCGCTCGACCTACGTCGGCGGCGGCGGCGTGCCGATGCTGATCGCCGTCCACCAGGACGCCTCCGGCAAGGCGCGCGACCTCGCGCTGTCGTACGCGGCGGCGATCGGCGGCGCGCGCGCCGGCGTCATCGAGACCAACTTCCGCGAGGAGACCGAGACCGACCTCTTCGGCGAGCAGACGGTGCTGTGCGGCGGCGTGGTCGAGCTGATCAAGGCCGGCTTCGAGACGCTGACCGAGGCGGGCTACGCGCCCGAGATGGCGTACTTCGAGTGCCTGCACGAGGTGAAGCTGATCGTCGACCTGATCTACGAGGGCGGGATCGCGAACATGAACTACTCGATCTCGAACAACGCCGAGTACGGCGAGTACGTGACCGGGCCGAAGATCATCACCGACGAGACCAAGTGGGCGATGCGCGAGGCGCTGACCCGCATCCAGACCGGCGAGTACGCGAAGGACTTCATCCTCGAGAACCGTGCCGGCGCGCCGACGCTGCTGTCGCACCGCCGCCTGACCGCCGAGCACCCGATCGAGGTCGTCGGCGAGAAGCTGCGGTCGATGATGCCGTGGATCAAGAAGAACAAGCTGGTCGACCAGACCCGCAACTGACGACGGCGCCCCGGCGCGGCCGCCGGGTGCGGCCCCCGGGGCGTTCCGGCGCCCGCACCGCCTGCCGCCGCCCGCGGCAGCGCGGCGCGGGCGCGGTGCTGCTGCTGCTGGTCGCGCTGCTGATCGCGGCGGTCCTCGTCGGCGTCCTGCTGCGCGGCGGCTCCCCGGGTCCCGGCGCCGCGCGCGACCCGGAGGCCGCGGGCAATCCGGGCGCAGCAACGCCGGCGCCGGCGCCGCGGGACCCGCGCGAGCGGGCCCGCGCGCTCGAGGACACGCGTCCGGCAGCAGGCGGCCGACGTCGAGCGCAGGATCGACGAGAAGCTCGACGCCGCGCGCTAGCGGCGTCCGGGCGCCGGCCGGCGCGTGCCGGCGTGTAGAATCGAAGCCTGTCGCAGCCTCCCCGCCAACCTTGTCGAACTACCCGCATCCGATCATCGCCCGCGAGGGCTGGCCGTTCCTCGCCGTCGCCGCCGTCGTCGCCCTGGCGCTGACCGCGCTGGGCTGGACGATCGCCGCGGCGCTGGCGTGGCTCGCGGTCGTGTTCGTCGTCCAGTTCTTCCGCGACCCGGGCCGGGTCGTGCCGCAGCAGCCCGGCGCGGTGCTCTCGCCGGCCGACGGCAGGATCGTGAAGGTCGAGCGCGCGCGCGACCCGTACCTCGACCGCGACGCGCTGAAGATCAGCGTGTTCATGAACGTCTTCAACGTGCACTCGAACCGCAGTCCCGTCGACGGCCGCGTCGCGGCCGTCTGGTACCACGCGGGCAGCTTCCTCAACGCGGCGCTGGACAAGGCGTCGCTCGAGAACGAGCGCAACGCGCTGCACCTCGTGACCGCCGGCGGCGCCGACGTGACCTGCGTCCAGATCGCCGGCCTGATCGCCCGGCGCATCCTCTGCTACGTGAAGGCCGGCGACGTCCTCGCGCGGGGGCAGCGCTACGGCTTCATCCGGTTCGGCTCGCGCGTCGACGTCTACCTCGACCCGTCGGCGACGCCGAAGGTCGCCGTCGGCGACAAGGTCCGCGCGACCGAGACGATCCTCGCCGTGCTCGAGCGCGCCTGATCCGCCATGGTCGACTTCGACGCCCGCCGCGCGCAGCAGAAGAACCGGATCCGCCGGCGCGGCATCTACCTGCTGCCGAACCTGTTCACGACGGCCGCGCTGTTCGGCGGCTTCTACGCGATCGTGCAGGCGATGAACCAGCGCTTCGACCAGGCGGCGGTCGCGATCTTCGTCGCGATGGTGCTCGACGGCCTCGACGGCCGCGTCGCGCGCGCTGACCAAGACGCAGAGCGCGTTCGGCGCCGAGTACGACAGCCTGTCCGACATGGTGGCGTTCGGCGCCGCGCCCGCGCTGGTGATCTACGAGTGGTCGCTGCGCGGCATGGGCAAGGCGGGCTGGATCGCGGCGTTCGTCTACTGCGCCGGCGCGGCGCTGCGGCTCGCGCGCTTCAACACCAACCTCGACGTCGCCGACAAGCGCTGGTTCACCGGCCTCCCGAGCCCGGCGGCGGCCGCGCTCGTCGCCGGCTTCGTGTGGATCATCGACGACCTCGCGCTCGACCCGGCGACCATCCGCTGGTGGGCGTGGTCGGTGACGCTGTTCGCCGGCCTGACGATGGTCAGCAACGTCCCCTTCTACAGCTTCAAGACGATCAACCTCCGGAAGAGCGTGCCGTTCCTCGCGATCTTCCTGATGGTCGTGACGTTCGCGCTGCTGTCGTACCAGCCGGCCGCGGTGCTGTTCGCCGGGTTCGTCGCCTACGGGCTGTCCGGCTACATCGGCTGGGCGTGGCTCGCGCTGCGGCGGCGGCGCAAGCCCGACCTGCCGGCGTGACCGCGGGCGATGCGGATTCCCGTTTTCCCGGCCTTTCGCGCCGACCCACCGGCGAAGAGACATGGCGTACCCATTTGACACGGTCCTGGTGACCGGCGCCGACGGCTTCATCGGCAGCCACCTGGTCGAATCCCTGCTGCAGCGCGGCTGCAAGGTGCGGGCGTTCGTCTTCTACAACTCGTTCAACACCTGGGGCTGGCTCGACAGCCTGCCGAAGGACGTCCTCGCCGGGATCGACGTGTTCGCCGGCGACATCCGCGACCCCAACGGCGTGCTGCAGGCGATGAAGGGCTGCGACGCCGTCTTCCACCTGGCCGCGCTGATCGCGATCCCGTTCTCGTACCACTCGCCCGACTCGTACGTCGACACCAACGTCAAGGGCACGCTGAACGTGCTGCAGGCGGCGCGGCAGCTCGGGACGCAGCGGGTGCTCGTCACGTCGACGTCCGAGGTCTACGGCACCGCGCGCTACGCGCCGATCGACGAGAACCACCCGTTCCAGGGCCAGTCGCCGTACAGCGCGACCAAGATCGGCGCGGACCGGCTGGCCGAGTCGTTCTACCGCTCGTTCGGCACGCCGGTCGTCATCGTGCGGCCGTTCAACACCTACGGCCCGCGCCAGTCGGCGCGCGCGGTCATCCCGACGGTGATCACGCAGCTGCTCACCGGGCGGACCGAGCTCAACCTCGGCAACCTGACGCCGACGCGCGACTTCAACTACGTGAAGGACACCGCCGAGGGCTTCGTCGCGCTCTCCGAGACCGACGCGGCGGTGGGCCGCGAGATCAACATCGCCACCGGCCGCGAATACTCGATCGGCGACGTCGCGCAGCGGCTGATCGCCGAGCTCAATCCGGACGCGCGCATCGTCACCGACGAGGAGCGGCTGCGCCCCGACGCCTCCGAGGTGTTCCGCCTGATCGGCGACAACACGCTGATCACGACGCTGACCGGCTGGCGTCCGCGGCACGACCTCGACGCCGGCCTGCGGGATACGATCGAGTGGTTCCGGCAGCCGGAGAACCTGTCGCGCTACAAGGCCTGGCTGTACAACCTGTAGCGCCGCGGGAAGCGGCGCGGGCCGCCCCCGCCGCGCGAGGGCGCCGGGCCAGGATTCGATGAGGGGAGTCGACCCATGAGGGCAGTGATACTCGCCGGCGGCAAGGGAACGCGGCTGCGCCCGTTCACCACGCTGATCCCGAAGCCGCTGGTGCCGCTCGGGGACAAGTACTCGATCCTCGAGATCATCATCATGCAGCTCGCGCGCTCGGGCTTCACGCGGATCACCGTGGCCGTCAACCACCTGTCGCGCCTGATCATGGCCTACTTCGGCGACGGCTCGCGGCTCGGCGTCGAGCTCGACTACTCGCTCGAGGACCGCGAGCTCTCCACGATCGGGCCGCTGACGCTGATCGACGACCTGCCCGAGAACTTCCTGGTGATGAACGGCGACATCCTGTGCGACCTCGACTACCGCGCGTTCTACGACGCGCACGTCGCCGCGGGGAGCCGGGTCTCGGTCTCGGCCTACCGGCGGCAGGTGAAGATCGACTTCGGCGTGCTGCAATACGACGAGGACAACCGGCTGACCGGGTTCCAGGAGAAGCCGGTCATCGACGTCGACGTCAGCATGGGCATCTACTGCATCAACCGCGCGGTGATCGACGCGCTGCCGCGCGGCGTCGCCTACGGCTTCGACCGGCTGATGACCGACGGGCTCGCGCAGGGCGAGGAGATCCGCATCCGGCCGTTCGGCGGCTACTGGCTCGACATCGGCCGCCCGGACGACTACGAATACGCGAACGAGCACTTCGCCGAGCTGGCCGCCAAGCTGGGCATCCCGCAATGACGACAGCGCTCGTGACCGGCGGGACCGGAGCGCTCGGCCGCGCGGTGGTCGAGCGGCTGCGGCGCGACGGCCGCTCCCGCGTCGTGCTCGCGAGCATCGACGCCGACGAGGGGCCGGATGCGATCCGGCTCGACCTGCGCCGCGGCGACGAGGTCGCGGCCGTCGTCGCGCGCCTCGCGCCCGCGCTGGTCCTGCACCTCGCGGCGACGTTCACCGACGACTTCGACGAAGCCTACGCCGTCAACGTGGCGGCGACGCGCGGCCTGCTCGAGGCGCTCGCGCGAGGCCGCGTGCCCGCGCGCGTCGTGCTGGTCGGATCGGCCGCCGAGTACGGCGTCGTCCGGCCCGGGGAGAACCCCGTCGGCGAGGCGCGCCCGCTCGCGCCGGTGTCGACCTACGGGCTCACCAAGTCCTGGCAGACGCTGCTCGGCGGGCTCTACGCCGCGCGCGGCGTCGACGTCGTCACCGCGCGCGTGTTCAACCTCGACGGGCCGGGGCTGTCGGAACGCCTGTTCGTCGGCCGGGTGCAGAAGCAGATCGCCGAGCTCGCCGCGGGGCAGCGCGCCGCGATCGAGCTGGGCCCCCTCGATGCCGTGCGCGACTACATCGACGTCGATGCCGCCGCCGACCAGCTGCTCGCGATCGCCGCCCGCGGCGAGCGCGGGCAGGTCTACCATGTCGCCAGCGGCGTGCCGGTGACGATGCGCGACGTCCTCGGGCGAGTACCTGGCGCGGCACGGGCTCTCGCCCGACGTGGTGAAGAGCGGCGCGGAGCTGTCGAATCACCGCGGCTACGACGTGCCGGCGATCTGGGCCGACGTCGCGCGCACGACGGCGCTCGTCCGTGCAGGGAGGGCAGGTGGCTAGGACCAGGCTCACGCTGATCGCACCGGTCTTCAACGAGGAGGAGGTCATCGGCCGGTTCCACGCGCGGGCGCGCGGCGTCCTCGACGCGCTGCCCGACGTCGACGGCGAGATCCTGTTCGTCGTCGACCGCTGCACCGACGACACCGTCGGCGTGCTGCGGCAGCTGATCGCGGGCGACCCGCGGGCGAGGGCGCTGGTGCTGTCGTCGCGCTTCGGCCACCAGATGTCGCTGCTCGCCGGCATCGAGCGGGCGCAGGACGCCGACGTCGTCGTGATGATGGACAGCGACCTCCAGCATCCGCCCGAGCTCATCCCCGAGCTCCTCGACCGCTGGCGCCAGGGCTACGACGTCGTCTACACGGTGCGCCGGGACACCGAGGACGCGAGCGCGCTGCGCAAGGCCGCCGGCAACCTCTTCTACCGGATGCTCTCCCGCCTGTCGCAGGTGCCGATCAACGCCAACGCCGCCGACTTCCGGCTGATCAGCGGGCGCGTCGCGCGGGTGCTCGCGACGCAGTTCCACGAGCGCAACATGTTCCTGCGCGGGCTGTTCTCGTGGATGGGCTTCCGCCAGACCGGCGTCGAGTACACGGCCGCCGCGCGCGCGGCCGGCCGGTCGAAGTACTCGTTCGCGCGGATGGTGCAGCTGGCGACGCACGGCGTGCTGGCGTTCTCCACCAAGCCGCTGCAGGTCGGCATCTTCGTCGGCGTCGGCTTCGCGGCGCTGGCGTTCGCCTACACGGTCGCGCTGGTCGTCAACTGGTTCGTCGACCGCAGCCTGCCCTCCGGCTGGACGTCGCTGATCGTGCTGCTGCTGCTGTTCTCCGGCATCCAGCTGATCGTGCTCGGGGTCATGGGCGCCTACATCGGCGGCATCTACGAGGAGGTCAAGGGACGCCCGCACTACCTCGTCGACGAGGAGATCGGCAACCGATGAGCAATCGCGTCGACTTCGACGACTACACCGAGAACTACAACAAGCTGCTCTCCGACAGCACGCGCTTCTTCTCGGCGAGCGAGGAGTACTTCGCGCGCTACAAGGTCGACGTCGTGCGCCGGCAGGTGAGCGGTGCCGTCGGGCGCCTGACCGAGTACGGCTGCGGCATCGGCCGCAACGTCCCGTTCCTGCAGCGGGCGTTCCCCGGCGCCGTCGTCACCGGCTCGGACATCTCGGGGGCCAGCCTCGACATCGCGCGCCGCGACAACCCGGGCGTCCTGTTCTTCCAGGAGGGCGCCGATGCGGCGCCGGCCGAGCCCGTCGACGTCGAATTCGTCGCCGGCGTGTTCCATCACGTGCCCCTCGCCGAGCGCCACGGCGTCGCGCGCACGCTGTTCGATCGCCTCGTCCCCGGCGGCCGGGTGTTCGTGTTCGAGCACAACCCGTACAACCCGGTCACGCGGCGCATCGTCAGCAACTGCCCGTACGACGAGGACGCCGTGCTGCTCCCGCCCGCCGAGCTCGTCGGCCTGCTGGAGGGCGCCGGGTTCGCCGTCGAGCGGCGCGCCTACTGCCTGTTCGTGCCGCCGCGGCTGGCCGCGCTGGCGGGCCTCGAGCGCGTGCTCGGCTGGCTGCCGCTGGGCGGGCAGTACTGGGTGCAGGCGAGGCGCCCGGAGTGAGCACTGCCGGGCCGCCCCGAGGGCGAACACCGCAGCCCGCAGGGCGAAGGTTCGTCCATGGGGCAGTTCGTCCGCTTCGTCGCGGTCGGGATCTTCAACACGCTGCTGGGCTACGCGGTGATCTTCGCGTGCATGTACATCGCGCAGATGAGCGCGGAGGCGAGCAACGTCGCCGGCTACGCCGTCGGCCTCGTCGCCTCGTACCTGCTGAACCGCAGCTTCACGTTCGGGAGCCGGGCGCGCGTGTCGGGCGAGCTCCTGCGCTTCCTCGCCGTGTTCGGCATCGCCTACGCCCTCAACTTCGTCGCGCTGCTGGTGCTGATCCACCGCCTCGACGTCCACGCGGGCCTGAGCCAGGTCCTGGCGGGCGTCGTCTACGTCGCGGCCTCGTACCTGATGAACAAGTTCTATGTCTTCAAGCCCTCCCGCGCCGCCTGAGGCCGGCGGCGCGCCGGGCGGCCGCCTGGCGACGGCGGCGGCGCTCGCGGCGCTGGTCGCGCTCTGGGTCGTGTTCATGTGGACGGCCTTCGGCGCCGACCGGTCGTTCGCGCTCTTCAACGACAACGAGTTCCTGCTCGGGCCGCTGCTGTCGGCGATGTCGGCGGCGATCGCGGACGGCGCCTGGCCGCTGCGGATCGACACCGTGCTGGGCGGCGTGCCGCTGTACAACCTGACGCAGCTGTCCCCGCTCTACCCGTTCTACCTCGCCGCGCTGCCGATCTGGGGCGACCCGATCGAGGCGATGCATTCGCTGCACTGGATCACGCTCGCGCACCTGCTGGTGCTCGAGGTCAACATGTACGTGTTCCTGCGCACGGCCGGCGCGTCGCGCCTCGCGGCCGTCACCGGCGCGGCGCTGGTCGCCTTCGGCGCGAACAGCTTCGCGTACGCGATGTGGGTGAACATCACCGCGCCGTACGCGTGGCTGCCGCTCTACCTCGCCGGGATCCTCGGCATCCTCGATTCGCCGCGGCGGCTGCGCCACTCGGCGATCGCGCTCGCGGCCATCGTGCTGCTGACGCTCGCGTCGCCGGCGCAGCCGCTGATCCACGCGATCCTGATGACCGGCGTCCTCGTCGCCGCGCACGCGATCGCACGGGCGCGCAGCGGACGCTGGGCCGCCGACCGCGAGGCCTGGTGGCGAATCGCCGCCATCGGCGTCGCGGCGGTGCTGCTGACGGCGCCGATCCTGCTGCCGACGGTGCTCGAATTCGGGGACATGCTGCGCTGGGTCGGCGCGTTCCCGCCGGTGACCGGATACGAGCGGATTCCGTTCGAGGCCTTCCTCGTCGACCAGCTGTCGCTCGCCGACCTGGGCGGCGTGCTGTTCCGCTTCCGGGGGCCCGCCGTCGGCGACCCGTTCGTCGGTGTCGTCACCGTCGCGCTCGCCGCGGTCGCGCTGGCGACGCGCCCCCGATCGTGGCTCACGGTCACGCTGGCCGTCGTCGCGCTCTATGCGCTGGCCTCCGCCACCGGGAGCAACCTCGGCCTGGTCCACGTCAACTACCAGCTGCCGTTCCTGAACAAGATCCGCGAGCCGGGGCGGTTCCTGGTGCTGTTCCAGTTCGCGGTCGGGGCACTGGCGGCGTTCGGCCTCGATGCGCTGCGGCGGCAGCTGGCGGGCCGGGGGACGCCCGGAGGCGTGCGGCCGCAACTCGTCGCGATCGGCTGCGTCGGCGCGCTGGCGATCGCGGTCGCGCTGCTGTCGCCCGAGCGCATCGTGGCGGCCGTGCCCGCGCGCATTCCGCTGGCGACGCTCGGCGTGCTCGCGGTCCTCACCTGGGCCGCTTCGTCGCGCTGGGGCCGCGGGCGCGGCGCGGCGGTTCCGGTGCTGTGGAGCGCCGCCGCGCTGGCGCTGCTCACGCTCGAAGTCAGCTGGCGGGTGCCCGAGCTCGCGGGCAGCGAATACCTGCGCAGCGGCGCGACCGCCCTCGACCGGGCGATCGAGCGGGTCGCCGCGCGCGATCGAGAGCGCGAGTATCGCGTGATCTTCGACGGCGCGGTCGACAAGCAGCAGGCGGCGATGCTGGCCTCGTACCGCGGCGTGCGGACGCTCAACGCCTACTTCAACCCCGTGCCGCAGCGCCACTTCACCGAGCTCTACTACCACGGTGCGCAGCCGGGCAACTACGTCCGCGCGCTCGGCGCCCGGTTCCTGGTCTGCAAGGCCTGCCCGGACGAGGCGACCCGCGGCTTCCACCGCGTCGAGACCGTCGCCGGCTACGACCTGTACGAAGCCGACGATGTCCTCCCGCGCCGCTACGTCGCGCACCGGCGCGACGGCGATTTCCGGGACCTCGGCGACTTCAAGGCCAAGGCCGCGGCGAAGCCGCTGGCGGGCGGCATCCTGTACGTCGCGCCGGACGCGGCGCTGCCCGCGCTCGACGCGGCGGGCCCGGCGCCCGCCGCCGCGTGCGTGATCCGCGAGCTCGCGCGCACCGTCATTCGCGAGCAGCTGCTCGTCCAGTGCGCGGCGCCGGGGGTGCTGGTGCTGAACGAGTTCTTCGATCCCGCCTGGCAGGCGCGCGTCAACGGCGTGGCGACTCCGGCGCTGAAGGTGAACGGCAACCAGATCGGTGTTCCGGTGGCGGCGGCGTCGCAACTGGTCGAGCTCCGGTACCGTCCCGTCCACGCGGTCACGGGGTTCTACCTCGCGCTCGGGACGGCACTGGTGCTGCTGACGGCGCTGGTCGTGGCGCGGCTGCGCCGGCATCGGCGGTGAGCGTCCCGCGCCACGCGGCGCGGCCTCGCCCGCGCAGGCGTGCCCGATGACGACGAGCCCGGCCGGCATCGCCGAGCGCCTGTCGTCGTCCGCCTCGCTCGTCGCCTGTCTCGGCGCGGTCGTACTGCTGCCGCTGATGCTGATCCCGGGCTACTTCAGCAGCGACGAGTACCAGTGGGCCGCCTTCGCGCGGCCGCTCGCGGGCGGCGCCCGCCACGGTCGACTGGGCGGACTTCACGGTTTTCCAGTACCGCCCGCTGACCTTCCGGCTCTGGCTGTGGCTGTCGGCCGCGCTCTTCGACACGCCGCGCCTGTTCCACACGGTGTTCGCGCTGCTCGGCCTCGCCAACGCGATGCTGCTGCGGCTCGTCATGATCCGGATCGGATCGACGCCGGCCGTCGCGGCGCTGGCGGCTCTTCTCTTCCTGCTGCATCCGTACAGCGTCTTCGTCAACGGCTGGGTCGGCACGCTGGCGGATCAGCTCTGGGTCGGGATGGGCCTGCTGATCGGAGTCGTGCTTGCCCGCGGGGACCACGACGGGTGGCGCGGCGCGGCCGTCGCGCTTTCGGCGATGGCATTGACCGCCCTGGCGCTGCTCGCCGAAGGAGGCCGCCGTCGCGATTCCGGCCGTGGTCGGGCTGGCCTGGGCGTTCACCCGCCGCCGCCCGCTGCTGCTCGCCGCCGTGGCGACCGCGGTTCCGGTCGCGATCTACCTGGCGCTGCGCGTGGGCGTGATCCTCGCCGGGCCCAGCGACGGCCACTACGGCTGGTCGGTCCTGCTGCCGCCGGTCCGGGTGCTGCAGTACTTCAGCTTCCCGCTGGCGGTGCGCCTGCCCGAGATGAGCACGCTCGAAGTGACGCGGCGCTGGGCATCGATCGGCCTGCTGCTGGCGACCGCGGCATGGTTCCTCGCCGTGTGGCGGACCTCCCCCCGGCTCGCGCTGTGGTGGCTGCTCGCCGGCGTCGCCAGCCTGGGTCCCGTGCTGATCCTGTCGAGCATCTCGGGCCAGTACGCCTATGGCTTTGCCGCGATCAGCGCCGCGGTCTGGGCGGCGGCGCTCGCCCGTGCCCGTGGCCCGGCGCGGCTGGTGCTGATCGCGGGGGTCGCCGTGACCATCGCGCACGGCGTCGCCGTGGGCTGGCACATGGTCAGCTACGGGCAGCGCGCGGCGGTGTTCTCGCCGGCGGTGGCCGAGCTGCTGCGGACAGATCCGCCGCAGCCGCTGCGCCTGCGTCCGGGCGAAGGCGTGGGCCCCTGGCTGTACATGCGCCTGCTGCACGAGATCCCGCACTACCGGGGCGTGGTCTTCGGGGATCGGGTGCAGCTGGTGGCGCCCGACGCACCCGCCGACTACGAGATCCTTCGCGACGGCAGCCTGCGGCGGCTGGAAGGCGGAACGGGCGGCAGGTGAAGGCGCGCCGGCGACCGGCGACACCGCGGCCGGGACGCGCGCTCTCCGGTGGTGACTAGCCCGGCGGCATCCGCAGCGCGCAGCCGGCGCTCATGCGCACGCGCGTCGCGGCGTCGCCGGGCCGCTGGTCGGGCGCGTCGAAGGTGACGATCGGATGGCCGTCGCGCGTGTAGGGCTCGCGTCCCGCGACGGCACGAATGGCCACGCCCGACAGCTCGCCGTCCTCCGGCACGACGACGACGCCCTGCGCGCCGGGCGGCTGCCGCGCCAGCAGCTCGTCGACGTCCGCGAGAAAGCGCGCCTGGCACGCGCCGGTCCGGTAGAGCAGCACCTGGATCGCGACGCCGTGCGCGCCGAGCGCGACGACGCCGGCGAGGACCAGTGCCGCCGCGCGCCGGTGCTGCATGGCCAGCAGGCGCGTGAGCGTGGCGGCGATGGCGAGCGACATCGCCAGCGCCGAGGCGTACAGCATGTGCGCCCCCGGGTTGGGCAGCGCGAGCGGCGGCAGCAGGAAGACGAAATACCCGGCGACGTACGCCAGGGCGAAGCGCAGCCCGAACAGCCGGCCCACGGCGCCCACGAGCAGTGCGTGGACCGCCACCGCCGCCAGCGGTTGCCACGGGCTACGGAAGACGGCGGCCGACATCTCCGCGAGCCGCAGGCGGAACGGGAACGAGAAGAAGCGCCAGACGTTGCCCGGTGCGTTCGCGAGGGCGGGCGCGTAGGCCGGGTCGGTCTGCCCCGCGAGCGACGCCGCGATCGCCGGCGCGCGCAGCAGCAGGTAGGCGGCGACCGGGAGCGACACGACGGCGAACGCGACGCCGAACGGGCGCCAGGTGAATCGATCGGGGCGCGTGATCCGCGCGAGACAGCCGAGGAGCAGCACCGCCATCGGCGCCGCGATCGCCGTTTCCTTCGACAGCAGCGCCGCCACGGTGGCCGCGGCCAGCCCGGCGGCTCGCGGCGCCGACAGCCGCTCGTCCGGCAGCCGCACCACCAGCGCGGCGCCGAGCAGCAGGAACATGACGTACAGCTGGTCGAACGATGCCGCCATCCAGCCGGTGGCCATCGTCGTCAGCGGCGACAGCACGAACAGGATGCCGGCGACCCCGGCGGTCGGCCGCGCCACGTCCGCCCGCCGCAGCACCCAGACGAAGAGCAGCGCGACGATCGCGTGGTTGGCGACGCCGACGAGGTGCGCGAGCAGCGGCGCGGACTCCATCCACAGCGCCGCCACGCCCTGCTGCAGGAACCCCAGCGGCCGCATCGGATACCCGAAGTACGGGCCCGCCTTGATCTCGCCGTACGCCTGCGCGAAGTGGCCGAAGCCGTGCCGGCGGATGTGGTCGAGCTTCTGCCACTCGTCGTGGGAGTAGAACCCGGGCGCGGCGAGGACGATCGCGTGGGCGACGAGCGTCAGCGCGACGAGCCCGAGCGCCGCGACGACGGGACGCCGCTGCATGAGCTCGCCGATCCACGCGGGCGCTGTCGCCAGCGCGCGGGCCGGTCGCGATCCGGGTTGCGTCATCGGCAGAGGGGGCGGGCGGGGAAGGGGAGAGGAGCCGGTCGCGACTCGGGCCGGTCGCGCAGTGGAAGTATCCGGCGTTCGCCGGGAAACCGCCAAACGGAAATCGATTCCGCGGGTGCCCCGGCGGCGCCGGGTGACCGGCCCGCCCCGCGGCCGGCGGCGCTCGTGCTGCGCCGCGGGACGCCGGCGCCGAATTCCGGTAGAATGTGAATCTGAAAGTCACTTTCACATTTGATTTTCACCCGAGCCTACACCTGAGCTCCCACCCTGCCGCAGCCGGCGCGCGTCGCCCCGCGGCGGAACCCCCACGACAGCGCAACGAGGAACCTGCGATGAGCACCCCCAGCTATGGTCCGGGCATCGAAATCACCGGCCGCATCACCCCCGAGTACGCCGCGATCCTGACGCCCGAGGCGGTCGCCTTCGCGGCGAAGCTGCAGCGCGCGTTCGGCGGCCGCCGCAACGAGCTGCTGGCCCGCCGCGCGACGCGCCAGGCCGAGCTCGACGCCGGCGTGCTGCCCGATTTCCTCGCCGAGACGCGGGCCGTCCGCGAGGCCGACTGGACCTGCGCGCCGTACCCGGCCGACATCGCCGACCGCCGGGTCGAGATCACCGGCCCGGTCGACCGCAAGATGGTCATCAACGCGCTCAACTCGGGCGCCAGCGTGTTCATGGCGGACTTCGAGGACGCCAACACGCCGCGCTGGGACAACAACATCCAGGGCCACATCAACCTGCGCGACGCGATCCGCCGCCGCATCGACTGCGACGTCGCCGGAGGGCAAGAGCTACCGGCTCGCCGAGAAGACCGCCGTGCTGTTCGTGCGCCCGCGCGGCTGGCACCTGCCGGAAAAGCACGTGCTGGTCGACGGCGCGCAGATCTCGGGCGGCATCTTCGACTTCGCGCTCTATTTCTTCCACAACGCGAAGGAGCTGCTGGCGCGCGGCTCGGGCCCGTACTTCTACCTGCCGAAGCTCGAGAGCCACCTCGAGGCGCGGCTGTGGAACGACATCTTCGTGATGGCGCAGAACGAGCTGGGCGTCCCGCAGGGCTCGATCAAGGCGACGGTGCTGATCGAGACGCTGCTCGCGGCGTTCGAGATGGACGAGATCCTGCACGAGCTGCGCGAGCACTCGGCGGGCCTCAACTGCGGCCGCTGGGACTACATCTTCTCGTGCATCAAGAAGTTCCGGAACCACCACGAGTTCTGCCTCGCCGACCGCGCGCTGGTGACGATGACCACGCACTTCATGAAGAGCTACGCCGAGCTGCTGGTCAAGACCTGCCACCGCCGCAACATCCACGCGATGGGCGGCATGGCGGCGCAGATCCCGATCAAGAACGACGAGGCCGCCAACGCCGAGGCCTTCGCCAAGGTGAAGGCGGACAAGGAGCGCGAGGCGACCTACGGCCACGACGGCACCTGGGTCGCGCACCCGGGGCTCGTGCCGGTCGCCAA
This sequence comes from uncultured beta proteobacterium, assembly GCA_963832705.1. Lineage (GTDB taxonomy): Bacteria > Pseudomonadota > Gammaproteobacteria > Burkholderiales > Casimicrobiaceae > CAIWHR01. The sequence continues at coordinate 123,173 of CAWHVP010000012.1, read as the reverse complement.
GGAGGTCTTCGACCGGCTGATGCCCGGGCCGAACCAGATCGCGTCGAAGAAGCGCGAGGACGTGAAGGTCGAGCGCCGCCGACCTGATCAAGTGCGAGCCCGAGGCGCCGATCACCGAGCGCGGGCTGCGGCTCAACATCAACGTCGCGATCCAGTACATCGGCGCGTGGCTCGCCGGGCAGGGCGCGGTGCCGATCTACAACCTGATGGAGGACGCGGCGACGGCGGAGATCTCGCGCTCGCAGGTCTGGCAGTGGATCCGCTCGCCGAAGGGCAAGCTCGACGACGGCCGCAAGATCACGAAGGAGATGGTCGCCGCGATGATCCCCGAGGAGATGGCGAAGATCCGCGAGCTGCTCGGCGCGGCGTTCGGCGCCGGCAAGTACGACGACGCCGCGGCGATCTTCGCCGACCTCGTCAACAACGACACGTTCGTCGACTTCCTGACGCTGCCGGCGTACGACCGGATCGACTGAGCGCCCGCGCGACCCGGCGGCGCCGGGGACGGGCGCCGCCGGTCACGATTAATCCAGTCTATCCAAAGGATTGGAACAATCAATTGGACGTATGATTCGGCGCGCGAGCAGAATGATCTCGTGGCTGGCGCGGCACGTTCGTCCCGCCAGGGGATGTCCCGCTCCCGGAGCCCTCCGGAGCGGAGTCGGATACGCGCTGTTAACCCGAGGAGAACCAAGATGAAGTCACTCAGCGGCACCAAGACCCACGACAACCTGAAGGCCGCGTTCGCCGGCGAATCGCAGGCGAACCGCCGCTACCTGTACTTCGCGAACAAGGCCGACGTCGAAGGCCAGAACGACGTCGCCGCGCTGTTCCGGTCGACCGCGGAAGGCGAGACCGGCCACGCGCACGGCCACCTCGACTACCTGGCGCAGGTCGGCGACCCGGCGACCGGGCTGCCGATCGGCGCGTCGCGGGCGAACCTCAAGTCCGCCGTCGCCGGCGAGACGCACGAGTACACCGACATGTACCCGGGCATGGCCAAGGCGGCGCGCGGCGAAGGCTTCGACGAGATCGCCGACTGGTTCGAGACGCTGGCCAAGGCCGAGCGCTCGCACGCGAACCGCTTCCAGAAGGCCCTGGACGCGCTGACCGACTGATCGCGGCACCCGCTCTGCCCCGGGGGCCGCGACGGTCGCGGTCCCCGGCGGGCCTCCCGGGCCCGGCAGGCGCCTTCCGGCGCCTGAAGCGAGCCATGAAGCGAGTGCCGCGGGCCGGCGCTCGCTTGATCGCTCTCCCCGACCCACCTGCAGGCACGCCCATCATGACCGTCCGCGAAGGCAATCTCCAGGCACCGACGCGCCACCCGCTCGACTGGCGCAATCCGGAGTTCTACTCGGAGGAATCGCTCCACAAGGAGATGGAGCGCGTCTTCGACATCTGCCACGGCTGCCGCCGCTGCGTCAGCCTGTGCAACTCGTTCCCGACGCTGTTCGACCTCGTCGACGAGAGCAAGACGATGGAGGTGGACGGCGTCGCGAAGGCGGACTACGCGAAGGTCGTCGACCAGTGCTACCTGTGCGACGTCTGCTACATGACCAAGTGCCCGTACGTGCCGCCGCACCCGTGGAACCTCGACTTCCCGCACCTGATGCTGCGGGCGAAGGCCGTGCACTACCGCCAGCACGGCGCGCGCTTCCGCGACCGCCTGCTGACCGGCACCGACCGCCTGGGCAAGCTGGCGACGATCCCGGTGGTCGTGCAGGTGGTCAACAAGGTCAACACGATGCCGTCGGCGCGCGCGGTGATGGACAAGGTGCTCGGCGTCGCGAAGGAGGCGCGCCTGCCGCCGTACGATCCGGCGCCGTTCCGCAAGTCGGCCGCGGCGTCGATCGCCTGGCCGGTGAGGGACGGCGGCGAAGACGCCCGGCAAGGTCGCCGTGTTCTCGACCTGCTACGTCAACTACAACGAGCCCGGCATCGGCCACGACCTGCTCGCCATCCTCGCGCACAACGAGATCGCGTACCGGACGATCGAGAGCGAGGCCTGCTGCGGCATGCCCAAGCTGGAGCTGGGCGACCTCGAGACCGTCGAGAAGCTGAAGAACGTCAACATCCCCGCGCTCGCCGCGCTCGCCCGCGACGGCTACGCGCTGATGACGCTGGTGCCGTCGTGCACGCTGATGTTCAAGCAGGAGCTGCCGCTGATCTTCCCCGAGGACGCCGACGTCCGGGCCGTCGCCGACGCGATGTTCGACCCGTTCGAGTACCTCGTGCTGCGCGACAAGGACGGGCTGCTGAAGAAGGACTTCAAGCGGCCGCTGGGCAAGGTCAGCTACCACATCCCCTGCCACGCGCGCGTGCAGAACGTCGGGCAGAAGACGCGCGAGGTGCTGGAGTGGGTGCCCGGGACCAGCGTCAACACCGTCGAGCGCTGCGCCGGCCACGACGGCACCTACGGCGTCAAGTCCGAGTTCTTCGCCGCGTCGATGAAGATCGGCAAGCCGGTGTTCGGCCAGATGGCGCAGACCGGAGCCCGACTTCGTGAGCTCCGACTGCCCGATCGCCGGGCGCCGGATCATGCACGGCATGGAACAGTCCGGCCGGACCGGCCATGCGAAAAAGGAGCACCCGCTGACGCTGGTGCGGATGGCCTACGGACTCTGACCCCACGACGCGCCGCGCGCCCCACCTGCCATGACGACGACCATGCCCGCCATCACCCGCGAATCGCTGATGACGCTCGAGGCCTACGCCAAGGCGCGCCCCGAGTTCCGGGCCAGGGTGCTGGCCCACAAGAAGCACCGCAGCGTCGCGCTCGGCGACCACGTCACGCTGCTGTTCGAGGACGAGCTGACGATCCGCTACCAGGTCCAGGAGATGCTGCGGATCGAGAAGACGTTCGAGGAGGCGGGGATCGATGACGAGCTCGACGCCTACAACCCGCTGGTCCCCGACGGCTCGAACTTCAAGGCGACGATGCTGGTCGAGTACGAGGACGTCGAGGAGCGCCGACAGGCGCTCGCGCGGCTGAAGGGCATCGAGGCCCGGGTCTGGGTGCAGGCGGCGGGCTTCCCGCGGGTCTACGCGATCGCCGACGAGGACCTGCCGCGCGAGAACGAGGAGAAGACCTCGGCCGTGCACTTCCTGCGCTTCGAGCTGACGCCGCCGATGGCGGCGGCGCTGAAGGCCGGCGGCGCGCTCGGCATGGGCGTCGACCATCCGCAGTACGCGGCGACGATCGCCGAGGTGCCCGCGGCGACGCGCGCCGCGCTGGCGGCGGACCTGGCGTAGCGTTCGGGATTGCCCTCACCCGCCGCTGTCGCGGCTCCCTCTCCCGCGAGCGGGAGAGGGTCGCGGCGTGAGGGGGGGAGCGTCAGTCCCGGAAGTTGTTGAACTGCACCGGGAAGTCGGTGATCGACTTCTTCACCAGCGCGATCGCCTCCTGCAGCACGTCGCGCTTGGCGCCCGAGACGCGGATCGCGTCGCCCTGGATGCTCGCCTGCACCTTGAGCTTGCTGTCCTTGACGATCTTCACGATCTTCTTCGCGAGCTCCTGCTCGATGCCCACGCGCACGGTCACGACCTGCTTGACCTTGTTGCCGCTGACCTTCTGGACTTCGCCGTGCTTGAGCGCGCGGATGTCGACGCCGCGCTTGGTCAGCTTCCCCGTCAGCACGTCGGTGACCTGCTGCAGCTTGAAGTCGTCGTCGGCGTAGAGCGTCAGCGTGCCCTCGGCGGTCTCGACGCGCGCGTCCGAGCCCTTGAAGTCGAAGCGGTTGGTGATCTCCTTGTTCGCCTGGTCGACGGCGTTGCGCACCTCGACCTGGTTGACTTCGGAGACGATGTCGAACGAGGGCATGGTCCAGTACTCCTAGTCTATCTTCAGGCCGAGCTTCCGGATCACCGGCGCCCACTGCGCCTGCTCGCGGGCGAGCAGCGCGGCGAAGTCCTCGGGCGTGCCGCCGACGAGCTCGAAGCCGCCCGCGTGCATCTTGTCGACGACGTCGGGCAGCTTGAAGATCGCGTTGATCTCGCTGTTGAGGCGGGCGACGATCGGCTTCGGCGTGCCGGCGGGGACCAGGATGCCGTTCCACGCCTGCGCGTCGAACCCGGGGAAGCCCTGCTCGGCGATCGTCGGGATGTCGGGCAGCAGCGGGAAGCGCTTGACCGTCGTGACCGCGATCGCGCGCAGCTTGCCGGCCTGGATCTGCGCCTGCAGCGGCGCCATCACCGCGAACATCATCTGGGTCTCGTTCTGGATCGTCGCGGTGACCGCGGGCGGCGACCCGTTGAACGGCACGTGCACGGCGTCGAACCCGCCGGTGGCCTTCAGGTACTCCATCACCAGGTGCGACGAGCTGCCGTTGCCGACCGACGCGTAGTTGAGCTTGCCCGGGTTCGCCCTGGCGTAGGCGATCAGCTCCTGCAGCGTCTTCACCGGCAGCTGCGCGTTGACGACCAGCACGTTCGGCTGGTTGGTCGTGATGATCAGCGGCGCGAAGTCCCTGGCGACGTCGTAGGGCAGCTTCTGCATCAGCGGCGCGAACGCGACCGGGCCCGGGTAGCCCAGCACCATCGTGTAGCCGTCGGGCGCCGCGCGCGCGGTCTCGGCCATCGCGACCTGCCCGCTGGCCGCGGCCTTGTTGTCGACGACGACCGGCTGGCCGAGGCGCGCCGACAGCTTGTCGGCGATCGTGCGCCCGATCGTGTCGATCGAGCTGCCGGCGGGCGCGGTCATGATGAACTTGATCGGCCGGTCGGGCCACGCCTGGGCCGAGGCGGCCAGCGGCAGGGCCGCGCACGCGGCGAGGGCGACGAGGCGGAGGGCGGTGCGGCGCTTCATGGCTGGCGCTCCTTGCTGGCGGTGGTCTCGGCGGGCGAGTCGGGGGCGGCGGCGATCACGGGTCGACCCGGCCGCAGACGACGTATTCGAGCAGCGCCTTCTGCGCGTGGAGCCGGTTCTCGGCCTCGTCCCAGACGACGCTCTGCGGCCCGTCGATCACCTCGGCGGCGACCTCCTCGCCGCGGTGCACGGGCAGGCAGTGCATGAACAGGGCATCGGGCCGGGCCTGCCGCATCATCTCGGCGTCGACCATCCAGTCGGCGAAGTCGCGCCGGCGCTCCTCGTTCTCGGCCTCGAAGCCCATGCTGGTCCAGACGTCGGTGGTGACGAGGTCGGCGTCCCGGCAGGCGTCGATCGGGTCCGCGAACGACCGGTAGTGGCTGTCGTCGAGGACGCCGGCGCGCTCGGGCTCGACCTCGTACCCCGGCGGCGTCGACACGTGGACGTGGAAGCCGAACACGACCGCCGCCTGCAGCCAGGTGTTGCAGACGTTGTTCGAGTCGCCGATCCAGGCGACGGTCCGGCCGGCGATGGAGCCCCGGTGCTCGAGGTACGTGTAGATGTCGGCCAGGATCTGGCAGGGGTGGTACTCGTTGGTGAGGCCGTTGATCACCGGGACCCGCGAGTGCGCGGCGAAGCGCTCGATGATCGACTGCTCGAACGTGCGGATCATCACGACGTCGACCATCCGCGAGATCACGCGCGCGACGTCCTCGATCGGCTCGCCGCGCGACAGCTGCGTGTCGTGGCGGTTGAGGTTGATCGCGATCCCGCCCAGCTGGTTCATCCCCGCCTCGAACGACACGCGGGTGCGCGTCGACGCCTTCTCGAACACCATCGCCAGCGTCCGGTCCCGCAGCGGCTGGTAGACCTCGTAGCGCTTGAAGCGCTCCTTGATCCAGCGCGTGCGCTCGAACAGGTATTCGAACTCGTCGCGGGTGAAGTCCTTGAGCTGGAGGAAGTGTTTCGGCGCCATGGCGGTGGGGACCCGAACCCGGTGCGGCGCGAAGCCCGCTCCCGGGTTTCAACCTCAACAAAAACAGGATATTAGCAAAAGCAAAGGGCGCCCGCGGGCGCCCCTGACTTGCGGCCGCGGCGGACTGCGTCGCCGCCGCGTGCGATCACCGAAGGCTTCAGGCCAGGGCCTTGACGGCCTGGGCCAGACGCGACTTCGTTCGCGACGCGGTGTTCTTGTGCACGATCTTCTTGTCCGCAATGCGGTCGATGACCGCCTGCGAGGCCTGGAGCTGCGCGGTCGCGGCGGCCTTGTCGCCGGCGGCGATCGCCTTCCTGACCTTCTTCACTGCGGTGCGCAGCGTGGACTTGAGACTCGCGTTGTGCTGCCGGGAGACCTCTGCCTGCCGGGCGCGCTTGCGGGCTTGGGCGCTGTTTGCCATGAATCGAAATCCTTGGGGTTCTGGAGTAGCCGAGAAAGACCAAGCATAATAACCCTTTTCCACGGCTCGGGCAAGGGACGGGCCCGTCCTCCCTCCGGGCCCCTCGGCATGAATCTCCTCAAGGCGCTGTCGACGGTCAGCGGGCTGACGCTGCTGTCGCGGATCACCGGGCTCGCCCGCGAGACCCTCAAGGCGACGGCGTTCGGCGCCGGGCTGCAGATGGACGCCTTCGAGGCGGCCTTCCGCCTGCCGAACATCCTGCGCCGGCTGTTCGCCGAGGGCGCATTCTCGCAGGCTTTCGTGCCGATCTTCGCCGAGTACCGGGAGCGGCGCGGCGAGGCGGAGACCAAGGCGCTGGTCGACAAGGTCGGCACGCTGCTCGCGCTGGCGCTGCTGGCGCTGACCGTCGTCGGCGTGCTCGCGGCGCCGTGGCTCGTCTACGGGCTGGCGTCCGGATTCGCGAAGACGCCCGGCAAGGTCGAGCTCACCGCCGACATGATCCGGATCGTGTTCCCGTACATCCTGTTCATCTCGCTGGTCTCGCTCTCCGGCGGCGTGCTCAACGTCTACCGGAAGTTCGCGATCCCCGCGATCACGCCGGTCCTGCTCAACCTGTCGATCATCGCCGCGGCGCTGCTGCTCGCGCCGTACTGCGATCCGCCGATCGTGGCGCTGGCGTGGGGCGTGCTTTTCGCGGGCATCGCCCAGCTCGCCCTGCAGCTGCGACCGCTCGCGAAGATCGGCATGCTGCCGCGGATCTCGTTCGACTGGCGCGACGAGGGCGTCCGGCGCGTGCTGCGGGCGATGGGGCCGGCGGTCATCGGCGTGTCGGCGGCGCAGATCTCGGCGCTGATCAACACGCAGCTCGCCTCGTCGCTGGGCGACGGGCGGATCTCGTGGATCACCTATGCGGACCGGCTGATGGAGTTCCCGACGGCGCTGCTCGGCGTCGCGCTGGGCACGGTGCTGCTGCCGTCGCTCGCCAAGTACCACAGCGACGCCAACCCGCGCGAGTACTCGTCGCTGCTCGACTGGGGGATGCGGCTCGCGTTCCTGCTCGCGCTGCCGGCGGCGGTCGCGCTGTGGCTGCTGGCGGTGCCGCTGGTGTCGACGCTCTACCAGTACGGCCGGTTCACCGCGGAGGACGTGCTGCAGACGCGCGCGGCGCTGGTCGGCTACAGCGTCGGCCTGCTGGGCCTCACGCTGGTGAAGATCCTCGCGCCCGGCTTCTACGCGCGGCAGAACATGAAGACGCCGGTGAAGATCGCGTTCGTCACCGTGCTCGTCGCGCAGACGCTGGCGGTGATCCTGATGTTCCCGATGGGGCACGCGGGGCTGACGCTCTCGACGTCGCTCGGCGCGTGCCTCAATGCCGCACTGCTGTTCTGGCACCTCAGGAAGGGCGGCGTCTACGCGCCGCGCGCGGGCTGGCTGCAGTTCGTGTCGAAGCTGGTCGTCGCGCTGTTCGTGCTCGGCCTCGCGCTGCTGGCGGTCGCCGGGCCCGCGTCGTTCTGGCTGCACGCGGCGCTGTGGGAGAAGGTCGGCCGGCTCGCCTTCGTCATCGGCGCCGGCGCGCTGGCCTACTTCGGCGCGCTGTGGCTGCTGGGGTTCCGGCTCGCCGACTTCAACCGGGCCGACGCGACCGCGTGAGCGCGAAGGGCCGTCCCGAGCGCGAATTGCTCCCTCTCGGAGGGAAGGCGCGCAGCGCCAAGGGTGCCCCAGTGAGCCTGTCCGCGGCTCGGGTCAGTGCACGGGCGTCAGTTGCCGCCGCCGCGCCGGTGCGGGCAATCGGGCTTCAGGCACTCCGCGTACAGGTACAGCGCGTGCTCGGTGATCGCGAAGCCGCGCTCCTGCGCGACCTTCGCCTGCCGCTTCTCGATCTCCGGGTCGTAGAACTCCTCGACCCGGCCGCAGTTGAGGCACACGATGTGGTCGTGGTGGGTGCCGGGATTGAGCTCGAACACCGCCTTGCCCGACTCGAAGTGGTGGCGGACCAGGAGGCCCGCCTGCTCGAACTGCGTCAGCACGCGGTAGACGGTGGCGAGCCCGATGTCGAGCCCCTCGGACAGCAGCTGGCGGTAGACGTCCTCGGCGGTCATGTGCCGCAGCGTCGACGTCTCGAACAGGTTGATGATCTTGAGGCGCGGTACGGTCGCCTTGAGGCCGGCGTTCTTGAGATCGTGCGGTGTCGACATCGCGTGGGCCCCGGGGATCGGACGGCGGCGCCGCGGCGGCGTGCGCGGCGTGGTTATAATAGCCAATCCCTCCAGGGTTTGACAGGTCCGTGCACAAGACTCCCGGCTTTCGATTGACGGCGCGCCCCCTCACCGCCGCCGCGCGCGGCGCGCGGCGCCTCGCCGTGCTCGCCGGCGCCGTCGCGGCGCTGGGCGGCTGCCAGGTGCTGGGCACCTACATGCCGGTGGTCGAGCACCTCGGCGTCTACAAGCTCGACATCAACCAGGGCAACTACATCGCGCAGGACCAGGTCGATCGCCTGAAGGTCGGCCAGTCGAAGCAGCAGGTCCGGGCGATCCTGGGCACGCCGCTCGCCGTCAGCGTGTTCCGGCCCGACCAGTGGGACTACGTCTACGAGTTCAAGCGGCAGGGGAAGGCGCAGGAGCACCGGAACCTCAGCGTGTTCTTCGTCGACGACAAGCTCGCGCGGTGGGAAGGCGACGAGATGCCGCTGTCGATGGCCGCGCTGAACCGCGCCGCGTCGGCCAAGTCGCTGCCGCCCGAGCCTTCGGCCAGCGACAGGGGCTTCTTCTCCTGGTTCTGGGACATCTTCCGGAATTGAGCGCGCCCACGCGCATCGCCGTGGCCGGTGCCGGCGGCCGGATGGGACAGGCGCTGATCGAGGCCACGCTCGCCGCGCCCGACCTCGCGCTGGTCGCCGCGTTCGACGTCGCCGGTGCGCCCGCCGTGGGCCATGATGCCGGCGAGCGCTTCGGCCGGGCCACCGGCATCGCGGTCGGCAGCGATCCCGATGCCGCCGTGCGCGCCGCCGACGTGCTGATCGATTTCACCCGGCCGGACGGCACGCTCGCGCACGCCGCGGCGTGCGCCCGCCACGGCACGGCCGCCGTCGTCGGCACCACCGGGCTCTCCGCCGCGCAGAAGGACGAGCTCGCCGCGCTCGCCCGCGCGGTCCCGATCGTGTTCGCGCCGAACATGAGCGTCGGCGTCACCGTGCTCCTCTCCCTCGTCGAGGCGGCGGCGCAGCGGCTCGGCCCCGAGTTCGACATCGAAGTCGTCGAGATGCACCACCGGCACAAGGTCGACGCCCCGTCGGGCACGGCGCTGGCGCTGGGCGCCGCGGCGGCGGCCGGCGCGGGGGTGAGCCTCGCCGACTGCGCGGTCTACGCCCGCGAGGGCCACACCGGCGAGCGCAGGGCCGGCACGATCGGCTTCGCGACGCTGCGCGGCGGCGACGTCGTCGGCGAGCACACGGTGATCTTCGCCGGCGCCGGCGAGCGCGTCGAGCTCGCGCACAAGGCGACGTCGCGGCAGAACTTCGCCGCCGGCGCGCTGCGCGCGGCCCGCTACGCGGCAGCGCGCCGCGCCGAGCGCCGCGCGGGCCTCGCCGACATGCGCGACGTCCTCGGCCTGCGCTGACTTCCTTGGGCAGCCCCGCCCACCCGTTCGACCTTTCCGGCCGGCTGGCGCTGGTGACGGGCTCCAGCCTGGGGCTCGGCTACGCCATCGCCGAGGGCCTCGCCCGGGCCGGGGCGCGCATCGTCCTCAACGGCCGCGACGAAGCGCGGCTCGCGACGGCGGCGGGCGCGCTGCGCGCCGGCGGCGCGGACGTCGCCTCGGCGCCGTTCGACGTCGCCGATCCGGAGGCGACGACCGCGGGCATCGCCGCGATCGAGCGCGCGCACGGCCCGCTCGCCATCGTCGTCAACAACGCCGGCGTCAACAAGCGGCAGCCGACCGAGGCGTTCACGCGACGCCGACTGGCGCGCGCTGTTCGCCGTCAACCTCGACGGGCCGTTCCACGTCGTCCGCGCCGTGCTGCCGGGGATGAAGGCGCGCCGCCGCGGCAAGATCGTCAACATCTGCTCGCTCGCGAGCGAGCTGGGCCGGCCGAACATCGTTCCCTATGCGGCGAGCAAGGGCGCGATGCAGATGTTCACCCGCGCGCTCGCCGTCGAGGTCGCCCCGTTCGGCATCCAGGTCAACGGCATCGCGCCGGGCTTCTTCGACACGCCGATGAACGCGGCGCTCACCGGGGATCCGGAGTTCGACGCCTGGGTGCGCCGGCGCACGCCGGCCGGCCGCTGGGGCGACCCCGCGGAGATCGCCGGCGCGGCGGTGTACCTCGCGTCCGACGCCGCGAGCTTCGTCACCGGGCACGTGCTGTTCGTCGACGGCGGGTTCAGCGTCGCGTACTGACGGGGCCGTGCCTGCCGGCGCCCCGGCGCCCGCGCACTCCGGCACGCCTGTGGGCGGGTCGGATGTCGGATTGAAGCGGAGGCCCCCCCTCCGGTATAATCGCGGGGATCAGGAGCGGGAATGTTCGCGGCGGATCGTGGACGTTCCCGCTTCGCACATCCGCGCTTCGCCAGCACGCACGCGGCCGGGTACCCGCCGCAGGCTTCTCGCCACCACCTGCCATGACCGCATCGACATCGACCGCCCCGCGTCCCGAGCTGCTGCGAGCCGGCACGCCGGCCATCCTGGCGCTCGCCGACGGCACCGTGTACCGCGGCCGGGCGATCGGCGCGATGGGCCACGCCGTCGGCGAGGTCGTGTTCAACACGGCGATGACCGGGTACCAGGAGATCCTGACCGACCCGTCGTACGCCGGGCAGATCGTCACGCTGACGTACCCGCACATCGGCAACGTCGGCGTCAATCCGGAGGACGTGGAGTCGGCGCGGCCGTACGCCGCGGGGCTGGTGATCCGCGACCTGCCGCGGCTGCTGTCCAACTGGCGCGCGTCGGGCGATCTGGGCACCTACCTCGCCGCCAACCGCATCGTCGGCATCGCCGACCTCGACACCCGGGCGCTGACGCGGCGCCTGCGCGACCGGGGCGCGCAGAACGGCTGCCTGGTCGCGGCGGCGGCGATCGACGACGCGGCGGTGGCCGCCGCGGTCGAGCGCGCGCGCGGCGCGCCGTCGATGGCGGGGCAGGACCTCGCGCGCGTCGTGACCTGCGGCGCGCCCTACGAGTGGACCGCGACCGGGTGGACGCTCGGCAGCGGCTACGGCCGGCAGGAAGCCCCCCGCTTCCACGTCGTCGCCTACGACTACGGCGTCAAGCACAACATCCTGCGCATGCTCGCCGACCGCGGCTGCCGGGTCACCGTCGTGCCGGCGCAGACGCCGGCCGACGCCGTCCTGGCGCTCAGGCCCGACGGCGTGTTCCTGTCGAACGGCCCCGGCGACCCGGAGCCCTGCGACTACGCGGTCGCGGCGATCCGCGCGATCGTCGAGGCCGGCGTGCCGACGTTCGGCATCTGCCTCGGCCACCAGCTGCTGGCGCTCGCCTCGGGCGCGCGGACGGTCAAGATGAAGTTCGGCCACCACGGCGCGAACCATCCGGTGCTCGACCGCGACACCGGGCGCGTGCTGATCACCAGCCAGAACCACGGGTTCGCCGTCGACGCGGCCACGCTGCCCGCGAACGTGCGCATCACGCACGAGTCGCTGTTCGACCGCAGCCTGCAGGGGATCGCCCGCACCGACCGGCCGGCGTTCGGCTTCCAGGGCCACCCGGAGGCGAGCCCCGGCCCGCACGACGTCGCCTACCTGTTCGACCGCTTCGTCCGGATGATGGAAAAGAAGGCCGCCTGATAGGCCCCCTCGCTCGCTGCACTCGCGTCCCCCGAGGGGGACCCCGGCGTCCCTTGGGGCGGCCCGGCGGGACGCCTAGGTCTACGATGCCCAAACGCACCGACATCCAATCGATCCTGATCATCGGCGCCGGCCCGATCGTCATCGGCCAGGCCTGCGAGTTCGACTACTCGGGCGCGCAGGCCTGCAAGGCGCTGCGCGAGGAGGGCTACCGCGTCATCCTCGTCAACTCCAATCCGGCGACGATCATGACCGACCCGGAGATGGCCGACGTCACCTACATCGAGCCGATCACCTGGCCGATGCTGGCGAAGATCATCGAGCGCGAGCGGCCCGACGCGCTGCTGCCGACGATGGGCGGGCAGACGGCGCTCAACTGCGCGCTCGACCTCGCGCGCGAGGGCGTGCTGACCAAGTTCGACGTCGAGCTGATCGGCGCGTCGAAGAAGGCGATCGACAAGGCCGAGGACCGCGAGAAGTTCAAGGCGGCGATGACGCGCATCGGCCTCGCGTCGGCGCGCTCGGGGATCGCGCACAGCGTCGAGCAGGCGCTGGAGGTGCAGGCGCAGATCGGCTTCCCGGCGGTGCTGCGGCCGTCGTTCACGCTCGGCGGCACCGGCGGCGGCATCGCGTACAACAAGGACGAGTTCATCGAGATGGTGAAGCGCGGCCTCGATCTCTCGCCGACGCACGAGCTCCTGATCGAGGAGTCGCTGCTCGGCTGGAAGGAGTTCGAGATGGAGGTGGTCCGCGACCGCAAGGACAACTGCATCATCGTCTGCTCGATCGAGAACCTCGACCCGATGGGCGTGCACACCGGCGACTCGATCACCGTCGCGCCGGCGCAGACGCTGACCGACAAGGAATACCAGCTCATGCGCGACGCGTCGATCGCGGTGCTGCGCGAGATCGGCGTCGACACCGGCGGCTCGAACGTCCAGTTCGCGATCAACCCGGACGACGGCCGGATGGTCGTCATCGAGATGAACCCGCGCGTGTCGCGCAGCTCGGCGCTCGCGTCCAAGGCCACCGGCTTCCCGATCGCCAAGGTCGCGGCCAAGCTCGCCGTCGGCTACACGCTCGACGAGCTCGCCAACGACATCACCGGCGGACAGACGCCCGGCGTCGTTCGAGCCGACGATCGACTACGTCGTCACCAAGGTGCCGCGCTTCGCGTTCGAGAAGTTCAAGCAGGCGGACGACCGGCTGACGACGCAGATGAAGTCGGTCGGCGAGGTGATGGCGATCGGCCGCACGTTCCAGGAGTCGCTGCAGAAGGCGCTGCGCGGCCTCGAGACCGGCGTCGACGGCTTCAACCTGAAGACGGTCGACCCGGAGAAGATCGGCGACGAGCTCGCCTACCCGCGCGCCGAGCGGCTGTGGTACGTCGCCGACGCGTTCGGCGTCGGCATGACCCTCGAGGAAGTGTTCCAGCACACGAAGATCGACCGCTGGTTCCTCGCGCAGATCAAGGAGATCGTCGACACCGAGCTCGTGCTCGACTCGCGCTCGCTCGCCGACCTCTCGGCGCTCGAGCTGCGCGGCCTGAAGCGGATGGGCTTCTCCGACCGCCGGCTCGCGTACCTGCTGAAGGTCAGCGAAGCCGACGTGCGCGAGCGGCGCCACGAGCTCGGCATCCGGCCCGTCTACAAGCGCGTCGACACCTGCGCCGCCGAGTTCTCGACCCGCACCGCGTACATGTACTCGACGTACGAGGACGAGTGCGAGGCCGAGCCGACCGGGCGGAAGAAGGTGATGGTGCTGGGCGGCGGCCCGAACCGCATCGGCCAGGGCATCGAGTTCGACTACTGCTGCGTGCACGCCGCGATGGCGCTGCGCGAGGACGGGTTCGAGACGATCATGGTCAACTGCAATCCCGAGACCGTCTCGACCGACTACGACACCTCCGACCGCCTGTACTTCGAGCCGCTGACGCTCGAGGACGTGCTGGAGATCGTGCACATCGAGAAGCCGTACGGCGTGATCGTCCAGTACGGCGGGCAGACGCCGCTGAAGCTCGCGCGCGACCTGGAGAAGTACGGCGTGCCGATCATCGGCACCTCGCCCGACATGATCGACATGGCGGAGGACCGCGAGCGCTTCCAGCAGATGCTGCACCGCCTCGGCCTCAAGCAGCCGCCGAACCGCACGGCGCGCACCGAGGCCGGCGCGCTGACGGCGGCCGAGGAGATCGGCTACCCGCTGGTCGTGCGGCCGTCGTACGTGCTGGGCGGGCGCGCGATGGAGATCGTGCACGAGCAGCGCGACCTCGAGCGCTACATGAAGGAGGCGGTCAAGGTCAGCAACGACTCGCCGGTGCTGCTCGACCGCTTCCTCAACGACGCGATCGAGGTCGACGTCGACGCGCTGTCCGACGGCACCGACGTCGTCATCGGCGGCATCATGGAGCACATCGAGCAGGCGGGCGTGCACTCGGGCGACTCGGCGTGCTCGCTGCCGCCGTACTCGCTGTCGCCCGAGCTGCAGGACGAGCTGCGCCGGCAGACGGTCGCGATGGCGAAGGGCCTCAACGTCGTCGGCCTGATGAACGTCCAGTTCGCGATCCAGAAGGGGATCGTGTACGTGCTCGAGGTCAACCCGCGCGCGTCGCGCACCGTGCCCTACGTCTCCAAGGCCACCGGCCGGCCGCTGGCCAAGATCGCCGCGCGCTGCATGGTCGGGCAGACGCTCGCCGCGCAGGGGGTCTCCGGCGAGGTGCTGCCGCCGTACTACTCGGTCAAGGAGGCGGTGTTCCCGTTCATCAAGTTCCCCGGCGTCGACACCATCCTCGGGCCCGAGATGAAGTCCACCGGCGAGGTGATGGGCGTCGGCGAGACCTTCGCCGAGGCCTTCCTCAAGTCGCAGCTCGCCGGCGGCGTGCGCCTGCCGACGACGGGCAAGGTGTTCATCAGCGTGAAGGAGGGCGACAAGCCGCGCGTCCTCGACGTGCGCGAAGGTCCTCGTCGAGCTCGGCTTCACGCTGGTCGCGACCCGCGGCACCGCCGCCGCGCTGGCCGCGGCGGGCCTGCCGGTGACGCCGGTGAACAAGGTCGCCGAAGGCCGGCCGCACATCGTCGACATGATCAAGAACGACGAGATCGCGCTGGTCATCAACACGGTCGAGGAGAAGCGCGCGGCGATCCGCGACAGCTACGCGATCCGGCGCGAGGCGCTGACCGACCACGTGCCGACGTACACGACGATCGCCGGCGCGCGTGCCGCGGTGATCGGCCTGCGCGGGATGCGCGAGCTCGTCCCGTACGCGATGCAGGAGCTGCACCAGCGGCTGCACTGAACCCCGTTTCGCGGTAATCTCCGCAACCCGGCCGGGAGCGGCGCCGCCGCTGCCGGCCTCTTTGCTTGAGCGATCATGAAAAAAGTACCGATGACGGTCGAAGGGGCGAGGCGCCTCAAGGCCGAGCTGCACAGGCTGAAGACCGTCGACCGGCCGGCGGTGGTCGCCGCGATCGCCGAGGCGCGCTCGCACGGCGACCTCTCGGAGAACGCCGACTACGACGCCGCCAAGGAGCGGCAGGGCTTCATCGAGGGCCGGATCGGCGAGATCGAGCACAAGCTCGCGGCCGCGCACGTCATCGATCCGGCCGCGATCGCGCACCACGAGGGCCAGGTCGTGTTCGGCGCGACCGTCGATCTCGAGGACGCGGACAGCGGCGACCGGGTCACCTACCAGATCGTCGGCGACGACGAGGCCGACATCAAGCACGGCAAGATCTCCATCAGCTCGCCGATCGCGCGCGCGCTGATCGGCAAGCACCTGTCCGACGTCGCCGAGGTCCAGGCGCCCGGCGGGACGCGCGAGTACGAGATCCTCGCGATCCGCTACCAGTAGCCCGTTCTCTCCCGCTGGCGTGGCCGGGCGACCCCCGCCACGCCAGCGCGACCAACGGATGTCGCTTGGCGGCACTCGTAGCCGGCCTCCGGCCACACCGCCCCGCCGGCATGACCCGCGCTCGATGCTGACATTGGACGGTGACCGCGATCCGGCTTAGGATGCGTCGGACCAGCGGGCACCGACCCGCCGAAGGAGGCCATCGATGCGCAAGATCTGGACGACCCTGCTCGCCGCGGCCTGCGCCGCGCTTCTCGCCGCGCCCGCGACCGCGGCCGATCCCGCCTGGCCGACGCGGCCGGTGAAGGTCCTCGTCGGCGCCAACGCCGGCGGCGGCACCGACATCATCGCGCGGATGCTGGCCGACAAGTTCTCGGAGGCGTTCAAGCAGTCGTTCGTCGTCGAGAACCGGCCCGGCGCGTCGAACACCATCGCCGCCGACCTCGTGGCGAAGGCGCCGCCCGACGGCTACACGCTGCTGGTCGCGACCAACACCGGCCAGGCGATCGCGCCGCACCTGATGAAGCTCGGCTTCGACCCGCTGAAGCAGATCGAGCCGGTCGGGCTCGTCGTCGTCGTGCCGAACGTCCTCGTCGTCGGCGCCAACGTGCCGGTGAAGGACGTCAAGGAGCTCGTCGCGCTGGCGAAGGCCAAGCCGGGGGCGCTGAAGTACGCGTCGTCCGGCGTGGGCAGCACGCAGCACATCGCGGGCGAAGCGTTCGAGCGAGGCGGCCGGCGTGAAGATGATCCACATCCCGTACAAGGGCAGCGCGCAGGCGCACGTCGACATCCTCTCCGGCGAGGTCGAGATGATGTTCGACACGACCTCGTCGGCGATGCAGCAGATCAAGGCCGGCAAGTTCCGCGCGCTCGCCGTCACCTCGCCGCAGCGCTCGCCCGAGCTCCCGGCGTGCCGACGATCGCCGAGGCCGGCTACCCGGCCGCCGAGATGACGACGTGGTACGGGCTCTTCGTGACCGGCGGCACGCCGGCGCCGGTGGTCGAGCGCCTCGCCGCCGAGTTCGAGCGCATCCTCAAGCTGCCCGACGTGCAGGCGCGGCTGAAGGGGCTCGGCGGCGAGCCCGGCAACATCACGCGCGCAGCAGTTCGCCGAGATGAACAAGGCCGAGTACGACCGCTTCGGCAAGCTGATCAAGTCGGCGAACATCAAGATCGACTGACGCCATGCCGCGCCACGCCGCAGTCCGGCGCGACCGCGACTCGCGGTGCTGCCCGGCGACCCGAACGGCATCGGCCCCGAGATCGCCGTCAAGCTGCTCGCGCGTCCGCGCCAGCCTGGCAGCGGCGGACGTCGTCGTCTATCGCCGACCCGGTGATCCTCGCGGCCGGGATCGCGCGTCGCCGGCGTGGCCGTCGACGCGCTCGCCTGCCGCGCCGACGCGCTCGCGTTCGAGCCGGGGCGGCCGTCGCTGGTGCCGCTGGCGACTGATCGGCGCCGACGACATCACGCCCGGGCAGGCGACGCGCGGCGGGCGGTCGCGCGGCGCTCGCGCAGCTCGACGCGGCGGTCGGCCGCGGTGCAGGCGCGGCGCCGTCGACGGCATCGTCTTCGCGCCGCTCAACAAGCACGCGCTGCGCCTCGCCGGGCTTGCAGCAGGACGACGAGCTGCGCTACCTGCAGCAGCGCTTCGGCGTCACCGGCTTCGTCTGCGAGTTCAACATCACCGGCGAGCTGTGGACCTCCCGCGTGACCTCGCACATCCCGCTGCGCGAGGTGGCCGACGCGATCACCGCCGACGGCGTGGTCGAGGCGGTGCGCATCGTCCACGCCACCTGGTCGCCGCCGGCCGGCGCCGCGCCGCGCATCGCCGTCGCGGGCCTCAATCCGCACGCCGGCGACGGCGGCTCGCTGGGGCGCGAGGAGATCGACGTCATCGCGCCCGGCGGTGCGCGCGGGCGCGCGCCGAAGGGATCGACGCGCGCGGGCCGGCCTCCCCCCGACACGGTGTTCGTCGCCGCCCGCCGCGGCGACTACGACGCCGTCGTGTCGATGTACCACGACCAGGGCCAGATCGCGATGAAGCTGCTGGGATTCGAGCACGGGCGTCACGCTGCACGGCGGGCTGCCGGTGCCGGTCGCGACCTGCGCGAGCGGCACGGCGTTCGACATCGTCGGGCGCAACGTCGCCAACGTCGAGGGCCTGCAGCAGGCGTTCCTGATCGCGGCGCGGATCGCGGGCCGCGGCGCCTGAGACATCGGCCCCCGAAGCTCGCTGCGCTCGCCTCCCCCCGAGGGGGCCCCGGGCCTCCCTTGGGACGGCCCGGCGGGAGGCCCGCCCAGCGGCGCCCCGTCAGGACCGCTGGGCGGCCGGCGGCAGGTTGACGAGCGCGATGCCCGCGCCGACCATCGCCGCGGCGCCGAGCAAGCGCCGGCGACACCGGATCGGCGAGCATCAGCCGGCCGAACGCGACGCCGAACAGCGGCGTCGAGGAACGAGAACACCGCCAGGCGGCCGGCGAGGTAGCGCGTCAGCAGCCAGAACCACGTCAGGTAGCTCGCGAACGCGACGACGACCGACTGGTAGGCGAGGCTCGCGACCGCCATCGGCGTCCAGCGCGACGCACGCCGGGCTCGCCCAGCGCGAGCGAGGCGAGCGGCAGCAGCGCGGCCGACACCGCGAGCTGGTAGAACAGCACCTTGGTCGCGCTGATGCCGCGCGAGCCGCGTCGCGCGGATCAGCACGGTCGTCGCCGCCCACAGCAGCGCGGCCAGCGCGCCGAGCGCGTCGCCGACGCAGCGTCGCGCGGTCCGGCGCGGCGAAGCCGTCGGCGAACGCCAGCACGATGCCGGCGAACGCGAGCGCGATGCCGATCCACTGCACCGCGCGCAGCCTCTCCCCGGGAACGAACAGCGACAGCCCCAGCGCGGTGAGGCAGGGGCGAGATAGAGGAAGACGACCATGCGCGCCGCGGTCGTGTACGCGAGCCCGGCGTAGATCAGCGCGAACTCGGCGGCGAAGGCGAGGCCCGCGACGAGGCCCGGGACGCAGCGTGCCGTCGCGCTCGGCGAGCGGGATGCGCGCGGACGCGCGCCCAGGCACGAGCAGCAGCAGCGTCGCGATCAGCCGAGCGCAGCGCGCCCTGCATCACCAGCGAGACGTCCGGGCGCGGCGAGCTTGACCGCGATCTGCTGGAAGCCCCACAGCGCCGACAGCACGACCATCGCGCCGACGGCGGAGGTGTCGAGCGGGCGGCGGTGGTCGGGCATCGCGCGGGCGCGGCGTCGCGGGGCCGCCGGCGGAGCCGTAGTGCGACCGGACGGCGGCGGCGCTAGCGCGGCGTGCGACGGCACGCCGGCCAGGGGTTGCGCCGCCGTGCCGCGGCCGGCGGGCCGGCCGCCTCGGGGCCGGCGCGCCGGCCGCCGCCGCATCGCCGCGGCGCGGACCGGCGCTGCGGCGCGCGCGGCTGCGCGCGCCGGCGCGCGTGGCTCCGCGCGGCCGGCGGAGCGGCCGCGCGGTCCCGCGGTGCCGCGTCGGGCGATCGTGCCGCGGCTCCGGCGCCGCGTTGCCGCGCGGCGTCCGTCCGCGCTTCGCCTTGGCCGAGGCCTTGGCCTGGGCTTCGCCGCGTTCGGCGTGCGGGCTCCGGCTCCGCGGCTCCGGCGCCGGCCGCCAGACGATCAGGATCTTGCCGAGGTGCTGGACCGGCGCGGCATCGAGCTCGGCGCAGATCCGCTCGAGCAGCGCCTCGCGCTCGTCGCGCTCGTCGCTGAACACGCGGATCTTGACCAGCTCGTGCGCGAGCAGCGCGACGTCGATCTCGTGCAGCACCGCGCGGCGTGAGGCCGTGCTGGCCGACGGTGACGACCGGATGCAGGTGGTGCGCCTTGGCGCGAAGCGCGCGGCGCTCGCAGGTGTCAGGGTGTTCATGGCGGCATTCTACCGTGACCGCCGCCAGCCGGCACCCGTGCCGATGCGGCGCGATGGCGCGTCGTCCATGGCCGGACCCAAGGCAACCGAAAAAGCACAAGTTCGTCAAGGCGTGGATGCACGAGCACGTCAACGACCACTGGGTCAAGGAGGCGACGCGGCTCGGCTACCGGTCGCGCGCGGCGTTCAAGCTGCTCGAGCTCGCCGAGAAGGACAAGCTGCTCCGGCCCGGGATGCGCGTCGTCGACCTGGGCGCCGCGCCGGGCAGCTGGAGCCAGGTGCTGCACGAGCGGCTGGGCGCCGGCCGCGCGCATCGTCGCGATCGACCTGCTGCCGATGGACCCGATCCGCGGCGTGACGTTCGTCCAGGGCGATTTCCGCGAGGACGAGGGCCTCGCCGCGGTCGAGGCGGCGCTCGACGGGACGCAAGGTCGACCTTGTGCGTTTCGGACCTCGCCCCCAATCTGTCGGGTGTCGAGGCGGCCGATCAGGCACGCGCCGTGCATCTGGGCGAGCTGGCGCTCGAATTCGCGCGGCAGTGGCTGCAACCTGGCGGCGATCTGGTCGTCAAAGCTTTCCAGGGCGGCGGCTTCGCGGAATTCCAGCGCGTCGATGCAGGGCCATTTCGACAAGGTGTACGTGCGCAAGCCCAAGGCGTCCCGCGATCGCAGCCGCGAGGTCTACCTGGTCGCGAAGCGGCTGCTGCGGGAGGCCGTGAAGGCGGTCGCCGGGTCGTGATCGCGGCTCGAGTCCGTCGGCGCGCTGTCGCCAGGCCGGCGACGGCCGGACGTCTCGACTGGCCGCGGGAGCGGCGAACGGTTAGAATACAAGGTTCGGCGCATGCGCGCATGCGTTCGGCGCGAGGTAGCAACCGGGGCCGGCGGCGGCCCGGCGAAATTCGCCGCGAGGAGTGACTTTGAACAATCTGCTGAAGAACATCGGTATCTGGCTCGTGATCGGGCTGGTCGTGCTGACCGTCGTCAAGCAGTTCGACTCGCGGCAGGCGACGAAGGACTCCGTCCCCTATTCGGAGTTCATGGAGCAGGCCAAGCCGGGCACGCGTCGAGTCGGCGTCGGTCGAGGGCCGCTCGATCAAGTGGGTGTCGCGCCGACAAGAAGCGCTTCGTCACCTACAGCCCCGGCGACATCTGGATGGTCGGCGACCTCGTCAAGTACGGCGTCAAGGTCGAGGCCAAGCCCGACGAGGAGCAGTCGTTCCTCGCGCAGATCTTCATCTCCTGGTTCCCGATGCTGCTGCTGATCGGCGTGTGGATCTTCTTCATGCGCCAGATGCAGGGCGGCGGCCGCGGCGGCGCGTTCAGCTTCGGCAAGAGCAAGGCCAAGATGCTCGACGAGGCGAACAACACGATCACCTTCGCCGACGTCGCCGGCTGCGACGAGGCGAAGGAGGAAGTGAGCGAGCTCGTCGAGTTCCTGCGCGACCCGTCCAAGTTCCAGAAGCTCGGCGGGCGCATCCCGCGCGGCGTGCTGATGGTCGGCTCGCCGGGCACCGGCAAGACGCTGCTCGCCAAGGCCATCGCCGGCGAGGCGAAGGTGCCGTTCTTCTCGATCTCGGGCTCCGACTTCGTCGAGATGTTCGTCGGCGTCGGCGCGGCGCGCGTGCGCGACATGTTCGAGCAGGCGAAGAAGAACGCGCCGTGCATCGTGTTCATCGACGAGATCGACGCCGTCGGCCGCCAGCGCGGCGCGGGCCTGGGCGGCGGCAACGACGAGCGCGAGCAGACGCTGAACCAGCTGCTGGTCGAGATGGACGGCTTCGAGGGCAACGCCGGGCGTCATCGTCATCGCCGCGACCAACCGGCCCGACGTGCTCGACCCGGCGCTGATGCGCCCGGGCCGCTTCGACCGCCAGGTCGTCGTGCCGCTGCCCGACATCCGCGGCCGCGAGCAGATCCTGCTCGTCCACATGCGCAAGGTGCCGATGGCCGGCGACGTCAAGGCCGAGGTCATCGCCCGCGGCACGCCGGGCTTCTCCGGCGCCGACCTCGCCAACCTCGTCAACGAGGCGGCGCTGTTCGCCGCGCGCCGCAACAAGCGCCTCGTCGACATGGACGACTTCGAGATGGCGAAGGACAAGATCATCATGGGCGCGGAGCGCCGCTCGATCGTGATGCCCGAGGAGGAGCGCCGCAACACCGCGTACCACGAGTCCGGCCACGCGATCGTCGCGCGGCTGCTGCCGAAGACCGACCCGGTGCACAAGGTCACGATCATCCCGCGCGGCCGCGCGCTGGGCGTGACGATGCAGCTGCCGGTCGCCGACCGCTACAGCATGGACCGCAACCACATGCTGAACGTGATCGCGGTGCTCTTCGGCGGCCGGATCGCCGAAGAGATCTTCATGAACCAGATGACCACCGGCGCCTCGAACGACTTCGAGCGCGCGACCGACATGGCGCGCGACATGGTCACGCGCTACGGCATGTCCGACGTGCTGGGCCCGATGGTCTACGGCGAGAACGAGGGCGAGGTCTTCCTCGGCCGCTCGATCACGCGCACGGTCAACATGTCCGAAGACACGATGCGCAAGGTCGACGGCGAGATCCGCAAGATCATCGACACGCAGTACGCGGTCGCGCGCAAGCTGATCGAGGACAACCGCGACAAGGTCGAGGCGATGGCCAAGGCGCTGCTCGAGCTCGAGACGATCGACGCCGACCAGATCGACGACATCATGGCCGGCAAGCCGCCGCGGCCGCCGAAGCCGACGCAGTCGGGCAGCGGCTCGTCGACGCCGGGCGTCGGCCGCCGGCCCGGACGCCGCGCCGTCGGCCCATCCCGCGTAACGGCCTCGCGTAGCCCGGGTCGAGCGCGTGCGAAGCCCGGGTCGATGCGGCCACGCTCGCCGACGGCTCCCCGATCCTGCGTCGCCTCGACGGGGCGCTGCCCGTTCACCCGGGCGAACGCGACCCAGCGCACATGTCCCGCCACCTCCGCTGCGGCCGCCACACGTTCGACCTCGCGCGCCCGCTCGTGATGGGGATCGTCAACGTCACGCCCGACTCGTTCTCCGACGGCGGCCGCTACCTCGACCCGGCGCGCGCGCTCGCGCACGCGCGGCGGATGCGTCGCCGACGGCGCCGACCTGATCGACGTCGGCGGCGAGTCGACGCGGCCCGGCGCGCGTGCCGGTGGCCGAAGCCGAGGAGCTGGCGCGCGTGCTCGGCGTCGTCGAGGCGCTCGGCGCGCGAAGGCGTCGCCGTGTCGGTCGACACGCGCAAGCCCGCGGTGATGCGCGCGGCGATCGCCGCCGGCGCCGTCGATGATCAACGACGTCTCGCGCGCTCGCCGCGCCGGGCGCGCTCGAAGCCGTGCGCCGGAGGCGACGTCGGCGTGTGCCTGATGCACATGCAGGGCGAGCCGGCGACGATGCAGCAGGCGCCGGTCGTACGCCGACGTCGTCGCGCGAGGTGCGCGATTTCCTCGCCGCGCGCGCCGCGGCCTGCGTGGCGGCCGGCATCGCGCGCGAGCGCATCGTCGCTCGACCCGGGCTTCGGCTTCGGCAAGACGCTGGCGCATAATCTCGCGCTGCTGCGCGCGCTTCCCGGGACTCGCGGCGCTGGGCTACCCGGTGCTGGCCGGGCTGTCGCGCAAGTCGTCGCTGGGCTGCATCACCGGCCGCGCCGGCGGCCGAGCGCCTGCCGGCGAGCCTCGCGGCGGCGCTCGCCGCGGTGGCGCGCGGCGCGGCGATCGTCCGCGTGCACGACGTGCGCGAGACCGTCGACGCGCTGAAGGTGTGGCTCGCCGTCAATCGCGCCGATATCCCGGCGAGGACGCGGCGAGCATCCGCCGTGACCCCGTTTCCGAACACTCCAACCCACGACCATGACACGACAGATACTTCGGCACCGACGGCGTCCGCGGCCGCGTCGGCGAGCCGCCGATCACGCCCGAGCTCGTGCTGAAGCTCGGCTGGGCCGCCGGGCGCGTGCTCGCCGCCGACACCGTGCGCGCCGGCGAGCGGCCCGCCGTGCTGATCGGCAAGGACACGCGGATCTCCGGCTACATGCTCGAGGCCGCGCTGGAGGCCGGGCTTGTCGGCCGCCGGCGTCGACGTCTACCTGTCCGGGCCGCTGCCGACGCCGGCGGTCGCCTACCTGACGCGCGCGCTGCGGCTGTCCGCCGGCATCGTGATCAGCGCGTCGCACAATCCGTACGACGACAACGGCATCAAGTTCTTCTCCGGCGCCGGCGCCAAGCTGCCCGACGACGTCGAGCATCGCGATCGAGAGGGCGATGGCGGCGCCGCTCGCGCTGCGTGCCGTCGGCCGACCTCGGCAAGGCGCGCCGCGTCGACGACGCCGCCGGCCGCTACATCGAGTTCTGCAAGAGCACGTTCCCGACCGATCGCGACCTCAAGGGCTGGCGGATCGTCGTCGACTGCGCGCACGGCGCCGGCTACCACGTCGCGCCGCCGGTGTTCCACGAGCTGGGCGCCGAGGTGATCGCGATCGGCGACGAGCCGAACGGCATCAACATCAACGACGGCTTCGGCGCGACGCATCCGGAGACGCTGCAGCGCGCGGTGGTCGAGCACGGCGCGCACATCGGCATCGCGCTCGACGGCGACGGCGACCGGCTGATCGATGGTCGACGCGCGACGGCCGCGCCTACGACGGCGACCAGCTGCTCTACGTGATCGCGCTGGACTACCGCCGGCGCGGCGCGCTGGCGGGCGGCGTCGTCGGCACGCTGATGAGCAACCTCGGCCTCGAGCAGGCGCTGGCCCGCGACGGCATTCGCGCTCGAGCGCGCGGCCGTCGGCGACCGCTACGTGCTGGCGAAGCTGAGCGAGAAGGGCTGGCAGCTGGGCGGCGAGAATTCCGGCCACCTGCTGTGCCTCGACAAGCACACGACCGGCGACGCGATCATCGCGGCGCTCGCCGTGCTGCGCGCGCTGGTCGAGCAGCAGACGACGCTCGCCGAGGCGACGCGCGGCGTCGAGCTCTGCCCGCAGCGGCTGATCAACGTGCGCGTGCCCCGGGGCTACGACTGGACGGTCCAACGCCGCGATCCGCAGCGCGCAGGCCGAGACCGTCGCCGCGCTGGGCGACGCCGGGCGCGTGCTGCTGCGGCCCTCGGGCACCGAGCCGGTGCTGCGCGTGATGGTCGAGGCGCGCGAGGCCGCGGCCGCCGACCGGCACGCGCGCGCGCTGGCCGACGCGATCGAGCGGGCGACGGCCTGACGCGGCGCCTGCCGGCGGCGGACGCGCGCCGCCTCGTATAATCGCCGCATGGTTGCGGTCCTGCACGCGGCACCCGGGACGAGCGATCCGCAGGCGATCGCGGCGTGGCTCGACGGGCTGCGCGGCGCCTATCCCGACGACGACCTCGCGCAGCTCGAGGCCGCCGCCGGCTACGCGCGCGAGCGCTGCGGCGCGGCGCGCGGGCCGCGACGGCGAGCCGCTCATCGATCGCGCCGTCGGCGCCGCGACGATCCTCGCGGGGCTGAAGCTCGACGCGGGCACCGTGCGCGCGGCGCTGCTGATCGGGCTGCCGGCCGCGCACGCGTTCGACGCCGACGACGTCGCCGCGCGCTTCGGCGCCGACGTCGCCACGCTCGTCGCCGGCGTCGCGCGGATGGACGAGATCCGGATGCTGCCGGACGCGGGCAGCCCGGACGAGCGCGCGGCGCAGTCGGAGCGGCTGCGCAAGATGCTGCTCGCGATGGTCGAGGACATCCGCGTCGTGCTGATCAAGCTCGCCGAGCGGACGCAGGCGCTGCGCTTCCTGATGACCGGCGACGAGCCGCTGCGGCGGAGCACGGCGCGCGAGGTGCTCGACCTCTTCGCCCCGCTCGCCAACCGCCTCGGCGTCTGGCAGCTGAAGTGGGAGCTCGAGGACCTGTCGCTGCGCGCGCTGGAGCCCGCGCAGTACAAGGCGATCGCGAAGCTGCTCGACGAGCGCCGGCTCGACCGCCAGCGCTACATCGAGGACGTCGTCGCGACGCTGAAGCGCGAGCTGGCCGCGGCCGGCATCAAGGGCGACGTCACCGGCCGGCCGAAGCACATCTACAGCATCTGGAACAAGCTGCGGCGCAAGGAGTCCGGCATCGAGGGGCTCTACGACATCCGCGCGGTGCGCATCCTCGTCGACGACGTCAAGGACTGCTACACGGCGCTGGGCATCGTCCATCACCTGTGGACGCCGCTGTCCGGCGAGTTCGACGACTACATCGCCAAGCCGAAGTCGAACAACTACCGGTCGCTGCACACCGCGGTGATCGGCCCCGAGGACAAGCCGCTCGAGGTGCAGATCCGCACCTACGAGATGCACCAGCACTCGGAGTACGGCGTCGCCGCGCACTGGCGCTACAAGGAAGGCGCGCAGAAGGGCGTGCGGCGCGACCCGGCGTTCGAGGACCGCATCGCGTGGCTGCGGCAGGTGCTCGACTGGAAGGACGCCGTCGCCGACGCGTCCGAGTGGCTGACCGCGTTCAAGAGCAGCCTGTTCACCGAGACGATCTACGTGCTGACGCCGCAGGGCAAGGTGATCGACCTGCCGCAGCGGCGCGACGCCGGTCGACTTCGCCTACGCGGTGCACACGAACCTCGGCCATCGCTGCCGCGGCGCGCGCGTCGACGGCGCGATGGTGCCGCTCAACCACGCGCTGAAGAACGGCCAGCGGGTCGAGATCGTCACCGCGAAGCAGGGCGGGCCGTCGCGCGACTGGCTGAACCCGGAGCTGGGCTACGTCCACAGCCACCGTGCGCGCACCAAGGTCCGCCAGTGGTTCAAGGCGCAGCAGCACGACGAAGCGCTCGCGCACGGCCGCGCGACGGTCGAGCGCGAGCTGCAGCGCGCGGGCGCGACGGCGGTCAACCTCGATTCGGTCGCGGCCAAGGCGGGCTTCGACAAGGCCGACGATTTCTACGCGGCGGTCGCGCGCGACGAGGTCAACCTGCGCCAGATCCAGGCGGCGATCCAGGCGGTGCTGCAGCCGACGCCGGTGGCCGAGGCGGCGCCCGAGCTGGAGCTGCTCAAGCGCGTCAGCAAGTCGGCCGGCTCGGGCGGCGGCATCCTCGTCGTCGGCGTCGACCACCTGATGACCGGCCTCGCCCGCTGCTGCAAGCCGGCGCCGCCCGATCCGATCGTCGGCTTCGTCACGCGCGGGCGCGGCGTGTCGATCCACCGGCAGGGCTGCGCCGCCGTCGCGCGGATGCGCGCGCGCGAGCCCGAGCGCCTGATCGCCGCCGACTGGGGCAAGCCGCGCGACGAGGTGTTCCCGGTCGACGTCGTGATCGAGGCGATGGACCGGCAGGGGCTGCTGCGCGACATCACCGAGGTGCTGTCGCGCGAGCGGATCAACGTGACCGCGGCGAACACGCTGACGCGCAACATGGCGTCGCGGATGGCGTTCACGCTGGAGATCCGCGGCCTCGACCAGCTGAACCGCGCGCTCGCGATCGTCCGCGACGTCCCCGGCGTGCTGTCGGCCGGGCGCCGCTAGGCCCGGGATCCGGCGCATGCGCTCGAACGGCCGCTGGCAGGGCGAACAACGCAGCGCGCTCGCCGAGCGTCTTTGCGCTTCGCCGGCCGCGTGCTCATGGGCTTTCGCGCAAACCAGGGCTTCCTGCTGGCGGCGCGGTCGCCTACAACACGCTGCTGTCGATCCTGCCGCTGCTGATCCTGCTGCTGATCGCGCTGTCGCATTTCGTCGACGAGGTGCTGCTGATCCAGACGCTGGACCGCTACCTGGAGATGGTCGTGCCCGGGCAGTCGCAGGCGGTGATGGAGGAGGCCGCGGCGTTCCTCAACCACCGCGGCGTCATCGGCGTCGTGCTGATCGCGACGCTGGTCTTCTTCAGCTCGCTCGCGTTCACGGTGCTGGAGAACGCGATGTCGGTGATCTTCCACCACCGCGTCGCGATCAGGCGCCGCCACTTCCTAGTTTCGGCGGTGATCCCCTACTGCTACATCACGGTGCTGGGCATCGGCGTGCTGCTCGTGACCGTCGTCGCCGGCGTGCTGGGGGCATTCGGCGCCGAGCAGGTCGTCGTCTTCGGGCACCGGTGGTCGCTGGGCGGCGTGTCGGGGCTGCTGCTGTACCTGCTCGGCGTGGCCGGCGAGGTCCTGGTGCTGACGTCGATCTACCTGGTGATGCCGGTCGGCCGGCTGTCGCTGCGCCACGCGCTCGATCGGCGGGGTGACGGCGACGGTGCTGTGGGAGATCTCGCGCCACACCCTCGTCTGGTACCTGTCGACGCTGTCGCAGGTCAAGGTCGTCTACGGGTCGCTGGCGACGGCGATCGTCGTGCTGCTGTCGCTGGAGGTCGCGGCGATCATCCTGCTGCTCGGCGCGCAGGTCATCGCCGAGTTCGAGCGCGCCAAGCGGCGCCGCGCGTCGGCGCGGTCGCTGACCACGCGCTGACGAAGCGCGGCCCGCGGAAGCGCCATCCGCCGGGGCGACGGACGCGACGATGGTCACGGCGACGTTCCGCTTCTACGAGGAGCTGAACGACTTCCTGCCGCCCGAGCGCCGCAGGCGCGAGTTCGCCGTGCCCTGCGCGCGCGCCGCGACGGCCAAGCACATGATCGAGGCGCTCGGCGTGCCGCACACCGAGGTCGAGCTGATCCTCGTCAACGGCGAGTCGGTCGGCTTCGACCGCCGGCTCGCCGACGGCGACCGCGTCGCCGTCTATCCCACGTTCGAGGCGATGGACGTCACCCCGCTGCTGCGCGTGCGCGCGGCGCCGCTGCGCGCGACCCGGTTCGTCGCCGACGCGCACCTGGGCGGCCTCGCGCACCTGCTGCGGATGATGGGCTTCGACACGCTCTACGACAACGGCTACCGCGACGACGCCGTCGTCGAGATCGCGGCGCGCGACGCGCGCATCGTGCTGACGCGCGACCGCGAGCTCCTGAAGCGGCGCGACGTCACGCACGGCTGCTACGTCCGCGCGCTGCGACCGGCCGACCAGCTGCGCGAAATCTTCTCCCGGCTCGACCTCGCCGGCAGCGCCCGTCCGTTCACGCGCTGCCTCGCCTGCAACGTTGCCGCTGCACGACGTCGACAAGGCGCAGGTCCTGGCGCGGCTGCCGCCGTCGGTGCGCGAGCGCCACGACCGTTTCAGCGCCTGCGACGCGTGCGGCCGCGTGTTCTGGGAAGGCTCGCACTGGCAGCGGATGCGCGCGCTGGTCGACGAGCTCGTGCCCGGCGCCTGACGGGGGCCGGCGCCCGAGGGGCGCCGCGCCTTCGTCCGTTCGTCTGACGTCCATGCGGACGACTGCGCGCGCTCCTGCGGCGGCGTTAAATCGGTCGTGGTCGATCGCGGTGGACGCGACGGCCGCATCCCTCAAACCCTCTGCAGGAGACTCTGATGAACAGGATCTGCGTTCTCGCCATCGCCGCCCTTTCGCTGCCGTTCGCCATGGAGGCGGCCGCGCAGGCCGCCGAGCCCGCCGCCGGTGCGGCCGCCGCGACCAGGCCCGCCGCGACGACCTCGGCGCCCGCGGCGGCGCCGAAGGCCGCGCCCGCGCCGCAGAAGACCGCGGCCGCCACGACGGCGCCCGCGGCGCAGAAGACCGCCGCCACGACGGCCGCGCCGCAGAAGACCGCGGGCATGTCGCAGCAGGACAAGATGCGCTACTGCAACAAGGAGGCGACCGGCAAGAAGGGCGCCGAGCGCAAGGCGTTCATGAAGACCTGCCTGTCGGAGCGCAAGCCCGCCTGACGCACGCCGTGCCGATCCCGCCGTCCGGCCGCAGGGCCCCGGCCGGCAGTGCGGGCGCGTCGGTCAAGTGCGCCGCGGCGCGGCGCGGCGGCGTCAGCCGAGCGCGAGGCGCGCGACGAGTCCGGCGGCACCGCAGCCGGCGATCACCGGAATGACGCCGATCCTGAACCGGAACAGCGCCAGTGCCGCGGCGAGGCCGATCGCCAGCGCCACGGCATCGAGGCCGCCGAGCGCCGCGATCTCGCCGCTCCGGATCGCGCCGCCCTGCGGCCACAGCACGTGCCAGGCGAAGAACGCCGCGAGGTTGACGATGACGCCGACGACGGCGGCGGTGATCCCGGTCAGCGGGGCGGTGAAGCGCAGCTGGCCGTGCGTCGATTCGACCAGCGGCCCGCCGGCGAGGATGAACAGGAAGCTCGGCAGGAAGGTGAAGAACGTCGCGACGCCCGCGCCGGCGGCGCCCGCGAGCGCCAGCGCGTCGGGGCCGAACAGCTGCCGCGTCCAGCCGCCGACGAAGCCGACGAAGGCGACGACCATGATCAGCGGCCCCGGCGTCGTCTCGCCGAGCGCCAGCCCGTCGATCATCTGCGCCGGCGTGAGCCAGGCATAGGTCTCCACCGCGCCCTGGTAGACGTACGGCAGCACGGCGTACGCGCCGCCGAAGGTCAGGAGCGCCGCCTTGGTGAAGAACCAGCCCATCCGCGGCAGCGGCGCGCCGGGGCCGAAGCTCGCGACCAGCATCGCGAGCGCGAACAGCCACAGCGCGGCGCCGACGGCGACGACCAGCGCGAGCTGCCGGCCGCGGAAGCGCGCGTGCGGCGGGGTCGGCGTGTCGTCGTCGATCACCGCGGGCGGGTGCGCGCCGCCGTCCGCGCCGACGTGCCCGCCCGGCTGGAACGCGCGCGGCGCGATGCGGCCGCCGAGCGCGCCCGAGCATGCCCGCCGCGAGGACGATGGCGGGGAACGGCACGTGCAGCGCGAAGATCGCGACGAACGCGAGCGCGGCGATCGCCCACAGCGCGGGATGCCGCAGCGCGCGCGAGCCGATCCGCCACGCGGCGTGCGCGACGATCGCGACGACCGCCGGCTTGATGCCGTAGAGCATGGCGGCGACGGCCGGCACGCCGCCCCAGGCCATGTAGAGCCACGACAGCGCGACCAGCACGACCAGCGACGGCAGCACGAACAGCGCGCCCGCCACGATGCCGCCCCAGGTCCGGTGCATCAGCCAGCCGATGTACGTGGCGAGCTGCTGCGCCTCGGGGCCCGGCAGCACCATGCAGTAGTTGAGCGCGTGCAGGAACCGGCGCTCGGAGATCCAGCGCTTGGTCTCGACCAGGTCGCGGTGCATCATCGCGATCTGCCCGGCCGGGCCGCCGAAGCTGATGCAGCCGAGCTTCAGCCAGTAGCGGAAGGCCTCGCCGCGGGACGGCGGGGGCGGTGCCGCGTCGATCCCGGCGCCGATGTCAGATCAATCCGTCGAGCAGCTGCACGTCGACGAGCTCGCCGGCCGCGCAGTTGCCGGCTTCCGGCGGCAGCACGACGAAGCAGTTCGCGCGCGACATCGACGACAGGATGCCCGAGCCCTGGTCGCCGGTCGTGCGCACGACCCAGCCGCCGGCGCCGTCGGCGGAGACGATCGCGCGCTGGAACTCCGTGCGCCCGGGCGCCTTCCTGATCGGCGCCGCGAGCGGCACCTTGAACATCGGCAGCGGCGCGACGTCGCGCTGGCCCTGCAGGATGAGCAGCGCGTCGCGGACGAACTGGTAGAACGTCACCATCACCGACACCGGGTTGCCGGGCAGGCCGAAGAAGTGCGCGCCGCCGATCCGGCCGTAGGCGAGCGGCCGCCCGGGCTTCATCGCGATCTTCCAGAACAGCACCTCGCCCAGCTTGTCGAGCAGCTGCTTGACGAAGTCCGCCTCGCCGACCGAGACGCCGCCGGAGGTGATGACGACGTCGGCCGCGGCCGCGGCCGACGCGAACGCGCGCTCGAGCTCGTCGGGCACGTCGGGCACGACGCCCATGTCGATGACGTCGCAGTTGAGGCGCGTCAGCATCCCGTAGATCGTGTAGCGGTTGCTGTCGTAGACGTCGCCTTCGGAGAGCGGCGTGCCGATCGACTTCAGCTCGTCGCCGGTCGAGAAGAACGCGACGCGCAGCCTGCGGTAGACGGTGACCTCGCCGATGCCGAGCGAGGCGATCATGCCGAGCTCGGCCGGACGCACGGGCTGGCCGGCGTCGAACACGACCGCGCCCTGCGCCAGGTCCTCGCCGGCGAAGCGGCGGTTCTGCCCGGCCCGGCCGATCGCGCCCGCGGCGACGTGCACGCCCGACGCATCCTCGCGGGCGCGCTCCTGCATGACGACGCTGTCGGCGCCCTCCGGCATCACGGCGCCGGTGAAGATCCGCACGCACTGCCCGGGACCGACGCGCGCCGGTCGACGGCTTGCCGGCGAACGATTCGCCGACGCGCTGCAGCGTCGTCTCCGCGGCGGGCGCGAGGTCGGCGAAGCGCACCGCGTAGCCGTCCATCGCCGAGTTGTCGTGACCCGGCACGGCGACCGGCGAGATCACCGGCGCCGCGAGCACGCGCGACAGCGCCTGGCGGATGTGGACGCGCTCGGTGGCGGTGACCGGCGCGAGGAACGTGCGGATCAGCGCGCGGGCCTTGTCGACCGGCATCGAGTTCGGATCGTAGTCGTCGGCGCAGGAGAGCTTCGCGCAGGGTCTTCGGCTGGGACATGCGATGTAAACCCGGGTCGGATGAAGGGGGCGCGGGTGTCGGGCGCGCCGGGGAAGGGGATTCTAGCGGATCAGCCGCGCGGGCGACGTCAGCGCGGCCGCGGCGAGCTCGCCCGCCGTGTTGATGTTGCGGAACGCGTCGGCCTCGTCGTCGAAGGCCACGTCGACGACGTCGAGGCTCGCGTACCAGGCGTCGATCTTGCGCCCGCCGCCCTGGAGGAACGCCGAGAGATGCGGCAGCACGTCGCGCCGCACGAGGCAGAACACCGGATGCGGCTGGTCGAACGTGCGGGCGACCGCGAGCGCGGCGCCGCGCGCGACCAGCGCCGCGCGCAGCCGCGCGACGAGATCGGCGGGCAGGAACGGCGAATCGCAGGGCACCGTCGCCGCGTACTCGGTCGTGGTGCGCGACAACCCGGCATGCAGGCCGGCGAGCGGGCCGGCGAAGCCGCCGACGTCGTCGGGAACCACCGGCCAGCCGAACGCGGCATAGCGCTCGCCGTTCTGGTTGGCGTTGATCAGCATGGCGCCGACCTGCGGCGCGAGGCGATCGAGGACGTGCGCGACCATCGGCCGGCCGTCGAGGTCGACGAGCCCCTTGTCGACGCCGCCCATCCGGCGCCCCAGCCCGCCGGCGAGCACGATGCCGGTGACGTCAGGATGCATCACGCATCGGCGCGGAACCGCGCGGCGCCGGCGAACAGCAGGTAGTGCCGGTTCGTCGCGCGGCCGATCATCGTCAGGCCGACCTGCTGCGCGATCTCGTAGCCCATCTGCGTCAGCCCCGAGCGCGAGACGAGGAACGGGATGCCCATCTGCGCGGCCTTGATCACCATCTCCGAGGTGAGCCGGCCGGTCGTGTAGAAGATCTTGTCGGCGCCGTCGATGCGGTCGAGCCACATCTGGCCGGCGATCGCGTCGACGGCGTTGTGGCGGCCGACGTCCTCGACGAACATCAGGATCTCCGACGTTCCGGGGCGGGCCGGGTCGTTGGTCGCGAGCGCGCAGCCGTGCACGGCGCCCGCCTGCTTGTAGATCGTCTCGTGCTGCCGGACGCGGTCGAGCAGCGCGTAGAGCGTGCTCCGCGTCAGCGTCGCCCCGGGGGCAGCCGGACCTCGCCGACGTCCTCCATCAGGTCGCCGAACATCGTGCCCTGGCCGCAGCCGGTCGTGTGCGTGCGCTTCTGCATCCGCGCATCGAGGTCGGCGAGGCCGTCGCGCGTCGTCACCGCGACGGCGTCGACGTCCCAGTCGACCTGCACCGAGACGATGTCCTCGATCCGCTCGAGCAGCCGCTGGTTGCGCAGGTAGCCGATGGCCAGCGCCTCCGGCGCGGCGCCCAGCGTCATCAGCGTCACCACCTCGCGCTTGTCGACGTAGAGCGTCAGCGGATGCTCGCCCGCGATCGACGTCTCGCGCGCGGCGCCGGTCTCGTCGATCGCCTCGATCACGAACGTCGACGGCCGCGCGGCCGCGGTCAGCAGCGGGCGGTAACGGTCGCTCGGGGCGGGCATCGCGGATCGGGCGCGGCGGCTCGACGGAGGGCGGAGGCCCCGCCGTCAACCGCCGATGTAGGACATCTCGATCTTCGGGTTCCGCGCGGTGTTCGCCGTGCGGATCTCCGAATACCGGTCGCCGCGCTGCCGCCAGACCGCGGCGATCGCCGCGGCGAGGTCCGCGTCCGACGCGCCGCCGCGCAGCAGCGTGCGCAGGTCGAAGCCGGAATCGGCGAACAGGCACGTGTAGAGCCGCCCGTCGGTCGACAGCCGCGCGCGCGTGCAGTCGCGGCAGAACGCCTGCGTGACCGACGCGATGACGCCGATCTCGCCGCTGCCGTCGCGGTAGCGCCAGCGCTCGGCGACCTCGCCCGCGTAGTTCGGGTCGAGGCTCTCGAGCGGCATGTCGGCGTCGATCATGCGCACGATCTCGGCGGCGGGCACGACGTCGTCCATCCGCCAGCCGTTGGTCGCGCCGACGTCCATGTACTCGATGAAGCGGACGATGTGGCCGCTGCCGCGGAAGTGCCGGGCCATCGGCACGATCGAATCCTCGTTGGCGCCGCGCTTGACGACCATGTTGATCTTGATCGGCGCGAGGCCCGCGGCCGCCGCGGCGTCGATGCCCTCGAGCACGCGCGCCACCGGGAAGTCGACGTCGTTCATCGCGCGGAACGTCGCGTCGTCGAGCGAGTCGAGGCTCACGGTGATCCGCTTCAGGCCCGCGGCGGCGAGCGCGGCCGCCTTCTTCGCGAGCACCGCGCCGTTGGTCGTCAGCGTGAGGTCGAGGTCGCCGATCCCCGCGAGCATCTCGACCAGCCGCTCGATGTCCTTGCGCAGCAGCGGCTCGCCGCCGGTGAGGCGGATCTTGGCGACGCCGTGGCCGGCGAAGGCCCGCGCGACGCGCGCGATCTCCTCGAACGTCAGGAGGTCGGAGTGCGCGAGGAACGGGTAGTCGCGGCCGAAGACGTCCTTCGGCATGCAGTAGACGCAGCGGAAGTTGCAGCGGTCGGTGACCGAGATCCGCAGGTCGTGCAGCGCGCGGCCGAGCGTGTCGGCCGGCGGGCCCGCGACCGCCGGCGCGCGCGCGGCGGCGGAGAGCAGCGCATCGAGCGTCGGTGCGGCGCGCAGGTCGGTGAGCGGGATGATCGTGGCCATGCAAGCGGCGCCCGTGCCGGGCGCATCGGGCGCGTGTGGCGTTGGACAGCGGGCGGACGCCAATGTTAGCAGACGGCCTTCGGGCGGGTGTATGATCTCGCACCCTTTGCCGCCGCCTTTCGCGCGACGCGATTTCCCCACAGATGACCACGTACTCGTTGCGGTTTCCCGTCGCCGTGATCATGCGGCGCGTGCCGCTCGCGAACCGCTGGGTCAGCGAGCGCTGGGAGCCCGCGGCGATCGAACCCGAGCCGTCGGCCACCGCTGCGGGCCCCGTCGCGCTCGGCGACGACGGCGGCGGGCCGCGGTGGCGATTCGGCGGCTTCGCGCTGGAGCTGCACCCGTCCGAGGCCGAGGGCTACCACCTCAACATCTCGGCGCCCGAGCCCAAGGTGTTCGTCATGTGGCGGATGCCCGAGGGCGACGATGCGGGCGAGCCGGTGGCCCGCCCCGTCGTCGTCACCGTCAGCTACAGCCAGGCGGCGCGGATGCAGGACGGCGGCGAGCAGGTCGACGCGCTGCCGCTGCCGGCCGCGCTGCACGACTGGATGCGCCCGTACGTCGCCGAGCACTACAAGCCCGAGCCGCGGCGCAAGGTCCGTCGCAACGACCCGTTCCGCGACGAGGCCGAGCGGCAGGGCGCCGCGCCGCGCGGCCCGGGCCGCGACCAGGACCGCCGATGATGCCCGTCGACGACGAATCCTCGGCGGGCTTCTCGCTCCGGCGCTGGTCGCGCCGCAAGCTCGCGGCGGCGCGGGCGGCGCCGCCGACGATCGAGCCGGCGGCGGGCAGCGCACCGCCGGCCGATGCGGCCCGTCCGGTCGCGGCGGGATCCGGCGAGCCGCGGGCCGCGAACGCCGCGCCGAGTCCCCGGGGAATCCCCGGTCAGCTGCCGTCCGGCGTCGCGGCCGAGCCGCTGCCCCCGGTCGAGTCGCTGAGCTTCGAGTCCGATTTCACGCCCTACCTGCAGCCGAAGGTCGACGAGTCGCTGCGGCGGCAGGCGCTGCGCCGGCTGTTCGAGGACCCGCACTTCAACGTGATGGACGGGCTCGACATCTACGTCGGCGACTACTCGCAGCCGGATCCGATCCCGCCGGAGATGCTGCGCCAGATCGTGCACGCGCGGGCGCTGCTGGAACCGGTGACGACACGGATCAACGCGAAGGGCGAGGTCGAGATGGTGGTGCCGGACACGGCCCCGGCCCCGCAACGCGCCGAGGATGCCGCCGGCGGCGGCGATGCCGCACCGGCGGTACCCGCGGCCGCGGCGGAAGTGCCTGCCGCGGCCGCAGCGGACGAGCCTGCCAACGCTGCGCTGCCGGTGCCGGATGCGGCCACGCCATGGCCCGCCGCGACGCCCGATCCACGGGACGATGCCGTCCCCGTCGCGCAGCGCGACGACAACTCTCCCCGACGATGAGCCTCGCCGACAAGCGCATTCACCTCTGCTCGTGCAACGGGACGATGGCGCTCGACGGCGCCGCGCTCGCCCGCGCGCTCGACCTCGCCGATCCGCTGCCGGTGCGGACGATGCTTTGCCAGAAGGAGCTCGCGGCGTTCGCGGACGGCGCCGCCGGCGACGTCGTCGTCGCGTGCACGCAGGAAGCGAAGCTCTTCGGCGACGTCGCGGAGGAGGGCGGCCGGACGCAGACGATCCGCTTCGTCAACCTGCGCGAGACCGGCGGCTGGTCGGCCGAAGGCGCGCGCGCCGCGCCCAAGATGGCCGCGCTGCTGGCGCTGGCCGCCCTGCCCGAGCCCGAACCCGTGCCGCGTGTCGCCTACCGCTCGCAGGGGCAGCTGCTGATCGTCGGGCCGGCCGAGGCGGCGCTGCACTGGGCCGGCGTGCTGAAGGACGAGCTTGCGGTGACCGTGCTCGCGACCGGGCGCGCGGCGGGTGCCGCGCAGCCGGCCGAGCGCACTTTCCCCGTCCACAGCGGCGAGCTCGCGGCGCTGTCCGGCTGGCTCGGCGCGTTCCGCGCGGACTGGACGCAGGCGAACCCGATCGACCTCGACGTCTGCACGCGCTGCGACGCCTGCGTGCGCGCCTGCCCCGAGCACGCGATCGATTGGAGCCTGCAGGTCGACCTCGACCGGTGCCGCGCGCACCGCGCCTGCGTCGCCGCCTGCGGCGCCGTCGGCGCGATCGATTTCGACCGGCGGGACACCGCGCGCAGCGAGAGCTTCGACCTCGTGCTCGACCTCTCGCGGCAGCCGGCGCTGCGCATGCACCAGCCGCCGCAGGGCTATTTCGCGCCGGGTCCCGACCCGGTCGCGCAGGCGCAGGCGGTCGTCGAGCTCGCCGCGATGGTCGGCGAGTTCGAGAAGCCGAAGTACTTCGCGTACAAGGCGTCGATCTGCGCGCACCGCCGGTCGGAGAAGACCGGCTGCACGCAGTGCATCGACGTCTGCTCGACCGCGGCGATTCGCCCGGACGGCGACCACGTGCGCGTCGAGCCCCACCTGTGCATGGGCTGCGGCGCGTGCACGACCGTGTGCCCGTCGGGCGCGCTGTCCTATGCCTACCCGGCGGTCCCCGAGCTCGGCCGGCGCATCCGGACGCTGCTCGCCGCGTACGCGAAGGCCGGCGGGCGCGACGCCTGCCTGCTGCTGCACGCCGAGGACGGGCAGGCGGCGATCGCCGAGCTCGCGCGCCGCGGGCGCGGACTTCCGGCGCGGGTGATCCCGCTCGAGCTGCACCACGTGGCCTCCGCCGGGCTCGACGTCTGGCTCGCCGCGCTGGCGTTCGGCGCGAGCCAGGTCGCGGTGCTCGCGACCGGCGCCGAGGCCCCGCAGTACATGGAGGCGCTGCCGCGGCAGATGGCGATCGCCGACCGCATCGCGCAGGGGCTGGGCTACCAGGGCGAGCACTTCCGCGTGTTCGACGCCGCCGACCTCGCGGCCTGCGAGGCCGCGCTCTGGTCGTGGCCGGCGGCGCTGCCCCCGCGCGTCGCGGCGACGTTCGCGCCGACGGCCGACAAGCGGACGACGGCCGCGATCGCGATCGAGCACCTGGCCGCGCATGCGCCGGTGCCGCGCGCGCACGATCCCGCTGCCCGCCGGCGCGCCGTTCGGCACGATCGCGGTCAACGCCGACACCTGCACGATGTGCCTCGCCTGCGTCGGCAGCTGTCCGGTCGGCGCGCTGCAGGACGGCCAGGACCAGCCGCAGCTGCGCTTCATCGAGTCGAAGTGCGTCCAGTGCGGGCTGTGCGAGGCGACCTGTCCCGAGCACGCGATCGCGCTCACGCCGCGGCTCAACCTCGCGCCCGAGGCGAAGGCGCCGCGCGTGCTCAACGAGGCCGCGGTCTTCCAGTGCATCGCCTGCGGCAAGCCGATGGGCACCGCCAAGATGGTCGACGCGATGCTCGCGCGGCTGGCCGGCCACTCGATGTTCGCGGCCCCGGGCGCGCTCGACCGGCTGCGCATGTGCGCCGACTGCCGCGTCATCGACATGATGAAAAGCGGCGAGGGCGCGGATCGCCGCCCCCGCTGAGGCTTCGCCCGTGGATCACGCCATGACCACCGCGTCCCTGCCGCATCCGCTCGCGCCCGAGGACCAGGCGCGCGCCAACTTCTACGCGCTGCTCGCGCGGCTGTTCGCCGACGCGCCCGATGCCGCGCTGCTGCACGCGATCGCCGCGGCGGCGCCGCTGGGCATCGCCGTCGATGCCGATCCCGGCGCCGACACCGGGGAGCCCGAGGCCGCCGGTCCCGGCCTGCCGGCGGCGTGGGATGCGCTGCGCGCCGCCAGCGCGGCGATCGATGCGGAGGCCGTCGACCAGGAATACACCGATCTCTTCATCGGCGTCGGCAAGAGCGAGATCAACCTGCACGCGTCGCACTGGCTCGTCGGGCACATGATGGATCGAGCCGCTGGTCGAGGTGCGCGCCTCGCTCGCCCGGCTCGGGCTCGCGCCGCGGCCCGATTCGACGATGCTGGAGGATCACCTCGCGGCGCTGTGCGAAGCGATGCGCATGCTGATCACCGGGCAGGGTCTCGCTGCCCCCGCGCCGCTTTCGGCGCAACGGGACTTCTTCGACCGCCACATCGCGCCGTGGGTTTTCGATTGCTGCAGCTGCAATAGCGCGATTGTCTCTGTTGCCAACTACTACCCCCGAGTAGCACAATTCGCTGGTCGGTTCATGGCGCTCGAACGTGACTCGTTCGCCATCGATTGAGAATTCGACGTCACGGGCTTCATTCGGAGGGTTGCATGCGCACTCGCACGCCTAGCGGCAGTTCGTCCTCGTCCAGACGCCGCCGCGCCATCCCCGTTCACCGATCTCAAGCGTCGCCGCTTCCTGCTTCTCGCTGGGAGCGGGCGGCGCCGCTGCGGCGGCAGCCACCGTCGCCGCCTTGCCCGGAGTCGCAGTCGCAGGCGGAAGCGTCGCCCGCATGCCGGCGGTGCCGGCTACCGCGAGTCCGAGCACGTTCGCGACTACTACCGCACGGCCAGGATCTAGGAGAGGAGGAAGGATCATGCTGCTAACCAAGAACAGCGACAGAGCTGCCGCAGCCGGTCCGCGTCTTCGCCGCCTCGCGGGAGCACGACTCCCGACGATGGACCGGCGGGCGTTTTTGAAGCGCTCGGGCCTCGTCGCCGGGGCCGGGGCGTTCGCGAGCCAGCTTCCCTTCGGCGCCATCGGCACGGCCGACGGCGCAGAAGGAAGGAGCGGCGACCAAGGCCGAAGTCAAGCGCACCGTCTGCACGCACTGCTCGGTCGGCTGCGCCGTCGACGCGACCGTCGAGAACGGCGTGTGGACGCGGCAGAACCCGGTGTTCGATTCGCCGCTGAACCTCGGCGCGCACTGCGCCAAGGGCGCGTCGGTGCGCGAGCACGGCCACGGCGAGTACCGGCTGAAGTCGCCGATGAAGCTCGTCAACGGCAAGTACCAGAAGATCAGCTGGGAGCAGGCGATCAACGAGATCGGCGACAGGCTGCTCGCCATCCGCAAGGAATCCGGCCCCGACGCCGTGTTCTGGGTCGGCAGCTCCAAGCACAGCAACGAGCAGGCGTACCTGATGCGCAAGTTCGTGTCGTTCTGGGGCACGAACAACTGCGACCACCAGGCGCGGATCTGCCACTCGACGACGGTCGCCGGCGTAGCCAACACCTGGGGCTACGGCGCGATGACCAACTCGTACAACGACATGCAGAACACCAAGTGCGCGATGTACATCGGCAGCAACGCCGCCGAAGCGCACCCGGTGTCGATGCTGCACATGCTGCACGCGAAGGAGACCGGCGCGCGGATGATCGTCGTCGATCCCGCGCTTCACCCGCACCGCGGCGCAGGCCGACGAGTTCGTGCGCATCCGCTCCGGCACCGACATCCCGTTCGTGTTCGGGATGCTCTACCACATCTTCAAGAACGGCTGGGAGGACAAGGCCTACCTGCAGGCGCGCGTGTTCGGCATGGACAAGGTCAAGGAAGAGATCATGTCCAAGTGGACGCCGGACAAGGTCGAGGAAGTCTGCGGCGTGCCGGAAGCGCAGGTGTTCAAGGTCGCCGAGATGATGGCGAAGAACCGGCCGTCGACCGTCGTCTGGTGCATGGGGCAGACGCAGCACACGACCGGCAACGCGGTCGTCCGCGCGTCGTGCATCCTGCAGCTCGTGCTCGGCAACGTCGGCGTGTCGGGCGGCGGCACCAACATCTTCCGCGGCCACGACAACGTGCAGGGCGCGACCGACGTCGGCCCGAACCCGGACTCGCTGCCCGGCTACTACGGGCTCGCCGCGGGCTCGTGGAAGCACTGGGCGGCCGTGTGGGGCGTCGACTACGAGTGGATCAAGAAGCAGTACGCCGAAGGCGATGATGGAAAAGCCCGGCATGACGGTCTCGCGCTGGATCGACGGCGTGCTGGAGAAGAACGAGCTCATCGACCAGGGCCCGAACCTGCGCGCGCAGGTCTACTGGGGCCACGCGCCGAACAGCCAGACGCGCGGCAAGGACATGGTCAGAGGCGATGAAGAAGCTCGACCTGCTGGTCGTGCATCGACCCGTATCCGTCGGCGACCGCGGCGATGGCGGCGATGGTGCGCAAGGACGGCGTCTACCTGCTGCCGGCCGCGCACGCAGTTCGAGACCTCGGGCACGCTGCACGGCGTCGAACCGCTCGATCCAGTGGCGCGAGCGCGTGATCCGGCCGCTGTTCGAGTCGCAGACCGACCACGCGATCATGTTCGCGTTCGCGAAGAAGTTCGGGTTCGACAAGGAGTTCGTCAAGAACTACAAGATGGTGAAGCCCGACGGCGACGCCAAGTGGGAGGAGCCCGAGCCCGAGTCGATCCTGCAGCGAGATGAACCGCGGCCTGTGGACGATCGGCATGACCGGCCAGTCGCCGGAGCGCCTGAAGCTCCACATGAAGAACATGGCGACGTTCGACGTCAAGACGCTGCGGGCGAAGGGCGGGCCGTGCGACGGCGACTACTTCGGGCTGCCGTGGCCGTGCTACGGCACGCCCGAGCTGAAGCACCCGGGCTCGCCGAACCTGTACAACACGTCGGTGTCGATGATGGACGGCGGCGGCTGCTTCCGCGCGAACTTCGGCGTCGAGCGCGACGGCGTGTCGCTGCTGGCCGAGGACGGCTCGTATCCGAAGGGCGGCGACCTCACCACCGGCTATCCCGAGCTCGACCACGTGCTGATGAAGAAGCTCGGCTGGTGGGACGAGCTCACCGAGGCCGAGAAGAAGGCGGCCGAGGGCAAGAACTGGAAGACCGACCTGTCCGGCGGGATGATCCGCGTGTTCATGAAGGAGCACGGCAACCATCCGTTCGGCAACGCGAAGGCGCGGGCGATCGTCTGGAACTTCCCGGATGCCGATCCCGCAGCACCGCGAGCCGCTGTACTCGCCGCGGCCCGACATGGTCGCCAAGTACCCGGCGCACGCCGACAAGAAGGCGTTCTGGCGACTGCCGACGCTGTACAAGACGCGTCCAGCAGGAGAACGTCAAGAACGAGGTCGCCGAAGAACTTCCCGCTGGTGCTGACGAGCGGCCGGCTGGTCGAGTTCGAAGGCGGCGGCGACGAGACGCGCTCGAACCCGTGGCTCGCCGAACTGCAGCAGGTCGAACTTCGTCGAGATCAACCCGAAGGACGCCAACGACCGCGGCGTCAGGGACGGCGAGTGGGTCTGGGTCAAGTCGCCGACCGGCGCGCAGATCAAGGTCCAGGCGATGGTGACCGAGCGCGTCGGTCGCCGGCACGACGTTCATCCCGTTCCACTTCGCCGGCTGGTGGCAGGGCAAGGACATGCTCGAGTACTACCCGGAGGGCGCGCATCCGATCGTCCGCGGCGAGGCCGTCAACACCGCCACCACCTACGGCTACGACTCGGTGACGATGATGCAGGAAACCAAGACGACGCTCTGCCAGGTCGCCAAGGCCTGACCGCGCACGCGACGAGGCCGAGGAGACGACGATGGCCCGAATGAAGTTTCTCTGCGACGCCGAGCGCTGCATCGAGTGCAACGGCTGCGTCACCGCATGCAAGCAGGAGCACGAGATCCCGTGGGGCGTCAACCGCCGCCGCGTGGTGACGATCAACGACGGCGTGCCGGGCGAGCGCTCGATCTCCGTCGCGTGCATGCACTGCTCGGACGCGCCGTGCATGGCGGTCTGCCCGGTCGACTGCTTCTACCGCACCGAGGAAGGCGTCGTGCTGCACGACAAGGACCTGTGCATCGGCTGCGGCTACTGCTTCTACGCGTGCCCGTTCGGCGCGCCGCAGTTTCCGCAGGCCGGCGCGTTCGGCGTGCGCGGCAAGATGGACAAGTGCACGTTCTGCGCCGGCGGTCCCGAGGCCAACAACTCCGAGGCCGAGTTCAAGAAGTACGGCCGCAACCGCCTGGCCGAAGGCAAGCTGCCGGTCTGCGCCGAGATGTGCTCGACC
Organism: uncultured beta proteobacterium; assembly: GCA_963832705.1. Lineage (GTDB taxonomy): Bacteria > Pseudomonadota > Gammaproteobacteria > Burkholderiales > Casimicrobiaceae > CAIWHR01. Next base: position 80,439 of record CAWHVP010000012.1, on the reverse strand, counting down.
AAGGCGCTGCTGGGCGGCGACGGCGACGTGCTGGCCGACATCTACCGCGAGCGCGTCACGCACCGCGCGGCGCGCGGCACGCCGGGCACGCCGCCGATGGGATGGGACACCGCCTACGGCCGGCCGGACGCCGCGAAGCCGCCGCCGGCAGCCGCGGCCGCCGCACCGACGGGAGGGACCAAGTCATGATCGCGCCGCATCGGTCGTGCTGGCCGCGGGCAGCGGCCGTCGCGTTCGGGCTCGCCGCGTGCGGCGAGCGGCCGCAGGTCATCGAGTACAAGCAGGGCACCTACCAGGGCAAGCCGGACCAGCAGCCGTTCGCCGGCGCGCCGTGGAACGGCAACAGGACCGAATGGGACACCGCGATCCGGACCCGCAACCAGTACCAGAACGAGTACAAGCGGACCAACTGACCGGAGCGGAGGACGCATGCGCAGGGCATCCATGACGCGGGCGGCCGGCCGCTGCTGGCGGCTGCTGCTGCTTCGCCGCGGGCATCGCCGCGGCGCAGTCGCCGGCGGTCAACCCGCAGGAAGCGGACTACGCCAAGCAGCAGCAGCAGCGGCAGCTCGCGCAGCCGCTCAACAACCAGCCGGTCTGGAAGGAAATCCGCTCGGGGCTGCCGCAGGTCACGACGGTGCAGGGCCGCGAGACCAACGTCCTGATCCAGCCGCATGGGCCAGACGTGGCGCGCGGCGCGCGTGCCGGTCGCGACGGTCGGCGGCCTCCTGTTCGCGCTGGCGCTCGCCGGGCTCGCCGTGTTCTACGCGATCCGCGGCACGATGACCGTCGCAGCCGAAGCCCGGCGACGCGGCTGATCCAGCGCTTCACGCCGGCCGACCGCGTCGCGCACTGGCTGATGGCGATCACCTGGGTCACGCTGGCGATCACCGGGCTCATCCTGTCGCTCGGCAAGTCGGTGCTGCTGCCGCTCATCGGCTACACGCTGTTCTCGTGGCTCGCGGCGCTCGGCGAAGAACCTGCACAACTTCATCGGCCCGATCCTGATCGTCGCGGTGCCGTGGATGTTCATCCGCTTCGTCCGCGACAACGGCATCGGCGTCGAGGACTTCAAGTGGTTCGCGCAACATCTTCGACTACTTCAAGGGCCACGAGTATCCGAGCGGCAAGTTCAACGCCGGCGAGAAGCTGGTGTTCTGGCTGGTGCTGGTGCTGTTCTCGACGGTGCTGGTCGTGACCGGCCTGATCCTCGTCTTCCCGAACTTCGACCAGACGCGGCAGACGATGCAGCTCTCCAACATCATCCACATGGTCGCGGCGTACCTGGCGATCGCGCTGGCGTGCGTCCACATCTACCTCGGCACGATCGGCATCGACGGCGCCTACCGGGCGATGCGCGACGGTTACGTCGACGCGAGCTGGGCCGAGCACCACCACGCGCGCTGGTACCAGGACGTGGTCGCCGGCAAGGCGCGCGAAAAATTCGTCGAGCCGAGCGCGGCACCGCCGGCCGGGCGCCGCGCGCCGGCCGGCCTGACCGACCACGCGACATCGGACGAGAGAGACCGACATGACGACGACTTTGCGCGCACTCCTGGCCGCGGGCCTCGTGGTGGTGAGCTTCGGCGTGGCCGTGGCCAAGCTGCCGCCGGCGCCGCCGCTGACCGACGAGCAGAAGGCTGCGGCCGAGGAGAAGAAGGCGAAGGACGCCGCCGCCGCCGAGGTGGCGAAGGCGCAGCAGGCGAAGGCCGAGGACCGCGTCGCCGCCCGCTACATCGCCGAGCAGAAGGCGAAGGGCAAGACCGTCGTCGCCGCAGATGGGGCCGACGTCGACCGCCGCCGCGCCGGCGGCCAAGGCCGCGGCACCGCTGCCGCGCCGCCGCGAAGGCTCCGGCGCCCGCCGCGGCGCCCGCGAAGAAGTAGCCCGCGGAGCACCCGTCGGACTGCGCCGGTTTCGGCGCAATCCGCGCGAACCCGGTATAATCCACGGTTCGCGGAGAGATGGCCGAGTGGTCGAAGGCGCTTGACTCGAAATCAAGTATACGTTTACGCGTATCTAGGGTTCGAATCCCTATCTCTCCGCCAAAATGAGGACCTAAGCCGCTGATGTTTGGCGGCTTTTGTTTTTTTCCTCGGCGTCAGCCCATCATCTCGCCCACCACCCTCGCGACTGCCGGCCTGCGGCTGCATCACAGCCCGGGCGGTCGCCGGCACCCAGCATCCGGTATCAGCGCCGGCGTGACGGTGCCCACGTGCCATGACGTGATTCAATGACCGTCGGTGGTACCAGTCATCCGCAGGAGTCATCCGGTGCCGATCGGCAGACCCGACTTGAATCGACGGCTCGCGCTCATCACCAGCAGTCCCGCGCTGGTGCAGTTTTTTCTCGGCGACGACGCGTTGCGCGATCGACTGGGGATCGAAGTCCCTCTCGTCATCCACGTCCAGTCATCGACGCGTCTGGCCGACCGCGGTCGGGATCTTACCGCACCATCTCCCGGCGGGCGCGGATCGACGGCATCTGGCCCTGGCTGCAGTTGCTCCACTACCTCGCCTATCGTTGGGTGGTCGGGCGCAGGCTGTCGATGTCGCCGGAGCATGCGGTCAAGGTCCTCGGCGCGCGTCGCCGGTTGCTGGAAGTGCACTCGGCCAACGAGCCCGCGGCGGCGTCGGCACTGCGTGCGGACCGGTGCGCGCTGGGCATCGTCGTCTCCGGCGACGTTCTGTCACGCCGGACCCTGGAAGTGCTGGACGTGCCGCTGTTCAACGTCCATTTGTCCGATCCCGCCTTTGTCCGGGGCATGCCGCCCGTCTTCTGGGAAATCCTCGGCGGGCACGACTCAATACGCCTCACCCTCCATGCGCTCACCCCTCAGGTGGACGGCGGCCCGATCGTGGCGCAGAGGGAGATCCCGATCGTCTGGCAGTCGACCCTCGCCGGAACGATCGCGCAGACCCTCGGACTCTGTGGCCGGGAGATCGCGTTGCTGCTCGCCGACGGCCTCCCGCCGATCCTCGACGGCTCCGCGAAGCCCCGACCCGGCACTCCGGGACCTCTGCGAACCACCCCGACGATTCAGCAGATGTGGCAGGCCGGGCGCATCTGCCGCAAGCGTGCGCGGGAGTCGCGCTGAGCCGGCGCACGCCGGCCCGGCGTCAATGCGCTGCCGGTCGAGAGCCGGGAGGTATTGGCGCTCGGCAGACCGGAGCGTTCCGGCCGGCCACGACAACCTGCAAGACAGCCGCCCGCATGAAGCCAAGCGGAGGTCGCGGGATCGTCAGCGCTTGTAGATGTGCATCCACGTGCCGGTAGGTTGCACATGCAACCCGGCATAGTGCGTGCGAAGCACGAGCAGCTCGGACATGACCGCGGGCGGGAATCCCTGCCGATTGCCGCGGCGGTCGACGAGCAGGTCGTCGAGGTAACGGTAGGTCGCGTCGGGATCGCTCCAGGACGCCGCGATCAGGTTGGCGATCCGGCCGTACTCGCGCAGCAGCTCGTGCGGGCGGACATCGGGGGGCAGCGACGCGGCCCAGGTCAGCGTCCGCGGCAGCGGGGCGTTGTTCGGAGTCCCCTTGCTGCGCTTCTGCCTCGCCGCCTCTTCGCGCTCCGCATCGGCGCGCCGCTCGGCGTCCGATTTTTCCTTCGGCCGCGGCGTCACGGTGGACGTGACCTCGTTGAGCGTGTCGCCGGCGAACTTCCGATAGAAAGACATGATCGCAGCCCCCGCAAAGGACGATCCGCGTCGGAGGCGTCCCGTTGCCTGCGGCGCGGTGCCTCAAAATGTTACCAGTTTCCCATGCGGCCGGCACGGTGATTCGAGCCGCTCCGCGCGGAAACGGGCGGCGATCGTCGGGTGCTCAGCCTGCCGGCGCCAACGCCGTCGCGAGCAGGCCGGCCAGCGGGATCGCGTTGGTCGCGTGCGTCACGCTGTCGGTGCTCCAGACGTTGCCGATCCCGGCGCGCCGCAGCACGTCGATCGCCGTCGCCGACGAAGAGGCCGTGGGTGACGGCGACGTCGACGCGCGCCGCACCGCGCGCGCGGCACTGCTCGGCCGCACGTGCCAGCGTGTGGCCGGTGCTCGCGACGTCGTCGACGAGCACGACGTCGCGCCCCGTCATGTCGCACGACGGCAGCTCGATCGCGACCTCGCGGTCGCCGGTTCGCGTCTTGGTGCAGGCGACGCCGTCGAAGCCGGCCGCATCGGCGATCGCGGCGACCCACTGCTCCGACTCGCTGTCCGGGCCGACGATCAGCGGCGCGCGCAGCTGCGCCTGCAGGAAGCGCGCGATCAGCGCGGCGGCGGACAGCGCGAGCGGATGGCCCGACGGGATCGCCTCGCCGAGATCGGACACGCGGTGCAGGTGCGGGTCGACGGTGACGACGCGGTCGAAGCGCTCGGCGAGCAGCCGGCCGACGATCCGCTGGCTCACCGCCTCGCCGGGCGTGAACGCCATGTCCTGTCGCATGTAGCAGAGGTACGGCGCGACCAGCGTCACGCGCACGGCGCCGAGCTCGCGCGCGGCCGCGGCGGCGATCAGGAGCTCGACGAGCTTGTCGTTGGGGTGGTCGAGGCTGCGGCACAGCACGACGTCGGCAGGCAGCGCGGGAGGCAGCCGCAGCCGGCTCTCGCCGTCGGGGAAGCGGTGCACGTCGACGATCGCGCAGTCGCCGGCCCGTCGCCGCGGCGAGCGCTGCCGCCTGCGGCGCGTATTCGGGGAAGCCGAGCAGCATCAGAGCTCCGCCCAGGCGGCGGGCAGGTCCTCGGCGCGCCCGATCGTGTAGCCGTCGCCGCGGGTCGCGAGCGCCTGCGCGAACCGCAGCTCGGCCGGGAAGCCGGCGTACACGCGGTACAGCGGCTCGCCCCTGGCCACCGGGTCGCCGAGCTTCTTGAGGAGGTCGACGCCCGCGCTCTTGCTCATCGGCGCGCCGGCGAAGCGGGCGATGTGCGCGAGCTGCAGGTTGTCGATGCCGATCACGGTGCCGGCGGCCTTCGCCGTGACGTCGAACGCCAGGCCGGACGCGGGCACGCGGCTCGTGCCGCCGGCCCTGCGCGTCGATCAGCGCCTGCATCTTGGCCAGCGCGCGGCCCGAGTCGAGGATGTCGCGCGCGATCGCGAAGCCCTTGCCGCCGCGGATGTCGGGATCGAACTCGAGGACGCGGCCGGCGAGCCGCAGCGCCTTCTGCCGGAGGTCGGACGGCGCCGCCGGGTCGTTGTTGAGCACCTGCATGACGTCGCGCGCCTCGAGCGCCGGGCCGATGCCGCGCCCGATCGGCTGCCGCCCGTCGGTGAGGATGACCTCGATGTGGATGCCGAGGTTGTCGCCGACGAACTCGAACAGCCGCCGCAGGCTCTGCGCCGCGTGCATCTGCCGCACCTTCGCCGACGGCCCGACGGGGATGTCGAGCAGGATGTGCGTGGCGCCGGCCGCGAGCTTCTTCGACAGGATCGACGCGACCATCTGCCCCTGCGAATCGAACCCCAGCGGCCGCTCGACCGAGATCAGCGTGTCGTCGGCGGGCGCGAGGCGCGCGGTGCCGCCCCAGGCGATGCAGCCGCGATGCTTGCGCACGATGTCGTGCAGCGCCTTCATCGGCAGCTCGACGCGCGCGAGCACCTCCATCGTGTCGGCCGTCCCCGCGGGCGAGGTGATCGCGCGGCTCGACGTCTTCGGGATCAGCATGCCGTGCGCGGCGACGATCGGGACGACGATCATCGACGTGCGGTTGCCGGGGACGCCGCCGATGCAGTGCTTGTCGGCGACCAGCGGCTCCCGCCAGTCGAGCCGCTCGCCCGACTCCAGCATCGCCCGCGTCAGGTGCAGCACCTCGTCGCGGTCGAGCTCGCTCTCGCTGGTGGCGACCAGGAACGCGGCGATCTCGGTCTTCGACAGGTGGTTCTCGGTGACGTCGTGGATGATGCCGCGGTAGTCGCTCGCCCCGAGCCGCTCGCCGGCGATCTTGCGCCGGATCGCGTCCATCGAGGCCGGCGGCTCGGCGTGCGCGACCTCGCACGCGGCCGCCCTCGGGGACGTCGAGCTGCGCGAACGCCTGCTCGGACAGGCCGAGCTCGGTCGGCTTGACGATCGTCGCGTCGTCGACGACGTTGAGGACGGCGAGGATGTGCCGGCCGCCGCCCGTGACCTCGATCTTCGCGAGCGCCTGGAAGCCCTCGGTGCGATAGATCGCGCAATCGCGGTGCAGGTACGCGACGTTCTCGCGATAGGTGTCGATCGACACGCAGTGAGCGCGGAGCGCGCCGGCGCGCCTGCCGGACGAGGTTTTCTTGCGCATGACGTCGCGGTGGGTCACCCCGCCAGTTTAGGACATTGCCTCCGGCGGCGCGCGGGTCAGGGCGCGGGATCGACGGGCTTCGGCGGGCGCTTGCGCGTGAGCTCGTCGCGATACGGCGCGAGCGCGGTCACCATCTGCGCGAACACCTTGGGATTGGCGGCGATCACCTGGCCGCCGTAGAGGAAATCGCCTTCGCCGGACAGGTTGCCGATGAGGCCGCCGGCTTCCTGCACCAGCAGGCTGCCCGCGGCGACGTCCCACGGGTTGAGGCCCACTTCCCAGAAGCCGTCGTAGAAGCCCGCGGCGACGTACGCGAGGTCGAGCGCGGCGGCGCCGGGACGGCGCAGCCCGGCGGTCTGCTCGATCATCGCCTTCATCATCCGCAGGTAGGTGTCGAGGTAGCTGCCGTCGCGGAACGGGAAGCCGGTGCCGATCAGGCAGTCGCGCAGGTGATCGCGCTTCGACACGCGGATGCGGCGGTCGTTGAGGAACGCGCCGCGCCCGCGCGTCGCGGTGAACAGGTCGTTGCGCACCGGGTCGTAGATCACGCGCCTGCGTGATCTGCCCGTGCTGCTGCAGGCGCGATCGACACGCAGTACTGCGGGAAGCCGTGCAGGAAGTTCGTCGTGCCGTCGAGCGGATCGATGATCCAGAGGTTCTCGGCGTCGGCGTTCGCGCCTTTGGCCGTTCCCTCCTCTGCTAGAATCGCGTGGTCCGGATAGGCGTCGAGGATCGTCTCGACGATCGCCGCTTCGGCCGCGCGGTCGACCTCGCTGACGAAGTCCTTCGGCCCCTTCGTCGTGATCGTGAGCAGGTCGAGGTCGCGGGCGCTGCGGTTGATGAAGTTGCCGGCGCGGCGCGCCGCCTTCACCGCGATGGTAAGCGTTGGATGCATGGGTCGGATGGCTCGCAGGTCCGGCGCGGTGCGTGCTCGCCGGACGGGTAGATCGCAAACGTCCATTCTAACCGCTGCGCCGTGGCGGCCGGTGTTTTCCGGTCTCCCGCCAGCCCCGCAGCCGATGCCTCGAAGCCCTCGACCGCATTCGCGTCGTCCTCGTCGCCACCAGCCATCCGGGCAACATCGGCGCGGCGGCGCGCGCGATGCTGACGATGGGGCTCACGCGGCTCGTGCTCGTCAATCCGCGGAAATTCCCCGACCCCGAGGCCACCGCGCTGGCCTCGGGCGCGACGGCCGTGCTCGAGGCGGCGCGGGTCGTCGCCAGCACTCGACGAGGCGCTGGCGGGCTGCGTGCTCGCCGTCGGGCTCTCCGCGCGGCCGCGCGAGTTCGCCGGGCGCGTGCTGCCGGTCCGGGCCGCGGCGGCCGCCGCGATCGCCAGCGCGCCGCGCGGCGACGTCGGCTTCGTCTTCGGCACCGAGATGTCGGGGCTGTCGAACGCGGAGCTCGCGCGCTGCGGCATCGTCGCGACGATCCCGGCGAATCCCGGCTACGCGTCGCTCAACTCGCGGCCGCGGTGCAGCTCGTGGCCTACGAGCTGCGCGTCGCCGCGCTCGGCGACGCCGTCTGGACGCGCGCCGCGATTCGCGCCGGCGACGCACGACGAGATCGAGGCGCTGTACGCGCACGGCCGGCAGACGCTGGCGGCGATGCGCTTCCTCGATCCGCGGCGGCCGAAGCGCCTGCTGCCGCGGCTGCGGCGGCTGTTCGCCCGCGCGGACCTCGAGAAGGAGGAGGTCAACATCCTGCGCGGGATCCTCGCGCGCATCGACGAGCTGATCGCGCAGGGGCCGCGGCGCTGACGGCGCGCGCGGACGACCGCCATGCCCGAACCGTCTTCGCCATCGGCACTGGTTCTCCCGCGTCGGAATGCCGCTGTCGCCGGCGGAGACCGCCGCGCTCGACGCGCTGCGGCTCGCCGCGGCGCTGCCCGGCGGCGCCGCGGCCGGCAGCGTCGGCCACTGGTACGAGGCCGGCGCGATCGTGCGCGCCGCCGACCGCGACGGCGCGTGGTGGGACCGCGAGGAGGAGGAGCGCGAGCGGCTGTGGGAATGCGCCGCGGAGCGCCACGGCGAGGACGGCCTCGCCGCCGAGCTCGCCGTCGTGCAGGACGGCCTGCGCGATGCTGTCCATTCGGCGGCGATGGCCGCGATGGCGCGCCATGGTGTCGCCGACCCCGGCCTCGCCCGCGAGGCCGCGGCCGCCGCGCTGCTGGCCGCGCATCAACGGGCGCTCGCCCGGCTGGCCGGCGTCGAAGGCGACCACTATTTCACCGCGAAATTCGAGCTCTTCGCCGGCGGCCGCTGGCCGCTCGGCGTTCAGGACGGCCGCTACTGGGTGTTCTGAGGCTTGCCTTCGGCGGGCGGCTTGCACAGCCGCGCGACGTCCGCCTGCGCGCCTTCGATCCGGGCTTCGCGCCGTTCCTTGCGCTTGGCGAGCGCGGCCAGCGACGCGTCGTAGTGCTCGCAGGCGTTCCTGGTCGTGCACGCGGCACGCGCGCGTCCGGTCGTCCTCGATCGTCTGCAGCAGGCTCACCAGCGCGGCTTCCTCCTGCGCGAGCCGGCTGCGCGCCGTCGCGCACTTGGCGTCGGGCGGCGGCGCGGCCTCGGTCGCGGCGGCCGCGCCCGCCGGCAGCAGCAGTGCCCAGGCCGCGACGACGAGCCACGCCCTGGGCGGGCAGGGGCCGGTGCGCGCGTTGCGCACGGCAGGCGCGTGTTCGGGGCGGGAAGGGCGGCAGGGCATCGCCCGGCTATGTTGCCAACCGGGCGCGACCGGCGCAATCGCCGCGCGCGGCCGGGCCGCCTTGCCGGGACGCCGTGCCGCCAGTCCTTGATCTGGCGCAAGTCCAATACTTGAGCGCCCAGTCGGAAATGACAGAATCGCCGCATGTTCGCCCGCCTGCGTGAAGACATCGCCTGCGTTTTCGACCGGGACCCGGCCGCCCGGACGCTCGTGGGAGGTCCTGACCTGCTACCCGGGCCTGCACGCGCTGATGCTGGCACGCGCCGTCACCAACCCGCTGTGGCGCCACGGCTGGCGCTGGCTCGCCCGCTGGCTCGCGCACTGGGGCCGCTGGCTGACCGGCATCGAGATCCACCCGGGCGCGACCATCGGCCGCCGCGTCTTCATCGACCACGGCATGGGCATCGTCATCGGCGAGACCGCCGAGATCGGCGACGACTGCACGCTCTACCACGGGGTCACGCTCGGCGGCACCTCGTGGAACAAGGGCAAGCGGCACCCGACGCTGGGGCCCGGGGTCGTCATCGGCGCCGGCGCCAAGGTCCTGGGACCGATCCTCGTCGGCGACGGCGCCAAGATCGGCTCCAACGCCGTCGTCGTGCGCGAGGTCCCGCCCGGGGCGACCGCCGTGGGCATCCCGGCCCGCGTCGTCACCGCCGACGAAGAGAAGGAAGCGCGAGGACCAGGCGACGCGGATGGGCTTCTCCGCCTACGCGATCAGCGCCGACATGAACGATCCGATGGTCCAGGCGATCCACCGGCTGATCGACCACGCGGCGGCGACCGATGCGCGGCTGGAGGCGCTGATCGACCAGCTGCAGCAGGGGGGCGTCGCGTGCGGCGACGCCAAGGCGACGGCCGATCGTTTCGATCCCGAGCGCCTGAATGAAATGCTTGACTGAACTTCTTGGGCTTTTGGTTGACTAAATTGATCGGGAATAGTAGAATCGCAGCCTGTACGGAAGAGCCTCGCAGGGCAGGCCGGACGGCGCGGATCCCGACGACAAGCCCGCCCGGCGGTGCCGCTTCCGGCACAGCCGGCTGCGGGCCCGGGCCAACTACCAGAGGGTGACCGACCATGCGCCTCACCACCAAAGGACGTTTCGCCGTCACGGCGATGATCGACGTGGCAATGCAGAGCACCAAGGGCCCCGCCACGCTGGCGGGCGTGTCCGAGCGGCAGAAGATCTCGCTGTCCTACCTCGAGCAGCTGTTCGGCAAGCTGCGGCGCTCGGGGCTGGTCTCGAGCGTGCGCGGTCCCGGCGGCGGCTACCGCCTCGCCCGCTCGCCGGAGGACGTCACGGTCGCCGACGTCATCGTCGCCGTCGACGAGCCGCTCGACGCGACGCAGTGCGGCGGGCTCGAGAACTGCCGCGACGACCGCCGCTGCATGACCCACGAGCTGTGGTCGAGCCTCAACGAGCACATCCTCACCTACCTGCAGTCGGTGACGCTGGCCGAGCTCGTCCGCCAGCAGCAGCAGAAGGCCGAGGTCGTCGATGCTGCAGGATCACCGCCAGCCGGCCGCCGTGGCGCCCGCCGCGCGCACGCCCGGCGCCGTCGCCGCCGGCTGACCCGCCGTTTCCGTCGCCCCAACCCGCCACCGAGCCTTGCGATGAAGCTGCCCATCTACCTCGACTACTCGGCGACGACGCCGGTCGATCCGCGCGTCGCGCAGAAGATGATCCCGTACCTGACCGAGCACTTCGGCAACCCGGCGTCGCGCTCGCACGCGTTCGGCTGGGAGGCGGAGAAGGCGGTCGAGGAGGCCCGCGAGCAGGTCGCGGCGCTGGTGAACTGCGACGCCGAAGGAGCTCGTCTGGACGTCGGGCGCGACCGAGTCGATCAACCTCGCGCTGAAGGGCGCCGCCCACTTCTACAGCGACAAGGGCCGGCACATCGTCACCGTCAAGACCGAGCACAAGGCCACGCTCGACACCGTGCGCGAGCTCGAGCGCGAGGGCTTCGAGGCGACCTACCTCGACGTCGCAGCCCGACGGGCTGATCGACCTCGACGCCTTCCGCGCGGCGCTCGGCCCGACACGATCCTGGCGTCGGTGATGTCGGTCAACAACGAGATCGGCGTCGTCCAGGACTTCGCGACGATCGGCGAGATCTGCCGCGAGCGCGGCATCATCTTCCACGTCGACTCGGCGCAGGCGACCGGCAAGATCCCGCTGGACCTCGCCAAGCTGAAGGTCGACCTGATGTCGTTCTCGGCGCACAAGACCTACGGCCCGAAGGGCGTCGGCGCGCTGTACGTGCGGCGCAAGCCGCGCGTGCGCATCGAGGCGCAGATGCACGGCGGCGGCCACGAGCGCGGCATGCGCTCGGGCACGCTGCCGACGCACCAGATCGTCGGCATGGGCGAGGCGTTCCGGCTCGCGAAGGCCGAGATGGCGACCGACAACGAGCGCATCCGGATGCTGCGCGACCGGCTGCTCGCCGGCCTCGGCTCGATCGAGGAGATCTACGTCAACGGCGACATGGAGCACCGGGTGCCGCACAACCTCAACGTCAGCTTCAACTTCGTCGAGGGCGAGAGCCTGATCATGGCGATCAAGGACATCGCCGTGTCGTCGGGATCGGCGTGCACGTCGGCGTCGCTCGAGCCCTCGTACGTGCTGCGGGCGCTGGGCCGCAACGACGAGCTCGCGCACAGCTCCATCCGCTTCACCGTCGGCCGCTTCACGACGGCCGAGGAGATCGACTACGCCGTCGCGCTGCTGCAGCGCAAGGTCGGCAAGCTGCGCGAGCTCTCGCCGCTGTGGGAGATGTACAAGGACGGCGTCGACTTGAATACGGTCCAGTGGGCGGCACATTGAGAGCACTGACCGGGAACACGGGAGGACGATCGACATGGCATACAGCAACAAGGTACTCGACCACTACGAGAATCCGCGCAACGTCGGCTCGTTCGCCAAGGACGCCGGCGACGTGGGCACGGGGATGGTCGGCGCCCCCGCCTGCGGCGACGTGATGAAGCTGCAGATCCGCGTCGGCAGCGACGGCCTGATCGAGGACGCCAAGTTCAAGACCTACGGCTGCGGCTCGGCGATCGCGTCGTCGTCGCTCGTCACCGAGTGGGTGAAGGGCAAGACGCTCGACGAGGCGATGGCGATCCGCAACACGCAGATCGCCGAGGAGCTCGCGCTGCCGCCGGTGAAGATCCACTGCTCGATCCTCGCCGAGGACGCGATCAAGGCGGCGGTCGCCGACTACCGGAAGAAGCACGCGGCGGGCGGCGAGGACGGCGGCGAGGCGCAGGCCTGCGCGCCGGGCGCCGGCCAGCTCGCGGCCGATTGATCCCAGGACAACCCGCAGGAAACGGACCATGGCTGTCACGTTGACCCAGAGCGCGGCGCAGCACGTCGCGCGGCACCTCGCCAAGCGCGGCAAGGGCATCGGCCTTCGCCTCGGCGTGCGCACGTCGGGCTGCTCGGGCCTCGCCTACAAGCTCGAGTACGCCGACGAGACCCGGCCCGAGGACGTCCCCTTCGAGAGCAACGGCATCACGGTGATCGTCGACCCGAAGAGCCTGCCCTACCTCGAAGGCACCGAGCTCGACTTCACCCGCGAGGGCCTGCAGGAAGGGTTCAAGTTCAACAACCCGAACGTCAAGGATGCCTGCGGCTGCGGCGAGAGCTTCAACGTCTGACCCCCGGCCTCCGGAGGCGGCGGCTGGTTGCGGCGCCGCCCTTGCGATGATCGACTTCTCCCGCAATCACTTCGAGCTCTTCGGCCTGCCCGCGCGGTTCGCCGTCGACGCCGATGCGCTCGAGCGCCGCTACCGCGCGCTGCAGAGCGAAGTCCATCCCGACCGCTACGCCGCCGCCGGCGAGACCGACCGCCGGCTCGCGGCGCAGTCCTCGGCGCGGGTCAACGAGGCCTACCAGGCGCTGAAGAGCCCGGTCGGTCGCGCCCAGTACCTGCTGTCGCTGCACGGCGTCGACGCGATGTCCTCGTCCGGTGCCGCGCTGTCGCACGAGTTCCTCGAGCGGGCGCTGGAGCGTCGCGAGGCCGCGGAGCACGCGATGCAGGCGGGCGACGTCGCCGCGCTGGAGGCGCTGCTCGCCGAGGTCCGCGCCGAGCGCGCCGCGGCCGAGGCGGCGCTGGCGTCGCTGCTCGACCGCGACGCGGCGTGGGACAGCGCGAGCGCGCAGGTGCGCGAGCTCGCGTTTCTCGGCAAACTGGCGGCTGACGTCGACGCGATGCTCGGCGAACTGGAATCCTGATGGCACTGCTGCAGATTTCCGAGCCCGGCGAGTCGCCCGCGCCGCACGAGCGCAGGCTCGCCGTCGGCATCGACCTCGGCACGACCAATTCGCTGGTCGCGACCGTGCGCAACGGCATCCCCGTGGTGCTGCCCGACGAGAACGGGCGGCCGCTGCTGCCGTCGATCGTCCACTACGGCGAGAACGGCGTCGACGTCGGCTACCCGGCGCAGGCGGTGCAGGCGCTCGATCCGGCGAACACCATCGTCTCGGTCAAGCGGCTGATGGGCCGCGGCCTCGCCGACCTCGACGAGCGCCGCTTTCCGTACCGCTTCATCGACGAGCCGGGAATGGTCAAGCTCGCGACGCGCTCGGGCGTCAAGAGCCCGGTCGAGATCTCGGCGCAGGTGCTGCGCGCCCTGCGCGAGCGCGCCGAGGCGAGCCTCGGCGGCAAGCTCGTCGGCGCCGTGGTCACCGTGCCGGCGTACTTCGACGACGCGCAGCGGCAGGCGACGAAGGACGCGGCGAAGCTCGCGGGCCTCGACGTGCTGCGCCTGCTCAACGAGCCGACGGCCGCGGCGATCGCCTACGGCCTCGACAACGCGGCCGAGGGCACGTACGCCGTCTACGATCTCGGCGGCGGCACGTTCGACATCTCGATCCTCAAGCTGTCGCGCGGCGTGTTCGAGGTGCTCGCGACCAACGGCGACTCGGCGCTGGGCGGCGACGACTTCGACCATCGCGTCTACTGCTGGATCATCGAGGCGGCCGCGCTGCCGCCGCTGTCGCCGGAGGACACGCGCCTGCTGATGGTCAAGGCGCGCGAAGCGAAGGAGAACCTGACGCTGCACGCGTCGGCGCCGATCACCGCGCTGCTCGCCAGCGGCACCAAGGTCGACGTCACGCTGACCACCGAGATCTTCACGGCGATCACGCAGAACCTGGTCGCCAAGACGCTCTCGCCGGTGCGGCGCGCGCTGCGCGACGCGGGCCTCGCGCCCGCCGACGTCAAGGGCGTGGTGATGGTCGGCGGGGCGACGCGGATGCCGCAGATCCAGAAGGCGGTCGCCGAGCTGTTCGGCGCGCCGCCGCTGACCAACATCAACCCGGACCAGGCGGTCGCGCTGGGCGCGGCGATCCAGGCCAACGTGCTCGCCGGCAACCGCGCCGCCGGCGACGACTGGCTGCTGCTCGACGTGATCCCGCTGTCGCTCGGCCTCGAGACGATGGGCGGCCTCGCCGAGAAGATCGTGCCGCGCAACTCGACGATCCCGGTCTCGCGCGCGCAGGAGTTCACGACGTTCAAGGACGGCCAGACGGCGATGGTCATCCACGTCGTGCAGGGCGAGCGCGAGAAGGTCGCCGACTGCCGCTCGCTCGCGCGCTTCGAGCTGCGCGGGATCCCGCCGATGGTGGCCGGGGCGGCGCGCATCCGCGTCACGTTCCAGGTCGACGCCGACGGGCTGCTGTCGGTCGCCGCGCGCGAGCTCACGTCGGGCGTCGAGGCCGCGGTCACCGTCAAGCCCTCGTACGGGCTCGGCGACGCCGACATCGCGCGGATCCTGCAGGACTCGTTCGCGCACGCGGCCGAGGACATGGCGGCGCGCGCGCTGGCCGAGGCGCAGGTCGAGGCCGACCAGGTGATCGCCGCGACCGTCGCCGCGCTGGCCGAGGATGCCGACCTGCTCGATGCCGGGGAGCGCGCCGCGGTCGAGGCGGCCGTCGACCGCGCGCGGCAGTGCCGCGCCGGGACCGACCACCGCGCGATCGTCGCGGCGACGACCGCGCTCAACCAGGCCACCGCCGAGTTCGCCGCGCGCCGGATGAACCGCAGCGTCGGCCGCGCGCTGACCGGGCGCAGCGTCGACGCGCTCACCTGACCGGAATCCATCGAGCCATGCCCGAAATCGTCGTGCTGCCGCACCCCGAGGTCTGCCCCGAGGGCAGGACGTTCGAAGCGGAGAAGGGCGTCTCGATCTGCGACAGCCTGCTCGCGCAGGGCATCGAGATCGAGCACGCCTGCGAGAAGTCCTGCGCCTGCACGACCTGCCACGTGATCGTGCGCGAGGGCTACGCGTCGCTCGCCCCGGCGACCGACGACGAGGACGACCTGCTCGACCGCGCCTGGGGGCTGACGTCGCAGTCGCGGCTGTCGTGCCAGGCGAAGGTCGGCGACGCGCGGCTCGTCGTCGAGATCCCGAAGTACACGATCAACTACGCCAAAGAGCAGCACTGATGAAGTGGACCGACACCCGCGAGATCGCGATCGCGCTCGCAGAGACGCACCCGGACATCGATCCCCTGACCGTGCGCTTCACCGACCTGCACCAGTGGGTGTGCGCGCTGCCGGGTTTCGCCGACGACCCGAAGCACAGCAACGAGAAGATCCTCGAGGCGATCCAGATGACCTGGATCGACGAGGCGGATTGAATCGGGGTCAGAGCTGTAATGCCGGCGGAAGTAGGGTCAGACACCACTTCCTGCGATAAGTGGTGTCTGACCCCACTTATGGGCGCGGCGTTGTATTACAGCTCTGACCCCAAGCGATAAGTGGTGTCTGACCCTAATTTTCGGGGAAGAGGTTGAGGACGGCGTCGAGGCCGCTGTGGTCGATCGCGTGCGTCGTCGCGGCGCGCACGACCGGCTTGGCGCGGTAGGCGATCGACACGTCGGCCGCGCGCAGCATCGGCAGGTCGTTGGCCCCGTCGCCGATCGCCACGGCGATGCCGTCGCCGGCGCACAGCCCGTGCTTCAGCGCCGCGAAGCGGGCGGCCTTGCCCTCGGCGTCGACGATCGTGCCGGTCAGCCGGCCGGTCAGCCGGCCGTCCGCCACCTCCAGCGTGTTCGCGACCGCGTCGTCGAGCGCGAGGCGCGCCTGCAGCCGCTCGGTGAAGAACGTGAAGCCGCCGGAGACGAGCAGCGTCTTCGCGCCGGCGGCGGCGAAGCCCCGGATCATCCGCTCGGCCCCCGGGGCGAGCGCGACGCGCTCGTCGTAGACGCGCTCGAGCGCCGCGACCGGCAGCCCGGCGAGCAGCGCGACGCGGCGCGTGAGGCTCTCGCGGAAGTCGATCTCCCCGCGCATCGCCGCACTGGTGATCGCGGCGACGGCGGGCTTGATGCCCTGCATGTCGGCGATCTCGTCGATGCACTCGATCGTGATCAGCGTCGAGTCCATGTCCATCGCCACCAGCCGCACGCGATCGCGCGTGAGCCGTGGATCGACGAACGCGCAGTCGATGCCGGCGATCGCGCAGAACTCGGCGACGCCGGCGCGCGCCTCGACTCGCGCCAGCCGGTAGGCCTGCTGCGCGCCGCCGTCGAGCGCGGCGATGCCCTGCGCGCCCGACAGCGCGGCGATCGTCGACAGCTCGGCCGCGCCGATGGCCGGACCCTGGACGACGAGGTCCATCACTGCCGCCCGCGCGTGCCCTTCCCCTGGGCCTTGCCCCCGCGGGCGCCGCCGGCGAGCGGCTCCGCATAGACCGGCCGGGCCGGCTCGCCGGCGGCCGCCGGACGCTCGTCCTCGGCCAGCGCGAAGTCGATCTTCGTCGTCTCGAGGTCGACGCGCACGACCTTGACCCGCACGCGGCCGGCGAGCTGGAAGCTCCGGCCGCTGCGCTCGCCGACCATCGCGTGCCGCGCCGGGTCGAAGTGGAAGTAGTCGCGCCCGAGCTCGGTCACGTGGACGAGCCCGTCGATGTTGAGGTCGTCGAGCGTGACGAAGATGCCGAAGCTGGTGACGCCGCTGATCGTGCCGCCGAAGGTCTCGCCGACCTTGTCCCGCATGAAGTAGCACTTGAGCCAGTTCTCGACGTCGCGCGTCGCCTCGTCGGCGCGCCGCTCGGTCAGCGAGCAGTGGGTGCCGAGCTCGGCCCACGACGTGCCGCCGGGGCGGTACTGCTGCCTGCCCAGCACCGCCTTGATCGCGCGGTGGACGACGAGGTCGGGGTAGCGGCGGATCGGCGACGTGAAGTGGGCGTAGGCCTCGTACGACAGGCCGAAGTGGCCGACGTTGTCCGGCCGGTACTGCGCCTGCTGCAGCGAGCGCAGCAGCACCGTCTGCAGCAGCGCGTAGTCGGGCCGGTCCTTGATCTTCAGCAGCAGCTTGGCGTAGTCGGTGGCGGTCGGGTCGTCGCCGCCGCCGAGCGAGAGGGCGCAGCCGCCGAGGAACTCCTTCAGCAGCGCGAGCTTCTCCGGGGTCGGGCCCTCGTGCACGCGGTACAGCGCCGGGTGCGGCGCCTGCGCGAGGAATTCCGCCGTGCAGACGTTCGCCGCCAGCATGCACTCCTCGATGATCTTGTGCGCGTCGTTGCGCGGCGCCGGGACGACGCGGACGATCTTGCCGTGGATGTCGAACTCGAGCTGCAGCTCGACGGTGTCGAAGTCGATCGCGCCGCGCTTCTCGCGGGCGGCGGCGAGCGCGTGGTACAGCGCGTAGAGGTCCACGAGCTGCGGCAGCAGCGGCGCGGCCTCGGGCGGCACGCCCGCCGGGTCCTTCGCGTGCGCCGACAGCCAGTTCCACACCTGCGTGTAGGTGAGCCGCGCGCGCGAGTGCATGACCGCCGGGTAGAAGCGGTAGCGCCGGATCGCGCCCGCCGCGGTCACCTCCATGTCGCAGACCATGCACAGCCGGTCGACCTGCGGCTTGAGCGAGCACAGCTCGTTCGACAGCGCCTCGGGCAGCATCGGGATCACGCGGCGCGGGAAGTACACCGACGTGCCGCGCTCGCGCGCGTCGCGGTCGAGCGCGTCGCCGTCGCGGACGTAGTGCGAGACGTCGGCGATGGCGACGACCAGGCGGAAGCCCTTGCCCTTGCGCTCGCAGTAGACGGCGTCGTCGAAGTCCTTCGCGGTCTCGCCGTCGATGGTGACCAGCGGCAGGTCGCGCAGGTCCACGCGGCCCTCGCAGTCGGCGGCGGCGACGACCTTCGGCAGCTTCTTCGCCTGCGCCCGCGCCGCCGCCGAGAACTCGTGCGGCAGGTCGTGCTTGCGCAGCGCGATCTCGATCTCCATGCCCGGGTCGGTGGCGCTGCCGAGCACCTCGATCACGCGCGCCACGGCCTCGCGCTGGCCCGACGGCGGCGAGACGATCTCGACGACGACGACGTCGCCGGTCTTCGCCTGGCCGCGCTCGTCGGCGGGCACGAGCAGGTCCTGGTTGATCCGGCGGTTCTCGGCGACGACGAACCAGATGCCGTGCTCCTCGAACAGCCGGCCGACGATCGTGCGGTTCGCGCGCTCCAGCACCTCGACGATCGCGCCCTCGGGCCGGCCGCGCCGGTCGGTGCCGATGCGCCGGGCCGCGGCCCGGTCGCCGTGCAGCACCTTGTGCATCTCCTTCGGCGACAGGAAGAGGTCGGGGCTGCCGTCGTCGGGCACGAGGAAGCCGAAGCCGTCCGGGTGCCCCTGCACGGTGCCGGTCGTCAGGTCGAGCTTGGCGACGACGCACAGCTCGCCCTTGCGGTTGACGAGCAGCTGGCCGTCGCGCTGCATCGCCGCGAGGCGGCCGTGGAACGCCTCGCGGGCGGCGGGGTCGACCGCGAGCTCGCGCTCGAGGTCGGCCGGCGGCAGCGGCACGCCGCCGCCCTGCAGCGCCGTCAGGATCGCGACGCGCGACGGGATCAGGTCGGCGTCGACGTCACCGCGGCGGCGGGGCCGCGGCGCTTCGGCGGGCGGGTCGTGCGAGGGCACGGGGTCGACCGCGCGGGCGGCCTTCGGCTGCGCGGCGCGCGCCTTGGATGGGGGAGGTATCTTCTTTGACAAGGAAATGGTCGGAAAGTAGAATTATGGGTTCCGGTCGCCCAGATGGCGGAATTGGTAGACGCACTAGGTTCAGGTCCTAGCGGTGGCAACACTGTGGAGGTTCGAGTCCTCTTCTGGGCACCAATAGCAGTTTTCTCGCCGGACCGCAAAGCACCGCCGGTCGTCGCGAACGAGGGGTTGGCACGCGCCAGCCCCTTTTTGTTTCCGGCCGCCCGCGGCGCGCGGCCGGCGTCCCGGCGTCACGACTGCGGCGGCTCGGCCAGTCGCGCCGGCAACTCGGGCGGCCGCATCCTGTCGTAGATCTCGAACGGCTGGGCGATCCACGGGTTGTCCGGCAGGTACTCGACGTAGTAGTCGGGCGTGAACACCGAGCACGCCTTCCACCACAGCACGGCCGTCCTGCACTCCCGGATGTTGTGGAAGCGCTCGGGCAGCGTCCGGTGGACGATCTCCAGCGTGTGGCCCGAATCGACCATGTCGTCGACCAGCAGCACGCGGTCGCCGAGGCGGGGGCTCGTCATCGTCATGTGCTCGGCGATGACCAGCTGGCCGCGCACCGTGCCGCCTTCGGCCGAATACGAGTGCGTCGACAGGATCGCGAGCGGCAGATCGAAGATCCGCGACAGCACGTCGCCGACGCGCAGGCCGCCCCGCGCGATGCAGATGATCTGGTTGAAGTCGAACCCCGACTCGTGGACGATCAGCGCGAGCCGCTCGATCAGCCTGTGGTACTGCTCCCAGCTGACGTTGAGCTTGGTCATTGTGTGCCCCCTTGGCGCTGCGCGCCGTCCCCCCGAGGGGGAGCCAATTCGCGCTCGGGGCGGCCCATCGCGCTCATCGCCCCCTCTCGCGTCAGTGGAACGGATGCCGCCGCAGGATCGTCTCGGTCCGGTCCGGGCCCGTCGACACCATCGCGATCGGCACGCCGGCCAGCGCCTCGATCCGCTCGAGGTAGGCCCGCGCGTTCGCCGGCAGCGCCTCGAAGGTCTTCACGCCGACGGTGCTCTCGCTCCAGCCGGGCAGCGTCTCGTAGACGGGAACGCACTCGGCGACGGCGTCGGCGCCCGAGGGCAGCAGCGCCAGCGGCTCGCCATTGACGAGGTAGCCGGTGGCGATCTTCACCTCGGGGAGGCCGTCGAGCACGTCGAGCTTGGTGATGCACAGGCCGTCGACGCCGTTGAGCTGCAGCGAGCGGGTGAGGGCGGGCAGGTCGAGCCAGCCGCAGCGCCGCGGGCGCCCGGTGACCGAGCCGAACTCGTTGCCGCGCTTGGCGAGCCCGGCGCCGACGTCGTCGGTGAGCTCGGTCGGGAACGGGCCGGTGCCCACGCGCGTCGTGTACGCCTTCGCGATGCCGAGCACGTAGTCGAGGAAGTGCACGCCGACGCCGGCGCCCGACGCGGCCGCGCCGGCGAGGCAGTTCGACGAGGTGACGTACGGGTACGTGCCGTGGTCGACGTCGAGCAGCGCGCCCTGCGCGCCCTCGAACAGCAGCGACTCGCCGCGCCTGCGCGCCGCCTGCAGCAGGCCCGCGACGTCGGCGACCATCGGCGCCAGCTGCGGGACGAGCGCGAGCGTCGCGTCGCGCGTCGCCTCGAAGGGCACCGGGTCGCGCTTGAAGTACTGCGTCAGCACGAAGTTGTGGTACTCGAGCACCGCCTTCAGCTTGGCGGCGAAGCGGTCGGGGTAGAGGAGGTCCTGCAGGCGGATCGCGCGGCGCGCGATCTTGTCCTCGTACGCCGGGCCGATGCCGCGGCCGGTGGTGCCGATCTTGGCGTCGCCCATCGCGCCCTCGCGCGCCTGGTCGAGCGCGACGTGGTACGGCAGCACCAGCGGGCAGGCCGGCGAGATCTTGAGGCGCGCGCGCACCTCGACCCCGGCCGCCTCGAGCTCGCCGATCTCCTGCAGCAGCGCCGTCGGCGACAGCACGACGCCGTTGCCGATGTAGACCGACACCGCGGGATGGAGGATGCCCGACGGGATCAGCCGCAGCACGGTCTTCCTGCCGCCGATGACCAGCGTGTGCCCGGCGTTGTGGCCGCCCTGGAAGCGGACGACCCCCTGCGCTTCCTCGGTCAGCCAGTCGACGATCTTGCCCTTGCCTTCATCGCCCCACTGCGTGCCGATGACGACGACGTTCTTGCCCATGCTGTCTCGATTCCCTGGTTGATGCCGTTCCGTGGCGCCGGCCGCGGCGTCAGCCGCGCCGGGCGACGACGCCCGCGAGCTGCCGCAGGTCCAGCGTGAAGCCGGTGGCGGGGCGCGCGCGGCCGAACGCCCTGCCGATGCCGTCGTAGCGCCCGCCGTTGCCGATCGCGCTGGTCTCGCCGGCGACGAACACCGAGAAGATGGCGCCGTTCTGGTAATGATAGCCGGTGAGGTCCGACAGATCGACGTGCAGCGCGTCGACCTCGCTCGCGACCGACGCCGCCAGCGTCGACAGCGTGGCGAGGGCGTTGGCGATCGCCGGCGTGTCGGGCAGGCGCTCGCGCGCGGCGGCGAGCACCTCCTGCGCCGGCCCGTAGAGGGTCGGCAGCGCGGCCAGCGCGTCGCGCCACGCGGCCGGCAGCCTGGCGGTCAGCTCGGCGACGGCGGCCACGTCCTTGGCGCGCAGCGCGACGAACAGGTCGTTGTCGTCGCCGTTGCTGCCGATGCCCGCCGCGTTCGCGAGCGCCCGGTAGACGCCGACGTGGCCGAGGTCGAGGTGCAGCCCGCGCGCGCCCGCCGCCGCCAGCGACGACAGCAGCAGCGCCAGCACTTCCTTGTCGCCGGCGATGCCGGGCTCGCCGTAGAGCTCGGCGCCGATCTGGATGACCTCGCGCGTCGCGCCGATGCCCGCCGGGAACGTGCGCAGCACGCTGCCGGTGTAGCAGAGCCGGGTGACGCCCGATTCGTTCAGCAGGTGCGCGTCGATGCGCGCGACCTGCGGCGTGATGTCGGCGCGCACGCCGAGCAGGCGCCCGGACATCGGGTCGACGACCTTGAACGTCTGCAGCTCGAGGTCGCGGCCGGTGCCGGTCAGCAGCGACTCGATGTGCTCGACCAGCGGCGGCTGCACCAGCCGGCAGCCCTGCGCGCGGAAGTGGTCGAGCAGCACGCGGCGCAGCGCCTCGATCCGCTCGGCCTCGTCGGGGAGGATGTCCTCGACGTACTCGGGGAGGATCCACCTACGCACGCTGCACCAGCCAGAAGCAGAGGAGGCCGGCCGCGATCGACGCGAGGCCGATGAAGCGCAGCTGGCCGTCGGCGAGCTCGATCAGCTTGCGGAAGCTCTCGCGCCACAGCTGCGGCGCGACCAGCGGCAGCAGGCCTTCGACCACCAGCACCAGCGCGAACGCCGCGAGCAGCGAATCGGTCACCGGGGACCCCTCGAGCGCACCGGTGAGTGCGGCCGGGCGCGGCCTAGCGCGGCTCACCGGGGATCATTTCCCGGCGCCCTTGCCCGCCGGCGCGCCGCCGCCCGGATTCTTGAAGTAGCGGAAGAAGTCGGCGTTCGGGTCGAGCACCATCATGTCGCTCTTGTTCCGGAACGTCGCCTTGTACGCCTCGAGGCTGCGGTAGAACGCGTAGAACTCGGGGTTCGCGCCGTAGGCCTGCGCGTAGATCGCCGAGGCCCTCGCGTCGCCGTCGCCCTTGATCTTCTGCGACTCGCGGTACGCGTCGGCCAGGATGACGGTGCGCTGGCGGTCGGCGTCGGCGCGGATCTTCTCCGACTCGGCCTGGCCCAGCGAGCGCAGCTCGTTGGCCACGCGCCGGCGCTCGGATTCCATCCGCGCGTACACGGGGCCGGTGACGTCGGGCGGCAGCTCCACGCGCCGCAGCCGCACGTCGACGATCTCGACGCCGATCGTCTTCGCGTCGAGGTCCGCCTTCTGCCGGGTCGTGTTCATGATCTTGTCGCGCTCGCCCGAGATGACCTCGTGCACGGTGCGCTTGTTGATCTCCTCGGCGAGGTTCGAGCGCACGGTCTGCGACAGCCGCCGGCGCGCCGCCTCCTCGTCGCCCTGCACGCTGATGTAGTACTGCTTGACGTCGGTGATCCGCCACAGCACGAAGAAGTCGACGAGCAGCGGCTTCTTCTCCGACGTCGTGATCCGGTCGGGCTCCGAGTTGTCGAGCAGCAGGATCCGCTTGTCGTAGTACTTGATGTTCTGCATCAGCGGGACCTTCGCGTAGAGGCCCGCGGTGGCCTGCGTCTCGATGATCTCGCCCAGCTGGAACCGGATCGCGTACTGCTTCTGGTCGACCGTGTACAGCGACTGCGAGGCGACGAGCAGCGCGGCGACGACGAGCGCGAGGATCGGCATCGTGCACTTCATCGCGAGTCCCCCGTGCGCTCGCGGGCGCGCAACGCTTCGCGCGAGCGGCCCGGATCGGCGGCCGCGGCGGGCTCGGGCGCCGGCGCGGCGGGCCGCGACGGCACGGATTCGGCGGCGGCCGGCGGGGGCGCGACGACCGCCCCGCCGCCCGCGGCGCTCTGCTGGATCAGCTTGTCGAGCGGCAGGTAGAGCAGGCTGCTGCCCGCCTTCTGGTCGACCAGGACCTTGGTCGTGTTGCCGACGACCGACTGCATCATGTCGAGGTAGAGCCGCTCGCGCGTGACGCCGGGCGCCTTCGCGTACTCGACCAGGATCTGGCGGAAGCGCGACGCGTCGCCCTCGGCCCGCTGGACGACCTCGGCCTTGTAGCCGTTGGCCTCCTCGAGCAGCCGCGACGCGTTGCCGGCGGCGCGCGGGACGACGTCGTTCGCGTAGGCCTGGCCCTCGTTGCGGAAGCGCTCGCGGTCCTGGCCGGCCTTGACCGCGTCGTCGAACGCCGCCTGGACCTTGTCCGGCGGCTGCACGTTCTGCAGCGTCACCTTCTGCACGTAGATGCCGGTGTTGTAGCGGTCGAGCAGCTCCTGCATCAGCTTCTCGGACGACTTGGCGATCTGCTCGCGGCCCTCGTACAGCGCGAAGTCCATCTTCGCCTTGCCGACGACCTCGCCCATCGCGGTCTGCGCGACGAAGGCGACGATCAGGTCGGGCTTGCGGACGCTGAACAGGTACGCCTCGGCGCTCTTGATGTTGTACTGGACGGCGAACTGGATCTCGATGATGTTCTCGTCGTCGGTCAACATCAGCGCTTCCTTGTCGACCTTGTTCTTCGGGCTGGTGCGGTAGCCGATCTCGATCGTCTTCACCTGCGAGAAGTCGACGAGGTCCACCGCCTCGACCGGGAACGGCAGGTGCCAGCGCGGGCCGGGCAGCGTCGTCTCGGTGTACTTGCCGAAGCGCGTGACGACGCCGCGGCGGCCTTCGTCGACGATGTAGAAGCCGCTCGCCAGCCAGACGACGATGACGAGCGCGACGAGGATGCCGACGCCCGACATCGGCAGGTGCGGGCGAAAGCCGCCGCCTCCGGGCTCGCCGTCGCCGGGGCCTCCCGCCTTGCGGCCGAGGAGATCGTTGATCCGGCGCGAGAGATTGCGCCAGATCTCGTCGAGGTCGGGCGGGCCGCCGCTGCTGCCGCCGCCGCGCTTACCCCATTGTGGATCGTTGAGCGACATCGGACTGGAGCAGGCGGTGGTGGAGCCGAGGTGGTTGGGTGCGGCGGTGGGCGGCGGGTCGGCGGGCGCGGCGACGTCAGGCCGGCGCCTCGGCCGGCACCGATCGGTGCGCGTTCTGCGGGAAGCGCTCGGCCAGCGTGGCCAGCAGCTCCGGGCATCCGGCGCCGGTCAGCGCGCTCAGGCGAACGGCGCGAATTATACCAGACTCGTCGCGCTCGACGCTCGGCGGGAGGTCCGCGGCGTCGATCTTGTTGTACACGCGCACCTGCGGGGTCTCGTCGGCGCCGATCTCGGCCAGCACCGCCTCGACGGCGGCGATCTGCTCGTCGCGGTTCGGGTGCGCGGCGTCGATGACGTGCAGCACCAGGTCGGCGTCGGCGGCCTCGGACAGCGTCGCGTGGAAGGCGGCGACGAGGTCGTGCGGCAGCTCGCGGATGAAGCCGACGGTGTCGGACAGCACGATCGGGTCGGCCCCGGGCACGTGGACGCGGCGCAGCGTCGTGTCGAGCGTGGCGAACAGCTGGTCGGCGGCGTAGCTCGTGGCGCCGGTCAGGCGGTTGAACAGCGTCGACTTGCCGGCGTTCGTGTAGCCGACGAGCGCGACGGTCCGGACCGAGGCCTTGCGCCGCGTGCGGCTCTGCGTCGCGCGCTGCTGCTCGACGCGGCGCAGCCGCGCGTTCAGCGCCTTGACCCGGACGCCGAGCAGCCGCCGGTCGGTCTCGAGCTGCGTCTCGCCGGGACCGCGCAGGCCGATGCCGCCCTTCTGCCGCTCGAGGTGGGACCAGCCGCCGACCAGCCGGGTGAGCTGGTGCTTCACCTGCGCGAGCTCGACCTGCAGCTTGCCCTCGCTGCTGCGCGCGCGCAGCGCGAAGATGTCGAGGATCAGGGCGACGCGGTCGACGATCCGGCACTCGAGCTTCGCTTCGAGATTGCGCTGCTGCGCGCCGGACAGCGTGTGGTTGAAGATGACGAGGTCGGCGCCGGTCTCGGCGCGCTGTGCCGCGATCTCCTCGACCTTGCCCTTGCCGGCGTACAGCGCGGCGTCGGGACGCTGGCGGCGGCCGGTGACGGTGCCGACGACGGTCGCACCCGCGGACCGGGCGAGCGCGTCGATCTCGGCCAGCCGCTCGGCCGGGTCGCCGTCGCCGAAGTCGAGCGCGACGAGCAGCGCGCGATCGCCGCCGGACGGGCGCTCAAACATTCGGGATCAGCGCGCGCACGGGCGGCCGCGCGGGGCCGGGCAAGCCGCTCAGGCGCTGGCCTCGTCGGCGCCCGCGTGATGGGGCATCACCACGGCGCGGGACGGAACCACCGTCGAGATCGCGTGCTTGTACACCATCTGGGTGACGGTGTTCTTCAGGAGGACGACGTACTGGTCGAACGATTCGATCTGCCCCTGCAGCTTGATGCCGTTGACGAGGTAGATGGAGACCTGGACGTGCTCCTTGCGCAGCGTGTTCAGGAACGGGTCTTGTAGCATTTGCCCCTTGTTGCTCATTCTCGTGCTCCGCTCTTCTAGTTGTCAGGCCGGGCGGTCGCCGGGTCGTCCCCGGGGTCCCGCGTCCGACCGCACGCTCGTCCCGTCGCCGCTGGCCTGCCTCATCGGCCAGGGCGGCGCGTTGCCGACTTCGCGTACGGGTTGGCCCCGGTCTTGAATTGTATCCTAAGCGGGGTCCCGCGCAGTTTGAACGCGTCGGTGAAGAAATGTTCCAGGTAGCGGCGGTAGCCGTCGGGGATGTGCGAGAGCGCGCTCCCGTGGATGACGATCAGCGGCGGATTCTGCCCGCCCTGGTGCGCGTAACGGAGCTTCGGCCGCCCCATGCCGGCCCGCGGCGGCTGCTGGCGCTCGACGGCGACCTGCAGCATCCGCGTGAGCTTCGGCGTCGGCAGGCGCGCCATCGCCGCGGCGTACGCGCCGTCGACCGAGCGCATCAGGTTGCCGACGCCGCTCCCGGCCTTGGCCGAGATGTAGTGGTGCTCGGCGAACGACAGGAACGCGAGCTTGCGCTCGAGCTCGCGCTTGACCTCCTCGCGGCGGTCGGTCGGCAGGCCGTCCCACTTGTTGACGCCGACGACGAGCGCGCGCCCCGCGTCCAGGATGTAGCCGGCGAGATGCGCGTCCTGCTCGGTGATCCCGTCGCCGGCGTCGACCAGCAGCACGGTGACGTTCGCGTCCTCGATCGCCTGCAGCGTCTTGATCACGGAGAACTTCTCGACCGCCTCGATCACCTTGCCCTGGCGGCGCACGCCGGCGGTGTCGATCAGCGTGTAGCGGCGGCCGGCGCGCTCGAAGTCGAGGTAGATGGAGTCGCGCGTGGTGCCGGGCTGGTCGAACGCGATCACGCGCTCCTCGCCGAGCAGCGTGTTGACGAGCGTCGACTTGCCGACGTTCGGGCGCCCGACGATGGCGACCTTGATCGGCCCCTTGGCGCCGGCCTCCGCCGCGAAGTGGTCGTCGGTCAGCACCGGCTCGGTGAACGCCGGCTCGTCGGCGGCCGCGGGCACCGCGCCGCCCGGCACCAGGTCGAGCGCGAGCTCGACCACCTCGTTGACGTTCTCGCCGTGGGCCGAGGAGACCGCGAACGGCTCGCCCAGGCCCAGCTCGTGGAACTCGGCGACGGTCCGCGCGGCCGGCATGCCCTCGGCCTTGTTGACCGCGATCACCACCGGCCGCCCGGCGCGGCGCAGGAGGTCGGCGATCGTCCTGTCCTGCGGCACGAGCCCGGTGCGCGCATCGACGACGAACAGCACGACGTCGGCTTCGGCGATCGCCGTCTTCGTCTGCTTCGCCATCTCGTGCATGATCCCGTCCTTCGCGACGGGCTCGAAGCCACCGGTGTCGACGACGATGAACGAGCGCTCGCCGAGGCGCGCGCGGCCGTAGTGGCGGTCGCGGGTCAGGCCCGGCAGGTCGGCGACCAGCGCCGCGCGGGTCTTGGTCAGCCGGTTGAACAGCGTCGACTTGCCGACGTTCGGGCGCCCGACGATGACTAGGGTGGGCAGCATGGGAGGGGGCGGCCGGGGCCGCCCCGGATCATTTGGCGGTGACGGCGAACAGCGCGCCGGCGGTGCTCTGCCACAGTGCGTTCGCGCCGGCGATCGCCGGCCGCTCGGTCGGCGGGGCGCCGTCGGTCGCGAGGCGCCCGACCAGCTTGCCGTCGCCGCGGTCCATCACGTAGAGGACGCCTTCGCCGTCGACGACGCCGACGAAGTCGCCGACGAGCTGCGGTCCGGAAGGCTGCCGCTTCGCGAGCTTGTCCTGCTTCCACACCGAGGCGCCGGTCGTCTTGTCGAGGGCCTGCACCGCGCCCTTGTCGTCGGTCAGGTAGAGGTAGCGACTGTCGGCGACGATGCCCGACAGGCTCGACACGTCGCGTGTCCAGACGAGCGTCCCGCGCAGCACGTCGAAGCAGACGATGCGTCCCTGGAAGGCGATCGAGCAGACCTGCCGCTCGTCGACGAGCGGCTGGCTGGTGATGTCGGCGATCCGCTCGAGCTCGGTCGCGCCCTTGGGCGTGGCCACGTTGCCTTCCCAGCCGACGTTGCCGCTCGCGGCGTCGATGGCGACGAGCTTGCCGCCGGCGGTGCCCGTGAACAGCCCGCCGCGGACGATGATGCCGCCGGCGAGGTTGCGCACGATCAGCGGCGGGTTGGTGCGCTGGTACACCCACTTGGTCTTGCCGTCGGCCGCCGCGAACGCGTACAGGCGCCCGTCGCCGGACCAGACCGCGACCACGCCGTCGGCCACCATCGGCGGCCCGACGACCTCGCTGGTGACGCGGGCCTGCCACTTCGGCTTGCCGTCGACGTCGAAGGCGAGCACGTCGCCCTTGTCGGTGCCGACCGCGAGCAGCGTCGCGTCGGCGCCGACGCCGCCGGCCAGCCGGGCGCCGGCGCTGATCCTCCAGGCCGCCTGCCCGGTGTCGCGGTCGACGCGCACGATCGTGCCGTCGGTCGCGGCCGCGTAGACGGCGGCCGGCGTGACCGCGGGCGCGAGCCCGGGCGCCGCCTTGCCGACGCTCGTCTGCCACGCGATCCGCGGCGTCACCGTCGCCTGGAACTCGGGCGCCGGACCGAGCTTCTTGGAGCTGCCCCATGGCCATTCGAACGAAGGCCAGCTGGAGGCCGGGAACCACGACGACAGCGTCGAGCAGCCGCCGGCCAGCAGGGCGACGCAGAGCACGAGCGCGGACCGCATCGGCTGCGGCCGGTGGGCAGGCGCGCGCCGCGCGCCGCCGGGTCGAACGGGCGGGGCGATCATTTCTTCGCGGGAGCGGCGGGGGTGGCGGGAGCGGGCGCGGACTGGGCCGCCGGGGCCGGCGCCGGGGCGCCGGCGGCGGGCGCTGCCGGGGCGGCGGCCGTGGCGGGCGCGGCAGCGGCGGCGCCCGGTCCGGTCGGGCCGCCGAGGGCGTCGAGCTTCACCTGCACGTACCCGTGGTACGGCGACTTGGCATCGAGCTTGGCCACGGCGGTCTGGTAGGCGGCGCGCGCCTCGGCCGGGCGGCCGGCGGCGGCGAGCACGTCGCCGCGCAGGTCGGCATAGAGGCCGGCGAGGCCGTCGTCGTGCTTGGCATCCAGCGTGCGCAGCGCGTCGTCGTACTGCTTGTCGTCGAACTGGATCTCCGCCAGCCGGTAGCGCGCGATCTGGCGGAGCATGTCCTCGTCGGTCTTCTCGATCACCCACGACAGCTGGGCCTTGGCGCCCGCCTTGTCGCCGGCGTCGAACAGCACCTTGGCGGTGACCATCCCCGCGCGCGGCGCGTAGCCGGTGCCGGGGAACTTGGCCGCGAGCTCGGCCATCGCGTCCTTCGCCTTGGCCGCGTCGTTGACGCGGGCCGCCTCGCTCACGGCGGCGTAGAGCACCGACGCCTGCTCGGCCTGGCTGTGCCTCCACCAGCGCCAGCCCTGCACCGCGACGATGCCGACGCACACGGCGACGACGGCCATCGTGACGTAGTTGCCCCACCGGGCCCACCAGGCCTTGAGGTCCTCAAGCTGGTCCTGCTCTTCGAGATCGTAGACGGCCATGTGCTTCCCTTGGTCGATGGCGGCGCGCCGACGTCCGGCGCGCCCGGGTTCAGGTTGTCGGTTCCGGCACGGCGAGCCGCGCGGCCAGCTCGGCGACGGGCACCGCGTACTGCTCGCCGCCGCGCAGCGGCTTGACGCTGGCGGTCCCGGCGGCGACCTCGTCGTCGCCGATGATGATCGCGTAGCGCGCGCCCGAGGCGTCGGCGCGCTTCATCTGCGACTTGAAGCTGCCGCCGCCGGCGTTGAGCACGGCCGCGTGGCCGGCGTCGCGCAGCCCTTCGGCGACGCGCCGCGCGAGCGCGCCGGCCGCGTCGCCGGCGTGGACGACGTAGGCGAGCGGCGCGGGGCACTGGACGGCGCCCATCTCCTGCACCAGCAGGATCAGCCGCTCGAGGCCGAACGCGAAGCCGGTCGCGGGCGTCGGCTTGCCGCCCAGCTGCTCGAACAGGCCGTCGTAGCGGCCGCCGCCGGCGACGGTGCCCTGCGCGCCCAGGCGGTCGGTGACGAACTCGAACACCGTGCGGTTGTAGTAGTCGAGCCCGCGCACCAGCCGCGCGTCGACCGTGTAGGCGACGCCGTGGTCGGTCAGCAGCTGCTGCAGGCCGTCGAAGTGCGCGCGCGAGGCGTCGCCGAGGAGGTCGACGAGTCGCGGCGCGGCCGCGACCATCTCCTGCAGCGCCGGGTTCTTGGTGTCGAGGATGCGCAGCGGGTTCGTGTACAGCCGGCGCTTCGCGTCCTCGTCGAGGATCGCGGCGTGGCGCTCGAAGTGCGCGATCAGCTGCGCGCGGTGCGCGTGGCGCTCCGGCGCGTCGCCGATCGAGTTGATCGAGAGCGTGATGCCGTCGGCGACGCCGAGCGCCTTCCACAGCCGCGCGAGCATCACCATGTGCTCGGCGTCGACGTCGGGCCCGGCGAAGCCCAGCGCCTCGACGTCGAACTGGTGGAACTGGCGGTAGCGGCCCTTCTGCGGCCGCTCGTGCCGGAACATCGGGCCCGCGGTCCAGACGCGCTGCGGCCGCTCGTAGGTGAGGTTGTGCTCGATCGCGGCGCGGACGATGCCGGCCGTCGCCTCGGGACGCAGCGTCAGCGACTCGCCGGACAGGCGGTCGTTGAACGTGTACATCTCCTTCTCGACGACGTCGGTCACCTCGCCGATCGCGCGGACGAACAGCGGCGTGGCCTCGACCAGCGGCACGCGCAGGTTGCGGTAGCCGTACTGGCGGAACACGCCGCGCACGGCGTCCTCGACGAACTCCCACAGCGGCGCGTCGTCCGGCAGCACGTCGTTCATGCCGCGGACGGCCTGCAGCGCGCGCGGCGCGGCGTCGCGCGGCGCGGACTTCTCGGGGGCCACGGCGCTCGTCATCCCGCGGCCCTGACTTCGATGGTCCGGCGCGCCGGCGACAGCTGCGCGGTGCGCGCCTCGCCGCCGTAGGTCGAGCGGACGTAGTCCTCGACGATCTGCTGGAATTCCTCGGCGATCCGGCCGCCCTTCAGCGTCACCGTCTTCTCGCCGTCGACGTAGACCGGCGCGACCGGCGACTCGCCGGTGCCCGGCAGCGAGATGCCGATGTTGGCGAGCCGCGATTCGCCCGGCCCGTTGACCACGCAGCCCATGACGGCCACGTGCATGTCGGCGACGCCGGGATAGCGCGCGCGCCACACCGGCATCTGCGCGCGCAGGTACGCCTCGATGCGCTCGGCGAGCTCCTGGAACACCGTGGAGGTCGTCCGGCCGCAGCCGGGACAGGCGGTGACCATCGGCGTGAACGAGCGCAGGCCCATCGTCTGCAGGATCTCCTGGGCGACCTGCACTTCGCGCGTGCGGTCGCCGCCGGGCTCGGGCGTCAGCGACACGCGGATCGTGTCGCCGATCCCCTGCTGCAGCAGGATGGCGATCGCGGCGGTCGACGCGACGATGCCCTTCGTGCCCATGCCGGCCTCGGTCAGGCCGAGGTGCAGCGGGTAGTCGCAGCGGCGCGCGAGCTCGCCGTAGACGGCGACGAGGTCCTGCACCGCCGAGACCTTGCACGACAGCACGATGCGATCGCCGGGCAGCCCGAGCGACTCGGCCCGCCGCGCGCTGTCGACCGCGGAGGCGACCAGCGCCTCGCGCATCACCGCCCCGGGCGGCAGCGGGGCCGCGCGCGCGGCGTTCTCGTCCATCATCCGGGCGAGGAGGTCGGCGTCGAGGCTGCCCCAGTTGACGCCGATGCGCACCGCCTTGCCGTGCTCGATCGCCTTCTCGATCATCACCGCGAACTGCGGGTCGCGCTTGCTGCCCTTGCCGACGTTGCCGGGATTGATCCGGTACTTGGCGAGCGCCTGCGCGCACTCCGCGTGATCGGCGAGGAGCTTGTGGCCGTTGAAGTGGAAGTCGCCGATCAGCGGCACGCGGCAGCCGGCGGCGTCGAGCGCCTCGCGGATCGCCGGCACCGCCGCGGCGGCGGCCGCCGTGTCCACGGTCACGCGGACGAGCTCGGACCCGGCGGCGGCGAGCGCGCGCACCTGCGCGACGGTCGCGGCGACGTCGGCCGTGTCCGTGTTGGTCATCGACTGCACGACGATGGGCGCGCCGCCGCCGACGGCGACACCGCCGACGTCGGCGCGGCGCGTCGTGCGGCGGGCGATGGGGGACGGGGCGTTCATGGCGGGCGGGGCGGAGCGCCTACCGGAGGACGACGTGCGCGACGTTCTGGCGCGTGTACGGCGCGAGGTCGACCGGCTGCCCGCGGAACGTGACGCTCGCCTCGGCGGCGTTGCCGATCACGACGTCGAACGGCGGCACGCCCGCGACCGAGCGCGTCTGGCCGCCGCCGACCATCTGCGAAATCAGCAGGCGACCGCTGGCATCCTTGACCTCGGCCCACGACGAATCGCGGAACGCCAGCACCAGCGTCGCCTCGGGGCCGCCGGGCGCGGCGGTGCCGGCGGCGGGCTCCGCCGGCGCGGGCGCGGGCGCGGCCGCGAACGGGTTCGACAGCGACATCGACGACGGGGCGGGGGGCGACGGCTCCGCGCCGCCCGGCGCCGGCGTCTTCGCCGCGGGCGGCGGCTCGGGCTCGCTCGCCGCCGGCGTCGGCGCCGCCGGCCGCCGCAGCTCGCCGGGGCCGCGCGCGAACTCGTAGATCGCGGCGGTCGCGACGACCGCGACCAGCGTCAGCGGGATCGCCCAGCGCGTCCAGCCGGGACGGGAGTGGTCGCTCGTCGGCAGCTCGCCCATCGTCGGCGCGGTCGGGTGCAGCGCCGGGGAGTCGGGTTCGTGGGCGTCGCCCGCCGACAGCGCCGCCAGCACGCGCTCGGGGTCGACGTGGACGAGCCGCGCGTAGTTGCGCAGGAAGCCGCGCACGAACGTCCGCCCGGGCAGGCTCGCGAAGTCGCCTTCCTCCAGCGCGGTGACCTGGCGCGGCGCGAGCTTCAGCTGCTGCGCGACGGTGTCGAGCGTCATGCCCGGCCGCCTCGCGCGCCGCGCGCAGCATGCCGCCGGCCGTCGACGGCGCGGGCCGCGCGCCCTCGCCGGCGCCGGTGGAGGTGGGTGCCTGCTCGATGCTCATTCGCACGCCTTCGGCCCGATCGCCTTGGCTTCGGCCGAGTCCGGGAAGCGGTTCTTCAGCTGCGCCATCAACGACGCCTCGGCCTGCCGGTCGCCGAGCTTCTTCTCCACGCACATGCCGAGATAGAGCATCTGCGCCGGCGGACTCGGCTGGCGGCTCGCGCGGAGCCAGCCGCGCGCCTCCTCGTAGCGCCCCTGCCCGTAGGCGAGCAGCGCGAGACCGTAGCTCGCCGCGCCGTTGTTCGGGGCGACCTTGAGCGCGCGCTGGTAGAAGCCCTCCGCGCCCTTGAGGTCGCCCATCATCACGCTGCACCGGCCGGCGTTGATCAGCGGGATCTCCGGCGTCTTGTACAGCGGGTCCCGGAGGGCGGCCTCGAACTCCGGGATCGACTCGGCCATCCGCTCGTGCGTGCACAGGTACCAGCCCCAGTTCTGCCGGATCTCGGCGTCCTTCGGCGCGAGCGACAGCGCGCGGGCGAAGCTCTGCTCGGCCTTCGCGTTCTCGCCGAGCACCGTGTAGACGAGGCCGTAGATGTTGTAGGCCTTGGGGTTGTTCGGGCTCGAGCGCCACCGCTTCCTTGAGCTCGTCGAGCGCGATGTCCATCTGGCCGCGCTCGTAGTAGCCGGCGGCGAGCTCGGTGTGGAGCTCGGAGCGGCGCTGCGGGGTCACCTCCTGCTGCTTGACCGGAGGCGGCGGCTCGGGCTGCGGCGGCGGCGCGGCCTCCTTGGAGGCGCAGGCGGCGAGCAGCAGCGCGGCGACGGCGACGAGCGCCCGGGGGCTGCGGGGACGTGGTGCGATCATGGTCGGACCGTCGCGGATGCGGGCGTCAGTGCGCCGCCGGCGCGGGCGCCGGAGCGACGGCGCGGCGACGACCGGCGGCATGCGGCGCCGGCGTTGGTGCGGTCGCTGGACCTGCCCGGCCAGCTGGCCGCAGGCGGCGTCGATGTCGTCGCCGCGCGTCTTGCGGATCGTCGTCACGATGCCGGCGTCCATCAGGATCTTCTGGAACGCGAGGATGCGCGCGCGCGGGCTGGTCGCGAAGCCCGATCCGGGGAACGGATTGAACGGGATCAGGTTGAGCTTGCACGGCACGTCGCGGACGAGCGCGACCAGCTCGCGCGCCTGCTCGGGCTGAGTCGTTGACCCCGTCGAGCATCACGTACTCGAAGGTGACGAAGTCGCGCGGCGCGCGCTCGAGGTAGCGCCGGCACGCGGCCAGCAGCTCGGCGAGCGGGTACTTGCGGTTGATCGGCACCAGCCGGTCGCGCAGCGCGTCGTTCGGCGCGTGCAGGCTGACCGCCAGCGCGACCGGGCAGGCCTCGCGCAGCCGGTCGAGCGCCGGCACGAGGCCCGACGTCGACAGCGTCACCCGCCGGCGCGACAGGCCGTAGGCGTTGTCGTCGAGGAACAGCGACAGCGCCGACGACGACGTTGTCGAAGTTGGCCAGCGGCTCGCCCATGCCCATCATGCACGACGTTCGTGATCGGCGCGCGGCCCTGCTCGACCCACGGCGCCGTGGCCGCCGTTCGGCGAGCAGCGCGCGGTTCGCGTGCCAGAGCTGGCCGACGATCTCGGCGACGGTCGAGGTTGCGGTTGAAGCCCTGCTTGCCGGTCGAGCAGAACGCGCAGTCGAGCGCGCAGCCGGCCTGCGACGACACGCACAGCGTGCCGCGGTCGTCCTCGGGGATGTAGACCGCCTCGACCGCGTTGCCGCCGCCGACGTCGAGCAGCCACTTGCGCGTGCCGTCGGCGGCCGTCGTGTCGCGGATCACCGTCGGACCGCGGATCTCGGCGACGCCGGCGAGGCGCTCGCGCAGCGGCTTCGCGAGGTCGGTCATCGCGCCGATGTCGTCGCGCAGCCGCTGGTGCAGCCAGTGCGAGACCTGCGCGGCGCGAAACGGCTTCTCGCCCAGGTCGGCGAAGAGCGCGGTCAGGCCGGCGGCATCGAGGTCGAGCAGGTTGATCACGGCGCGTGCGGTCGGGGCGAGTCGCGCGGCGGACCGCGGGCGATCGTCGCGGGCGGCTGCGATCAGCGGTCGTAGACGGCGAGCGCCGGGGAAGAAGTACGCGATTTCGACCTTGGCGGTGTCCGGGCCGTCCGAGCCGTGCACGGCGTTGGCGTCGATCGACGTCGCGAAATCGGCGCGGATCGTGCCCGCGGCGGCCTTCTTCGGGTCGGTCGCGCCCATCAGGTCGCGGTTCTTCGCGATCGCGTCTTCGCCCTCGAGCACCTGGATCATCACCGGACCCGACGATCATGAATTCGACCAGATCCTTGAAAAACGGCCGTTCGCGGTGGACGGCGTAGAAACCCTCGGCCTCGGCGCGCGACAGCCAGCGCATCTGCGCGGCGACGATCTTGAGACCGTTGGTCTCGAAGCGCGAGTAGATTTTGCCGATGACATTCTTGGCCACGGCATCGGGCTTGATGATGGAAAGCGTGCGTTCGACGGCCATGCTGGTGACTCCGACAGGATAAAGCCGAGTAAATTCAAAATTATAACACGGCGACGCCGTCCGCCGGAGCCGCGCCGCGCCGCGCCCGCTGCCGGCAGACGAACGGGCGCCGCGGCCGCGCCGGGCTTCGGCCGGCGCCCGTCGTGCGGCGCGGTGCAGCGGCGCGCGCTACATCATGCCGAGCGTCTTCGGCAGCCAGAGCGACAGCGCCGGCCAGTAGGTGACGACGCACCAGGAAGCACGAGCATCGTCAGCAGCCACGGCCAGACGGCGACGGTCAGCTCGGTGATGCCCATCTTGGTGATGCCCGAGGCCACGTACAGGTTGAGGCCGACCGGCGGGTGGCACATGCCGACCTCCATGTTGACCATCATCATGATGCCGAAGTGGACCGGGTCGATGCCGAGCTTCATCGCCACCGGGAACAGGATCGGCGCCATGATCAGCACGATCGACGAGGGCTCCATCACGTTGCCGGCGAGCAGCAGCACGACGTTGACGAACAGCAGGAAGGCGACCACGCCGAGGCCCTTGTCGAGCATCCAGTCGGCCAGCTCCTGCGGGATCTGCTCGGAGGTCATCAGGTAGCTGAACATCACCGCGTTGGTGATGATGTAGAGCAGCATCGCGCTCATGTTGGCCGAGTCGAGCAGCACCTTCGGCACCTTGGCCAGCGTCATGTCCTTGTAGACGAACACCGCGACGAAGAACGCGTAGACGGCGCTCATCGCCGCCGCCTCGGTCGGCGTGAAGATGCCGGAGTAGATGCCGCCGATGACGACGATGATCAGCAGCAGGCCCCAGATGCTCTCGCGGAAGGCGCGCCAGCCGCTCGCCCCAGGTCGCCTTCGGCTGCCGCGGGTAGTTGTTCTTGCGCGCGCGCCACCAGGTGGTGAGGCCCAGCATCGTCGCCAGCACGATGCCCGGGACGATGCCGGCGATGAACAGCGCGCCGACCGACGTGTTGGTCGCCACCGCGTACATCACCATCACGATCGACGGCGGGATCAGGATGCCGAGCGCGCCGGAGGTGGTGATGACGCCGGCGCCGAAGCGGGCCGGGAAGCCCTGCTTGACCATCGCCGGCAGGATGATCGAGCCGATCGCGACCACCGTCGCCGGCGAGCTGCCCGACACCGCCGCGAACAGCGCGCAGGCCATCACGCCGGCGAGGCCCAGGCCGCCGGCCCAGTGCCCGACCATCGACGAGGCGAAGTTGATCATCCGCCGCGCCACGCCGCCGTGGGTGAGGAAGTTGCCGGCCAGGATGAAGAACGGGATCGCCATGATCTCGAACTTCTCGATGCCGGTGAACAGCTTCAGCGCCACCGACTCGATCGGCACCGTGGTCATCGTGAACAGGTACGTGAGCACGGTGAGGCCGAGCGAGATCGAGATCGGCATGCCGGTCAGCATCAGGCCGAACAGCAGCGCGAAGATGATCCACGGGTTGGCGATCGGCACGCCGGCGAGCTTCAGCACCACCGGGATGGCGATCAGCAGGACCGGGATCAGCGCCGGCCAGCGCGGCGCGTTCTCGGGGACGGGCGGGACCAGCGTGGCGCTCATTGCCGGCCCCCTTCCACGACGTCGGCCGGGTGCAGGTTGTCCGGCAGCGCGTACGGGTTGATGTCCTCCGCCGCCTCGATGCCCTCGACGTGCGCGACGTCATGGTGCGGCAGCTCGCCGGTGCGCGCGAACGCCCACGCGACCTGCAGGAAGCGGAAGCACATCAGGTACGAGCCGACCGGGATGCACAGGTAGACGATCCACTTCGGCAGCTCGAGGTCGGGCGAGATCGAGTCGGTGTGGCCGACGTCCCAGACGAACGTGGCGCCCAGCGTGCCGACGATGCCGGTGAACATGGCGCCGGCCAGCAGGCCGAACAGCACGTAGGCCTTGTGCGTCTTCGGCGGCAGCCGGTTGATCATCACGTCGACGCCGACGTGGATGCCGGTGCGCACGCCGTAGGCGGCGCCGAACTTCGCCATCCACACGAACATGTAGATGCACAGCTCCTGCGCCCACGACAGGTCGATCTTCAGCAGCGCGTCCTGCAGGCCGGGAATCGGCAGCCCCGCCGCGTAGCGGTGGATGACGGCGACGAAGATCAGCAGCGTCGCCGCGCCCATCAGGAACGCGATCAGCCACTCCTCGAGATGATCCAGGAATTTCACGGCTCCTCCTTGGTCGACGCGCCGCCCCGGGGATCGACGGGCGCGGCCTGCATCATCGGGTGGCGCCGAGACCCCCGGTCCGGCCTCTGCGGACCGGTGCCGGAGATCGCCTCCGGCGCCACTCTCCGCGCGCCCCCGAGCGCGCGGTCGCTGCGCTTACGGCTTGAAGCCGGTGGCCTTGTAGACGGCTTCGATCGTTTCCTTGCCGATCCGGCTCTCGTTTTCCTTGTGCACGACGACCAGCGCCTTCTTCATCGCCGCCTTCTGCTCGGGCGTCAGCGTGATGATCTCGGTCTTGCCGGACTTCCTGACCGCCTCGAGCGCGTCGTCGTTGTCCTTCTGCGCGAGGTCGTTGGCGTACGTGGTCGCGTCCTTCATCGCGCCCTCGAGCGTCGTCCGGATGTCGGCGGGCAGGCCGTCCCAGAACTTCTTGTTGGCGATGACGGCGTAGCCGAGGTAGCCGTGGTTGGTGAGGGCGAGGAACTTCTGCACTTCCTGCATCTTCTGCGTGTAGAAGTTCGACGGCGGGTTCTCGGTGCCGTCGACGACGCCCGTCTGCAGCGCCTGGTAGACCTCGGAGAACGCCATCACCTGCGGGATCGCGCCCAGCGCCTTCATCTGGTCGCCCAGCACCTTCGACGACTGGATCCGCATCTTCAGGCCCTTGTAGTCGGCGACGTTGCGGATCGGCTTGTTCGCGCTCATCACCTTGAAGCCGTTGTCCCAGTAGGCGAGGCCGACGATGCCCTTGCCTTCGAGCTTCTTGAACAGCGCCGCGCCGACCGGGCCGCCGGTGACCTTGTGCAGCTCGGCGGTGTCGTCGAAGATGTACGGCAGGTCGAAGACCTCGAAGTCGCGCACGCCCAGCGGGCCGAACTTCGCCAGCGACGGCGCGAGCATCTGCACCGAGCCGAGCTGCAGCGCCTCCATCTCCTCGCCGTCCTTGAACAGCGAGCTGTTCGGGTACACCTCGACCTTGACGCGGCCCTTGGTGCGCTCCTCGGCGAGCTTCTTGAAGTACTCGGCGCCCTTGCCCTTCGGCGTGTCGACGGCGACGACGTGGCTGAACTTGATGACGATCGGCTGCTGCGCGGACGCCGCGCCGGTGGCCGCGATGATGCCTGCCGCGAGGGCAGCGACTGCAAAGCGCAACTTCATGCAATCCTCCTGGAACGTGAGCCGGGTCCGTCCGCGCCGCAGGCGCCGCGGCGAACCCTGTTGGCTGGCGCAGATTAGGCGCGCAACCCGTCAACCCTGTCAACCCGATTTCCCGCGGTACCCGGCGGCATCGCGCGCCCTGTTTTCGAGCGCGGCGCGAGGCCGCCTTCGACCACCCGAGCAGGCTAGGGGCAAAGCCCCGCGCCGCATTTGACGCGGGTCAATCTTTGCGATGGTTGCCGGAAGTCCCCGGCGCCGGGCGCACGGGTGCCGGATGCCAGCGCAGGACGAGCCCGGCCGCGCCGGCAGCCGCGCGGAACGCGGCATCGACGCCGATGCCCGGCACCGCCGCCAGCGCGTCGCCGCACCAGACGAGCGGCAGCGCCGCGCGCTGCCACGGCGCGACGCCGGCATCGTGGAGCAGGCGCTTGAGCGGCCGCGGCCGAGCGGCCGGGCACGAGGCACAGGCGCTCGCCGCCTTCGCGCCGGCGCACGGTGACCGGCGCGGCCGCGAGCGCGCCCGCGGCGAGTCCCGCGCCGAGGGCCGGCGCGAACTCGAGCACGCCGTGCGGCAGCACCAGCGCGCGCTCGCCGGACCAGGCGAGCGCGAACGGCGCGACCGAAGGCGCGTGCACCGCGATGCGCCCGCGGTGGATGCCGATCTCGACGCCGTCGTGGGCGAGGCGCACGCGCGCATCCGGGGCGGCGTGCGCGAGCTGTTCGAGCATCGCGGCCAGGCGCGCGGTCGACGGCGGCACGAGGCCCTGCTGTCGCAGGTACCAGCGCAGCAGGTTGCGCGCGCGCGCCGGGGAGCGCCCGGCAAGCGCGGCGAGCGCGGCGCGGTCGAGCGTGGCCGGTCGGGCGACGTCGCGATCGGCCTGCTCGCCCGCGTCGAGCACGCCGTCCGCGTCGAGCGCGGCGAGCTCGTCCAGCAGCAGGGCCGCCTCGGCGCAGTGGGCGGACGAGCGCGCGAGCGTGGCCGGATAGCCGGGGAACGCGGCGGCGAGCCGCGGCGCGATCTCGTGGCGCAGGTAGTTGCGCCGGATGCCGGTGTCGGCGTTGGACTCGTCGTCGATCCACGCGAGGCCGCGCCGCGCCGCGTGGCGCTCCAGCACCGCGCGGGGCAGCGCCAGCAGCGGGCGAACGATCGCGGGCGTGCCGCCCTCGCGCCGCGGCCGGCATCGCGGCGAGCCCGTGCGGACCGGCGCCGCGCAGGAGCTGCAGCAGCAGCGTCTCGGCCTGGTCGTCGGCATGGTGCGCGACCGCGACGACGTCGGCATCGGCCGCGGCGAACGCGGCGTAGCGCGCGGCACGCGCCGCCGCCTCGAGGCTCTCGCCGGGCGCCCGCGCGACCCGCGCCCGGTGCACCGCCAGCGCGATCGACCGGCGCGCGCACTCGGCGGCGCAGAACTCGGCCCAGGCGTCGGCATTCGGCGAGAGGCCGTGGTGGACGTGCAGGGCGGACACGGCGACCGGCAGCTCGCCCGCGAGCGCGGCCAGCGCGTCGAGCAGCACCATCGAATCGCGGCCGCCCGACAGCGCGACGGCGACGGCGAGGCGCCCGGATACGGCATCGCGCCGAAGCGGCAGCAGCGGAGCGAGCGCGGCGCGAACGGCCGCGCCGACCGGATCGGAAGGTTCGTCCGGTCGCTGCGGCGCGGGCACGTGCGGGGGGGCGTCGCCGGGCGGCGGCGCCGGACGCTCAGCCGGTGCTGAGCTCCTTGAACTTGCCATAGGAGAGGATCCGGTCCTCGCGGGCCTCGAGCAGCGCGTCGATCGGCTGCTCCTGCAGCTGCCGCAGCATCTCCGTCAGCACCTTCTTCAGCCCGACCGTCATCGCCGCGTGGTCGCGGTGCGCGCCGCCGGCGGGCTCGTTGACGATCTTGTCGATCAGCCCCAGCTGCTTCAGCCGGGGCGCGGTGATGCCGAGCGTCTCCGCCGATTCCGGCGCGTAGTCGGCGGACTTCCACAGGATCGAGGCGCAGCCCTCGGGGGAGATCACCGAGTACGTCGAGTACTGCAGCATCAGCGTGACGTCGCCGACGGCGATCGCCAGCGCGCCGCCGGAGCCGCCTTCGCCGATCACCGTCACGACGATCGGCATGCGCAGGCCGGCCATCTCGTAGAGGTTGCGGCCGATCGCCTCCGACTGGCCGCGCTCCTCGGCGCCGATGCCGGGGTAGGCGCCGGGCGTGTCGACGAAGGTGAACAGCGGCAGGCCGAACTTCTCGGCGAGCTTCATCAGCCGCAGCGCCTTGCGGTAGCCCTCGGGCCGCGGCATGCCGAAGTTGCGGTGGATCTTCTCCTTGGTGTCGCGTCCCTTCTGGTGGCCGATCACCATGCACGGCTGGCCGTTGAAGCGGGCGAGCCCGCCGACGATGGCCGGATCGTCGGCGTAGGTGCGGTCGCCGTGCAGCTCGCGGAAGTCGCTGAACATGCCGGCGATGTAGTCGAGCGTGTACGGCCGCTGCGGATGGCGCGAGACCTGCGCGATCTGCCAGGACGACAGCTTGCCGTAGATCTCCTTCGTCAGCTGCTGGCTCTTCTTCTGCAGCCGGTTGATCTCGTCGGAGATGTCGACGGCCGAGTCCTCGTGGACGAAGCGCAGCTCGTCGATCTTGGCCTGCAGCTCGGCGATCGGCTGCTCGAAGTCGAGAAAGGTCTGTTTCATGGCGGCAATGATAGCGCAGGCCTAGTGCGTCAACGCATCGTAGATCAGCTTGACCCCGGTCAGGAACAGCAGCGCGTAGCTGACGCGGTAGAACGCCCGCTCGGAGATGCGCGCGTGCAGCCACACGCCGAGCCAGATGCCGAGCGGCGCCAGCGGGGCGAACACCAGCGACGCGGTCAGGTTGCCGAGGTTGAGCTGGCCGAGGAACCCGTAGGGCACGAGCTTCACGTAGTTGACGACCAGGAAGAAGACGGCCGACGTGCCGACGAGCAGCGTCTTGTCGAGCTTCTGCGGCAGCATGTAGACGGCGAACGGCGGGCCGCCCGCGTGCGCGAGCGTGCTGGTGAAGCCGGAGACGCCGCCCCAGAACGCGCCGGCGAGCGGGCCCGGCCTCGCGTGCGCGCGGTCGAGGCGCGCGGCGAGCTTTGCGGTGAGCCCGAACTCCTGGTTGACGGCGAAGGTGACGGCGATGATCCCGAGCAGCAGGCGGATCGCGTTCACCGGCAGCGATCCGAACGCGAGCGCGCCGAGGCCGATGCCGATGAGCGCGC
Organism: uncultured beta proteobacterium; assembly: GCA_963832705.1. GTDB lineage: Bacteria > Pseudomonadota > Gammaproteobacteria > Burkholderiales > Casimicrobiaceae > CAIWHR01. The sequence goes on along the minus strand of CAWHVP010000012.1, from coordinate 38,363 downwards.
CGGGCAGCATCACCTTCAGGTGCGCGGTCGACCAGCGGCCGCGATAGGCGTGGACGCCGAACAGGTCCATCGCGCACAGGATCGGCAGCATGATGCCCGCGGCCTCGGGCGGCGCGATGAAGATCGACATCAGCGGCACGGCGAGCCCGCCCGACCCGGCGCCGAAGCCGCCCTTGGAGATGCCGGTCAGCAGGATGGCGACGATCGCGACCGGGTAGAACGCCAGCGGGAAGGCCGGCCAGGTCATGAGCGATCCGCGCCCGGATGCAGCATCTCGACGTGCGGGATGCCGTCCTCGTCGAACGGCGCGCTGACGGTGCGGAAGCCGAGGCTCGCGTAGAACGCCTCGAGCCGCTGCTGCGCGGCGATGCGGATCGGGGCGCCCGGGAACAGCCGCGCGGCGCGGGCGAGCCCTTCCTCCATCAGCACGCGGCCGAGGCCGGTGCCGCGGAAGGCGGGCGTGGTCAGCACGCGGCCGATCGCGGGCTCGGCGTACCTGGCGCCCGGGGCGAGGATGCGCAGGTAGCACGCCAGCGCGCGCCCGGGGCCGTCGCCGGCCCAGCCGAGCAGGTGCCAGGCGTCGAGGTCGAGGCCGTCGGCGTCGAGGTACGCGCACTGCTGCTCGACGGCGAACACGACCTGGCGCGCGGCGAGCGCGGCGTAGAGATCGGCGGCGGAGAGCTCGGGCAGTCGCGAGAGCTGCCACTGCGGCGCGACCGGGGGAGCCGGATGCGCCGAGGCGGGATTCGACATGGCGGGCACCTTAGCGCAGCGGCGCCATCGCGTCGAGCGGGAGCCGCCTTCCCGCCGCGGCGCGGGGCGCCTGCCGCACGATGCGAAGACAGGGTTCGCCGGCGCCCGCGCGGTCGATCGCCCGGCCGCGCGGCAGTAGAATGTCGGCCTCGAACCCAAGGAGAAGAACATGGCAGCGGCCGGCAGCGCGCATCGCATCGCCGTCATTCCGGGCGACGGCATCGGCAAGGAAACGGTGCCCGAGGGCCTGCGCGTGCTCGAGGCGGCGGCGCGGCGCTTCGGCATCGCGTTCGAGTGGCGCGAGTTCGACTGGAGCTGCGACTACTACCTGAAGCACGGCCGGATGATGCCGGAGGACTGGTTCGAGCAGCTCTCCGGCTTCGAGGCGATCTTCTTCGGCGCCGTCGGCTGGCCCGCGACCGTGCCCGACCACGTCTCGCTGTGGGGCTCGCTGATCCCGTGGCGCCGCGGCTTCGACCAGTACGTGAACCTGCGCCCCTGCCGGCTGATGCCGGGCATCCCGTCGCCGCTCGCCAACCGCTCCGGGGGCGACATCGACTTCGTCGTCGTCCGCGAGAACACCGAGGGCGAGTACTCGTCGGTCGGCGGCCGGATGTACGAGGGCACCGACCGCGAGGTCGTGTTCCAGCAGGCGTGCTTCAGCCGCAAGGGCACCGACCGGATCCTCAAGTACGCGTTCGAGCTCGCGCTGACGCGGCCGCAGCGGCACGTCACCTCGGCGACCAAGTCCAACGGCATCTCGATCACGATGCCGTACTGGGACGAGCGCTTCCGCGCGATGGCGGCGCGGTATCCGGACGTGCGCGCCGACCAGTACCACATCGACATCCTGACCGCGCACTTCGTCCGCCGGCCCGAGATCTTCGACGTCGTCGTCGGCTCGAACCTGTTCGGCGACATCCTGTCGGACCTGGGGCCGGCGGTCTGCGGCACGATCGGCATCGCGCCGTCGGCCAACCTCAACCCCGAGCGCCTGCACCCGTCGCTGTTCGAGCCGGTGCACGGCTCGGCGCCGGACATCGCGGGCAAGGGCATCGCCAACCCGATCGGCCAGATCTGGTCCGGCGCGCTGATGCTCGATTTCCTCGGGTACCCGGAGGCGGGCGCCGCCGTCGTCGCGGCGATCGAGGAGGTGCTCGCGAGCCCGGGCGCGCCGAAGACCCCCGACCTCGGGGGATCGGCGCGGACCGGCGAGCTCGGAGCGGCCATCGCGGCGCTGATATGATCGAGTTCATTGCCAGGGCAGGAAAATCCGGCCGCGCGCGCACCGTCGTCGCCAGCCGCAGGGGAGATGCTGAATGTCATTGCTGATCGGAGTGCCCAGGGAAGTCTTTCCGGGCGAAAAGCGGGTCGCGACCGTTCCCGACGTCGTCGAGAAGCTGATCAAGCTGGGCTTTGCCGTCGCGGTGGAGAGCGGCGCCGGTGAAGGCGCGAACTTCAGCGACGATGCCTATCGCGCCGTGGGCGCCGAAGTCGTCGGCGATGCGGCGGCTCTCTACGGCAAGTCCGACATCGTCTTCAAGGTGCGGGCGCCGAATGCCGGCGAAGTCGGGCTCCTCCGGGAGGGGACGACGCTGGTCAGCTTCATCTGGCCGGCGCAGAACCCCGAATTGATGCAGCAGCTGGCGGCGCGCAAGGTCACCGTGCTGGCGATCGACGCGCTGCCGCGCCAGCTCTCCCGCGCCCAGAAGATGGACGCACTGACCTCGATGGCCGGCGTCAGCGGCTACCGCGCCGTCGTCGAGGCGGCCAACGCCTTCGGCCGCTTCTTCAACGGCCAGATCACCGCCGCGGGCAAGATCCCGCCGGCCAAGGTCTTCGTCGCCGGCGCCGGCGTCGCCGGCCTCGCCGCGATCGGCACCGCGGCCAACCTCGGCGCGATCGTGCGCGCCAACGACACCCGTGCCGAAGTCGCCGACCAGGTCGTCTCGCTGGGCGGCGAGTTCGTCAAGGTCGATTACGAGGAGGAAGGCTCCGGCGGCGGCGGCTACGCCAAGGTGATGAGCGAGGGCTTCCAGCAGGCGCAGCGCGAGATGTACGCCAGGCAGGCGAAGGAAGTGGACATCATCATCACGACGGCGCTGATCCCGGGCAAGCCCGCACCCCGGCTCATCACCGCGGACATGGTGAAGAGCATGCGGCCCGGCAGCGTCATCGTCGACATGGCGGCCGAGCAGGGCGGCAACTGCGAGCTGACCGAGCCCGGCCAGGCGGTCGTCCGGCACGGCGTCACCATCATCGGCTACACCGACCTGACGAGCCGCCTGGCCAGGCAGTCGTCGACGCTGTACGCGAACAACCTCTTCCGCCTGACCGAGGAACTGTGCAAGGCCAAGGACGGCAACATCGACGTCAACATGGAGGACGATGCGATCCGCGGCCTGACGGTGATCAAGGACGGTGCCGTCACCTGGCCCGCGCCGCCGCCGAAGCTCGCCGCGGCACCGGCCGCGCCCGCGGCCAAGCCGGCCGCCGCGGCGGCCAAGGCCAAGGGCCACGGCCACGGCGGCAGCGGCGAGCCGATGGCGGGAACCAAGACGGCCGTCGTGTTCGGCGTCGGCGCGCTGCTGTTCCTGCTGATCGGCCGCTTTGCGCCGCCGAGCTTCCTCGGCCACTTCACCGTGTTCGTGCTGGCCTGCTTCGTCGGCTACATGGTCGTCTGGAACGTCAAGCCCGCGCTGCACACGCCGCTGATGAGCGTGACCAACGCGGTCAGCAGCATCATCGCCATCGGGGCGTTGGTGCAGATCGCGCCGGACCTGTCGAAAATCTCCGCCGACCTGTCGCGCCCGAACGAGTGGATCCGCTGGCTGTCGGTGGCCGCCATTGCGCTGGCCACGATCAACATGTTCGGCGGCTTCGCCGTGACCCAGCGCATGCTGGCCATGTTCCGCAAATAAGGAAGACGAGAACATGACCTCCAGCCTCTCGCTGGTCTCCTACCTCGGAGCCACGATTCTCTTCATCCTGTGCCTGGGCGGGCTGTCCAACCAGGAAACTTCGCGGCGCGGCAACCTCTACGGCATGATCGGCATGGCGATCGCCGTGCTCGCCACGGTCTTCGGCGTGCAGGTCACTCCCGCCGGCCTGCCGTACATCCTCGGCGCGATGGCGGTCGGCGCCGCGATCGGCCTCTACGCCGCGCGCGTCGTGCAGATGACGCAGATGCCGGAGCTGGTGGCCCTGATGCACAGCCTCGTCGGTCTCGCGGCCATGCTGGTCGGCTACGCCAACTTCATCGACCCCGCGGTATCGGTCGGCCTGACCCCGGCCGAGAAGACCATCCACGAGATCGAGATGTACCTCGGCGTGCTGATCGGCGCCGTGACCTTCTCGGGCTCGGTGATCGCCTTCGGCAAGCTGTCCGCCAAGATCACCGGCAAGCCGGTTCTGCTGCCGGGGCGGCACCTGCTCAACCTCGCCGGGCTGCTGCTGGTCATCTACTTCGGCTACGCGTTCATCAACGCACACAGCGTGTCCGAGGCGATGCTCGCCGATGATCGTGATGACCGTCATCGCGCTGCTGTTCGGCATCCACATGGTGATGGCGATCGGCGGCGCCGACATGCCGGTCGTGGTGTCGATGCTCAACAGCTACTCCGGCTGGGCGGCGGCGGCGACGGGCTTCATGCTGTCGAACGACCTGCTGATCGTCGTCGGCGCGCTGGTCGGCTCGAGCGGCGCGATCCTGTCCTACATCATGTGCGCGGCGATGAACCGGCACTTCCTCAGCGTCATCGCCGGCGGCTTCGGCACCGACGGCGGCACGCCGGCGGCGGCCGGTGCCGTGCAGCCGGCGGGCGAGGTGAACCCGATCCTCGCGCCCGAGACCGCCGAACTGCTGCGGGAGGCGAAGAGCGTCATCATCGTCCCCGGCTACGGCATGGCGGTCGCGCAGGCGCAGCACACCGTCTACGAGATCACCAAGACGCTGCGCGACAAGGGCGTCAACGTGCGCTTCGGCATCCACCCGGTGGCGGGCCGCATGCCCGGGCACATGAACGTGCTGCTGGCCGAGGCCAAGGTGCCCTACGACATCGTGTTCGAGATGGACGAGCTCAACGAGGACTTCCCGGACACCGACGTCGCGATGGTCATCGGCGCCAACGACATCGTCAACCCGGCGGCGCAGGACGACCCGGCGAGCCCGATCGCCGGCATGCCGGTGCTCGAGGTGTGGAAGGCCAAGACGTCGATCGTCATGAAGCGCAGCATGGCTTCCGGGTACGCCGGCGTCGACAATCCGCTGTTCTACAAGGACAACAACCGCATGCTCTTCGGCGACGCGAAGAAGATGCTGGACGAAGTCCTGGTCGCGCTGAAATCCTGAGCTCCGGAGCGCTTTCCCACCTGACGGTGCTCGACCTGTCCCGCGTCCTCGCGGGACCGTGGTGCACGCAGCTGCTCGCGGATCTGGGCGCGACGGTCATCAAGGTCGAGAAGCCGGGCAGCGGCGACGACACGCGCGCCTGGGGCCCGCCGTTCCTCAAGGACGAGGACGGCCGCGACACGACCGAGGCCGCGTACTACCTCGCCTGCAACCGCGGCAAGCTGTCGGTCGCGGTCGACTTCACGCAGGGCGAGGGACGCGACCTCGTCCGCGCGCTGGCGCGGCAGGCCGACGTCGTCATCGAGAACTTCAAGGTCGGCGGCCTCGCCAGGTACGGCCTCGACTACGCGTCGCTGGCGGCGGACAACCCGCGCCTCGTCTACTGCTCGATCACCGGCTTCGGGCAGACCGGGCCCTACGCCGACCGCGCCGGCTACGACTTCATCATCCAGGGCATCGGCGGCCTGATGAGCGTCACCGGCGAGCGCGACGACCTGCCGGGCGGCGGGCCGCAGAAGGTCGGCATCGCGATCTCCGACCTGATGACCGGCATGTACGCGGCGACGGCGATCCTCGCCGCGATCGCGCAGCGCGAGGTCGGCGGCCGCGGCCAGTACATCGACGCGTCGCTGCTCGACACCACGGTTGCGATGATGGCGGTGGCGAACATGAACTACCTCGTGTCCGGCGTGCCGCCGCGGCGCGCCGGCAACGCGCACGCGAACATCGTCCCCTACGAGGTGTTCCGCTGCGCCGACGGCCACCTGATCCTCGCCGTGGGCAACGACGGCCAGTTCGCGAAGTTCTGCGACGTCGCCGGCCGGCCGGAATGGGCGGGCGACCCGCGCTTCGCGAAGAACGTCGACCGGGTGAAGAACCGGGGCGTGCTGGTGCCGCTCGTCGCCGACGCGATCCGCGAGCGCAGCCGGGCCGACTGGCTCGCCGCGCTGGAGGCGGTCGGCGTGCCCTGCGGGCCGATCAACACGCTCGACCAGGTGTTCGCCGACCCGCAGGTCGCGGCGCGCGGGATGAGGTTCGACCTGCCGCATCCGCTCGCCGGCAGCGTGCCGCAGGTCGCCAATCCGCTGCGGCTGTCGGCCACCCCGATCGCGCCCGAGCGGGCGCCGCCGCTGCTCGGCGAGCACACCGCGCAGGTGCTGCGCGAGCGCCTCGCGCTGTCCGACGCGAGGATCGCGGAGCTCGCGGCGAGCGGCGTGATCGGCGTTCGGGGCTGACCGCGCCGGCCGCTCGCGCGGCGGCGCGCGGCCTCAGCGAGCGTGCGGGCGGTTCATCTCACTTCACCGTCACCCAGAACGGCATGACCTGGTTGTCGGCCCGGTGCACGGCCGTCACGTTGGCGCGCGCCGCCCAGGGCACGACCTGCCGGTGCAGCGGCAGGTGGTTGACCTCGGCCGCCTGCAGCGCGAGCGCTGCGCGGATCTCCTTCAGCCTCTGCTCGGCGTTCATCTCGATCTTCACCTTCGCGATCGCCTCGTCCTGCCTGGCGTTCGCGTACCGGCCGTAGTTGTAGTCGCCGTCGCCCTTGCCGTTGTAGGCGGCGAGCACCGGCTGCAGCACGAAGATCGCGTCGGTCGCGCCGCCGCCCCAGCCCAGCATGTAGAGGCTCGTGTCGAGCTTCTCGAGCCTGGGGAAGTACGTCGCGCGCGGCATCGCGTTGACGGCGGTGTTGACGCCGATCTGCGCCCACATCGCGGCCAGCGCCTGGCAGATCTTCTCGTCGTTGACGTAGCGGTTGTTCGGGCAGTCGAGCGTGACGTCGAAGCCGTTCGGGTAGCCGGCCTCCGCGAGCAGCGCCTTCGCCTTCGCCTTGTCGTAGGGCAGCCGCTTCTCCAGCTCCGGCGTCGACTGCGCCGGCGACGGCAGCATCGCGCCGGTCGGCTGCGCGAGGCCGCGCATCGTGCTCGCCTTGATCGCCTCGATGTCGATCGCCTGGTACAGCGCCTGGCGGACGCGTTTGTCCTTGAACGGGTTCTTTCCCTTGACGCTCGAGTACTTGAGCTCGTCGCGGCCCTGGTCCATGCCGATGAAGACGATCCGGTTCTCGATGCCTTCGAGGACCTTGACGTTCGGCGTCTGCTTCAGCCGCGGGACGTCCTGCGGCGGCGGGTCGTTGACGAGGTCGACCTCGCCCGAGATCAGCGCCGCGACGCGCGTCGCGTCGGAGACGATCGGCAGGTAGACGAGCTCGTCGACGTTGCCCTCGAAGCGGCCGTCCCTGATGCCCCACCAGTCGGGGTTCTTCGTCAGCACCGTCTTGATGTCCGGCTCGCGCGACTTCAGCGCGTACGGCCCGGTGCCGTTGGCCGCGCGCGCGGTGACCATGTCCTCCTTCTGCGTGTAGTTCTGCGGCTTCACCGCCTTGTTCTTCTCGCACCACGCCCGGCTCATGATGTTGATCGTCGCGATGTGCTCGAGCTCGATCGGGTTCGGCCCCGCGGTCGTGAACTCGACGGTGCGCTCGTCGATCTTCTTCGGGATGCCCGAGGCGTTGGCGTAGACGCGCAGCTGCGACGTGTCGGCGCGGGCGCGCTCGAAGCTGAACACGACGTCGTCGGCGGTGAACGGCGTGCCGTCGTGGAACTTGACGTTGGGGCGCAGCTTGAACCGCCACGTCGTCGGGCTGACCTGCGTCCACGACTCGGCGAGCGCCGGCACGATCGCGAGCTTCTTGTCGCGGATGACGAGCGGCTCGTAGACGAGGATGTTGATGTTGTTCGTCAGGTTCTCGTTCTGCGAGTGCGGGTCGGTCGTCTGCAGGTCGCCGCGGCCGGCCCAGCGCAGCGTCGCGGCCGAGGCGGGCAGGGCGGGCGCGAGCGCGACCAGCGCGGCGGCGAGCAGCGCCGCGACCATCGGTGCCGCGACCACTGGTGCCGCGGCGATCGGGGTCGTGAGCGGGCGGCGGCGGATACCGGGACTGCACGTGCGCATGTTCGATCCTCCCTGGCGATGTCGGCGGCGGCGCGCGCGCTGCGGCGCGCGGGCGCGGAAACTTCGCCGATCATAGCGCCGCGGCAGGGCGGCGCGATAGCGCAACGGTAGAATGTCGCCGCTCCCCGGTCCGCCCACCGCCTCCCCATCCATGGCATCGACGTCGCCCGCCCATCGCCTCGCCGGCGAGCTTCCGCACTGCCTGTCGGCCGACGCCGCCGCGCTCGCGCGGCGCATCGAGCGCGCGCGCCGCGCGCACGCGCCGCCGGCCGAGTGGGAGCGGATCGCCGCGGCGGTCGCGCGCAGCATCGAGAAGCGGCAGGAGCGCGCCGCGCGCCGGCCGGCGATCGTCTATCCGGACGACCTGCCCGTCGCGCAGCGGGCCGGCGAGATCGCCGCGGCGATCCGCGAGCACCCGGTGATCATCGTCTGCGGCGAGACGGGCTCCGGCAAGACGACGCAGCTGCCGAAGATCTGCCTCGAGGCGGGTCGCGGCGAGCGCGGCCTGATCGGCCACACGCAGCCGCGGCGGATCGCCGCCCGCGCGGTCGCCACCCGGATCGCGCAGGAATTGGGAACCGAGGTCGGCGCGCTGGTCGGCTACAAGGTGCGCTTCACCGACCACACGCGGCCCGACGCGTTCGTCAAGCTGATGACCGACGGCATCCTGCTCGCGGAGACGCAGGGCGACCGGATGCTCGCCGCCTACGACACGATCATCGTCGACGAGGCGCACGAGCGCAGCCTCAACATCGACTTCCTGCTGGGCTACCTCAAGCAGCTGCTCTCCCGGCGGCCCGACCTCAAGGTGATCGTCACCTCGGCCACGCTCGACGCCGATCGCTTCGCGCGGCACTTCGCGACCGAAGTCGGCGGCGAGACGCGGCCGGCGCCGGTGATCGAGGTGTCGGGCCGCACGTACCCGGTCGACGTCCGCTACCGCCCGCTGTCGACCGGCGGCAAGGAGGCCGACGACGAGGAGGAGCTCGAGGACGCGATCGTCTCCTCGGTCGAGGAGCTCTGGCGCGAGGGGCCCGGCGACGTCCTCGTCTTCCTGCCCGGCGAGCGCGAGATCCGCGAGACGGCCGACCTGCTGCGCGCCTCGCTCGCGCGCCGGCCCTACGCGCGCGACGTCGAGATCCTGCCGCTGTACGCGCGGCTCGGCGCGCCCGAGCAGCAGCGCGTGTTCGCGGGCAGCCGCGGCCGGCGCGTCGTGCTCGCGACCAACGTCGCCGAGACGTCGCTGACGGTGCCCGGCATCCGCTACGTCGTCGACCCCGGGCTCGCGCGGATCAAGCGCTATTCGCTGCGCAACAAGACGACGCTGCTGCAGATCGAGAAGATCTCGCAGGCGGCCGCGCGCCAGCGCGCCGGCCGCTGCGGGCGCGTGTCCGCCGGCGTCTGCGTGCGCCTGTACGACGAGGCCGACCTCGCGGCGCGGCCCGAGTACACGGAGCCCGAGATCCTGCGCTCGTCGCTGGCCGCGGTGATCCTGCGGATGGCGTCGCTCGACCTCGGGTCGGTCGAGGCCTTCCCGTTCCTCGAGCCGCCGTCGCCGCGCGCGATCGCCGACGGCTACCAGCTGCTGCAGGAGCTGGGCGCCGTCGACGCCGGGCGCGCGCTCACCCCGCTCGGGCGCGAGCTCGCGCGCCTGCCGGTCGACCCGCGCGTGGGCCGGATGGTGCTCGCGGCGCGCGAGCGCGGCTGCCTGCCCGAGGTGCTGGTGATCGCGAGCGCGCTGTCGGTGCCCGACCCGCGCGACCGGCCGCTGGAGAAGCAGCAGGCGGCCGACCAGGCGCACCACATGTTCCGCGACGAGCGCTCGGACTTCCTGTCGCTGGTCGCGCTGTGGGAGTTCTTCGAGGCGCGGCTGGCCGAGAAGCTCACCCACCGGCGCCTGGTCGACGCGTGCCGCGCGCAGTTCGTGTCGTACCTGCGGCTGCGCGAATGGCGCGACATCCACGCGCAGCTCGCGAGCGAGGTCGCCGAGCAGGGCTGGAAGTGGGACCCGAAGCTGCCGGCGACGATCGACGCGCGGCGCAACCAGGTGCTGCACGAGGCGCTGCTCGCGGGGCTGCTCGGCAACATCGGCAGCAAGACCGAGGACGGCGACGCCTACCAGGGCGCGCGCGGCATCCGCTTCTGGCTGCACCCGGGCTCGGCGCTCGCGAAGAAGGGACCCAGGTGGGTGCTCGCGGCCGAGCTCGTCGAGACGACGCGCCTCTACGCGCGCTGCGCGGCGAGGATCGAGCCGGAGTGGATCGAGGCGGTCGCGGGCGAGCGCGTGAGCCGCGACTACTTCGAGGCGCGCTGGGACGCCGATCGCGGCGAGGTCGTCGCGCAGCGAGCGGGTGACGCTCTTCGGCCTCACGCTCGTGCCGCGGCGGCGCGTGTCGTACGGGCGCATCGACCCGCAGCACGCGCGCGACGTGTTCATCCGCGAGGCGCTGGTGCCCGGCACGCTCGCGACCAAGGGCGCGTTCGTCGCGCACAACAAGCGGCTCGTCGCCGAGGTCGCCGAGCTCGAGCACAAGACGCGGCGGCAGGACGTGCTCGTCGACGACGCGCGGATCGCGCGCTTCTACGCCGACCGCATTCCCGACGGCGTCTTCTCGCTGGCGACGTTCGAGCAGTGGCGCGCGGAGGCCGAGCGCGCCGACCCGCAGGTGCTGTTCCTCACCCGCGAGGCGCTGATGCGCCACGCGGCGATCGACGCGACCGCCGAGCTCTTTCCGGAGAAGATCGCGATGGCCGGCGCCGAGCTGGCGCTCAAGTACCGCTTCGCCCCGGGGCATCCGCTCGACGGCCTGACGCTGACCGTGCCGCTGGCGCTCCTCAACCAGGTCGACGCCGCGCGGCTCGGCTGGCTCGTGCCCGGCATGATCCGCGAGAAGGTGACGTGGTACCTCAAAGGCCTGCCGAAGGCGCTGCGCAACCGCCTGGTGCCGCTGCCCGACGCGGTGACGGCGTTCCTGGAGGCGGCGCCGTTCGGCGAAGGCGAGCTCGCCGACGCGATCCGCGCGTGGCTGAAGCAGCGGCTGGGCGAAGCGGTCGCCGCCGACACCTGGGACGCCGGAGCGCTGCCGCCGCACCTCGTCTGCAACCTTCGCGTCGTCGACGCGGCGGGCAAGGAGCTCGCCGGCGGGCGCGACGTCGCGGCGCTGCGCACGCAGCTCGGCGAAGCGGCGCAGCTGTCGTTCGCGCAGGCGGGTCCCGGGCTGGAGCGCCGCGGGCTCAAGTCCTGGGACTTCGGCGACCTGCCCGAGACGCTGACGACGGTGAAGGCCGGACAGCGGATCACCGGCTACCCGGCGCTGGCGGACGAGGGCGACAGCGTCGCGGTCACGCTGCTCGACACGCGCGAGGCGGCCGACGCGTCGACGCGCCAGGGCGTCGTGCGCCTCGTCCGGATCGCGCTCCGGGAGCAGCTGTCGCGCTTCGAGGGGACCGGCCGCAGCGCCGGGCCGCCGGGGTTCGCGCAGGCGGCGCTGCAGCTCAAGACCGCCGTCCCCACCGAGCGGCTGCAGGCCGACATGCTGGCCGCGATCTGCGACCGGGCGTTCGTCGGCGACGATCCGCTGCCGCGGTCGGAGCGCGCGTTCGCCGAGCAGGTCAAGCGCGCCCGGACCCGCCTGCCGGCGGTGGCCGACGCCGCGTACCGCCTGCTGACGGCGATCGCCGCCGAGCACCACGCGCTGACGCAGCGGATCAACGCGCTGCCGCCGGCGCTCTCCCGGCTGGGCGCCGAGGCGCGCGCCCGGCGCGACGCGCTGGTCGGCCCCGGCTTCTTCCAGCGCACGCCGTGGGCCCAGCTCGCGCACATCCCCCGTTACCTCAAGGGGCTCGACCGGCGGCTCGCCAAGTACCCGGAGAACCCGGCCCGCGACGCCCGCCACGCGGAAACGGTGGCCGACTGGTGGCGCCGGTACCACGAGCGCGTCGAGCGCAACCGGCAGGCCGGGCGCACCGAACCGGAGCTCGACGCCTTCCGCTGGCTGCTGGAGGAACTGCAGATCTCGCTGTTTGCGCAGGAATTGCGGACACCCTTCCCGGTGTCATATAAACGCCTGCAGAAGGCATGGTCCGACCTCTCGTCGTGACAGCCGCGATTTTTGGTCGTTTTCGCTGCTTTTCTCCGCGGCGATCTGTGCTACATTGACATTGTTGACCAATAGCGTACGGGATCCGGCCCCGGCACGAGCGGGCGCGGCACGGCACAGGGAGAGCGGCATTCGGGGGATGGCGGGTCGTGATGACCGCGCCCCGGCGTCGCCGCCACCGGGTGTCGCCGAGCGCGCTTCGAGGATCGGCCCCGTCGTACGAATGCCCCCGACCCCGTGAGCGCAGCCGTCACCGATCCGAAGCCCCGCCGACCGCCGCAGCGGGAAGCGGAGAAGATCCTCGCCGATTGCCGCGACCTGGCGATCCATCGGCTGGTGCTGTCGTTCTCGGCGATGCTCGATCGCGTCGTCGACATGCTGATGGAGCGGGCGGACCGCTCGCTGGTGCCCGAGGACACCACGCGGTACCTCAACGCCCGGCGGATGCTCAGCACCGAGCGCGCCGCGATCATGGCCGCGTTCGAGCGCTGCCTCGGCGAGCGGATCGACCGGCGCCTGGCGGAGGACGCCGCGGCGACCAAGGCCGACTTCTCCAAGCTCGACGCGACCAAGCTGACGCTGATCGACACGCTGGCGATGGACGAGTCGGTCGTCACCGGCAACATCCGCCGCAATTTCGAGAACACCTGCCACGAGCAGCTGCTGATGCTCAACCACGGCATGGCGCAGCTGCTCGGGCGTCCCGAGCTCGAGACCGACGGCAACCCGCTCGCGCCCTCGGTGGTCGTCGACGCGTTCGCCGAGGCGCTGCGCGCCGCGTCGGGCGAGGAAGCGGTCAAGCTGACGATCCTGCGCACGCTCAACCAGAGCGAGCTCGGCGACATCGGCGGGATCTACGCCGATCTCAACGCGCACCTCGTCAACCAGCGCGTCATCCCGGCGAACTGGCGGCCGCCGGTCGTCGGCCGGCCGCCGGGCGAGCGCGCCCGGGCGCCGAAGCGGGACGCCCGTGACGGCGGCGTGGCGCCCGCGCCGGAGCTCGACCTGATGTCGCTGTTCCAGCAGCTGCACGGCGGGCCGTCCGCGGCCGCCGGGCAGGCCGCTGCGTACGGCGCCGCCGCCGGGCAGGGCGGCCCAGCCCGGGTGGCGGACACCGAGAACATTCCGGAGTGGCTGCTCGGCCTTTCGCTCCCGGCCGACGCCTCGGCGGTCCGGCCGATGCACCGGCGCCGGGACCGGCGGCAGCCCAGCCGGAGGTGCGCTTCCTCGGCATGCCCGATTCGCAGCAGGTGCCGTTCCCGGAGCTCGATCCGCTGGCCGGCGCCTACCCGGTTCCGACCGGGCCGCTGGCGCCGACGGCGTCCGGGTACGTGCCCGGCACGCCGATCATGGCGACGCGCGCGCTGGGCGAGGGGCTCTCCCGGCTGCAGGCGGGGGAGACCGAGTTCGCGCTGGGCGAGGGCACGCGGGTCCGCTTCAGCGGCATCCCGCAGGGCAAGCACAACGTCCTGCGCGACCTCCAGGACTCGGAGCTCGGGCAGCGCGTCAACCAGCTCGAGTCGATGACCATCGAGCTGGTCGCGATGCTGTTCGACTTCGTGTTCGAGACCCGCGACCTGCCCGACGGCATCAAGGCGCTGCTCGCCCGGCTGCAGATCCCGGTGCTGAAGGCGGCGATGCTCGACGGGGCGTTCTTTGCCAAAAAGAGCCATCCGGCGCGGGTGCTGGTCAACGCGCTGGCGCAGGCGGGGCTCGGCTGGTCGTCCACCATGGGCTACGACGACCCGCTTTATCGCAAGATTCATGACATTGTCCACGCCATCCTCGACCGCTTCTCCGACGACCTGACGATCTTCGAGGAGCAGCGCACGCTGCTGCAGGAGTTCCTGGAGTCGGAGGAGAGGGCGGCCGACGCCAACATCCAGGCCACGGCCGACGAGATCGACGAGACCGACCGGCGCGAGCTCGCGCCCTCGGTCGCGCGGCGGGAGACCGAGCACCGGATCGAGACCTACCCGGTCCCGAACTTCCTGGCGTCGTTCCTGCGCGGCGTCTGGATCACGCGCATGGAGCAGGTTTTCCGGATCGCGGGCGAATCGAGCGAGGCCTGGGCGCAGGGCCTGGCGACGATCGAGGACCTCGTCTGGAGCGTGCAGCCGAAGCGCACGCGCGAGGACCGCCGGCACCTGGTCGCGCTGCTGCCGATGCTGCTGAAGCGGATCGACGAGGGCATCGACGGCGTCGCCTGGCCGCCCGAGGAGCGCGACCGGTTCATGGAGAACCTCGTCGAGGCGCACGCGGCCGCCGTCAAGCCCGGCGCGATCTTCGAGGAGCTGCCCACCGAGGTCGTCGTCGAGCAGGCGCAGGCCGAAGCCGAGCAGGCGCGGGCCGCCGGCGACGAGGCCGCGGTCGCCCGGGCGACCGAGCGCGCGGCGGCGATGACCAAGGCCGAGCCCGTGCCGCCGGTCGAGCAGCCGGCGCCGGCGATCACCGACGACGAGTACCTCGACATCGCGCAGCATCTCGCGCGCGGGACGTGGATCGAGTTCGAGGACGAGGACGGCCAGCTCTCGTTCGCGCGGCTCGCCTGGGTGAGCCCGCTGCGCGGCACCTACCTCTTCACCAACCGGCAGGGCCACAAGGCGCTGTCGATGACCGCCGAGGAGCTGGCCGAGCTGTTCCGCACCGACCGCGCGCGGCGAGTCGAGGACGAGCCGCTGCTCGACCAGGCGTTGACGTCGGTGCTGGAGAACCTCACCGACCGCGCGGCGGCGCGCGCGCGGCCGGCCTGATGCGCGGCCGGACGGGCTCCGGCAGCGCGGTCGCGCGATGACGATCGGCGCGCTGGTCATCGGCGACGAGATCCTGTCGGGCAAGCGGCAGGACCGCCACCTCCCGCACGTGATCGCGACGCTCTCCGCGCGCGGCCTCGCCCTCGGCTGGGCGCGCGTCGAGGGCGACGACCGCGGCCGGCTGACCGCGGTGCTGGCGGAGTCGTTCGCGCGCGGCGACATCGTGTTCTCGTTCGGCGGCGTCGGCGCGACGCCCGACGACCACACGCGCCAGGCGGCGGCCGCGGCGCTCGGCGTGCCGCTGGTGCGGCACCCGGAGGCCGTCGCGGAGCTCGAGGCGCAGTTCGGCGCGGCCGCCCATCCGAACCGCGTGCTGATGGCCGAGTTTCCCGAGGGCAGCGCGATCATCCCGAACCCGGTGAACCGCGTCGCGTCGTTCTCGATCCGCGACCACCACTTCTTCCCCGGCTTTCCCAGCATGGCGTGGCCGATGCTCGACTGGGTGCTCGCGCGCCACTACCCGACGCTCACGGCGCCGCCGTCGGCCGAGCGCGCGATCGCCGTCTTCGACGCCGGCGAGAGCCAGCTGCTCGCGCTGATGAACGACAACGTCGCGCGCTTTCCGCAGCTGCGCCTGTTCAGCCTGCCGTCGTTCCTGCCGGACGGCGGACGGCGGCTCGAGCTCGGCGTGCGCGGCGATCCGGCGGCGGTCGACGCGGCGCTCGCGCACCTCGCCGCCGGCGTGACCGCGGCGGGCTTCCGCTGGGAGCCGCTCGCGCCGGACGCTGCCGCCCGCACGGAGGACGCCGATGGATGACAGCGGCCGCTGGTACGACGAGACGGCGATCGGCGAGACGTTCCGCCGGACGCTGACGATCACCGAGACGCACCTCGTGCTGGGCGCCGGGCTGATCGGCGACTTCAATCCGCACCACGTCAACGAGGAGTACGCGAAGGGCTCGCGCTTCGGCACGCGGATCCTGCACGGGATGATGACCAGCGCGCTGATGGGCGCCGCCGTCGGCATGTACTTCAGCGGCACGGCGATCGCCTATCTCGAGCACTCGGCGCGCTTCACCGCCCCGGTGCGCGCCGGCGACACGCTCTCCAGCGTGTGGACGATCACCGACCGGCACGACAAGCCGAAGCACGGCGGCGGCGTGGTCGTGCTCCACGGCGTGTGCCGCAACCAGCACGGCGAGGTCGTCGCCGAGGCCGACGCGAAGATGCTGGTGCAGGCGCGGGCGGCGTAGCGGCTCGGTTGCCCCCGCTCTCGCGAGCGGGCGGCGTCGTGGCTTGGCTGCCCCCTCTCCCGCCCCGCGGGAGAGGGCCGGGGTGAGGGTCAGGCGACGGCCCGCGCGCACTCCCCGACGAGATCAGGCCCGCGGTAGACGAGGCCGGTGTAGAGCTGCACCAGCGACGCGCCGGCATCGATCTTCTCCTTCGCGTCGGCGCCCGACAGGATGCCGCCCACGCCGATGATCGGCAGCGCGCCGTCGAGGGCGCGCGCGAGCGTGCGCACGACCGCGGTCGCCTGCTCGCGCAGCGGCCGCCCGGACAGGCCGCCGGTCTCGTCGGCGCGCGGCACGCCCTTCACGCCGTCGCGCGCGATCGTCGTGTTGGTCGCGATGACGCCGTCGATCCGGTGGCGCACGAGCAGCTTCGCGATGCCCTCGATCGCCGCCGGCTGCAGGTCGGGCGCGATCTTGAGCGCGATCGGCGTGTGCTTGCCGTGCTTCTGCGCGAGCGCGGCCTGCTCCTTCTTCAGCGCCGCGAGCAGCGCCGCGAGCGCCTCCTCGTGCTGCAGCTCGCGCAGCCCCTTGGTGTTCGGCGACGAGATGTTGACGGCGACGTACGCGGCCTGCGCGTAGACGGCGCGCAGGCAGGCGAGGTAGTCGTCGACGGCGCGGTCGTTCGGCGTGTCGAAGTTCTTGCCGATGTTGATGCCGACGATCCCGCGCCAGCGGGCGCGCGCGGCGTTGGCGAGGAAGCGCTGGACGCCGCCGTTGTTGAAGCCCATCCGGTTGATCAGCGCCTCGGATTCGACGAGGCGGAAGAGCCGCGGCTTCGGGTTGCCCGGCTGCGCCCGCGGGGTCACCGTCCCGCACTCGATGAAGCCGAAGCCGAGCGCGGCGAGGCCGTCGATGTGCTCGGCGTTCTTGTCGAGCCCCGCCGCGACGCCGACGCGGTTCGGGAACGCGAGCCCCATCACGGTGACGGGCGCGACGACCGGCGCGGGCAGCGCGAGCCGCGCGACGCCGAACTTCACGGCGAGATCGAGGCTGGTGAACGTCGTGTCGTGCGCGGCCTCGGGATCGAGCGCGAACAGCAGCGGGCGGAACAGCGGATAGAGCATCGGGCGGGAAGCGGGGGGCCGACGGGAGTCGCGCGCCGCATGGAGGGTGGCCTCGATGATAACATTCGCGCCGCCGCTCCCTCGCCCCCGGAGTCCTCGTTGCAAGCACTCGCCGTCGCGCTCGCCGTCGCGCTCGCCGCCTTCGCCGGCGCCGCCGCGCCGGACGCGGCCGCGGCGAAGAAGCCGGCGGCGAAGGAGGCCGCGACGAAGGAGGCCGCCGGCTACGCGGGCCGCGCCGACGTGCAGGCGTTCGTCGACGAGCTCGCGCGCGAGCACGGGTTCGACCGCAAGGCGCTGCTGCGGCTCTTCGCCGCCGCGCGCTACCAGCCGAAGATCGTCGCGGCGATGCAGCGGCCGCTGCTCGAGCCGCCGAAGTGGTACGAGTACGCGCCGTCGTTCCTGTCGCCGGCGCGGATCGGCGGCGGCGTCGCCTGGTGGAGCGCCCATGCGGGCGAGCTCGCGCGCGCCGAGGAGGCCTACGGCGTGCCGGCGGAGATCATCGTCGCCATCGTCGGCGTCGAGACGTTCTACGGCCGCAACACCGGCGGCTATCGCGCGCTCGACGCGCTCTCGACACTGGCGTTCGACTATCCGCGGCGCGCGGCGTTCTTCCGCGGCGAGCTGAAGCAGTTCCTGCTGCTCGCGCGCGACCTCGGCGTGCCGCCGCAGACGCTGAAGGGCTCGTACGCGGGCGCGCTCGGCCTGCCGCAGTTCATGCCCGGCAGCTACCGCAACTTCGCCGTCGACTTCGACCACGACGGCCGCGTCGACCTGTGGAAGGACGGCGACGACGTCGTCGGCAGCGTCGGCAATTTCCTCGCCCGCCACGACTGGCAGCGCGGCCAGCCGGTGCTGCTGCCGCGCGGCGATCGCCGCCGAGAACCGCGACGCGGTGCTGCGGCGTCTCGACGGCGGCATCTCCGAGCGCCGCCCGCTCGACGCCTGGGCCGGCGACGGCGTCACCACGGTCGTGCCCGACGGCCTCGCGCCCGATCCGGTCGGGCTGCTGCTGCTGGAGGAGACGCTCGGCCGCCGGCGACGACGCGAGCTACTGGATCGCGTGCAACAACTTCTACGTGATCACGCGCTACAACCGCAGCCGGCTGTACGCGGCCGCGGTGTGGGAGCTCGCCAACGCCATCCGCGCCGCCCGCGCGCGACCGGAAGTAGGGTCAGACACTGACTGATCGGCGGAAGTGGTGTCTGACCCCACTTCTCGGGCGGCGCGGCGGCGCGGTGTGCACAGTCGGCGGTTTATAATCGCCGCACGTCGCCCGCCCGCGGCGACCGCCCAAGGCGGCGCCCGCACATGCGCATCCTGCTATCCAACGACGACGGCTATTTCGCGCCGGGGCTCGGCGGCTCGCCGCAGCGCTGGCGCCGCTGGCGGAGATCACCGTCGTCGCGCCAGAACGCGATCGCAGCGGCGCAACCAACTCGCTGACGCTCGACCGGCCGCTGACCGTGCGCCGCGCGCCCAACGGCTTTCTCTTCGTCAACGGCACGCCCACCGACTGCGTGCACCTCGCCGTGACGGGCCTGCTCGACCAGCTGCCCGACATGGTGATCTCCGGCATCAACCTCGGCGCCAACATGGGCGACGACACGATCTACTCGGGCACGGTCGCCGCGGCGACCGAAGGCTTCCTGCTCGGCATTCCCGTCGATCGCGGTCTCGCTCGCGTCGAAGGCCGCCGAGCACTTCGAGACGGCGGCCGCGGTTGCCGCCGAGCTCGCTGCGCGGCATGCGCAGCGCCCGCCGGGCGCGTGCTGCTCAACGTCAACGTGCCCGACGTGCCGCTCGCACCTCAAGGGCTACCGGGTCACCCGGCTCGGCAGCCGGCACAAGGCCGAGGACGTGGTGAAGTCGAACAAGCCGCGCGGCGAGACCGTGTACTGGGTCGGCGCGGCGGGCCCTGCCGCGGACGCCGGCGAGGGCACCGATTTCGACGCGGTCGCAGCGCGGCTACACGTCGGTCACGCCGCTGCAGATCGACCTCACCCACTACGGCCAGTGGCGGCGGTTCGACCTGGTTCGCCGGCTGACGCGGACCCCGGCATGCCGCCGCCGGTGCCACGCCGCGCCACCACCGCTGATGACGACCCTCGACGGCAGGCTGTCGGGCATCGGCATGACGTCGGAGCGCACGCGCGACCGCATGGTCGAGCGGCTGCGCGAACAGGGCATCCGCGACGAGGTCGTGCTGGCGGCGCTGGGCGCGATCCCGCGGCACATCTTCGTCGACGAGGCGCTGGCGAGCCGCGCCTACGAGGACATGCCGCTGCCGATCGGCTACGGCCAGACGATCTCGCAGCCCTGGTCGTCGCGCGCATGACCGAGCTCGCGCGCAACGGGCGCCAGCTCGGGCGCGTGCTCGAGATCGGCACCGGCTGCGGCTACCAGACCGCGATGCTGGCGCAGCTCGCCGGCGAGGTGTACTCGATCGAGCGCATCGGCACGCTGCTCGCCAAGGCGCGCCGCAACCTGCGGGAGCTGAAGGTGAAGAACGTGCGGCTCGGCACGGCGACGGCTAGGCCGACCTGGCGAGGAGCGCTCGTTCGACGCGATCATGGTCACCGCGGCGGCGACGCACGTGCCCGAGGCGCTGATGCAGCACCTCGCGCCGGGCGGCCGCATGGTGCTGCCGCTCGCCAGCGCGACGCGGGCGGCGAGGGCGTGCAGCGGCTGACGGTGATCGACGCGACGCCGGGCGGCCATCGGGAGCAGGTGCTCGATGCGGTACGATTCGTGCCGCTGCTGCCCGGCACTCGCCTGACCCGGCCCGGCGCCCGCACCCAGCCTCTCATGCCGCCGTCACCATGCCGATCCGCGTCGCGCCGCAGCCACCGCGCTTGCCGCCGCTCGCCGCAGCGCGTCGTGGCGCTGGCGCTGGTCGCGCTGGTCGCCGCCTGCGCGACGCGCACGCCGGCGCCGGTCGTCGAGCGCGCTCCGCCGCAGAAGCCGGCGCCGGCCGCGCCGCCCCGGCGCCGGAGCCGGCGGCCGCGCGAGCCGACACGCGGCCGAAGACGTATACGGTGAAGCGCGGCGACACGCTGCTACCAGATCGCGCTCGACCACGGCCTCGATTACCGCGAGCTCGCGGAGTGGAACAACATCGAGAATCCCAACCTGATCCGCGTCGGGCAGGCGCTGCGCCTGTCGCGCCGGGCGAGCCGGCGCGGCATCCGCGGCCCCGGCGTCGACGATAGCCGCTGCAGGCCGGCGCCGCCGGTCGTGGCCGGCGATGCGCGTGCTCCGGCGGCGGCGGCCGCGGCGGCGCCCGCCGGACCGCGCAACGCCGAGAACTACAAGGTGCAGCCCAAGGCCGTGAAGGAGCCGTATTCGGAGCAGGCGCTGCGCGACGTCCAGCGCCAGGCCGCGGCAGCGCCGCCGCCGACGCCGTCGTGCGCCGCACCGCGGCGCACGGGTGCGTGCCGCACCGGCACTCCGCTGCGCCCGCGCCGCCGCTCCGGTGCTGCCGCCGCCGGCGCGCAGCACGGCAGCCACGCCGCGGGCGCACCGCCGCCGCCGCGGGTCCGCGCCCAGGCCCGCCGGCGCACGCGCTGCCGAGCCGGCGTCGCGGCGCCGCCGCGCCGCCGACGGCCGACGACGACGAGATCGCTGGCGTGGCCCGCGACGGGCAAGCTCGTCACCGGCTTTCGGACACGCGCCAACCTCAAGGGCATCGACATCGCGGGCAAGGCGGGGCAGCCGGTGCTCGCGAGCGCGGCCGGCAAGGTCGTCTACGCGGGCACGGGGCTGCGCGGCTACGGCAAGCTCGTCATCGTCAAGCACAACAACACGTTCCTCTCCGCGTACGCGCACAACAGCGAGCTCCTGGTGAAGGAAGGCCAGCAGGTGGGCGGGCCAGAAGATCGCCGAGATGGGCAACACCGACAGCGACCAGGTGAAGCTGCATTTCGAGATCCGGCGCTAGGCAAGCCGGTCGATCCGCTGAAGTACCTTCCCCTGACCGGCGCTGCGTGGGCACGACGAGGATCGACGCTGCCGGGCGTCTAGCCCGCGGACGGAAGCGGCGACGAACCGGGGCCGGCCGGCGCCGCTCGGCGTCGGAGCCCGGGCCCGAACCCGACCGCTGGACCGGAGCTGCCGCTGCCGGAGCCCGCGCCGGGGCTGTCGCCGGACTTCGTCACCGACATCACGCAGCGCTACCTCAACGAGATCGGCCGGCGCCGCTGCTCACCGCGGAGGAGGAGCTCGGCGCGCGCGGCGCGACGAAGCGCCGGCGACTGCGAGCGCGCAACAGGCGCTGATCGAGCGCAACCTGCGGCTCGTCGTCAGCATCGCCAAGCACTACACCAACCGAGGCGTGGCGCTTCCCGACCTGATCGAGGAGGGCAATCTCGGGCTCATCCACGCGCTCGAGAAATTCGACCCGGAGCGCGGCTTCCGCTTTGCGACTTACGCGACGTGGTGGATCCGGCAGTCGATCGAGCGCGCGATCATGACCCAGTCGCGCACGATCCGGCTGCCGGTAACGTCGTCAAGGAGCTCAACGCCGTGCTGCGCGCGCTGCGCCATCTCGAGACCGTGAGCGCGCCCGGCGGGCGCGAGCCGACCCTCGACGACGTCGCGCACCTCCTCGGCATGCCGATCGACGACGTTCGCCGCGTGCTGGGCTACAACGATCCCGTCGCCTCGCTCGACGCGCCGCTCGATGCCGAGTCCGGCATGTCGATCGGCGACGGCCTCGCCGACGACGGCGCGCACTCGCCCGAGCTCCTGCTGCACAGCGCCGAGGTCGAGGCGTGGGTCCGGCATGGCTGTCCGAGCTCTCGCAGCGCCACCGCACGGTGATCGAGCGCCGCTACGGCCTGAACGGCACCGACACGGCCACGCTCGAGGAGCTCGCGCGCGAGATCGGGCTCACCCGCGAGCGCGTGCGCCAGCTCCAGATCGAGGCGCTCGACAAGCTGCGCGCGCGCCTCGCCCGGCGCGGCCTCGATCGCGACGCGCTGCTCTGACCCCGGCCCGGCGTCGCCTCGATCGCGACGCGCTGCTCGGGCGCAGGGTCGCCGCGCGACGCGGGGCTGCGCGGTCAGACCCGGCGCGCGCACCGATCGATGCGGCGCCGCCATCGCGCGCAGCGCCGACGGCCGCGGCAACCCGGCGACGCCCGCTCGAGGCGCGACAGTGCCGCCGCGCGCGCGCGGTCGGTGTCGGCCCGCGCCGATGCCGGCCCGTAGCGCAGCGTCGCGTACGCGGCGCCGAGCGCGCGCAGCTCACCGGCGAGCGACGGCCAGCGGGCCGCCGCGCGCTCGGCGTAGGCGAGCGGTCCCTCGTGCGCGAGCCGCGGCAGGCCCGCGCGCGCCAGCCGCGCGCACAGCGCCTGCCAGTGGACCACCGCGCGGTCGCGACGGCCGCGCCGCCACGTCAGCCAGCCCAGCGCGAACGCGACCCACGCCAGCGCGATCGCGGCGACCAGCGCGACGTACTGCCACGGCGCGACGCGATCGAGCTTCAGCTCGCGCAGCAGCGCGCGCTGGCTGTCGTAGTTGAAGCCGACGACCTGCCTCCGCCAGTCGTGGTTGACCGCGTCCCACGCCAGCTGGATCGACTTCAGCCAGCCGGCGTCGAGCCGCGCGAACATCGGCACGTCGGCCGACGCGGGCAGCGCGCCGCCGAGACCCATCTGGATGCGTGACGGCGCGACCGCGGCGGTCGGGTCGTAGCGCCGCCATTCGCCGTCGACCAGCGCCTCGGCCCACGCGTGCGCGTCCGACTGGCGCACGATCAGGTAGCCGCCGCGCGGATTGATCTCGCCGCCCTGGTAGCCGGTGACGACGCGCGCCGGAATCCCCGCCGCGCGCAGCAGGACGACGAACGCGCCGGCGTAGTGCTCGCAGAAGCCGCTGCGGGTGTCGAACAGGAAGCCGTCGACCGGATTGCTCTCCAGCAGCGGCGGCGCCAGCGTGTAGACGAAGCTCTCGCGCGTGAACCACGCGAGCACCGCCGCGATGAAGCCGGCGTCGTCGGCGTGTTGTCCGCGCAGCTCGCGCGCGAACTCGCGGGTCCGCGGATTGCTGAAGCCGCCGGCGAGCGGCAGGCGCAGGTTCTCGACGCTCGGCGGGGCTCTCCGCCGGATAGCGGTCGCTGCAGCCGCGAGGACTGGCGGTAGCGCAGCGGCTGCGTGACGAGGTTGCGGCCGATCAGCTGCTGGTGGCGCGTCAGCCCCGCGATCGGCCCCGCCGGCGGCGCGTCGGCCGCGGCGCGGCGGTGCCCGCATCGGCCGTCGGCAGCGCGGACGGCAGGTCGAGCGCGAACAGCCAGGCCTTGTAGTGCGGCTCCAGCGTCACCGTGTACGCGATCTCCGGCCCGCTGCCGGCGACCGGCAGGCTGTCGGGCCGCTGCAGCTGGATCGACCACTCGCGGCCGTCGAAGCGCGAGAGCACGGGCCCGCGCCAGTAGCGCAGCGCCGGGACCGGGATCGCGCCGTCGAAGTCCACGCGAAACGCGACGGCGTCGGACAGCGACAGCTCGCTGATCGACCCCGGCGACATCCGCTCCGACAGGCCGGTCTTGCCGGCGTGGTCGGCCGGCAGCCCCCACAGCGGCGCGGCCAGCCGGGGGAAGAGCACGAACAGCACCGCCGCCAGCGGCACGCCCAGCACGACCAGCCGCGCCGTGCGCGCGAGCGGCGCGTGCCAGGGCTCGCCCGCCGCGGCGGCCGCCGCGGCGCGGTCCGCGGCGCGCGCGCCAGCACGTCGAGCGCCGCGCCGATCAGCAGCACGGCCGGCAGGGCGGCCGCGGCCGCGAGCAGCGACTGGCTGTGGAAGAACGGCGTCACCAGCAGGAAGCTCGACAGGCACGCGAGCAGCACGCCGTCGCGCACGCTGCGCGCCTCCAGGAACTTGACGCCGACGAGCACGAACAGCAGCGCGACGCAGGGCTCGCGGCCGAGCAGGTAGCCGTAGGAGGCGCGGATGGCCGCGGCGGTGCCGAAGGCGCAGAGCGCGAGCAGCCACGGCAGGTACCGCGCGGGCGGCGCCGGCGCGCGCCCGCGACCGCGCCAGAGGAGCAGCAGGCGCAGCGCGACGAGGCTGGTGCCGACGAGCGCGACCCATCCCGGCACCGACGGCAGGTGCGGCAGCTGCGCGGCGACGATCAGCGCGCCGACCCAGGACGCCTGCCGGCGTCGAGAGCATCGCGGGGGCGGGCGCGGCCGGCGTTCGCCGCGGCGCGCGCCGGAAGAGCGACCTGAGCGCTGCCGTCGCGGCCGTCATCCGGCGTCGACCGGCACAGCGCCAGCGCCGTCAGCGCGGCGTGCCGGTGCTCGCGGCCCTTGCCCTCGGGCAGCACGGCCCCCGGCAACTGCAGCGCGAACGGCCGCGCGAGGCGCTCGGCCGCGAGCACCCAGGCCGCGAGGCGCGACAGCCGCGCCTCGGAGTCGAGCGAGGCCGGCAGCGCGCTCCAGGCGAGCATCAGCGTGCCGCCGCCGCCGCTGCCTTCGAACTCCTTGGTGTGCCAGCCGGCGCCGCGCGCCACGGCCTTCCACGCGATCCGCTGCATCGGATCGCCGGCCTGGTAGGCGCGCAGCCCGGCGAGGTCGGCATCCTCGTCGCGCGCGGCCACGCCCGCGCCCTCGCCGGCGGCGCCGGGCGGCAGCGGCGGCGCGTCGAGCTCGGGCGCCGGGTAGACGATGCCCGCCAGCGGAAAGTGGACGTACGACCAGCCGCGCCAGAGGCCCAGCGGGTGGAGGGACGAGATCGTCAGGCGGCCGAGCGGCAGCCGGCCGCGGCGCGGCGCCGGCACGGCGATCGTCAGCGGCAGCGCACCGTCGGCGGCGAGGTCGACGACGACCGGCGCGGCCCCGCCGGCGGCGACCGTGATCCCGAAGCGCGGCGCGCCGTTGCCGGCAACCGCCAGCGTGAACGGCACGGCCCCGCCGGCGTACGCCTCGCCGGCGACGAGCGGGGCGAACGCTCATGCCGGCGAGGTTGCGGTAGGTCTGCAGCAGCGCCGCGGCGATCAGGCCGGCGAGCAGGAACGTGACCGCGAACCCGAGCGACAGCGCGTAGTTGAGCGAGGTCACGAGCATCGTCGCGACGGTGCCGATGAACGCGAGCCCGCGCGGCGTCGGCAGGATGTAGATGCGGCGGTGCCGCAGGACGACGGGGCCGGTGTCCGTCGGATCGACGTGGAAGAAGCGGCGGCGGAAGCGCGTCAGCCAGCCGGTGCCGCGGCGCGCCCGGCGCGGAGGCCGGCGCGCGGTCGAGGGCAGTCGCCGCGGGCATCGTGGGAAGCCGGCCGCCGGCGCCGCGCGTGGACGGGGAGGGGCCGACGACGCCGGCCGGCGTCAGGGCAGCGGCGACCGCGCGCAGCAGCGCCGCGGCCTGCACGGAGCCGGCGCGCGCGCCGCCGGCCAGCCGGTGGCCGGCCACCGACGGGAACACCGCCTGCACGTCCTCGGGCAGCACCATCGGCCGTCCGGCGATCAGCGCCCACGCCCGCGCCGCCGCGACCAGCAGCAGCCCGGCGCGCGGCGACAGGCCGCGGCGCGCGCCGGCATCGCCGCCGCCGCCGCGCGTCGCCGCCAGCAGCGCCTGCACGTAATCGAGCAGCGCGGGCGCGACGTGCGCGGCGCCGCTTCGCGCTGCCAGACGAGCAGCGTCACCGGATCGGCGAGCGCCGGCAGCGACGGAATCTGCGCGCGGCGATCGCCGCCGGCGAGCAGCTCGCGCTCGGCCGCCGGGTCCGGATAGCCGAGGTCGATCGCCATCAGGAAGCGGTCGAGCTGCGACTCGGGCAGCGGGTACGCGCCGACCTGCTCGACCGGGTTCTGCGTCGCGATGACGAAGAACGGGTCCGGCAGCGGCCGCGTCTGCGCCGTCGAGCGAGACCTGCCGCTCCTCCATCGCCTCCAGCAGCGCGCTCTGCGTCTTCGGCGGCGCGCGGTTGATCTCGTCGGCGAGCACGACCGAATGGAAGATCGGCCCCGGGTGGAAGCGGAACGCCTGCGTCTGCGCGTCGAAGATCGACAGCCCCAGCACGTCGGCGGGCAGCAGGTCGCTGGTGAACTGGATGCGCGCGTACTTGAGGCCCAGCGTGACCGCCAGCGCCTGCGCCAGCGTCGACTTGCCGACGCCCGGGATGTCCTCGATCAGCAGGTGGCCCCGCGCGACGAGGCAGGCGAGGGCGAGGCGCAGCGGCACCGGCTTGCCGACGACGATGCGCTCGAGCTGCTGCAGCACGGCGGCCAGGCGGTCGCGCGCGGGAAGGTCGTCCTGGGTCAGCGGGCGGACGGTCATCGGGCGGTTCCGTGGGGGTCGATCGTGCGGCGCGAGTCGAGTGCAGTCAACTGTTAACAAGGCGGCCGAGGCTAGTCATCCCCGGCGCGCGAAGGGCTAAACTGCCAACCCGGACCGCGCCGCGCGCGGCTTCGGGTTCGGCGGACGCCACGTTCGGACGCGCCGCCCCGAGGTTGGTTCCTTCAGGTAACGACAAGATTCACCCGCGCCCTTGCCGACCGCCTATATCACGCATCCCTCGTCGCTGCTGCACGACATGGGGTCGTTCCATCCGGAGTGCCCGGACCGGGTGCACGGCGATCGGCGACCGGCTGATCAGCGCCGGCCTCGATCCGCTACCTCCATCACTACACGGCGCCGATGGCCACGCACAAGCAGCTCGCGCGCGCCCACGGCGAGGACTACATCGCCTCGATCGAGGCGGCGTCGCCGGCGTCCGGGCTGCACTTCATCGACCCCGACACCGCGCTGTGCCCGCACTCGCTCGACGCGGCGCGCCACGCGGCGGGCGCGCTGGTGCTCGCGACCGACCTCGTCGTCAAGGGCGAGTGCATCACCGCGTTCTGCGCGGTGCGCCCGCCGGGCCACCACGCCGAGCGTCACCGCGCGATGGGGTTCTGCCTGTTCAACAACGTCGCCGTCGGCGCGCTGCACGCGCTGGAGGCGCACGGCATCGAGCGCGTCGCCGTCGTCGACTTCGACGTCCACCACGGCAACGGCACCGAGGACATCTTCGCGGGCGACGAGCGCGTGCTGATGGTCTCGACGTTCCAGCACCCGCTGTACCCGTACTCGGGCACCGAGAACGTCGCGTCCAACATGGTCAACGTCCCGCTCGCCGCCGGCAGCGGCAGCGACGCCTTCCGCGCCGCGGTCACCGACCGCTGGCTGCCGGCGCTCGAAGCGCACCGCCCGCAGATCATCTACATCTCGGCCGGCTTCGACGCGCACCGCGAGGATCCGCTCGCCGGCCTCAAGCTCACCGAGGCCGATTACGCGTGGGTGACGCGCGAGCTGATCGGCGTCGCCCGGCGGCACTCGCAGCGGCCGCATCGTCTCCGCGCTCGAAGGCGGCTACGCGCTGTCGGCGCTGGGCCGCAGCGTCGCCGAGCACGTCCGCGAGCTCCTCGCCGCGTGAGTTCCCCGGAACTAGACGTCAGCGAGTCGAGCTAATTCCGCCGGATACCGCGGGCGGAAATCAGCGTCTGACCCCATTTCAGAGGATCAGCGCGGCGACGACGCGCCGCCCCTCGGCGGCGA
The DNA here is from genome assembly GCA_963832705.1 of uncultured beta proteobacterium. Classification (GTDB taxonomy): domain Bacteria; phylum Pseudomonadota; class Gammaproteobacteria; order Burkholderiales; family Casimicrobiaceae; genus CAIWHR01. Next base: position 10,571 of record CAWHVP010000012.1, on the reverse strand, counting down.
GGATGTTGTAGGTGCGGCAGGCGGCCGGCGTGTCCATCACCTCGAGCCCGACCTGATTCTCCGCCAGCAGGCGCGTGACCTGCGGCGCGGGAAAGCGGATCGCGCGCCCGGTGCCCAGCAGGACGACGTCCGGCCGGCTCGCGAGCAGCGGCGCGAAATCCGCCGCGGCCAGCGCCTCGAAGCCCGCCGGCGCGAAGCCCGCGGTGATCGACTCCGGGGTCAGCACCAGGTTCTCGCGGTACTCGATCGCGCCGATGCGCACCCACCCGGGGCCGAGGCCGGTGACGACGTTGCCGGGGGTCGTGGAAAGGTGGAATTTCATTCGCCGCCGGGAAATGGTGCATTGCAGTAACTCGTTGCTTCGGCTACGATTATAAGCTTTTCCCCCGAATTTCCATGAAACGCCCCGCGCGGTCCCCAGGCAGGCCCGAGGGGCCGCCCGGAGCGCGAATGCCGCAGCGCGCAGCGCCAAGGACTCCGATGACCATGCTGAAGACGATCCGCAAGTCGGCGAAGCTCGCCAACGTCTGCTACGACATCCGCGGGCCGGTGCTGGCGCGCGCGAAGCTGATGGAGGAGGAAGGCCACCGCATCATCAAGCTCAACATCGGCAACCTCGCGCCGTTCGGCTTCGACACGCCCGACGAGGTCCGCCACGACGTCATCGTCAACCTGCCGCAGGCGTCCGGCTACTCGGACTCGAAGGGGCTGTTCTCGGCGCGCAAGGCGATCATGCACTACACGCAGCAGAAGGGCATCGCCGGCGTGGCGCTCGACGACATCTTCGTCGGCAACGGCGTGTCCGAGCTGATCGTGATGGCGATGCAGGGCCTGCTCAACGAGGGCGACGAGGTGCTGGTGCCGGCCCCGGACTACCCGCTGTGGACCGCGGCGGTCAGCCTCGCCGGCGGCACGGCGCGCCACTACATCTGCGACGAGGGCGCGGGCTGGCTGCCGGACCTCGCCGACATCGAGGGCAAGATCACCGAGCGCACCCGCGCGATCGTGATCATCAACCCCAACAACCCGACCGGCGCGCTGTATCCGACGGACCTGCTGCGGGAGCTCGTCGAGATCGCCCGGCGCCACCAGCTGATCGTCTTCGCCGACGAGATCTACGACAAGATGCTCTACGACGGCGCCACGCACACGTCGATCGCGGCGCTCGCCGACGACGTGCTGTTCGTGACGTTCAACGGCCTCTCGAAGAACTACCGCGCCTGCGGCTACCGCAGCGGCTGGATGGTGATCTCGGGCGACAAGCGCCACGCGCAGGACTACCTCGAGGGCCTGAACATCCTGGCCTCGATGCGCCTGTGCGCGAACGTGCCCGGCCAGTTCGCGATCCAGACGGCGCTGGGCGGCTACCAGAGCATCGACGACCTCGTCGCGCCGGGCGGCCGGCTGGCCCGCCAGCGCGACCTCGCGTACGACCTCGTCACGTCGATTCCCGGCGTGACCTGCGTCAAGCCCAAGGCCGCGCTCTACCTGTTCCCGCGGCTCGACCCGGCGCGCTATCCCGATCGAGGACGACCAGCAGTTCGTGCTCGACCTGCTCGAGGAGAAGAAGGTGCTCGTCGTGCAGGGCAGCGGCTTCAACTGGCCGAGCCCCGACCACTTCCGCGTCGTGTTCCTGCCGAACACCGACGACCTCGCCGACGCGTTCGGCCGCATCGCCCAATTCCTCGACGGCTACTCCCGCCGCCACGGCCATGACAAATGAAGACCCATCAACGTCGCACTCCTCGGCCTCGGCACCGTCGGCTACGGCACCTGGACCGTCCTCCGGCGCAACGAGGAGGAGATCACCCGCCGCGCGGGACGCCCGATCCGCATCACCTGGATCGCCGAGAAGGCGCTGGAGCGCGCGCGCGAGCTGACGCAAGGGCGCCGAGGGCGTCAACCTGACCGACGACGCGGCCAAGGTCCTCGCCCATCCCGACGTCGACATCGTCGTCGAGCTGATCGGCGGCATCGAGCCCGCGCGCACGTTCATCCTGCAGGCGATCGCCAACGGCAAGCACGTCGTCACCGCGAACAAGGCGCTGCTCGCGCGCCACGGCAACGAGATCTTCGCGGCCGCGCACGCGAAGGGCGTGATGGTCGCGTTCGAGGCCGCGGTCGCCGGCGGCATCCCGATCATCAAGGCGCTGCGCGAGGGCCTGACCGCCAACCGGATCGAGTGGATCGCCGGCATCATCAACGGCACCAGCAACTTCATCCTGTCCGAGATGCGCGCGAAGGGCGCGTCGTTCGCCGACGTGCTGAAGGAGGCGCAGGCGCGCGGCTACGCCGAGGCCGACCCGACCTACGACATCGAGGGCATCGACGCGGCGCACAAGCTGACGATCATGTCGGCGATCGCGTTCGGCGTGCCGATGCAGTTCGACAAGGCCTACACCGAGGGCATCACCAAGCTGACCCGCGAGGACATCCGCTACGCCGAGGAGCTGGGCTACCGGATCAAGCTGCTGGGCATCACGCGGCGCACGCCTGCCGGCATCGAGCTGCGCGTGCACCCGACGCTGATCCCGGCGCGGCGGCTGATCGCCAACGTCGAGGGCGTGATGAACGCGGTGCTGGTCAAGGGCGACGCGGTCGGCGCCACGCTGTACTACGGCGCCGGCGCCGGCGCCGAGCCGACGGCGAGCTCGGTGATCGCCGACCTCGTCGACGTGACGCGGATGCACACGGCCGACCCCGAGCACCGCGTGCCGCACCTCGCGTTCCAGCCCGACCAGCTGTCGGCCACGCCGATCCTGCCGATGGGCGAGGTCGCGACCAGCTACTACCTGCGGATGCGCGTGCTCGACCGGCCCGGCGTGCTCGCCGACATCACGCGGATCCTCGCCGACCGCGAGATCTCGATCGACGCGATGATCCAGAAGGAGCCCTCCGAGGGCGAGGACCAGACCGACATCATCATGCTGACGCACCTGACGATCGAGAAGAGCGTCGTCGCGGCGATCGCCGCGATCGAGGCGCTGCCGACGGTCGCCGGCCAGGTCGTGCGCATCCGCCTCGAAGAGCTCAACTGATGCGCTACCTGTCGACGCGCGGGGCGTGGGCCGGCGAAGGCCGGCCCTTTTCGGCGATCCTGCTCGAGGGCCTCGCCCCCGACGGCGGCCTCGCGCTGCCCGAGTCGTATCCGCGATTCGCCGCAGTCGAGCTCGCCGCGCTGCGCCCGCTCGGCTACCGCGACCTCGCGTTCGCCGTGCTGTCGCGCTTCATCACCGACATCCCGGCGGCCGACCTCAAGGCGCTGATCGATCGCACGTACACGGCGGCCACGTTCGGCACCGACGACATCACGCCGGTCACGCCGCTCGAGCCCGGGCTGTTCCTGCAGCACCTGTCCAACGGGCCCGACGCTCGCGTTCAAGGACATCGCGCTGCAGCTCCTCGGCAACCTGTTCGAGTACGTGCTCGCGCAGCGAGGGCGCGCGAGCTCAACATCGTCGGCGCGACCTCGGGCGACACCGGCAGCTCGGCCGAGTACGCGATGCGCGGCAAGCGCGGCATCCGCGTGTTCATGCTGTCGCCGCACGGGCGGATGAGCGCGTTCCAGCAGGCGCAGATGTTCTCGCTCGCGGACCCGAACATCCACAACCTCGCGATCGACGGCGTGTTCGACGACTGCCAGGACATCGTCAAGGCGATCAGCAACGACGCCGCGTTCAAGGCGAGCTACCGCGTCGGCACCGTCAACTCGATCAACTGGGCGCGCGTCGCCGCGCAGGTCGTCTACTACTTCAAGGGCTACTTCGCCGTCACCCGCGGCGACGCCGAGGCCGTCGACTTCGCCGTGCCGTCGGGCAACTTCGGCAACATCCTCGCCGGCCACGTGGCGCGGGAGATGGGGCTGCCGATCCGCCGGCTGATCCTCGCCACCAACGAGAACGACGTGCTCGACGAGTTCTTCCGCACGCTGCGCTACCGTCCGCGCGGCACCGCCGAGACGCTGGGCGACGTCGAGCCCGTCGATGGACATCTCCAAGGCGTCGAACTTCGAGCGCTACGTGTTCGACATCGTCGGCCGCGATCCCGCCGTCCTGCGCGGGCTGTGGCAGCGCCTCGAGGCCGACGGCGGCTTCGACCTCGCCGGCACGCCGTACGCCGCGCGCGTCGCCGCGTCGGGCTTCGTGTCCGGGAAGAGCACGCACGCCGACCGGCTGGCGACGATCCGCGACGTCGCCGCGCGCTGCGGCGTCGTCGTCGACCCGCACACCGCCGACGGCATCAAGGTCGCGCGCGAGCACCGCGACGGCGCGGTGCCGATCGTGTGCCTCGAGACCGCGCTGCCGGCCAAGTTCGCGACGACGATCCGCGAGGCGCTCGGCCGCGATCCGGAGCGTCCCGCCGCGTACGAGGGGCTCGAGGCGCTGCCCCAGCGCTGCGAGCGCCTGCCGGCCGACGCCGCGCGGGTGAAGGCGTACATCGCCGCGCACGCCGCGGCGGCCTGACGGCCGCGCGCCGCGGCCGCCGCTCCCGCCTTCCCCGGCGATTCCCGAAGCCACCGATGGGCAACGCGCTCGCCAACCTCGGCCGCAACCTGCTGCGCGGGCCTCCGCCTCGCGGTGTTCGCGCCGGTGTCGCGGCTCGCGTTCCGCATCGACGTCGTCCAGCTGCTGCTGCTGTTCGCGCTGACGGCGCTCCTCGACTTCGGCGTCGGACTGGGTGCGCTACGGCCCGGACGCGTACTTCTCCTGGTACGGCGCCGGCAACGAGCTCTTCTCCGCCGGCGTGATGCTGCTGCTCTGCGCGCTGCTGGCGCTCGCGTTCCGGCAGGGCACGCTGACGCTGGCGATCCCCGTGCTGGCGCTGTCCGCGTATCCGGTGCTGCAGGTCGCGCTGACGCTGCCCTCGGCGCTGCTGCGCTGGGGCTCGCTGCCGGTCACCTACGCGCCGCCGATCGAGCAGGTCGTGCTGGCCTGGGTCGTCGCGCTGTTCGTGCGCGCGGTCGCCGTGGCGCTCTCGCCCGGGCGCCCGCACCGCTGGCCGCGCGCGCTCGCCGGCGGCCTGCTGCTCGCGCTGCCGATGTGGTTCGCGTCGGCGATCGCGCCGGTCGAGCCCTGGTGGCGCCAGCCGGCGATCCACGGCGGCGTCGATCCGCGCTACCCGAATCCGGCGTCGGAAGCCGTGCTCGCGTCGCAGGTCGAGCTGATCGACGACGCGCTCGCGGCGCTCGAGGACGAGACGCCCGGCAAGCGCCGACCTCTACTTCGTCGGCTTCGCGGGCGACGCGCAGGAGGACGTCTTCCGCAAGGACGTGCTGGCGGCGCAGCGGGTGATGGACGAGCGCTGGAACACCGCGGGGCGGTCGATCGCGCTGGTCAACAACCCGCGCACGCTGCTCGAGCTGCCGATGGCGACGGTCACGCACCTGCGCGCGACGCTGAACGAGATCGGCGCGGCGATCAATCCCGACGAGGACGTCGTCGTCGTCTACCTCGCGAGCCACGGCGGCGCCGACCACGTGCTCGAGGTCTCGATGCCGCCGCTCGAGCTCGCGCAGATCACCCCGGCGACGCTGCGCGCGCTGTTCGAGGAGTCGGGCATCCGCTGGCGGATCGTCGTCGTCTCGGCCTGCTACTCGGGCGCCTACATCGACGCGCTCGAGGACGAGCGCACGATGGTGATGACCGCGTCGCAGGCCGATCGCGCGTCGTTCGGCTGCAGCCACATGAGCGACGGCACGTACTTCGGCCAGGCGCTGTTCGAGGACGGGCTGGGCACCGCGGACTCGTTCCCGCAGGCGTTCGAGATCGCGCGGAAGCGCGTCGCCGGGCGCGAGTCCGCGGCCGGCCACGCGCCGCCGTCGAACCCGCAGCTCAGCATCGGCTCGGCGATGGGCGAGAAGCTGAGGGAGCTGGAGCGGGGCGGCGCCGCGCGCCGCGCCGGGCGCACGGTCTGAAGCCCGCCGAGGCCGCCGGTTTGACGCTGCGGCCCCCGCGCCGTGAGAATATCCGGTCACATTCAACGTACCCCCGGACCACCGGGTCATGAGGAGAGCATCGATGCGACGCTTGCTGTGGGTGATGTGCACGTGGTTGATCGGCGCGGCGGCGCTGGCGCTGCCGACGCTGGCGGCGGCGCAGGCCCCCGAGAAGACGAAGATCACGATCGGCGTGGGCGGCAAGCCGCTCTTCTACTACCTGCCGCTGACGATCGCCGAGCAGAAGGGCTTCTTCAAGGCCGAGGGGCTCGACGTCGAGATCCAGGACTTCCCCGGCGGCGCGCGCGCGCTGCAGGCGCTGCTGGGCGGCAGCGTCGACGTCGTGTCGGGCGCCTACGAGCACACGATCACGCAGCAGGCGAAGGGCCAGAACATCGAGGCGCTGTTCCTGCAGGGCAAGTACTCGGCGATCGTGCTCGGCATGAACAAGGCGAACGCGGCCAAGTACAAGTCGCCGGCCGACCTGAAGGGCATGAAGATCGGCGTCACCGCGCCGGGCTCGTCGACCAACATGTTCGTCAACATCCTGCTCGCGAAGGCGGGCCTGAAGCCCGACGCGGTCGTCGATCATCGGCGTCGGCGCCACGGCCGGCGCCGTCGCGATCATGCAGCGCGGCGAGATCGACGCGATGTCGAACCTCGATCCGGTGATCTCGATGCTCGAGTCCGGCGGCGACTTCGTGCCGGTCATCGACACGCGGACGGCGAAGGGCATGCAGGAGGTCTACGGCGGCGCCTACGCGGCCGGCTGCATCTACGTGCCGGTCGAGTTCGCGAAGAAGTACCCGAACACGGCGCAGGCGGTCGTCAACGCGATGATGCGCGCGCTGCGCTTCATCCAGACGTCGACGCCCGACCAGATCGTCGCCGCGGTGCCGCGCGACGTACTACACGGACAAGGCGCTGTACAAGGCGGCGCTGGAGAAGAACCTCGAGACGTTCAAGCACGACGGCATCATCTGCGATGGACGCCGCGCAGAACGTCTACCGCGACCTCAAGTCGTTCGACCCGGGCGTGCAGAGCGCGACCATCGACCTCGCGAAGACGCTCAACATGTCGTTCGCGCAGAAGGCGGGGCAGAAGTTCCGCTGATGCCGGCGCCGACACCGCGCCGCCCGCGCTCTCGCTCGACCGGATCACCTGCACGTTCGCCGCGCGCGGCACGGGCAAGGGCGGACGCGGCGGGCGCTACACGGCGGTCAAGGACACCACGCTCGCCGTCGCCGATGGCGAGTTCGTCTCGGTCGTCGGGCCGACCGGCTGCGGCAAGTCGACGCTGCTCAACGTCGCCGCCGGCCTGCTCCCGCCGTCGTCCGGCACGCGTGCACATCCACGGCGAGACGCTGGCGGGCATCAACGCGCGCGCCGGCTACATGTTCCAGGCCGACGCGCTGATGCCGTGGCGCAGCGCGCTCGACAACGTGCTGGCGGGACTCGAGTTCCGCGGCGTGCCGCGCGCGACGCCGAGCCGCAGGCGCGCGAGTGGCTCGCGCGCGTCGGCCTCGCCGGGCTTCGAGGACCGCTATCCGCACCAGCTCTCCGGCGGCATGCGGAAGCGCGTGGCGCTCGCGCAGATGCTGATCCTCGACCCGGAGCTGCTGCTGATGGACGAGCCGTTCTCCGCGCTCGACGTCCAGACGCGGCAGCTGATGGAGAACGAGCTCCTCGACCTGTGGAGCGCCGACCGCAAGTCGGTGCTGTTCATCACCCACGACCTCGAGGAGGCGATCTCTCTGTCCGACCGCGTCGTCGTGCTCTCCGCCGGACCGGAGACGCATCCGATCGGCGAGTTCGCGATCGACCTGCCGCGGCCGCGCGACGTCGCCGAGATCCGGATGACGCCGCGCTTCATCGAGCTGCACGGCGCGATCTGGCACGCGATGAAGGCGGAAGTGCTCAAGGGCTATGCGCAAAGCCGGCGTTGACTCCGCGGGCGCGCCTCGCGCTCTACCACGCGGTGCTGCTCGTCGCCGTGTTCGCGTTCTGGTACGCGATGACCACGCCCGGCCTCGTCTCCGAAGCCTTCGCGAAGAACACAGCATTCTTCTTCGGCAAGCCGGTCGAGGTGCTGAAGGTGATCTGGGTCTGGTTCACCGAGCGGCAAGATCTACCCGCACCTCGCCGATCACGCTGATCGAGACGCTGCTCGCGTTCGCCGTCGGCAGCGTGCTCGGGCTCGGCGTCGGCCTGTGGCTCGCGCTGTCGCCGATGGCCTCGGCGCTCGCCGACCCGTACATCAAGGCGGCCAATGCGATGCCGCGGGTCATCCTCGCGCCGATCTTCGCCGTGTGGTTCGGCCTCGGCATCACGTCGAAGGTCGCGCTCGGCGTCACGCTCGTCTTCTTCATCGTGTTCTTCAACGTCTTCCAGGGCATCAAGGAAGTGAGCCCGACGGTGCTCGCCAACGCGCGGATGCTGGGCGCGTCGAAGCGGCAGCTGCTGCGGCACATCTACCTGCCGTCGGCGACGTCGTGGGTGTTCTCCAGCCTGCACACGTCGGTCGGCATGGCCTTCGTCGGCGCGGTCGTCGGCGAGTACCTGGGCTCGGCCAAGGGCGTCGGCTACCTGATCCTGCAGGCCGAGGGCGTGTTCGACATCAACACGGTGTTCGCCGGCATCCTCGTGCTGACCGGGTTCGCGCTGGTGCTCGACGTCATCGTCACCCACGTCGAGGCGCGCCTCCTCGTCTGGCGGCCGAAGACCGCCGAGACCGAGGCACTGTAGGCGCATCGCGATGGCCGCGTTCCTGCTGCGTCTGCTCGGCAAGACGCCGCTGCCCCTGCTGTACGCGTACGGGCGGCTCGCGGCGTTCGTCACCTACCGGCTGCTGAAGTGGCACGTGCCGCGCGCGCTCGACAACATGCGCCGCTGCCTGCCCGAGCGCACCGAGGACGAGCGGCAGGCGATCCTCGAGCAGTCGTACCGGAACATGGGCGAGCTCTTCGCCGAGGGCGCGTGGGGCTGGCAGGCGAGCGGCGACGACCTGAAGCACCGCGTGACCATCGACAACCGCGCACTCGTCGCCCGCTACATCGCCGAGAAGAAGAACGTCGTGCTGCTGACCGCGCACATCTGCAACTGGGAGTGGCTGGTGCTCGCCGCCGGCGCCGAGCTCGGCATCCCCATCTGCCCGATCTACAAGACGATCAAGGAGCCGTCCGTCGACCGCTACGTCCGCGACGCCCGCGCCAGGTTCGGCGGCCAGCCGATCGAGATCAACGACCTCCTGTACGAGCTGATGCGCAGCGGCGACGAGCCGCGCGCGTTCGGCATGCTCGCCGACCAGACGCCGCCGCGCGAGGCGCCGAAGCACTGGCGGCCGTTCCTGCACCGGGACACGGCGTTCTACGCCGGCCTCGGGATGATCGCGCGCTACCTCGAGGCGCCGGTGCTGTTCGTCGGCATGCGCCGCGTGCGCCGCGGCGTCTACACGGCGCACCTGACCGTGATCAGCGAGCCGCCGTACGACGACGATCCCGAGATCCCGATCATCGACGGCTACGCCGCGTGCCTCGAGCGCGAGATCCGCGCCCATCCGGCCGACTGGCTGTGGGTGCACAAGAAATGGAAGTACCCGAAGCCCGGCACCCCGGGCGTCGCGGAGTTTGACCCGGGCAAGCGCAATACCGTATAATCCGACTCCTGCCGCGGGGTGGAGCAGTCTGGCAGCTCGTCGGGCTCATAACCCGAAGGTCGAAGGTTCAAATCCTTCCCCCGCAACCAAACAAATCAAGGGCTTGCCTTCGGGCAGGCCGTTGTTGTTTGGGCACGTGACAGTTCTGTGCCAGTTTCTGTGACAGTGGCCGCGAGGACGAAGTACCCGCGGCTCGACAAAATGACCTTCGGGTCAACTGCATCTGTCACAATTCTTGGTGGTCGTTAATGGGCACAAGTCGCACGGGACTCAATACCTTAGCGATGATGTTCGAGCAACCCCGTATCCGAATCGCCACCTCCGCCGACGCGGAGCAACTGGCAGCGCTCGCCGAGCGGACGTTCCGCGATACCTTCGCCGATGACAACTCGACCGACGACATGGATGCGTATGTGCGTGACTCGTTCTCGCTTGATCGCGTTCGGGACGAGTTGGCCGACGACGCGAATGGGTTTTTACTCGCGTTCGTGGAGGGCAAGGAGCTACCGGGCGGCTACGCCAAGCTCCGCACAGGGACGACCGACCCGAGTGTTCCTACGCGACCCCATCGAACTTCACCGGCTCTACGTCGACCGAAGTGCCATTGGGCGCGGGGTGGGGGCCGCTCTCATGCGGGCGAGCCTCGACGCGGCCCGACTGTCGGGTCATCGAACGCTTTGGCTCGGTGTGAAAGAACGCAACACGCGAGCGATCTCGTTCTATAAACAGTGGCAATTCGCGACGGTCGGAGAACACAAGTTCAGGCTAGGGTCGGACAATCAAACGGACTTGATAATGGCGCGACCCGTGCCGGGGGCCGCATAACGGCAACGGGGGACGAAGTCAATGCCGCAGGCGAGGAGCAGCGGCCCCCTCGACGATCTTTGCAAAATGTCCGCGACCGGCGAACTGCGACCGTCGCGTGGGTCAACTCGATCGCGCCAATGGCGGACGCAAACTCCTAACGGCATCGCCGACAT
>CAWHVP010000011.1:0-140913 GCA_963832705.1 uncultured beta proteobacterium | reverse complement strand
CGCCCGGCGGCCGCCTCGCGACGGGAGAGCCGGGCAGCAGCTCCAGCGCCGCGGCGACCGTCTCGGCGCGGATGCGCGCCTGCCTCTCGCCCGACGCGCGGCCGCACATCGTCTCGCAGAAGCGGTTCGTCGGCCCCTCGAAATCGCAGTGCGAGGCGCCGTGCATCACCGGCGCGCGGCGCAGGTCGGGCACCGCCCGCGCGACGTTGCGACCGGTGCCGAAGAGGTTGCAGCTCGACGAGGGACCCAGCAGGACCACGGCGGGCATCGTCAGCCTGGCGGCGGCTTCCGCGCCCATGCCGGAGCCGTCGACGGGATCGAGGCCGATCCAGCCGGCGAGGCCCGGCAGCTGCGCGGCGGCGATCACCGTCGCCAGCCCGCCGGCCGACGTGCCGATGAGGACGAGGCGCGCGCGGTCGACCGGCGGCAGTCCCGCCGCGCCGGCTTCGAGCCGGTGGACGAGCTCGACGACGGCCTCGCCGTTGCCCCAGAGGTTGACGGTGTTCGGCAGGTCCGGGATGACGGCCGTGACGCCGGCCGTCGCCAGCGCCTGCCCGAGATCGCGATGGCGCACCCGCGTGCGGCCGAAGCCGTGGGCGACGACGGCGACGCGATCGGCCGCGGCCGCCGCCGCGGCGGCGGCCGGGCGGTAGATGTCGACGCGCTGCGACTCGCCGTTGAGCTCGATCGTGACGGTCTCGACCGCGAACCGCGCCGGCGGGTTCGCGTCGACCGGCGATGCCGGGTCGGCGGCACCGGCACCGAAGGCCGCCGCGTGCAGCAGGACGAGCACGGGCAGCCAGGGCCATGCGCTCGTGCGCCGGCGGTCGGGCCGCACCACTACGGCTCCCTCGCCAGCGCGGCCTCGTGCTCCTGCACGCTCATGGTCATTGCTTGCACCTGTCCTCGCGTCCGGCCGTGCCGCCCGTCGTGCGCCTGCGGGTTCGCCGCCCGGGGGTGCCCGCGGCCGACCCATGTTAGCGGAGAACGCGCGGCGAACGCGAGACGGTGGCGTCAGGGCGGCGGCGCCAGGGGCGGCGACCGGTGACCGGCGCGGATGCCGGAAAATTGTGGCGAAGGCCGGTCCGGTCGTAAAATCCCCGCCTGCGCTTCTGCGCCATTCCGTCGCGAGCCCCGCAGTTGCCGATGCGATCCTTCTCGTGACGTTCGACCACATTCCCTGGGGCACGCTCTACGTCGCGAGCGAGTGGGCGCTGCGCATCGCGGCGCTGATCCTCGTGCCGCAGCGACGCACGGCGGCGTCGGCCCGCGCGTGGCTGCTGCTGATCCTGTTCTGGCCGTGGGCGGGGCTCGTCGTCTACCTGCTGATCGGGCGCGCCTACCTGCCGCGGCGCCGGCTCGCGCTGCAGAAGCGGATCCACGAGACCATCCGGCGCGTCGAGCCGCGGGCGCTGGCCGGGACGCAGCAGGCCTGGGGCGACGGCAACCCGACGATCCGGCCGGCGCTGGCGCTCGCCGGCGAGCTGTCCGAATTCCCGCCGGTCGACGGCAACCGCTTCGAGCTCCTGCCCGACTATCAGCCGGCGATCGCGCGGCTCGTCGCCGACATCGACGGCGCGACGCGGTTCGCGCACCTGCTGTACTACATCTTCGAGGACGACGCGACCGGCCGGTCGGTCGCCGACGCGCTGATCCGCGCCGCCGGCCGCGGCGTCGCCGTCCGGGTGCTGATGGACGCGATCGGCTCGCGCGCCGGCATCAAAGGCCTCGGGCCCGCGCTGCGCGCCGCCGGCTGCGAGGTGGTCGCGGTGATGCCGCTGTCGCTGTGGGGCGCGAACGCGGCGCGCTTCGACCTGCGCAACCACCGCAAGATCGCCGTCGTCGACGGCGCCGTCGCGTACTTCGGCTCGCAGAACCTCGTCGGCGACGGCGCGAATCCGGGGCTCGTCAACGAGGAGCTCGCCGTGCGCGCGACCGGGCCGATCGTCCGGCACCTGCACGCGCTGCTGCTCGCCGACCGCTATCTCGAGACCGACGACCTGCCGCCGGAGGTCGACCTGCGCACGCCGTGGGAAGGCAGCGTCGTGCCGGGCGGGCGCGCGCAGGTGCTGCCCTCCGGACCCGGCTACAACCAGGGCACGGCGGAAGCGATCATGATCGCGCTGATGTACGGCGCCGCGTCGCGGGTCGTGCTGACCGCCCCCTACGTCGTGCCGAGCGAAGCGTTCCTGACGGCGATGTGCACGGCCGCGCGGCGGGGCGTCGCGGTCGAGCTGATCGTCGATGCCAAGTCGAACAAGCCGCTGGTGCAGCTCGCGCAGGAGTCGTACTACGACGCGATGCTCGACGCCGGCGTGCGCATCCTGCAGCGCACGAAGAGCTTCCTGCACGCGAAGCACATGAGCGTCGACGACGACATCGTGCTGATCGGCTCGTCGAATCTCGACATCCGTTCGTTCGCGCTCAACTCCGAGGTGAGCGTGCTGATCCGCGACGCCGGCGTCGCCGCGGCGCTGCACGCGATCCAGGACCGCTACCGTCGCGGCGCGAGGCCGGTGACGCGCGAGCAGCGCAGGCGCCTGCCGCGGGGGCGGCGGACGCTGGAGAACCTCGCGCGCCTCACCGATTCAGTGCTCTAGCCGCTGCCGTCCGTCGCCGGAACGCGAAACTGGAATGAGCCCCCACCGTCACGCGTCGCACGTCCCGGTCTCGGCGGTGCTGCTGGTCGTCGGCGCGGTCGCGCTGCTTCTCGCTGGCCGACGCGATCGCCAAGTACCTGGCCGAGCGCTACCCGGTGCCGCTGGTCGTGCTCGGGCGCCACGGCGTGCAGGCGGCGGTCATGACCGCGTGGCTCGCGCCGCGCGTCGGCTGGGGCATCGTGCGCTCGGCGCAGCCCTGGCTGCAGATCGCGCGCGGGACGATGCTCGTCGGCTCGTCGCTGTTCTTCATCGCCGCGCTGCGCTGGCTGCCGCTCGCCGACGCGACGGCGATCAACTACACGACGCCGATCCTCGTCGTGCTGCTGTCGGTCGTCCTGCTGAAGGAGAGGATGACGCGGGCGCGCTGGGCGTTCGTCGCCGCGGGCTTCGTCGGCATGCTGCTGATCGTCCGGCCGGGGGCGTCGATCCTGCACGGCGCCGCGCTGCTGGTGCTGGGCGCCGCCGGCTGCTACGCGTTCTACCAGGTGCTGACCCGCAAGCTGCGCGGCGACGACCCGCTGGTGACGCTGTTCTATCCGGCGCTGTGCGGCACGGTGATGATGGCGGCGCTGCTGCCGTTCCTCGACTACCGGGCCGCGATGTCGTGGCTGGACCTCTCGCTGCTGGTGCTGTTCGGCGCGCCCGCGACGCTCGGGCACTTCATGTTCATCCGCGCGTTCCAGCGCGCGCCGGCCTCGGCGCTGACGCCGTTCACCTACGCGCAGCTCGTCTGGGCGGTGCTGCTCGGCTGGCTCGTCTTCGGCAACTTCCCCGACCGCTACTCGCTCGCCGGGCATGGCGATCATCGCCGCGCAGCGGCCTGCTGCTCGCGTGGCACGAGCGCCGGCAGGGGCGGCGCGCGGTGCCCGAGGAGCCGACCGCCGTCGACTGAGGGAGTGAGCGGGGCCGACACGATCGCGCCCGCAGGGCTGCGTCGGCCCGCGATCGTGCGCAGCCGACCACACCGAGCGGTCGCGTCATGACGGCCGCGCGGAGGCCGCGGATTGAGCGGTACAATCGTCGCGCTGGCCCGGCCGATTGCGGTCGGGTCGAACTTTTTCCGGCGGAGCACGCGATGAGCACAACGACGGGAACGGCGGCCAAGCCGCGGATCGGCTTCATCGGCATCGGGCTGATGGGGCACGGGATGGCGAAGAACATCGTCACCAAGGGTTTTCCGCTGACCGTGTGCGTGCACCGCAACCGCAAGCCGGTCGAGGACCTGCTGGCCGCCGGCGCGAAGGAAGCGGCGACGCCGGCCGAGCTCGCGAAGAGCTCGGACATCGTCTTCCTCTGCGTCACCGGCACGCCGCAGGTGGAGGCGGTGGTCCACGGCGCGAACGGCCTGCTCGCCGCGGCGCGCCCGGGCCTCGTCGTCGTCGACACGTCGACGGCCGAGCCCGCGTCCACCGCCGTCCTGCGCGCGGCGTTCGTCGCCAAGGGCGCGGAGTTCGTCGACGCGCCGCTCGCCCGCACGCCGAAGGAGGCGGAAGAGGGCCGGCTCAACACGATGGTCGGCGCCGAGGACGCGGTGTTCGCCGCGCTGAAGCCGGTGCTCTCCGCGTTCTGCGAGAACGTCATCCACGCGGGGCCGCCGGGGCACGGCCACACGCTGAAGCTCATCAACAACTTCATGGCGATGTCGATCGCGACGTCGACGGCCGAGGCCGTCGCCACGGCGGCCAAGGCCGGGGTGTCGCTGCAGAAGCTGCACGACGTGATCTCCGCGGGCGCCGTCAACTCGGGCATCTTCCAGCTGCTGGTCGGCAAGATGCTGCAGGACGGCGACCTGTCGGGGCTCAAGTTCACGCTGGTCAACGCGATGAAGGACCTGCGCTACTACACGCACCTCGCCGAGATGCTGCCGACGACGGCGATCGTCGGCGAGGCCGTCCACCAGTCGATGGTGCAGGCCAACCTGCTCGGCTTCGGCGACAAGTACATCGCGTCGCTGATCGAGGCGCAGGAGAAGCTCGCCGGCGTCGCGATCGTGCCGCGCGGATGAGGATTCTCGTCCTCGGCGGCACGCGCTTCCTCGGCCGGCACCTCGTCGAGAACGCGCTCGCCCGCGGGCACCACGTCACGACGTTCACGCGCGGCCGCACCGCCGTGCCGTGGGGCGCGCGGGCGACGATGGTCGCCGGCGACCGCGATCCGCGGATCGCCCCGGGCCTCGTACCGCTCGCCGCGGGCGAATGGGACGTGGCGATCGACACCAGCGGCTACGTGCCGCGGTGCGTGCGCGCCGGCTGCGATCTCCTCGAAGGGCGCGTCGGGCGCTACGCGTTCGTCTCGTCGCTGTCCGTCTACGCCGATGCGAGCCGGCCCGGCCTCGACGAGTCCGCGCCCGTCGCCGCGCTCGCCGATCCGGCGACCGAGGACGTGATGGCGCACTACGGCGCGCTCAAGGCGCGCTGCGAGGACGAGGTGCGCGCGGTGTTCGGCGAGCGCGCGCTGGTCGTGCGCCCGGGCCTCATCGTCGGTCCGCACGATCCGACCGATCGCTTCGCCTACTGGGTCGCGCGCTTCCGCCGGCCCGACCTGCTCGGTTCCCGGGCGGCGGAGGCCGTCGTGCCGGCGCCGCCGGAGCGGCCGCTGCAGTTCGTCGATGCGCGCGACCTCGCGGCCTGGCTGCTCGACCTCGCCACGACCGGGCGCGCCGGCACGTTCAACGCCTGCAGCCCGGCCGGCCTGTGGACGATGGGCGCGCTGATCGAGGCCCTCGCCGCCACGGCGCCGCCGGACGGCACGCCGGTGACGCCGCGCTGGATCGACGAGGCGCGCCTCGTCGGCGCCGGCGTCGAGCCCTGGACCGGCCTGCCGCTGTGGATTCCCTCGACGGACCCGGAGTTCGCCGGCTTCATGGACGTCGACTGCCGCCGCGCCGCGGCGAGCGGGCTGGCGATCCGGCCGCTGGGTGAGACCGTCGACGACACCGCGGCGTGGCTCGGCACGCGGGCCAATGCGGAAGCGTGGCGCAGCGTGCTGTCGGCGGAGCGCGAGCGCGAGCTGCTCGCGCCGGGCTGAGCGCGGCGCTCGCCGGCGCCGCGCGGCGCATGCGAAGATAGGGTCCCCGTCCGCGCAGCCGCCCCCATGACCGCGTCCCGTCCCGTCGACTTCCTCGAATTCGCGCTGCGCGCCGCCCAGGCGGCCGGCGAGGTGATCCTGCCGCACTTCCGCGTCGCCATCGACGTCGAGGACAAGGGCGGCGCACGCGGCTACGACCCGGTCACCGTCGCCGACCAGGCCGCGGAGTCGGTGATCCGCGCCGAGATCACGCGCGCCTTCCCCGACCACGGCCTTCGCGGCGAGGAGCACGGCTGGCAGAAGGGCGCCTCGCGCTACACGTGGGTGATCGACCCGATCGACGGCACGCGCAGCTTCATCCTCGGGCAGATGCACTGGGCGACGCTGATCGCGCTCCACGACGGCGAGCGCGTCGTCGCCGGCGTCGCCCACCAGCCCTACGTCGGCGAGTCGTTCGTCGCGACCGCGGACGGCGACGCGCAGTGGCGGCGCGGCGGCGAGCGCCGGACGCTGCGGACACGGCACTGCCGCGCGGTGGCCGACGCCGTCGTCGCCTGCACCGATCCGCGGATGTTCCGGACCGCCGCGGAACGCGCGGCGTTCGACCGCGTCGCCGACCGCGCGCGCCTCACCCGCTGGGGCGGCGACTGCTACGCCTACTGCCTGCTGGCGATGGGCCTGATCGACGTCGTGATCGAGTCGTCGCTGCAGGCCTACGACGTGCAGGCGCTGATGCCGATCGTGACCGCCGCCGGCGGCGCCATCACGTCGTGGTCGGGCGGCAACTGCGAGGAAGGCGGCAACGTCGTCGCCTGCGGCGACCGGGCGCTGCACGCCGAGGTGCTGAAGCTCCTCGCGTAGCGCCGGGCGCTCGGCGAACCCGGGTGCGGCGCGAGGCAGCCGCGAGCCGCAGGCCGCCGCGCTGGCGCCTGCGTCGGGGCGGCATCGAGGGCCGCATCCCCATCGCCCCGGGGCGTGTACCATTTCAGGTTATCCCGAAGGTTGATTAATAAGTGCTCACTCCGCTCGGAATCTCGCTGTTGCGCCAACTCGCGGACGGGGAATTTGCGTCCGGCGAGGACCTCGCGGCCAAGGTCGGCCTGACGCGCGCGCGGGTGTCGCAGGTGCTCAAGGACGCCGAGGCGGCCGGGCTCGCGCTCGAGCGGATCAAGGGCCGCGGCTACCGGCTGCTGGAGCGGCCGAACTTCCTCGACCCGGCGGCCGTCAAGGCGCGGCTGGCGACGCTCGACGCGGAGCGCGGCACGGCGACGCCGGTCACGATCGAAGTGGTCGACGAGATCGACTCGACGTCGTCGGAGCTGACGCGGCGGATGGCGCGGCGCGACATCCACGGCATCGCGCTGGCGTCGGAGCTGCAGACGGCAGGGCGCGGCCGCCGCGGGCGGACGTGGACCGGCGTGTTCGGCGGCAGCCTCACGTTCTCGCTCGGCTGGCAGTTCGAGCAGGGCGCCGGCTTCCTGGCCGGGCTGTCGCTGGCGGTGGGCGTGGCCGTCGCCCGCGCGCTCGAGGCCGAGGGCTTCACCGGCGTGGCGCTCAAGTGGCCGAACGACCTGATCCACAAGCACCTGAAGTTCGGCGGCATCCTGATCGAGTTGAACGGCGACGCGCTGGGCCCGTCGACGACGGTCATCGGCATCGGCCTCAACGTCCGGCTGCCCGCGGCCGTGCGCAAGGACATCCTGCAGCCGGTGACCGACCTCGCGACGATCGCCGGAAGGCGCGCGCCGGCGATCGACCGCAACCGGCTGCTCGCGCGCCTGCTCTGCGAGCTCGCCGACGTGCTCGCGCGCTACTCGAGCGAAGGCTTCGCCGCGTTCGCCGCCGAGTGGCAGCACCGCCACGCCTACCAGGGCAAGCTCGTGCGGCTGCTGCTGCCGGACGGCGCGACGGTCACCGGCAAGGTCGCGGGCGTCGACGCGAGCGGCGCGCTGGTGCTCGCCGACGGCCCGCGCCGCACGCGCTTCCTCTCCGGCGAGATCTCGCTGCGCAAGGCCTGAGCTCCCGGAGAGGCGATCAGTTGAGCCGGATCCTCGCCCTCGACATCGGCAACAGCCGCACCAAGTGGGGCCTGCACTCGGGGCGCGGCTGGATTTCGTTCGGCGCGACGCCCAACGCCGACATCGGCACGCTGGCGCTGCGCGAATGGCAGAACCTGCCGCGCCCCGCGCAGGTCGTCGGGGTCAACGTCGCCGGCGAGCGGGCGCGGATGCGCGTCGAAGCGCAGCTCGCGCGCTGGCGCACGCCGGCGCAATGGCTCGCTGCGTCGGCGGCGGCCGGCGGCGTCCTCAATCGCTACGAGCAGCCGGCGCAGCTGGGCGCCGACCGCTGGGCCGCGCTGGTCGCGGCGCGGCAGCGGCTGCTGACGGCCGAGCTCTTTCCGCAGCCCGCCGTCGTCGTCAACGTGGGCACCGCGGTGACGGTCGACGCGCTGGACGGCGAAGGCGTGTTCCGCGGCGGGCTGATCCTGCCGGGGCTGCAGCTGATGCTGCGCTCGCTCGCCGATCACACGGCCGGGCTCAAGGTCCCGGCGGGAAGCTTCCAGGACTTCCCGACCAACACGGGCGACGCGCTCTACTCGGGCGCGACGCAGGCGATCGCGGGCGCGATCCGGATGATGCGCGCGCGGCTCGCGAGCCCGACCGCCGAGGTCAAGTGCTTCCTGTCCGGCGGGGCCGCGGGCGAGATCGCGCCGCACGTCGACGGCGCGGTCGAGGTCGTCGAGCACCTCGTCCTCGAGGGCGTGCTGGCGCTGGCCGATACCGACTGACGCCCGGTCCCGACGTTCCGCCATGCGCGTGCTCGCCCTCGTCCTGCTGTTCGCGAACCTGCTGCTGTTCGCCTACGCGTGGCCCGACCGCGGCGGCGGCGGCGAGGCGGCGCGGCTCGCCGAGCAGGTGCAGCCCGGCAAGATCCGGCTGCTGACCCCGCAGCAGGTCGCGGCGCTCGGCCCGTCGAAGGTCGCGGCGCTGGCCGACGTCTGCCTCGACTGGGGCCCGTTCGGCGACGCCGAGCGCGCGCGGGCGCTCGCCGAGCTCGAGCCGGCGGGGCTGGGCCGCCTGCTGACCCCCCGGCGGGTCGAGACGACGACCGCGTTCTGGGCCTACCTCCCCCGCTCGGGGAACCGCGCCGCGATCGACCGGCGCGTCGACGAGCTCAAGGCGGCCGGCGTGAAGAGCGTGAGCGTCGTCGACACCGGCAACCTGCGCTACACGATCGCGCTGGGCGCCTACACGACCGAGGAGGCGGCCAACGCGGGCGCCGCCGAGCTCCGCAGCCAGGGCGTCCGCGACGTGCTCGTCGGGCCGCGGCAGCAGACGACGGTCGCGACGCACCTCGTGATCCGCGATCCGGAGGCGGCGGTCGTGGCCCGCGTGCGCGGGCTGCAGGCGGGCTACCCGGGCACCGACATCAGGATCGGCGCCTGCGAGAAGGGAAGCTGAGGCGAAGGCGCAGGCCGGGCGGAGCGGCCTACGACTGTTCCCACGGCAGGCCTTCCTTGCGCCAGCCGGAGACCGTGTTGCGGTGGTGGGTGTCGTCGAGCGGGCCTTCGAAGCCCTCGAGCACGTTGTAGATCTCGGCGAAGCCCGCCTGCTCCAGCGCCTGGCCGGCGCTGATCGAGCGCTGGCCGCTGCGGCAGATCAGGAGCACCGGCCGGTTCATGCTCGCGATCTTGCGCACCTGGCCGACGAAGTGCGGATTGACATCCCAGTCGGGCCCGTCGTTCCAGGCGACGTGGTGCGCGCCGACCGGGTGGCCGACGAACAGGTACTCCATCTCGCTGCGGCAGTCGACGAAGACCGCGTCCGGATGCTGGTGCAGGAAGTCGAACGCTTCCCGTGGCTTCAGATGTTTCATGGGCCGAAACTCTAGCACAGGGTCCGATGGATCGTTAGGCCGATTGGTTCGCCCGATATAATCACAGGTTGGCGTGTGCCGCCTCGTCCCGCCTCCGCGCGGCGCGGCGGCAATCGCCCCCGGCCCTCCCGGAGCGGCCGCAGACCCCGACCATGCCCACCACCCTCGCCACCGACCGATCCGCGCTGCTCGCGAGGCTCCTCGACGAGCGCATCCTGATCCTCGACGGGGCGATGGGCACGATGATCCAGTGCCGGCACCTGACCGAGGCCGACTATCGCGGCGCGTGCTTCGCCGGCCATCCGCACGACGTCAAGGGCGACAACGACCTCCTGGCGCTGACCCGGCCCGACGTGATCCGCGCGATCCACGACGCCTATCTCGAGGCGGGCGCCGACATCATCGAGACCAACACGTTCAACGCGACGGCGATCGCGCAGGCCGACTACCACCTCGAAGGCAGCGTGCGCGACATCAACCTCGCCGCGGCGCGGATCGCGCGCGAGTGCGCCGACCGGTGGACCGCGCTCACTCCCGACAAGCCGCGCTTCGTCGCCGGCGCGATCGGGCCGACCAACCGCACCGCGTCGATCTCCCCCGACGTCAACGACCCCGGCGCGCGCAACACGTCGTTCGACGCGCTGGTCGCCACCTACACCGAGGCGATCGAGGCGCTGGCCGAAGGCGGCGTCGACCTGCTGCTGGTCGAGACGGTGTTCGACACGCTGAACGCCAAGGCGGCGCTGTTCGCGATCGACGCGTGGTGCGAGCGCGCGGGCCGCCGGCTGCCGATCATCGTGTCGGGCACGATCACCGACGCGTCGGGCCGCACGCTGTCCGGGCAGACGACCGAGGCGTTCTGGAACTCGGTGCGCCACGCGCGGCCGCTCGCGGTGGGGCTCAACTGCGCGCTGGGCGCGGCGCTGATGCGCCCGTACATCGAGGAGCTCGCGCGGGTCGCCGACACCTACGTCTCCTGCTACCCGAACGCCGGGCTGCCGAACCCGATGGCCGAGACCGGCTACGACGAGACGCCCGAGCAGACGTCGCGGCTGCTGGCCGATTTCGCCGCCCACGGCTTCGTCAACATCGTCGGCGGCTGCTGCGGCACCACGCCCGCGCACATCCGCGCGATCGCCGAGGCGGTGCGCGAACCTCCCGCCGCGCAGGCTGCCGCGCGCCGACGACGCCGTCGCCGCGCAGCCCGCTGCCGAATGACCCGCCGGCCGCTGCCTCGCGCGCGTACTTCAAGCACGCCCCCATGTCCCGCCTGATGCGCCTCTCCGGCCTCGAGCCGCTCAACGTCGCCGACGACTCGCTGTTCGTCAACGTCGGCGAGCGCACCAACGTCACCGGCTCGCGCGCCTTCGCCAAGCTGATCCTCGCCGGCGACTATGCCGGCGCGGTCGAGGTCGCGCGCCAGCAGGTGGAGAACGGCGCGCAGATCATCGACGTCAACATGGACGAGGCGATGCTCGACTCCAGGGCGGCGATGGTGAGGTTCCTCAGCCTCATCGCCTCCGAGCCCGACATCGCGCGCGTGCCGGTGATGATCGACTCGTCGAAGTGGGAGGTGATCGAGGCGGGCCTGAAGTGCGTGCAGGGCAAGAGCGTCGTCAACTCGATCTCGATGAAGGAGGGCGAGGCCGAGTTCCTGCGGCAGGCGAAGCTCGTGCGCCGCTACGGCGCGGCGGTCATCGTGATGGCGTTCGACGAGAAGGGCCAGGCCGACACCTTCGAGCGCAAGATCGGCATCTGCCAGCGCTGCTACGAGCTCCTCACGCAGAAGATCGGCTTCCCGCCCGAGGACATCATCTTCGACCCCA
This sequence comes from uncultured beta proteobacterium, assembly GCA_963832705.1. Taxonomy (GTDB): domain Bacteria; phylum Pseudomonadota; class Gammaproteobacteria; order Burkholderiales; family Casimicrobiaceae; genus CAIWHR01. The sequence goes on along the minus strand of CAWHVP010000011.1, from coordinate 129,524 downwards.
ACGTCTTCGCGATCGCGACGGGGATCGAGGAGCACAACAACTACGCGGTCGACTTCATCGACGCGACGCGCTGGATCCGCGCGCACCTGCCGCACGCCAAGGTGTCGGGCGGCGTGTCCAACGTGAGCTTCTCGTTCCGCGGCAACGAGCCGGTGCGCGAGGCGATCCACACGGTGTTCCTCTACCACGCGATCCGCGCCGGCATGACGATGGGCATCGTCAACGCCGGGCAGCTCGGCGTCTACGACGAGATTCCGCCCGAGCTGCGCGAGCGGGTCGAGGACGTCGTGCTGAACCGCCGGCCCGACGCCACCGAGCGCCTGGTCGCGTTCGCCGAGACGGTGAAGGCGCAGGGCAAGGTGGTCGTCGAGGACCTCGCCTGGCGCGCGGAGAGCGTCGAGTCGCGCCTCGCGCACGCGCTGGTCAAGGGCATCACCACGCACATCGTCGAGGACACCGAGGAGGCGCGGCAGAAGTACGCGCGGCCGATCGAGGTGATCGAGGGTCCGCTGATGGCGGGCATGAACGTCGTCGGCGACCTGTTCGGCGCCGGCAGGATGTTCCTGCCGCAGGTCGTCAAGTCGGCGCGGGTGATGAAGCAGGCGGTCGGCCACCTCGTCCCGTACATCGAGGAGGAGAAGGCGCGCTCGGGCGACGCCGGCAAGCCCAAGGGCACGATCGTGATGGCGACGGTCAAGGGCGACGTCCACGACATCGGCAAGAACATCGTCGGCGTCGTGCTCCAGTGCAACAACTTCGACGTCATCGACCTCGGCGTGATGGTGCCGGCGCAGAAGATCCTCGACGTCGCGCGCGAGAGGAACGCCGACATCGTCGGGCTCTCGGGCCTGATCACGCCCTCGCTCGAGGAGATGGCGCACGTCGCCTCCGAGATGCAGCGCCTCGGCATGACGCAGCCGCTGCTGATCGGCGGGGCGACGACGTCGCGCGTGCACACGGCGGTCAAGATCGCGCCGCACTACGCCGGCGTCACCGTCTACGTGCCCGACGCGTCGCGCGCGGTCGGCGTGGCCTCCAACCTGCTGTCGACGGACCTGCGCGCGGCGTACGTCGCCGACGTCGCCGCCGACTACGAGAAGGTGCGCGCGCAGCACGCGGGCAAGAAGGGACCGAAGCTGATCCCGCTCGCCGCCGCGCGCGCGAACGCGTTCGCGCCGGACTGGGCGCACTTCAAGCCGCCGGTCCCCGCGTTCGTCGGCCGGCGCGAGCTGAGGAACGCCGATCTCGCCGAGATCGCGCGCTGCATCGACTGGGGGCCGTTCTTCCAGTCGTGGGAGCTGTCGGGGCCGTACCCGGCGATCCTCGACGATCCCGTCGTCGGCGAGGCGGCGCGCGCGGTCCACGCCGAGGGGCGCGCGATGCTGGACCGGATCATCCAGGGGCGCTGGCTCACGGCCAACGGCGTGGTCGCGCTGCTGCCGGCCAACGCGGTCGGCGACGACATCGAGATCTACGCCGACGACGCGCGGACGAAGGTCGCGCTGACCTGGCGCAACCTGCGGCAGCAGAACGAGCGCCCGCCGGGCAAGCCCAATTACTGCCTCGCCGATTTCGTCGCGCCGAAGGCCTCGGGGATCGCCGACTACCTCGGCGCCTTCGCCGTCACGACCGGCCTCGGCATCGAGAAGAAGCTCGCGGAATTCGCGGCGAAGAAGGACGACTACGGCGCGATCATGCTGAAGGCGCTGGCCGACCGGCTGGCCGAGGCGTTCGCCGAGTGGCTGCACATGAAGGTCCGCCGCGAGCTGTGGGGCTACGCGCCGGGCGAGCAGCTCGCCGCCGCCGAGCTGATCCGCGAGGAGTACCGCGGCATCCGTCCCGCCCCCGGCTATCCGGCCTGCCCGGACCACCGCGTCAAGGCCCCGCTGTTCGACCTGCTGCGCGCGCCCGAGCTCGGGATCACGCTGACCGAGAGCTACGCGATGCTGCCGGCGGCCGCGGTGTCGGGCTTCTACTTCGCCCACTCCCAGGCGACGTATTTCGCCGTCGGCCGGATCGGCGACGATCAGGTCGCGGACCTGGCCGCGCGCAGCGGCGAGCCGGAAGCCGCGGTGCGGCGCGCGCTCGCGCCGTCGCTGGGGTGAGCATCGGTGGACGACAAGGAACGGCCCTCACCCGCCGCTGCGCGGCACCCTCTCCCGCGCGCGGGAGAGGGCCAGGGGTGAGGGCGCGGCGGTGAAGCGAGCGACGATGCTGCTGGCCGCGCCGGCCATGGCCGCGGCGCTCGCTGCCGTGCTGGCCGCGACCGCCGGCGCCGCCGGCGCGGCAGCGACCGGCGAAGGCGGCGCACTGCTCTACGACACGCACTGCATCGCCTGCCACTCCGAGAAGGTGCACTGGCGCAGCGCGAAGCGCGTGACCGACTGGGCGACGCTGGTCACGGAGGTCCGCCGCTGGCAGGCGAGCGCGGGGCTCGCCTGGGGCGACGACGACATCGCCGCCGTCGCGCGTCACCTCAACGCGCTGTTCTACCGGTTTCCCGAGCCGCGGGCGACCGGCTGATCGCCCGTGCGCGCCATCTGCTGCAGCAGGATCGCCGTGACCCCGGCGCCGAGCGCCGCCATCGCCGTCGTGTCGCGCGCGAGGAACGCCATCACCTGCTGCAGGACCGCCGGGTTGGCCTGCTCGACGTAGCGGACGAGATCGAAGACCTGCGCCGACGTGACGGCCGCGGCGTCCTCAAGCGACACCGACATGCGATCCCACCGGGCCTGCAGCGCATACTTGGCGAACACGCCGCCGCCGACGACGGCGAGCGCCATCGGGCCGACCGGGCGCAGCAGGCGGCGCAGCACGCGCACGCGCTGCGCGAGCTTGAGCCGCGTGAACACGCCGGCGACGAGCGCGGGCAGCGACGGCGCCGCGCCTGCGGCGGGACTCGCGGCGGCGCTCGCCACGACGGCAGTAGGGTTGATGGGCGGCGACGGCAACGGGGAATCCGTGTCGGCGCGCAAATGGCGATGCCTGGAAATCTTCATGAGGGGTCTCCTCCTGCGGGATGGTGGTGCCTGTGGTCCCCAAGACGAGCCGGATGCCGCGAGGGCGGCCTGGTCCCGGCGCGCTGCGGCGCGGCGGACGGATGCGTCCGCACAGGATGCCGAACCCGTCCGACCCTCGACCCGGGCCGGGAGTTCCGCAAGGCAAAGAATCAATCGTTCTGAAGCCGGAACCAAAATATGATCAAACGTGATGCATTCCGCCTGCGCGAGCAGCTGCGCGTCCGCTGGGCCGAGACCGATCTGCAGGGCATCGTCTTCAACGGCCACTACCTGACGTACTTCGACGTGGCGATCACCGAGTACTGGCGCGCGATCGGGCTGCCGTATCCGGCCGCGTTCGCCGGCATCGGCGTCGACGTGTTCGCCGTCAAGTCGACGGTCGAGTACCTCGCCCCGGCGCGCTACGACGAGGTGATCGAGGTGGGATGCCGTGCCGCGCGCCTCGGCCGCTCGAGCATCGCCTTCGCGCTCGCGATCTGGCGCGACGGCGCGCTGATCACGCGCGGCGAGGTCGTCTACGTCTGCGCCGACCCGGTGGCGCGGCGCTCGATGCCGATCCCGGTCCCGCTGCGCCGGGCGATCGAGGCGTACGAGCAGCCGCCGATCGAGGGCTGACCGTTCTTCTGCGCGGGATGTCCGCGCTGCCGTCGAGGAAACCGCTCGTCTGCGCGTAGCCCGCGTGCGGTGTCCGCGCCGCCCTCCGAGACCCAGTCGGGCTGTGCGGACACCCCACGCGGGCTACTCGTTAAGTTGCGGTCACGTTGCGTCGAGGAGTCCGTGCTCCCCGCAGCGAGATGCCGGGAGGGGGCCCCGGCGCAACCCGACTGGGGCTCGGAGGGTGGAGCCGTGGCCCCCTCCCGGCATCTCGCCCGCTCCGAGCGGGCCGAACGGGCTGTTCGGGTCGAGCGGGCCGAGCGCGTCAGCCGAACGTGCCGATGTAGTCGGTCTTGCCGACGACGAGGCCGTTGTGCCGCAGGATCGCGTACGCGGTCGTCGTGTGGAAGTAGAAGTTCGGCAGCGCGTAGGACAGCAGGTAGTTGATGCCGGTGAACTTCTTCGGCTCGCCGCGGATCGGCCGGACGATCTCGCGCGCTTCCGAGCCGTCGACGTCGGCGGGCCCGAGCGTGCGCAGGTACTCGATCGTGCGCTCGACGCGGCCGACGAGCTCCGCGAACGTCTGCTCCTTGTCCTCGAACGACGGCGGCTCGCGGCCGGCCAGCCGCGCGCCGGTGCCGCGCGCGAAGTCGGTCGCGATCTGCACCTGCCGCGTGAACGGCAGCATGTCCGGGAAGAGGCGGGCGGAGAGCAGCGCCGACTCCTCGATCCTCTTCTCCTGCGCGTAGGCGCTCGCCTTCTGCAGGATCCCCTTCAGGTTGCCGAGCATCCGGATGAACACCGGCACCGACGCGTCGTACATCGAGATCGTCATCGCGCGACTCCTCCTTGTCCGGCCATTGTAGCGCGGCCCTCGGCGGGGCATGCCCGCCGCCGTCCTCGACGCCGCCGCTTTGATTCCGCCGTCGCGGCCTCTAGAATGGCCGGACCCCGGATCGCGCACCCACGTCGAAGGAGTCCCCATGAAGCTCGCCGCCGCCGCCCGCTGGACCGCCGGCATCGCCGCCCTCGCCGCGGCGACGCTGGTGCTCGCCGCCTACCCCGAGAAGCCGGTGCAGTACATCATCCCGTTCGCGCCGGGCGGCGAGTCGGACATCGCCGCGCGGTTGCAGGCGCAGGTGTTCTCGGCGAAGTACAAGCAGGAGATGGTGGTCGTCAACAAGGCCGGCGCCGGCGGCGCGCTGGTCTGGTCGCAGCTCAACAGCCTGCCGGGCGACGGCTACACGATCGCCGGCGTCAACCTGCCGCACATCGTGCTGCAGCCGCTCGAGCCCGAGACGCAGTACAAGACCGAGGACATCGTGCCGGTCTACTTCTTCCACTACACGCCCGACGCGCTGATCGTCGCCGAGACGAGCCCGTTCAAGACCTTCGCCGACCTCGTCGCCGCGGCGCGCGCGAAGCCGGAGGGCGTGACGCTGGCCGGCTCGGGCACGAACTCGGCGAACCAGCTCGCGCAGGTGCGGCTCGACCGCGAGCAGAAGATCAAGACGACCTACGTGCCGTTCAAGGGCACCGGCGACCTCGTGTCGTCGGTGCTGGGCGGCCACGTGTCGGCGGCGATGTCGTACTCGACGCTCGCGATCCAGCAGAAGGGCAAGATGCGGATGCTGGCGGTCGCGACCGAGAAGCGGCTGCCGCAGTTCCCGGACGTGCCGACGTTCAAGGAGCTCGGGATGAACTGGGTCGACGGCGCCTACCGCGGCATCGCGGTGCCGAAGTCGACGCCGCCCGCGGTGCGCAGGCAGGTGTCCGACATGATGGACGCGATCAACAAGGACCCGGACCTGCGGCGCAGGATGGTCGAGGGCGGGTTCGAGGTCACCGACATCCCGCTCGAGGCGATCCCCGCGTTCGTGGCGGAGCGCTCGCGCGAGTACCTCAACTCGGCGAAGGCGCTCGGGCTCGGGAAGTGACGGTTCAGATCCGCTCGTCGTCGCGCAGGTGCGCCTGCGCTTCCTTCGCCGACTCGTAGATGTGCGGCGCGACGCCGCGCCGCGACAGCGCGTCGCCGAGCTTCGCCCGCAGGAACCCGGACGTCGTGTAGCGCGTGACCCCGCAGTAGTGGTCGACGACGAGGTCGTGCACCATCGCGCTGTACGCGTCGACGACGTCGGGGGCGATCGAGAAGTCGTCGTAGTTGACGATCGCGTAGACCTTCTTGCCCAGCGGCGCCAGCTGCCGGAGGACCTCGGCCCGGATCGCCTCGACGTCGGCCTTCGACTTCACCTGCAGCCGCTCGAAGTTGATGAAGAAGATGTTCTGGTCGGGCGCGTAGGTGAAGCGGCGCGGCAGCGGGATCGCGAGCAGCCGCTCGCGCAGGCCCATCGGCCCCTCGCGGAAGATCGCCTCGTCCATCAGCGCCGGCGGCTTGTCCATGATCGGCCGGAAGTCCATCAGCGCCAGGATGTCGCGCTCGAGGTCGATGCCGGGCGCGATCTCGATCAGCTCGAGCCCGTCGGCGACGAGCCGGAACACGCAGCGCTCGGTCACGTACAGCACCGCGCTGCCGGCGCCGCATCGCGTACTCGCCGGAGAACGTCCGGTGCTCGACCTCCGCGACGAACTTGCGCGCGCCGCCTTCCTCGAGGATGACCAGGCGGCCGTCCGCCACCTTGACGGTCAGCCGGCCGGCCGTGAACGTGCCGACGAAGACGACTTCCTTCGCCGTCTGGCTGATGTTGATGAAGCCGCCCGCGCCGGCGAGCCGCGGCCCGAACTTGCTGACGTTGAGGTTGCCCTGGCGGTCGGCCTGCGCGAGCCCGAGGAACGCGAGGTCGAGGCCGCCGCCGTCGTAGAAGTCGAACTGCGACGGCTGGTCGATGATCGCCGACGTGTTGATCGCGGCGCCGAAGTTGAGGCCGCCGGCGGGGATGCCGCCGATGACGCCGGGCTCGGCGGTCAGCGTCAGGAGGTCGATGATCTTCTCCTCGGCCGCGACGGCGGCGATGCCCTCGGGCATGCCGATGCCGAGGTTCACGACGCTGTTGGGCTTCAGCTCCAGCGCCGCGCGGCGGGCGATGATCTTGCGCTCGGACATCTCCATCGGCGCGATCGACGAGTTCGGCACGCGGATCTCGCCGGAGAACGCCGCGCTGTACGGCTCGGCGAACGTCTGCATGTGGTACTCGGGCTTCTCGGCGACGACGACGCAGTCGACCAGGATGCCCGGGATCTTCACCTGCCGCGGGTTGAGCGTCCCGCGCTCGGCGATCCGCTCGACCTGCACGATGACGATGCCGCCGGAGTTGTGCGCGGCCATCGCGATCGCCTGCGCCTCCAGCGTCAGCGCCTCGCGCTCCATCGTCATGTTGCCGTCGGGGTCGGCGGTCGTGCCGCGGACGATGCCGACGTTGATCGGGAACGCCTTGTAGAACAGGTACTCCTCGCCGTCGATCTCCATCAGCCGGACGAGGTCCTCCTTCGTGCACGCGTTGATCTTGCCGCCGCCGAAGCGCGGGTCGACGAAGGTGCCGAGCCCGATGCGCGTCAGCGTCCCCGGCTTGCCGGCGGCGATGTCGCGGAAGAGGTGCGCGATCACGCCCTGCGGCAGGTTGTAGGCCTCGATCCGGTTGCCGACGGCGAGCGCCTGCAGCGAGGGCACGAGCCCCCAGTGGCCGCCGATGACGCGCTTGACGAGCCCGTCGTGCCCGAGGTGGTTGAGCCCGCGCGTCTTGCCGTCGCCCTGGCCGGCGGCGTAGACCAGCGTCAGGTCGCGCGGCGAGGCGATGGCCGACCCGTCGCCGCCGCTCTCGACGAACCGCGTCTCCAGCGCGATCGCGATGTTCTCGGCGAAGCCGATGCCGACGAAGCCGCTGGTCGCGATGGTGTCGCCGCTCCTGACCAGCGCCACGGCCTCGCGGGCGCTGACCACCTTGCCGTGCTCGAACGTCCGCAGCGCGTCGAGCAGCGCGCGCTGGCTGTTGTCCCTGCTGTCCACGATCCCGCCCCCTTCGAAACGCGGCAATGCCCCTGCTGCCGAGTCGATATTGAGTTTACACCGGGAGGGCCCGCGCCCCGCCGCGCTGCGCTGCGCGCGGCAGCAGCGGCGTCCGCTTGTCATTACAATGGTCGGCCCCGGCTCACCCGGCAACTGGAAACGTCATGACCGATCGAGGCTATCTGCGTCACCCCGCGCTCTCGCGCGAGACGATCCTGTTCGTCAGCGACGACGACCTGTGGAGCGTCGACGCCCGCGGCGGGACCGCGCGCCGGCTGACCGCCGGCGTCTCCGAGCCGTCGACCCCGGCGATCTCGCCCGACGGGGAGTGGATCGCGTTCGTCGGCCGCGACGAGGCGCACCCCGAGGTCTGGCTGATGCCCGCCGCCGGCGGGCCCGCGCGCCGGATGACCTGGCTCGGGCCCGACGTCATGGTGCGCGGCTTCACGCCCGAGGGCCGCATCCTGTTCGTCACGACCTACGGCCAGCCGTTCTTCCGCAACTACCGGGCGTACACGCTCGATCCCGCCGGCGGCCTGCCCGAGCTGCTTGCCGTACGGCCAGGTCAATCACCTCGCCTTCGGGCCCGGCGGCGCCCGGCTCATCGGCCGCAACACCGCCGATCCCGCGCGGTGGAAGCGCTATCGCGGCGGGACCGCCGGCCACCTGTGGATCGACGCGGCCGGCACCGGAGCGTTCCGCCGGATGACCGAGCTCGCGGGCAACCTCACGAGCCCGATGTGGATCGGCGATCGCATCTGGTTCCTGTCCGATGCCGAGGGCGTGGGCAACCTGTACTCGTGCCGGCCCGACGGCGGCGGGCTTCGCCGCCACACCGACCACGACGACTACTACGCGCGGCACGCGCAGACCGACGGCACGCGGATCGTCTACCAGTGCGGCGCGGACATCTGGCTGTTCGACCCGGCGACCGACCGCACGGCGCGCGTCGACATCGCGCTCAACACGCACCGGACGCAGGCCGCGCGCCGGTTCGTGCCCGCGGCCGAGCATCTCGGTGCCGTGAACGTGCACCCGGCCGGCCACAGCCTCGCCGTCGACGTGCGCGGCAAGCTCTGCTCGTTCGCACTGTGGGAGGGCGCGGTCCGCCAGCACGGCAGCGACGACGGCGGCCGGCATCGCCACGGGCAGTGGCTCGACGACGGCAGGACGCTCGTCGCGGTTTCCGACGGCTCGGGCGAGGAGCGCGTCGTCGTCTACGCCGAGGAAGGCGCGCGCGATCTGCCGTGGGACGTCGGGCGCGTGGTCGCGATGCGCGCCTCGCCGCGCGGCCGCCGCGTGGCGATCGCCAATCACCGCAACGAGGTGCTGATCGGCGACCTCGACGCCGGCACGCTGACGCGCGCCGACCGCTCCGAGGCCGGCCGCACCGAGGACCTCGCGTGGTCGGCCGACGGCGAGTGGCTCGCCTACTCGTTCTGGACCGACGCGCGGCACTGCGCGATCAAGCTGTGCGACGCGCGCGGCGGGCGGACCACGCTGGTGACGCAGCCCGAGTTCCGCGACTACTGCCCGGCGTTCGACCCCGACGGGCGCTACCTGTACTTCCTGTCGGTGCGCACGTTCGATCCGGTGTACGACAGCGTGCAGTTCGAGCTGTCGTTCCCGCGCGCGGCGCGTCCGTACCTGATCGCGCTGCAGGCCGGCGGGCGCCCGCCGTTCGACCCGGCGCCGCTGGGACTGGCCGCCGAGGATGCGGGCCGGCAGGGCGCCGGGGCGGCGGGCGGCGCCGCGGAGGCGAAGGCGGTCACCGTCGACCTCGACGGCATCGCCGGCCGGATCGCGCCGTTCCCCGTCGCCGAGAACCGCTTCGGCCAGATCGCGGGCGCCGCGCACGGCAAGGTCCTGTGGACGGTGCTGCCGATCGTCGGCGCGCACGGCCGCGGCGGCCACAAGGAAGGCCCGGGCCGGCTCGAGGTCTTCGATTTCACGACGCTGCGCACCGAGACGCTGGCGGACAGCGCCGACGGCTTCACGCTCGCCGCCGACCACGCGACGCTGGTCGTGCGCGACGGCAAGCGGCTGCGCGCCATTCCCGCCCACCGTCGTCCCGACCCCGACCGGCGGGCCGCCCCCGATGCGGACAAGCCGTCGCGCAAGAGCGGCTGGATCGACCTCGACCGCGTGCGCGTGTCGGTCGATCCGCGCGCCGAATGGCGGCAGATGCTGCGCGAGGTGTGGCGATTGCAGCGCGACCAGTTCTGGGTCGCCGACATGTCGGGCATCGACTGGGAGGCGGTCTACGGCCGCTACGAGCCGCTGCTCGCGCGGGTGGCCACGCGCGGCGAGCTCTCCGACCTGATCTGGGAGATGCAGGGCGAGCTCGGCACGTCGCACGCGTACGAAGCGGGCGGCGACCACCGGCGCGCGCCGCCGGTCACGCTCGGCCATCTCGCCGCCGACGTCGCGTGGGACCCGGCCGACGGCGGCTATGCGATCACGCGGATCGTGCGCGGCGACCCGTGGGACGCGGGCGCCGATTCACCGCTGGCGGCGGTCGGCGTCGAGGTCGAGGCCGGCGAGCGCATCGTGGCCGTCAACGGCGAGCGCGTGACGCGCGAGCGCCCGCCGCAGGCGCTGCTCGTGCACCAGGCGGGAGCGAAGGTCGAGCTGGCGCTCGCCCGCGGCAGGGGCGCGGCGGCGACGACGCGCACGGTCCTCGTGACGACGCTCGCCGACGAAGTGCCGGCGCGCTACCGCGAGTGGGTCGAGCAGAACCGCGCGTGGGTGCACGCGCAGTCGAACGGCCGCGTCGGCTACTTCCACCTGCCCGACATGATGTCGGCGGGCTTCGCCGAGTTCCACCGCTACTTCAACGCCGAGTGCGACCGCGACGCGCTGATCGTCGACGTCCGCTACAACCGCGGCGGGCACGTCTCGCAGCTGCTGCTGGAAAAGGTCGCGCGCAAGCGGGTCGGCTACAACCTGCAGCGCTGGGGGCTGCCGACCTCGTACCCGGACGAGGCGGTCGCCGGCCCGGTCGTCGCGCTGACCAACGAGCACGCCGGATCCGACGGCGACATCTTCTCGCACGGGTTCAAGCTGATGGGCATCGGCCCGCTGGTGGGCACGCGCACCTGGGGCGGCGTCATCGGCATCTGGCCGCGCCACAAGCTCGTCGACGGCACCGAGACCACGCAGCCGGAGTACTCGTTCTGGTTCAACGACGTCGGCTGGGGCGTGGAGAACTACGGGACCGATCCGCAGATCGAGGTCGACAACGCGCCGCAGGACGCGGTGGCCGGGAACGATCGCCAGCTCGAGACGGCGCTGGCGACCGCGCTGGACCAGCTCGCGCGCAAGGGGAGCGGCCTGCCCGATTTCGGCGCGCGCCCGAACCTCGCGCGGGGGCCGTTGCCGCCGCGCAAGTGAGCGGTGCCGCCGCGATGGCTCGTCGAAGCACCACCGCCGGCATCGATTCAGACAGGAGGGAACCATGACCACCAATACCGTCCGCCTTCACCGCGTGCTCCGCGCGCCGCCGGAGCGAATCTATCGGGCGTTCCTCGACGCCGACGCGATGGCCAAGTGGCTGCCGCCGCACGGGTTCACCGGCAAGGTGCACCAGCTGGACGCCCGGGTCGGCGGCACGTTCCGGATGTCGTTCACGAACCTCGGCACCGGGCACAGCCACTCGTTCGGCGGCGAGTACCTGGAGCTCGTGCCCAACGAGCGCATCCGGCACACGGACAGCTTCGACGACCCGAACCTGCCGGGCACGATGCAGGTCACCGTGACGCTGAAGAAGGTGTCGTGCGGGACCGAGCTCGACATCGTGCAGGAGGGCATCCCGGGCGTCATCCCGGTCGAGGCCTGCCACCTCGGCTGGCAGGAGTCGCTCGCGCTGCTGGCGCAGCTGGTCGAAGCCGAGATCCCCGGCTGACGGCCCGCGGCAGCAGGACTGTCCGGATGACCGCGTTTCCCGTCGAGGGCGGCTGCGACTGCGGGGCCGTGCGCTACCGCATGGAGACCGCGCCGCTGTTCGTGCACTGCTGCCACTGCCGCTGGTGCCAGCGCGAGTCGGGCGCTTCGTTCGCGCTGAACGCGATGATCGAGGCCGATCGCGTCACCGATCTCGGCATCCCGCCCGAGCTCGTCCGCACGCCTTCCGCGAGCGGGCAGGGCCAGGACATCGCCCGCTGCCCGCACTGCCGCATCGCCGTGTGGAGCCACTACGCCGGCGCCGGGCCGGTGGTGAAGTTCGTCCGCGTCGGCACGCTGGACGACCCGGATGCATTGCCGCCGGACATCCACATCTTCACGCAGTCGAAGCAGCCGTGGGTCGTCATCCCGCCGGGGGTTCCGGCGGTGCCCGAGTACTACGACCGGAAGGACCACTGGCCGGCCGCCAGCCTTGCGCGCCGGCAGGCGATCCTGCCGCTGATCGAGGCTTACCAGGCCACGCGCAGGCGGTGACCGCCGAGCGCCCGGTCAGGCGCAACGCACGGAACCCGCGTCAGCGTCGCGCACGTGCCGCGATGTGCCGCAGCCGCACGGCTTCTTCGCGCTCGCGCTCGTCCAGTGTCCTGCGCACGTGGACCAGCGCGCGCCTGAGGTCGACCGTGACGCGTTGTTCGAGCACGTTGACCTGGCGCACCGTGTGCGCGAGCGCGTGCCCGAGCTGGCGGATTGCGAGCTCCTCCGGCGCCGTCGCGAGCACGATCTCCAGCAGCCGCTCGAACGCCTGGGCCGTCTTCTCGATGGCGGGTTCCAGTTGCCCGGGCACCATGGCCCGCGCCGCGGCGCCACGCACGAGCGTCGGCGCCGGCCCGAAGTGGTCCGCCGCGACCATGCCCGGGCGGGGCGCCTCTGCCGTCACTCCGATGCGCACGTCGCGGCTCGGCCATCCGGACGCCGCGAGGTCGCTGCGGCCCGCCGCGGCGAGGGCGTCGACGAGCGAGCGATAGGCCAGCGTCGCCTGCTGCTCGACCCGGTGGCGCGCGTCGATGGTCGGGCGCACGCGGGCAAACATCTGGATCACCAGCGCATCGCGCTTCTTTTCCAGGAGCGCCGCGCCCTTGGCGACCTGGTCGATCCGCCGCGAGAGGCGCATCAGGCTCGACCGGGTGACCTCGGACCGGACCGGTGCCGATCATCGGGTCTCTCCGGCGCGTGCGGCTGCCGCCCGCTGCGGCTCGCGCGCGTCGAGCAAGGCGCTCCCGAGACGCAGCAGATCTTCCGGCGGCAACCGGTCGAGCAGTCGCCAGCCGCGCTCGATGGTCTCCGCAATCGAGCGCCGGGACGTCCCCTGGTGCACGAACTCGCGCTCGAAGTCCTCGGCGAAGAGCAACGCCCGGCGATCGCCCGGCGTCAGCCCGGCCTCGCCGACGATCGCGACCATCATGCGCGCCTCGCGGCCCCGCGCATAGACGGCGTACAGCTGGTCCGCCCAGCGGCGGTGCTCGGGCACGGTCCGCCCGGCCCCGATGCCCGCGTTCATCAGCCGCGACAACGACGGCAGCACGTCGATGGGCGGGAACACGCCGCGCAGATTGAGATCGCGCGACAGCACGACCTGGCCTTCGGTGATGTAGCCGGTGAGATCGGGAATCGGATGGGTGATGTCGTCCTCGGGCATCGTCAGCACGGCGAGCTGCGTCACCGAGCCCGGCCGGTCGCGCAGGACGCCGGCGCGCTCGAAGATCGTCGCGAGATCGGTGTACATGTAGCCCGGATAGCCGCGGCGTCCCGGCACCTCCTCGCGGGCCGCCGCGATCTCGCGCAGCGCCTCGCAGTAATGCGTGATGTCGGCGATCACCACGAGCACCTGCATGCCGTGGTCGAACGCCAGGTGCTCGGCGCAGGCGAGCGCGGCGCGCGGCGCGAGCAGCCGCTCGATCGGCGGATCCTGCGCCTGGTTCAGGTACAGCACGCTGCGGGCGGCCGCGCCGGTCGCTTCGAACCGGTCGAGGAAGCTCCGCGTCTCGCGCTCGGTGATGCCGATGGCCGCGAAGACGACGGCGAACGCCTCGCCGCGCGGGGCACGCGCGTGCTCGACGATCATCGCCGCGAGCTCGAGCCCCGGGAGCCCCGAGCCCGAGAACACCGGCAGCTTCTGCCCGCGCACCAGCGTGTTCATCCCGTCGATCGCCGAGATGCCGGTCTCGATGAAATCGGCCGGCGGCAGGCGCCGCACCGGATTGATCGGCGCGCCCCAGAGCGAGCGCAGCCCCTCGCCGATCGGCCGCGGCGCCCCGTCGAGCGGCTCGCCGGCGCCGGACAGCGCGCGTCCCAGGAGATCGCGCCCGACCACCGCGAGAGCCTGCCCTCCGGTGAGCGTGATCTCGAGCGCCGCCACCGGCATGCCCAGCGTGTCGCCGGACACCTGGATCACCGTCACGTCCTTGCCGACGTCGATCACCTGCCCGCGCCGCGGGGGTTGCCCGGGAGCTGCAGCAGCACCTGCTCGCCGAGCGCGGCGCCGTGCGTTGCCGCCACGTAGACCAGAGGTCCGCTGGCCGCGCTTGCGCCGTGGTAGGTGCGGGCGATGCTCACGGCCTGACGGCTCCCGCGATGGCGTCGAGCGCCCGGGCGATGTCGGCCGCACGCTGCGGGTGCTCGGCGGCGGGGGCGCGCGCAGCGCGGCGATGCCGATCTGCGCGGGGTTCAGGTCGAGCTCCGCAAAGGCCGCGCCGCCGGCGAGCGCCGCGCGCGCGCGGTCGACCAGCGCCAGCGTCGCTTGCGCGAGCGCAAACGTCTTGGCGGGCAGGCAGTTGGCGTCCTCGGCCTCGAACGCGCTCTGGCCAAGAAAGAGCTCGCGCACCGCCGCCGCCCCGGCAAGCGTGACGCGGTCGGCATCTTCCAGCGCCTCGGGGCCGACGATCGCGGCGACCTCGCGCAATTCGGCATCGCGCTGCAGCAGCGCCAGCATCTGCGCGCGCAGCGCGGGCCACCGCGCATCGACCTCGCGCGCGAACCAGTCTTCACGTCCGGCGTACAGGCTGTAGCTCGCCTGCCAGTCGACGGCCGGGAACTGCCGCTGGTGCGCAAGCTCGGCGTCCAGCGCCCACAGCGCGCCGGCGACGCGCATGCACGCCTGCGTCACCGGCTCGGAGAAATCGCCGCCCGGGGGAGAGACCGCCCCGACCAGCGTGACCGCGCCGCAACGCTCCGGTCGCCCGATGCAGCGCACGCGGCCTGCGCGCTCGTGCAGGCTCGCCGTGCGGCTGGCGAGGTACGTGGGGTAGCCTTCCTCTCCCGGCATCTGCTGCAGCCGCGAGCCGATCTCGCGCAGCGCTTCGGCCCAGCGCGACAGCGAATCGGCCATCACCGCGACGCGATATCCCATGTCCCGGTAGTACTCGGCGATGGTCAGCCCGAGGTAGATCGACGCCTCGCGCGCGGCGACCGGCATGTTGGACGTGTTGACGACGAGCACCGTGCGATCGAGCGCCGGCGTGCCGCGGCGCGGATCGACGAGGCGCGCGAACTCGGCGAGCACCTCGGCCATCTCGTTCCCGCGCTCGCCGCAGCCCACGTACACGACGACGTCGGCGTCGGCGAACTTGGCCAGCGACTGCTCGACGACGGTCTTGCCCGTGCCGAAGCCGCCGGGCATCGCGACCGCGCCGCCTTCCGCGACCGGAAACAGGAAGTCGAAGACCCGCTGTCCGGTGATGAACGGCCGATCGAACGGCAGCCGTGCCGCCGCGGGACGGGGCCGGCGCATCGGCCAGCGCTGGAGCAGCGTCAGCGGCGTGCCGTCGTCGAGCTCGGCGAACGGCTCGTCGACGCGCCATGCGCCCGCACGTATGCCGGAGAGCCGCCCGCCCAGCCCCGGCGGCACCAGGATCCGGTGCGCAAGGCCGCGCTCGTTCACCACGCCGAGCACGTCGCCCGGCCCACGTCGGCGCCGGCGACGACCGACGGCTGGAACTCGTACCGGCACGAGCGATCGAGCGTCGGCAGGTCGACGCCGGGCGCGATGAAGTCGCCCGTGGCGGCGGCCACGCGCGCCAGCGGGCGGCCGATGCCGTCGAGCACGGTGCCGAGCAGGCCGGGCCCGAGCTCGACCTGCAACGGTCCGCCCGTGCGATGCACCGGTTCGCCGAGCGCCAGCCCGCCCGTGTCCTCGAACACCTGCAGCGTCGCGCTGTCCCCGGCCACGCGCAGCACCTCCCCCTGCAGCCCGGCCGCGCCCACCCGCACCAGCTCGTTGAGCCGCGCGTCCCGCATGCCGGAGGCTTCGGCGAGGGCGCCCACGACACGCGTGATGCGCCCTTCGGCGCGTGCCGACGCGCTGCGCGCGACCCCCCGGAGCGCGCGTCGCCATGCCGCGTCGGGTGCGCTGGTGCACCGTGGCGCTCATGGCAGCCGCACCCGGTATCCGATCGCCCGGCGCAGAATCTCGAGCACCGCTTCCTCGGCCGCCTCCGGCGCCGCGAAGCGCGGGCTCGGAAACGGCGCCACAGCGGCCGCGACTGGCGCTCGAGGCGCTGCACCAGGGCTGCCGGCAGCTCGCGTGCAGCCGCTCCTCCAGCAGGACGATGCCGACGGCGGGATCGGCGGCGAGCGCGGCGAGCCGCGCGCGCGCGGCGGCGCCATCGACTGCCGTCTCGGCCCGCAGCCCGGCCAACTCGAAACCGGGCGCGGTTTCCGGCCGGCACACGACGCGCACGCTCAGGTCCATGGCGTCATCAGCCCTTCCCGCAACGCCGCGGGCGGCACCCGAGCTCGAGGCCCCACGCCAGCCGCCGGACGTCCCTGCTCTGCACGTCGAGCCGCGCCAGAAAGAGCTGCACCGGCGCACTGCCGAGCGGGTCGATGCGACTGCGGCGACGCAGCGTGGCGATGGCGTGGACGAGCGCGCGGATTTCGACCTGCGCCGGATCGTCGGGCGTCCCGGCGAAGACGCCCGCCAGCCCGGTGCCCGCAAACGCCCGTGCCAGCCCGGCCGCCGCGTCGGCTCGCGTGGCCGCGGCGGCGGCTTCGACGAACGCATCGCGGTCGAGCGCCTGCCCCCCGGCGATGAACAGGGACGGCGCCGCGAAATCGGACGACGAGCCGGCGAGCTCCAGCGCCGCCTGCGCGTTCACGACGTCGATGCGCGCACCGATGCTTTCGCGCAGGGCGACGTCGCCGCGCTCGGCCGCGCGGCGCAATCGGTCGGCGAGCACGCGCGCGAGCGCGTGCTCCACTTCCAGCAGGTCGACGCGAGCCGGCGCCGTCAGCGCGACGAGCGCTTCGGCGTGCGGATCGCCGAGCACGAACAGGCGCATCGCCACCTCGCGCGGCGTGCGGGACTGCGCGAGCTCGGCCTGCACCGCCATGGGCAGGCGCGGCGTCGGCAGCAGCCCGGCCAGGCGCAATTCGGCCGGCGCGCCCTCGGCCGCGCCCCGCACGAGCGCGCGGAGGCTGCGCCGCTCCTGTTCGGCGTAGAACGCGTCGAGCACCGGGTTCCCCGATCCAGCCCAGCGCGCGAGCAACGCGACGTACGCCGCGACGGCCCGCCGCAGCGCCTCCTCGATGTCGGCGGCACCCGCGACGGCAGGAAGCGTGGGCGCGAGCCTGCCGCTCGTTTCCAGCGCCCGTCCCAGCGCCGGCGGGTCCGGCAGCGCGGACCAGCGCTCCAGTTCCTCCCGCGAGCACAGGTGCAGCGCCAGTCCGCGCGCGCGAGCGTCGAGGGCGGCGTAGTCGACTCTCATCTCGGCACGCGTGCGATCAATCCGGCTTCGAGCCGCGGCCGCAGCGCGGCCAGCCGCACGGGCAGCGTGCAATCGATCGTGCAGCTGCCATCGCGGGTGGCGACGACGAAGCCCGCGGGCAGCGCGTCGTCGACGACAAGCTCGACGTCCCGCCCGTCGGCGACGAGCGCCCGCAACGGCGCCGCGAGCTGCGGCCCGCAACGCAGCGTGGCGGGCTGGCCGCCGAGGTACCCCAGGATCGCGGCGATCTGCTGCGGCAGCGCGTCGAGATGGCGCGCATCGGAGCGGGCATCGGCACCCAGCGCGGAGGCGCGCGCGAAGACCCGATCGAGGAGGGCGTGCTGCGCCGTCAGCACGCGCGCCGCGGCACGCCGCTGCGCCCCCGCACGCTCGACTTCGAACGCGCTCCGGCGCGCAGCCCGACGCACGGCAAGCTCCTGCTCGCGCTCGCGCGACGACGTCCGGGCACCCGCCTCGGCCAGCGCGGCGACCTCGGCATCGGCAGCGGCAAGCACGGTCGCGATCCGCGCCTGCGCGTCCTGCGTCATCCGCGCGATCAGCGCGTCGACGGTCATCGCCGCGATCCGTCAGCCGGCGCCGCGCAGCAGGATCATCACGGCGACCACGAAGCCCAGAATGACCATCGTCTCGGGGATCGCGACCATGATGATCGCCGTCGTCGCGAGCTCGGGTTTCTCCGCGAGGCTCGCCGCGATGGCGGGCCCGTCCGCCCCTGTGCCCACGCGGTGGCGAGCCCGGTGACGGCCACCGCCGCGGCGGACGCAAACACGACCCAGATCAGATCCATAGTCTCTCTCCTCAGGCGGGCAGGAATGCCCATGCATGCGACGGACGCTGCGGTCGCTCGCGGGACGCGGCACGCCAGGTCGCGGCCGTCCTCATCCCGTCGCGCTCCGCGACGCGGGGCGCCAGTGGCTCAACGGCCGATACGCCGCGCCCCCGGGGCTGTAGAACTCGCCGAAGAACTCGACGTAGTGCAGGCGCAGCGCGTGGATCGTCGGGCTGAACAGCGCGATGGCGAAATTGACGAGGTGAAACAGCAGCGCGAACGCCACGCCGACGAGCACGCTGCCCATCGCGCCGACCATGCGGTTGGCAACCATTGCGAGCATCAGCGACGCCGTACCCAGCGCCATGATCCGGGCATACGACAGGATGTGACCGAAGGCGGACATCAGCTCGACGACCGCGATGATGCCTTCGAGCGCCACCAGCACCGGAAACACGATCAGCACGGCGATCGCCGCCGGCGTGAACAGTTGCGACGGCAGGATCCTGAATGCGGCGAGCAGCGCGAGCGCCGAGAGCGCGATCATCGCGATCGTCAGGCCGCGTCCCACGGCCTGCCGGCGGTGCCCCTGGCGCCACGCCCCGATGACCGCGAGCACGAGCCCGAGCACGACGTGGACGGCGCCGAGGGCGATCGTGAACATGAGGAACGGGACCAGCGCATTCTCGCGGTCGAACACGAGCGGACGCATGCCGAAGCTCGCGCCGAGCGTTCCGAAGAACTCGCCGAACAGCACGCCGAACACGATGGAGAACAGCGCACAGCCCAGCGCCATCTCCGCCACCGCGCGCACGGTGCCGCCGGGGCGCGAGCGCCGCCGCACCACGAGGGCGATCGCGGCCAGCAGCAGGCCATAGCCGACATCGCCGAGCATCAGCCCGAAGAACATCGGGAAGAATACGGCCACGAACGGCGTCGGATCGATCGAGCCGTACCGCGGCAGCGGGAACGCGCGGGTGACGAGCTCGAACGGCCGGAACAGTCTCGGGTTGGCGAGCGCGACCGGCGCGTCGCCGCGGGTCCACGGCTCGGTCGCCACCATCGCGACCACGATTTCGGGACCGAGCTCGCCGGCGATGCGCGCGCGCAGGCGTGCTACTGCGGGTTCGGGCAGCCAGCCTTCGATGACGAACAGCAGCTCGCCGGTGCGAGCCTGCGCCTGCGCTTCGGCGAGCAGCAGCAGGTCGTGCAGCTCTCTGCGCAGCGCTTCGAGGGCCGGGAGCGCCTCGGCCGCAATCCGGGCACGACGCGCATCGTTCGCCCGAAGCTCGCCCTCGACTTCGGCGAGCCGGGCCAGCAGCGCGGGCATCGCGTGCAACAGGTCGGGCTCCCCCAGGCTTCTCGGTGCCGGCAGCTCATCGAGACGCGCAGCGGCCAGCAGGCGCTCGACGTCGGCGGCGGCGCTGCCGGAGGCCAGCATCAGAACGGCGATCTCGCCGCTGGGCAGCGGCCTCGTGTGCATCTCGACCCTGGCGCCGGCGACCGCCTTGACGCGCTCCTCGAGCTCCGCGACCGAAGCACCGGCGCCGGCGCGCAGCAGCACGAACGACGCGCGGGTCTCGGGCCAGCGCGGCGCGCGCCGCAGCAGCGGCTCGAAGGCTTCGAAGAAGGCGCGATACCGCAGCAACAACGCCTGTTCCTCGGCCAGTGCGGCATCGGCGCGCGCGAGTCCGGCCAGCTCCCGCCGCAGTCGACGCACGCGACGAGCCGCCTGCGGCAGCGACGCGTCGCTCGCCGGTGGTGAAGTCCGCGCGGCATCGGCGGGCAGCGCCCCGAGCACCGCATCGACGTCGTCGAGCACGCGGTGCACGTGGCGCATGAGCCGCGCCGCGCGGCTCGGCGGCGCGGTGGAACCGGTGCCGGCCGGGGCCGGCGCGATGAGGTGGAGGTCGCCGATATCCTGCAGCAGGCGCAGCGCCGGATCGAGTTGCTGCCGGGGGCCCGCGATGCGCACGCGGGCCATCTCGATGATCATGGGCGCTCCGCCGGCAGCTCGCCGGTCATGACCGCCGCAAGCGCAATGCGCGCCAGCTCTTCGACCAGCGATTCCGGGGCCTGCGCGAACGCGCGCGCCGCGGCGTCGCCCTCCTCGGCGATGCGCGCGAGCTCGCTCTGCTGCTGCCTGAGGTCGGCTTCCTCCTCCGCCGCGGCCAGGCGAGCGGTTGCCGCGGGTTCCGGCGCTGCGGATGCGGCGGCTGCACGAGCTTCCGCAACGCGGGCACGCGCGTCGGATTCCGCGGCCGCGATCTCTGCCTCGAGCTTTCGTTCGGCCTCGAGAAGGCGTGCCCAGTCGGGGTCGATCGCCTGCGGTCGTACGTTGCCTTTCACGGGACTTCTCCCAATCGGGCGGCGGATGCGGTGCGGCCCCGCCCGGCGAAGGCTGCCTCACGGCCAACGACATCGAAATTGCGTAACAGGCTGCCGGCAGGTCGCCGTTCTCGTCTGACCTCGGAGCCCGGAGCGGAACCATGGCCCCGTTACGGCCGTCACCCGCCCCGCACAGGTGCCTATGGAGGAAACTATCCGCCCTGCCGAGGCGAAGGGACTTGACTTCGCGCAAGTCCGCGACGTCTGCCTGTGGCCGGACCGAGATGCCGGAAATCCGCCTGATCCAGGGTCTCAGGCGGCGACGCCACCGGCGCCGCCGGATCCGGAGAGACCGTCAGCTCCGAGGGCACGTGCTTTACAGCGGGCCGCCTGTTGCGCCAGCATTGCGCGTCCCCCCGCATGCGCTGCCGTGCCGGATGTCCCGGCCGGCGCTGCAGGCGTCTCCCGCCAGGAGCGTTTCATGCGTATCGCTGCCCTGACCCTCGCGCTGGCCCTGCCCGTCGTCGCGGCACCGTCGGCCGCGGCCGAGCTCCCGCTCTTCGATGCGCACGTGCATTACAGCCACGACGCGTGGGACAACCTGCCGCCCAAGGACGCGATCGCGATCCTGCGCCAGGCCGGCCTGAAGCGCGCCCTGGTCTCGAGCTCGGGCGACGACGGCACGCAGCGGCTGGTCGCGGCGGCGCCGGACCTCGTGGTGCCCTCGCTGCGGCCGTACCGCACCCGGGCGACGTCAGCACCTGGGTCCGCGACGAGACCGTGGTGCCGTTCCTCGAGGATCGCCTCGCCCGCCAGCGCTACGCCGCGATCGGCGAGTTTCACCTGTACGGCGCCGATGCCGACCTGCCGGTGCCGCGGCGGATGGTGGCCCTCGCCCGCCAGCACGCTCTGGTGCTGCACGCCCACTCCGACGCGGACGCGATCGAGCGCCTGTTCCGCCAGTATCCGGAGGCCCGCATCCTGTGGGCGCACTCCGGGTTCGATCGCCCGGAAGCGGTGCGCGCGATGCTGGGCAGGCACCGCAATCTCTGGTGCGACCTCGCCTTCCGCAGCGAGCAGGGCGCGGGCGGCAAGGTGCCGGCCGAATGGCGCGCCGTGTTCACCGAGTTTCCCGACCGGTTCATGGTCGGCACCGACACCTACACTCCGGAGCGCTGGCACTACATCGTCGAGCACGCGAACTGGTCGCGCGCGTGGCTCGCGGACCTGCCGCCGCCGCTGGCCGAGCGCATCGCGTACCGCAACGCCGACGCGCTGTTCGCCGGCTGGAATCCCGCGCGCAGCCCATGAGCGTCGCCGGCACCTCGCGCGCCGCCGCCGCGACGGGCGCGAGCCTGCTGCTGTTCGCCGGAGTCGCCGCCGCGTGCGGCGAAGAGCTGCGCGGCGCGACGCGCACGATCGAAGGCAAGGGCTACGTCGTGGCGTTCAGGACCGTGCCCGATCCGATCGCCGTCGGCGCGCATTTCGCGCTCGATTTCGCCGTGTGCCCGCGCGCGAACGCGCAACCTCCGCGCGCCGTGCGCGTGGATGCGAGCATGCCCGAGCACCGGCACGGGATGAACTACCGGCCGGTCGTCACCCCCGGCCCTCGGGCGCGTACCGGGCCGACGGGCTGATGTTCCACATGCCCGGCCGCTGGGAGCTCGTCTTCGACATCGTCGCGGCGAGCGGAACCGAGCGGGTCGCGGCCACGATCCGGCTCGATTGACGCCGCGACCCATGCGCCTGCCGGCGCTGCTGCTCGTCGCCCTCGCGACCTTCGGCGCCGCCGCCGAGCCGTCGACGTCCTGCCGTTCTCCGATGCCGAGGTGCGCAGCATCCTGGCGCACGGACCGTGGCCGCCGCCGGCGCGGCGCGATCCTTCGAACCGCGTTTCCGGCCGCAAGGCGGCGATCGCCTACGGTGCCGCGCTCTTCGGCGATCCCCGGCTGTCGGGCAACGGCGCGCATCGCCTGCGCGACCTGCCACCGCGCCGACCGCGGCTACGCCGACGGCCTGCCGCGGGCGCAGGGCCTCGCCGTCGTCGACCGCAACACGCCGAGCGTCGCCGACGCGCACCTGCAGCGCTGGTTCGGATGGGACGGCGCGGGCGACAGCCTGTGGGCGCAGAGCCTGCGGCCGATCGTCGATCCGCGCGAGATGGGCAACGACTTCGCGCGCCTCGCGGCGACGGTGCGCCGCGACGCCGATCTCGCCCGCGGCTATCGGCGGGCGTTCGGCGCGGCGCCGCCCGCCAGCGACGAGGCCGTCGCGGTGGGCATCGCCAAGGCGCTCGCGGCGTTCCAGGAAACGCTGGTCACCGGCCGCACGCCGTTCGACGACTTCCGCGACGCGCTCGCCCGCGGCGATCGCGCCGCCGCGGCCCGCTATCCGCCGGCGGCGCAGCGCGGGCTGCGCGATCTTCGTCGGCAGGGGCCGCTGCAACGTCTGCCACGTCGGCCCGCGCTTCACCAACGGCGAGTTCCACGACGTCGGCATCCCGTTCTTCGCGGGACCGGGGCGCGTCGACGCCGGGCCGGTTCGAAGGCATCCGCCGTCTGCAGGCCAGCCGCTACAACCTGCTCGGTCCGTTCAACGACGACCCGGCGCGCGGCACGGCCACCGGCACGCGCTACGTCGCGAGCGAGCACCGCAACTTCGGCGAGTTCAAGGTGCCGTCGCTGCGCAACGTCGCGCGCACCGCGCCGTACATGCACAACGGCAGCCTCGCCACGCTGCGCGGCGTCGTCCGGCACTACTCCGAGATCGACGAGGAACGCCTGCACGCCGACGGCGAGCGCATCCTGAAGCCGCTGCGTCTCACCGAATCCGAAAGCGACGATCTGGTCGCGTTCCTCGAAAGCCTCGACGACGGCGGGCGGTGAGCCGCTGATCGACGGCTGGCGCGGCGCGCGCGGGATAGGCGCTTCCTGCCGGCGCTGGACGCGCCCGGCCCCCGCAGTCGGTGCGGCGGGATCGGGGGGGGGGCGGCGACCCGCCGGCCGATGCGAGCAGCAGCAGCGCGCAGGCGGCCATTGCCCACGACGACAGTGTCGGCACGTCCGTCGGCGGGTCCGGGTAGACGTCGAACGGCTCGTACCGGCCGGCATTGCCCCGATAGCTGACGATCTGCACAGCCGGGCCATCGATGTCGACGACGCTGTAGTAGTAGGTCTTCGGAGCGTTGGAAACGTGCCACGACGCATCGCGGACGATCGTGGCGCCCGAATCGGGCCCCGCCCCGGCCGCGCCGTTCAGCAGCTGGACCACCGGGTGCTTCCAGGCGATCGGCGGCAGGTCGTTCGGGTTGGGGGGGACGCTGCCGTCGATTGTCTTGCGCGAGAACAGATGCGCGTGGCCGCAGAAGTAGGCGTCGAAGCGGTTGTCGTCGAGAATCTGCCACAACCTCGTGTACGAGGGGTTGGCCGGCGACAGGCTGCTGACCGAGTAGTAGGGCGTGTGGATGAACAGGAACTTGTGCTTCGCCGTGCTCTTCATCGCCTCGCTCTCGATCCACGCGAGCTGGATCGTGTCGATTGCGCCGTTGTCGTCCTCGTCCACGTTGGGCTGGTCGCCGTTGAGGTAGAACGGATCGAGCGCCGCGAAGAAGATCTCGCCGCCGGGCGAGGTGAACGAGTAGGCGAGGCGTTCGTACCCGGCCGGACCGTTCGACGGGTTGTCGACGTAGGTCTGCTGGAACTGCTGCTGGTTCTCGAGATAGAACCCGGACCCCGGGTGCTGGTAGAGCTCGTGGTTGCCGATGGTGACGTACACCTTGATGCCGGCGTCCTTGCAGCGGCTTCGCGACGAGGTCGTTCCACGTGGAGTAGGTCCACGATCCCTTGTACTTGCCGCGGTAGGCCATGTCGCCGC
This sequence comes from uncultured beta proteobacterium, assembly GCA_963832705.1. Lineage (GTDB taxonomy): Bacteria > Pseudomonadota > Gammaproteobacteria > Burkholderiales > Casimicrobiaceae > CAIWHR01. The sequence goes on along the minus strand of CAWHVP010000011.1, from coordinate 105,293 downwards.
CGAATACGGCGAACTGCGGGCGTGGCGACAGCGCGAGGATCTCGTCGCGGATGGCCGCGAGGACCGGCGCGTTCATCAGGTCGATCAGCGGCGGGTCGGGGATCGCCGGCGTCTCCGAGCGGCTGTCCGCGAACCAGACGAAGCGCAGCTGCTCGGCGGCGCCCGGCAGCGGGGCGAGCGCGGCCGCAGCGCCGATCGCCGCCAGCAGGACACGGAGCACGGTTCTTCGGATCGGTCGCATCGTCGATTCTCCAGGAAGATCCCCGCGAGCCGGCGTCGGGGTCACCCCAGCCGTCGTCGACAGGCCGACGCCGCTCGGCGCTTCGCAAGGCATCCCCGGCTCTCGACAGGATGAGCCGGAATCGTTTCCGGGCGTGTTGTTCCAGGTCAATTCCCGAGCGGATGTCGCAGCGCGTGATGGCGGATCGCCTGCTTCGGGACGCACGAAAACGACGAACCCCGCGGTCGACCGCGGGGTTCGCTGTCCTGCCTGCCGGCGCCGCGCGTCGGCGCGGCACCGGCCGTCGAAGGTGCAGGCTACATCCGCTCGATGATGCCGGCGATGCCCTGGCCGCCGCCGATGCACATCGTGATGAGGCCGTAGCGGCCGCCGGTGCGCTGCAGCTCGTACATCGCCTTGACCGTCAGGATCGAGCCGGTGGCGCCGATCGGGTGGCCGAGCGCGACCGCGCCGCCGTTCGGGTTGACCTTCGCCGGGTTCATCCCGAGCTCCTTCGTCACGCCGAGCGCCTGCGCGGCGAACGCCTCGTTGCTCTCGATCACGTCCATCTGGTCGAGCTTGAGGCCGGCCTTGGCGAGCGCGCGCTGCACGGCGGAGACGGGGCCGAGGCCCATGATCTTCGGGTCGATGCCGGCGTGGCCGTAGGCGACGAGCCGCGCCATCGGCTTCAGGCCGCGCGCGGCGGCTGCCGACTTCTCCATCAGCACGACGGCGGCGGCGGCATCGTTGATGCCCGACGCGTTGCCGGCGGTGACGGTGCCGTTCTCCTTGGCGAAGACGGCCTTCAGCTTGCCCATGCCTTCCACCGTCGACTCGCCGCGGACGTGCTCGTCGGTGTCGAACACGACCGTGCCCTTCTTGCTCTTCAGCTCGATCGGCAGGATCTGGCTCTTGAAGTGGCCGGCGGCGATCGCCGCGGCGGCGCGCTTGTGGCTCTCGACGGCGAACGCGTCCTGCTGGTCGCGCGTGAGGCCGCACTTGTTGGCGACGTTCTCGGCGGTGACGCCCATGTGCACGACGTCGAACGGGTCGGTCAGCGCGCCGACCATCATGTCCATCATCTTGCTGTCGCCCATCCGCGCGCCCCAGCGCTGGGTCAGCGACGCGTAGGCGGCGCGGCTCATGCTCTCGGCGCCGCCGGCCACCGCCGCGTCGGTCTCGCCGAGCAGGATGTATTGCGAGGCCGAGACGATCGCCTGGAAGCCGCTGCCGCACAGCCGGTTGACGTTGAACGCGCCGGTGTCGTGCGGCAGGCCGCCGTTCACGCACGCGAGGCGCGAGATGTACATGTCGCGCGGCTCGCCGTGGATGACGCTGCCGATCACGCACTGGCCGACGTCCTTCGGGTCGACCTTGGCGCGGGCGACCGCCTCCTTGACCACCCGGGCCGCGAGGTCGTGCGCGGGGATGTCCTTCAGGCTGCCGCCGTAGTCACCGATGGCCGTGCGCACGCCGCTCAGGATGACGACTTCTCGTTGTCCGCTCATGGAATCTCTCCTCGGGAATAGGGGGTGGATCGAAAGAACTGCTAATTATCCGACGAAACGGCGTTCTCCGCACCGTGCGCCGTGCCGGGGAACCGCTGCGGCCACGTCCGCCCCGGGCGTTCGCCGTCGCCGACCCGCGCCTACGGCGCGACGGCCGCCGGGTCGCCGCGGACCTCGAAGGCGACCTGCGATAGTGTGCGCCCACTCTCGTCTTCCAGCGCCAGCGTGTGGCGTCCCGGGCGCGGAATCCAGACGGCGCGGCCGCGGTCGTCGGGGAGGGCGTCGCCGTCGAGGCGCCAGGAGAGTCCGGCGACGGCGGGCGCCGCCTCGAACACGACCTTCTGCCGGCCCGGCGCGATGTCGGGATCGACGGCGATCACCGTGTCGGGCGCCGGGTAGCGAATCCGCGGCGTGGCCGTGGTCCCGCCGTCGGCGCCGTGGACGACGGCCATCTCGGTGCCGCGCAGGAACCACTCGTCGCGGTCGGGCTCGACCGGGGGCACGAAGTGGACGGCGATGCGCACGAGCTCCGGCGGCGGCGGGCCCGGGGAGGCCGTCGCCGACGCGGGCGCATCGGTCGCGGGCAGGAGGTCGACGAGGTCGCGGAACACCGGCGCGGCGCCGGTGACGCCGGAGACGTCGCGCATCGGCGCGCCGGAGAAGTTGCCGACCCAGACGCCGACCGTGTAGCGCGCGGTGAAGCCGACGCACCAGTTGTCGCGCATGTCCTTGCTGGTGCCGGTCTTGACCGCGCTCCAGACGCGCGTCGCGAGCGGGTTCTCGAGGCCGAAGGTCAGCGCGCGCGCGCCGCGGTCGGCGAGGATGTCGGCGACGACGAAGTGCGGCTCGCGGCCGAAGCACGCGCGCGCTCGCGCTGCCGGCGCGCGTCGGCGCCGCGTCACGCACGCGCGTGCCGGCGCGCAGCAGCGCCGCCGTTGGCCAGCGCGCGGTACGCGTTCGCCAGCTCCAGCAGCGTCACGTCGGCGCCGCCCAGCGCCAGCGACGCGCCGTAGTAGCTCGGCCGGCTCGGTCAGCGTGGTCGAAGCCGAGCTGCCGCAGCCTGTCGTGCGAAGCGGTCGACGCCCGACCAGCTGCAGCGTGCGCACCGCCGGCACGTTCAGCGAGCTGCCGAGCGCCGTGCGCACGCGACCGGCCCGCGGAAGTCGCGATCGTAGTTCTGCGGCGCGTAGAGCGCCGCGCGCGGTCGCGATCGCGAGCGGGCTGTCGTCGAGCAGCGAGGCGGCGGTGAGCAGGCGCGCGTCGAGGCGAGCGCGTACAGGAACGGCTTCAGCGTCGATCCGGCCTGGCGCGGCGCGCGCACGCCGTCGACCTCCGCGCGCTCGACAGCGCGCCGCTGCTGCCGACCCAGGCGAGCACGTCGCCGCTGGCGTTGTCGAGGACGACCAGCGCGCCGTCCTCGACGCCGCGGCCGGCGAGCTCGGCCAGCGGTCGCGCAGCACCGCGATCGCCTGCCGCTGCAGGTTCGCATCGAGCGTCGTCGCGACGCGCTCGCCGGGCTGCCGCGAGCAGCTTCGCCGCGAGGTGCGGCGCGAGGTTCCAGCGCGGCGGCAGCCGGTAGCCGCCCGAAAGCGCGGCCAGCGCCAGCGTGCGGATCTCGGCGCAGGGCACGGCCGGCGACGCCTGTGCCGCGACCGTGCACGCGCGCTGCGCGACCGTCGCCGCCGGCGCGTTCGGTCCCGCGCAGCAGCGCCACCAGCAGCGCCGACTCGCGCGCGTCGAGGCCGGCGGGCGCCTTGCCGAACAGCCCGCGCGCGGCGGCGTCGAGCCCGGCGAGCTCGCCGCGGAACGGCGCGAGGTTCAGGTACGCCTCGAGGATCTCGCCCTTCGTCCACTCGCGCTCGAGCGCCAGCGCCATCTGCGCCTGGTCCCACTTCTGCGCCGAGCGTGCGCCGCGATGCCGCCGGCGGCGAGCGCCGGGTCGAGCAGGCCGGCGAGCTGCATCGTCAGCGTCGAGCCGCCGCGCCGCGCCGGCCGTCGAGCGTGCGCCAGATGCTGTCCCACGCGGCGCCGGCGAGCGCCTGCCAGTCGACGCCGTGGTGCTCGAGGAAGCGCCTGTCCTCGGCGGCGATCAGCGCCGCGACAGCGCCGGCGACACGTCGGCCGAGCGGCACCCAGTCGAGGCGGCGCACGCGCGGATCGACGCGGCGCTCGCGCAGCGGCACGCCGTGGCGGTCGAGCAGCAGCGCCTCCGACGACACGTGCGCGGCGCGCACGGCGCGCGAACGTCGGGAGCGGCGCGGTGGCGGCCGCAGGCGCAACGGCAGCGCGACAGCAGAGAGCGACGACCAGCCCGAGCCGCGAGCGCGAGGCGCGGGCGGCCCGCGGTCACGGCTGCACGGTCCACTCGGCGTTCGGCGCTTCGCCGAACATCTCGGGCGCGTACATCGCCTCGACGCGCGTCGGCGGCAGCGCGAACGTGCCGGGATTGTTGAGGCGCACCGTGTACTCGACGACGAAGCGGCCCTTCGGCACGTACCGGAAGTAGCGCGCGGAAGCCCTCGAAGGTCCGCTCCTCGAAGGCCGGCCACACCGCGCCCTGCCGGCGCTCGCCGGCGGTCGCCAGCGTCGAGTCGCCGCCGAGGCCGCGGCCGAGCGCGTGGCGCCCGCGGGAATCGGGTCGCTGACGCACGACCCAGGTCATGTCCGCCTGCGCGTCGACGGCGAGGCGCACGCGCGCGATGTCGCCGCGGGTCCACCTGCTCGGCGTCTTCTGCTGGACCGGCGTCACGCTGCGCTCGACGCGGTAGCCGGTCCCCAGCGGCGCGGTCAGCGGGATCGCCGCGATGCTCGGACACCGTCGCCCACGGCGCGCCGGTGCCGTCGTGCGCGAGCGTGAGCTCGGCGCGCGCCGGCGGCCACGCGAGCTTCTTCGCGAACGGGGCGGCGGCCGCGGCCGGCCACGCGTGATCGAAGCGCTCGGCGCCGAGGCTCGCCGTCGTCGTCCCGGTCACCGGCGCGGCCTCGAACGCGCCGCGCGAACCGGTCCATCGCCAGCACGCCCCAGGCGTTGGCGAGGGTCGTGTTCCAGCGGCCGCGCTGCATCCGTCCGAGCGTGCCGGTCGCGAGCCGCGGCAGGTCGTCCTGCCAGTCGGGCGCGTCGGCGACGGCGAGCAGCAGCCGGTTCGCGTTCACGTCGGCCGACACCATCAGCCACCACAGCGCGTCGGTCTTCTCGGTCGAGAACGCCGAGCGTCGTGCCCTGGAAGTTGAGGCGCGAGCGCAGGATCTGCGTCGCCGCGGCCAGCCGCTCGGCGCGCTGCGGCAGCGCCGGCACGCGCGTGAGCAGCAGGTACCAGTCGATCACCGCGGACGTCGGCCACAGGTTGGGCTCGATGGCGATGCTGTCGAGCCACGCCGGCTTGAACGGCTCCTTGCCGCGGGAGAGCGCCGCGAGCGCGGCGAGCTTGCGGATCGCGAGATCGGCGGTCGGCAGCGGCGAGTGGCGGACGACGCGCCCCTCGACGAAGCCGACGAGCCCCTGCTCCATCCTGCGGCGCGACTCGGCGGGAATCGCCCAGCCGGCCTCGTCGGCGACGGCGAGCACGTACGTCGTGAGCGTGTCGTCGCCGGTCGACAGCAGCGTGAAGTACTTGATGAGCCCGTCGCGGTCGAGGTAGTCGGGCAGCACGCGCATCAGCGCATCCCAGCGCCTGCGGTCCTGGAGGCCGACGGCGGCCGAGGCCTGCTGCTCGAAGCAGGTGAACGGATAGCGCTCGAGCCACGCGCGCACGTCGGCGAGATCGCCGGAGAGCTTCGGCTGCAGGCGGACGCTGATGCCGCCGCGGCCGGGCAGCGCGTCGGCCGGGCGCTCGACGGCGAGGCGCAGCGGCCGGTCGACCTGCGCGAGCGTCGCCTGGATCGTGCGCTCGGGCACCGCGGCGACGACTTTCTGCGCGACCTTGACCGCGTCCCTCGTCGCCGTCGTCGCGCCGGCACCGGCCGCGATCTCGCCGCGCGCGGCGATCTGCCACTCCAGCCGGTCGACGCCGGCCGGCACGACGACGTCCCAGCCGAGCTCGCGCGCCTCGCCGGCGGCGAGCGCGACCTCCTGCGCGGCCAGCGGCGCGCCCGCGCGGCCGGCGCCCGCGCCGTAGCTCGCGGTCACCGTGACCTTCTGCGACGCCTGCGTCGCGTTGCGCACGGTGACGCCGGCGCGGAAGCGGTCGCCCTCGCGCACCAGCGGCGGCAGGCCCGCCTGCAGCATCAGGTCCTGCGTCGTGCGGATCGTCGCCTCGCCGGTGCCGAAGAGCCCCGCGCCGCCGCTGGCGACCGCGACGATGCGAAAGCCGGTCAGCGAATCGTTGAGCGGCACCTCGACCGTCGCGTTGCCGGCGTCGTCGAGCGGCACGCGCGCGCGCCACAGCAGCAGCGTGTCGAAGAGCTCGCGCGTCGACTGCCGGCCGCCGCCGCCCCCGGCCGGCACCGCCTTGCGGCCGAAGTGCCGCCGGCCGATCACCTGCATCGCCCCGGTCGACGTCTCCACCTCCTCGCCGCGCCGCGTCATCATCGCGTCGAGGAGCTTCCACGACCGGTTCGGCAGCAGCTCCAGCAGGCCCTCGTCGACGGCGGCGAGCGCGATCTCGCTGCCCTTCGGCGGCGCGCTGCCGTCGGCGCGGCGCACGCTGATCGCGACCTTCGCCTTGTCGCGGACCTTGTAGCGTCGGCGCCTCGGGCGCGACCTTCACGCCGAGCTCGTGCGCGGCCCAGCCGACGCGGATCTCGGCGAGGCCCATCCTGTACGCCGGCTTGGCGAGATCGACCAGCGCCGTCGGCGCGACGCCGCCGATGCGCCCGCGCACGACGAACGCCGACACGAACACGTTCGGCGCCCAGCTGCCCCGGACCGGGACGTCGATCACCGGCGACGTGCGCGACACCTTGCGGACGAAGGCTTCCAGCACGCCCTCGCGCTCGACGGTCACCAGCACGGTCGCCTCCTTGAACGGCAGGCGCAGCTGGAAGCGCGCCGTCTCGCCGGGCTCGTAGCGCTTCTTCTCGGGCAGGAGGTCGATGCGGTCGTTGTCCGAGGCCGCGAACGACCACTCCTCGTCGGCGGCGATCCAGGCGTCGGCGCGCGTCACCGTCGCGTTGCCCGCGGCATCGGTCGCCTGCGCGCGCAGGATCAGGTTGCCGGAGGCCGGCGGCGCGACGTCGCAGACGAGCAGCCCCAGGCGGTCGGTCACGCCCGAGCACAGGTTCTCGGTGCCGGCGATCCGCGTCGTCTCCTCGCCGTAGTCGTAGGCGTAGAAGCCGCCGATCAGCCGGCGGCGGTGCGAGTAGTACTCGCGCTTGAACGCGTCGGTCGCGACGCGCACGCCGGCGGCCGGCCTGCCATTGAGGTCGACGGCGGCGACGGTGAACTTCAGGCGCTCCTTCGACGCCGCCCAGGCGTCGGGCTTGATCGCCAGCAGGACCTGCGCCGGCCACACCGGGACGCGGGTCGCGGCCGTCAGCGTCTCGCCGTTCGGGTCGCGGTACTCGAGCTCGGCGACGAGATCGCGCGGCACGTCGGCGCGGCCGATGTCGCCGACGGTCACGCGCGCGCCGCCGGCCGCGTCGAGCGTGAGGCTCTGCTCGCGGCCCGCGCTGCGGGCGGGCGGGCGCGCCGCGCCGCCGTCCTCGTCGGCGTCGCCGTCGGCGTCGGCCTCGCCGAAGCCGTCGAGCGCGAAGCGCGCCGCGGAATCGCCGCGCTCCTCGCGGCCTTCCTTGACGTTGCCGGCGGCGAACCGGTAGTCCTCGAAGTCGGCGAACGTCGTCGCGCGCGGCTCGAGCGCCGTGCGCAGCCGCGCGGGCAGGCCGCCCGCGCCGCCGCCCGAGAGGTGGCTGACCTGCACGTCGAGGCTGGCCGCGGCGGGGTTCACCCAGGGCGTGGCCACCGGCTGCAGCCGCGCGCGCAGCAGCGGCACGCGGAACGCCTCGACGCGAAACTCGCCGGCCGGGCGCTCCTGCGCCTCGGTCCCGCTTTCGGCGAGGCGGTCGATCAGCACGAGGTCGTAGGTGCCGGCGAGCGCGTCCGGCGGCACGGCGAACGCGGCCTCGCCGTCCTGCGCGCCGTTCCAGGCGATCGGCACCGTGTACTTGCGCTCGGAGCCGCGATGGCGGACCTGCAGCGTCGCGGGCAGCGGCGCGCGCGGCGGCAGCGCGAACCCGTCGCCGGTCTGCCGGCGCACGAAGAGCTTCATCGACACCGTCTCGCCGGCGCGCACCAGGGAGCGGTCAAGGACCGCGTGCGCGACGAACGGGCCGTTCCAGCGCCCGGTCGGCACGTTGAAGCGCCACGGGCCGATCCCCTGGCCCCAGTCGGAGTAGACGAAGGAGACGTCGTCGCCGACGCGCGCGGTGACGAAGTACTCGCGCCGCTCCTTCGGGCCGCAGCCCGGGAGGTCCTGCCGCGACGGGAGCGCCTTGTCGACGCGGGCGATGCCGGCCGCGTCGGTCGCGCCCTTCCAGTAGCTCTTCCCGGCGCAGTCGCGGACGTTGACCTGCGCGTTCTTCACCGGCTCGCCGTCGGCGAGGCGCGTCACCCACACCAGCGACGACTCGCGGCCGAGCTTCAGCGTCACGCCGAGGTTGGTGACGAGCGCGGCGGTGCGCACGTAGTACGGCTTCGGCTGGCCGAACAGCGCCGCGCCGAGCAGCGGGCTCGCGAGCTCGACGACGTAGAAGCCGGGCGCGGCGAGCGGGATGCCGACGACCTCGAAGGCCTTGGCGCCGAGCGGCTTCGGCACGGCGATGGCCGCGCGCGCGTCCTTGGCGGTGAAGATCGACTGCGCGCCGCCGTGCCGCAGGACCTTCGGGCGCCCGGTCTTCTCGTCCCATTCGATGTCGTTGCGGCTGCCGAATTCGACGCGCCGCAGCCACTCGACGATCTTCATGTCGTCGCCGGGGGCCACGCGCGCGACGAGCCCGGGGATCGTGCCGGCCGCGGTCGGCGCCGTCGCGGTCGTCCCGGTCGCGGCGGGCGCCTCCTTCGGCGCGCCCGAAGCGGCCGCGCTGGTGCCGACGGTGCCGGCGATCGTCGCCTCGACGTTGCGGACGGTGACGGGCAGCAGCGGCACCGCGCCGCCCGGCAGCACCGCCTCGAGGATGCCGAAGTCGGCCGGGAACTTGGCGAGCGGCGGCAGCTCGTCGGTCGCGACCTTGAGCGGAAACGACGAGGCGTTGGCGAGCGGCCGGCCGGCGTCGTCCTTGAGGCCGGCGGGCAGCTCCAGCCGGAACGCGGTCCGCGGCGGCAGGCCGGGACCGAAGCTGACGCGGTCGATGCCGTCGCCCTCGCCGCTGCCCGCGTCCTTCGGCAGCTTCGCCGCGTACGCCTTGCCGGCGGCGTCGACGAGGCGGATGCGCGCGGCGTCCCGGCGCGCGACCGGCGCGGTGAACGCGAGCGTCAGCGGAACCAGCGGCAGGCACTGCGCGTCGCGATTGACGCGCTGGCACGAGAACGTCGCGCGGAACGGCGGCCGCACGCGAAAGGCGAGCGCCTGGTCGGCCGTCGTCGCCACCGGGGCCCCCTGGGCGTCGCTCGCGGCGACGATGCCGCGGCCCCAGACGAGCTTGGCCTCGGCGCCGGCGGGCAGCGTCCGCGCGCAGGCGAGCGTCACCAGCGGCGAGTCCGGGGCGTCGCGCAGGCGGCGGAAGCGGTCGTCGTCGCTGCCGGAGGCGGGCAGCTCGAAGGCGAGCGCGCGGCTGCGCCCGCTCTCGGCATCGATCAGCAGCACCCGCAGGTACGAGGCCGCGAACGACTTGCGATGGTCGAGGATCACGCGGCGCTCGTCGCCGGTGACGATGCGCACCGGGATGCGCTCGTTGATGCCGGCGGCGACGCAGTACGCGTGGGCGGCGATCGAGGCGGCCGTAGCCGGCGCGTCGAGGCCGAGGATGAACACCTGGTTCTCGTCGATGGTGCTGCCCTCGTACGGCAGGCTGCGCAGGACCGCGGGACCGCCGGTCGAGAACTCGAAGCGCGCGCCGCCTTCCTGCGCACTGCCGTCGACCGCCGTGAGCCCCGCCTTCAGCGTGAACGTGCAGCGGACGCCCGCGGGCAGGTCGCGGTCGAAGTCGTAGACCCAGTTCCTCGGATCGGCCCAGCGGCCGCGGCCCTTCGCCGGGCAGTCGACGACGAACGGATCGAGCTCGCGCGGATCGCCGAACGGCACCATCGGCGCGGCGAAGCGCGCGGTGGCCTGCCGCACGCCCTTGACCGTGCCCTGCGGCGAGAAGTGCTCGACCGGGCCGGCCGCGGCCAGGCCGGTGCCCGCCGCGCCCGCGGCGAGCGCGACCAGAGCGAGCAGGCGCAGCGCGCGCCGGACGAGGAGGGACGAAGGGCAGGCGCATGGGAACGGGCTCCGGCGAAGTCAGGGCGGCGCGGCGACGGTGGACGTTAGGCGGCGGTCGCGACGCGGCAGTCGTGAGGCGGCGGTGGCGAGAGGGCGGTCGCGCGGCGGCGGTCGCAATGCGGCGGAAGCTGCGACGAGCGGCGTCAGCCGCCGAGAAACCGGGCGAGGCGCGCCACGCCCTCGGCGAGCCGCGCCTCGCCGGCGGCGAAGCACCAGCGGACGAAGCCGTCGCCTTCGGGGCCGAACGCGCTGCCCGGGGCGAGGCCGAGCTTCGCCTCGCGCACGAGCCGCTTGCAGAATCCGAGGCTGTCGGTCATGCCGTCGATGCGGAAGAACGCGTACATCGCGCCGGCGGGCGCCGCGGCCTCGACGCCGGGAATGGCGGTGAGCGCCGCGAGCAGCGCGTCGCGGGCGTGGCGGTAGCGGGCGAGCGTGTGCGCGATCGTCGGCTCGCCGTCGCGGATCGCCGCCACCCCGGCGCGCTGGACGAACACCGGCGAGCACGACGTGTTGTACTCGATCAGCTTGCCGAGATCGGCCATCAGCGGCGGCGGCGCGACGATCCAGCCCAGCCGGAAGCCGGTCATCAGCCACGACTTCGAGAAGCTGTTGGTGCTGACCAGCCGGTCGTCGGGGTCGGCGAGGTCGAGGAACGACGGCGCGGCGGCCGGACCCGCGCCGGCCGGGGCGTACCAGAGCCGCTCGTAGACGTCGTCGGCGACGAGCCAGATGCCCAGCCGCCGGCAGTGCGCGAGGATCGCGCGCTGCGCGCCGGCGTCGAGCGTCCAGCCGGTCGGGTTGTTCGGCGAGTTGATCAGCGCCAGCCGCGTGCCCGGCGTCAGCGCGGCCAGCAGGCGGTCCGTGTCCAGCGTCCAGCCGTCGCGACCGAACTCGAGCGGCACGCGGACGACGTCGGCGCCCATGATCTTCGGGATCTCGGTCAGGTTCGGCCAGACCGGCGTCACGACGACGACGCGGTCGCCGTGGCCGACCAGCGCCTCGATGACGAGCATCAGCGCCGACATGCCGGAGGCGGTGACGGCGATGGCGTCGGGGCGCCGCGGCCGGTGCAGGCGCGTCACGTAGTCGGCGATGGCCGCGCGCAGCTCGGGGATGCCGTAGTTGCTCGAATAGAACGTCTCGCCGCGCGCGAGCGACGCCGCGGCGGCGTCGCGGATGAACGGCGGCGTCACCTCGTCGGGCTCGCCGAACCAGAAGGGCAGGATGTCGGGGTCGCCGATGCCGGCGTTGGCGACCTCGCGGATCTGCGAGGCGACGAGGCCCTGGACGGCGGCGCGGGCGGTGGGGGAAAGGCTCGGCGAACCGGGGATCATGACGGGGCCGCGGGACGCGGCGAACGGACCGTGGAATGAGTGGTCTTTATACGGGCAGCGCGACCGGAAGTGCAAGTAAGCGTCGTTTGCGACGGCGCGGCGCGCTGTGGTACGGTTCAGACGAACCCGTCCGCGTCCGGTCCCCGGAAGCGGCGGCGCGAGGAAGCCGATGAACAATCTGTCCGCCCGCATCGAGGCCGAGCTGTGGTGGCTGCTGCCGGCGGCGCTGCTGGCGGCCGTCATCGGCTGGGAGCTCGACTGGGGGCGCTCGCTGCGCCTCAAGGCGCCCGAGGCGTCGCCGCTCGAGCCGAAGCCGGTCGTGACCGCGCTGCTGCCCGACTACGCGATCGCCGGGGGCATCGACGCGCGGGCGGAAACGGTCAGCCGCACGCTGTTCAATCCGACGCGGCGGCCGGCGCCGGTCGCGATCGCCGAAGCCGCCAAGCCGCGGATGCAGCGCGGCCTCTATGCGCTGACGGGGACGACGGTGTTCGGCGACAAGGGGCTCGCGTTCCTGAAGGAGAAGAGCGGCGGCAAGGCGCTGACGGTCCGGCAGGGCGACACGATCGCCGGCATGCTGGTCGCCGAGGTCAAGCCCGACCGCGTCAAGCTCACGCTGGGCGACGAGTCGGAGGAAGTGCTGCTGGCGGTGGCGACCAACTCGCGGCCCACGCCGCAGCCCGCGGCGCCGGCGCCCGCGGCCGGGAGCCCGGCGACGCCGCAGGCCGGGACCCCGCCGATGCCGGCCGTGCCGCCGGTCGCGGCCGGCGGCCAGGCGCCGCCGGCGCAGACGCTCGCCGAGCGGCGGCAGGCCGCGCGCGCGGCGGCGGCGGCAGGCGCGTCGGGCCAGCCGGCGCCGCCGATGGCGCCGGCCGCTTCCGGCACGCCCGGCAGCAACGCGGACCCGGGCTGGGCGCAGGTCTACCAGCGCTACCAGCAGCGGCGCCAGCAGCAGCAGTGAGGTAACATCGACGCGATCGCGGCCGCCGCCCGGCGGCCGGCCGCGCCTGACACGAGGCATCTTCCCGCGATGAATTCGCTGGCCGGCCGACTCGTCGGCATCGTCGTCTGCGCCGCCGTGGGCGCGCTCCTCGGCTGGACGCTCACGCGCTGGCTCGCGCTCGACGGCACGCCGGCCGCGCTGGCCGCGGCGGTGGTCGCGATGGTCGTCGCGGCCGCGGCCTTTGCCGGGTGGACGACGCTCGGCCGCAGGCTGGAGCGGCCGCGGTGACGCCCGAGGCCATCGGCGCCATCGCCGACCGGCTGATCGCCGCGTACGACCACGCGACCACGCTGCCCCCGATCAGCGCCGGCGAGCCCGGATTCGACGTCGCGGCCGCCTACGAGGTGCTCGCCGAGATCGAGCGCCGCCGCCGCGCGCAGGGCTGGCAGCCGGCCGCGCGCAAGATCGGCTTCACCAACCGGACGATCTGGCCGCGCTACGGCGTCTACCAGCCGATGTGGGCGCACGCGTGGACCCGGACCGTGCAGTTCGCGCCGGACGCGCACGCGAAGCAGGCCCTCGCGCACCTCGTGCAGCCGCGCATCGAGCCCGAGGTCGTGTTCAAGCTCAAGGCCCCGGTGCCGGCGACCGACGACGTCGACGCGATCCTGGCCTGCGTCGACGCGATCGCGCCCGCGTTCGAGATCGTGCAGAGCCACTTCCCGGACTGGAAGTTCACGGCCGCCGACTGCACGGCGGCGTTCGGCCTGCACGGCGCGCTCGTCGTCGGCCCGCCGCTGCCGGTCACGCCGGCCAACCGCGCGACGATCGCGGCGGCGCTGCCGACGTTCACGCTGCGCCTTGCCCGCGACGGCACGCCGGTCGACACCGGGGTGGGGGCCAACGTGCTCGGCAGCCCGGCGCTGGCGCTCGCGCACCTCGCGCGCGTGCTCGCCACGCAGCCGTGGGCGCCGCCGCTCGCGGCCGGCGAGATCGTCACCACCGGCACCGTCACCGACGCCTGGCCGGTGGCGCCGGGCGAGACCTGGACCAGCGACTACGGCAGCCTCGGGCTCGCGGGACTGACGCTCACGTTCACCTGACGCGGGTCGCGTCGCGCCATCGGCGATAATACCGATCCGGGCTTCGGCGGATCGCTCGCCGACCGCGTTCTGCGCCTCCTTCTTCCATGAGCTTCGCCCGCGTCTACTTCCCGTTCGCCGCCGCGTACCTGCTGTCGTACCTGCTGCGGATGGTCAACGCGGTCATCTCGCCGGAGCTCACGCGCGAGCTGGCGCTCGGTCCCGCCGCGCTCGGCTTCCTGACCGGCGCGTACTTCGTCGCGTTCGCGGCGATGCAGCTGCCGGTGGGCATGCTGCTCGACCGCTACGGCCCGCGCCGGGTCGAGCCGGTGCTGCTGCTCGCCGCCGGGTCGGGCGCACTGGCGTTCGCCGCCGCGGGCGACGTCTTCGGCCTCGTCGCCGGCCGCGCGCTGATCGGTCTGGGCTGCGCCGCGTGCCTGATGGCGCCGCTGAAGGGGATCGCGACGTGGTATCCGCCGGAGCGGCAGGCCTCGCTCGCCGGCTGGATGATGGTCGCCGGCGGCACCGGCGCGCTGCTCGCCACGGCGCCGCTCGCCGCCGCGCTGACGGTGATGTCGTGGCGCGCGATCTTCGTCGTGCTCGCCGCCTGCGCGTTCGCCGCCGCCGTCGCGATCTACGTCCGCGTGCCCGACGTGCCGAAGAGCGCGCACGTCGTCGGCCTCTCCGCGCAGTGGGCGGGCGTGGTCAGCGTGTTCATGCACCCGCGCTTCTGGTGGATCTGCCCGCTCGGCGCCTTCGGCATGGGCTCGTTCATGGCGATCCAGGGCCTGTGGTCGGTGCCGTGGCTGATCGAGGTCGACGGCCATGCGCGCGGCGAGGCCGCGACGCACCTGTTCGCGATGGGCGCGGTGATGCTCGGCGGCTACCTGGCGCTCGGCCTCTTCGCGACGCGCCTCGCCCGCCGCGGCATCCACGCCCGGCACCTGTTCGTCGCCGGCTGGGCGCTCAACGGCGCTCGCGCTCGGCGCCATCGTGCTGCGCGTCCCCGGCTCCTACCTGTGGTGGTGCCTGTACGGCCTGGGCGCGATCGTCAACGTGCTCGCGTTCACCGTCCTCAACGACGGCCTGCCGCGCGAGCTCACCGGGCGCGCGAACACGACGGTCAACCTGATGATGTTCGCCGGCAGCTTCGCCGTGCAGTGGGGGATCGGCGTGGTCATCGACGCCGCGCAGGCCGCCTCCGGCCTCGACCAGGCCGGCGGCCTGCGCGTCGCGTTCGCCCTCGTGCTGGCGATCCACCTCGCCTGCTGCGCGTGGTTCGTCCTGGGCTGGCGGCGCCACGCCGCGTTCCGCCCCGCGCATCCGGAGCCGGTGGCGCCATGAAACTGAACGGCAGCCCCGAGCGCGAATTGCGTCCGGCTCACGTCCACATCCTCGGCATCTGCGGCACGTTCATGGGCGGCGTCGCGGCGATCGCGCGCCGGCCGGGTTACACGGTCACCGGCTGCGACGCCAACGTCTACCCGCCGATGAGCACGCAGCTCGAGGCGCTGGGCATCGCGCTGACCGAAGGCTGGGACCCGGCGCAGCTCGACGGGGTCGCGCGCGGCGCCGACGCGTTCGTCGTCGGCAACGTCGTGTCGCGCGGCAATCCGCTGCTGGAGGCGATCCTCGACGCCGGCCTGCCGTACGTGTCCGGACCCCAGTGGCTGGCCGAGAACGTGCTGCGCGGCAAGTGGGTGCTCGCCGTCGCCGGCACGCACGGCAAGACGACGACCGCCGCGATGCTCGCGTGGATCCTGGATCACGCGGGCCTCGACCCCGGCTTCCTGATCGGCGGCGTGCCGCAGGACTTCGGCGTGTCGGCGCGCCTGACCGACAGCCCCTTCTTCGTCATCGAGGCCGACGAGTACGACACGGCGTTCTGCGACAAGCGCTCGAAGTTCGTCCACTACCGGCCGCGCACGGCGATCCTCAACAACCTCGAGTACGACCACGCCGACATCTTCCCCGACCTCGCGGCGATCGAGACCCAGTTCCACCACCTCGTGCGCACGGTGCCGGGCACGGGCCGGATCGTCGTCAACGGCGGTGAGGCGAGCCTCGCGCGCGTGCTCTCGCGCGGCTGCTGGAGCGAGGTCGAGCGCTTCGGTTTCGCCGAGGTCCCGGGCACCGGCCCCGACTGGACGATCAGCGTCGACGGCTCGATCCAGCTGGGCGGCGCGCCGCTGGGCACGCTCGCGTTCGGGCAGGCCGGGCGGCACAACCAGCTCAATGCGCTGGCGGCGATCGCCGCCGCGCGGCATGCCGGCGTGCCGGTCGCCGCGAGCCTCGCGGCGCTCGCGACGCTTCGAGGGCGTCAAGCGACGGCTCGAGGTCCGCGGCACCGTCGGCGGCGTCACCGTCTACGACGACTTCGCGCACCATCCGACCGCGATCGCGCCTGACGCTCGACGGCCTGCGCCGGCGCGTGGGCAGCGCGCGCATCGTCGCCGTGCTCGAGCCGCGGTCGAACACGATGAAGCTGGGCGCGATGAAGGACGCGCTGCCCGGAAGCCTCGGCGCCGCCGATCGCGTGTTCTGCTACGCCGCCAACCTCGGCTGGGACGCCGCGGCGGCGCTGGCGCCGCTCGGCGCGAAGGCGGGCGCGTTCACCGACCTCGCTGCGCTGGTCGAGGCGATCGCAGGCGAGGCGCGGCCGGGCGACCACGTGCTGGTGATGAGCAACGGCGGCTTCGGCGGCATCCACGACAAGCTGCTCGCGCGACTCGGGGAGCGGCGAGGCGACGGGCGGCCGAGCGCGGCCCCATCCCTCTCCCGCGCGGGACGAGCGCAGCGGCGATGACCCGCCGACCCTCGTCTACCTGCACGGCTTCCGCTCGTCGCCGGCGAGCATCAAGGCGCGGCAGTTCGTGCGCGCGGTGGCCGCGCTGCCCGGGGCGGCGCGCCCGCGCCTCTCCGTGCCCGCGCTGTCGATGGCGCCGGCGGCGGCGCTCGCGGGCGTCGCCGCCTGGGTCGAGCGCGAGGTTCGCTCCCCGGCGAGCGGGCTCACGCTCGTCGGCAGCTCGCTCGGCGGCTACTACGCGACCTGCCTCGCCGAGCGCTTCGGCTGCCGCGCGGTGCTGATCAACCCGGCCGTCCGGCCGTACGAGGATCTCGCGCCCTACGTCGGCACGCAGACCAATCTCTACACCGGCGAGGCGTTCGAGGTGACGGCCGGGCACTTCGCCGAGCTGCGCGCGATGAAGGTCGATCGGATCACCCGCGGCGAGCGCTATTTCCTGCTGCAGCGCACCGGCGACGAGGTCCTCGACTGGCGCGAGGCGGTCGCGTACTACGGCGGCGCATGGCAGTGCGTGCTGGGCGGCGGCGATCACGGCTGGGCCGACTTCACGCCCGAGATCCCGGCGATCCTGCGCTTCGCCGGCGTCGACGCCGCCGCAACACAGTTGGCAAACCACGGAGCCGGCCCGACAATACCCGCTGCACCGAGGGCTGCCGCCCGACCCGACCGATGAGGAGAATCGAGATGACCCGCCACCGCCTTCCCGCTGCCGCCCTGCTCGGAGCCCTGCTCGCCGCGCTCGGCCTCGTCGCGACGCCGTCGCTCGCGCAGACCAAGCTGACCGTCGCGGCCTACGGCGGCTCGTTCGAGGAGATGATGCGGAAGGAGATCATTCCCGCGTTCGAGAAGAAGGCCAACGTCAAGGTCGAGTACGTCGCCGGCAACTCGACCGACAACATCGCGAAGCTGCAGGCGCAGAAGGCGAACCAGGAGATCGACGTCGCGATCGTCGACGACGGCCCGATGTACCAGGCGGTCGCGCTGGGCCTGTGCGGCGACCTGAAGGGCGTCAACTTCGCCGACCTCTACCCGGTCGCCGACATGAAGACCGGCAAGTCGGTCGCCGATCGGCGTCGTCGCCACCGGGCTCATGTACAACACCAAGTACTTCGCCGACAACAAGCTGGCCGGCGCCGACGTCGTGGAACGACCTCAAGGACCCGAAGTACAAGGCAAGCTGATCGTGCCGCCGCTCAACAACACCTACGGCCTGCAGATGGTGATCATGCTCGCGCGGCTGAACGGCGGCGGCGAGAAGAACATCGACCCGGGCTTCAAGGTGATGAAGGACGACGTCGCCCCCAACGTGCTCGCCTACGAGCCGTCAGCCCGGCAAGATGACCGAGCCTTCCAGAACGGCCGGCCGTGATCGCCGTCTGGGGCAGCGGGCGCGTCAAGGCGTTCGCAGGCCACCGGCTTCCCGGCCGAGTTCGTCTACCCGAAGGAGGGCGCGATGGCGCTCGGCATCGTCCGCGTGCCCGGTGGCCAAGGCGAACGCCTCGCCGCTGGCGCAGGAGTTCATCGCCTTCCTGCTGCAGCCGGAGATGCAGGTGGTGCTGGCGAAGAGCTCGGGCTCGGGCCCGGTCAACCGGAAGACCGTGCTGTCCGCCGAGCAGCAGAAGGGCCTGCCCTACGGCGACGCGGTCGCGAAGCTGCTGACGACCGACTGGGACACGGTGAACGCGAACCGCGACGGCGTGGAACAACCGCTGGACGCGCGAGATCGAGCGGTGACGGCGGCGGCGCGGCACTCGCGCCGGGCCGCCCTCACCCGCCGCTTCGCGGCTCCCTCTCCCGCTCGCGGGAGCGCGGCTGGGGGAGGGCGGTGACGATGACCTTCCTCGTCCTCGAGAACCTCACCAAGCGCTACGGCGAGCAGGCGGCGGTCGACGCGATCTCGCTGTCGATCGCGCGCGGGCGAATTCGTGTCGCTGCTCGGGCCCTCGGGCTGCGGCAAGACGACGACGCTGCAGATGATCGCCGGCTTCGTCGAGCCGACCGCCGGGCGCGTCACGCTCGACGGGCGCGACCTCCTCGCGGTGCCGGCCGCCAAGCGCGGGCTCGGCATCGTGTTCCAGAACTACGCGCTCTTTCCGCACATGACGGTCGGCGGAGAACGTCGCGTTCGGCCTCGAGATGCGCAACGTGGCGCGCGACGAGCGGCGCACGCGCGTGGCCGAGGCGCTGACGCTCGTCGGCCTCGACCGGCTGGCGCAGCGGCTACCCGGCGGCGCATGTCCGGCGGGCAGCAGCAGCGCGTGGCGCTCGCCCGCGCGCTCGTCATCCGGCCGCACCTCCTGCTGCTCGACGAGCCGCTGTCCAACCTCGACGCCAAGCTGCGCGAGGAGATGCAGGTCGAGCTGCGCCAGATCCAGCGCACGGTCGGCACCACGACGCTGCTGGTCACGCACGACCAGGCCGAGGCGATGGCGCTGTCCGACCGCATCGTCGTGATGAACGCCGGGCGCGTCGAGCAGATCGCGGCGCCGCGTCGCCGCCTACGAGCACCCGGCGACGGCGTTCGTCTGCGACTTCCTCGGCAAGACGAACCTCTTCACCGTCGAGGTCGGTCGCCGGCGGCATGCTCACCATCGGCCCGCTGACGCTGCCGGCGCCGACCACGTTCGCGACCGGCGTGCGCGCGGGCGACCGGCTGCTGATCCGCCCGGAGAAGATCGCGTTCGGCGAGCCTGGCCCCGCCGCGCTCGCGGCGAAGGTCGTCAATCGCGTGTTCCAGGGCAATCACTGGCTCTACCAGCTCGAGACGCCGCTCGGCGGCGCGCTGGTGATCCGGCAGAACGACGGCGGCTTCTGCCCCGACGAGGGCGCCGGCGTGCATCTCGTGTGGCGCGCCGAGGACATGCGCGTGCGGCGCCGCGCTGCGTGAGCGCAGCCGCCGGCCGCGCCCCTACTGGCTGTCGGCGCCGGCGCTCGCCGTCTACGCGGCCTTCCTGCTGCTGCCGATCGGCTCGATCGCGCTGCTCAGCTTCCAGCACTTCGAGTTCTACAGCGGCATCCAGCCCGGCGTCACGCTGGAGAACTACGCGCGCGGTCTTCGGCGACAGCTACTTCTGGGAGATCTTCGGCCGCACGTTCCTGATCGCGCATCATCGTGACCGCCGTGTGCGCGGTGCTGGGCGCGCCCGAGGCGCTAATGCTGCACCGGATGGGCAATCCGTGGAAGAGCCTCTTCCTGCTGGTCGTGCTGGGGCCGCTGCTGATCTCCGTCGTCGCGCGCACGCTCGGCTGGGCGCTGCTGTTCGGCTCGACCGGCCTCGTCAACAAGGCGCTGGTCGGCGCGGGGCTGGTCGCGACGCCGGTGCAGTTCATGTACACCGAGACGGGCGTGGTCATCGCGCTCACGCACGTGCTGGTGCCGTTCATGGTGCATCTCGGTCTGGGCGTCGCTGCAGCGGATCGACCCGCAGGTCGAGAAGCGGCGGTCTCGCTGGGCGCGTCGGAGTTCACGGTGCTGCGCCGCCTGATCGTGCCGCAGGCGATGCCCGGCATCCTCTCCGGCAGCGTGATCGTGTTCGCGCTGGCGGCGAGCGCGTTCGCCACGCCGGCGATCATCGGCGGGCGGCGGCTGAAGGTCATCGCCACGCTCGCCTACGACGAGTTCCTGAACACGCTCAACTGGCCGCTCGGGGCCTCGCTCGCCGTGCTGCTGCTCGCGGCCAACGTCGTCGTGCTGGTCGCGTCGCAACCGGCTGATCGAGCGGCGCTATCGCGCGGTGTTCCGGGAGAGCGTCGCATGAGCCGCAACGGCCCGCTCGCCTACGCGTTCCACGCGCTGTTCATCGCCTTCATGTCGCGCCGCTCGCGATCGTCTGCGTCGTCGCGTTCACGCCGCTGGGCTACATCGCGCTGCCGACCGACTCGCTGTCGCTGCGCTGGTTCGCCGCGATCCTCGACAACTCGCGCTTCATCAGCGCCTTCTGGATCAGCCTCGGCCTCGGCGTCGTGTCGTCGGTGATCGCCACCGCGCTGGCCGTGCCGGCGGCGCTCGCCGTCGCGCGCCACCGCTTCGCCGGGCGCGACACGATCTCGGCGCTTTTGATGTCGCCGCTGATGATCCCGCACATCGTGCTGGGCATGTCCTTCCTGCGCTTCTTCAGCGCGGTCGGCCTGAGCGGCACGTTCGCCGGCCTCGTGACCGGCCACGTGATCGTCATCCTGCCGTTCGCGCTGCGCCTCGTGCTCGCCGCCGCGACCGGCATGGACCCGGCCGTCGAGCGCGCGGCGGTGGCGCTGGGCGCCTCGCGCTTCACCGTCTTCCGCCGGATCACGCTGCCGCTGCTGCTGCCCGGCATCGTCAGCGGCTGGCTGCTCGCCTTCATCACGAGCTTCGACGAGCTGACGATGAGCGTCTTCATCGCGAGCCCGTCGACGACGACGCTGCCGGTCCGGATGTTCCTGCACATCCAGGACACGATCGATCCGCTGGTCGCGGCCGTGTCGGCGCTCTTGATCTTTGCTACGCTCGTGGTCATGCTGATCCTGGATCGGCTGGTGGGCCTCGAGCGACTGTTCGTCGGCAAGGCGCATTCGGCGGACGGCGGGAGGCGGTAGGTCAGGACAGGACAGGAGCAGGGCCGGATCGGTCAGGGCGGGGATGGCACAGCAGAACAATTTCGACGTGGCGGTGATCGGCGGGGGGCTGGTCGGCGCCGCGATCGCCTGGGGCATGCGCGGCCTGGGTCCGAAGCTCGCGCTGCTCGACGAGGGCGACGTCGCCTACCGCGCGTCGCGCGGCAACTTCGGGCTGGTCTGGGTGCAGGGCAAGGGCACCGGCCTGCCGCCCTACGGCGGCTGGACGCAGCTCTCGGCGCGCCGCTGGCCCGAGCTCGCGGCCGCGCTCGTCGCCGAGACCGGCATCGATCCGGAGCTCGTCCAGCCCGGCGGCTTTCACGTCTGCCTCACGCCGCGCGAGCTCGACGCGCGGGTCGCCTCGCTCGAGCGCCTGCTCGCCCAGCCGGGCTTCGAGCGCTACGACGTCGAGGTGCTCGACCGGGCGAAGCTCGCGGAGCGCCTGCCCGGCATCGGCCCCGAGGTCGCCGGCGCGACCTGGTGCGCGAAGGACGGCCACTGCAATCCGCTGCGGCTGCTGTACGCGCTGCACGCGGGGCTCGGCCGCGCCGACTGCGCGTACCGCCCGAGCCACGGCGTGTCGCGGATCACGCCGCACGCGGGCGGCTTCGACATCGCCACGCCGGCGGGCACGCTGACGGCGCGCAAGGTCGTGCTGGCCGCGGGCCTCGGCAACAAGGCGCTGGCGCCGATGGTCGGGCTCGCCGTCCCGGTGCGGCCGCAGAAGGGGCAGGTGATCGTGCTGGAACGGGTCCGGCCCTTCCTGTCGCAGCCGCTGTCGACGATCCGCCAGACCGACGACGGCTCCGTGCTGATCGGCGACTCGCAGCGAGGAGCTCGGCTTCGACGAGACGCTGGGCCTGTCCGTGCTCGCGACGATGGCCGAGCGCGCGCAGCGCGTCTTTCCGCTGCTGCGCGACGTCCGCGTCAACCGCACCTGGGCGGCGCTGCGCGTGATGACCCCCGACGGGCTGCCCGATCTACGAGCAGTCGGCCGCGCATCCCGGGCGCGTTCGTCGCGACCTGCCACAGCGGCGTCACGCTCGCCGCGGCGCACGCGTACGCGCTGGCGCCGGCGATCGTCGCCGGCGCGCTGCCGGATTCCTTCACTCCCTTTTCCGCGAGGCGATTCGATGTTCCGCAGGCTGCCTGACTCCGACGCTGCCGAGCTCCAGGTCACCATCGACGGCGAGCCCTGCACGGCCCGCGCCGGCGACACCGTCGCGGCCGCGCTGTTCGCGGCGGGGCGCGCCGCCTGCCGGACGACGCCGGTCAGCGGCGCGCCGCGCGGACCGTTCTGCATGATGGGCGTGTGCTTCGACTGCCTCGTCGTCGTCGACGGGCAGCCGAACCAGCAGGGCTGCCTGGTCCCGGTCGCCGCCGGCATGCGGATCGAGACGCAGGCGGGAGCGCGCGGCGTCGATGCGGAGGCGGGGCGATGAATGTGACTGCCAACCCTGCCAAGCCCCTCGACGTCGCCGTCATCGGCGCCGGACCGGCCGGACTGACCGCGGCCACGCTGTGCGCGGAATTCGGCCTCGGCGTCGCCCTCTACGACGAGCACCCGACGCCCGGCGGCCAGATCTACCGCAACGTGACGGCGAGCCCGGTCCGCCCGCCCGAGGTCCTCGGCGCCGACTACTGGCACGGGGCCGCCGTCGTGCGGCCGTTCCTGTCCTCCGGCGCCGCCTACGTTCCCGGCGCCACCGTCTGGGCGGTGAGCAGGCGCGAGGACGGCTGGCACGAGCTCGGCGTGTCGACCGGCGCGCCGGGCGCGCGGCAGTCGCAGCTGGTGCCGGCGCGCGCGGTGATCATCGCGACCGGCGCGCAGGAGCGGCCGTTCCCGATTCCCGGCTGGACGCTGCCCGGCGTGATGAGCGTCGGCGCCGCGCAGCTGCTGCTGAAGACCGCGGCCGAGGTCCCGTCCGGCCGGGTCGTGCTCGCCGGCAGCGGGCCGCTGCTGTGGCTGCTCGCGTCGCAGTACCTCGCCGTCGGCGTCGTCCCCGAGGCGATGCTCGACACCACGCCGCGCGGCCGCTACGCCGAGGCCGCCGCGCACGCCTGGGGCTTCATGCGCTCCGAGTACTTCGCCAAGGGCCTGAAGCTCGTCCGCGACGTCCGCGCCGCGGGTGCGCGATCATCGAGCACGTGACCGCGCTCGCGGCGGAGGGCCAGGGCAGGCTCGACACCGTCCGCTACGAGGTCGACGCGCGCGTGCAGTCGATCCCGGCCGACCTGCTGCTGCTGCACCAGGGCGTGGTGCCGAACATCAACCTCACCAACGCCATCGGCTGCGAGCACCACTGGAACGCGCTGCAGTCGTGCTTCGACCCGGTGGTCGACGACTGGGGCGGCACGTCGGTGCCCAACGTGTTCATCGCCGGGGACGGGGCCGGCGTCGCCGGCGCCGAGGCGGCCGAGGCGAGCGGCCGGCTCGCGGCGCTGGCGGTGGCCAACGGCCTCGGCCGGATCGACGCGAAGGAGCGCGATGCGCGGGCGGCGGAACCGCGCCAGGCCCACGCCCGGGCCACGCGCGGCCGGCGCTTCTTCGACACGCTCTACCGCCCGGCCGACGCGTTCCGCCTGCCGCGCGGCGACACCATCGTCTGCCGCTGCGAGGAGGTCACCGCGCAGCAGATCCTCGACGCCGTGGCGCACGGGCTGCGCGGGACCGAACCAGCTGAAGTCGTACCTGCGCTGCGGCATGGGGCCGTGCCAGGGCCGCTTCTGCGGCCTGACGGTGACCGAGCTGATCGCGCGCGCGCAGGCGATGCACCCGCAGGACGTCGGCTATTACCGGCTGCGCTTCCCGGTGAAGCCGATCACGCTGGGCGAGCTCGCCTCGCTGCCCGCGGACGCCACGGCGGTCGCCGCCGTCGATCGCGCGCCGGGCCACTGACGCGAGCTGCCGCCGTCGCCGACGCCATCGTCATCGGCGGCGGCCTGCACGGCTGCTCGGCCGCGCTGCACCTCGCCCGGCGCGGCCTCGCGCCGCTGGTGCTGGAGAAGGACTATTCCGGCCGGCACGCGTCGGGCGTGAACGCCGGCGGCGTGCGCACGCTCTCCCGCGACGTCGCCGAGATTCCGCTGGCGCTCGCGGCGCTGGAGCTCTGGCACCGGATCGCGGAGCTCGTCGACGACGACTGCGGCTTCGCGAGCCACGGCCAGTACCGGATCGCCGAGACCGACGCCGACCTCGCGCTGCTGCGCGCGCGCCAGGCGGAGCTCGCCGCCCGCGGCTACGCGCACGAGCGCTGGGTCGAGCCCGCGGAGCTCTTCGCGCGCATCCCGACGCTCGCGCCGCACGTGCTCGGCGCGCTGGGCGTGGACACCGACGGCGCGGCGAACCCGTACCGCACGACCTTCGCGTTCCGGCGCAAGGCCGAGGCGCTGGGCGCGACGGTGCGCGAGGGCGTGCGCGTGCGGCGCGTGGCGCGCGACGGCGGCGCGTGGCGCGTCGACACCGACGACGGCGCGTTCGTCGCGCCCCGGCTCGTCAACTGCGCGGGCGCCTGGGCCGACCGGATCGCGGCCGACCTCGGGGAGCCGGTGCCGCTCGAGCCGATCGCGCCGATGATGATGGTCACCGGAGCGCTGCCGCACTTCCTCGATCCGGTGGTGCTGGGCACCGGCCGGCCGCTGTCGTTCAAGCAGATGGCCAACGGCACGCTGCTGATCGGCGGCGGGCGCCGCGCGCGCGTCGACCGCGACGCCAACGCGACCGAGCTCGACTTCCGCGAGCTGGCCGCGAGCGCGCGGACGGTGTGCGACCTCTTTCCGCACCTGTCCGGCGCGCGCGTCAACCGCGGCTGGGCGGGCATCGAGGGCCGGATGCCCGACGACATCCCGGTCATCGGCCCGAGCGCCACCTCCGAAGGCGTCGTCCACGCGTTCGGCTTCTCCGCGCACGGCTTCGCGCTGGGACCGATCGTCGGCCGCATCGTCGCCGATCTCGTGACGACCGGCGCCACCGACCTGCCGATCGCGCCGTTCGCGATCACGCGCTTCGCCGCGCGGCACGATCCGACGATCGCGCCGCATTGATCGCGGCGGTCGCGACCGTCACGCCGCAGTGATCGCCAAGGACGCGGCCGTCACGCCGCGCCGAGCGAGACGGCGACGGTGAGGCCCCGGTCCGGAGCGGTCGCGCTGAATTCCAGCGTCGCGCCGTGTATGGCGGCGATGCGCCTGGCGATGGAAAGCCCCAGGCCGGTGCCGCTCGCCTGCGCGCCCGGCAGCCGGTGGAAGCGCTCGCCCAGCCGCGCGCGCTCCTCCGCCGGCACCCCCGGGCCTTCGTCGGCGATCGTCACGACCGCGCGGCCGTCGCGGCGGTCGACGCGGACGCGGACCGTCGTGCGGGACGGGCTGTAGCGCACCGCATTGTCGACGAGGTTGCGCAGCATGATCCGCAGCAGCCGGGGCTCGCCCTCGACGGCGATCGCGGGCTCGGCCGCGAGCTCGATCTCGATGTCCCTGGCGAGGGCGTCCGGGACGATCTCGCCGACCGCGAGCCGGGTCACCTCGGACAGGTTGCAGCGCTCGCGATGGGCGCGAAAGCTGTCCGGCTCGAGGCGCGCGAGCGTCAGCAGCTGGTCGATCAGGTGCGTCGCGCGATCGCACGCGGCGATCACGCCGGCGAGCGCGTGCTGCCGCTCGCCCTCGTCGGCGGCCCCGCGCGCGACCTGCGCCTGCGCGCGCAGCCCGGCGAGCGGCGTGCGCAGCTCGTGCGCGGCGTCGGCCGTGAAGCGCCGCTCGTTCTCGATCGAGGCCGCGACCCGGCCGAACAGGCGGTTGAGGCTCGCGACCAGCGGCGCGACCTCGGGCGGCGCCTCGCCCAGGTCGAGCGCGGCGAGATTGTCCGGCGCGCGGGCCTCGACCTCGCGATTGAGCCGCCGCAGCGGACGCGTCGCGCGCTCGATGCCGAACCAGATGACGAAGCCCAGCGCGGGCAGCGCGAGGCCGAGCGGCCACAGCAGGTTCCTGGCGATCGTGGCGACGATCTCGTCGCGCGTCTCGCGTCGTTCGCCGACCTGCACCAGCAGCGTGCGCCCGGGATTCCAGCCGCTGAACACGCGCCAGCGCCTGCCGTCGATGTCGGCGTCGCTGAAGCCGTCGAGTTGCGGCGACAGGCGGGTGCCGGGCGCGTTCGCCGAATGCAGGCGCAGGACGGTGCCGCCCTCCCAGAACTGGAACGCGACGCGCCGCCCGTAGCGATGCAGCTCCTGCGAGTGCTCGACCTCGATCGCCTCGGACTCGTGGCCGGCCTGCGCGACCAGCAGCGACGCCGACTGCGCGAGGTGGGCGTCGAGCAGCTCGTCGATCTCGTGCCGCGCGTCGACGTAGCTGAAGAGCGCGGTCGCGATCCACGTCAGCGCGACCGCGCCCAGCAGCGCGACCAGCAGCTGCCGGCGGATCGAGCGGGGCGCGGCCGCCCTAGCCACGGCCCGGCTCGCGCGGCAGCACGTACCCGACGCCGCGCACGGTGCGGATCAGCGCGGGCGCGAGCTTGCGGCGCAGGTGATGGACGTGCACCTCGACGGCGTTGCTCTCGACCTCCTCGCCCCAGGCGTAGAGGCGGCCTTCGAGCTGCTCCCGCGACAGCACGCGCCCGGCGTTGAGCATGAATTCCTGCAGCAGGTTGAACTCCTTCGCCTGCAGCTCGACCGGCGAGCCGCGGAACACGACGCTCCGTGCGGCCGGATCGAGCCGCAGCTCGCCCACTTCCAGCACCGGCGCGGGCGCGCCCTGCGAGCGCCGCACGAGCGCGCGCAGGCGCGCCGCCAGCTCGTCGAGGTCGACCGGCTTCACGACGTAATCGTCGGCCCCGGTGTCGAAGCCCTTCACCCGATCCTCGACGGCGTCGCGCGCGGTCAGCACCAGCACCGGCGTCCTGCTGCCCCGCGCGCGCTCCCGCGACAGGATCTGCAGGCCGTCGAGGCGGGGCAGCCCGAGGTCGAGCACGACCGCGGCGAAGGACTCGCCGCGCATCGCCGCCTCCGCCGCCACGCCGTCGCGGACCCAGTCGACGTCGAGCGCGCGCTGCCGCAGGCCCGACTGCAGCGCGTCGCCCAGCACGGGATCATCTTCGACGACGAGGATGCGCACCGCGTTGCCGGCCGTTACCGGTCGTCAGTCGTCATGCCCGACCGCCTTGCGGTGCGATTGATGCGCGCGGCCGTCGTGCTCGGTCGCCGCCGCGCTCGCGCTGCCGGCCGCGCCGGGCGTGATGCCCGGCAGCTCGGGATAGCCGCTCCAGAGCACCGCGACCGCGGCCACCAGCGCCACCGCGGCGATCCAGCGCGTGCCGCGGATCGCGTCCGCCGGACGCCCGGTCTTGTACCCGGTCACCATCGCCGCGGCCAGGTTCTCGCGATGCAGGTAGCTGCTCACCGCCACCGCGGCGACGTGCAGGACCACGAGCGCCAGCATCGCATTGGAGAGCCCCTCGTGGAGCTCCTCGCTCCACTTGCCGGCGCCGCTGACCACGGCCCAGCCGCTGGCGCTGATCAGGATGCCCAGCGCGATCAGCGCGAAGATCGCCCAGCCTCCCGCCGGGTTGTGGCCGACGTGGTGCTCGGGCCGCCCCGACAGCAGCGACTTGAGGTAGGCGAGCACGGCCCGGGGACCCCGGGCAAACGAGCGGAAGCGCGCGTGGCGGCTGCCGATCACGCCCCAGATCAGCCGGAACGCGAGCAGCGCGGCGAACGTCCAGCCGAGCGCCACGTGAAGATGCGCACCCGCTCCGATTCGGCGGTCAGGAACGCGCCGGCGAACGACACGACCAGCAGCCAGTGGAACAGGCGGACAGGCAGGTCCCATACGAGGATTCTAGTCTTTTCCATTCTCCGGTCTCCCTATCGGGGCGCGCGCACGCGGCGCTCGCCGCAGCCGCCGTCGGCACCGCATTCCGCCTTCCACGCGGCAATGCCCGGGGTCGCGGCCGGAGGCTCGCCCGCGCCCGCTTCCACCGCCAGCGCCACCATCATTGCCGCGCCGAGCGTCCACACGGTCGCGTCGAACAACCGGCGTTTCATCTGGTTCTTCATCATGGTCTCCCTGCTCCTGGTGTTTCCGTTGCATCAGGTGGCGAGCATAAGGAGGCTTTCTTAGCGGATGCTTAACCCGGCGGCGGCGTGCGCCCCCGCTGCGCAACGCGTCGAATTCCGCTACATTCGGTACTGCCCTTCCTCCCGAAGCACGAACCGCAACATGAGTGGTCCGATCACCGCCGGCTATTTCTTCGTGCACGGGGTGCTGGCGCTCTCGGCGGCGGCCGTGCGCGAGGCGCGCGCCATCCGCGGCGAGATGGAGGACGTGCGCGAGCGGCGCGAGGCGCGCGAGGGCGAGCTGGCGCGGGCGCGGCAGGACCGGCAGGCGGCGCGCGGCGACCGGCTCGCCGCCCTGCGTGCCGCGGCCGGCCGGCAGGAAGCGCGGCACGCGCGGCTCGCTTCGCTCGTGCAGACGCTTGGGGCAACCGACCCGGCGTTTGCGGCGAGGATTCCCGCGGGCGCGACGGCGCCGCCGCCCGCCCCGGCCGATGCCGGCAATGCCGGCGAGGACGCCGCGTGGGCCGCCTACGTCGATGCGCTCGACGCCGCCGTCGGCGAGCTGCAGGCATTGCTGGCGAGCGCCGGCGGCCGCTTCGGCGAGCGGCTGCGCGCGGCGGCGACGGCGGATGCCTCGGCACCCGCGCCGGGCATCGACGACGTGCTGTCCGCCTACGTGCTGCAGCGGGAGATGCACGGCGGACTCGATCCGGCCGAGACCGAGCGCCTGCGCGCGACGGCGGCGCGCGTGCTGTCGCGGCTGGAGCTGGCCGAGGGTGAATCGCTGCCCGCCGGGCTCGAGGCGCTGGCGCGCGCGATCGTGCTGGCCCCGTCGGTCGAACGGGCCGAGTCGCTCGCCGTCGAGCTGCGCCACGCCGTGCAGCGGGAGCGCGAGGCGCTCGCGGCGGAGCGCGCGCGCACCGAGCAGGAAGCCGCGGCGCTGGTGCTCGAGCAGTCGCTCGCCGACCTGGGCTACGAGGTCGAGGGCATCGAGGCGACGCTGTTCGCGGACGGCGGCACCGTGCACTTCCGCCGCGCGGGCTGGGAGAACTATTTCGTGCGGCTGCGCGTCGACCCGCGCGAGGCGACGGTCAACTTCAACGTCGTCCGCGCGCGCGGCGACGAGGAGAGCGCCGAGCGCCGGCGCCTCGATGCGCTGGCCGAGGATCGATGGTGCGCGGAGTTCCCGCGCCTGCTGCAGACGCTGGCGGCCCGGGGCCTGCGCCTCGACGTGACGCGCCGGCTCGAAGCCGGCGAAGTGCCGGTGCAGGTCGTCGACGGACGCAACGCTGCCGGCGATTGCCGCCGACGACGCGGCCGGCCGCGCGCCGGCGGCGCCGCGCGCGCGGCCGGTGCGGTAAGCAGGGAGCCTCCCCGCCATGGACCCGACGCCCCGCTGGATTCGCGACCTCACGCGGCTGCTGCCGATCCGCTCGCAGGTCGTGCTGTCCGGCAACATCCGCGACAGCTTCCCGACGCCGCTCGCGGGCGGCACGACGCTCGCCCCGCTGCTGCGCTGCCTGTGGACGCACCTGGCGGCGCTCGACTACAAGTTCCTGCTCGTCTACGACCCGGTCGAGGGCCTGCGCCCGTATCCGAACGAGCCCGCGGTCGTCGAGCTCGCCACGCGCCTGTTCGACCTGAAGCTCGCCGACGGCGCGATGGCGATGAGCCTCGAGGCGCTGACCGGCGTGATGAAGAGGGTCGCGGCGCAGCGCGAGGCGCGCTGCGCGCTCGCGATCGACTACGCGTCGCGGCTGACGCGCTCGCCCGACCACCTCGACGCCAACGAGCACCGCTTCTTCGTCGCCGCCGAGCGGCTGTCGCTGGCGGCGAATCCGGTCGTGCCGCGCGGCGCCGACATCACGACCCCGGTCGGCAAGGCGCGCTTCAACCCGGTGCTGTGGCTGGTCAACCGCGCGCAGGACCTGCCGCCGTGGCTGACCTTCGACTCGACGCGGATCAGCGTGATCACCATCGGCCTGCCCGACTACGAGGCGCGGCTCGCCGCCGCGCCGCTGCTGGGCGGCCTCTTCGCCGGGTACGAGGCCGGCACGCCCGACGAGCAGCGCAAGTTCGCCGACACGCTGGCGCGGCTGACCGACGGCCTGCCGCTGGTCGCGCTCGCCGACATCGCGCAGCTCGCCGAGCGGCAGGGCATCGGCTTTCGCGACGCCGACGACGCGGTCCAGTGCTACAAGGTCGGCGGCACCGAGAACCCGTGGAAGAAGTCGTACCTGCGCGAGCGCATCGCCGGCGCGCAGGGGATCATCGAGGAGCGCGTGCGCGGCCAGACGGCGGCGGTGGTGAAGACGATCGACATCCTGATGCGCTCGGTGATGGGCCTGACCGGCGCGCAGGCGCGCGTCTCGGGCAACCGGCCGCGCGGCGTGCTGTTCTTCGCCGGGCCGACCGGCGTGGGCAAGACCGAGCTCGCGAAGACGCTGACGCAGCTGATCTTCGGCGACGACCGCGCCTACATCCGCTTCGACATGAGCGAGTTCGCCGAGGAGCACACCGGCGCGCGGCTCCTCGGCGCGCCGCCGGGCTACATCGGCTACGACGCCGGCGGCGAGCTCACCAACGCGGTGCGCGACAAGCCGTTCGCCGTCGTGCTGTTCGACGAGATCGAGAAGGCGCACCCGCGGATCCTCGACAAGTTCCTGCAGATCCTCGAGGACGGGCGCCTCACCGACGGGCGCGGCGAGACCGCGTACTTCTCCGAGGCGATCCTGGTGTTCACGTCGAACCTCGGCATCTACGTCGAGGACGAGCACGGGCAGCGCGTGCAGAGCGTGCACCCGGGCGATGCGCAGGACGTCGTCGAGGCGCGCGTCAAGGGCGCGATCGAGGACTACTTCAAGTTCCGGCTGTCGCGCCCGGAGATCCTCAACCGGATCGGCGACAACATCGTCGTGTTCGGCTTCATCACGCCCGAGATCGGCGCCCGGATCTTCGACGGCATGCTGGGCAACGTCGTCGCCCGCGTGAAGGACGAGCACAAGCTCGACCTCGCGATCGCGCCCGAGGTGAGGGACGCGCTGCGCGAGCTGTGCATCGCCGACCTCGGCAACGGCGGCCGCGGCATCGGCAACCGGCTGGAGTCGCTGTTCGTCAATCCGCTGTCGCGCGCGCTGTTCCGCTTCCCGCTCGAGGGGCGCACCGCGGTCACCGTCACGGCGCTCACCGCCGACGACAACCGCGTGATGACCGTGACCCTGGCGTGAAGCGGCGGCGTGGATGCGCGGCGTGACGCGCCGGCGGTGAAGGGGCCCGTGTGAAGCGACCCGCGGCCGCGACGCTCGAGCTCAACAAGGCGCACTGGCCGGTGACGGTGCTCGGGCCCGGGCGCCGGATCGGCCTGTGGCTGCAGGGCTGCACGATCGGCTGCCGCGGCTGCGTGTCGCAGGACACGTGGCCGCGCGACGCCGCGAAGGCGATTCCCGTCGCCGAGCTGCTCGCCTGGTGCGCCCGCGTCGCGCCCGAGGGCCCCGACGGCATCACCATCAGCGGCGGCGAGCCCTTCGAGCAGCCGGCAGGCCTCCTGGCGCTGCTGAAGGGGCTCGACCGCTGGCGGCGCGATCTCGTGCAGGGCGGCCGGCCCGACTTCGACATCCTCTGCTACAGCGGGCAGCCGATGAAGCGGCTGCAGCGCGACCACGCGCGGCTGCTCGCGCTGATCGACGCGCTGATCCCCGAGCCCTACGTCGACTCGCTGCCGGTCACGCACGTCTGGCGCGGCTCGGGCAACCAGCCGCTCGTCGCGCTGACCGAGCGCGGCAGGCTGCGCTACGCGGGCCACGTCGACGCGGCCGCCGACGCCGCCGGCAAGCGCATGCAGGTCGCCGTCGAGGGCGGCCGGGTCTGGATGATCGGCATCCCGGCGCGCGGCGACATGGAGCGCGTCGAGGCGCTGTGCGCCGAGCGCGGGCCTCGCCCTCGAGCGCGTGTCGTGGCGGCGCTAGGGGTCGGCATCGTGGCTGCCGACGACTACGTCCGCGTCTGCCCGGTCTGCGAGCGCGAGAATCCGCCGGGGCTCGCGCGCTGCGCCTGCGGAGCGGCGCTTGCCGGCGTCGACTTCTCGCTGCGCCGCGCGGTGCCTTCGGCCGCGGCACCCGCGCCGACGGCGGCCGCAATGCAACTCTGCCCGCACGCGGACTGCCGGCAGCCGAACCCGCCGGGGCGCGAGCGCTGCGTCTACTGCAATCGCCCGCTGCTGCCGCCGGTTGCCGATCGGACGGCGGCGGAGGTTGCGACGACAGCTCACGGTGCGACCGGTGGCGCGACGGGCAACGCGACCGGCGGCGCGGCCGCCGGCGGTTCGACGCTGCCGCAGGCGGCACCGGCCGCCGCGGCGGAGAGCCGCCTCGCCTCCGCCCGGCCGCTGCCGAGCGCGCTGCGCGGCGACTATCGCGTGAAGGACGCGTTCGCCGCGACCGGCAGCGAGGCCGACCTGCTGCTGGTCGAGCGCGTCGCGACCGGCGAGCCGTTCGTCGCCAAGCTCTACCGCAAGGGGCTATCGCCCGACCTGC
Organism: uncultured beta proteobacterium; assembly: GCA_963832705.1. Lineage (GTDB taxonomy): Bacteria > Pseudomonadota > Gammaproteobacteria > Burkholderiales > Casimicrobiaceae > CAIWHR01. The sequence goes on along the minus strand of CAWHVP010000011.1, from coordinate 72,878 downwards.
GGCTCCTCGATCTCCTCGCGCGCGCCGACGGCGACTACGTCGTGCGCGTCGTCGCCCACGGCGTCTCCGACGGCGTCGCCTACGAGGTGCAGGAATACCTGCCGCAGGGCACGCTGCGCGACCTCCTGGCCGCCGGACCTCTGACGCTCTCGGCCGTGCGGCGCGTCGTCAAGGAGCTCGCCGATGCGCTCGACGGCATCCACGCGCAGCACATCCTGCACCGCGACCTGAAGCCGGAGAACGTTCTGGTGCGCTCGAAGGAGCCGCTGGAGCTCGCGCTGTCCGACTTCGGCATCGCGTCGCTGCGCGAGGCGACGCAGCACTTCACCGGCGGCGCGCGCACGGCGAAGTACGCGGCGCCGGAAGCGCTGACCGGCGTGCTCGACGACAAGGCCGACTGGTGGGCGCTGGGGATGATCGCGCTCGAGGCCGCGTCCGGCCGGCACCCGTTCGACGGCCTGTCCGAGCAGGTGATCAACCACCACCTCGCCACGCGCCCGGTCGACGTGCACGGCGTGCGCGACGACGCGCTGGCGACGCTGTGCCGCGGCCTGCTGCTGCGCGATCCGAAGCGGCGCTGGGGCGGCGCGGAGGTCGCGCGCTGGCTCGCCGGCGACGCGACGCTGTCGGTGCCCGACGACGCCGACGCGGCCGCGGTCGCCGTGCGGCCGTACAAGGTCGGCGACGTCGAGTGCCGCTCCGCGGCCGAGCTCGCGGTCGCGCTGGCGCGGAACTGGGAGGCCGGCGCCAAGGACGTCGCCCGCGGCCAGGTCACGCGCTGGATCGAGCAGGCGCTCTCCGACCACAACCTCGCGCGCCGGCTCTCCGACATCGTCGAGCAGCGCGCGATCTCCGACGACCTGCGCCTGCTGCGCTTCCTGCGCGTCGCCGCCCCCGGCCTGCCGCCGGTGTGGCGCGGCCTGCCGGTGAGCCGCGCGGCGCTGCTCGCCGTCGCGCGCAAGGCGCTCGGCGACGACGTCGCGGCGCTGCGCTGGCTGGATTCGATCGCCCGCGAGCAGGTCCTCGCGATCTTCGCCGAGGCCGGCGACGACGACCTGCGCGAAATCGACCGTCGCTGGCGCGAGGGCTGGGCGCGCTTCCTCGAGCTGTGGAAGGCGGCGCACGCGTCCGAAGCCGCCTGGCGCCGCGAGGCGACGGTGATCGTCGGCGCCGACGCGTCGCGCGCGACCAACCTCGACGCGCTGATGTACGGCGCGTCGTCGTTCCAGGCGCCGCCGCGCCAGGAGCTCGTCAACGGGCCGCTGCTGCTGACGCTGTTCCAGCCCGGCTTCGCCGACGCGCTGCGCGCCGAAGTGACGGCGGCGCAGGGCGAGGTGGCCGGAGGCTGCCGCTGGTTCGACGCGCTGCACGACCTGGTCGGCGTCGATCCGATCGCGCTGCTGGTCGCGCGCGCGCTGCTGCCGCAGGCGCGCGAGGACGCGGCGGCCGAGCGCGCGCGGCAGGGCGCCGCCCGCGCCGCGCGCGAGCGCAGCATCAGCGAGACGAGGTCCGAGCTGCGCGCGCAGCTCGCCGAGATCCAGCGGATCACCGACGCCGACGCCGGGTTCACTCCCGAAGCCGTCGCCGCGCTGCTCGCGGCGCTGGAGCGCTTCCAGCAGGCGTGCGGGAAGGCGCTGGCGCTCGGCTACCCGGAAGCCGACTACGTCGTGCTCTGCCGCGGCGCGGAAAAGCTCGCCGGGCACGCGGCGGCGGCGCAGGCCGCGCTCGCGCACTGCGAGGAGCTGCACGGCCTCAATGCGGTCATCCTGCAGCCACAGAGGCTTGCGATCGCCGGGGTTGCCTTCGTCGGCGTGCTGCTGGTGCGCATCCCCTGGGTCGTCCTCGCCGCGGTGCTGGTCGTCGGCGCCGTCGTCGGCTGGCGCTGGTACGTCGTCGCGATGGCGCGGCACCGCGCGAAGGCGGCGCTGCGCTGGCTGCAGCTGCACGTGAAGACGCTGGGGCCGGGAACATGATGCCGCCCCGTGCCCGCGTCGCCGTTCGCCGTGCCGGCGTGCTCGCGCTGGTCGCGCTCGCGGCGCTCGCCGCCGGCTGCGGCGACTCCGCCGATACCGCGGAGGCGCCGCGCCGCTCGATGGCGCTCACCGAGTGCCGGCTGCCCAGGCTCGCCTCGGCCGCGCAGTGCGGCGAGCTCGAGGTGCCCGAGAACCGCGCGCGGCCCGACGGCCGCAAGATCACGATCGCCTTCGCGGTCCTGCCGGCCAACACGCTGACGCCCAAGCCCGACCCGCTGTTCATCCTCGCCGGCGGCCCGGGCCAGGCGGCGTCGCGCCTCGCGCCCTTCGCGTCGCTGCTGGTCGCTCGTGCGCAAGGACCGCGACCTCGTGCTCGTCGACCAGCGCGGCACCGGCCGGTCGTCGCCGCTCGACTGCGCCGCGTTCCTGCCCGACGAGCGCGCCCGAGGCCGCGATCGAGCTCGACCCGGTGCCGAAGGCCGCCGCCTGCGCGCAGGAGCTCGCCGCGCGCGGCGTCGACGCCGCGCAGTACACGACCGCGGCGTGGGTCGCCGACCTCGACGCGGTGCGCGCGGCGCTGGGCTACGGCCGCGTCAACCTGTGGGGCGGCGTCCTACGGCACGCGGGTCGCGCTCGAATACCTGCGCCGCCACCCGCAGCGCGTGCGCAGCGTGGTGCTCGACGGCGTCGCGCCGCCGTGCATGAAGGTGACCCTCGACGTCTGGCCGACGCGCGAGGCCGCGCTCGCGGCGGTGCTCGCGGCCTGCGCGGAGGCGTCGTCGTGCAACGCCGCGCACCCCGATCTCGCCGCGACGCTGGCCAGAGATCCGCGCGGCAGCTCGGGCCTGCCGGGCGCGACGGTCACGCTCGCCGATCCGCGCACCGGCGAGCGGCGAGACGCTCACGCTCACCTTCGATCACGTGCTGGCGCGCGCTGCAGCCGCTCGTCTACCTGCCCGAGCTCGCCGCGCTGATCCCGGAGATCGCTCGGCCGCGCGGCCGAGGGCGACTTCGCTCCGCTGTTCGCCGCCGCGCTGCTCGTCGCCGGCGACGTCGCCGAGCAGATGAACGCCGCGCTCCACTATTCGGTGACCTGCGCCGAGGACGCGCCGCGCGTCGGCCCCGCCGACCGCGAGGCGGGCTCGCCGCGACTCGCGACGCGCGCGCTGCGCCGAGCGCGTGCTCGCCGTGTGCGACGTGTGGCCGCGCGGCACGGCAGCCGGCCGACGCGGCGCACGCCGGTGGCGAGCGACGTGCCGGTGCTGATCCTCTCGGGCGGGCTCGACCCGGTGACGCCGCCCGCCAACGGCGACGGAGTCGGCGAAGACGCTGCCGAACAGCCGGCACGTCGTCGCCCGCGGCTACGGCCACATCGTCTCGCCGCACGCCTGCGCGCCGCGGCTGTCGCGCGCGTTCGTCGACCGATCCCGCGTTCGCGACGCTGCCCGCGTCCTGCGTCGAGCACTTCGAGCAGAGCGTGCGCGCCGCCGCTGTGGCCGGACCGCCTGGCGCGCGCGCCGTGATCGTCGTCGACGAGCGTCGTCAAGGCGCTTCGGCCGGCGCCGCGAGGTGAAGGCCGTCGACGGCGTCTCGTTCACCGCCGCCGACGGCGAGATCACCGGCCTGCTCGGCCCCAACGGCGCGGGCAAGACGACGCTGCTGCGCATGCTCGCCACGCTGGTCGTGCCCGACGCCGGCACGGCGCACGGTCGGCGGCCTCGACGTCGTGCCGCACCGCTACGCGGTGCGCCGGCGCATCGGCGTGCTGTCCGACGCGCGCGGCCTCTACCCGCGGCTCACCGCGCGCGAGAACATCCGCTATTACGGCGCAGCTGCACGGCCTGGCCGGGGCCGCGCTCGACGCGCGCATCGACGAGCTCGTCGCGGCGCTCGGCATCGCGCCGATCGCCGACCGCCGCACGCAGGGCTTCTCGCAGGGCGAGCGGATGAAGGTCGCGATCGCGCGCGCGCTCGTCCACGACCCGGACACGATCCTGCTCGACGAGCCGACCAACGGCCTCGACATGATGAGCACGCGCGCGCTGCGCGACCTGCTGCGCGACCTGCGCGCGCAGGGCAAGTGCCTGCTGTTCTCGCTCGCACGTGATGCAGGAGGTCGCCGCGCTGTGCGACCGCATCGTGATCCTCGGCGCGGGCCGGGTCGTCGCGCGCGGCACCGCGGACGAGCTCATCGCGCAGTCGGGCGAGCGCACGCTCGAGGAGGCGTTCGTGCGGCTGCTGGGTCAGCGCGGAAGGGCTCGCGGCGTGAGCGCGCGTCATCCGACGCCGTTCTCCGGCCGCATCCTCGCCGTCGCGCGCAAGGAGACCGTCGACATGTTCCGCGACCGCCGCTCGATGGTGGTGATCCTGCGTCACCGCCGTCGCCGCCGGCCCGCTGCTGCTGATGCTGGTGATGAACCTCGTCGCGAGCCAGATCGAGAAGCGCGCGCGAGCTCACGCTGCCCGTCGCCGGCCCCGAGCACGCGCCGGCGCTCGTCGCGTTCCTCGAGCGGCAGCAGGTGACGCTCGTGCCGGCGCCGGCGGACTACGAGCAGCAGGTCCGCGCCGGCGACCTCGACGTCGCGCTGGAGGTCGACGCCGACTTCGCGAAGGACGTCGCCAAGGGCCGGCCCGGCAAGGTGCGGCTGGTCTACGACCGCTCGCGCGACCGCGCGCGCGCGTCGATCAGCGAGGTCGAGTCGCTGCTGCGCGCCTACGCGAGCGAATGGGCGCGCGGCCGGCTGCTGCTGCGCGGCATCTCGCCGGACGTCGTGAACCCGCTGCGGATCGAGTCGCGCGACCTCGCGACGCCGCAGAGCTCGGGCTCGGTGGTGCTGGGCCTCGATCGCCTACTACGGCCTGTTCGCCGCGCTGATGGGCGCGATGGCCGCGGCGCTCGACGCGACCGCCGGCGAGCGCGAGCGCGGGTCGCTGGAGCCGCTGCTCACCACGCCGGTGTCGCCGCTCGAGCTCGCCACCGGCAAGTGGCTCGCCGTTCGCGCTGCTGAACGCGCTGGTCGTCGCGCTGACGCTGGGCGGCTTCTACCTGACGCTGCGCTTCGCTCCGCTGCCCGCCGTGGGCATCCCGTTCCTGTTCGGCTGCGCGCAGTACGCGCGCTTCCTCGTCGTGCTGCTGCCGCTGATCCTGCTCGCTGCCGGCCGTCCTGCTCTACGTCGGCATGCGCGGGCGCAGCATCAAGGAAGCGCAGGCGAACGTCTCGGTGCTGCTGTTCGCCGCCTCGATGCTGCCCGCTCATGCAGATGTTCATGCAGCGCAAGGAGCCCGGAGTGGCTCTCGCTGGTGCCGATCGCCGGGCAGTACTCGCTGCTCGCGCGCGTGCTGCGCGGCGACGCGCTGCCGCGCCGACGCTGCTGCAGTCGGACGCGGTGCCGCTGCTGCTCGCCGCTCGTCGCGCTGCTGCTGTCGCGCGGCTGCTGTCGAGGGAATCGGTGCTCGCGGGCAAGTAGCGTCGCCGGCCGGACCCGCGGCGCTATACTCGTCGGATGGGGAAGCCCACGCTCGCCGGCAAGCTCGTCGTCGCGATCTCGTCGCGGGCGCTGTTCGACCTCGCCGAGAGCCACCGGATCTACACCGAGGAAGGGGTCGACGCGTACCACCGCTACCAGGTGCTGCACGAGGACGAGATTCTCGAGCCGGGTCCGGCGTTCGTGCTCGCGCACAAGCTGCTGCGCCTCAATCGCCCCGACAAGCAGTACGTCGAGGTGATCCTGCTGTCGCGCAACAGCGCCGACACCGGGCTGCGCGTGTTCAATTCGATCAAGCACTACGGGCTCGACATCGTGCGCGCCGCGTTCACCAAGGGCGAGGCGACGTCGCGCTACGTCCCGGCCTTCGGCGCGCACCTGTTCCTGTCGGCCGACACCGGCGACGTCAGGCGCGCGCTCAGCGACGGCTACGCCGCGGCGACGATCGTCGCCGGCGCCGTCGAGCGCCCCGAGACCGCCGACCTGCGGATCGCGTTCGACGGCGACGCGGTGATCTTCTCGGACGAGGCCGAGCGCGTGTACCAGGAGCGCGGGCTCGAGGCGTTCGCCGCGAGCGAGACCGACGCGGCGCTGGAGCCGCTGTCCGGCGGCCCGTTCAAGGAATTCCTCGCCGCGCTGCACCGGATCCAGGCCGACTTTCCCGAGGACGCGAGCCCGATCCGCACGGCGCTCGTCACCGCGCGCAGCGCCCCGGCGCACGAGCGCGTGATCCGCACGCTGCGCGCGTGGAACATCCGCATCGACGAGGCGTTCTTCCTCGGCGGCCTCGACAAGGGCGACGTGCTGCGCGCGTTCGGCGCCGACATCTTCTTCGACGACCAGCGCACGCACGTCGAGTCGGCGGCGCGGCACGGGCCGGCGGGTCACGTGCCGCACGGGGTCACGAACGAGCGGTAGCGGGCTGCCGTGTTACGCCGACCCGTTCACGCGGCCGATGGCGTGAGCGCGGGCGAGGCCCGGGGTCCGAGCTCAGGTTCGGCGCGGGGCGTGCAGCGGCTTCGGCCGGCGATCGTGAGGCGCCTCAATTCGCCCGGACCCCGGGCCTCGCCCGCGCTCGCGCAGGCCGAGGCGCTACGGGTTCCGCTGCGCAACCAACAGCCGCGGTGGCGCCGGTGCCACTCCGGCGGATCATGCGGCCGCGACGACATCGGCTAACGGCGGTCCGACTCGAAGACCGGCGGCCTCACGAGCCGCAACGATCGGCGTCGATCCGGCACGACCAATTGCAGCTCTGACCCCGGATCAGACGTCGACGATCCGCCCGTAGAACGGATACGCCGGGTCGTGGTACCCGGGGGTCGACGCGTGGCCGGGCACGACCAGCGAGTCGACGAGCTGCTCGTCCTCGGCGGTCCATGCCGTGCCGACCGCGGCGACGTAGTCCTGCCACTGGAGGAGCGTGCGCGGGCCGGCGATGATCGACGTCACGATCCGGTTCGCCCACAGCCAGGCCAGCGCGAACTGCGTCAGCGTGCGGCCGGTGGCCTGCGCGTGCGCCTCGAGCCGGTCGGCGATCGCGAACGACTCCGCGCGGTGCTCGGTCTCCATGATCCGCTGGTCCTTGCGCGCCACGCGCGAGTCCTGGGGCACGCTGCCCGGCCCGGTACTTGCCGGTCAGCACGCCGCGCGCGATCGGCGAGTACGGCGCGACGCCGATGCCGTAGTAGTCGCAGGCCGGCAGGATCTCGACCTCGGGCATCCGGTTCAGCAGGTTGTAGTACGGCTGGCAGACGACCGGCGGCGGCACGCCCTGCGCCGCGCACTCGGACACGACCTCGGCGATGCGCCAGCCGCGGAAGTTGGAGACGCCGAAGTAGAGGATCTTGCCGCTCCGGATCAGGTCGCCGACCGCGGCCACCGACTCGGCGATCGGCGTGTGCGAGGTCGTCCTTGTGCAGGTAGTAGACGTCGATGTAGTCGGTCCCGAGCCGCTGCAGGCTGTCGTCGCAGGCCTGCATGATCCAGCGGCGCGACAGCCCGCCGTCGCGCGGCTTGGCCGTCATCGGGTTGGCGACCTTGGTCGCGAGGATCCAGTGCCGGCGGTCCGGGCGGATCGCCGCGCCGACGATCCGCTCCGACGCGCCGTAGCCGTAGGCGTCGGCGGTGTCGATGAAGTTGACGCCCGCCTCGCGCGCCGCCGCGATGATCCGGAGCGACTCCTCCTCGCTCGTCACCGTGCCGAAGTTCATCGTGCCGAGGCACAGCGGGGAGACCTCGAGGCCGCTGCTGCCGAGGCGGTGGTAGTCCATCGTCATTGCCTTGCTCCGTGATGTTGACTGCGGCCGCCCCGGGCTTCGCCTGCGCCCGGCGCCGGGCTACCGCTGCGTGCCGCGCGCGAGCCGCTCCATGTTGGGCACCGGCAGCGCGCGGCGCAGCACGGTCTCGGCCAGCCAGTCGGCGGCGGCGCTCGCGCGGCCGACGACGGTCTCGACCGGCATCTGCTGGTAGTCGTCGTTGTAGACGTCGAAGCTGTACTCGCCGACGTAGCCGATGTCGTCGATCGCGCGGACGAAGCGCGCGAGGTCGTCGCTGTGCGCGCCCTCGCCGGGAAAGACGCGGAAGTGCGTCGCCGTCGCCGTCTCCTCCTCGGTCGAGGCGATCGCGTGCCACATGTAGTCGGACAGCTGGACGAGGAAGATCTGCTCCGGATCGGTCGCCTCGAGGTCGTCCATCGGGATGCGCGCGGTCAGCACGTCGAAGGCGTCGATCGCGAGCCCGAGGTTCGGGCAGTTCGCGCGGTAGACGAGATCGCTGGCCGCGGCGAAGTCCTTGACCGTGCGGCTCCACGACAGGCCCTTGAACGCGATCCGGATGCCGAGCGGCACCGCGAGGATCGAGAGCATCCGGAGGTCGCGGACGATCGCCTCGGGGCTGGGGTCGGCGTGCGTCGACGTCGACGCCTCGACCAGCAGCAGCCGGCCGTTCAGTGCCGCGCAGACGTCGAGCATCGACTTCGCGACGTCGACCTTGTACGCGTGCAGCCGGCCGGAGAGCCCCTCGAAGTCGCGCAGCGCCTCGAGCCCGGTGACCTTGAGGCCGCTCTCGCGCACGACGCGCGCGCCGGCGGCGGCGCCGCCCGGATGGCCGACGATGTCGGCGGCCGAGATCACGACCTGCGCGAACCCCGCGGCGCGGATCGCCGCGAGCTTGCGCTCGAGCGGACCCGCGAGCGACGCGGTGTCCATCCCGATGTCCTGGAAGATCATCGCGCGGCCGTCGTCGAGGGCGGCTCGGTGTGGACGAGCTCGAACATCACGCTGCCGAGCCGCGCCTTGGTCAGCGCGCCGCGCTCGCTGGTGCGGACGGTGTCCGACGTCAGGAACTCGACGCCGCGCTTCTCCAGGATCGACACGGCGCCGAGCACGTCGGGCGTGCCGAAGCCGATCCGCTGCAGGTGCTCGTCGGCCGGCGAGAACTGCGCGTTGTCGTCGGGCTCGATCAGCTGCAGGAAGAACTTGCGGCAGGGGCTCTGCAGCACGACGCCGCGGGGCAGGATGCCGAAGCGCACGGCGTTGGGCAGCGGCGCGAAGTCGAAGATCTGCCGGTAGAACTCGATCCAGTCCGCGGTGCGCCCGGCGCCGATGTACTGGACGATGCCGAAGAAGCCGATGCCGCCGAGCGCCGGCGGGTTCTGGTCCACCGTCGGGATCGCGCGGAAGTCGACGTCGTAGATCGAGAACTCGTTGTAGCGGTCGACGAAGTAGATGAGGCTCTCGCCGACGCCGTGGATCGCGGGGATGTTGAGCTCCATCGCGCGGGCCCGCGCCGGCATCGCCCAGGCGCCCAGCTCCAGCGCGCGCTGGAACGCGGCGTCGGCGTCGTGCACGCGGATCGCGAACGCGCTGATGATCGGCGTCTCGACCGGCTGCACGGTCCGCGGCACGTCGGCGGCCTGGGCGTTGACGATGATGTTCATCGAGCCCTGGCGATAGAGCTCGACCTCGCGCGAGCGGTGGCGCGCGACCGGCCGGAACCCCATCGTCTCGAGGACGCCGCCCAGCGCCTGCGGCTTCGACGTCGCGAACTCGATGTACTCGATGCCGTCGATGCCCAGGGGGTTCAGCGGTTCGGGGACCGCCTCGCGATCCATCGCGTTCGTCATCGATTCTCCTCGTCGTCTCTCGCGGCGCGACCGGGCGCGCCGCAGGGCCGTGGCACGCAAGATCATAGCGTACCGCGAACAGCCCCGGCCACTGCCGGACGCGGCGGGCCGCGCGGTGGTGCAGGCGACTGCGTGTAAGCTTGGAACGAGCGACGCTTCCGCGCGCGCCGAACCCGGCACCGCGGCCGGTGCGTCGCCGTGGCGCTGCAGGACGCGGCGCCGCAGTCATCGGCGGATCAGGAGAACGGACATGGGCTTGCTGGATTTCGTGAAGAGCGCAGGGGAAAAGCTGTTCCACATCGGACCCGCGAAGGCGGCCATGGAAGAGGCGGCGGCCGCGCCCGCGGACGCGGCGAAGGTGAAGGCGGCGAACGACGCCGCCGCGGACGCGATCGTCGCCTACATCGCGAGCCAGAACCTGTCGGCGACGGCACTGGTCGTGACGTTCGACGGCGCCAGCGCCACGGCGACCGTCTACGGCGTGGCTCCCGACCAGGCGACGATGGAGAAGATCGTCCTGTGCTCGGCAACGTCAGCGGCGTCGCGAAGGTGAACAACATGATGAGCGTCGACCACAGCGCGCCCGAGGCGACCTACTACACGGTGGTGGCCGGCGACAACCTGTCGAAGATCTCCAAGGCCAGCTACGGCGACCCGAACAAGTACATGAAGATCTTCGAGGCCAACAAGCCGATGCTGACGCACCCGGACAAGATCTATCCGGGGCAGGTGCTGCGCATCCCGCCGGCGTGACGGCGGGCCGGCGGCGGCCCCGCCGCCGCGCACGGACGGCTGGCCCGCCTGCGGATCCCGCCGGTAGGCCGCGTCAGGGCAGCAGCAGCGAGCCCAGCTCCATCGCCGCGTGCGCGAGCGGCTGGTAGTAGCGCTCCGCCATCTCGGCGCGGCTGACGAGCCGCCCCTGCAGGATGACGTTGATGCCGGCGACGTAGTTGCCGGCGGTGTCGCGCACGGGCACGGCGAGCGTGCACAGCCGCGGCTCCATCATCTGGCTCGCGAACGCGTAGCCCGAATCGCGCACGCCGGCGAGCAGCGGCAGCAGCTTGTCGACGGACGTCGGCGTGTACTCGGTGTACGGGTGGAAGCGGACGTGCGCGAGGTATTCGGCGAGCTCGGCCTCGGGCAGGTGCGCGAGCAGCACGTGGCCGATCGACGTGCAGTACGCGGGCAGCCGGCGCCCGACGTTGAGGTTCGGCGACATGATCCGCGACGACGACGAGCGCGCGAGATAGACGATCTCGTCGCCGTCGAGCGTGGCGAGCGAGCAGGCCTCGCGCAGCGACTCGCCGAGGCGGTCGAGGATCGGCTGCGCGAGCACCGCGAGCGGCGACGCCGACAGGTAGCCGTGCGAGAACGACAGCACGCGCGGGCGCAGGTAGAAGCGGCGCGCATCGTCGGCGGCGACGAAGCCGAGCTTCGCCAGCGTGTGCAGGCTGCGCCGCGCGGCGGCGCGCGGGATGCCGGTGCGGTGGCTGACCTGCGCGATCGACATCCGCCGCTTCTTGTCGGACAGCGCCAGCATCACCGCGAGGCCGCGCGCCAGCGCCGTCACGAAGTCCGGGTCGTCGGCGTGACGCGCGATGGTGTCGGCGAGCAGCGCATCGTGGTCCGGGCTCGGCACCTTGGCCGGGGCCGGGGGGGTGGGCGTCGGCAACTCGGCGACGTTCTCTGCGGGCGCGTTGGGCATGGTGTCGGTGGTATCGGGGTCAGTGGTCGGATGCTGCATCAAACTGCCGATTATCGATTCAGCGGGGCGACAGACGCACCTACAATATCAAAGGCGCCCAAACAAAGCTAGTCGATCTGAAAATTGCGAGTCATATCGAGCAAATCGGGGCGTATATCGCACAGTTTGTCGATTGTCGCCCTTGACCGGTTTCGACCCCGGATCTATCGTGAACACAGGCCCGACGCGTGCCCGGCAGTCGCCGCGTTCCCGCCGGACGGCAGACGAGTCGCGCCGACCGGCGTCTTCCGCTCCCAGGACGACAACCGAGGGCGCGGATTCCGGAGGAGTCATCGGTTCATGAACGCCCGCTTCGCCCGCGCCTTCGCCGCCGCCGCTCCGGCTCGCCCGGCCCATTCCACGCACCCCGCGCACCCGCCGCACTGACAAGGAACGTCCCCATGGCCGACCCCCGAAGTGAAAAAAGGCATCACCGAGGAACAGCAGCAGGAACTGGACGAGGTCTTTGCCCGCGCGAGGAAGGCGCTGGCGGTCATCGAGACCTACGACCAGGCGAAGGTCGACCGCCTGTGCCAGGCCGTCGCCTGGGCCGTCGCCAACAAGCAGACGTTCACGCGCCTCGTGGACATGGGCATCAAGGAAAGCGGCCTCGGCGACGCGGTGAGCCGGATGGGCAAGCGGATGAAGATCCGCGGCGTGCTGCGCGACGCGCTGCGCCAGAAGAGCGTCGGCATCATCGAGGAGCTGCCCGAGAAGGGCATCGTCAAGTACGGCAAGCCCGCCGGCATCGTCGCCTGCATCGTGCCGACGACGAACCCGGACCTGACCCCCGCCGGCAACGCGATCTACGGCATCAAGGCGCGCGACGTCGTGATCTTCTCGCCGCACCCGCGCTCGAAGAAGACGTCGTTCGAGACCGTCCGGCTGATGCGCGAGGCGCTGGAGCGCGAAGGCGCGCCGGCCGACATCCTGCAGTGCCTGACCAAGGTCAACATCCCGATGTCGCAGGCGCTGATGGCGCGCGCCGACCTGATCGTCGCCACCGGCGGCCAGCCGATGGTGCGCGCCGCGTACAGCTCGGGCACGCCGGCCTACGGCGTGGGCGCCGGCAACTCGACGATGATCATCGACGAGACCGCGAACATCGAGGAAGCCGCGCGCAACACCCGCCTGTCGAAGACCTCGGACTTCGGCTCCGGCTGCTCGGCCGACGGCAACCTGATCATCGAGGCGTCCATCTTCGACCCGCTGCTCGCGCAGCTGCAGAAGGAAGGCGGCTACCTCGCCACGCCGGCGGAGAAGGAGCTGCTGCGCAAGGCGATGTGGGACGACGAGATGCACCGCACCGTCGAGACCGTCGCGATCGCCCCGCAGCAGCTGGCGAAGATCGCCGGCTTCGAGATCCCGGCCGACCGCAAGTTCATCATCGTCCACGGCGACGGCATCGGGAAGGAGCACCACTTCTCCGGCGAGAAGCTGACCACGCTGCTCGCCGTCTACAAGTACAGCGGCTTCGACCAGGCGCTCGACATGATGCGCGCGATCTACGAGGTCGGCGGCAAGGGCCACTCCTGCGGCATCTACTCGTTCGACCAGGACCACATCCATCGCCTCGGCATGGCGGCGCCGGTGTCGCGGATCATGGTCCGGCAGCCGCAGTCGAAGGCCAACGCCGGCGCGTTCAACAACGGCATGCCGATGACCTCGAGCCTCGGCTGCGGCACCTGGGGCGGCAACATCATCTCCGAGAACGTGCACCTCAAGCACTACCTGAACACGACCTGGGTCTCGGTGCCGATCAAGGAGGACAAGCCGTCCGACGAGGAGCTGTTCGGGCCGTTCTACGACCCGGCGCTCGAAGCCGAGGTCGAGACGATCACCACCTGATCGCGTTCGGGGTCAGAGCTGTAATACGGGCATGCAGCGCGCATTGCGAGTGACCGTGCCCGTATTACAGCTCTGACCCCATCAAGAATGAGGAGCGAGCGATGAAGAAGGACGTGGTTGCGAACCAGCTGGTGAAGTACCTGGAGGACCGCGGCGTCAGGCACATCTTCGGCCTGTGCGGCCACACCAACATCGCCGTGCTGGCGGCGCTGTCGAAGAGCAGGAAGATCAAGTTCATCAACACCCGCCACGAGCAGATCGCCGCGCACGCGGCCGACGGCTACGCGCGGGCGACCAACAAGGCGTCGGTCGTGCTGTCGCACCTGTCGCCCGGGCTCACCAATGCCGCGACGGGGGTGGCCAACGCCGCGCTCGACTCGATCCCGATGGTGGTGATCGCCGGCGACGTGCCGACGCACTACTACGGCAAGCACCCGCACCAGGAAGTGAACCTGCACGCCGACGCGTCGCAGTACGAGATCTACCGGCCGTTCGTCAAGCGCGCCTGGCGCGTCGATTCGCCGCACCTGCTGCCCGAGATCCTGGAAAAGGCGTTCACGCTGGCCGAGAGCGGCCGCCCCGGCCCGGTGCTGGTCGACGTGCCGATGGACATCTTCTCCAAGGAGATCGACGTCGCGCTGTGGAAGCGCGCGCTCGCCAACGCCAGGACGCTCGCCAAGCCCTCGCTCGACGACGAGACCGCGGCGAAGATCATCAACGCGCTGCTCGGCCGCGAAGAAGCCGGTGATGTACGTCGGCGGCGGCATCCTGCTCGCCGACGCGGCGAAGGAAATGCGCGAGCTCGCCGAGCACCTGCAGCTGCCCGTCGCGCACACGCTGATGGGCAAGGGCGCGCTGCCGGACGACCACCCGCTGATCCTCGGCATGACCGGCTTCTGGGGCACCAAGTTCATCAACGACAAGTGCAGGGGCGCCGACTGGATCCTCGGCCTCGGCACGCGCTTCTCGGAAGCCGACTGCAGCTCGTGGGAGGAGGCGTACACGTTCCGCATGCCGCCGACGAAGCTGATCCACATCGACATCGACCCGGCCGAGATCGGCCGCAACTTCCCGGTGGCGATCGGCGCCGTGGCCGACCTGAAGGCGGCGCTCTCCGTGCTGAACCGCGTCGCGCGCAAGCTGGCACCCAAGGGCGTGCAGCGGCCGAAGCTCGTGGCCGAGATGGCGGCCAACCGCAAGAAGTTCGTCGCCGGCAACCGGAAGGCGATGGAGAGCGACGCCTGGCCGATGCGGCCCGAGCGGATCCTCGCGGACCTCCGCGCCGTGATGCCGCGCGACGCGATCCTGTGCACCGACGTGGGCTGGAACAAGAACGGCATGGCGCAGCAGTACCCGATCTACACGCCGGGCAGCGTCTTCACGCCGGGCGGCTTCGCGACGATGGGCTTCGGCTCGCCGGCGGCGCTGGGCGCGAAGGTGGCGCTGCCGGACAAGGTCGTCGTGGCGCTGATCGGCGACGGCGGCTTCGGCCAGAACCCGGCGGCGCTCGCCACCGCGTTCGAGGAGGACATCGCCGTCATCTGGGTGATCATGAACAACCACGCGTTCGGCACCATCGCCGGGCTCGAGGCCGCGCACTACGGCACGACGTTCGCGACGGTGTTCGAGAAGGACGGCAAGACCTGGTCGCCCGACTACGCGGCGATCGCCCGCGCCTACGGCGTCGACGGCATCAAGGTCGAGTCCGCCGCCGGGTTCAGGCCGGCGCTGGAAAAGGCGGTCAAGTCGAGGAAGCCCGTCGTCATCGACGTCTACATGAAGAACGAGCCGGTGCCGACCGCCGGGCACTGGAACATCATGGACATCTACTCCCCCGGGAAGAAGGTCCACCACGTCTCCACCGGCGACTGAAGGCGAGGGCGCAGGCCATGAGCAGCAACGTCCCGAAGCAGGAATACTCGCTCGCCCACCTGACGGTGCTGGGCTGCGCGCCGCCGGAGATGACCTACATCGCCGCGCGCGCCGGCTACGACTACGTCAGCATCCGCCCGATCTACATGGGCCTGCCCGGCGAGCCGAACTACGCGCTCGCCGAGAACAGGCAGATGCTGAAGCAGACGAAGGCGGCGCTGGCGGCGACCGGCGTGCGCGTGCACGACATCGAGCTCGCGCGCGTGTTCGACGGCGTCGACCCGAAGACCTACGTGCCGGCGATGGAAGTCGCCGCCGAGCTCGGCGCGAAGGCCGTGCTCTCCAGCATCTGGGGCGGCGAGCGCGACTACTACATCGAGAAGTTCGCCGAGATCTGCGACCTCGCGAAGCCCTTCGGCCTGACCGTCGACCTCGAGTACGTGCCGATCGCCGCGGTGCGGAACCTCGCGGGGGCGGTCGACGTGCTGAAGACGATCGACCGCGGCAACGCCGGCCTGATGGTCGACATGCACCACTTCCACCGCGCCGGCGACAACCCGGCCGACCTCGACGCGCTGCCGCGCGAGTGGTTCCACTTCGCGCACCTGTGCGACGCGCCGGCCGAGATCCCGACCGAGCGGCAGGAGATGATCCGCATCCTGCGCGAGGCGCGGCTGTACGTCGGCGAGGGCGGCATCGACGTGGCGAGCATCATCGCGCACATCCCGCGCCCGGCCGTCTACTCGATCGAGCTTCCGAACAAGGCGCGGCACGAGGAGATGGGCTACGCCGAGCACGCGTTCCGGTGCCTCGAGACGCTCAAGGCCTATCTTGCCGCGCATCCCGGGTCCCGGCCGCCGGCCTGACGATGCTGTCGCTCACAGGGGCAAGGGCACTGCGGTGAGCAGCGTGCGCATCGCGGTCGCCGGCGCGGGAGCAATCGGCCTGCGGCATATCGAGGAGATCGTCGCCGGCGACGCGACCGCGCTCGCCTCGATCGTCGACATCTCGCCCGAGGCGGCCGAGGTGGCGAAAGCACGCGGCGTGCCGCTGTACGCGTCGCTTGCCGAGCTCTTCGCCGCGGACCGGCCCGACGGCGTCATCCTCGCGACCCCCAACCGGATGCACGTCGAGCAGGGCCTCGAGTGCGTCGCCGCGGGCATCCCGGCCCTGATCGAGAAGCCGGTCGCGCACGCGTACGCGGAAGGGCTCCGGCTGTGCGAAGCCGCCGAGCGCGCCGGGGTCAGGCTGCTGGTCGGCCACCATCGCCGCCACAGCCCGATCCTGCACACCGCCGTCGAGATCGTGAATTCCGGCGTGCTCGGCCGGCTCGTCGGCGTCATCGGCAGCGCGGTGTTCTACAAGCCCGACGCCGACGGCTACTACGACGGCCCGAATGCCGTGGCGCCGCGAGCCGGGCGGCGGCCCGGTCCTGCTCAACATGATCCACGAGGTCGGCAACCTGCGCGCGATGGTCGGCGAGATCGTCGCCGTGCAGGCGTTCGCGTCGAACGCGACGCGCGGCTTCAACGTCGAGGACACGGTCGCGATCAACCTGCGCTTCGCCAACGGCGCGCTGGGCACGTTCCTGCTCTCCGACACCGCCGCCTCGCCCAGGAGCTGGGAGCAGACGTCGCGGGAGAACAAGGCGTACCCGACCTACGAGGACGAGGATGCCTACACGATCGTCGGCACCTTCGGCTCGCTCGGCGTGCCGACGATGCGCCTCAAGTACTACGAGCGGAAGGAAGACCGCTCGTGGTTCAAGCCGTTCACGACCCGCACGGTGCCGCTCGAGCGCGCCGACCCGCTGGCGCGGCAGATCGCGCACTTCGCCGCGGTGATCCGCGGCGAGGCGGAGCCGCTGGTCACCTGCCGCGACGGCCTCGCCAACCTGCGGGTGACCGAAGCGATCCTCGAAGCCGCCCGCACCGGGCAGGCCGTCTCGACCCTCTGACCCGGAAGTAGGGTCAGACACTACTTATCCACGAAACTGGTGTCTGACCCCAATTAATGCGGAAGTAGTGTCTGACCCCACTTAGCGAGAGCACCATGATCAGCGGCAAGACCCGGCTCATCCCCCACATCGGCTACCCGACGGAATCGTTCAAGGCGCCGATGATCTACAACCCGTGGTTCGAAAGCCGCGGCGTCGACGCCGTCGTCGTGCCGTTCGGGGTGAAGGGCGAGGACTACGCGGCGGCGCTGGCGGCGATCCGCCGGTTCACGAACTTCCACGGCGCGCTGGTGACGATGCCGCACAAGGTGACGACGGTGGCGATGCTCGACGTGGCCAGCACCGCCGTGCAGATCGCCGGCTCGTGCAACGCGCTGCTGCTGCGTCCCGACGGCAGGCTCGTCGGCGACATGTTCGACGGCGAGGGCTTCGTCCGCGGCGTCAAGCGCAAGGGCCTCGTCGTCGCGGGCTCGTCGTGCCTCGTCGTCGGCGCCGGCGGCGTCGGCTCGGCGATCGCGGCCTCGCTCGCGGCCGAGGGGCCGGCGCGGATCACGCTGTTCGACATCGACGCCGAGGTGGCGGACGGGCTCGCGGCGCGGCTGCGCCTGCATTACCCGAGGATCGACGTGCGCGTCGGCTCCAGCGACCCGGCGGGCTACGCGCTGGTCGTCAACGGCACGCCGCTGGGAATGAAGCCGGACGATCCGCTGCCGTTCGACGTCGCGCGGCTGTCGAAGGAGACGTTCGTCGGCGAGGTCGTGATGAAGCAGGAGATCACGCCGCTGCTGCAGGCGGCGATCGACCGCGGCTGCCGCTACCAGATCGGCACCGACATGCTGTTCGAGATGATCCCCGCGTACCTCGAGTTCTTCGGCTTCGGCACGACGACGCCGGACGAGCTGCGCGCGGTCGCCCGGGTCAAGTACTGAGTCGGGCGGCGGATCACGCCACGACGGCAAGGCCCCCATGACCGATCGCTACGCCCTGTTCGGGTTTCCCCTCGCGCACAGCAAGTCGCCGCTGATCCACGCGGAGTTCGCCCGCGCGACCGGGCAGGATCTCGCCTACGAGCTGATCGAGGCGCCGGCGGGCGGGTTCGCCGCCGCGGTCGACCGCTTCCGCGCCGAGGGCGGCCGCGGCGCCAACATCACGACGCCGTTCAAGCTCGACGCCTACGCTACGCGACCGGGCTGTCGGAGCGCGCGCGCCTCGCCGGCGCCGTCAACTGCATGAAGTTCGAAGGCGGCCGCGCGCAGGCCGAGAACTTCGACGGCGTGGGCCTCGCCAACGACATCCAACGCAACCTCCGCTGCCCGCTCGCCGGACGTCGCGTGCTGATGCTGGGCGCCGGCGGCGCCGCGCGCGGCGCGCTGCTGCCGTTCCTGGAGCAGAAGCCGGCGCTCCTGGTCGTGATGAACCGCACGATCGCCAAGGCCCGGGCCTTCGACGCCGAGTTCGCCGGGCGCGGGCCGCTGGCGACCGGCGGCTACGCCGATTTTCCCGGCCAGGCGTTCGACGTCGTCGTCAACGCGACGTCGGCGAGCATGCGCCGCGAGCTGCCGCCGGTCGCGGCGGAAGCGTTCGCGCCGGGCTGCCTCGCGTACGACGTGGTCTATGGCCGCGGCCTGACGCCGTTCCTGCGCGCGGCGCGCGATGCCGGCGCCGCCATGATCGCCGACGGCGTCGGGATGCTGGTCGAGCAGGCGGCCGAGGCCTTCGCCTGGTGGCGCGGCGTGCGTCCGGCCACCCGGCCGCTGATCGACCGGCTGACCATCCCGCTGACCTGACGCGAAGCCGGGATCGACGCCGCAACCCCGGCAACAGGCGGCCGGCGCCGACGACAAAACCCCATGCAGGAGGAGGAGATCTTGAGGCACAATCCACGACCGGACTCGATCCGGGCAAAGGCAGTGGCGGCCCGGGTGCGGGCCGGGAGGACGCGGCATGGCTGACTTCATACAACTGGTGCTCTCCGGGGCATCGGTCGGCGCGATCTACGCGCTGGCGGCGCTCGGCTTCACGCTGCTGTGGCAGGCGTCGGGGACGATCAACTTCGCGCAGGGCGAGTTCGTCATGCTGCCCGCGTTCGCGATGCTGTTCTTCCTCAAGGTCGCCGGCGCGCCGCTGTGGCTCGCGTTCCTGCTCGCCTGCGTCGTCGCGATGCTGCTGCTGGGCTACGGCTTCAAGGCGGTCGTCGTCGATCCGCTGCTGAAGCACGGCGTGATGCCGCTGGTGATCGCGACGCTCGGCCTGTCGATCGGGCTCAAGTCGGCGGTCAAGGCCGGCTACAGCGCCGAGGCGCAGCCGTTCCCGAGCCCGTTCCCCGACGGGCTGCTGTCGCTCGGCACGCTGCGCGTGTCGTACGCCGACGTCGGCACGCTGCTGATCGCGGGGCTGATCGTCATCGGCCTGCAGCTCTTCCTCAACCGGACGATCACCGGGCGCGCGATGCAGGCCGTCGCCCAGAACACCGAGTCGGCCAAGGTGCTGGGCATCAACGTCAAGCGGATGGTGCTCTACACGTTCCTGATCAACGCCGTGCTCGCCACCGTGGCGGCGCTGCTGGTGACGCCGTCGTACCTCGCCAAGTTCGACATGGGCGACTCGATCGGCCTGAAGGCGTTCTACGCGGCGATCATCGGCGGCTTCAACCAGACGCGCGGCGCGCTGCTGGGGGGCGTGCTGGTCGGCGTGCTGGAGAACGTCGTCGGCGCGTACGTGTCGCCCGCGTACAAGGAAGGCGTCGCGCTGATGCTGTTCCTGGTCGTCATCATCTTCCGGCCCGAGGGACTGCTGGGCAAGGCCGAGGAGCGGAAGGTATGAGCGCAGCCGCCGCCAGCTCGTGCTGGTCGCTGGCGATCGGCCTCGTCGCGTACGCCGTGCTGCCCCCGTTCCTCAAGAACTACGGCGTCTACCTGATGACGCTGCTGCTGGTCTACCTGATGCCGGCGATGGGACTGAACCTCGTCGTCGGCTATGCCGGCCAGATGTCGATCGGGCAGGCCGCGTTCTTCGGCATCGGCGC
This sequence comes from uncultured beta proteobacterium, assembly GCA_963832705.1. Classification (GTDB taxonomy): domain Bacteria; phylum Pseudomonadota; class Gammaproteobacteria; order Burkholderiales; family Casimicrobiaceae; genus CAIWHR01. The sequence continues at coordinate 52,850 of CAWHVP010000011.1, read as the reverse complement.
CTACCACGTCGCGATCCTGATGAAGCTCGGGGTGCCGTTCTTCGCCGTGCTGCCGCTGGCGGCGGGCTCCTGCTTCGTCATCGGCCTGGCGCTGGGCTTCCCGGCGCTGCGCGTCCAGCACCACTACCTCGCGTTCGCCACGCTCGGCTTCAACGTGCTGGTCTACCTGGTCCTGCGCAACGAGCAGAGCTGGACCGGCGGCACGTTCGGTCTCTCCGGCATCCCGCGGCCCACGCTCTTCGGCTACGCGCTGGAAGGCAACCTGGTGTTCTTCTACTTCACGATGGTCTCGACGATCCTGCTGGCGCTGCTGCTCGCCTGGCTGCTGCGCTCGCCCTGGGGCCGCGCGTTCGCCGCGCTGCGCGACAACCCGATCCGCGCCGAGAGCCTGGGCGTCAACATCACCGCCTACACGCTGCTCGCGTTCGCGATCGGCGCCGCGTTCGCCGGCGTCGGCGGCGCGTACTACGCGGCGCTGGTCAACTACATCGAGCCCGGCGCGTTCAACCCGTCGGCGTCGCTGATGATGCTGCTCGCGATCATCGTCGGCGGCTCGGGCCGCTTCTTCGGCCCGCTGGTCGGCACCGTCGTCGTGCTGCTGCTGCCCGAGTGGCTGCGCTTCGCCCAGAACTGGTACCTGATGTTCTTCGGCTTCGCCGTCGTCGCGCTGATGGTCTGGCTGCCCGGCGGCCTGATGTCGCTGCCCGACCGCTTCCAGAGGGCGAAATGAGCGGCCCGACACGCTTGCGCCCGGAGGGCTGCGTCGGGCCGCGATTGAGGGCGACCGACACTCTGCCTTTGGCACGCCCCGGGTGGCCCGAGGAGGTCGCGAAATGAACGCGTTCCTGGAGGTCAAGGACCTCACCAAGCACTACGGCGCGATCCGGGCGGTGGACGGCGTCAGCTTCAAGCTCGGCCCGGGGGAGATCGTCGGCGTCATCGGGCCGAACGGCAGCGGCAAGACGACGCTGTTCAACGCGATCCTCGGCCAGATCCGGCCCACGTCGGGGGCCGTCGAGTTCGCCGGCGAGGACATCACCGGCAAGGCGCCGCTCGAGCTTGCCCGCCGCGGCATCGGCCGCACGTTCCAGACGCTGCAGGTGTTCGGCAAGCTCTCGGTGCGGGACAACCTGATCGTCGCCGCGCAGGAGTTCAAGGGCACGATGAAGAGCCGGCTGTTCGCCGCGCCCGACGCGGGCCTGGGCGAGCACGCCGACCAGATGATCGAGCTCTTCCGCCTGAAGCACGTCGCGAAGCTCGCCGCCGGGACGCTGTCCTACGGCCAGCAGAAGCTGATCGACATCGCGATGGCGTTCATGCCGGCGCCGCGCCTCGTGCTGCTCGACGAGCCCTGCGCGGGCGTCAATCCCAGCCTCGTCGACCAGCTGCGCGAGCTGCTGCTCGAGCTCAACAAGGCGCAGGGCGGCAGCTTCGTCGTCATCGAGCACAACATGGACTTCGTGATGCGCCTGTGCCCGCACGTGATCTGCATGGTCGAGGGCAAGGTGCTGGCCGAGGGCCCGCCGCCCGCCGTGCAGAGCAACCGCGCGGTGCTCGAAGCCTATCTCGGGAACTGAACGCCATGGCCGAGAAGATCATCGAGTTCAAGCAGGTGGTGGCCGGCTACACGCCGAGCCTCACGATCCTCAACGAGCTCACGCTCGACGTGCGTCGCGCCGAGATCACGCTGCTGATCGGCCCGAACGGCGCCGGCAAGTCGACGGTGCTGAAGACGCTGTTCGGCCTGCTCGTGCCGCGCCAGGGCGAGGTCCTGTTCGAGGGCCGGTCGATCGGCGGCCGCAGCCCGCGCTCGCTGCTCGCCGAGGGCATCGCCTTCGTGCCGCAGGGGCGCAACCTGTTCGGATCGCTGTCGGTGCTGCACAACCTGGAGCTCGGCGGCATCACGCTGCCGCGCGCGGAGCTGCCGGGCCGCATCGAGGAGGTGCTGCAGCGCTATCCGCGGATCCGCCAGCGCATCGACAACCAGGCGTCCACGCTGTCGGGCGGCGAGCAGAAGCAGCTCGAGGTCGGCCGCGCGCTGCTGCTGCGGCCGCGCGTGCTCCTGATCGACGAGCCGTCGATCGGGCTGTCGCCGAAGCTCGTGCAGGAGGTGATGACGCTGCTGCGCCAGCTCGCCGACGACGGCACGACGGTGCTGATGGTCGAGCAGAACGTGCGCACGGCGCTCAAGTACTCGAACCGGGCGCTGGTGCTGGAGCAGGGCCGGCTCGCGCTCGACCGTCCGGCGAGCGAGCTGCTGGGCGACCCGGATCTCAACCGGCTGTTCCTGGGCGGCGCGGGAGCGCACAAGGCGGCGGCTCCGGCCGCGTGAACGAAGCGGCGGCGGACATCGGCGGGCGCGCAAGGGGCGCGCCCCCGCAACATCGAAGCAACGGCAAGGGAGTGCACGGCATGAAACACCTGATAGCAGTCGAATCGCGCGGCAAGAAGAGGGATGCGGAGACTCCGCTGATCTGCACGCCGATGGTCGGGAAGACCAGGGCGCGCGTGCTGGCGGAGGCCAACAGCGTCCTCGCCAAGAAGCCCGACATCATCGAGTGGCGGGTCGACTATTTCGAGGCGATCGGCGACACCGCCAAGGTGCTCGACACCGCGCGGGCGCTGCGCGCGGCGGCGGGCAAGCTGCCGATCATCTTCACCCGACGCTCGAGCAGGGAGGGCGGCGAGCGCGTGCCGATCGACGACGGGAAGGTCGTCGAGCTCTACGAGGCCGTCGCCGCCAGCCGCCTCGTCGACTTCATCGACTACGAGATGAGCAACGATCCGGAGCTGGTGCGCCGCGTGCGCGACAGCACGCGCGCGCACGAGATCCGGCTGATCCTGTCGTACCACAACTTCGGCTACACGCCGGGCATCGACTTCCTGGTCGGGCGCTTCCTCGAGGCCGAGCGGCTCGGCGCCGACGTCGCCAAGGTCGCCGTGATGCCGCGCGACCGCGCCGACGTGCTGGCGCTGCTCGCCGCGACCGCGCAGGCCGACGACAAGGCGAAGATTCCGCTGATCAGCATGTCGATGGGGCCGCTGGGCGCGCTGACGCGGATGGTCGGCGGGCTGTTCGGCTCGGGGTTGTCGTTTGCCGTCGGCGAGGCGGCCTCGGCGCCGGGGCAGATCCCGATCGGCGACCTGAAGACCGTGTACGACATCATCCGCCGCGCCCGCGGCGGCGAGATGTTCTGATTCACCCACAAAGGAGGAGAACCACGATGAAACGCATCAACCAGCTGGTCGCGGCGCTGGCCGTTGCCGCCGCCCCCGCCCTCGCGTTCGCGCAGGGCGAGCCGATCAAGCTCGTCAACCTGCTGGAGGAATCGGGGCCGATCGCCTCGGCCGGCATCAACTACCGCGACGGCGTCGCGCTCGCGGTCAAGGAGATCAATGCCGCGGGCGGCGTGCTCGGGCGCAAGTTCGAGGTGACGACGCTCGACACGCAGAGCAACGCCGGCGTGTCCAAGGCGCTGGCGCAGAAGGCCGTCGACATGGGCGCCTTCGCCGTCATCGGGCCGACGTTCTCGGGCGCGATGGTGGTGAGCGCCGCCGAGACGCGCCGCGCCGAGATCCCGAACTTCACCGGCGCGGCCGCCGCGTCGATCACGCAGCAGGGCAACCCCTACGTGATCCGCACCAACACGACGCAGGCGGCGTCGATGCCCAAGCTCGCCCGCTACATCAGGGAGAACCTGAAGGCGAACACCGTCGACATCATCTACATCAACTCCGACTTCGGGAAGGGCGGCCGCGACGAGTTCATCAAGGCGGCCGGGCCGCTGGGCCTGAAGATCGGCGCCGACATCTCGACCGACCAGGCGCAGGTCGACTTCTCGGCGCCGGTGCTCAAGGCCAAGCAGAGCAACGGCGACGTGCTGTTCGTCTACACCAACGAGGAGGAGTGCGCGCGCGCGATCCGCGAGCTGCGCAAGCAGGGCTACGCCAAGCCGATCGTCGGCGAGGCGACGCTGATCGCCCAGAAGACGATCGAGCTCGCCGGCGATGCCGCGAACGGGCTGCAGGGCCACGTCGCGCTGACGGTCGACGCGCCGACGCCGCAGATGAAGGCCTTCGGCGAGAAGTTCGAGAAGGCCTACAACCGGAAGTCCGACCACAACGGCATCCAGGGCTACTCGGTGCCCTACATCATCAAGGCGGTCAGCGAGAAGATCGGCAAGGTCGACGCCAAGGCCTTCAACGCCGCGCTGCGCGACATGCCGCTGTTCGTCAAGGACTACCCGGGCATCCTGATGGACGTCAGGTGGGACAAGGCCGGCGACCCGGACCGCGTCAGCTACATCGTCGAGATCAAGAACGGCAAGCAGGTCGTCACGGCGACGCTGCCGCCGCTGAAGCCGTTCTGAGTCCCGCGGCGTCCCCCAAGGATGGGGCCGCCGCCGGCCGGCCCCGGGAGCTTCCCGGGACCGGCGGGCGGCGGCCCTTGTGTTTGGCGCGCTCCCCGGCGGGCAGCCCGCGCCCCCTGGGCGCCGGGATGCGAAAATGGCGGCGGAGGTACAATGCGGCGATTGCAGGGAGGCATCGGAGAAATGGGCTTGTTCAAACTCGGGAAGAGCCGGTTCTCGGCATTGGCGCTGACGATGGGCGTGTGCCTCATCGAAAACCTGAGCTGCCACAATAGGGTCAATGGGGACAGGAAGTGCACGCTCCTGCTCAATCCGCCCGACAATGCTATCGTCCTCGTTTTCGCGGAGTCGCGTGATGCCCAGACCGAGAAGGCAGCCGACTTCCCGGGACGAAAGTTCGACGTGCTCTGCCCGGCAAGCCTGGCGCTCGGAAGATAGGCCACGGCGCCGCTGCCGCCCTTTCGGCGCTTCGGGGCGTGCGGAGTCAATCGAGCGTCGGGCGGGTGATCGGCCGGGCGCTCAGGCTGGAGGCGCCTGCCATCCTCTGTGGGCAGACTCCAGAAGGGCTGCCAGCGCCAGCGCCACGTGTTCATGCCACGGACGCGCGGTGACCTGGACGCCGATGGGCAGCCCCTCCGGTCCGCCCCAACGCGAACCACGGCGCCGGGCCAGCCACACAGGCTGAACGGCAGCGTGTAGCTGAACATCGTCGGCCGCGCCTCGCCGCTTCGAGGGGCAGGTCCGGAATCCGCCGGGCAGACGATGGCGTCGAACGCCGACATGAATGCAAGCTGCGCGCTGCGGAAGCGGTCCCAGTCCGCCAGAAGCAGCTGGGTCTCTCGCCCGGACAGCTCGTCCATGGCCCAGTAGCGCTGCGTGATCCCGATGGCGTCGCTCAGGCACGGCGGGCGCGCGAACTCGACCTTCATGCCCGCTGACTGCAGAGTAGCGCGGGCGGCATCGACGGCCGCGATGGTTTCGGCGGTCGGGGCCGCGATGCCGTCGCTGCCGTAGACCGCCACCCGAAGGCTGGAGGGGTCGCCGGGTCGAGCCGGCGGGAGCGGCATCGGAACGACGCCGCTGTCGCAGTCGTCCACGCCCGCCAGCAGCGGCCACGCGAGCGCGACGTCGCGCACGGTGCGCGCGAGAACGCCGATCTGCGAGCGGACGTCGCTCAGCCCGCCGGGATGATTCAGCACGCCGGTGTTCGGCACGCGGCCGGTGGTGGGCTTCAGCGTCGCCACGCCGCAGAAGTGCGCCGGGACGCGGAGACTGCCTCCCGAGTCGCTGCCCACGCCGATCGCCGAGAGACCCGAGGCGACTGCGGCCGCTTCGCCCCCGCTGCTGCCCCCAGGCGTGCACCCCAGGTTGTAGGGATTCAACGTGCGACCGTACACCGGGTTGGCCGTCTCGCCACCGCCGCCTCCAGGCGGGCAATTGGTCTTTCCGATCAGGATGGCGCCCGCAGCCTTCATGCGAGCAACCACGACGGCGTCCCTCGCAGGGACAAAGCCCCTGCGCTCGGCAATCCCCGCCGCGCCGACGATGCCCGCCACGTCGATCACGTCCTTGACGGTGAACGGCACGCCGTGCAGCGGTCCGAGCGGACTGCCGCGCGCGACCTGGACGTCCGCCTCGAAGGCGGCCTTCAGGGCGGCGTCGCCGGCGACTTGCACGAGCGCGTTGATGCGCGGATTCACCACCGCAATCCTGTCGAGATGTGCGGTCACGACATCGACGGCGGTCAGGCGCCCGGTCGCCACCGCGTCGGCGATCTCGCGGGCGCTCAGGTAGTGAATGGGCACTGCGCGGAAATCGGAAGCCAAAGGGCGATGCGCTCGTGCGCGGTCCGGGCAACGGGTTCGATCCGGCGCGATGGTGCCTGAGCCCCGCGATGCTGTCGATGCTGCCGCCTCGCTCTCCGGTCGCGTCGCCGCCCGCCGAACCGGGCCGGGTGGTGATAGGGCGAACCTATCGGATCGATAGCAACAATCGAGTGGACGCGCGGAACGGAGGGAACTAGATTGCGGGCTCCGAATCACTTCTGTCGGCAACGGAGATCCTCATGAGCCAACCCACCAACGCCGCTCGATGCCCCTTCCACGCCGCCGGCGGCGCCCGCGCCGCCCAAGGTGCCCAGTCCAACGCCGACTGGTGGCCCAACCAGCTGAACCTGTCCATCCTTCACCAGCACCCGCCGGTGTCGAACCCCATGGACCCGGATTTCGACTATGCGGAGGCATTCAGGAAGCTCGACTACGCCGGGCTGAAGAAGAGACCTGGCGGCGCTCATGACGGACTCGCAGGATTGGTGGCCCGCCGACTGGGGCCACTACGGCGGCCTGTTCATCCGCATGGCCTGGCACGCCGCCGGCACCTACCGCACCGCCGACGGCCGCGGCGGCGCGAATACCGGCAACCAGCGCTTCGCGCCGCTGAACAGCTGGCCCGACAACGGCAACCTCGACAAGGCCCGCCGCCTGCTGTGGCCGATCAAGAAGAAGTACGGCAACGCCATCTCCTGGGCCGACCTGTTCATCCTCGCCGGCAACGTGGCCATGGAAACCATGGGCTTCAAGACCTTCGGCTTCGGCGGCGGGCGCGCGGACATCTGGGCCCCCGAGGAGGACATCTACTGGGGAGCCGAAAAGGAGTGGCTGGCCACCAGCGACAAGGCCGACAGCCGCTATGCCGGTGATCGCCAGCTGGAAAGCCCGCTGGCCGCGGTGCAGATGGGCCTGATCTACGTGAACCCGCAAGGACCCGACGGCAACCCCGACCCGGTGGCCTCGGGCCGCGACGTCCGCGAGACCTTCGCGCGCATGGCCATGAACGACTACGAGACCGTGGCGCTGGTCGCCGGCGGCCACACCTTCGGCAAGATGCACGGCGCGGGCGACCCGGCGCTGGTGGGCCCCGAGCCCGAGGGCGCGCCGATGGAGGCGATGGGTTTCGGCTGGATCAACAAGCACGGCAGTGGCAAGGCCGGCGACGCCACGACCAGCGGCTTCGAGGGCGCCTGGAAGCCCAACCCCACGCAGTGGGACATGGGCTACCTCAAGGTGCTGTTCAAGTACGAGTGGGAGCAGGTCAGGAGCCCGGCGGGTGCGATCCAGTGGCAAGCCAGGAACGTGGCCCCCGAGGACATGATCCCCGACGCGCACGATCCCGGCAGGAAGCATCCGCCGCAGATGACCACGGCCGACCTGTCGCTGCGCCTCGACCCGGCCTACGAAAGGATCGCGCGCCACTTCCTGGCGAACCCCGATGAGTTCGCCGACGCCTACGCCCGCGCCTGGTTCAAGCTGACCCACCGGGACATGGGCCCGAAGTGCCTGTATCTGGGCCCCGAGGTGCCGGCCGAGGACCTGATCTGGCAGGATCCGATCCCCGCCGTCGACCACCCGCTGATCGACGCCAAGGACGTCGCGACGCTCAAGGCCCGGGTGCTCGCGTCCGGCCTCCCGGTGTCCGAACTGGTGTCGACGGCGTGGGCTGCGGCCTCCACCTTCCGCGGTTCGGACCGGCGTGGCGGAGCGAATGGCGCGCGCATCCGCCTGGCGCCACAGAAGGACTGGGAGGTCAATCAGCCGGCGCAGCTCGCGCAAGGTGCTGTCCGTGATCGAGGGCATCCAGAGAGACTTCAACGCCGGCGCGAGCGGCGGCAGGAAGGTTTCGCTGGCCGACCTGATCGTCCTCGCCGGTGGGGTGGGCGTCGAGGCGGCGGCCAGGGCTGCGGGCCACACGGTCGAAGTGCCGTTCACGCCGGGCCGCACGGATGCCTCGCAGGACCAGACCGATGTGGACTCGTTTGCCGTCCTCGAGCCCCAGGCGGATGGCTTCCGCAACTATCGCAAGGCGGCGTACCGTGTTTCGCCCGAAGAAATGCTGGTGGACAAGGCGCAATTGCTCACGCTGTCGGCGCCCGAGATGACGGTGCTGGTCGGCGGCCTGCGCGTGCTGGGTGCCAACCACGGCGGCTCCAGACACGGCGTGTTCACGCAGAGGCCAGGCCAGTTGACCAACGACTTCTTCGTCAATCTGGTCGACATGGGCACGGTGTGGATGCCCGTGGGCGACAACGCCTACGAGGGTCGCGACCGCAAGTCGGGGGCGGCCAGGTGGACGGCCACGCGGGTGGACCTCGCCTTCGGCTCGAACTCCCAGTTGCGCGCCATCGCGGAAGTCTACGCGCAGGACGACAACCACTCGAAGTTCGTGCGCGACTTCGTGGCGGCCTGGACCCGCGTGATGAACCTCGATCGCTTCGACCGAGCCTGAGACAGCTCCACCATCGCCCACCGCTCGCAGCTCAGCGCGGCCGCCGCCAGGCACCGCATGCCGACGATGTTCTCCAACCGCGATTACATCCGCGCCGGCGGCCTGATGAGCTACGGGCCCAATCTCGCGGACAACTTCAGGCGCGCAGCGAGCATCGTCGACAAGATCCTCAAGGGCGCGAGCCCGGCGCTCATCCCGGTCGAGCAGCCCACGAAGTTCGAGCTGGTGATCAACCGGGGCACCGCGCGCGCGCTGGGGCTGGCACTCCCGGAGACGCTGCTGGTGCGCGCGGACGACATCTACGACTGACCCGGCGTTGCGGTCCCTGCCGGCCGCGAAGGCTGCAAGCGCAGGCAGGAACGTCGCCCCGCGCCGCTTCCGCCGGGACGCGTCGTTACACGGCCGCCGGCACGGGCCGCGCCATGATCAGGTCCCTCTGATCGTCGGAACCCAGACGGAACACGTGTTCCCCGACCGTTTCGAACTGCCAGCGCTCGTAGAACGAGATTGCTCGCGCGTTGCGCTCCCACACCCCGAGCCAAAGCGTCCGGCGGCCCGCCGATCCGGCGGTGTCGAGGCTCGCCCGCATGAGCGCGGCCCCGACCCCTCGCCCCATGGCGTTCCGGTCCACGTAGAGCCGCTGGAGCTCGACCGGGTCCGGCCCCGTCACGCTCGGGGCCGTCGTCCCGTTTCGGAGCTTGGCGTACCCATGCGGCCGCGCTTCGCCGTCGATGAACGCGAGCAGGAACGTGTTCGCGTCGTCGGCCAGCTCGGCCCGAACGCGGTCGAGCGAGAACGAGCGGCGGACGTACGCCTCCATGTCGTCGGCCGAGTTGTCGTCGGCGAAGGTGTCGCGGAACGTTCGCTCGGCGAGTGCCGCCAGCGGCTCGGCGTCGGCCAGGGTGGCGCTGCGGATGCGGGGGCGCCCGGACATCATTGCCGAAGCGGTCGCTCCGCATGCCGTTGCGGCCAGCTGCCGCGCGCAAGGAGGCGAAGCCGGCTGAAGCGCGTCCGCCTGAGCCGCGTGCCGGGCACGACCGTGTCAGGCGCCGGATCCGGGCTCACGCCTGCCTGACGATGTCGACCGAGATCTCCACCGCCGGAATCGTTCCTCTGTTCTCCAGCCAGTGCGTGGTGTTCCGATCCTCCGGCCAGCCCACGCCCGGTCCATAGTCCGTCGCGACGCCATCTCGATGGTCCGTGATCGTTCCCTGCAGGATGTAGACGGTGCCCGGCCTGTCCTTGTGGTCGTGGACCGGGCCGAACACGCCTCCAGGCTCGATGGTCACCATGCGCATTCGAAGCTGGCGCCCCGCCATGCCCTCGATCTCGGGGCCAAGGTCGACCGCAGCAAGCAACTTCACCGTAACACCTCGCGTCTCCGGTGCCGCCTGTTCGTGGCTCATCGCGCTCTCCTCTCCGTAGTTTCAGGACCTGACGGGAAGCAGATCGGTTGGATGATGAGCGGGCAAATAGGTTCACCGACGGACCATTCCTCGAGGCGAAGGCGGTCAGAGGATCGCGCCCTGCCGCAGCAGTTCCTGCCTGACCTCGTTCGCGCCGGCGTCGGCCTGGTTGCGCGCGAGCCGCGCCGCGGCCACGCCCGCGGCCTGGCCGGTCGCGAACGCCGTTCCCATCACGCGCACCGAGCCGTAGGCGCGCTCCTCGCAGCCGATGACCCGGCCGCCGACCCACAGGTTGTCGAGGCCGGCCGCGTGGATCGCGGCGAGCGGGACGTGATAGCAGCCGTCGCCGCCGACCGGCTCGAAGCTCGGCCCGCGGTCGCCGCTGTGCAGCTCCGCGGGCCAGCAGCCGCAGGCGATGCCGTCTTCGCGCGTGCGGCCGTTCAGCACGTCGGCCTCGGTGAGGCAGTATCGGGTCGCGAGCTGCCGGCTGTCGCGGATGCCGAGCTGCGGGCCGCTGGCGGCGATGAACGCGCGGTCGAAGCCGGGCATCGCGGCGCGCAGCAGCTCGAAGAAGCGCCACGCGAGGTCGCGGCCGTCCCGCTCGGCCGCACCGAGGTCGCCCGAATCGAGGCCGTCGGTGACGAGGTCGATGCCCATCCACCACAGGTCGTCGGACCGCGGCAGCCGGATGAAGTGGCCGCCGTGCCGTCGCAGGTGCGCCTTCGACGCGCCGGCGTCGATCCGCGTCACGAGCTCGGCCAGCAGCGCGCGGTCGATCGTCGTTTCCGGCGGCACGCCGCCGATGCGCAGCGTGATCGACGCGTGCTGGCGCTGCCGTGAGGGCCCCGAAGCGAACGGCGCGACGCCGGCCGCGATGCCGAGATCGGCGTCGCCGGAGGCGTCGACGAACGCGGCCGCCTCGACGTCGAACGCGCCGGCGTGGTCGTACAGCGTGACTGCATCGAGCCGCGTCCCGGAGCGATGGGCGCCGACCAGCGTGCAGTGCAGGCGGCAGTCGAGGCCCGGCCCGGCGACGATCCGGTCGAGCGCGACCTTGAGCGCTTCGGGGTCGAGCATGACGATCCAGTTGCCGCTGGGCGCGCGCACCGGGGCGACGCCGAAGCCGAGACCGGACAGCGTCGCGAGCACCCGCGCCCCGACGCCGCCGACGATCTGCCGGCACGCATCGCCGCGGACGAAGAAGCCGCAGTACGACAGCACGCCGGCATTGGTGGCGGCGCCGCCCAGGAAGCCGTAGCGCTCGACGAGCAGCGTCCGCGCCCCGGCGTCGCGCGCGCCGACCGCGGCCGCGATCCCCGCCGCGCCACCGCCGACGACGACCACGTCGTAGCGCTGCCGTCGCGGCAATGGGGTCAGAGCCGGATTCATGAGGCCGAGGGGCGGGATTGCGGGCTTGCCGGCCGGCGTCGCGGAAATCGGCTCTGACCCCATTTCTAGCCCGGGCGCCGGGTCTCGGCCAGCCCGGTGTTCCCGAGCAGCGCGGTCCGCAGGTCCCACCAGCTCGCCTCGTCGGGCGCGCACAGCAGCCCGTCGGCCGTCGCGTGGTTGGCCAGCGTGTACGGCGTGCCGTCGAGGCAGGCGCCGTGGCCGCCGGCCTCGCGATGGATGAGGACGCCGGCGAGGTGGTCCCACGGCAGCAGCTTGCGGAAGAGCGCGAAGTCGTAATGCCCGCCCGCGAGCAGGCGGTACTCGTGCGCGGCCGTCCGGTAGTCGGCCGCGCCGGCGACGCGCGCGAGGTTGGCCGTGACCGTCGAGCGCATCGGCTCGGGCATGAACATCCACGACACGATGCCCAGCATCTCGGCGACCGGCCGCGGCGGCCCGACCTTGAGCGGGGTCTGCCGTCCGTCGGCACGCTCGACCCACGCGCCCCCGCCGGAGAGGCCGGCGGCGAAGTCGCCGACGATCGGATCGTAGATGACGCCCGCGATCGCCTTGCCGCGCGCGACCACCGCCACCATCAGCGCGAACAGCGGCAGGCCGGAGGCGAAGTTCTTGGTCCCGTCGATCGGGTCGACGATGAACGCGAGGTCCGCCGCGCCGAGGCCGTCGAGGACCGCCGGGTTCTCGGCGGCCGCCTCCTCGCCGACGACGACCGCGCCGGGGAACGCGGCGCGCAGCTGCGCGGTGATCCGCGCCTCGGCCGCGACGTCGGCGTCGGTGACGAGGTCGAGGTGCGACGACTTGTGCCGGATGTCGCCGGCGGAGAGGTCGCGAAAGCGCGGCAGCACGATCGCCTGGGCGGCGTCGTGCAGGATCTGCGCGACGGTGCGGATGCGGACGGGGTCGAAGTTCATGGCCCGAATTCTGGCACAGCCCGGACGCGCGGGCCGCGCGCCGCGACCATCATTGCAATTTTCAATGAGACCGATTACTTTCATTGCATGGACAACGGCCAGGCGCCGTCCTATCGTGGCCCGTTGCAACCGGCGATCGCGGGCCGGTCGTGTCCCGGCGTCGAACGGAACTTGCCCGTTCGCCGACGTCCCGGGCGCAGCCCGTCCCGACCCGCGCGCCGGCCGTTCGATCGATCGCAGGACCCCAGGAGGAGAACCATGAAGCACCCGTTCCGCAGTCTCGCGGCCGCGCTCGCGCTCGCCGCCGTTCCGCTCGTCGCCGCCGCGCAGCCGGTGCCCATCGTCGGCCTCGTCGAGCTGTCGGGCGGCGGCGCCACCGTCGGCACCAACTTCAACAACGCGGTGAAGCTCGCGGTCAAGGAGATCAACGCCGCCGGCGGCCTCGCCGGCCGTCCGATCGAGTACACGTCGTACGACACGCAGACGAACCCCGGCGTCGCGAAGGCGCTCGCCGCCAAGGCGATCGACGCCAACGCCTACGTCGTCATGGGGCCCGTGTACTCGGGCTCGATCATCGTGTCGATGGCCGAGACCCGCCGCGCCGAGATCACCAACGTCGTCGCCGGCGAGGCGGCGAACCTCACGCAGCAGGGCAACCCGTACCTGTTCCGGACGTCGTTCACGCAGGCGATCTCGATGCCCAAGGTCGCCGCGTACATCAAGGACACGGTGAAGGCGAAGAGCGTCGCCGTCGTCTACGTCAACAACGACTTCGGCAAGGGCGGGCGCGACGTGATCGTGCCCGAGTTCGAGAAGCTCGGCGTCAAGGTCGTCGCCGACATCTCGACCGATCCCGGCCAGGTCGACATGTCCGGCCCGGTGCTGAAGGCCAAGCAGGCGAACGCCGACGCGCTGTTCGTCTACCTGCACGAGGAGGAGTCGGCGCGGATCCTGCGCGAGCTCCGGAAGCAGGGCTACGACAAGCCGATCATCGGCGAGACGACGCTCGTCAACGAGAAGGTGCTGGAGCTCGCCGGCGACGCCGCCAACGGCGTGATCGCGCACGTGGGCCTCACCGCCGACGCGCCGAACCCGCCGATGCAGGCGTTCGTCAAGAAGTACGAGGCCGAGTACAAGTAGCCGTCCCGATCACAACGCGATGAAGGGCTACGTCGGCATGTGGGTCGTCAAGGCGATGACCGACAAGATCGGCAAGCTCGACACCAAGGCGCTGGCCGCCGCGATCCACGGCGCGACGATCTCGGCCAAGGACTATCCCGGCGTGCTGATGGACGTCCGCTACGACGCCAAGGGCGACATCGACCGCGAGAGCTTCTTCGTCAAGATCGACAAGGGCGCGCCGAACGTGTTCTACACGTTCAAGCCGGCCTGGGCGGCGAAGTGGCCAGGCGCGGGCGCGCGGCCACCGGTCATCGCGTTTTGCAATGACCGCTTGGCGCCGTCGCTCGACAGCGGCGGACGGGGCCATTTGCGGGCCGCGTGCCGCGAGAGACGTCCGATGAAGACGATCCGCTGGGGCATGATCGGCTGCGGCGAGGTGGCCGAGCAGAAGAGCGGGCCCGGCGCTCTTCCGGGCCGCGAACTCGCAGCTCGTCGCCGTCGCCGACCGCAACCCGGAGCGCGCGAAGGCTTCGCCCGGCGCCACGGCGTCGGCCGCTGGCACGACGACGCCGAGGCGATCATCCGCCGCCGCGACGTCGACGTCGTCTATGTCGGCGACGATGACCGAGTCGCACAGCGATCTCGTCCTGCGCGCCGCCGCGGCGGGCAAGGCGGTGCTGGTCGAGAAGCCGATGGCGATGACCCACGCCGACTGCCTGGCGATGATCGACGCCTGCCGGCAGGCGAAGGTCCCGCTGTGGGTCGCCTATTACCGCCGCGCGCTGCCGCGCTTCCTCAAGGTCCGCGAACTGATCGACGGCGGCGCGATCGGCGAGCCGCGGATGGTGGTCACGCGCCACTTCCAGCGCATCCCGACGCCCGAGCAGATGCGAGGGCCCGTTCTGGGGCTGGCGGCTCGACCCGAAGCGCTCCGGCGGCGGCATCTTCTTCGAGGCGGTCGGCCACACGCTCGACATCCTCGACTTACATCCTCGGCCCGATCGCCTCGGTGCGCTGCGTTCGCCGACAACCAGGCGGGCGCGTATCGCGCCGGAGGACGTCGTGGCCGGATCGCTTCCGCTTCGCCTCCGGCGTCCACGGCAGCGGCGCGTGGTGCTTCTCCGCCGACTGCGACGACGAGGGCAACGAGATCGTCGGCAGCGAAGGGGCGCATCACCTTCTCGACCTTCCCGCCGCTGTCGCCCCCGGCGGGACGTCCGCCGGTGCCGATCCGCCTCATCCGCGGCGACACGGTCGAGGAGTTCCCGGTCGCCGACCCGCCGTACACGCACCAGCCGCTGGTGCAGACGATCGTCGACGAGATGAACGGCGCACGGGACGTTGCCCCAGCACGGCGAGACCGCGGCGCGCACGGCGCGCGTGATCGAGGACTGCCTCGCCGAGTTCAACGCGCGCCGCGCCGCGCTGACGTCACGGCCCGGGGAGCGCCATGACCGCGTGCCCGGACCTTCAAGCACATCCGCGCTCGAGCGCGAGGACGGCATCCTCACGCATCACCATCGACCGGCCCGCAGGTGCTCAACGCGCTGCACCAGGACGCGCACTTCGAGCTCGACGCGGGCGTTCGACCTGCTTACGCGGCGATCCGGCGCTGCGCGTCGCGATCGTCACCGGCGCAGGCGACCGCGCGTTCTGCGTCGGCACCGACCTGAAGTCGCTGGCGCAGACCGGCCCCTACGAATATCCGCCGCGGCGGCTTCGCCGGCATCACGACGCGCTTCGACCTGTGGAAGCCGGTGATCGCGGCGGTCAACGGCCTGCGCTGGGCGGGGGCGTGCGAGATTCGTCGCCGCCTGCGACCTCGCGGTCGCCGCGGAGCACGCGGAGTTCGGGCTGCCCGAGCCGCGCGTGGGCCTCGCGGCGCTGGGCGGCGGCGCGCTGCAGCGGCTCGCGCGGCGACCTGCCGATGAAGGACGCGATGGGGCTGGTGCTGACCGGCGCAAGCGCATCTCCGCCGCCGAGGCGCGGCGCATCAGCCTGGTCAACGAGGTCGTGCCGCGCGGCGAGGCGGTCGATCGCGCGAAGGCGCTCGCGCGCGAGATCTCCTGTGCGCGCCGCTGGCGTCGAAGCGTCGAAGCAGGTGATGCTGCAGAGCCTCGCCGAGCCCGATCTCGCCGCGGCCATGCGGCGCGAGCTATCCCGGCGGCGGAGCGGATGCTCGCGAGCGAGGACGCGAAGGAAGGCCCGCGCGCGTTCGCCGAGAAGCGCAAGCCGCGCTGGCTCGGGACGCTAGACGCGCGGACGACGCGCGCGGTTTCGCCGACCCGGTCCGCTGGGAGCGCGCTGCTGGGCGTGCTCGGCGGCCGCCACGCGCGGACGCGCTTCCTCCCGGCGATTGAAGGACGCCGCCGCGGCGCGGCTCGTCGCCATCGCGTCGCGCGACGCGCGACAGCGCGCAGGCCGTCGCGCAGGAGTTCGGCGCGCCGCGCGCACTTCGGCTCCTACGAGGCGCTGCTCGCCGACCCCGACATCGACGCCGTCTACGTGCCGCTGCCCAACCACCTGCACGTCGAGTGGTCGGTGCGTGCGCTGGAGGCCGGCAAGCACGTGCTGTGCGAAAAGCCGCTGTGCCTGAGCGCGGCGGACGTCGCGACGCTGATCAGCGGCGCGCGAGCGCACCGGCCGGCACATCGAGGAAGCGTTCTCGTACCGCAACCACCCGCAGTGGGCGCGGATCGGCGAGCTGCTCGCCTACGGCGCGATCGGCGACGCCGCGTGCCGTGCAATGCACGATGGCCAAGCAGTTCCACGACCCCGGCGACATCCGCAACGACCCGGACAAGGGCGGCGGCGCGCTCTACGACCTCGGCTCGTACGCGATCAGCGCCTGCAGCATCGTGCTTCCGGCGCGCTGCCGCAGCGCGTGGTCGCGCGCTCGACCGCGATCCGCGCTTTCCGCATCGACCGGCTCTCGACGGCGATGCTCGACTACGGCGAGGCAGCACGCGAGCTTTACCGTCGCGACTCGCAGACGGGGCCCTCGGCGTGGGCCTCGCACCAGCAGTTCTCGGTGCTCGGCAGCAACGGCTGGCTGCGCTGCGACTTCCCGTTCGCGCATGGCCGCCCGACGGCCTGCCACGTGTACGTCGGCGACCGCGCCAGCCACGGCAACGTCGCGACGGTCGCATATGACTTCGAGCCGGTGAACCAGTACACGCTGCAGACCGACCGCTTCTCGCGCTTCCTGCGGGCGAGAGCCGTGCCGAGCTGGCCGATCGAGGACTCGCTGCTGACGCTGCGGATCATCGAAGCGCTGTTCCGCTCGGCGGCGAGCGGCGGCTGGCAGGACCTCGCGCCGGCTGGCGATTCCCGCACACGCTCAGGGGCACTACATCCTCGCGGACGGAAGCCGCAGCAGCGAACCGAACGTTTCCGCTGTGCTTGCTGCGCTGCAATTCAGCAAGAAGCCTACGGGACGGGACCCTAGCGCCCCGCGCCCTTCGCCGTTGACCGTGCGCGGGCGACGCCCAGCGGGGCCGCGCTTCTGGCACACGCCGCGCAGCCAGCGCACGCCCGGGTCGTGGTGATAGCGGGCGTGCCAGTACTGGCTCACCATGAACGTCGGGACCCTGACCGGGCAAGCCAGCACGCGGATGGCGCCCATCCTCGCCACCGCCTCGCCGATGGTGCGCGGCACCGTCGCCACGAGATCGGTGGACGACACGATCGAGGCGAGGCCGAGGAAGCCTGGCAGCTCGAGCAGCATGCGCCGCTCGATGCCCTGGCTGCGCAGCGCGCTCTGCAGCATCGGGTAGCTGGTCGAGGAGAGGATGCCGATGTGCGCTTCCTCCCTGTACGCGCGCACGGTGAAGGTCGCCCCGATCCGCGGATGTGCGCGCGTTGATCAGGCACACGAAGTCCTGCCGTAGAGCGGCTGCTCGTGGAACCCGGCCTCCAGCCCCGGGATGTAGCCCAGCGCGACGTCGACGTCGCCCGACTCCAGCATGTGCCGCGGTGCTCGCGGCGATCGGCACGACCTCGAGCCGGATGCCCGGGCGCGACCGCACGGACGTGCGCCAGGATGCGCGGCAGAAGCGTGATGTGGCTCGCGTCGGTCATCGCCAGAGCGGAAGCTGCGCTGCGCGGCGGACGGCTCGAACTCGGCCGCCGCCGTCGGCCAGCCGCCGCAGCATCGCCAGCGCCTCGCGCGATGGGCCGATCAGCGCATCGGCGCGCGGCGTCGGCCGCATGCCAGCGGACGTGCGGACGAACAGCGGGTCGTGCCACTGCGCGCCGCAGCTTGGCGAGCCAGATGCTGGCCGTCGGCTGCGACAGCTCGAGCCGCTCCGCCGCGTGGGTCATGCTCCGCGTGCGGTAGATCTCGTCGAAGAGGACCAGCATCCGCGCGTCGCGGGGGACCGTTCCGAGCTGCGGCTCCATGATTCATATCCTCAATGATGGGTATTCAGATCATTGCATGGACAAAAGAGACCGGCAATCCTAAGGTTGCGGCTGAGGGCGGAAGAACAGGGGGAAGGCGATGAAGATCTGCATGCTCGGCTCCGGCGCGCTCGGCAGCGCGCTCGGCGGCGTGCTGACCGAGGGCGGCAACGACGTCCGGCTCGTCGACGCGTGGCCCGAGCACGTCGCGGCGATCAATGCCCAGGGCCTCACGCTGCGCGACGGCGGCGTCGACCGCGTCGTCAGGGCGCAGGGCGGCGACGTCGACGGCGGGCATCGGCCCGGTCGACCTCGTCATCGTGCTGGTCAAGTCGTACCACACGCGCGAGGCGATCGAGAGCGCGCGCGGGATCGTCGGACCGGACACCGTCGTGATGTCGCTGCAGAACGGCCTCGGCCACGAGGAGATCCTCGCCGACGTCGTCGGCCGCGGCCACGTGATGGCCGGCAAGACCTACGCCGGCGGCGTGATGCTCGCGCCGGGCCACGTGATCGCCGGAACGCAAGGGCAAGCACACGATCATCGGCGAGCTCGACGGCTCGGTCACCCCGCGCGCGACGCGGATCGCCGAGACGCTGACCCGCGCCGGCCTCGAGACGACGGTCAGCGCCAACATCGTGGGCACGATGTGGGACAAGCTGCTGATCAACGTCGCGACCGGCGCGCTGTCGGGCATCACGCGCCTGCCCTACGGCGGCCTCTACGGCGTGCCCGAGGTCAAGGCGACGCGCGCTGGCGGCGGTCGGCGAGGCGATCGCCGTCGCCAGGGCGCTGGGCGTCGCGCTCACCAACGAGAACCCGGAGGACGCCTGGAACCTCGCCGCGGCGGGGCTGCCGCCCGAATTCAAGGCGTCGATCCTGCAGAGCATCGAGAAAGGCCTGCCGACCGAGATCGACTACATCAACGGCTCGGTCGTGCGCGGCGGCGAGCGCGCCGGCGTGCCCGACGCCGGTCAACCGCACGCTGGTCGCCTGCGTCAAGGGCATCGAGCGGTGGCTCTCCGACTACGCGCCGAAGGCCGCGGCCAAGGCCTGAGGAGAACGGAATGGTCGTGGAACGCTACTGGGACGACGCGAAGGAAGGCGACGAGGGCATCACGCCCTCGATCACGGTCACGGGCGGATGATCGACGCTGTACGCCGAGGTGTCGGGCGACCGCACGCCGCTGCACGTCGACGAGGACTACGCGCGCAAGTCGCACTTCGGCCAGCGGGTCGCGCACGGGCTGTTCGGCCTCTCCGTCGCCGACGGCCTCAAGTGCCAGGCCGACTACCGGTTCCTGCCCGGGATGTCGCTCGGCTGGACCTGGGACTTCCTGCTGCCGATCGCGATCGGCGACACGCTGCATGTCAAGTTCCGCGTCGGCAGCATGCGGCCGTCGAAGAGCAAGCCGGGCTGGGGCATCGTCGTCCTGCCCTGTCGAGCTCATCAACCAGAAGGGCGAGGTGGTCCAGCGGGGCGAGCACAAGCTCATGATCCCGCGCCGCCCCGGCGCGCCGACGTAACGCGCCACCGGCCCCGTGTCCGCGCCACGCCCTCACGACCCGCCCTTCCGGACCATGAATGCGCAACCCCTGCCGCTCGCCGGCATCCGCGTCGTCGACTACACCCACTTCCTCGCCGGGCCCTACCTCAGCCGCTGCCTCGCCGGACTCGGCGCGGACGTTATCAAGGTCGAGCGGCCCAAGGCGGGCGACGCCGGCCGCGTGCACGCAGCCATCACCGGACCGACCAGAGCGGCTACTTCGCTGCAGCAGAACATGGGCAAGCGCGGGCTGTGCGTGAACGTGAAGGATCGGCGCGGCCTCGACCTGCTCCATCCGGCTGATCGGCAAGCGCCGACGTCTTCGTCGAGAACTACCGGCCGGGCGCGCTCGACAAGCTGGGGCTGGGCTTCGCGACGCTGTCGGCGCTCAATCCGCGGCTGGTCTATTGCTCGGTGTCCGCCTACGGCCACACGGGTCCGGACGCGGAACGTCCCGGCTTCGGCCTCATCGCCGAGGCGCCGCAGCGGGGCGATGGACGCTGATCGGCGTGCCGGGCGAGCCACCGCCGCTGTTCCGCATGCCCATCGCCGACATGTACGCAGGCATCCACGGCGTCGCCGGCGTGTGCGCCGCGCTGCTCGGCCGCGCGACCTCGGGCGTGGGCCGGCACGTCGACATTGCGCTGCTCGACTGCATGGTCGAGCATGCACGACTACGCGGTGCAGTGCTACACGGTCAGCGGCGGCAAGGACATGCCGCAGCGCACCGGGCACGACCTGCCGCACTCGACCGTCTATGGCGTCTTCCAGGCGAAGCGACGGCGACATCGTCATCGCCGCGCAGGTCGACGACGCGTGGCAGCGCCTCGCGCGGCTCGTCGGCGGCGAGGCGCTCGCGGCCGATCACGCGCTTCCACGGCACGGACGGCCGCAACGCAACCGCCTGGACGATCCTGGCCCGCGTGAAGGCGTGGACGCATCGCGCACGGTCGCCGAGTGCGCGGCCGCGCTCGACGCCGCCGAGGTGCCCGTGCGCGCCGGTGCAGCGCATCGACGCAGGTGCTCGCCGATCCGCAGGTCGCGCGCGCGCAACATGATCATCGAGCAGGACCACCCGGTGATGGGCAAGGTCCGCTCGCCAACGTCCCGTTCCAGTTCAACGATGCGGACGCGACGCCGCGGCGGCCTGGCGCCGCTGCTCGGCCAGCACAACCGCGAGATCGCTGGCGAGCTCGGCTTGCTCGCGGCCGAGATCGACGCGATGGTCAGGGACGGCGTGCTCTATGCGGAGGAGGCGGTGGCCGAGGGCCGCGGATAACGGGGAGTCGGTGATGGGCGCTGGGCAGCAGGGATTCAAGGGCAAGGTCGTCGTCGTTTCCGGCGGCAGCCGCGGCATCGGCCGCGGCATCGCCGCGGCGTTCGCGGCGGCCGGCGCGCAGACGGTGCTCGCCGCGTCGTCGTCGTCGAACCTCGTCGCCGCGGCCGAGGACATCGCCGGCACCGGCGCGCTGCGGCCGGAGGTCTGCCCGGCGGACCTGCGCCGCGAGGACGGCTGCGAGGCGGTCTTCCGCTTCGTCAGCGAGCGGCACGGCCGCTGCGACATCCTCGTCAACTCGGCCGGCGCCACGCGCGCCGGCGCGTTCCTCGCGCTCAACGAGGACACGTGGCAGGACGGCTTCGCGCTGAAGTTCTTCGGCTGCGTGCGCCTGTGCCGGCTGTTCTGGCCGCTGCTCGCCACGGCGCACGGTCACGTCGTCAACATCATCGGCGGCGCCGCGCGCACGCCCGATCCCGAGTTCCTGATCGGCGGCTCGGTCAACGCGGCGATGCACAACTTCACCAAGGGCCTCGCCGGCCTCGGCAAGCGCGACGGCGTCAACGTCAACGCGATCCTGCCCGGCATGACCGAGACCGAGCGCGTCGGGCAGCTGTTCCGGCAGCGCGCCGAGGCCGCGGGCACGTCGGTCGACGAGGTCCGCGCCGCGCTGATCGCCAAGGACGGCCTCGCGCGGCTGGGCCAGCCCGAGGACGTCGCGGCGCTCGCGCTCTTCCTGTGCTCGGACGCGGCGCGCCACATCCAGGGCACGGCGATCGCCGTCGACGGCGGCGCGACGCCGGGCCTCTACTGAGCCCGGCGCCGCGCGCGGGTCGGCCGGCGCTTCCGGGCGGCTACCGGACGCCTTCGAAGAACAGCGACGGCACCCAGGTGCTGACCGCGGGCACGTAGGTGACCAGCAGCAGCACGAACACGTTGACCAGCAGGAACGGCATCGCCGCCCTGGTCATGTCCCACAGGTTGCTGCGCGCGAGCACGACGCCGAGGTACAGGCAGTTGCCCACCGGCGGCGTGACCAGCCCGATGCCGAGGTTGACGACCATGATCGCGCCGAACTGCACCGGCCCCACGCCCGCCGCGTGCGCGATCGGGTAGAGGATCGGCGCGAACAGCAGCAGCGCGGGCACGAGGTCCATGAACATGCCGACGAACAGCAGGAACACGTTGATCATCAGCAGCACGACGATCGGGCCCCATTGCATCGCCTCGAAGAAGCCGACCAGCGCGTCGGGGAACTGCTGGATCGCGATGATCCAGGCGGCGACCGACGTCGTCGCGACGACGAAGCACGGCACCGCCGTGTTGACCGCGGCGTTGACGAGGATGTCGTAGAGGCCCTTCGCGTCGTACTCGCGGTAGACGACGATGCCGAGGAAGAGCGCGTAGAGCACGCCGATGACCCCGGCTTCCGTCGCCGTCGTGATGCCGGTCACGATCGCGCCCAGCAGGAACACCGGCAGCAGCAGCGACAGGAACGCCTCGCGGAACGCCGTCCACAGCTCGGGCAGCTTCGCCCGCTGCGCGCGCTGCGGCCAGCCCCGGCGCCGCGCGAGCGTGTAGACGAGCGCCATCTGGAACACGCCGACCAGCACGCCGGGGACGAAGCCGGCGAGGAACAGCGCGCCCACCGACGTGCTCATCGCGACGCCGTAGAGCACCATCGGGATCGACGGCGGGATCAGGATGCCGATCGTCGACGCGCAGACGGTGATGCCGCCCGCGTCCGCGCTCCTGTAGCCCTGCTTCTCCATCGCCGGGATCATCAGGCTGCCGATCGCCGCGCAGTCGGCGACGGCCGAGCCCGAGATGCCGCCGAAGAACATCGACGAGGCGACGTTGACGTGGCCCAAGCCCCCGCGGATGTGCCCGAACAGGGCATCGGCGAGGCGCACCAGCCGCGGCGCGATGCTGCCCTCGCCGGCGAGCGCGCCGGCGAGGATGAACAGCGGCACCGCGACCAGCGGGAACGAGTTGACCGCGTTCACCATCTTGTGCGCGACGACGGTCAGCGGGAAGTTGCCGTCGATCACCAGCGCGACGACGGTGGCGAGCCCCATCCCGATGCCCAGCGGCACGCCGACGAGCAGCACCGCGATGAAGACGCAGAAAGATCGATGCCGATCATCGCGCGGCCGCCTTCTTCGGGTCGCGGCGCAGCACGGCGACGATCTCGCACGACCGCCTCCACCGCGACCAGCAGCATCGTGAACGGCAGCACCGCGTACAGGTAGCCGAGCGGCATCTTCAGCGCCTCGGACGGGCTGCCCATCGTCTGCCGGACGACCATCGAGCCGGTGACGACCAGGAAGGCGGCGAACGCCGAGCACGACGGCGTGCACGGCGATCTCCGGCGCGCGGCCGCCGCCGCGCGACATCCGCTCGAGGATGGCCGTGAACGCGATGTGCTTCTTCTCGCGGTAGGCGACGACGGCGCCGAGGAAGACGATCCAGACGAACAGGAAGTTCGGCACCTCGGTCGACCAGTACAGCGATGCGCCGAGCACGTAGCGCCAGAACACGCCGACGCCGACCGTCACGACCAGCGCGACGACCAGCAGGAACAGCAGGAAGCGCAGCAGCGCGTAGAAGCGGTCCACTTGGCCGGCGCCGTCAGGTCACTTGGTGTCGCGCACGGCCTTGATCAGGTCCTTGCCGATCACGGCCTCGGACTTGGCGTAGGACTCCTGCGCGCCGGCCTCGAACGACGCCCGGTCGACGTCGCGCACGACGGTCATGCCCTTCTTCTCGAGCTCGGCGACGAGCCTGGCGTTCGCCTCGCGCGCGGTCTTCACCTGGTAGTCGCGGCTGACGGTCGCCGCCTTCATCACCGCGTCCTGCAGGTCCTTCGGCAGCTTCTCCCAGTAGGCGCGCGACAGCACCATCTGCGACGGGATGTTCGCGTGCGAGGTCAGGTTCAGGTACTTCTGCACCTCGTAGATCTTCGACGTGAAGATGATCTCCGGCGGGTTCTCCTGCGCCTTGACCACGCCCTGCTGCAGCGCCGAGTAGAGCTCGGCGAAGTCGATCGGCGTCGGGTTCGCGCCCCAGGCCTTGAACGCGACGATCCACGGGTCGACCGTCGGGATGCGGATGTCGACGCCCTTCAGGTCGCTCGCCTTCCTCACCGGCGCCGCCTTGGTCGTGACGTGGCGGAAGCCGAGCTCGCCCCAGCCCAGCACCTTGAAGCCCTTGTCGTACATCATCTGGTCGAGCTGCAGCTGGATCGGCTTGCCCTGCCGCAGCACGGCGTCGATGTGCGCGTCGTCGCGGTAGATCATCGGCAGGTTCAGCACGTCGAGGCGCGGGTCGATCTGGCCGTGGCGGCCGAACACCGCGCCGTCGATCGTGCCGAGCTTCATGCCCTCGATGTACTCGGTCTCCTTGCCGAGCTGCGCGTTGGGGAAGATCTTGACGTCGATGCGGCTGCCGACCTGCGCCTTCAGCTCGTCGCGGAACTTCTCGGCCCAGATCTGGTAGCCGTGCGTCGCCGGCTGCGCGTGCGCGATCCGCATCGTGTACGTCTGCTGCGCCGAGGCGCCGGCGGCGAACGCGGCGAGCGCGAGCGGCGCCAGAAGGCGGGCGGTCTTGTCGATGATGTGCTTCATGGTCTCCTCCTTGGGGTGGTGCTGCCGGGACTGCGATCAGGGTTGCGGATCAGGGCGCGCGGCGCGGGGCGGCACGTCGGCGCGCCGCGCGCCGCGCGAGGAACGCCCGCGTGGCGTCGATGGCGATGCGCGCGCGCTCGCGCGCCGGACGTCCGGCATCGGCGGCGCGCGGAGTCTCGAGCGTCAGCACGACGTCCGGCGCGAGCGCGTCGAGCAGCGCGTCGAGCGGGAACTCGCCGTCGCCGGCGTGCAGCCGGCCGCCGCGCGCCTCGGCGAGCAGGCCGTCGTCGCCCGGCGACCGCAACGGGCCGTCGCACAGCTGGACGTAGCCGACGGCACGCGGGCCGACGCGCGCGACGTCGGCCGGCGTGCCGCCCGAGCGCACGAGGTGCAGGCAGTCGAGGCAGATCGTCGCGTTCGGGCGGCCCGCGGCGCCGATCAGCGCGGCCGCGTCGCCGATCGTGCGCACGGCGCGCCACTTCATGAACTCGAGCGCGACGGTGAGGGAGAGCGGCGCGGCGAGGTCGCACAGCGCGGCGAACCGGTCGCGGGCGCGCGCGAGGTCGGGGTCCTCGACGACGACCTGGATGATCGACGCGCCAAGGCCGGCGGCGGCCTCGGCCGCCGGGCGGAAGGACGCGACGTCGGTCGACGCCGCGAGCGTCAGCGCGTCGGCGTCGTAGAGCCGCACGCCGGTCGCGGCGAGCGCGCGCGCGACGTCGCGGCGCAGCGCGGCGTCGGCGACGATGTCGTGCTGCAGCGTGAGCCCGAGCGGCGCGACGAGGCGCAGGCCGACCATCGCGAAGCCCGCTTCCGCGGCCGCCTCGACCTGCTCGACCGGGTGCGCACCGGGTACCGACAGGTAGGCGAGGCCGAGCGGGACATCCGCCGGGTCGCGATCCTCGTTCGTCGTCGCCGTCATCCGCGCGCTCTCGTCGGCGTGGGCACTCGGGATCCGGGAGGCAGCGCCATCGCTGTCAAGCCTCAGCGCGACGGACGCCACGACTCGAGCACCCGGCGCGACGTCGCGCAGGCCCGCGTCGCGCGCTGGAGCCGCGAGAGCTCCGGGTGCGATCCGGCCGTCGGCAGCTCGACGCCGACCGGCAGCCCCGCGGGCAGCGCGTTCAGGTAGTCGACGATCGGGAACTCGCCCTCGCCGGGAAAGAGGCGCGCCTCGCGCGCTTCCTGCGCGGCGCCCGCGTCCCCGGGGTCCTTCGCCGGCCCGTCGCACAGCTGCACGGTGCCGAACAGCTGCGCCGGCGCCTGCCGGAGCTGCTCGGCCGTGCCTCCGGTGCGATAGAAGTGCATGACGTCGAGCAGGATCCGGCCGTTGGGGCGCGCCGCGCGCGTGACGATCTCCTGCGCCTGCGCGAGATTGGCCACGATGCGAAAGCGCATGAATTCGAGGTCGACGCCGATGCCCAGCGGCGCCGCGAGATCGCACAGCGCGGCGAACTTGTCGGCGACGCGGCCGAAGTCGGCATCGTCGCCGGAGACGTTCAACCGCCGCGCGCCGAGCTCCGCCGCCAGCGCCAGCGTCTCGGCGTAGCGCGCGACCTCGACCTCGGGCGTCAGCGGGATGAACTCGACGTCGTAGACGCCCACGCCGGCCGCGCGCATCCGGCGGCGCCATTCCTTCACCGCGGGCGCGGAGAGCGGGTACGACACGGCCCCGGGGATCGCCGGCAGGACCCGGATGCCCACGTCCTGGTAGCCGGCCTGCGCGGCGAGGTCGAAGAGCTCGGGCGGGCCGACGTCGAGCACGGTCAGGTGAGCCAGCGACAGCGGAATCATGGCGCCGTCCTCGGGCGGCGGTTCGGCGGCTGCGGCCTGCGCGGGGCCGGCTTCGCGACCGGCCTCGCGCGCGGCCCCTTCAGGCGCGGCCGGCCGGCCGGGATCGCGAGGAGCCCCGCCTCGAACGCGCGACGGTAATCCGCACCCATCTGCCCGATGTGCTCGCCGAGGGCGGCGAGGGCGGCATCGAGGTCGCCGGCGGCAAGGGCCTTCACGAGCGCGCGGTGCTCGGCCAGCGAGCGGCTCTGGTTGAGCTTCAGCGGGCCGGCGAGGTGGTAGCGCAGCGCCGCGACGCGGCCGGAGATCGACGCGTAGGCGTCGGCGAGGTAGCGGTTGCCGCAGTGGCTGAAGGCGGCGAGGTGGAAGAGGTCGTCGCCACGGGCGTAGCCGGCCGGGTTCTTCCGCGTCCGCGCGGTCTCCATCAGCGCGAGCGCCTTCTCGAGATCCGCCCGCAGCGCCCGCGGCGCGCGTGCGTGGGCGAGGCGCAGCGCCTGCGCCTCGAGCAGCGCGCGGTGCTCGGCGAGGAGCGCGATGTCCTCCGCCGACGGCAGGAACACGTAGCTGCCCTTCTGCGGCACGATCTCGATCAGGCCCTGCAGCTGCAGCAGCCCGAACGCCTCGCGCACCGGCGTGCGGCTGACCTCCAGCATCGTCGCGATCCTCTCCTCCGACAGCGCCTCGCCCAGCGCGTACTCCGCCGTGACGATCGCCTCGCGCAGGTGGCGCGCGACGAGCATCGTCAGCGACTCGGGCTTGCGGATGGAGGCTTGCGCCATGCGGGAGTTCCCCGGGGAAGCGGCGGGCTGCCGCAGCTTGCGCCGGTAGAGTACTGTATGCCAGACTGCGCGGCAAGTGGGGGAGAGCGGACGACGGAACGGAGATCGCGGGCATGAGACTGAAGGACAAGGTCGCGCTGGTCACGGGTGGCGGCGGCGACATCGCGGCGGCGATCGCCCGCCGCTTCGTCGACGAGGGCGCGAAGGTCGTGCTGACCGACGTCGATGCGGCGCTGCTCGCCGCCGCGCAGCGGACGCTCGCCGCGGGCGACGCGGTCACGACGGTCGCGGGCGACGTCCGCCGCCTCGAGGACATGGAGCGCGCCGCGGACGCGGCCGAGCAGGCCTACGGCCGGCTCGACATCCTCGTCGCGTGCGCGGGCGTCATCCGGCACCTGCCGATCGACAGGATGACGCTCGACGACTGGCGGTGGGTGCTCGACATCAACCTGACCGGGACCTTCACCGCCTGCAAGGCCGTGGTGCCGAAGATGAGGAAGGCCGGCGGCGGCCGCATCGTCGCGATCTCGTCGGTGGGCGGGCGCACCGGCCGGCCGCGGGTCGGCGTCAACTACGCGGCGTCGAAGGCCGGCGTCGACGGGCTCGTGATGTGCCTCGCCCGCGAGCTCGGCACGTTCAGCATCACGGTGAACTCGATCGCTCCGGGTCCGCTTGCCGGCCGCATGACCGCGTCGATGCCGCCGGAGGACGTGAAGCGACTGGTCGGCACCGCCTGCATCGAGCGGCTCGGCCGTCCCGACGACATCGCGAGCGCCGCGGTCTACCTCGCGAGCGACGAGGCGGGCTGGGTGACCGGGGAGGTCCTCGACGTCAACGGCGGCGTGTACATCTGACGTCTGCTGAAATCCCGGCCTCCATCGCACGGTGAAGCGTCAAGTGCGTGCGCCGGCAGGAGGCCGGATGGCCACTGATGCGGATCGTCGCGGTCCCGTGCGGCCGCCAGTTCGTTTCGTCCAACAACAGAGCGGGCTAGCCGCCGGCAGCGACGCCTGGCGGCACGTTGTTCGGGATCACCCGCAGCCACGCCTGGCTGCAGTTCTGCACGTAGGGGTAGTACCCGCTCGGGTTGGTGCAGTAGTACCAGTAACTGCTCGCCGGTCCCTGGGCTTGCGCCTGCGCCAACTGCGGTGCCGCCGGCGCCGTCACCGCTTGGTCATTCCATTCGGCTTGCGGTGCCGCAAACGCGTCGGCAGCGATCGCCGCGGTCGACATTGACCAGGCTGGCGCCACGAATGGCGCCGCCACGAACGGCGTCGCCAACGGCGCGCCCCACACCGACCAGGAGTTCCAGAGCGGCCAGGCGCCCCATGCCGTTCCCCATGCCGGCCAAGCCGTCGCAGCGCCAACCAGGGCTCCGGCAGTGAAGGCACCCCAGCCCCAGCCGGGGCCCCAACCCCAGCCCCAGCCCCAACCGCTATTGGCCCAGCCCCAGCCACCAACCCAACCGCAGTTCCAGCAGCCGCCAGCCCAGCCCCAGTTGTTGTTCCACCGATTGTTCCAGTTGTTGCCGTGCCACCGATTGCTCCCGTTGTTCCAGTTGTTGCCGCCGCGCCAGCTCTTGTTCCAGTTGCTGCCACCGTTCCAACTGCCGCCTCTGTTCCCGCCATGGCTCCAATTGTTGCCACCGCCGTTCCAGTTCCGGCTCGCCCCCGATTGGCCGTTGTTCCAGCCTCCGCCATTGCCGCTGCGGTAGCTGCCGGGTGCGTTGTTGGCATGCAGGGCGTTGCCGGGCGCGTTGGCCGCGCGGCCACCGTAGGCACCACCGTTGCTCCCCGCCCCACCGGCTGCGTTATTGTGCGTAGCACCGCCTTGCGGGTTGTGGTTGGTGCCATAGACGCCGCCGCCGATCCGGTTGGCGGGTTGGCCGCGTGCCGCGTTGCTGCCGGCATAGGCATTGTTTTGCGGCCCGCGATAGCCGCCTTGCGCGTTGCTGGGCGAGCCGCCGCCATAGGCGCCGCGCGCTGCCGCGCCGGCGCCAGGATTGGCCCCGCGATAGCCGCCACCCGCATAGGGCTGGCCGCCGGGGTAGGCATTGCGGGCGCCCCCATATGCTTGGCCGGCATTCGGGAAGCCGCGCGCACCCCCGGAATAGGCCTGGCCGCCGCCAAAGTAGGCGCTGCGACTGCCACCGGAATAGTTCTGGGCGCCGCCACCGTAACTGCCGCGGCCGCCACCGCCCGACCAGGCGCCACCACCGCCGCCACCCCATGAACCACCGCCTCGGGCGCCGCTGCCACCCCCACCCCCACCGCCGCCGCCACCTCCTCCCCCGCCACCACCCCGGGAGTAAGCGATGTCAGGCGCGGCAGCGGCTACCACCAGCGCGGCACAGGCCAGCAAGGTTGCGCAGCAGCGTATCGGGGATTTCATGGTTCACTCCTGATGATCCAGAAGGATGGACTGCACTATCAATTATGGCTCGTCGGCCAAATCTGTGGGCAGTTTTCGAGGGTGACTCTCGGCCGTCTCGGCGCGGAAGCCGGCCGCACCGATCGCTTCACCGTCGACGAAGCCACGGCGACCGATGGCGGCGACAATGGACCTCTGCGGGTCCGGCGCCTGTTTCGAGTGGTTCCGGCCGCGCGCCAGGATTCCGGACCGCCGTTGACCGAGGAGTGATAAAGCCATGGGCGTGATCGATTCGCGAGTCGTCAACATCGACGAGCTGAAGCTCCAGCATTTCGAGAAGGGCGACAAGTTCGAGTGCCGGGCCGAGCGCATCGGGCCGCTCCTCGGCGCGAAGGACCTCGGCTATTCGTACGACGTCGTTCCCCCGGGCAAGCGCTCGTGCCCGTTCCACAGCCACCGGGGCGAGGAGGAGATGTTCTTCATCGTCCGGGGCGAGGGCACGCTGCGCTATGGCGACGAGACGCGCAGGATCCGCGCCGGCGACGTGATCTGCTGCCCGACCGGCGGACCCGAAACGGCTCACCAGATCGTCAACGACTCCGACGCCGAGCTCGCCTACCTCTCCGTCAGCACGATGCTGCCGGCGGAGATCTGCGAATACCCCGATTCGAAGAAGATCGGCGCCTTCGGCGGCGGCGTGCGCCACATGACGCGGACCGACGCGCACGTCGACTACTGGACCGACGAGGCCTGAGCGCGGCGGGCGGCATTGATCCAGCCATCCGGCCACCTCCAGGCTCCCGACCAGATCAGGAGATGCTGTGGAATATCGGAGCCGATCATCGCCGGCGGATGCCCCCGGGCGGGTCAATGTCAGGGCCGGATTTGCAAAGTGTGATCCTGGAAAGTCTGTTAGCCTGTCGCGCCCGATTTGTTGCTGACACAGCGCGGGCCGACTGCGCAACTGGAGACAGGAACATGACGAGACACGCACTGCTTGGCGCGATTCTCGCCGTCGCGTTCGCCACGGCGGCTTCCGCACAGACTTTCAAGATGACGACGCCTTTCGCGCCGGGCGTCGCTGTGCCGGACAAGATCGAGTCCTCGATCGGGACGCTGAACCTGGATTACGGCTACCCGTCGGCCGATACCGTCGACAAGATCTACGACAACCTGGACCGTTCGCGGGCGCTTCAGGCGTATCTACTGGCGATCCCCATCGTCAACCAGGCGGGCATGCGCGATTCGCTGCGCAAGTTCGGGCCCGACAACCAGACCGACGTGATCTGGGAAGACCTGGTCGATCCGAGGACCGTAGAGCTGACGGCGAACGACAACACGATCTACAACTTCATCTGGGTCGACACCAGCAAGGGACCGTTGGTGGCCGAGATTCCGCCCAAGGTGCTGGGGCTGGTCAACGACTTCTGGTACAAGTGGGTGGCCGACGTCGGCATCACCGGGGTCGACAGGGGCGAGGGCGGGAAGTACCTGCTGCTGCCGCCCGGATACAAGGGCGACGTCCCGGCGGGGTATCACGTCGTGCGGCCGAGCACCTTCGGCAGCTGGCTCGTATTCCGCGCCTTCGTCGTGGACGGCTCAACCCGGCCCGGCGTTGAATCGGTCAAGAAGAACCTGCGGGTCTACCGCCTGGCCGACGCCGCGAACCCGCCGCCGATGAAGTTCGTCAATGGCTCGGGGATTCCGGCCAATTTCGTCGCACCGGGCGACTATTCGTTCTGGGGCCTGTTGAACCAGGTCATCCAGGAGGAGCCGCCGGAAGGTTCCGATCCCACCACCCTGGGCCTGTTCGCCTCGATCGGCATCGTCAAGGGCCAGCCGTTCAATCCGGATGAGCGGATGAAGAAGATCCTGACCGACGCCGCGAACATCGGCGCCGTGACGGCGCGGACGATCGCCTTCAAGATCCGTTCGAAGGAGGCGTATTTCTATCCGAACAGCGCGTGGCGCCTGCCGTTTTTCGGTGGCTACAAGTTCGAGGTGTCGCCCGGCGTCAGCAACCTGGATGGCGCCGCCTTCTATTATTACTTCGCCACCGGCGTCACGCCCGCGATGGAGGAGAAGATGGTGGGCCGGGGATCGCAATACCCCTGGTCGGTGCAGGATGCGAAGGGCAACCCCTTCGATGGCGGCAAGAACTACAAGCTGCGCCTGCCGCCGAACGTCCCGGTGAAGGATTTCTGGTCGGTCATCGTCTACGACAACCAGACCCGCTCGATGGTGCAGACCGACCAGAAGGCCCCGAGCGTCAGCAGCCAGACCAAGGGGGTCAAGACCAATGCGGACGGCTCGGTGGACGTCTACTTCGGACCCAAGGCGCCGGCGGGAATGGAGAGCAACTGGGTGCAGACGATCCCCGGCAAGGGCTGGTTCATGATCCTTCGCCTCTACGGCCCGCTGGAACCGTGGTTCAACAAGACGTGGCGGCCGGGCGAAATCGAACTGCAGCCCTGATCGCAGAACCGGAACGACTTCGACGGGCGCTTCGGCGCCCGTCCGACTTTTCATCTCCCGGCTGACATGCAACGGTCCTCGGCACCACCAAGCCGCGGCGGGCCGTTGATTGCCCTGATTGACCTGCACGTCGGCCATGCCGTTGGCTGCTATCGTGACGGAGTGTTCTCAATCGTCCAGGCAGCCATTTCTTGTCCGGCGTCAATCGAAGGGAAGGCGTGAAAATGACACGCGTCCGAGTTGAAGGCTTTACCATCTCGCCGGTCCTGCTGGGCGGGGGAGAGCGACTGTTCGAGGGAATTGACATGCGTGCCCTGGGATACGAGTGCGTTCAGTTCGTTGCGTCGGAGAAAGCCACCCATGTTGTACTCCGGCGCCAAGGGCACAGTGACGCCTGACGACCGGCTGCAGCGGAGTGCGCTGCCGCGCCGCCGCTGAACCGGAACGTCAGGTCTTGCAGCCGATGCCAACAATGATTGAGCGCATATTCATCAGCCCCTGCCGCGGCTCGGCCCAAGTCCCCGTCGAACGGGCTGAAGTCCAGGCAGCGATGGGCATCGTTGGAGATCGCAACTTTGGGAAGGCAGTCCATCCGGGCCAGAACATAACGTTGGTCGAAGCGGAAGAGATCGAGGCTTTCTGCGCCCTGCATCGTCGACAAATCGACCTTTCACTCACTCGGCGCAATCTGGTCACAAGAGGTATTCGACTGAACGCCCTCGTCGGCAGGAAATTCAAGGCCGGAGAGGTTCTTCTGCTTGGAGTCGAGCGGTGTGAACCCTGCGCAGTACTCGGCGGGTCGCTTTCCGGCAATGAATTGACTTCGCCACAAGTCGTCAAATATTGGCTTGGTCGGGGCGGCTTGCGCGCTGATGTAATCGTCGGTGGGGTTCTAAATGTAGGTGTGCGAATTGAAGATCACGCCTGACCCTTCCTTGGAGGGGGTGCGCCGAGGAACGCACGAGAGCACGTCTCCCACGATGCGCATCGAAGTAGACGACCTCAACGGCCCCGAGATTCATGCGCTGCTCAACGAGCACCTGCAAAGCATGTACGAGTTGTCTCCGCCTGAGAGCGTGCACGCTCTTGACATCGACAAGCTTCGCAAACCCGATATCACGTTCTGGACCGCCTGGGACGGACAGCTCCTTCTCGGCTGCGGCGCCCTCAAGGAACTGGATCCGAGGCACGGCGAAGTGAAATCCATGCGCACACCGAGCGCACTTCGTCGCAGAGGCGCTGGCCGCGCCATCCTTGCTCACATCGTCGAGACCGCGAGATTGCGCTCATATGAGCGCCTGAGCCTGGAGACCGGATCGATGGCAGCATTCAGGCCGGCCCAAAGGCTGTACGAGAGCTTTGGCTTCTCGTACTGCGGACCATTCGGCGAGTACGTTGAAGACCCGAACAGTGTGTTCATGACCCTTCGCCTGCCATCGCCTCGCTGACGGCGCGCTGCTCGCCCCACGCCGCGCCCTCGGCCATCAGGCGCCTGGCATCGGCGGCATCCAGCCGCTCGTCCAGCGTCGCCATCAGCCGGTCCCACGTGCGCTGCTGCGTCGGGCCGCGCGTGAAGCCGACGCCGGCGTAGAACGCCTGGACGTAGCCTGCAAGCCGCGCGGCGCGCTCGGGCGCGCCGGCGAGCGCGGTCGCCAGTGCCACGGTTTCGATGCAGGCGTTGACCGGCGCGCTGCGGCCGAGCGAACGGTTCAATCGTATCCCTTCGATGCCGGCGGTCCTGCCCTCGGCGTATCGATTCGCCGCCAGCAGGTAGTCCCCGAAGTAGAAGAGCATGAGCCCGAGCAGCCCGAGTCCGCGATGCTGCCGGCATTGCTCGATCAGCTTGCCGGCCTCGACG
This sequence comes from uncultured beta proteobacterium, assembly GCA_963832705.1. Classification (GTDB taxonomy): domain Bacteria; phylum Pseudomonadota; class Gammaproteobacteria; order Burkholderiales; family Casimicrobiaceae; genus CAIWHR01. The sequence continues at coordinate 19,229 of CAWHVP010000011.1, read as the reverse complement.
ATCGCGATGTCCGTCCGGCCCGCGTTGAATTCGTCGTCCACCAGGTTGAAGGCGGGCGCCGCGTAGCCCAGCCAGTCTCCAAGCTCCTGCGCGATCTCGATCGCCTCGGCGTAGTACGCGCGGCTCGCCGGAACATCGCCGCGAAGATGGGCGGCGCCGCCGAGCACGTTCAGCAGGGCGGCCAGCCACTTGGTGGGCCCCAGGGGCCGCAGGACCTCCTCCGCCTCGTTCAGGTGGGAATCTGCCGCCACCGGGTCGCGCGATCGCTCGAGGTAGCTCGCGTGCGTGAGGGCGCGGCCGAGCAGCGCCGCATCGTCCGCCTCGCGAGCCAGGGCGATGCTGCGCACGGCCGATTCGATGAACTCCGGATTGCCGGGGCTTCCCGCCTGCGCATGCGACAGCCAGACGCGGCCGGCGATGCGTGCCGGGATCCGATCGGAAAGCGCCGCCACCGCCAGTTTCAGCCAGCGGCGGAACTCCCCCTGCAGCGAGAGCTGGATCCAGAACGGCCCGGTGGCGGCGAACAGCGCGACGCCCAGGTCCGCATCGCCGCCGGGGCCGAAGCTCCACTCCAGCGCGGCGCGCAGATTCTCGATCTCCGGCGCGTGGGTTTCGAGCCAGGCGTCGGTGCGCGCCACCGGCCACGCCTGGTCGCCCCGGTCGAAGAGCCGCGCGAGACAGTCCGCATGGCGACGATGCCAGGTCTCGTCCCCGCGCTCCCGAAGCTTCTCCAACGCGAACTGCCGCGTCGACTCCAGCATCCGGTACCGCGGCTCCCGGTGCGCGAAGTCGACGATCACCAGCGACTTGTCGACCAGCGAGGCGAGGGCGTCGAACACCGCCTCCTCTTCCACCGGCGGGCCGCTGCACGCCTCCCTCGCCGCGTCCATCGTGGCGCCGCCGGCGAACACCGCCAATCGTGCCAGCAGCGCCTTCTCCCGCTCGGTCAGCAGGTTGTAGGACCACTCGATCGTCGCGTGCAGCGTCCGCTGTCGCGGGAGCAGCGTGCGCGCGCCGCCGGTCAGGATGCGGAAGCGGTCGTCGAGGCGGCTCAGGATCTGCTCGGGCGCGAGCAGCGCCACGCGCGGGGCCGCCAACTCGATCGCGAGCGGAATGCCGTCGAGCCGACGGCAGATCTCGACGATCGCGCCGCATTCCCGTCGGTCGAGCGCGAAGCGTGCGCTGGCGGCGCGGGCGCGATCCACGAAGAGCCGCACCGCCGCGTAGCGCAGCGCCGCGTCGGCGGTGCCGGTTCGCGCCGGCGCTCGGGACCGAGAGCGACTCGATCCGGCAGACGTGCTCGCCGGGGACCGCGAGGGCCTCGCGGCTGGTGGCGAGCACGCGGACCCGGGCAGCCCGCGGATGACGGCGTCGGCGAGCTCGGCGCACGCGGCGACGAGGTGCTCGCAGTTGTCGAGGACGAGCAGCGTCTTCTGGTCCGCCAGGAAGGCCACCAGGCTGGGGAGAGGAGAGCCCGCAGCGCCCTGAGGCAGGCCGAGTACGCCGGCAACGGCTTCGGTGACGAGCTGCGCCCCGGACAGCGGGGCCAGGTCCACGAACCAGATCCCGTCGGGAAATGCCGGAAGCAGCTCCTGCGCGACTTCGAGCGAGATCCGCGTCTTGCCGACGCCGCCCGGACCGGCGAGGGTCACCAGCCGATGCTGCTCGAGCAGGCGCCGCACCTCGGCGCGCTCCGCCTCGCGCCCCACGAACGACGTGGACGGTCGCGGCAGGTTGTTCGGAGTCTGCTCGAGGGCGCGCAGCGCCGGGAACTCGAGCCGCAGCGAAGGGTGCACGAGCTGAAAGACCTGCTCCGGGCTTGTGAGGCCGCGCAGGCGCACCGTGCCGAGGTCCCGCAGCGAGGCGTCCATCGGCAGCCCGTCGCGGACCATGGCGGCGACCGGCTGCGAGAGCAGGACCTGGCCGCCATGGGCGAGGCTCATGATCCGTGCCGCCCGATTGACGGCGCTCCCGAAGAGATCGCCGGCGCGGTGCTCGACCGCGCCGACGTGCAGCCCGCAGCGCAGCCGAAGCGTGACCCCCGGAACATCATCGCGCTCCGCCAGTGCCTGTTGCAGCGTCAGGGCGGCGTTGACCGCGTCGACGGGGTCGGTGAACGATGCGCACATGCCGTCGCCCATCATCTTCACGACGTTGCCGCGGTTGGATCTCGACGGCCGCCCGGGACAGCGCGTCATGGCGCGCCAGGGCCAGCCGCATCCGCTCGGCGTCCTGCTCCCAGAGCCGCGTGCTGCCCTCGATGTCGGTGAACAGGAGCCCGACGATGCCAGCGCCCACGCGGAGCTTCGGCAGCCTTGTCGACGATGGTCGCCCCCGGGATTCGCCGCCATTGTGCCCGCGGACCCGCTGCGGGTCGCTAGAGAAGGCTGCGCCGAACGAACACCCTGCCGTCGTCCCCGGTGCGATGCACGGCGAATCCGGCGGCGAGGTACATGCGGAGCGGGCCGTAGTGCGCTCTGGCGTCCGAGTCCGGCTTGGCCAGCGGCATCGCCTCGGCAATGGCCATGCCTCGGCGCTTGAGCATCGCGCACGCCGCGTCGAGCAGCGCCGTGGCCACGCCCGAGCGGCGGTGCGCGCTGGCGACGACGAAGCAGGTGATCTGGCCGAGGCGTTCCGCGTCGGGATCCGGCTCGTCGGCGAAGGCGTCCATCACGGTTCGCGGCGCGGCGTTGCACCAGCCGACGGGCTTCCCGTTGCGGTAGGCGAGGAGGCCCTGCATGCGCCCGGAGCAGATGCGCTCGCAGGCGGCCGACCGGTTCTCCTCGGCGGTGCGTGCCGGCCAGGAAACCTTGGAGTGATCGACGTACAGGAACTGGCAGAAGCACGAAGCCCAGCGGGGATTGTCGGCAAAGGCGTCGCCCTCGAAGTAGGCGAGGAAGTCGGGCAGCAGCTCGGGCGTGAGCTCGCGGATTTCGATCGGCACCGGCGTCATGCGACTCTCCTTCATGAATCGTCCCGCGTTCGCGAGCGACTAGAACGAGAGCAGCGCCGACCCGATCGTGTAGCTCGCCCCGAACCCGACCAGCAGCGCGAATTCGCCGGGCTGCGTGCGACCGCTCCTGACCAGCTGGTCGAGCAGCAGCGGAATGCTCGCGCTGGACGTGTTGCCGGTGTCGGCGAACGACGCGCACAGCCGCGCGGGGTCGATGCCCGTCTTCTCGCAGGCGGGGATCAGGATGCGCGTCAGGTTGGCCTGGTGCGGGATCAGCCAGTCGATGCGCGCGCCGCCGGCCTGGTAGCGCTGGATCTCGTCGATCAGGATCCGCGTCGCGCCGACGGCGACCGGCGGGCCGGCCATGAACCAGCGGATCGGCTTGGGCACGTCGAGCCCGAGGCTCGCGGCCTGCATGCCGCCGCCCTTGATCATCCCGATCGTCTGGGCATCGATCATCGAGCTCGCGCGCACCGAGTGCACGGTGGCGACGCCGGGAGCTCCGCGGCCGAGCAGCAGGCCCGCGGCCGCGTCCCCGAACAGCGTGCTGGTGCCGAAGTGCAGCGGATCGTAGGGAATGCAGCGCGACGCGAACTCGATCGCGAGGCAGGCGACACGGCGAAAGCCCATCGCCTCCAGCGTGCTGGCGCCGATCGAGACCCCGTACATGAAGCTCGTGCAGGCATTGCTGCCGATGTCGAGGACGAACGGCGCGCCGAGGTCCCCGTGCCGGGCGCGGGCCGCGGCGACGATCTGCTGCGACAGGCCCGGGAAAGCCGTGGGTGCTGGACGAGGAAACGATCACCGCGTCGAGCTGCGACCACGGATCGTCGGCCATCAGGCGCTCGAGCAGCTCGAGCCCGACCGCCACCGGCGACTCGTCCGGCGCGAAGAAGCGCCGCGCCCGCAGCCCCGTCTTCTTCTCGATCAGCTGCGAGCGCTCGCGGACCTTGGAGACGATGTCCTCGGCGGCTTCGTCGTCGATCTGGACATCGGCCACCAGGCGCTCGCCGATCTCGGCATTGGAGACCACCGCGTCGGGCAGCGTGCTGGCGGTCCGGACAATCGACAGGTTTTCGATCACGCTGGCTCCTCGGGGCGGTCGCCCGCCGGCGTTGGGTCCCGGCGGCGCGACCCGAAGGTCGGCGTCCCGCGACGACGTTGGCGCCGCGTCAGGCAGCGTAGCCCAGCACGGCGAAGAAATGGAAGCCGGTCCCGAACATCACGAAACCGTGCCAGACGGCATGGGCGTAGCGCCAGCGGGAATCGAGCAGGAAGAACACCACGCCCGCCGTGTACGCGAGCCCGCCGGCGACGAGCAGGGCGATGCCGGGAAGCGCCACCCGCTCGACCAGCTGCGGCACGGCGATCACCACCAGCCAGCCCATCACCAGGTAGAAGCCGGTGGACAGCCAGGGGTGCGACAGGCGGTCGACGGCCTTCAGCAGCACCCCGACCGCGGCCAGCGACCAGACGACGCCGAACAGCGCCCAGCCCCACGGGCCGTTCAGCGCGCCGAGCGCGAACGGCGTGTAACTGCCGGCAATGAACAGGTAAATCGCGCCATGGTCGAGCTTCATGAACACCCGCTTGGCGCGGCCGGTCGGCATCGCGTGGTACAGCATCGAGGCGAGATAGAGCAGGACCATCGTCGACGCGAACACCGCGGCGCCGACGATGCTGGCGCTCTTCAGGTGCCACGCACCCGCGATCAGCACCGGCGCGGCCGCGATGGCGGCGACCAGGCCCACGCCGTGGCTGACGCTGTTGGCGATCTCCTCGCCGAGCGTCTGTGCGCGTTCGTTCATCATGGCATTGTCGCACGCGAGGGCTTTCGCCGCGGTTCCGGGCGCCCGGAGCCGCGACGGCGGGGCCCTGCCGGCTCCGGACAAAGTATTTCACCTGTTGACCACAAGATGGGCTACAATGCGCGTGCGGCGCTTGTTCCAGTCCCCTTGCCGCAGTCAATTCCGACCCCTGGTAGTTCATTCGTTTGGCTGTGACTGGCCGCCCCATTGGGGGCGCTTCGGCCGGGCATCCATTCGTGAGTATTCATGTCTTTTTCAAAGCTCGGGCTTTCCGACGCCCTTTTGCGCGCGGTCGCCGATGAGGGCTATTCCGTCCCGACGCCGATCCAGGCGCAGGCCATTCCCCTCGTCCTTGCCGGCGGCGACGTGCTCGCCGGCGCCCAGACCGGCACCGGCAAGACCGCCGGCTTCGTGCTGCCGATGCTGCAGCGGCTCTCCGCCGCGCCGGCGTCGCCGCGAGGCAACGGGCGGCGCCCGGTGCGCGCCCTGATCCTGACCCCCACGCGCGAGCTGGCGGTTCAGGTCGAAACCTCGGTCCAGACCTACGGCCGCCACCTGAATTTCACCTCGGCCATCACCATCGGCGGTTCCAGCGTGAACCGCCAGGCGGCGCAGCTGAGGCGCGGCGTCGACATCCTGGTCGCGACCCCGGGCCGGCTGCTCGACCACCACGGCCAGGGCAACGTCGATTTCTCCGGCGTCGAGATCTTCGTCCTCGACGAGGCGGACCGCATGCTCGACATGGGGTTCATCCACGACATCAAGCGCGTGATCGCGCTCGCTGCCGAAGCGGCGCCAGAACCTGCTGTTCTCCGCGACGTTCTCCAGCGAGATCAAGACGCTGGCGCGCTCGCTGCTCAACGATCCGCAGACGATCGAAGTGGGGCCCGTCAACTCGACCGTCGACGTGATCGACCAGGTCGTGCATCCGGTCGACGGGGACCGCAAGCGCGCCCTGCTGACGACGCTGATCGGCAACAACGACTGGCGGCAGGTGCTCGTGTTCACGCGCACCAAGCACGGCGCCGATCGCCTGACCCGCGAGCTCAACGCCGACGGGATCGAGGCGCTGGCGATCCACGGCAACAAGAACCAGAACGCCCGCACCCGCGCGCTCTCCGAGTTCAAGGACGGCGGACTGCGCGTGCTCGTGGCCACCGACATCGCCGCGCGCGGCATCGACATCGAGCGACCTGCCGCACGTCGTCAACTACGACCTGCCCAACGTGCCCGAGGACTACGTCCACCGCATCGGCCGGACGGGGCGGGCGGGAGCCTCCGGCCAGGCGGTCTCGCTCGTCAGCATCGACGAGCGCGTCTACCTGCGCGACATCGAGCGCCTGATCCGCAAGTCGATCCGGTGCCAGATGATCGAGGGCTTCGAGCCCGATCCGAATGCCAAGCCGCAGCCGCCCGCCGGGCGCCGCGGACGGGGCGCCGCCCCGCAGGGACGCCGCGACGCGGCCGCCCACCCGGCGACGCCCAAACCCGGGCAGCGACGCGATCCCCGGCGTGGCGCGCAACCGGCGGCGCCGCGCGCGACCGGATCGCGACCCAAGACAACGAATCGGGGGCGGTAACACGCCCCGCGAAGGAGGCCCGGGACACCGGCCTCCTGTATGACGCCTCGCACACACTCGCGCGAGGCGAACTGGCAAGGAGCAGTACATGATTAGCGGAACCGTGAAATTCTTCAACAACGCCAAGGGCTTTGGCTTCATTCAACCGGACGACGGCTCGAAGGACGTGTTCGTCCACATCTCCGCCGTCGAACGCGCGGGCCTCGCGACGCTCTCCGAGAACCAGAAGGTCTCGTTCGAGCTCGAGCGCGGCCAGAACGGCAAGGTCTCGGCCGCGAACCTGTCGGCCATCTGACCCTCGGCGACGGGCACGGCACGTCCGTGCCCGTCGCAGTTCACCCGCACCGACCGGAGGGCCCTACGTGGCGAAAGAAGAAGTCATCGAAATGGAAGGCGTCGTCAACGAAGTGTTGCCGGACACCCGGTTCCGCGTGGAACTGGAAAACGGCCACGCGATCATCGCCCACATGTCGGGCAAGATGCGCAAGCACCGCATCCGGATACTGGCCGGCGACAAGGTCAGCATCGAACTGACCCCTTACGACCTGAGCAAGGGGCGCATCACCTTCAGGCACAAGGACGAACGACCGGCCGCCTCGCCGGCGCCTCGCCGTCCGGGCACCTACGGGCGTCGCTAGCCAAGCTCGTCCCAGCGCCGGGCATCCCCGGCACGCAGCCGCCTACTTCCCCGACGCGTCGATTTCCTTCGTCGTCGCGGGGCGTGAGGCGGCGACGCGAGCCTTGACCGCAGCAGCGGCAGCGGCAGTCGCGTCCGAATCCAGCTTGTAGGGCTGCTGCGCCTGCCCGAACATGAATCGATCCAGGCGGCCGAAGCACGACTCCACCGTCAGCTGACGCGGCGCCGCCGCCGAGTTTCGCTGCACCTCGACGTTCAGGATCGCCGCCAGCGGCAGGCGAACCCCGTCCACGCCCGAGCGGGACAGGAACAGCACCGACTTGTTCGTGACGGCGAAGCTGCCGGACGTCGTCTCCGCCGCGCGGTCGGCGCGCGGGCTGCCCTCGGTTTCGAACTGGGGCTCCCAGTACGCCGGCGCGAACCTGGCGACCAGTTCCTCGCCGGCCGGAATCGCGGCGCCGGAAAGCACGGTCACTTCGAGGTCCTTGCCCCCGGCGGCGAAGCACTGCGACGCCTGGCCTTCGCACATCGGGTCGTTGGCGCAGGTGATCCCGGTCAGGCCGGCGATGCCCACACCCACCGCCAGCTGCGGGAGCATGACGGCCGGCAGCAGCGCGGCACAGCCGGTCAGGCCCGCGCAGAGCAGCGCGCCCGCGACTCCCCGGACGGCGACCATCAACCTCCCGTGGCCGCGGCGATCCTCTGCGCGGAGGTCCGCTTCAGGTCCCAGGCGAGGCCCACCCTGGACATGAGGTAGATGACCCACTTCGACGGGTCCCAGTGGTACCAGCGGATGCCGTTGCGGTAGTCCACCGGGAAGCGGTGGTGGAAATTGTGGAATCCTTCGCCGTTGGTGAGCAGGGCGTTGAGCCAGTTGTCGCGCGCCGTCTGGTCGGGCGCGTAGGGCCTCGTCCCGAACGTATGCGCGACCGAATTCACGCAGAACGTCGAATGCAGGACGATGACGATGCGCAGGCACACGGCCATGACGAACCCGCCCAGCGGATGGCCGATCCACCACGCGATGAGCATCGGGAGGACGATGCCGCCGCCGACGGACCACCACGGATGGTGCTCGTGCTGGTGCACGACCAGGCGTGAGCGGCGCAGGTCCTTGACGTTGTCGTAGTTGGTGCGATGCCGCCAGAACAGGATCCAGCCGATGTGCGCGTGCCAGAACCCCCGGTTGACCCCGTACGGATCGTGCTCGGTGTCGGTGAAGAGATGGTGCTGCCGGTGCTGCGACGACCACTTCATCGCCGATTCCTCGAAGGTCGCCGCGCCGAACAGCAGGAGCAGGAAGCGCACGGCGGGCACCGTCTTGAACGTGCCGTGCGCGAACAGGCGGTGATAGCCGATCGTCGTCGACATCCCGGTGGCGAGCAGGAAGAAGAAGAACAGCGCGAGCTCCGGCGCGGTGATGCCGTAGTGGTAGAGGTAGAGCGGCGTCCCGACGAGGCCGACGACGTGCAGGGCAATGAAGAAGATCAGGCCCAGCCAGCGGATCCTGCGCGTGGGGAGTGGATAGTCGGCGGAGATTGGTCTGGCGTCGGTGTTCACGGAAGTTTCGGGTCGAAGGCTGGAAGCCGCCCGGCTGGCTTGCGGGGCGGGCGCCGCGGAGGGGATTGGCCGTCGCCAATGAAGGGATGCCGCGCGGTCTTCGGGCTGACTCGTCCGCGGACGGAAGTCCCTCCAGAATACTCCATCCACGGGACCTGTGAGGAAAAGGCAGGATCTCGCGGTTACGGGGTCTTTACACCATCTTTACATCGGGAGGTCTAGCATTGGATTCCGACGAGGCGATCCGATGGCGAAAGGACCTCAAAATTCATCAGGACAGGCCGGTGGCGCAGCGAGGGCGACGCTGATCGCACTGGCGGCGTGCGCGGCGGTCACGCTGATCGCGTTGCCGGTCGCCTCCGCGCTCGACCACGCCAACATCGTCATGGTCTACCTGCTGGCGACGGCGCTGGTCGCGATGCGCTTCGGGCGGACGGCCGGCGTCGTGGCAGCCTGCGCGAGCGTGCTGCTGTTCGACTTCTTCTTCGTCGCGCCGCGCTTCTCGTTCGCCGTCGAGGACGCCCAGTACCTGATCACGTTCGTCGTGATGCTGGTCGTGGCCTTGCTGATCGCGGCGCTGACCGCCCGCCTGCGCGGCGAGGCGGAGACGGCCGTTGCCCGCGAAGCGCGGGCCCGCGCCCTCTACCAACTGGCGCACGAGATCTCCGGGGCCTTCGACGTTGCCCGAATCCAGTCGCTGGTCGCCGCCTTCCTGAAGGCCGAATTCGGCGTCGAAGCCGAGCTGCTGCTTCCGGGCCCGGACGGAGAGCTCGGTTCGATCGCGGAGGGGTCGAGGCAGCCGCCGGCAGACCTCGCGGTGGCCAGGCGGGTGCTCGACGACCGGGGAGCCGATGCCGTTCTTCGAGTCGGAAGTCGGCGCGATGGCCCTCGCCCTGCCGCTCAATGCGCCGATTCGCCGGCGCGGGGTCCTGGTCGTGCGCTCGCGGGAGCGCGACTCGGTGGTCGCGGGAAGCCAGCGTCCGCTGCTCGATGCCGTGGCGGCACTGGCGTCGACCGCGATCGAGCGGGTGCACTTCGTCGAAGTCGCGGGCCAGGCGCAGGTCGAGATCGAGTCGGAGCGGCTGCGCACGTCGGTGCTGTCCGCCGTATCGCACGACCTGCGCACGCCGCTGACGGTCGTCGTCGGGCTCGCCGACACGCTGGCCCGCGGCGAATCCGTCGCTGCCGGCGGAGATGAGCCGCGTCGCCGTGGAGTTGCGCGAGCAGGCGATGCGCCTGTCGCGGATGGTCGAGAACCTGCTCGACATGGCCCGGCTGCGCGCGGGGCGGGTGAAGCTCCTCAAGGCCTGGCAGCCGCTCGAGGAAGTGGTCGGCAGCAGCGTGAGCGCGGTCGAAGCGAACTTCCCCGGCCCGACGATCGCCGATCGAGCTTGCCGCGGACCTGCCGGTGATGGAGTTCGACGGCGTCCTCATCGAGCGCGTGCTCGTCAACCTCCTCGAGAACGCCGTCAAGCATGCGGGCGGACGCGAGATCGCCATCCGCGCCGGCAGGACCGATCGTGGCGTGGAGATCGCCGTCGAAGACCGGGGTCCCGGCCTGCCTCCCGGCGGCGTCGATCGCCTCTTCGACATGTTCGAGCGCGGAAGTCCCGAGGCGCAGTCGGCCGGCACCGGCATGGGCCTCGCGATCTGCAAGGCGATCGTCGAGGCGCACGGCGGAGCGATGCGCGCCGGCAACCGCGAAGGCGGGGGGGCGTGCGTTTGCGATCTCGCTGCCGGTCACGCCGCCGCCCGAGGAGCTGCAGGCGACCTTCCAGAAGCCGGCGCCCTAGCGATGAATCCCGACAGTCCCCCGATCCTGGTCGTCGAGGACGAGCCGCAGATCCGGCGCTTCGTCCGCGGGGCGCTCGAGCGCGAGGGCTTCCGTGTCTGCGAAGCATCGACCGCGGCCAGCGGGCTCGCGGTTGCGGCGCAGGCGCATCCCGCGGTCACCGTGCTGGACCTCGGCCTTCCGGATCGCGACGGCCTCACGTTCATCCGCGACCTGCGTCTCTGGTCCAGGGCGCCGATCGTCGTGCTCTCCGCCCGCTCCGGCGAGCGCGACAAGGTCGAGGCGCTCGACGCGGGGGCCGACGACTACCTCACCAAGCCGTTCGGTGTCGCCGAGCTGCTCGCCCGGGTGCGCGCCGCGCTGCGGCGAAGCGAATCGTCGCAGGTCGAGCAGGCGCCGGTCTTCCGCTTCGGCGACGTGCTGGTCGATCACCTCAATCACCGCATCGAGAAGGCCGGCGCCGAAATCCGCCTGACGCCGATCGAGTACCGCCTGCTGGCGCTGCTGATCGCCAACGCCGGCCGCGTGCTGACGCACCGGCAGATGCTGCTCGACGTCTGGGGATCGGCTTCCCCGGAAGCGAGCTCGTACCTGCGCGTCCACGTCGGCAACCTGCGCCGCAAGATCGAGGCCGACCCCGCGCGCCCGCGCCATATCCTGACCGAAACCGGCGTCGGTTATCGGTTCGCACCCTGACCCATTCGATGACCACATCAACTGCGACCAACAAGAAGCACGCCGCCCTTGCGCTCGCCGCTCTCGGCGTCGTCTACGGCGACATCGGCACCAGCCCGCTCTACGCGCTGAAGGAAGTATTCGGCAGCGAGCACCACCCGGTCCCGATCGAGCCGGCGAACGTGCTGGGCATCCTGTCGCTGGTCTTCTGGGCGCTGATCGTCGTCGTCACGGTGAAGTACGTCGCGGTGGTGCTGCGCGCCGACAACAACGGCGAAGGCGGCATCATGGCGCTGATGGCGCGGGTGCTGTCGCAGAAGCGGCTGGGACCGCGGCGCACGCGCGTGGTGCTGATGCTCGGCCTGATCGGAGCCGCGCTCTTCTACGGGGATGGCGCGATCACCCCGGCGATCTCGGTGCTCTCCGCGGTCGAGGGACTCGAGGTGGCGACCGACACGTTCAAGCCCTGGGTCGTGCCGCTGACCGTCGCCATTCTCGTCGCGCTGTTCCTCGTGCAGAAGCACGGCACCGCGATGGTCGGCGCGGCGTTCGGCCCGATCATGGTGCTTTGGTTCTTCACCCTTGCGCTGCTCGGCGCGCTGCAGATTGCCGGCAACCCGTCGGTGCTCACCGCGCTCTGGCCCGGGCACGCGGTCACCTTCCTCGGCGCGCATCCAAAGCTGGGGTTCTTTGCGCTCGGCGCGGTCTTCCTCACGCTGACCGGGGCCGAGGCGCTCTATGCGGACATGGGCCATTTCGGGCGCGGTCCGATCCGGCAGGCCTGGTTCGCCATCGTGCTGCCGGCGCTGGTCATCAACTATTTCGGCCAGGGCGCGCTGCTGCTCGCCGATCCGTCGACGGTCCGCAATCCGTTCTACCTGCTCGCTCCGGGCTGGGCGCTGATCCCGCTCGTGATCCTCGCGACGGCGGCCACCGTCATCGCTTCGCAGGCGGTCATCACCGGCGTCTACTCGATGACGAGCCAGGCGATCCAGCTCGGCTACGCGCCGCGGATGACGATCCAGCACACGTCCGGCGCGGAGATGGGGCAGATCTACCTGCCGGGCATCAACTTCGCGCTGCTGATCGCGGTCATCCTGCTCGTCCTCACGTTCCGGTCGTCGTCGAACCTCGCCGCCGCGTACGGCATTGCCGTATCCGGCACGATGATCATCACGACGCTGTTCGCCTACCTGGTCGCGCGGTTCGACTGGCACTGGAAGGCCATCCTGGCACTGCCGGTCTTCGCCGCATTCGTGCTGATCGATGGCGCCTTCTTCGCCGCGAACTCGATCAAGTTCGCCGATGGCGGCTGGTTCCCGCTCGTCTTCGGTGGCATCGTCCTGCTGCTGCTGACGACCTGGAAGCGCGGGCGCGAGATCATGCGCGCGCGGTTCGCCGGCGGGACGCTGCCGCTCGACGCGTTTGCGCAGTCGCTGGAGTCCGACAGCGTGGCGTCGGTGCCGCTGACGGCTGTATTCCTGACTTCGTCGCAGAACGAGGTGCCGCGCGCGCTGCTGCACAACCTGAAGCACAACGGCGTGCTGCACGACCGGACCGTGATCTGCAGCGTGCAGATCCTCCCGATCCCCCGCGTCCCGCCGGCGCAGCACGTCGTCGTCGAGCGCCTGACGAAGCGCTTCTACCGGGTCACGCTGCATTTCGGTTTCATGGAGGCACCGGACGTCCCGGCAGCGCTCGAGTGGTGCGCCGAGCAGGGCCTCGAGCTCGACCCGATGCAGACCTCGTACTTCCTCGGCCGGGCCAAGCTTCTTCCCGCGCCGAAGAGCGACATGGCGCTATGGCGCGAGCGGCTGTTCGCCGCGATGTACCGCAATGCCGGCACTGCGGCCGATCACTTCCGTCTTCCGCCCAATCGCGTGGTGGAGCTCGGCGCGCAGGTGTCCCTGTAGTCTCTACCGCCGCTCGAAGGCGAGCCGCACGCCGAGGCCGACGAGAATCGCCCCGGACGAACGATAGACCCAGACGAGGACGGCCGGACGCGCGCGCAGCCAGGCCGACAGCGCTCCCGAGAACAGGGCAACCGGTGCCTTGACCAGGAACGTCAGGCCGGCGAAGACAAGCCCGAGGATGAACACGGTCAGCGTCGGGTGCTGCGCCGTTGGCGCAACGAACTGCGGCAGGAACGCGAAATAGAAGACCGCGATCTTGGGATTGGACAGGTTGGAGAATGCGCCGTCGATGAAGAGCCGGCCGAGGGGGCGCGCTGCGGCCGCCTGCATCGCCAGGCTCCCGTGCCTTGCGCGCAGCAGGCCGACGCCGAGATAGACGAGGTACGCTGCGCCCACCAGCTTGAGCGCCAGGAACAGCCACTCCGACGTGCGCAGGATCACGCCGAGCCCGAGCGTGGCCAGCAGCGTGTGGCCGACGAGGCCGATGCTCACGCCCGCGGCGGTGGCGACGCCCGCCCTGGCGCCCTGGGCGATCGAGCGCGACATGACGAGGATCATGTCCTGCCCCGGCAGCGCGATCAGCGCCAGCGAGGCGATGGTGAACAGGGTCCAGGAGGCGTCGAGCATGCGCGGCTCGGATCCCGGCCGGGCTCAGAGAATCCGCTCGCCGAACTTCCTCAGGGCTGCCTCGGACAGCGTGAGGCCGAGGCCCGGCTGCTCCTTCAGCGTCAGCATGCCGTTGGCGATCCGCGGCGGGTCCTCGAAGAGCTCGGCCTGCAGCGGATCGCGCTCGGGATCGGTGAACGACTCCACGATGCAGCCGGCCGGGCTCGCCGCGACGATGTGGGCGTGGATGAAGCAGTCGTGGTGCGGCGCGACCTCCACGCTGTTCAACTCGCACAGCGCGGAGAGCTTCCGGCCCTCGGTGAAGCCGCCCATCATCGTGCAGTCGAACTGCAGGATCCGGATCGCCTGCTCTTCCAGCAGCGCGCGGCAGCCGTAGCTGGTCAGCTCGCTCTCGCCCGCCGACAGCGGAATGCGCGTCCGCTGCGCGAGGAGCTTAGTTCCCGGCGGTCGTCGGCCCAGCGCACCGGCTCCTCCAGCCAGCGTGGATTGAGCGGCTCGAGCAGCCGCGCGCCCTCGATCGCCGTCGGGAGGTCCCAGGCGCGATTGACGTCGACCATCAGGTCCTTGTCGGCCCCGATCACCTCGCGGACCAGGGCGAGGCGCTCCATGTCCTCCGCGAGCGACAGGCCGCCGACCTTGGCCTTGAAGCCGGTGTGGCCCTGGGCCACGAGCATCTGCATCTCGTCGCGCAGCTCCGAGAGCGTCTTGCCGTCGCGGTAGTAGGCGCAGGTGACGTAGCAGGGCACCTCGCTGCGGTAGCCGCCGAACAGCCGATAGAGGGGAAGGCCGGCCACCTTGCCGACGATGTCCCACGCGCGATGTCGACGGCCGCGGAAATCCGGACGATCGCCTCGCGCCCCCAGCCCCGCTCGCTCGCCAGGCGCTGCGAGGTGAGGGCGAAGAACTTCCGGTAAAGCCGCTCGGGCGCGAGCGGGTCGGCGCCGATCACCAGTTCGCCGATGCCGGTGCGGAACGCATGGATCGCCGCCTCGATCGGCGTGTAGCTGGTGGCGATGCCGACGCCCTCGACACCCTCGTCGGTCTGGATCCGGACCAGGATCTCGTTCGCGCGCGGCACGATGAAATGACTGACCCAGTGCGGGCGCCCGGTGTCGGGCGCGCGCAGGATGTGGACCTGCAGGCCGGTGATCTTCATGGTCCGGGCATTCTAAGCCCGCTCGCCGGGTTTCGTGAAAGGAGCCCCCGCCGGATCCGGGCATGACATACACTCGATGTCGGCCGCGTCCCTGCCACCGTCAGGTCGCGACGCCATCCCCGATGCGGATCAGTGCACCACCGACAGGATCGATTCCCATGACGCGCTACGTGAACTCATGCCGGGCGAAGCTGCTCGCGCTGCTCGGCATCATCGCCATGACCGTGTTCGCTGCCGGCGACCTCGCCGCGGCCGCGCCGCGCGTCGAGGAAAGCGAGCTGCTGGAGCTCGGCTTCAAGGTGCTCGTCGCGAAGACCGACGTGCAGGAGAAGTGGGTGCGGAACCTCCCTCCGGGGCAGATCAGGCCGATGCAGCGCACCGGCAAGAAATATTTCATCTACCCGGATGCGCGGAACAAGCAGATCTACGTCGGCGGCCCGAACGAGTACGAGGCGTACCTGCAGCGCCACCCGGAAAGCCGCGTCGATGCCGCCGAGGCGGCGAAGAAGAACAGCGCGTACCGCGGCAAGCAGGACGACGCGATGCGGAAGGCGACCGCGCGCGACCTGTCGGACCCCTTCCTGGGAGTCACCTGGGCCGATCTCGGCTGGTGAGGTCCCGGCGGCCGGGCGTTCGCCGCCGACGACGAGCGACGGTCACTTGGCGCGCACGAAATACACGTCGAAGCTTTGCCGCGCGACCGCCTGGTAATAGACGCCCTTGAGGATGTCGCTCTTCGGGTCGTAGGTGAGCGTATAGGTCGACCCGTTGTAGCCGCCGGCGCGCAATTCGAGGAAGACCTTGATCGCATTGCCGTCGGCGGCGGCCTCCGCCCGCGCGAACGGCAGCGGGTTCGGGTTGGCGTAGCTCGCGTCGAGCTTGCCGCCGGCATCGACCGCCTTGATCGTGATCACGTAACCGCCGTCGGGTCGCACCCACCGCCCCTGCAGGATGCCGAAGCCCGACGCCGGCCGACGGCCCGCGCTTGCCGGCGCCGCCCTGCGGATCCGCCGGAGCCTGCGCGTGCGCCGACGGCACGCCGATGCCCGCTCCGAGCACGAGCATCGTCAGGGCGTGCGCAACCAACCTCCTGTTTGTGTTCAAGCCCTTGCTCTCCTATCCGGCCGGCAAGGCCGCGATCCGATTCGTGCGCGCTCCTTGCCGGGTGGATGACATGCCGGTGTCAGGACTTCGCCTTCAGCCCCGTGGTCATCCTCTTGAAGAACTCGTAGATGCCGTTCTCGCCCATGTTCCTCGCATCGGCCAGCTCGCCCTCGCGTGTGATGTAGAGGACCTGGTTCTGCGGCGAGAGGACGACGACCGCGGGAATCCCGTTCTTGAGCGGCACGCCGTAGGACTGCGCAATGTCGACGTTGCGGTCGAACCGGCCGACGTTGACCTTGACCACCTTGAACTCCCTGGCGACGAGCGGCGCGCTGGCGCCCTGCTTGATGGCCATGTCGAGAATCCTGCAGTCCCCGCACCAGTTGGCGCCGAAGATGACGAGCACCGGTACGCCCGTCGCGGCCGCCTGGGCGAGCGCCTGCCTGATCTCCGCCTTGGCGTCCGCGGTTTCGTCGTACATCGGGTCGGCTGCCTGGCAAGTCAGCGCAACGATGAGGGTGAGGACGGTGAGCAGCGGTCTCATTGTCTGATCCAGTCGAAGCCAGAACGATAGCCGGCCGGCGGGCGCGTGTTGTTGGAAGTCCAATGCCCTGGGACGCCCATCGAGGCAGCGTATCACGGGCTGGCGCGGTCGGGACGACGGGGAGACCGGACGGCCGGTGCTGGCCGGTAGTGTGAATTCGCTGCGACGCCCGTAGGCTGCCTTTCGCGACGCAAGCTTGCCTTTCGAGCGGCGGCCATCGGCGACGATGGGCAACGGCGGCTCACTGCCATCAGTTGACGCTGGCGTGCCGAGCCTGGATGCCCGGTTCAGACCGCAAGGAGCCGGTCGCCACAATTGCGGGAACGCGAACTATCGACCCGTTGCAGAAGTTCGAGCAACCCGGAAGCTGCCATCCAAGGCTCTGAAAGCCGACGTTCATAGCACGCAGCCCTCGAGTGTTGTCCATTGGTCGGCCGTGCGACGTATGCCGGGCGAGCACTCCGGACTGAATGCAGTCGGCGGCGGCGCAGTGCTGCTTAGGGTTAGCCTCCGTGGTCCGATTGCATTGTTGCCGCGTCGGCGCAGCGTCGGCGCCACAACTCATGTCTGCAGTTCTCCCGGTTTTCGTCGCAGGGTGTCCGACGGGAGTTCACCAAAGCAATCCTTGTAGGCGCGTGAGAACTCCCCGAAGTGCCAGAAGCCCCAGTCGAGCGCAACGGTGGACACCGTAGTTGATCCCTGAGTCGCTGCCAGGAGCGCCCGCCGCACGCGATGCAATCGGAGCCGGATCAGGTAGGTCACCGGTGTCAATCGCATGACCTCCTTGAATGCGTACTCCAAGGTGCGCTCGCTCACTCCGGCGACCTTGCACAGGTCGCTGACGTAGAGGTGATCATCAGAATGTGATAACGCAAACTCTTCGGCGATTTTGACGATGGAAGTCTGCGCCTGCCGGGTCCGGTCGCTGTGGCTAGGCTCGAAGTCGTGTGCCCCGCCAAGGACTCCCAACAGAAGCTCGACCAACTCGACGTGGGCCGCTTGCCTTTCCGCATCCCGCTCGTTGAACAGTGCCGGTTGCCATGCGGCAGTATCCACCAGTCGCTTGCCCCACTCGAACAGCTTCTGAGCGTTATCGCGGTCGACCTGCAGCGATTCCACGCCGCGCGGCAAACGAAACTCGCTTTCGCGCAGGCGGGCCGTGAGATGTGCACGGATCTCGTCCGGCGAGAGCAGAAACGTAATGCTGTCGTACCCGGCGTCGGCTACAAAGATGGCCTCCGAATCTGGCGCTGCCGCGAGCATCAGGCCGGCGCTCACCGGAAGTCCGTTCACAGTCCCGCTCGCTTTCGGTCCGAACGTGACGTAAGCGAGGAGGCCCCTGCGGGCGCTCGTGCGCGTCCGCACGCGACGATTGGTTGAATAGTAGACGACCGCAGACGCCCCGAGACGAACAATCACTCGGCGCGCCCGGAGCGGGAGCGGCTGGAGTTGCACCGCATCCTGCTCGACCAGCTCGATGCCGGCGCCGACCGCCGTGGGATCGCTGATCTCGACGACCACCACTGCAGGCTGTGTGCCGGTGAACGCAGGGTGCTTCACGATTGCGCTTTGCGGAATTCCGATAGACGACTGCGCGTCAAGCCGGGAAAGTGTAACAGCGGCAGCAATCCCGGCGACGCGGGGACTCCGGTCGACTCACCGGGCCTTCCACTACGGTGTCACCGGACCTCAATCGCTCGCCGAAGGGCAACTCGATACCCCGGACGCAGCGCCCTCATGAACCTGCAACAGGTTAGCGACAGTTGTTTTGCGGTCCTGAACGAGACGGGCCGTCTCTGCGATTCGAACTCCGGATTCATCGACCGCGGCGGCGGCGTACTCGTCGACACGCAATCTGACTTGCCCCACGCGCGGCGGATGGCCGAGTTGTTCGGCACCATTTGGCAAGCCATGCCGAAGCGCGTGATCAATACCAATGAGAGCGGCGACCATGTGTGGGGCAACCAGGTCTTTGCGGGCGCCGAGATCATCGCGCATCGAACGGTGCCCGACCGCATGATGCAGGCCGTCACTCCGAGGGAATTCCAGGCGCTGCTCAGTGGTGTCGATGGCTTGCTCTCTCGTCTTTTGCTCAGGGCAACCGGTCCCGGCGTGCTGGCAATCGGCAGGCAGTTGCGGCAGGACTACGACTTCGACGGGATCGAGCCAACGCTTCCGGCGACGCTGTTCGACGAACGATTCGTGCTGGACCTCGACGGCCTGGAGATCCACGTGATTCACGTCGGGCCTTGCCACCGGGTCGGGGACACGATCCTTCACGTGCCTGCGGAAGGAGTGGTTTTCGCGGGTGACGTGGTCTTCCGCAAGTGCACGCCCATGGGCTGGCACGGCACCAGCGCGAAATGGCTGCAGGCCCTGGACCTCATCCTCTGGCTCGATCCGGAAGTCATCGTTCCCGGGCACGGCCCTCTGTGCGGGATCGAAGGTGCGATGGAGGTCAAGGCGTACCTCGAATACGTGCGCGAGGAGTCGAGGCGGTGCTTCGCGCAGGGCCTGAATGCGCTGGACGCCGCCAAGCGGATCGAATTCGGACCCTATCGGGAGTGGCGAAGCCCGGCGCGGCTGTTCGCGAACGTCGAAAGCGCGTATCGGGAATTCCAGAGCGTGGTCATGCCCGCGCCGCCGGATGCGGTGAACACCTTCAATTCGATGTACGAAGTCGCGAAGGCCCGTGGAATCGAGGTGGAATTCTGATGCAGGAATACAGGATGGAGTTGGCAATGGATCACGTCCCGCAGTACCCCTTGCTGGGCAAGCTCATGAAGCCAGGCACGCTGAAGCCGCTGCTGATGGCGTTGGGCGTCGCCGGCGTTGTCGCGTCGATTGGCACGCCCTCGATCGCCGCCGCCGCCGACGCGC
>CAWHVP010000010.1:0-843683 GCA_963832705.1 uncultured beta proteobacterium | reverse complement strand
GCCGCGGCGGCGGCTGAGGACTGCGCGCGGTCCTTCCGTCGCGGCCGCAGTCACGGTACGGTTGCCGCGCCCCGGCGCTCCCGCTATGCTCCACGCCTCACACGGGGGAAGCTGCTATGCGCGCATGGACGGTGGACGCCGACGACATCCGCGTCGCCGAGGACTTCGACGAATCGCTGCTGCACCGCACGCCGGAGATCGACGCCTTCCTCACGCCCGGACCGCGACGACAAGTTCATCGTCATCGGCACCAAGGGCTTCGGCAAGACGCTGCTGCTGAAGGCCAAGCGCATCCTCTACCAGCGCGCAGGCCAGTCGATCTGCCTGCCCAGCGGCAACCTGCTCGACAAGCCGATCGGCGACAAGATCTTCAGCCGCGAGGCGATCGCCTTCTTCGCCGCGTCGCCGCTGCCGTGGTCCAAGGTCTGGCTGGCCGCGATCGCGCTGGCGGCGCTGAAGCAGGCCGGCGCGACCGAGGGCCTGAAGGTCAACGCCCGCCTGGCCGCGCTGGTCGCCGACCGGCAGCTGCACGGCGTGATCGACCACTTCGTGCGCCTGCTCGACTTCACGCCCAGCGAGCTGCAGCGCTGCGCCACCGACACCGACGGCCACCTGGTGCCGCGGCTGCGCACGCTGAAGACGCCGCTGGCGATCTTCATCGACGGCATCGACGAGTACTTCAACAAGCACGTCGAGGAGGTGCCGACCAACCCCAGCGTCACCGGCGAGCTGTCGCCCGACGTCTGGTACTTCGCGCAGCTCGGGCTGGTCGAGGTGGCCTACCAGCTGCGCCGCATCAACCACCACCTGAAGGTCTTCGCCGCGATCCGCAAGGAGGCCTACGCCCGGCTGCCGCAGCGCACGGCGATGGTGCAGCAGTACCGCGGCAGCGCGGTCGACATCGTCTACTCGCCCGGAGAGCCTGCGCGAGATCTTCGTCAACAACATCCGCCTGCGTGAAGCCCGACCGCATGGTGCTGCCGGGGCGCGCGCGCAGCCACCCGCTGGAGGCCTTCCTCGGCCGCACCAGCGTCACCGACACCTACACGCGCGAGGAGGAGGACGTCGTTCGAGTACATCTGCCGCCACACGCTGCTGCGCCCGCGCGACCTGATGACCATCGGCGACCGGCTGGTCGCGCTGCGCCCCGACGAGCGCCGCAACGAGCACCGCATGAAGGAAGCGGTGCACCAGGCGGCGACCGAGATCGCGCACGAGTACCTGGCCGAGATCGCGCCCTACATCGGCGACCTCGAGCTCGAGCGGCTGTTCCAGCGCCTGCCGGGCCAGGTCCTGACGCGCGCCGAGGTCGAGCAGCCTGTGCCGACGACGCAGCGACGCACCGGCGGCGACGGCGGCGCACGGCCTTCAGCGCGCTGTACCGGGTGGGCCTGCTCGGCTACGTGCAGCACGACCTCGTGCGCGGCGAATGGCGGCAACGCTTCCTGCGCCCCGGCGAGGCGACGCTGGAACCGGACGGCGTGCTGCCGCCGGCCACGCACTACCTGCTGCACCCGGTGCTGCTCGGACGTGATCGGCCGCCTGCAACCCGGCCTTCCTGCAGCGCATGGACCGCGCTCAACATCGTCGGCTACGACCGGCCCTGGCGCGACCCGGCCGGCACCGAACGCCCGGCCAGCGTGCGCACGCTGTGCGTGCTGAAGGCCGACGTGCACGCCTTCGGCGGCCTGATGCGCGCCGGCGCCGACGCGCCGGTGCGCCAGGCGCTGGAGGACGCCGTGCACGCGCTGGGCGCCGCCCGGCGATCAGCGAGACCGGCGCCGGCGACTCGGTGCTGATCGCCGACGACGACCCGGTGGCGCTGGCGCAGACCGCCCGCCACCTGATGGACGAGGTCTACCAGGCGCCCGGCCAGCCGCGCCTGCGCATCGCGCTGCACCATGGCGAGGTGCAGCTCGCGCCGAGCGCGACAGCGACCTGCGCGCCGTCAGTCGTCGGCGGCGACGCCATCCTGTGCGCGGCGCGCGTCGAGCCGATGGTCGAACCCGGGCCAGATCTGGGCCACCGAGGAATTCCGCCAGCAGTTCCTGCAGCGGCCGTCGCTGTGGCGCACGACGCCGCTGCAGCCGCCCCGGTGGCGGCGAGCGCTTCAACGTGCGCAAGGAAGGCTCGGCGCGAGCCGGACCTGTGGGTGCGGCTGTACCGGCTCGAATTCTAGGGGCCTTGCGCGCGCGAGACCGCGGCGGGCAGCCGGGCTTCGCCGAACGCTGCCGCCGCGCGTCGCGCCGACTTCCGGTCATTGCGGAATCCGGCGAATGGCGAACCGCCGTTCCCCCATTACAATTCCCGGTCTAGCGTCAGCACGTGCACCGGAGTCATCCATGGACAGCGTCGATCTCGAAGTCCTGAGGCGCAGCGCCGAATGGATGGAAGCCGGCCGCCGCGTGCTGCTCGTCACCGTCGTCAAGACGTGGGGCAGCTCGCCGCGGCCGGAAGGCGCGATGCTCGCGGTGCGCGACGACGGGCACGTCGTCGGCTCGGTGTCGGGCGGCTGCATCGAGGACGACATCATCGACCGCGTGCGCCGCGACGGCCTCACCGCGACGCACTGCGAGGCGGTCACCTACGGCGTGTCGGCCGACGAGGCGCGCCGCTTCGGCCTGCCGTGCGGCGGCACCATCCAGCTGGTGCTCGAGCCGCTCACGCGCGAGTCCGGGCATCCTGGCGCTGCTGCGCGAGATCGAGGCGGGCCATCTGGTCGCGCGCCGGCTCGACCTCGGCACCGGCTTCGCGACGCTCGCATCCGGCGCGCGCCGACGGACAGCCTCGCCTTCGACGGCCGCGTGCTGTCGACGATCCACGGGCCGCGCTACCGGATGCTCGTGATCGGCGCCTCGCAGCTCTCGAAGTACCTCGCGCAGATCGCCGTGGGCCTCGACTACCAGGTCACCGTCTGCGACCCGCGCGAGGAGTACACGGAGACCTGGGACATCCCCGGCGTGACGCTGGTGCGCACGATGCCCGACGACACCGTCCATGCGATGCGTCTCGACGAGCGCTGCGCGGTCGTCGCGCTGACCCACGACCCCAAGCTCGACGACCTGGCGCTGATGGAGGCGCTCAAGTCGCCGGCGTTCTACGTCGGCGCGCTGGGCTCGCGCGCCAACAACGCCAAGCGCCGCGAGCGGCTGAGCGAGGTCGACGTGACGGAAGCCGAGATCGCGCGCCTGCACGGGCCGATCGGCCTCTACATCGGCAGCCGCACCCCGCCCGAGATCGCGATGTCGATCCTCGCCGAGATCACGGCGGTGAAGAACGGCGTCGCCGCTGCCCGAGGCGGTGAGGTCGCGGGCGCGAAGGCGGAGATCGAGCCGTCGGCGCCGTGCCCGACGACGTGAGCGCGCCTGCCTGAAGGGCCGCGGCGTTGCCGCTCGCGGGACGCCGGCCGCGCGGGTGGCGCGCCGGCGAGTTGAACGTGTGGGAGATCAGGTCAGGCGCGGTCGGCGCAAAGCCGACGCTCCCCGCCGCTTGACGGCCATCGGGTCCGCGGACATGGTGGGCCATTCCCGCCTGATGGGTTGGGACGAGGGCGGCACGCTCGCTGCATTGAAGGCGCACCTGCGGGAGCTGATGGCTCCCGAGATGCAGGAGAATGCGGTTGCGGCCGCCGCGTTTGACCTCGTACATCACGGCGTCGACCTGTTTGAGCAGCCCGTCGAAATCCTCTGGCGTGACGCGATAGCGTGCCACGCCGATACTGAAGGTGACCGGCCATCCATTCAGCTTCATCGCATCGAGCAGGCGACTCTGCGATTGTTCAACATGGACTTGGGTCGCAACGGCCTTCATGCCCGGCAGGCCGGTGGAGGGATGGAGGCAGCTGTTCGCCGTAACCAGGATTGCACCGGCAATCAGAATCACCCCTTGGTGGATCTAATGGGGTTGCCACAGGAACGCATCCCTGAGCTTCATGGCGGTCTTGCCCGATATATTCCTGTTCAGCAATCAGTCTGGCCCAGGCCAGCGGTGTCGCTTCGCTGTCGGCAAGCATGCCTGCGGCCAGCGTCGCGGCGGCGGTGAATAGCGGGGGCAGCAGCAGCAGCAAGGCCGTTTCCCGCCAGCCGCGGCGGGCGATATGTTCTTCCGGCCATGCGGCCGGCACGGGACGGAACCATGCGCGCCAGAGTATGGGCAGGAAGTAGGCGGCGTTGAGCAGGCTGGAGGTCCACAAGCACCCAGATCGCCCAGTCCATGCCGGCTGCCGCCGCGCCATCGGAGAGCCACGCCTTGCTGACCGCGCCCGCCGTGAGCGGCGCCCCCATCATCCCGAGCGCGCCGATGGAGAACGCCAGCGTGGTGAGCGGCATGCGCCGCCCGGCGCCATCCATTTCACTGACCTTGTGGATGCCCAGGGTTTCCGCGTAATTTCCGGCGCAGAAGAACAGGGTGATCTTCATGATGCCCTGATGCACCAGATGAACGAGACCGCCGATGGTGCCGATGGGGCCGAACAGTGCCACGCCGAGCACGATATACGACACCTGGCTCACCGTGGAATAGGCCAGCCGCTTCTTCAGGTCGTCCTGGAACAGCGCGCGGAAACTGCCCCAGAGGATGGTCACGGCGGCAACTATGGCAAGCGGGTAAAGCAGGTCGAGCGACTGCGCGAACTCGACGCCATACACCTCGTAGACAATGCGCACGATGCCGAAGGCGCCCGCCTTGACCACGGCGACGGCGTGCAGCAGGGCCGACACCGGCGCCGGGGCGACCATCGCCTGCGGCAACCAACCGTGCAGCGGCACGATGGCGGCCTTGACCCCGACGCCGGCGATCAGCAGCAGGAAGATGATTTTCAGCTGGCCGGCGTATTCCGGGCCGAGCGCGGCGAGCGATGCCGGCATGGGCGAATTCGGTATGGCCGAGCAGGTGCTGCAGCCAGACGATGCCGGCCAGCAATGCCGCGCCGCCGATCAGCGTGTAGGCGAGGTAGATCGTGCCGCCCTTCATGGCCTTGTCGGTGCCGCGATGCACCACCAGCGGGAAGGTCGGACAGCGTCAGCAGTTCGTAGAAGATGAAAAAGGTGAACAGGTTGGCGGCCATGCGATGCCCATCGTCGCCGTCACGCACAGGCTGAAGAAGCCGAAGAAGCGGCTGCGGTGCGGCGCGCTTTCCAGGTAGCCGATGGCGTAGAGCGTGGTGAGCAGCCACAGAACGGCCGACAGCGTGATGAACAGCATGCCCAGCGCATCGGCCTTGAGCGCCAGTTCCAGACCGGGCAGCACCGCGTAACGTACGCCGTACTCCTCGCCGGCCGCCACGCCCGCCAGCAGCAGAGCGACCAGGCCCAGCTTGGCGATGGCGCCGAACATGTTGAGGAAAGAGCGCACGCCGATCCAGGCGTCCGGCAGCGCGAAGATGATCAGGCCCGGCAGCAACGAGGATGCAAGCACCGCCAGCGGCAACATTTCGTGGCCGGTCATGCCCCCCGCTCCCACCAACTGCATCAACTCGACGCCGCGCAGGCCGAGCAAGCACGCTGGCCGCCGCGAGCGCGAATGCGCTCCACTCCAGCATGCGGGGTACGGGCGTGAGCGTCGCGCTCGCCGGCGTCAGGAGGAGAGCCTGGCGCAGCACGCGCAATACATAGACTGCCGCCAACAGGCCGCCGGCCAGCACCACCACGACGATGATCCAGTGACCCTGTGCCAGCGCCGCCTCGATGATCTGCCATTTGGCGAGAAAGCCCGAGGACGGCGGCAGCCCCATCAGCGTAATGCCGGAAGGGCGAAGGCAGCCATGGTCACCGGCAGGCGCTCGACCGCGCCGGCCAGACCGGCCACCGTGTCCTGCCCGGTGGCCTTGATCAGCACGCCGGCAGCGGCGAACATGCCGGCTTTGGCCAGCCCGTGGGCGAATACCTGCATCACGCCGGCCTGGAGCGCGCCGGGGGCCGCCAGCAAAGGAAAGATCAGGAACAGGTAGCCGATTTGCGCCACCGTCGAATAGGCGATCAGGCGTTTCAGCTTCAAGGCGCGAATCGCCTGCCAGGAACCCCATAGAATCGCCGCGGCGCCGAGCAGTGCCATCAGCCAGGCGAAAGCGGGCAAGACGGCTTGCAGCGGCCCGAGCCAAAGCCGCAGGATCAGGTAGAACGAGGCCTTCACCACCAGCGCCGAGAGCAGCGCCGAGACCGGTGCAGGCGCGCCGCCATGCGCCGGCGGCAACCAGAAGTGAAAGGGAAACAGCGCCGTCTTGAGCATCAGGCCGGCCACCATCAAGCCGCCGGCTATGCCAACCAGACGCGGCGCATCGTTGCGTCACCAGCGGCAACAGGGTGGCGATCGACACCGTGCCGTAGACGCCATAGATCAGCGCGACGCCGAGCAGATAGGCGCCCGATCCCACCAGCGTCGCGAAGAGATAACGCAGGGCGGCGGCCACCTGCTGCGCGCCGCCGCCCGCCGCGACCAGCCCCACGGCCGCGAGTCCGACCAATTCGAGGGTGACGTAGAGGTTGAACAGGTCGGCGGAAACGAACAAGGCGTTCAAGCCGGCGATCAGGAAACCCGTCAGCGGCCAGAACCAGGCGCCGGCGGGATCGTCTGGCTTGAAGTAACTGCGCGCATAGATGGCCAGCGGCAGCGCCACGGTCTGCGTCAGCATCAACATGGCGGACGACAGACCATCGACGGCAAGGTCGATGCCCAGCGGCGCGCCCCAGCCGCCGACAATATGTGTTCGCCGTCCCGCCGGCGCCGACTCTCTGCGCCAGATCGAAAGCCAGCCAGCATTGCACTGTCAGACCTGCGATGGCCGGCCACGCGCCGCGTCCCGGCCCGAGCATGAAGGCCAGCGTCGCCCAGGTGAGCGGCAGCAGGATCAGCCAGACCAGGGGATCAAACAGGCTCAATCGTCGACATCGTCCGGCAATTCGAGTTGCCCGCTCAGCGCGTGCAGTTTGCGCATCAGGGCCAGGGCCAGCGCCGTCGCGGCGACGGCAACGACGATGCCGGTGAGCACCATCGCCTGCGGCACCGGGTCGGCCACGTCGTGGCGCTGGGCCAGTCCCACCAGCACGAGGAAAGCGCCGCTGCCCATCAGATTGATGGCGAGGATGCGCCGCAGCAGGTGGCCGATCAATACCACGCCCGCCACTCCCAGTGCGAACAGGGCAGCGCCCGCCAATGCGAACACGAACCCGGTGCTCACGGGAGTGCCATCCCCCCATCCCCCTGCCCAGGGCAGGGGGTGCCGGTGGTTCGTGGGCGATGACCGCTCCGGGCGGGTGGCTGCGCCGCCCTTGGGTAGACCCGGCGGGCCGATCTCATGTCCCCTCCTCGCGCGAGAGGAAGAGGAACAAGCCGGCGAGGATCAGCGCCAGCGAGACCGTGAGACCGCTCTCGATCAGCAGGATCAGGACGCCTGCCGCAGCGGGCGGATACTGGAGCAGCCAACCCTGCGTCAGCAACCCGGCCGCCACCGCCAGAAACAGCGCGAAGCCGGCCGCAAGGCCGATGCGCAGCCCCAGCCGGGGACTGCTCCAGCCCGGCAGCAGTCCGACCAGATGCAACAGCAGTGCGGCCGCAGCCAGCACCGCGCCAGCCTGAAAGGCGCCGCCCGGGCGGAAGGCTCCAGCCCAGAGCAGATAGACGGCGACGACGATCATCAAGGGGGCTGCCAGCCGCGCCAGGGCTTGCAGCATCGGATGCGCCGCACGGGAGGGCAATGCAGGCGCCTCGCCGACCACCGCCAGGATGGCCAGCAGGGCCAGCAGCAGCACCGCGATTTCCAGCAAGGTGTCATAGCCGCGATAGTTGAGCAGCACGGCGGTGACGGGATGGGTCACGCCACTCTCCGCCAGATGCGCCGCCACCGGTGCACGCAGGTCGATGACGACCGGCCCCAGTTCCAGCATCGCACCGGTCAGGAGGAAAACGAATGCCAGGGCAAGCGTGAGCACGAAGGCGAAAAGCATCATGCGCTTCATGGCGCCACCCTCCGCCGCCGCAACACGCCATAGGCGTCAAGCAACAAGGCGCCCGTGAGGCCCGCACCGATCGCGGCCTCGGCCAGTCCGATGTCGGGCGCTGCCAGTCGCGCCCAGGCCAGGCTCATCAGCAGCCCGAAAATGATGAACAGCACGACGGCGCGGTCGAGCCGGGGTGTCGTCAGCGTACGCCAAGCACTCCACAGCAGCGACAGCGCGAGCAAAAGGTCGAAAGCGAGCGTCATGGCCGTCCCTTGCGCCAGGGAGTGATGCCGAGCCTGTGAGCGCGGCGAGCGATGGCGAAGCTGATGCCAGCGCTCGCTGCCATTACCAAAGGCCAGATCAGCAGCAGCTTGAGCGCCGCCGCGATGCTCTCGGTCTGGAGCGCGAGTCCGAGCAAGACGCAACCCAGGCCCAGATTGTCCGCCTTGGCCAGCGCATGCAGGCGGCTATACACATCCGGAAAGCGCAGCAGCCCTACGGTCCCGGCGAAAAAGAAGAAGGCACCGACAAGCAATACGGCCATGCTCAGCCACTCAATCATGCTCGCCCTCCGTGCCCTGCCAGGCGCGCTTGGCGAAGGCGATGCCGCCGATGGCGGCGAGCAGCGCCAGTACCAACGCGACATCGACCAGCGCGGGCAAATGCATCGCCTGCGACAACAGGACGAGGATGCCCGTCCCGGTGGTGCCGATCAGCAGCGCCATCAGCATGCGGTCGGCCGGGGTCGGGCCGCGCGCCGCGGCAATCAGCGCGACCACCAGATTGGCCAGCAGGAACAGCGCGACGGCCAGCACCAGCGTGTTCATGACACCGCCCGGAACAAGCCGGCGATCGACGTTTCCAGCGCCCGTGTTTCGGCAACGACGGGCTGGCAATCGTCCAGCACATGCAGGCGCAGGCTTGTGTCATCCAGGTCGACGCTGAGCGTGCCCGGCATCAAACCCAGCGCATTGACCAGCAGGATGCGCGCTCCACCCGGCGGCAGCGTCACCCGCAGTTCGATGATCCCCGGTCGCAAGGCCGCGCGCCCGCGCAGGGCCATCCCGGCCACTTGCATGCCGCCGCGCAGAGAATTCCAGAGGAAGAAGCGAAGAAAGCCGATCAGGCCGGCAAGGCGGATGGGTTGCTTGCCCGGCGGCAGCAGCTTGATGCTCGTCCAGGTTGCCGCCGCGACGGCGACGCCACCGAGCAGCCAGCCGTCGAGCCGGCCTTCGGCGAGGATCCACCACAGGACGACGAACAGCAGCCCGCGCAAGAAAATCGACCGAATCATCGTGCCATCCCGTCAGCGCTGGCGGACCCGCCATTGACGCAGGGTGATCACGGCCAGAGTGATGGCGGTCAGCGGCAACACGACCGTCGTCATGACCGCTCCGTAGGTCGTGAGTGCATCGTGCTGCTGAGCCGCAAGAAGCAGGAAGGCCGTATACGCAGCGTAATAGAACAAAAATAACGCGCCCTCCCAGCGATCGATCGAGTGGCCGGAGAAAAAGATCGGCAAACATGCAAAGGCGACGGCGATCATGACAAGCAGGTCGAAACTGAGCATGGCCGGCGCCACGGGCAAAGCCGCCGGCGCGACCAGGCTCGAAACCCCGAGCACGCCGAGAATGTTGAAGGTGTTGCTGCCGATGACGTTGCCGACCGCGATGTCGCGCTCGCCGCGCAGCGTCGCAACGACCGACGTCGCCACCTCGGGCAGGGATGTGCCGGCGGCGACGATGGTCAGGCCGATCACCATTTCGCTCAAGCCGAGGGCTCTGGCAAAGCTGACCGCCGCATCGACCAGCCAGTGTGCGCCGAGCACGAGCAAGCCGAGCCCGCCGGCGATCAGCAGGAGCTGCATGCCCCAGTGGCGATCCCACGCCGCGCCGTGTGGCGCGGCAAACTCCGCCGCGTATTCGTCTTTCGTGCTCTGGGTCTCCTTGCGGCTCTGACGGATCAGGAACACGGTGTAAGCGAGGAGCAAACCGAACAACAGCGCCCCATCCAGCCGGCTGATGCCGCCATCGAGTGCCAGCGCAAACAGCAGCACCGAAATGCCGACCATGATGGGAACTTCCTGGCGGATCAATTGGGGGGAAACCACCAGCGGTGCGATGATTGCCGACACGCCAAGAATGAACAGCACATTGAAGATGTTGCTGCCGATGACGTTGCCCAGCGCGATGTCGACCTGGCCGCCCCATGCCGAACGAACCGAGACGGCGAGTTCCGGCGCGCTGGTACCGAAGGCCACGACCGTCAGGCCCAGTACCAGCGGTGAAATGCCAAAGGACAAGGCAAGTTTCGAGGCGCCACGAATCAGGATTTGAGCGCCGAAGACCAGCGTGACGAGGCCGAGGGCGAAGATCAGTGCGGTCAGTTCAGTTTCTCCTTGAAGTCGATTTATCTGCCCCAAGGAAAGCAAAGCGGTGAGTAATGCGCCGGGGAAGACAAGGATGACGGTTGCTCACTTGGATGGTTCGGTCCTGAAACAGAATTCCCTGCCCTTGGCGCAAGAAATAGTGACGGGCAGCCAGAAGCGCAACGAAAGCCAGTGCACACAAGAAAATATCCA
The DNA here is from genome assembly GCA_963832705.1 of uncultured beta proteobacterium. Taxonomy (GTDB): domain Bacteria; phylum Pseudomonadota; class Gammaproteobacteria; order Burkholderiales; family Casimicrobiaceae; genus CAIWHR01. Next base: position 833,168 of record CAWHVP010000010.1, on the reverse strand, counting down.
AGGCATCGACGTCGGCCTTGAACGTCTTGCGTGCGACGACAAACGCCAACAGTTCGAGAATCGCTTCGAGGCTGTGCGTGAGTAGTGTACGGACAAGCTCGATCCCGATGACCATCAGCAACACTCGGTAGATCAACTCATAGAACGTCGCAGTGTCATGCCAGTCCATACGAACCAGTTCGGTCGTACTCGCGACCCCATAGGCAATGATCCCGGCAACGATCCCGGATGCCAGAAGGCGCTCGATCCATGTGCCGAAATGACTTGGCCAGGCTAGTCAGTCGTTCTGTAATCACGGAGCGTCTCCTTTGTTATGACCGGTCGGCAGTCGGCGAATTGTACAAGCCGTATGTAACTCTGGAATTCCGCTTCCCGGAAGCGGCCGGCCGTCACTGAGTGCTCGATGCCCGAATCATAGGTATCGCCATCGTCCTTTTCAGCGAACTCTTCGATTTGGGAGATGGTGCATGGAAGCCCAACGGGAGGCAAGAGACAAATATTCACGGCGGTTGTAGCGTGTACGATGCTTCTCCAAAGCATGGTTGCCTGCAATGTCCGCATCGCTGTGGACTCGGGGACAAATTGGAGTGATCTACACTGGTCGAGGCGAATTCGCGAATGTCAGCTTCTCACGCATCCGCGGGTCGTCAGTGGAAATCCCGCGAGCGCGTCGGCAGCTCGCCCAGCAGCGGCGACAGGTCGGCGAGCCGGCCGGCGAGCACGTGCACGACCTGTCCCTCGCGCTCGACCTTGCCGTAGACGGCGAGCAGCTTCGACCCGAGGAGCTCGCGCCGCTGCCGGTCGCCGAGGTCGCGCCAGACGATCACGTTGATCGGCCCCGTCTCGTCCTCCAGCGTGACGAAGACGACGCCGCTCGCGGTGTCGGGCCGCTGGCGGCCGATGACGATGCCGGCGGTGCGCACGAGGCGGCCGTGCGGCGCCGCGCCGATGTCGGCCGCCGTCAGCAGCCGCCGCGCGCGCAGCCGCTCGCGCAGCAGCGCCAGCGGGTGGCGGCGCAGCGTGAGGCCCAGCGTGCGGTAGTCGGCGACGATGTCCTGCCCCTCGGTCGGCGCCGTCAGCGCCGGCGCGTCCTCGCTGAACGTGCTGCCGGCGAGCAGCGGCGGCAGGCGCTCGATGCCGGCGACGTCCCACACGGCGGCGTGGCGATGGCCGGCGAGCGCGGCCAGCGCCCCCGCATCGGCGAGGCGCGCGAGATCGCGCTGGTCGAGCCCGGCGCGGTGCGCGAGGTCGGCGACGTCCGCGAACGGCGCGTCGCCGCGCGCCGCGACGATCCGCCGCGCGCCCGCCTCCGACAAGCCGCCGACGAGGCGCAGGCCGAGGCGCAGCGCGGGTGAAGTCGGAGAAAGTAGGGTCAGACACCACTTTTCGCCATGGTCAAGCGATGAACGATCGATCCCCTGGAAAGTGGTGTCTGACCCTACTTTCTCCAGCGTGCAGTCCCAGTCGCTGACCGTCACGTCCGCGGGCCGCACGTCGACGCCGTGGCGGCGCGCGTCCTGCACGAGCTGCGACGGCGCGTAGAAGCCCATCGGCTGCGAGTTGATCAGCGCGGCGCAGAACGCCGCCGGGTGGTGGCGCTTCAGCCACGCCGACACGTAGACGAGCAGCGCGAACGACGCCGAGTGCGACTCGGGAAAGCCGTACTCGCCGAAGCCGAGGATCTGCTGGTAGATCTGCCGCGCGAAGTCCTCGCCGAGGCCGCGCGCGGCCATGCCGTCGATCAGCCGCTGCTCGAACTTCTCCAGCCCGCCGCGGCGCCGCCACGCGGCCATCGAGCGCCGCAGGTGGTCGGCCTCGCCCGCCGAGAAGCCCGCGGCGACGATCGCGAGCTGCATCACCTGCTCCTGGAAGATCGGCACGCCGAGCGTGCGCTCGAGCACGCTCTTCACCGCGTCGTTCGGGTAGGTGACGGGCTCCAGGCCCTGGCGCCGGCGCAGGTACGGATGCACCATGCCGCCCTGGATCGGCCCGGGGCGCACGATCGCGACCTCGATGACGAGATCGTAGAAGCACGCGGGGCGCAGCCGCGGCAGCATCGCCTGCTGCGCGCGCGACTCGATCTGGAACACGCCGACGGTGTCCGCGCGCTGGCACATCGCGTAGACCGCGGGATCCTCGGCCGGGATGTCCTGCATCGCAAGAATGGGGTCAGACCCACTTCCGCACGTCCGGACGGCACTGCTTCGCGGAAGTGGTGTCTGACCCTACTTTCGCGATCAGCGCGAGCGCGCGGCGGATCGCGGTCAGCATGCCGAGCGCGAGGCAGTCGACCTTGAGCAGGCCCAGCGCGTCGAGGTCGTCCTTGTCCCACTGGATGACGGTGCGCTCGGGCATCGCCGCGTTCTCGACCGGCACCATCCGCTCGAGCAGGTCGCGCGCGATGACGAAGCCGCCGACGTGCTGCGACAGGTGCCGCGGGAAGCCCATCAGCTCGTTGGTCAGCACCACCAGCCGCGCGATCAGCGGGCTGTCGGGCGCGAAGCCGGCCTCGCGGATGCGCTCCTCCTGCACCTTGCGGCCGTCCCACCAGGCGAACACGCCGGCGAGCCGGTCGACCTGCGCGAGGTCGAGGCCGAGCGCCTTGCCGACGTCGCGCACCGCGCTCTTCGGCCGGTAGGTGATCAGCGTGGCGGCGAGCGCCGCGCGGTCGCGGCCGTACTTGCCGTAGATGTACTGGATCACCTCCTCGCGCCGCTCGTGCTCGAAGTCGACGTCGATGTCGGGCGGCTCGTTGCGCTCCTTCGAGATGAAGCGCTCGAACAGCATGCTCATCCGCGCCGGGTCGACCTCGGTGATGCCGAGCGCGTAGCAGACCGCCGAGTTCGCCGCCGAGCCGCGGCCCTGGCAGAGGATGCCCCGGCCGCGGGCGAAGGCGACGATGTCGTGGACGGTGAGGAAGTACGGCTCGTACCGGAGCTCGGCGATCAGGGCGAGCTCGTGCTCGATCAGCGCGCGGACGTCGGGCGGGACGGGGGCGCGCAGAAGTGGGGTCAGACACTCCTTTCCCCCGGAAGTAGTGTCTGACCCTAATTTTCCGTACCGCCGCCGCAGGCCGTCCTCGACCAGCTTGCGCAGGTGCGACGCCGGCGTCTCGCCGGCGGGCACGATCTCCTCCGGATACTCGTAGCGCAGCTCGTCCAGCGAGAACGTGCAGCGCGCGGCGATCGCGACGGTCTCGGCCAGCAGCTCGGGCGGATGGATCGTCGCGAGGCGCGCCCGCGAGCGCAGGTGCCGCTCGCCGTTGGGGAAGAGGGCGTGGCCGCACTCGGCGAGCGGCGTCGCCGAGCCGGATCGCCGTCAGCGTGTCCTGCAGCGCGCGGCGGGCGCGGGCGTGCATGTGGACGTCGCCGGCGGCGACCAGCGGCAGCCCGCTCGCCTCGCCGAGCGCGCGCGAGCCGGGCGAGCCGCGCGCGGTCGCCGGCGCGGATCAGCAGCTCGACCGCGATCCACGCGCGGCCGGCGAACGTCGCCGCGACCCAGCGCGCTGCGCGGTCGGGCGTCGCGCAGTCCGCGCGCGAGTGTCCGGTCCGGCGGCAGCCACAGCGCGAGCAGGCCGCCGGCGTGCTGCGCGACGTCCGCGCGCGCGAGCGCGTAGCTGCCCTTGGCCGCGCTGCGGCGGCCGCGGGTGATGAGCTGCGCGAGGTTGCCGTAGCTCGCGCGGTCCGTGGCCAGCAGCACCAGCTTCACGCCGTCGGCGAGCGTGAACTCGCTGCCGATGACGAGCTTGAGGCCGCAGGCCTTCGCCGCGAGGTGCGCGCGCACGACGCCGGCGAGCGAGCACTCGTCGGTCAGCGCCAGCGCCGCGTAGCCCTGCGCATGGGCGCGCTCGACGAGCTCCTCCGGGTGCGAGGCGCCGCGCAGGAACGAATAGTTCGACAGGCAGTGCAGTTCGGCGTAGGCGGGGAGCATCGGGGGCGAGGCGGTCCGGGCGGTCGCGGCAGGCGGCGCCACCGCGAATACCGTACAAATATACGGTATTCGACCGGCCGCCGAAAGCCCGGCGCAAACCGCCGACAGGCCGCCTTTGCCGAAGGCGGTAAGATGCCGTGCAGCGCCCGTTCCCGCCGCTGCCCGCGGCGTCGCGGACGGCGCGTTCTCCTCCCTGCCATCCCGCCGGCCTCGCCATGCCCGCCATCGCCTTCGACCGCTTCTACCGTTACGCCGACCTCACCGCGATCCTGCAGGCCCTCGCCGCCGAACACCCGGGCCTCGTCGCGATCGAATCGATCGGCCGGAGCTTCGAAGGCCGCGACATCTGGGTGCTGACCGTCACCAACCGCGCGACCGGCCCCGCGGCCGACAAGCCGGCGTTCTGGGTCGACGGCAACATCCACGCGACCGAGGTCGCGGCCTCGGCGGCGAACCTGTACTTCCTGCACACGCTGGTGACGCAATACGGCCGGGATCCCGACGTCACGCGCGCGCTCGACACCCGCGCGTTCTACGTCTGCCCGCGGATCAACCCCGACGGCGCCGAATGGGCGCTCGCCGACAAGCCGAAGTGGGTGCGCTCCAGCACGCGGCCGTACCCGCGCGACGAGGAGGACATCGAGGGCGTCACCGTCGAGGACGTCGACGGCGACGGCCGCATCCTGCAGATGCGCATTCCCGACCCCAACGGCCTGTGGAAGGAGCACCCGGAGCAGCCGGGGCTGATGATCCGGCGCGATCCCGTCGAGACCGGCGGCCGGTACTTCCGCGTGCTGCCCGAGGGCAGCGTCGAGGGCTGGGACGGCTACACGCTGCGCCTGAAGAAGCCGAAGCAGGGGCTCGACCTCAACCGCAACTTTCCCGCGAGCTGGCGGCAGGAGTTCGAGCAGCTGGGGGCGGGGCCGTTCCCGACGTCGGAGCCCGAGGTGCGCGCCGTCGCCGAGTTCATCACCGGCCACGCGAACATCACCGGCGGCACGACGTTCCACACCTGGAGCGGCGTGCTGCTGCGCCCGTTCGAGCACCAGCCCGACGAGGAGATGCACGCCGAGGACCTGTGGTTCTACCAGCTCGCCGGCAGGAAGGGCGAGGAGCTGACCGGCTATCCGGCGATCTCGGTCTATCACGAGTTCCGCTACCACCCGAAGGCGGTGATCGGCGGCACGTTCGACTGGCTCTACGAGCACCTCGGCATGTACACGTGGGTCGTCGAGATCTGGAGCCCGATGCGCGAGGCGGGCATCGACAAGTACCCGTACATCGACTGGTTCCGCGACCATCCGCCCGAGGACGATCTCAAGCTCTACGCGTGGAGCCGCGACAAGCTCGGCGGCCTCGCCCACGTCGCGTGGAAGCCGTTCGATCACCCGCAGCTGGGGCCGGTCGAGATCGGCGGCTGGAACCGCTTCCACGCGTTCTCGAACCCGCCGCCGGCGCTGCTCGAGCGCGAGCTCGCGCGCTTCCCGCGCTGGCTCGTCTGGCAGGCGCTGACCTCGCCGCGGATGGAGCTGGTCGCGGCGGAGGCCGAGGCGGTCGGCGCCGACACCTGGCGCGTGCGGCTGGTCGTGCAGAACACCGGCTGGCTGCCGAGCTACGTCAGCAAGCGCGCGCTGGAGCGCAGGATCGTCGGCGGCGTCGTCGCCGAGATCGCGCTGCCCGAGGGCGGCGAGCTCGTGTCCGGCAAGCGCCGCGAGGAGCTGGGCCAGCTCGAAGGCAAGGCCTACAAGCACACCGGCGTCTCGTTCTGGCCCGACCAGCACGTGACCGACGACCGGTTGAAGGTCGAGTGGATCGTTCGCGCCAGGGCGGGCGGGCGCGTCGACCTCCTCGCGCGGCACGATCGCGCCGGCACGGTGCGCGCGAGCGTGACGCTCGGCTGAAGGCAGGCCGTCGTGCGCCGAGGTCGCCGGCGAGCGCGGCGGGCCCGGCTCCCGAGCCCGGCTGACCGTACCCCGTACCCAGGAGATTCGCGATGAAACTCGATCTCATCGCAACTGGCGCCATGCGGCGGCCCTCGCCATCGCGCCGTTCGCCGCCGCCTGCGCCGCGCCGCCGCCGGCCCCGTCCGCGGGGCTCGACCGGATCGAGCACATCGTCGTCATCTACGCCGAGAACCGCAGCTTCGACCACCTGTACGGCCTGTTCCCCGGCGCCAACGGCATCGCCAACGCGACGGCCGAGCAGGTCACGCAGCTCGACCGCGACGGCAAGCCGCTGCCCGAGCTGCCGCCGGCGTGGAAGAACGGCAGGCCGGACCCGGCGTTCCCGCACCGGATGCCCAACCGGCCGTTCCGCCTCGACGCGCCGCCGCTCGACCTGCCGCTGTCGCAGCACGTGCGCAGCGCCGTGCACGCGTTCTACCAGAACCAGGAGCAGATCAACGGCGGCCGCAACGACCTGTTCGTGGCGGTGTCGGACGCCGGCGGCTACGTGATGGGCTACTACGACGGCTCGAAGCTGCCGATGTGGCAGTGGGCGAAGGACTACACGCTCGCCGACAACTTCTTCATGGCGGCGTACGGCGGCTCGTTCCTCAACCACCAGTGGCTGATCTGCGCGTGCACGCCGCGCGACGAGATGGCGCCCGACAAGCTCCGCGCGCAGCGTCGACGACACAGGGCCGATTGAAGCGGCGCGCAGGCTCGCCGGCGCTCGGCGCACGACGGTCCGCCGCAGATGCTCGACGGCGGCTTCTCCCCGGACGGCTACGCGGTCAACACCGCGCAGCCGCCGTACCAGCCGTCCGGCGTGCCGCCGGCGAAGGACGGCGATGCGCGCCTCGCCTTCAACGCGCCGGAGCGATCCAGCTACGCGATGCGGCCGCAGACGCAGCGAGACGATCGGCGACACGCTGTCGGCCAAGGGCATCAGCTGGGCCTGGTACGCCGGCGGCTGGAACGCGGCGCTCGCCGACGGCATGCAGCCGCCCGACGCCAAGCGCACGGTGATCTACAGCAACCTGCCGGGCACGATCGCCTTCCAGCCGCACCACCAGCCGTTCAACTACTACGCGCGCTTCGCGCCGGGCACCGCCGACCGCGCGCGGCACCTGAAGGACTACACCGATCTCGTCGCCGGCATCGAGCGCGGCGAATTGCCGGCGGTCGCGTTCTACAAGCCGCAGGGAAGCCTCAACGAGCATCCCGGGCTACACCGACGTGCTCTCGGGCGACGCGCACATCGCGGGGCTGATCGCGAAGATCAAGGCGAGCCCGCTGTGGGCGTCGACCGCGATCATCGTCACCTACGACGAGAACGGCGGCTTCTGGGACCACGTGCCGCCGCCGAAGGGCGATCGCTGGGGCCCGGGCACGCGCATTCCGGCGATCATCGTGTCGCCTTTCGCGAGGAAGGGCCACGTCGATCACACCGTCTACGACACGACGTCGATCCTCAAGTTCATCACGCTGCGCTTCGGGCTGGAACCGCTGCCGGGCGTGCGGCCGAACGTCGGCGATCTGACCGCCGCGTTCGACTTCGGGCGCTGAGGCACGCGGCCGCGATGCACGGGCGCGCCGCGGCGACGACCTTTTCCGCCTTCGCGGCCCGCAGGCGGCGCGCCGTGCGGCCCCGAGGCTGACATGCGCGCGGGCGGCCTTGCCCGAATCCCGCGCGGCATCTGGGCGCTCGGGCTGGTCAGCCTGTGCATGGACCTGTCGTCGGAGCTGATCCACGCGCTGCTGCCGCTGTACCTCGCCGTGGGCCTCGGGGCCAGCATGGTCGTCATCGGCATCATCGAGGGCATCGCCGAGGCGACGGCGCTGATCCTCAAGGTGTTCTCCGGCGTGCTGTCGGACCTCTTTCGCCGGCGCAAGCCGCTGGTGGTGCTGGGCTACGGCCTCGCGGCGCTGACCAAGTTCGTCTTTCCGCTGGCGCCGACGCTCGGGTGGGTCGTCGCCGCGCGCTTCGCCGACCGCGTCGGCAAGGGCATCCGCGGCGCGCCGCGCGACGCGCTGATCGCGGACCTCGCGCCGCCGGAATTGCGCGGCGCGAGCTTCGGCCTGCGCCAGGCGCTCGACACCGTCGGCGGCTTCGGCGGGCCGCTGCTGGCGATCGCCGCGCTCGCGTATTTCGCCGGCGACTTCCAGGCCGCGTTCTGGGTCGCCGTGGTTCCGGCGATGCTCGCCGTCCTGCTGCTGGTGCTGGGGGTCGAGGAGCCGGCGCGACCGCGCGCCAGCGGGCGCTGCCGCCGCCGCGGCTGCAGTGGTCCGACGCGCGGCGCCTGCCGCGCGCCTATGCGATCGTCGTCGCCATCGCCGCGGTGCTGACGCTGGCGCGCTTCAGCGAGGCCTTCCTCGTGCTGCGCGCGCAGAACGTCGGCCTCGCCGTCGCGGCGGCGCCGTGGGTGATGGTGATCATGTCGGTCGTCTACGCGGCGGTCTCGTATCCCGCCGGCGCGGCGGCCGACCGCGGCCACGGTCCGCGGCTGCTGTCGGCCGGGCCTCGTCGCGCTGATCGCCGCCGACCTCGTGCTGGCGAATGCCGGCAGCGCCGTCATGGTCTTCGCCGGCGCGGCGCTGTGGGGCGTGCACATGGGACTGACGCAGGGCCTGCTGGCGGCGCTGGTCGCGGGCACGGCGCCCGCCGACCTGCGCGGCACGGCCTTCGGCGTGTTCAACCTCGTCTGCGGCGTGGCGCTGCTGGTCGCGAGCGTGCTGGCCGGCGCCCTGTGGCAGGCGTTCGGGCCGGCGCTCACGTTCTACGCCGGCGCGGCGTTCACGGCGCTCGCGTGGCTGGGATTGCGCCGCTACGGCGGCGCGGCCGCGCGCCTTCCGGGCGCCTGAGGCGTATCGTTGCGGTCTTGCCGGCGCACCGCCGGCGCGACCGAGGCATCGACCAATACCGACCGACCATGCAGAATCGCGCCATGGCCCACCCTGCCGCCGCTGCCGTCGCCCGCCGGTGCCGAGATCCAGTACCGGCATCCGCTGCCGCTGCGCCTGACGCACTGGATCAACGCGGTCGCGCTGACGATCCTGCTGATGAGCGGGCTGTCGATCTTCAACGCGCACCCGGCGCTGTACTGGGGCAAGTCGTCGTACACCGGCCGGCCGCCGCTGCTCGAGATGCCGGCGATGCAGTTTCCCGACGGCCGGTGGGTCGGCATCACCCGCGTGCTCGGCCGCGACTTCGACACGACCGGGCTCTTCGGCGTGTCGAACGACCGCAACGGCGAGCCGACGCCGCGCGGCTTCCCGTGGTGGGCGACGATCCCCGACAACCAGTGGCTGGCGATGGCCCGCGCCTGGCACCTCTTCTTCGCCTGGGTGCTGGTGCGGAACGGCCTCGTCTATCTCGGCTACGCGCTGGCGAGCGGTCACGTCGCGCGCGACCTCGTCCCGACGCGGCGCGACTGGCGCGGCCTCCCCGCGTCGCTCCTCGACCACCTGCGGCTGCGCCACCCGTCCGGCGAGGCGGCGAAGCGCTACAACGTGCTGCAGCGGCTCGCCTATCTCTTCGTCGTGTTCGTGCTGCTGCCGTTCATCGTCGTCATGGGGCTCGCGATGTCGCCGTGGGCGAACGCGGTGGCCCCCGGCTGGGTCGACGTCGTCGGCGGCCGGCAGTCGGCGCGCACGCTGCATTTCGTCGCCGCGTGGATGCTCGTCGCCTTCGTGCTGGTCCACGTGTTCGAGGTCGTCGTCACCGGGCTGTGGAACAACCTGCGCTCGATGATCACCGGCCGCTATCGCGTTCCCGCGGAGGCGCGCCATGAGTAGGACGATGAAGGGGCGGGGCGCGGCGAGCGCCGCCGCTTCCTGCAGCGCGCGCTCGGTGCCGCCGGCGCGCTCCTGGTCAGCGGCTGCAACCAGCTGTCGAAGACCGACTGGTTCCCGAAGGTCCTCGGCGTCGCGGAGCAGGCGAACGAGGCGGCGGCGAAGCTCGTCGCCACGCGCCGCTCGATGGCGCAGGAATTCACCGTCGCCGACCTGTCGCCGAGCTTTCGCAGCAACGGCACCTCCGACCCGGAGAATCCGGAGTACAAGTCGCTGGCGGCCGGCGGCTTCGCCGACTACCGGCTCGAAGTCGACGGGCTGGTCGCGCAGCCCGCGTCGTTCTCGCTCGCGGAACTGCGCGCGCTGCCGTCGCGCACGCAGATCACGCGGCACGACTGCGTCGAGGGCTGGAGCGCGATCGCCAAGTGGAAGGGCGACGAAGCTCGCCGCGCTGCTCGATGCCGTCGGCGTGCGGCCCGAGGCGCGCTACGTCGTGTTCCACTGCGCCGACCCGATGGGCGACGACGGCGCCGATCCCTACTACGAGAGCATCGACCTCGACGACGCCCGTCATCCGCAGACGATCCTCGCCTGGGAGATGAACGACGCGCCGCTGCCGGTCGCGAACGGCGCGCCGATCCGGCTGCGCGTCGAGCGGCAGCTCGGCTACAAGCACGCGAAGTACGTGATGCGCATCGAGCTCGTCGAGAGCTTCGCGCACATCGCCGGCGGCAAGGGCGGCTACTGGGAGGACCAGGGCTACCAGTGGTTCGCGGGGATCTGAGCCGCGGCGCGGATTCCCGACGGCAACGGTCGAGCTGCCGGGCCGTAACCCACGCGCGCGGGCGCTTGCGCCAGGTCGTGCCGCCGCCGGCATCGCGGCACGATGCGCGCGGCGCTCGATTCGGTCGATTCCGGGCGCTTGGCGACGCGGGGCGGGGTACCCGTTGACCAAGGTCAATGCCGTCGGGCCCGCGCGGCCGTATCTCTATACGCTGGTGCCGACGGAGACCGACGATGGGCAACACCACCCGTGACGACCTCGCCACGCTGCGCGCGATGCGCAGCCGCGGGGTGCTGGGCGGCGGACAGGAGCGCATCGCGCAGCAGCACGCGCGCGGCAAGCTGACGGCGCGCGAGCGGCTGGCGCTGCTGCTCGACGAGGGCTCGTTCCAGGAGTTCGGCGCGCTCGCGACGCACACGCTCACCGAGTTCGGCCTCGACAAGCAGCGCTTCCCCGGCGACGGCATCGTCACCGGCTTCGGCAAGATCAACGGCCGCCGCGTCGCGGTGTTCGCGCAGGACTTCACCGTCCTCGGCGGCTCGTTCTCCGAGGTGCAGTCGCAGAAGATCTGCCGCATCCAGGACCTGGCGCTGGAGAGCGGCATCCCGCTGATCGGGCTCAACGACTCCGGCGGCGCGCGGATCCAGGAGGGCGTGCGCAGCCTCGCCGCGTACGGCGAGGTGTTCGTGCGCAACGTGATGGCCTCCGGCGTGATCCCGCAGATCTCGCTGATCCTCGGGCCCTGCGCCGGCGGCGCCGTCTACTCGCCGGCGCTGACCGACTTCGTGCTCATGGCCGGCGCGAGCTACATGTTCCTCACCGGCCCCGACGTCATCAAGGCGGTGACCGGCGAGGACGTGTCCGCGCAGGCGCTGGGCGGGCCCGACGTGCACACGTCGAGGAGCGGCGTCGCGCACCTCTCGGCCGAGACCGAGGTCGACGGCATCGTGCTGGTCAAGCGCCTGCTGTCGTACCTGCCGCAGAACAACAACGAGGACCCGCCGCAGATCACGCCGGACGACCCGGCGAACCGGATGGACGAGGCGCTCAACTCGCTGATCCCGCGCGACGAGAACCAGCCCTACGACATCCGCGACGCGATCGCGATGGTCTTCGACCACGACAGCTTCCTCGAGATCCACCCGGCGTTCGCGCCCAACGCCGTCGTCGGCTTCGCCCGCCTCGACGGCTACTCGGTCGGCATCGTCGCCAACCAGCCGGCGTACATGTCGGGCGCGCTCAACATCGACGCCAGCGACAAGATCGCGCGCTTCATCCGCATCTGCGACGCCTACAACATCCCGATCGTCACCTTCGTCGACTGCCCGGGCTTCCTGCCGGGCACCGACCAGGAGTACGGCGGCGTGATCCGCCACGGCGCGAAGATCATCTACGCCTACTGCGAGGCGACGGTGCCCAAGATCTCGATCGTCACGCGCAAGGCGATGGGCGGCGCGTACGTGGCGATGAGCTCGAAGCAGATGCGCACCGACCTCGCGTTCGCGTGGCCGACCGCGCAGATCGCGGTGATGGGCGCCCGAGCCGGCGGTGCGCGTGCTCTACCGCGACGACGTGAAGAACGCCGCCGACCCGGCGGCGCGCGAGCGCGAGCTGATCGCCGAGTACCGCGAGAAGTTCTTCAACCCGTACCGGGCCGCCGACGTCGGCCAGATCGACGAGGTGATCGAGCCGCGCGAGACGCGCCCGCGCCTCGCCCGCGCGCTCGAGGTGCTGCGCACCAAGGTCCAGCAGAACCCGCCCAAGAAGCACGGGCTGTCCCGTCGTGACGGGCCGGAGCCGGTGATGGAGCAACTCGTCTGGGGGCTGCAGATCACCGTCGCTCGGCATGGGGCTGGTGTTCGCGCTGCTGGCGCTGCTGTGGGGGCTGCTGACGCTGGTGCTGCGCTTCGACGCGCCGCCGGCGGCCGTGGCGGAAGCGGGACCGGCCGGCGTCGCGAGCGCGGCCGGCGCGGTCGAGCCCGAGGATGCCGACGGCGCCGGCGCCGGCGCCCGGGACCGGGATCGACGCGGACCTGGTCGCGGCGATCACCGTCGCCGTCGTGACGCACCGGGCGGTGCGCCGGCGCGAGGCGGCGCCGGCGATGCGCAGCTACTGGCCCGGCAGCCTGCTGTACGCGTCGCGCTGGGTGGCGACGGGACGCGCGCGCCAGAACTACGGCTGGCGCCGGAGAGGACGATAAATGCGACGCTACAGGCTCGAGATTCGCGGACGGGAATTCTCGATCGACGTGCAGGAGCTCGCCGCCGACGAGTTCGAGGTCGTCGTCGACGGCGAGACCTACGACGTGACGCTCGCGTCCGACGAGGACCTGCCGGTGGCGACGATCCAGCCGGCGTTCGCGCCGGCGAAGGCGGCCGCCGGCACGCCGGGTGCGGCGGCGACGGGCACCGGGAGCGGTGCGGCAGCCGGCATCGTGGGCGCCGCGGCGGGTGCGCCGCCGGCACCGCGGCCGGTGCGGCCGGCGTCGCCGCGCTGCGGCGGCGCCCCCGCCGCGCCCGCGCGCGCCGGCGACCGCGTCGCCGCGCAAGGGCGCCTCCGCCGGGACCGCGTCGCTGAACGCGCCGATGCCCGGCGTCATCATCGAGGTCGCGGTCGAGGCCGGCGACAAGGTGACGCGCGGGCAGGAGATCGCCGTGCTCGACGCGATGAAGATGCACAACAGCATCAAGTCGCCGCGCGCCGGCGTCGTCCGCGAGGTCTGCGTGACGCCGGGCCACGCCGTCGGCCACGGGGACCCGATCATCCGCTACGAGGACGGCTAGCGATGAGCCTCCGCGCACGTTTCACCCGCTTCCTCCCGGGGCGCAGCCAGCGCCCTGTGGGCGCGCGGGCGGGCGCTGATGCCGACGAAGGCACGATCGGCCTGCTGCTGCAGGGCGTGGCCGAGCGTCACGCCGCAGTCGCTGATCATGATCGCGGTGGCGATGGTGCTGTTCTGGCTCGCGATCGCGAAGGACTACGAGCCGCTGCTGCTGCTGCCGATCGGCGCCGGCTGCATGCTCGCCAACCTGCCGCTGTCGCCGCTGATCGCGGAAGACGGGATGCTGCGGGTGCTGTACGACATGGGCATCACCAACGAGCTCTTTCCGCTGCTGATCTTCATCGGCATCGGCGCGCTGACCGACTTCGGGCCGCTGCTCGAGAACCCGCGGATGGTGCTGCTCGGCGCGGCGGGGCAGTTCGGCATCTTCCTCACGCTGCTGCTGGCGCTGGCGCTCGGCTTCACCCGGCACGAGGCGGCGTCGATCGGCATCATCGGCGCGATCGACGGGCCGACGTCGATCTACGTCAGCGGCATCCTCGCGCCGCACCTGCTCGGGCCGATCACCGTCGCCGCGTACAGCTACATGTCGCTGGTGCCGATCATCCTGCCGCCGATCATGAAGCTGCTGACGACGAAGGAGGAGCGGCGCATCCGGATGCCCTACAGCCAGCGCACGATCAGCCGCCGCACGCGCATCCTGTTCCCGATCATCGTCACCGTGATCGTGGGCACGCTGGTGCCCTTCGCGACGCCGCTGATCGGGATGCTGATGCTCGGCAACCTGATGAAGGAATCGGGCGCCGTCGAGCGGCTGACCAAGGCCTCGGCGCAGGAGATCGCCAACACGGTGACGCTGTTCCTCGGCCTCGCGATCGGCTCGACGATGGTCGGGACCGAGTTCCTGAAGGCGAGCACGCTCGCGATCCTGGTGCTCGGCATCATCGCCTTCGGCGTCGACGCCGTCGCCGGCGTGCTGTTCGCCAAGCTGCTGAACCTCGCCAGCGGCGGCCGCGTCAATCCGCTGATCGGCGCCGCCGGCATCAGCGCCTTCCCGATGGCCGCGCGCGTCGTGCAGAAGGTCGCGGCGGACGAGGACTTCGAGAACTTCCTGCTGATGCACGCGATGGGCGCCAACGCGGCCGGCCAGATCGCGAGCGTCGTCGCCGGCGGCGTGCTGCTCGCGCTGATGGGCGCGGGCGCGCACTAGGGCGCGCGTCAGCGCAGCGCCCGCGTCTCGCCGATCTTCAGCACGTCGAAGGCCTCGGGCGCGAGCCCCAGCTCCGCGCGGTGCCGCGCGAGCAGCGCCGGCGGCTCGTCCGGCGGCTCGTCGGACAGCGACTCGAACGTGCCCCAGTGGATGCCGATGGCGCGCGCCGCCCCGAGGTCGGCGCGGATCTGCAGCGCTTCCGGCACGTCCGCGTGCATCGCCTGCATGAACCAGCGCGGGGCGTAGGCGCCGATGGGGATGAACGCGAGGTCGAAGCCGCCGAAGCGCTCGCCGATGTCGCGGAAATCCTGCGAGTAGCCGGTGTCGCCGGTGTGGATCACCCGCAGGCCCTCGCCCTCGACCACCCAGCCGCCCCACAGCGTCGCATTGGTGTCCGAGAGCGTCCGGCGGCTCCAGTGCTGCGCGGGCACGAACGTGATCGACAGCGGGCCGTCGGTCGTCGCCTGCCACCAGTCGTACTCGTCGACGCGCGCGATCCCGCGCTCGGCGAACCACGCCTTGAGCCCCAGCGGCACCAGGAAGCGCGGCCCGCCCTCCGGCATCGCCGCGAGCCGCAGCACCGAAGCCTCGTCGAGGTGATCGTAGTGGTTGTGGGTGATCAGCACCAGGTCGATCGGCGGGAGATCGGGGATGTCGATCGGCAGCGGCACCAGGCGCTTCGGTCCCGCGAACGGGATCGGCGAGGCGTGCGTCGAGAACATCGGATCGAACAGCACGTTCCGGCCGGCGATGCGCAGCAGCACGGTCGCGTGGCCGATCCACGTCGCCGAAGGATTGTTGCCGGGGCCGCGCAGCGCCTCGGGGCTCGTCGGCTGCACCGGAAGGTTCCAGCCGCCGGGCGGCGCCTTCGGCACGCCGTCGCGCAGCTGCTGCCACTTCCAGGCCCAGAAGCTCTGCTTTCCGGCGTGCGGGTAGTTGTTGCGGAAGCCGTCCTCCGTGCGCGGCGCCTGGCCGTGCGCGCCGGCAATGACCAGCAGGGCAGCCACCGCACAGGCGAATCGGCGCATCGCGGGGCTCAGGGGGCGCGGCGGGTCGCCTTGCCCGCGGCCGCGATCCGCGGCAGCAGCCGCGCGAGCTCGGCGCCCTGGATGATCCGGATGCCGTTGCCGGAGGCGAACTTGCGGGCGTTGTCGGTGACGCCGCCGGCGGCGACGTAGATGCCCTCCTGCGCCTCACGCGCCCGGCGCGCCTCGTGCAGCTCGCGCAGCGGCTCGATGCCGGTGTTCGCGGCCTTCCAGCGCTTGCAGCTGACGAGCGAAGTGCGTCCGGCCCTGGTCAGCTCGAAGTCGGTCGCCGGCCCCGAAAGCCGCGTCACCGCATAGCCGTCGCGGCGAAACGCGTCCTCGAGCGCGGCCGAGAAATCGCGCCACGACATCGCGCCGACGGCCTCCACCGTCGCCGCGACGCGCGTCGCGCTCGGCGCGCGCAGCTGTCGCCACGCGGCCATCGTGCCGATGACGACGAAGGGCGCCGCGCCCAGGGCGCCGCCGATCGCGTACTGCTCGGGCAGCAGCATCAGCGCGGCCACGGCGACCCCCGCCGCGATGCCGAAGCTGATCCACCACGACGAGCGCAGCAGGATCGCGAACAGCGAGTTCTCGGCCATCTTCAGTTTCATGATGCGGTCGCGGCGGATGATCGTTCAGTTGAGGGCGGCGGACAGTTCGCGCCGGTAACGGCGCACGATGTCGCTGTCGGCCGGCAGGGCCGCGAACACGGTCAGCATCGTGCGGCGGCCGACGTCGTCGCCGAACTTGCGGTCCGCCTGCACGATCGCGAGCAGCTCGGCGAGCGCGCGCTCGTAGTCGCCGGCGGCGGCAAGCGCCCGCGCGTAGGCGAGCTTCGCGGCGCAGTCGGTCGGCGCCACGGCGGCCCTCTGCGCGAGCGTGTCGAGGCTTGCCGCGGCGCCGCCCTCGATGGCGAGCGCGGCGCGCGCCGCGAGGCCGGCGAGGCGCCGCTCGTCGCGCACCGGCCGCGCCCGCTGCCGTGCGGGGGCCTCGAGCTGCGCGACGAGGGCGCCGGCGTCCGCGGCGCGGTGAAGGGCGAGCAGGGCCTCGATCCGCGTGAGCAGCATGTCCTCGTCGTCGGGATCGATCGCCTGCGCCGCGTCCAGCCGGGCGAGGGCGCCGGCCGCGTCGCCGGAAGCGAGCGCGGCCCTGGCGGCGGCCACGTGCGGCGCCGACGGCGAGGGCAGCGCGCGGGCGAGGAAGTCGCGCAGCGCGGCCTCGGGCAGCGCGCCGGTGAACTCGTCGGCGACCGTGCCGTCGACGAACAGCTTGCAGTTGGGGATGCCGCGCACGCCGTAGCGCGCGGCGAGCTCCGGCTCGTCCTCGGTGTTGATCTTGGCCAGCGTGAAGCGGCCGGCGTGCTCGGCGGCGAGGCGGTCGAGCACCGGCCCGAGCGCGCGGCAGGGAGCGCACCAGGGCGCCCAGAAGTCGACGAGGACGGGGCGCGTCGCCGAGGCCTGCAGCACGGCCTCGTCGAAATTGGCGCGGGTGACGGTGATGGCGGTCATGGTCTGGAACGGGAGGGGATGGCGATCATACCCATTCTGAGATTGGGCCGGGTGGCGGAGTGCGCAAGCGGCGGGCGGCGGATCGGAACGGGGGGCGACCTCAGGCAAAGATGCCGTGCAGGAACCACTCGCCGTCGTCGCTGCCGTAGCGGTGGTCGCGATAGATCCACACGGTCTCGCCGCGCGGGCTTTCGGCGACGAAGTAATCGCGCCGGACGTCGGCGCCGTCCCACCAGCCCGACTCGATCCGCTCGGGGCCGTCCTTCAGCACCCACGGCTGCGCTTCCAGCCGGTGCCCGAGCGGCTCCGGCTCCGCCAGCAGCCACAGCGGCCGCGGCGGACAAAGTAGGGTCAGACACCACTTTCCGCATCTTGGCGGACGGCCGGCGTGCCACCCGGAAAGTGGTGTCTGACCCTACTTTTCCCGACCCACTTTTCGTGGCCCGCTCGGGGCGATGCTCGGCCTGCGGGACGCACCCAGGTCACCGCGTCGTCGCCGAGCCGCGCGCGCAGCCGGTCGAGCAGCGGCACGGCCGGCGCGGCGTCGTCGCCGGGCAGGAGCCCGAGATTGCGGCCGGCGAGCGGGGCGGTCTCCTCGCTGGCGAGCGTGATGGCGACGACCGGCGCCGGCAGCTGGACGCGGGCGAGCCGCTCGCGCAGCACGGCGACGAGATGCGCGGGCTCGCGGGCCGGTGCGGCCAGCGCGAAGCGCACGGTCGTGGCCGCGTCCGCGCCGGTCGGCCTGCTCCGAGGCGCGCCGCACGACGCAGCGCTCGTGCGCGAGGCGCAGCGTCAGCGCGACGATGCCGAGCCCGCGTCCCAGCAGCCAGCCCGCCAGCTCGCCGACGAGCCGGTTCACCGCGAACGCGAGCGCCTCGACGCTCTCGACCGCGGCCGGCAGCTCGAGCCGGCCCTCGTAGCGCGGCGGCGGGACGAACGGCGGCCGCGGATCGGGACGGTGCCCCTGCGCGCGGTCGAGGATCGCGACGAATCCGGCGCCGACGCGGCGCGCGAGCGCGGCGCGCGGCAGCGCGCAGGCCTCGCCGAAGGTCGTGATGCCGGCGGCGGCGAGCGTGGCGAGCGCGGCGGGATCGAGGTCGAGCTGCGCCAGGGGCAGCGGCGCGAGCGCCCGGGGCAGCGCCGCGGGGTCGAACAGCGCCGCCGTGCGCCCGACGCGCGCGAACAGCAGCGCCGCGGTGGGCGTCGGCGCGAACGCGAAGCGGGCGGCGAAGCCGAGGCTGCGCGGGCCGTCGGCGAGATGCGCGGCGAGCCGCGGCAGCCCGCCGAACAGGCGCAGGCTGCCGCCGATCTCGGCCAGCACCGCGTCCGGAGGGGCGAGGCTCACGGTCGGCGTGAACCGGGCGGCGCAGGTGGCGACGGTGGCGAGCGCGGCGGCCTCGGCGTCGGGATCGCGATCGTGCAGCAGCAGGCCGGGAGCGAGCGCCAGCGCCGCCGAGACGAGCTGCCCGGCGCGCACTCCGGCTTGGGTCGCGGCCGCGTTGGCGGCGACCACGCGCGGGCAGTGCCCGCCGGTCGCCACGGCGAACGGCCGCGCCGCGTCGTCAGGCGCCTGCGCCCGCGTGAAGACGTCGAGCGGCAGCGAGGGCAGCAGCAGGCAGGTCCAGAGCATCACGGGCGACGTCGATCAGCACCGGCTGCGCGAGCTCGCCGCCGCGGCGCTTTTGCACCTGCACGGCGAGCTTGCCGTCCCGCGGCGCGAGCGCCAGCCGCAGCGCCGCCGTGGCCGCCGCGGCGTGCTGGCCGGGGCGCCGCCACAGCACGCCCCAGGTGCGGCCCTCGCGCGCCGCGACGGCGAGCCGGCGCAGCGTGCGGTCGTCCTGCACGGGGAGCCAGGCGAAGGCGGCGCCGCATTCGGGCGCGCGCAGCGCCTGCTCGAACGCCCACAGCGGATCGGTCGCGCCGCGGCAGCGGACGACGGCGAGCCGCGTCAGGTCGAGCCCTGCGGCGACGAGCGCCGGCGCGTACGGCACGTGCGGCGGCATGATCCAGACGACGTCGCGTCCCGCCGCCTGCAGCCGCGCGAGCGCCGGCAGCGCGAGGCGAAGCTCGCCGATGCCCTCGCGCACGAGCACGATCTCGGTCAGCGCGCCTTCCGGCCAGCCGCGGCCCGGCAGCACGGCATCGAGCGCGGCGTAGCCCGACGGGATCGCGGCGGGCTCGGGCGCGCACTCGCCGCCGCGCCAGATCGCCGGATTCGCCAGTACGGCGGCGAGCGCAGGGTTCATGGTGTGGGGTCAGAGCTGTAATACGGACATCTGGTGAGCAACGTGCTACGGATGCAGCCCGTATTACAGCTCTGACCCCGATTACAACCCCGATTACGGCCAGTGCCGCGCGAACACCGGCGCGACCCGCGGCTCGGCCTCGATGCGGAGCAGGGTTTCGTGGAACGCCGGGCGCGCGAGCGCGAGATGCGCGCGCGTTCCCGACCAGCGGGACACGACGGCGGCGAGGAGGTCGAGCGCGCCGGGCGCTTCGCCGCCGAGGAACGGCTGCGCCGGGAAGAGGTCGGCGAAGATCTCCCAGTTCCGGTGCAGCCGCGCCTTGGTGCCGGCGCGGATGCGCTCCTGCGTGGCTTCGTCGGCGTCCGCGCACCAGCGCTCGGGAAAGTCGATGATGCCGATCGCCGCATAGCAGTTCGCGGCGATGTACACGAGGCCGCGGATCGCCTGCGCGCGCGCGGCTTCGGCGCGGGGCAGGAGGCCGCTGTCCGGGTGGACGCTGCCGAGATGGATGAGGATCGCCGCGCTCTCGGAGAGCACGCTGCCGTCCTCGAGCACCAGCGTCGGGATCTGGCCCAGCGGATTGATCCGCAGCAGTTCCTCGAAGGCGGCGTTGGGCGCCCACGAGGCGGTCTCGACGATCCGGCAGGGGGTTCCGATGAGTGCGAACGCGGCCTCGATCGCCGCCGATCCCGAGCCTTTGCTGCCGTAGAGCGTGCAGGTCATCGCGTCTTCCTCCGTCAGTACCCGCCCGGCCGTCCGAAGGGTACTGATGCGCCCCTCGGGGGCAGCGAACGCAGTGACTTGGTAGTCGTCTCATCTCAGGTCCGGCCCCGCCGCTGCAGCGTGCGCTTGCGCTCGGCCGTGAAGGCCCACCACGGCTGCGCGGGACCGCCGTCGACGAAGCGCACGACGGCGATGAACGTGTCGAGCACGCAGGGGTCGTGGCGGACGCCGGTCGCGCGGTTGAGCGCGTCGTACAGCGCGTAGGGATCGCGTCCGGCGAGATCGCGCGGCACGCGGATGCCGATCCGGCGCAGGTCGGCCGCGACCGCCTTGCCGACGTTCGGCAGGTCTTCGAGCACGGCGGGGTTGGACAGGTTTTTCATCGGCATGCGGGCATCGCTGCGGAGGGTCGTCAGGCCGGGTTGCGCCGGATCAGGCCGACGCCGATGCCCTCGATCGCCAGCGGCACGCGCCTGCCGTCGACGACGATCGGCGGGAAGTCCGGGTTCTCGGCGACGAGCAGCACGCGCGCCCCCTCGCGCTTGAAGCGCTTGACGGTGACCTCGTCGCCCAGCCGGGCGACGACGATCTGCCCCGGGAGCGCCTCGGCGCTCCGGTGCACGGCGAGGAGGTCGCCGTCGAGGATGCCGGCGTTCTTCATGCTGAGGCCGTGCACGCGCAGCAGGTAGTCGGCGCGCGGCGCGAACAGCGCCGGGTCGACGCGCACGTGGGCCTCGATGTGCTCGGCGGCGAGGATCGGCTGGCCGGCGGCGACGCGGCCGACGAGCGGCAGGCCCGTGCCCGGCAGCTCCGGCGGCTCGGTCAGGCGCATCCCGCGCGAGGCTCCGGGCGTGAGCTCGAGCGCGCCCTTTTTCGCGAGCGCGCGCAGGTGATCCTCGGCCGAGCTGGCGGTGCGAAAGCCGAGCCCCGCGGCGATCTCCGCGCGCGTCGGCGGCATGCCCGTGGTCTCGAGATGCGCGCGGATCCAGTCGAGGATCTGCTGCTGGCGATCGGTGAGCGGAAGCGGCATGGCGGCGGGATCCGGAGATACCGTATAAACGTACGGTAATCGGGATTATAGACGGGCCGCGGTCGCTGTCAATGCTCCCTCACCCCGGCCCTCTCCCGCCGGGCGGGAGAGGGGGAGATGGGGCTTCCTCGCCGCGCTTGCGGGGAGAGGGTCAGGGGCCGAACCACGCGCGCACCCGCGGATGGTCGAGCACGTCGCCGTTGACGACGTGCGCGGGCACCCGCCGCCGCGCGACGTCGACGACGCTGCGCAGGCCGCTCTCGGCGATCGCGGCGAAGCATTCGTCGGTCCAGCACAGCGCGTGCGGCGTGACGATCACGTTGTCGAACCCGAGCAGCGGATGGCCGGCGGCGATCGGCTCGCTCTCGAACACGTCGAGCCCGGCGCCGGCGATGCGTCCCGCCGCCAGCGCGGCGACGAGCGCCGCCTCGTCGACGACCGGTCCCCGCGCGACGTTGACGAGATACGCGGTCGGCCGCATCCGCGCGAGCGCCTTCGCGTCGATCAGGTGCCGCGTTTCCGGCGTCAGCGCGCAGGTCAGGCAGACGAAATCGGCGGTGGCGAGCAGCGTGTCGAGGGGAACGAGCCGCGCGCCCAGCGCCGCGAGATCGGCCGCGTCGGCGTACGGGTCGGCGGCGAGGAGCTCGAGGTCGAACGCGCGCGCGAGCCGCAGCGTCTCGCGGCCGATGCTGCCGGCGCCGACGACGCCCAGCGTGCGCCCGGTGAGCCCCATGCCCATGTGGTCGGCGCGCTCGTGCCAGCGGCCCGCGCGCGTCAGCCGGTCCTTGACCAGCAGCTTCTGCGCGAGCGCCAGCACGTAGGTCAATGCGGCGGTCGCCACCGGCCGGCGCACCGCATCGGGCGTGTTGGTCACGATCACGCCCTGTGCCGACATCGCGGCGAGATCGACGGCATCGAAGCCGACGCCGTGCCGGGCGATCAGCCGGACCCGCAGGTCGCCGCGGTCGACGGCCGCGGCGGGCACGCGCGTGCCGCCGACGTAGAGCGCGTCGTAGCGCGCCGCGTCGTCGGCCGTGATCGCGTCGGCGGGCGCGGGCAGGTATTCCCACGCGATGCCCGCCGCGCCGTCCAGCAGCGCGAGCGGCGCGGCGCCGAACGACGGCTCGCCCGTCGCGGTGGCGAGGTCGCGGGTCAGGCCGACGCGGAACGTCGCCGCCTCACGCCCTCACCCCGTCCCTCTCCCGCCCGGCGGGAGAGGGGGCAGTGTGCCCTCGCCCCGCTTGCGGGGAGAGGGTCTGGGTGAGGGGCATCACGCTTCGCGCAGCGCCGCGATGCCGTCGGCGAGCGCCTTCTGGTACAGCAGGTGGTCGACGCCGTAGGCGATCATGCGAAAGCCCCGGGCGAGGTAGTCGCGGCCCCACGCGAGGTCGGTCGCGAGCATGCCGGCCGTCTTGCCGTGGCGGTTCGCGGCGGCGACGATGCCGTCGATCGCGGCGAGGAAGCGCGGGTGCGTGAACTGCCCCGGGACGCCGAGGAAGTTGGAGAGGTCGAAGTGGCCGAGGAACAGCACGTCGATCCCCGGCACCGCGGCGATCGCGTCGACGTTGGCCGCGCCGCGCTCGGTCTCGATCTGCGCCATCACCAGCGTGCGGGCGTCGGCCGCGGCGATCTTGGCCGGGACGTCGCCGCCCGTGTAGTCGTCGTGCGCGAAGCCGAACGCGGCGCCGCGCCGGCCGGCGGGCGGATAGCGCGTGCAGGAGACGACGAACTCCGCCTGCTCGCGCGTCTCGACCATCGGCACCATGATGCCCAGCGCGCCCGCGTCGAGCGCGTGGGCGATGAAGTGGTAGTCGGTCGCCGGCACGCGCACGTACGGCGGCAGCCCCAGGCCCCGGCAATACGCGACCTGCTGCTTGATCGTGTCGAGGTCGATCGCCGTGTGCTCCATGTCGAACACGACGAACTCGGCGCCGGCGACCTTGGCGATCTGCGGCAGGCCGGGGGAGAAGAACTCGAACACCATCGTGCCGTAGGCGCGCTCGCCGGCGGCGAGGCGTTGCTTCACCGGGTTTCCGATCATGGCTCGTGCTCCGCTGCAAGGCGCCCGTGCGGGCGCCGGTCCGGCGATTCTACGCGCGCCGCCGGGGCGGGGTCGCGGCTTGACCGGCGTCAAGCGCGTGGCCGTGCGGCCTGCTACGATGGACTTTCCGGGCGAGAGGGCAGGGCGGCAGGCGCGATGACGGCGACGATGCGGGCGATGGTGTGCGAAGGACCCGGCCGTCCGCTCGCGCTGGTCACGCTGCCGCGGCCCGTCCCCGGCCCCGGCGAGCTGCTGCTCCAGGTCCATGCCTGCGGCGTCTGCCGCACCGACCTGCACCTCGTCGACGGCGACCTCCCCGAACCGAAGCTGCCGGTGATTCCCGGTCACGAGATCGTCGGCACCGTCGTCGCGCACGGGGCCGGCGTGACGCGCGCCGGCGCTCGGCACGCGCGTCGGCGTGCCCTGGCTCGGCGACACCTGCGGCCATTGCCGGTACTGCACGACGGGTCGCGAGAACCTCTGCGCCGACGCGCGCTTCACCGGCTACCAGCTCGACGGCGGCTACGCCGAGTACGCGCTCGCCCGGGCGGCGTACGTGCTGCCGCTGCCGGCGGGCTACGACGACGCGCACGCGGCGCCGCTGCTGTGCGCCGGCCTGATCGGCTATCGCGCCTACGCGCTGGCCGGAGCCGCGCCGCGGCTCGGCCTCTACGGCTTCGGTGCCGCCGCGCACCTGATCGCGCAGGTCGCGCTGGCGCAGGGCCGCGAGGTGTTCGCCTTCACGCGGCCCGGCGACGTCGACGCGCAGCGGTTCGCGCGCGGGCTCGGCGTGCAGTGGGCGGGCGGCAGCGACGAGACGCCGCCGGCGCTGCTCGACGCGGCGCTGATCTTCGCGCCGGCGGGGCCGCTGGTCCCGGCCGCGCTCGCGGTCACGGTCCGCGGCGGCACCGTCGTCTGCGCCGGCATCCACATGACCGACATCCCGGCGTTCCCCTATCGGCTGCTGTGGGGCGAGCGCAGCCTGCGCTCGGTCGCGAACCTCACCCGCCGCGACGGCGCCGAGTTCATGGCGCTGGCGCAGCGGATCCCGCTCGCCGCCCAGGTCGAGCGCTATCCGCTGGCCGAGGCCAACGCCGCCCTGGCGCGGCTCGCGAGCGGGACGGTGGCGGGCGCCCTGGTCTTGACGACGGACGGGTAACGGGCGTGCAATGATCGTTCGTGTCAATATCCGCGTCGTGCACGCCGTCCCGCGCGTCGAAACCCCTGCCGCGCCGCCGCGCGGCGCATTCGTCGAACCGGTTGTCCTCACCCACCCCGCAAAGGAGCGTTGACATGGCCACAAGAAAAGCGTCGAAGACCCCCGCCCGCAAGACACCCGCCGCGAAGGCGGCCCGGCCCGCGGCGAAGAAGCCCGCGGCGAAGGACACGTCGATTCCGATCCAGCACGGGATCCCCGCGTTCACGATGCCCGATCCCGGCGCAGTTCGCGAAATACGCGAAGGCGATGACGCCCGAGCAGGCGTTCGATCTCTACAAGGCGAACTCCAAGATCGCGCTGGAGATCATCAACGCCGCGATCGAGAACACGGCGAAGATGCGCCGGCTGCAGTTCGAAGGCGAGGAGCAGGCGCGCTCGATGCAGAAGAAGGCCGCCCGGCACGCCGCCGAAGCCCAGGACGCGCAGGGGCTGATGGCCGCCGGCCAGACCGCCGCGCAGGAAGCGGTCGCGCAGTCGATGCAGTACTGGGGCCAGATGTTCGAGCTGATCTCCGACATGCAGAAGCGGCTGTTCACGCTGATGCAGGCGCAGATGGAAGGCATGCCCGGCGCCAAGGAAGCGAAGGCCGCGATGGCGATGCTGCCGGACCTGGGGCCCGCGAAGGACCTGGTCGCGGCGATGCAGGGCGTGCTCACCTCCGGCGGCTCGGCGTTCGAGTCGATGCAGAAGGTGATGGGCGATTTCACGAAGTTCGCGCAGCAGTCGATGCCCGGCATGAAGCGCTGACACGCCGCGCCCCGGGCCGCAGGCCGGGCGTGGATCGATCCTGCAGGACGAGGGCGCCCCCGCGGCGCCCTCTCTGTCTTCCTGCGACGCCGCGCGGGTTGTCCGCCGGCTCGCCACAGCAGCGCGCGGGCCCCATTCGACCCAATGAGTGCTAGGCTGTCCCTTTGCGGCAGGAGGCTGCTTCCATGTCCACATACCGAAAGTCGAGCGACAAGGGGCCCACCGACATCCACGTCGACTTCGGCGTGACGCACGCGCAGTGGGAGTCGACCAGCTCCGACGCGTTGTTGCGCGCGGGGGCGGTGCGCGAGGAAGGCGAGCGGAGCAAGCGGAGCAAGGGCGAGCCGAGCAACGCGGTGCTGTCCCGGACGGCGGCGTGGGCGGCCGGGCTGCCGCCCGAGATCCAGCCGCACGAGCTGCTGCGCCTTTTCGCCCGGGTTGCCAACCAGCTCGCCGCGGACTGGACCGAGCCGGATGCGACCCGCGCGTACTTCCGGGAGTTGCTGACGAGCCGAAGGGCGACCCGCGCGGGATTCCCGGAGCAGGTCGAGTCGGAACTGCTCGCGCTCAGCCGGTACTACTCGACGCTCCACCCGGAGAGTCCGGAGCGCGCCCGCGCCTGGCAGGACGTCCGGAAGCGGTAGGCATCGCCGCGCGCCTCGGTGCGCGCGGCAGCGTCGGCGTCGCACGGCACCGCCGATGGCGCTGCTGGCGTTCAGCGAATCTTCAGATTGCGGGCGTAAGTTGAGGTGGTCTCCTCCTCACTTGCGGGTGCCATCCCCATGCCGACCATTCTCGACGAGTTCAGGCGCTACATGAAGCGGGCGCGGAAGGCCGCGACGATCGCCGCCAGCGACGACTACCGGCGCGGCTATCTGCAGGGACTGCGCCGCCACTACCGCGTGGCCGGGTACGGCGCTCACGACGAGCACGCGCAGTGGCTCGGGTTCGCCGACAGCCCGGAATACCTGGAGGTCGGGCGCGGCTACCGCGACGGTCTCGCCGGCGTCGAGCCGAAGCCATAGAGGACTTCCCATGCTCGACAACCTACGTCGCAAGAATCGATCCGCCGAAGCGAACGCGCCGCTCAAACCCGCACTCTACGAGGCGCCGGGACGCTTGGCGCAGCCTGCGCCAGGCACGGCGACGCAGTATCGTTCCCGACCGCGCCGCGTGAGCGGCGCGAGCTGAGCGGTAGGCATGGATGCCCGCACCGATGCAGTCGAAGCTCCGGATCGCCGACCCTCGCGGGCTGCACGCGCAAGCGTGCGCCCGCATCGTGGACATCGCGAAGCGCAGTCGCTGCAATCTGGTTCTCGGAGCAAGGGGCGCCGCGTCAGCGCGCGCAACATCTTCGCCGTGATGCTGGTGACGGCGTCGATCGGTGCAACCGTGCGGATCGAAGCCGACGGCCCCGACGAAGCGTCGCCATCCGGGAGATCGCCACGTTGTTTCACGATGGCCTGGGCGAGCGTCGTTAGCCACGGCTCGATGCATCGTTGCGGTGCCGATGATGAGCACCGGCTGCGGCCCGGTGCGCGCGGTGGCATCCGTCCTATCTGGAGATCACGCCGACAATCTCGCCCTCGCCGTGGCAGCCGTAATTCGGCGAGTCGAACCTCACCCGCGCGCTGAAGCCGTAGAACGAGGGGTTCATCTCGAACAGGACCGCGGTTCCCGTCTCCCCCCACGGGCAGCTGTACGGGCCTTCGAAGCGCCCCATGCGCCCCTGCTGCAAGTACGTCGTCGTGGGAATGTCGCAGGTGTCGTCGCCGAGCGCGCCGAAGAGCTTCGCTGAGATCGCGGCATTGCTCTGGGTGATCGTGGCCTGGCCGGGCGCGGTGAGCACCCCGTTATACGACGTGTCCGTGCAATTGCTGAAGGTGATCGTCGACTGGGTTTCATAGGTGCCGCTGTAGTCGTCGAGGGTCAGGCGCTGGCGTTCGATCGCCTTGTCGACCTTGACGCCGTCGACCGTGTAGCTGAGCGTCCCCGTCCACACCGTCAGCGCGGCGAACGTCATGGTCCCTGCCTGCCGGGCACCCACGTTGGCGGGATTGAACGGCCCGCCGAAATACGGACCCGTGGTCGCGTACAGCGGCCCGCGGTAATTGTCGTCGCCGGAGACATACTGCAATTCCCCTGTGTACCAGGTCGGCTTTCCATCCGCGCCGTAGACGTAGAGTGTGGCGAAGATGAACGACCCCGTATGGACCGTGTTCATTCCCCAGCCGGATTCGTTTGGATTCCACCAGATGTCGGTCTGGTCCGTCCACGACGTCTCGGCCTGCGCACCCGTGACAACCGCGAGCACGCCGACAGCGACGGCAAGCGCAAGCTTTACAGCTCGAACACACAGGCTCATCGGATCCTCCCAGGTGTGATTGGCAAGCGGCGAGGCGCCGCGTACCACGGTGACAGCGTAGTCAGGATGGAGGCACAAAGCAAACACCGATCCGGCCAACGTCGCAGGACACGCCACAATCTGCGCCCGGAACCTGAAAGCTTGCTGAACGCCCGCCGGCGCGAGGCGCGTCGCGCGACCGCACGGATCGCGCCACGGTGCGCGCTCGTGCGTCAGGTCGGCTGGAGTTCCGCGGTGTAAGAACTGACAATTGACCGGCGGCGCGGGAAGCCGAGAATGCGTCGTAACGGCCCCGGCGTGTACGGTCATCCTCCGACCCAATCTGCCCTGGCCCTATCGGGGCTCGCGATACGTTCGCCAGCGACCGGCGCTCCCGACCGCGGACGTTCCCCCCGCCGCCACGCGCCCCCATTCGAGGTCAATGCTGCCGGAACAAAAGGTAGATGGTGCCCGGGGCCGGACTTGAACCGGCATGACCTTGCGGTCGAGGGATTTTAAGTCCCTTGCGTCTACCCGTTTCGCCACCCGGGCGCCGCTCCGATTCTACGAGAAATCCCCGCGCGGCTCCCGATTCCGGCGATGCCGCAGCGCCGCGGCGGTCGCGGCACCGTCGACGCGTGCAGAATGTCGCCTTGGAGCCGGCCTCTCTCTGCCGGCAAACGGGGGAACCACGCATGCGCATCGCCAGCACTTTCCTGATCGTGGTCGCGGGTCTCGTCGCCGGCTGCGCGGCGAGTCCGTCGCAGACCGACCGCGGCACGCTGCAGCGGCAGGTCGCCGACACCGAGCGTGCGTTCGCACGGACAATGGCCGCGCGCGACCACGCGGCCTTCACGAGCTTCCTGTCGGCGGAGGCGGTCTTCCTGTCCGAGCCCCGGACGTACCGCGGCAGGGACGAGGTCGCCGCGGCGTGGAAGCGCTATTACGAGGAGCCGCAGGCGCCGTTCTCGTGGGAGCCCGCGCGGGTCGAGGTGCTCGACTCGGGAACGCTCGCGCTGTCGACCGGCCCGGTGCGCGGCGCCAACGGCAGGGAGTTCGCGACGTTCACGTCGATCTGGCGCCTGGAGGCGCCGGGCGTGTGGCGCATCGTGTTCGACAAGGGCGACGACACCTGCGACTGCCCGCGGCGCTGAGCCGCGCGCAGGGCAGCCGCCGCGCGGGGGCAGAGATCAGCCCGCGGCGGGCGCGGCCGGCGCCGCGCTCAGCGCGGCTTCAGCCGGTAGAGCATCTCGCCGGCGCGGGGCACGACGAGGATGCCTTCCCGCTCCCGGCCCGTCCACGCGTCGATGTCGATCGTCGCGGGATCGCGGTAGCCGAGGTTGATCCGGCGGCAGCGCTCGGGGCCGATGCCGGTGGCGAGCGTCACCGTGATCCGCGGCGTCTCGATCCCCGTGCGCGCGTCGTAGGTGCCCAGGCCCTTGACGTGCGTCGAATGCGCGAGCACGCCGCCCGGGTAGCCCGCGAAGCGCCCGGGCTGCGCGGTGAAGTAATCGCGGCAGTGGTAGCCGATCTCGTCGAGGATGCGGCCGTGCGTGTAGCTGACCTCGGTGATGTGCGGCGCGTAGATGACGACCTCGCCGCCGTCGGCGACGACCGGCTCGATCTTGTACATGCCCTTGCCGGCGGTCCACACGTCCTCGTACATCGGCGGCATCACCGACAGCACCTGCTGCACCGGCGCGTCGAGCCAGACGATGTGCCGCCGGGCCGACAGCGCGGACGCGCGCTCCCAGGTCTCGCGCGGGGAGCCGAACCAGCAGCCGGCGAGGCCCTCCTTGGTGACGACCAGCGCGAAGCACGACGTCGGCACGGTGACGAGCGACGCGGCGCGATCGATGACCGCGCGCACCGGCGTGTAGCCCGCGCCGATGATCTCGAAATTGGAGATCAGCGCGCCCAGCCAGTGCGTGAAGTTGATGATCTCGGGCCCGGCGATGCCGGGAAAGAAATACTTGTTGCCGCCGGAGAAGCCGACGACCTCGTGCGGAAAGACCGGGCCGCAGATGACGATCCGGTCGTAGTCGTAGATCCGGCGGTTGAGCGACACCGGCACGGTCTCCGCGAGCCGCCCGCCGGTCAGCGCCGAGATCTCGTCGGCCGGGATCTCGCCGATGTGGGCGAAGCTCGCCGGGTCGGCCCATTCGTGATTGAAGACGTGCGAGGCGCCGACCTTGCCGCCGACGACCGGCTGTCCGACGAGCTTCGACAGCGCGGCGTCGTCCATCGGCTGGTGCGTGCCCAGCGCGACCAGGAAATCGAGCGCGGCGACCCTGCCGGCGAGGTTCTCCTGGAACAGCGCGAACATCTCCGGCATCGGCATCGTGCGCGTGCCGTCCGGGATGATGAACAGCACGCGCTTGCCGTCGAGCGCGAGCGAGGCGAGCGCCTCGCGGACGATCTCGCGCGTCTCGTCGCGGGTCAGGTAGCGGTCGTCGTAGCCGGTGCCGATCATGCCGTCATCGTACCGTGAGACGGCGGCCCGGGGGTAGCCCGGCGCCAACCGCGGTACACTGCTGCCGATGAACGAGACCACCGCCGCGGACACCGTCGAGGTCCTCTACGGGACCACCGGCCTCACCGTCACGCTGCCGCGCGGCGCGCGCGCGACCGTCGTGCGCAAGCCGACGCTGCCGAAGCTGCCCGACCCGCAGGCGGCCGTCCGCGCGGCGCTCGCGGCTCCGGTGGCCGCGAAGCCGTACGCCGACCTCGTCCGCGGCCGCAGAAGCGCGTGCATCCTGATCTGCGACGTCACGCGGCCCGTCCCCAACCGGCTGTTCCTGCGGCCGCTGGTCGAGGGGCTGCTCGCGGCCGGCGTGCCGCGCGAGCGCATCACCGTGCTGGTCGCGACCGGCCTGCACCGGCCGAACGAGGGCGACGAGCTCGCCGATCTCGTCGGCGACCCGTGGGTGCTGGCGACGGTCCGCGTCGAGAACCACTTCGCCCGCGACGCGGCCGCGCACGTCGACCTCGGCGCCACGCCGGGGCGCGGCACGCCGGTGAAGCTCGACCGCCGCTTCGTCGAGGCGGACCTGCGGATCGCGACCGGCCTCGTCGAGCCGCACTTCATGGCCGGCTATTCGGGCGGGCGCAAGGTGATCGCGCCGGGCATCGCCCACGAGGACACGATCCGCACGTTCCACAGCGCGCGCTTCATGGAGCATCCGGCGGCGATCCAGTGCAACCTCGCCGGACAACCCGCTGCACGAGGAGCAGCTCGCGATCGTGCGCATGCTGGGCGAGGTCTACGCGCGTCAACACGGTGATCGACGAGGACCGCGACCTCGTCCACGTCAACTTCGGCGAGGTGATCGAGAGCCACCTGGTCGCGGTGGACTTCGTCGCCGGGAGCACGCGCGTGCCGCTGCCGCGGCGCTATCCGACGGTGCTGACGTCGGCCGCCGGCGCGCCGCTCGACAAGACGTACTACCAGACGGTCAAGGGGATGGTGACGCCGCTCGACATCCTCGCGCCCGGCGGCACGCTGGTCGTCGCGTCGGCCTGCGGCGAAGGCTTCGGCTCGGCCGAGTTCCGCGCGGCGCAGCGGCGGCTGGTCGAGCACGGCCCCGACGCCTTCCTGCAGTCGATCCTCGGCAAGCGCTTCGCCGACGTCGACGAGTGGCAGACCGAGATGCAGCTGAAGGCGCTGCGCGCCGGCCGCGTCGCGCTGTACACGACCGGGCTCGACGCCGAGGAGCGGCGGCTGACCGGCGTCGAGAACGTCGACTCGGTCGAGGACGCGCTGGCCGCGGCGGTCGCGCGCGCCGGCGATCCCGCGATCGCCGTGATCCCCGAAGGGCCCTATGTCGTTCCCGTCCTCGGCTGACGTGCGGGCGGCGCCCGCGCGCTGCCCGAGCCGACGACCCTCGCGATCCACCTCGACCTCGTCGGCGGTCTCGCCGGCGACATGTTCGTCGCGGCGCTGGTCGACGCGCTGCCCGGCCTCCGGGAGCGCCTGCTCGGCGAGCTCGCGGCGGTGCAGCCGGCGGGCATCGCCGCGCCGGAGTTCCGGGAGCTGACGACCGGCGGATTGCGGGCCTGCGGCTTCGGCCTGGCGCGGAGGCCGGCGCCCGGCACGCACTGCCCGCGACGCACACGCACGCGGTCGAAGGACACGCGCACGCGGACGTTCCGGCGCCCGCGCACGCCCCGGATGCGACGCACGCCGCGCCGGCCGGGGACCACGGCGGCCACGACGTGGCCACGGCGGCACGCCGTATGCTGAGCTCCACCGGCGACTGGCCGCCGCACCGCTGTCGGCGCCGACGCGCCGGCACGCGCTGGCGCTGCTCGCGCTGCTCGGCGAGGCCGAGGCGAAGGTCCACGGCCTGCCGGTGGACGCCGTCCACTTCCACGAGCTCGCCGACTGGGATTCGCTGCTCGACCTGGTCGCGGCCGGGTGCATCGCCGGCGCGCTCGAGGGCGCGCGCTGGAGCGCATCGGCGCCGCCGCTCGGGGGCGGGACGGTGCGCACGGCGCACGGCCTGCTGCCGGTGCCCGCGCCCGCAACGAGCGCGCTCCTCACCGGCTATCCGTGGCGCGACGACGGCATCGGCGGCGAGCGGGTGACGCCGACCGGCGCCGCGATCCTGCGCCACCTCGTCGCCCCGCAGGACTGCGCCGCGGGCCGCGCCGACGGGCGCCTGGTCGGCGTCGGCTGCGGCGCCGGCACGCGCGTGCTGCCCGGGCTGCCGAACCTCGTGCGCGCGCTGGTCTTCGAGCGCGACGCCGCAGCCGCCGCCGACGACGTGACCGTCGTCGAGTTCGACGTCGACGACATGACCGGAGAGGAGATCGCCGTCGCGGCCGATCGCCTGCGCGCGCAGCCGGGCGTGATCGACGTGACCTGCGGCACGCGCGTCGGGCAAGAAGGGACGGCCGGTCGCCGATTTCCGCGCTGTTGGTGCAGCCGGCGGCGGCCGACGCCGTCGCCCGCGCGTGCCTGACCGAGACGTCGACGCTGGGGCTGCGCCTGCGCGACGAGCGCCGGCGCGTGCTGCCGCGCGCGAGCGTCGCGACGGATGTCGACGGGAGTGCGCTCGCGGTCAAGATCGCGGAGCGTCCGGATGGCCGCCGGACGGCGAAGGCCGCGCACGACGACGTCGCCGCGGCCACGGGGCTCGCGCGGCGGCGCGGCCTGCGGGCCGCGGCCGAAGCCCGCGCGCTCGATGCCGGCGAGGGCGACGCGTGAACGGCAGGGCAACGCGACGCCGATCCGCTCGCGCGCCTCGTCGCCGAGCTCGACCGGCACGACCGGCTTGGCGCTCGCCGTCAGCGGCGGCGTCGATTCGATGACGCTCGCGCACGTCGCCCACCGCTTCGCGCGGTCGCAGGCGACGATGTACCACGCCGGCGGTCCCGCGGTCCCGGCGGCGGCGCGCCGGCGCGTCGAGGCGCACGCGCAGCGCCACGGCTGGTCGCTGGTGCTGCTCGACGCCGGCGAGCTGGCCGACGCCCGCTACCGGGCCAATCCGGCCGACCGCTGCTACTACTGCAAGACGAACCTGTACGCGCGCATCCGCGAGCGCACCGCCGACAGCATCGCCTCGGGCACCAACCGCGACGACCTCGACGACTACCGCCCGGGCCTGCGCGCCGCCGCCGAGCATGGCGTCGTCCACCCGTTGTGGCGGCCGGCTTCGCCAAGGCCGACGTCTACGCGCTGGCGCGACGACTCGGGCTCGACGACCTCGAGCGGCTGCCGGCGCAGCCCTGCCTCGCCAGCCGCGTCGAGACCGGCATCGCGATCGCGCCCGCCGACCTCGCGTTCGTCGACGCGGTCGAGGCCGCGCTTGCGGCGGCGCTCGGCGAGAGCGCGGTGCTGCGCTGCCGGGTGACGCACGGCGGCGTCGTCATCGAGCTGGCCGAGCCGGCGGCCGGGGAGACGGCAGCGGCCGCGGCCGCGCGCGCGATCGGCGACGCGGCGTGCCGGGATGCCGGGCGCGTCTTTGCCGGCGTTCGCCCGTATCGCCGCGGCGCGGCCTTCCTGCGCGTCGCGGCGGACCGCCCGGACCGATGACCGAGTTCACGCTGGACTGGGAGCGCGGCGGCGCGCACCGGCACGAGCGAAGCGGTGCTGTGCGAGCCCAAGACGGCGGCGCAGATCGACGCGATCGTCGCGCACGCGCAGGACGCCGGCCGGCGCCTGCTGCTGACGCGGCTGGCGCCCGGCAAGTGGCGGCGGCTCGCGGTCCCGGTGCGCGCGCGACCTCGACTACGATCCGCCGTCGCGAACGGCGATCCTCGGCGGCCTGCCGCCGGCTTCGGTCCGCGAGCGCGTCGCGATCGTCTGCGGCGGGACCTCGGACGCGCCGGTCGCGTTCGAGGCCGCGCGCACGCTCGCGTTCGAGGGCGAGGAGGCGACGCTGGTCGTCGACGTCGGCGTCGCCGGGCTGTGGCGGCTGATGGAGCGGATCGACGACATCCGCCGGCACCGGGTGGTGATCGCCGTCGCCGGGATGGAGGGGGCGCTGTTCTCGGTGCTCGCGGGGCTCGTGCCCTGCCCGGTGCTGGCGGTGCCGCGCTCGGTCGGCTACGGCGTCGGTCGCGGCGGCCGCACCGCGCTCGCCGCGGCGCTCGCGAGCTGCGCCTCGGGGCTCGTCGTCGTCAACATCGACAACGGCTTCGGCGCCGCGCACGCGGCACTGCGGATGCTGGGCGCCGCCGGGACCTAGTGCCGGTCAGCGGCGGGCGTTTCAGTCCTCCGTCGCGGGAACACCCGTCAGCGTCAGCGCATCGGCGGCGACGAAGCGGTCGCGGCCGAGCGCCTTCGCGCGGTACAGCGCCTTGTCGGCAAGGTTGATCCAGGCGTCGACGTCGGCGAGCTCGCCGCTCGTCTCGGCCGCACCGATGCTGACCGTGCACCGCAATCCGGGGACGGCGGGAAACTCCAGGGCGGCGAGCCGCAGGCGGATGCGGCGGGCGAGCTCCTGCGCGCCGGCGAGCCGGGTCTCGGGCATGACGACCATGAACTCGTCGCCGCCGTAGCGCGCCGGCGTGTCGACGACCCGCGTCTCGTCGCGCAGGACGGCGGCGAGGCCGGACAGCACGTCGTCGCCGACGGGATGGCCGTGCAGGTCGTTGATGCCCTTGAAGTTGTCGATGTCGAGGATCAGCAGCGCGGCCGCGCGGTTGTTGCGACGGTAGCGCGCGAACTCGCCTGCCGCGACGCCGAACGCCCGCCGGCGGTTGGCGAGGCCGGTGAGGGCGTCGGTGCGGCCCAGCTCCTCGAGCTTCCGGTTCTGCTCCCTCACCAGGCGCGCCAACGTATTGCTGATCGCGCTGGTCGCCAGCGGGTAGACGATGAGCAACGGCAGGCAGGCGATGACGACAGGCATCGGCGAATCGACATTCAGCGGGAAGCCCAGAAGCGTCCAGGTGACGGCGAACGTCGCGACCATCAGGGCGGAGCTCTTCAGCAGCGCACGGACCCGGCGTGCATCGACCTTGTCGACCGTCAGCATCGTGACCAGCAGCACGCTGGGCAGCAGGTTGCACTGCATCACTGCGATCCAGACTCCGCCCAGCGCCGAGTCGAACAGCAGCTGGCCTTTCTCGGTCCGGCGCGGATCGGCACTCCGGAGCGACCGCCACAGCGCGAACTGCGGCCAGACGAACATGTGCGCGAGGAGCGCGCCCCACCACCATGCAGAATCGCCGTTCAGTCGGAGGACCGTCGCCACGCAGATCGAGCCCAGCGCGAGCCCGAGTTGGCGAACCCGATGGACTCGCCGCGCGACGCGAATGCCCCGCCGGTGATACTCATCGGGATCGTTCAGCGCACGTGCCTGCGGGTCGATTGTCGACACGGCCTTGCCCGGGTTCCTGGCGGCCCGGTCATCGGGCCGCCTTTCTACAGTATAGGGCAGCGGCGCCGCGCCGAGCGCTCGCCACCCGGCCGGCCGCGGTTCGCGGGTGACCGGCGATCCCGCGGCGTTCCCGTCAGCCGTGCCCGCCGCCTTCGGGCTTCTCCGCGTCCGACAGGCGCGGCAGCGGCGAGCCCTCCGCCGGCTTCAACAGCCCCGTCTTCACGTAGGTCAGCAGCTTGTCGCGCGTGTCGGTGATGTCGAGGTTGCGCATCGTCAGCTGGCCGATGCGGTCCTGCGGCGTGAAGAACGCCTCGCCCTTCTCCATCGTCAGCCGCTCGGGCTTGTAGGTGAGGTTCGGGCTCGTCGTGTCGAGGATCGAGTAGTCGTTGCCGCGGCGCAGCTCGAGCGTGACCTCGCCGGTGATCGCGCGCGCCACCCAGCGCTGCGCCGTCTCGCGCAGCATCATCGCCTGCGGGTCGAACCAGCGGCCCTGGTAGAGCAGCCGGCCGAGCCGGCGGCCGTTGTCGCGGTACTGCTCGATCGTGTCCTCGTTGTGGATGCCGGTGACGAGGCGCTCGTAGGCGATGAAGAGCAGCGCCATGCCCGGCGCCTCGTAGATGCCGCGGCTCTTGGCCTCGATGATGCGGTTCTCGATCTGGTCGCTCATGCCGAGGCCGTGGCGGCCGCCGATCGCGTTGGCCTCGAGCATCAGCGCGACGGGGTCGGCGAACGTCCACGCCGTTCAGCGCGACCGGCTGGCCCTCGTCGAAGCGCACCGTCACCGTCTCGGGCCTGCACGGCGACGTCGTCGCGCCAGAACGCCACGCCCATGATCGGCTCGACGATCTTGATGCCCTTGTTCGAGGAACTCGAGGTCCTTCGCCTCGTGCGTGGCGCCGAGGATGTTCGAGTCGGTCGAGTACGCCTTCTCGACGCTCATCTTGTAGGCGAAGCCCGGCGCGCAGCATGTACTCGGACATCTCCTTGCGGCCGCCGAGCTCGTCGATGAACTGCTGGTCGAGCCACGGCTTGTAGATGCGCAGGTTCGGGTTGGCGAGCAGGCCGTAGCGGTAGAAGCGCTCGATGTCGTTGCCCTTGAAGGTGCTGCCGTCGCCCCAGATGTGGACGTCGTCCTCCTTCATCGCGACGACGAGCATCGTGCCGGTGACGGCGCGGCCGAGCGGCGTGGTGTTGAAGTAGGTGACGCCGGCGGTCGAGATGTGGAACGCGCCGCACTGCAGCGCCGCGATGCCCTCGGCGACCAGCTGCGCGCGGCAGTCGATGAGCCGCGCCTTCTCGGCGCCGTACTGCAGCGCGCGGCGCGGGATGTCGTCGTAGTCGGGCTCGTCGGGCTGGCCCAGGTTCGCGGTGTAGGCGTACGGGATCGCGCCCTTGCTCGCGCATCCAGTGCAGGGCGGCGCTGGTGTCGAGGCCGCCGGAGAACGCGATGCCGACCTTCTGGCCGGCGGGAAGACTCTGCAGGATGTGCGCCATGGGAACGAAGGTTTGGCCGCCGGAGATGGGAATACCGCAATTTTATGCGATCGGGGGGGATTGAGCCGATGTCGCCGTCGATGCGGGGACGCCTGCTGGTGGCCGCGCAGTTCGCGCTGGTGATCGCGATCGCGTGGCCGTGGACGTCCGCTGCGGTCTCGGCGACGGCCGTCGCCCTCGGCGTCGCGGGGGGCATCGTCGGCGCCTGGACGCTCGCGCACAACCGGCTCGGCAACTTCAACATCCGGCCGGAGCCGCGGGCGACGGGGCACCTCGTCGTCACCGGACCCTACCGCTTCGTCCGCCACCCGATGTACGTCGCCCTGCTGCTGCTCGCCGCCGCGCTCGTCGTCGCCTACGCCGATGCGGCGAAGGCGGCCTGCCTTGCGGCGCTTGTTGCCGTGCTGTGGGCGAAGACGGTGCTCGAGGAGCGCGGCCTGCGCGCCCGCTACCCGGAGTACGCCGCCTACGCGCGGCGGGTGTCCCGCTTCATTCCCGGCGTGCTGTAGCCGGGCACCCGCCGTCAATCGTAGCCGCCGACGAAGCGGCGCATCAGCACGCCGTCGTGGTAACGGCCGTCGACCCGGGTGTCGCGCCGGAGCGTCGCGACGCGCTCGAAGCCGGCGTGACGGTAGAGCTCCTGCGCCCCGAGGTTGTCGGCGCGCACCATCAGGTAGACGATCTCGACGATGCCGGCCGCCGCGATGCGGGTGAGGGCCTCGGCGACCAGCAGGCGGCCGATGCCGCGGCCGCGTGCCGTGCTGGCCACGCCCATCGTCAGGTCGGCCGTGTGCCGCAGTCGCGCCTGGCGGCGCGGCTCGACGACGAGGTAGCCCAGCGGCAGCGGCTCGGCATCCGCGGCGAGGACGATCCCGCCGGGGCGCGCGGTCACCTCCGCGATCTCGGCGGCGAGCGCGGCGGGCGAGGGGAACTTGTCCTCGAAGTCCTCGCTCATCGCGTCCGACGTCGCGTAGACGTCGCGGATCAGCGCGTGCAGCGCGGCGAGCCGCGCCCACGTCGCGTCGACGGCGACGAGCGCGGGCACCGTTGCGGTCGCGGCCGATGCCGCGTCGGAGCCCATGCTCAGCGCCGCAGCGCGTCGCGCAGGAACGGCGGCAGCAGGCCGGCCAGCAGCCCCGCCCAGTCGATGCCGTCGAGCAGGTTCTTGACCGTCAGGCCGAGGTCGGTGTCGCCCTCGATCAGCAGGCGCCGCGCGAAGAACAGCGTGTCGGGATCCTCCTCGCGCAGGCCCAGCGCGATGAAGTCGCGCAGCGACGCCGAGATCGTCAGCTCCGGGTCGTAGGGCGGGCGCGACGGACGAAAGCCCGCCGGCGTGCCGTCGAAGTGCACGGCGAGGCCGAGGTCGCGGACGACCAGCGCGAAGCGGCGCCCGATCAGCGGCTCGACCGCCTCGCGCGACACGATGCGGCCGACGCCGAAATCGAGCGCCCGCGAAAGCACGAACGCGGGCGGCTGCGGCGGCAGGCGCGAGACGATGCGGCCGACGGCATCGGGCAGCGTGAACTGCGGCAGCGTCAGCTTCGGCAAGGGGAGGCGAGGCAGCACGATCATCGAATCGATCCTTTCAGCGCCCGCACGGCCGCCCGAAGGGCGCTGTCGGCCCCCTCGGGGGGAGGCGAGCGCAGCGAGTTTCGGGGGGCGTCATCTCAGGCGGCCGGACGGACCCAGTCGGCTCCGGGGCGCCCGTACCAGAAGCCGTTGCACGGCGCGCCGGGCAGCAGCGGCGCGAGCCGCTCCTGCGCCTGCCGGCGCGTCGAGCGCGCCGTCGACGGCGGCGCGGAAGAGGTCGATCAGCGCGATCGTGCCGTCGACCTGCGGGGCGAGCCGCGCGATGCCCACACCCATCGCGGCCAGCGACGGCAGCTCGGACAACAGGCTGTAGACGCCCGTCGACTCGACCTCCACGCCGTTGAGGTTGAGGAACGGCTGGCCCTCGCGCGTGGCGAGCGCGAGGCCCCCGGGATGCGCGAGGCAGCGGTAGTCGCACTGGTCCTTCTGCAGGTCGTAGTGGCGGGCGGTGAAGCAGCGCGCCGAGTAGGCGAGCGGCAGGCGGCCGTGCACGAGGAGCTCGGTCTCGATGCCGGCCGGCGCCGCGGCGAGCACGTCGGCGAGCTGCGCCGCCGGCATCTCGGCCGGGGCGACCCAGCGCTGCGCGCCCGCCGCGTGCAGCAGCGCGAGGGCCTGCGGGCTGAAGACGTTGAGCGTCGGGCCGGCGACCCAGGGCGCGCCGGACGCCCGCTGCTCGAGCAGGCTGACGGCGCCGAAGTCGTTGGCCTCGACCCGGTAAGGCGTCTCGCCGACGATCCTGCGCAGCAGGCGCAGGTCGGCCTCGGCCTCGATCAGCGGCAGCGTCGAGAGCACCACTTCCTTGCCCGCGGCCGCGAGCATCGCGGCGATCTCCAGCCAGTCGGGCCAGCGCAGCTCGTGCCGGCGCGAGCAGACGGTCTCGCCCAGGTAGACGACGTCGACCGGCGCCGCGGCGACGTCGGCGTAGAAGTCGAACACCGCCTGCCGCGGCCAGTAGTAGGCGAGCGGGCCCGAGCGCAGGGCAGTCGGCAGCGGTCGACGAGTGCCGTCATCGCCAGGGCCGGGAATAGGCGCCGAGCGTCTGCGTCTGGCCCTCGGCGAGACGGTTCAGCTCCGCGAGCGCGGCCGGGTCGGGCACGTAGCTTCGCGGCGACGCGGCGCAGCGGTCGATCGCGGCCCGCCAGACCCGCGTCACCTGCGCGACGTAGGCGGGGCTGCGCTGCCGGCCCTCGATCTTGATCGCGCGCACGCCGATCCGCATCAGCTCGGGCAGGAGCTCCAGCGTGTTGAGGCTGGTCGGCTCCTCCAGCGCGTAGTAGGTCTCGCCGGCGACGTCGAAGCGCCCCTTGCACAGCGTCGGATAGCCGGCGCCGCTCGCCGGCGGTGAACTCGTCGATCAGGAAGCCGTTGAGGCGCGTGTCGCATGCCGCCCGGCAGTCTGCTCCCAGCGCACGGCCTTCGCCGGCGAGCAGACGCCCTGGCAGTTCGGCGACTCGCCGGTCGCGTAGGCGGACAGCGCGCAGCGGCCCTCGACCATCACGCACAGGCTGCCGTAGCCGAAGACCTCGATCTCCACCGGCGTGTTCGCGATCATGTGCTCGACCTGCGCGAGCGACAGCACGCGCGGCAGCACGGCGCGCTGGATGCCGAAGCGGCGGCGGTAGAAGTTGATCGCCTCGTAGTTGGTCGCCGAGGCCTGGACCGACAGGTGCAGCCGCAGCTGCGGATGCGTGCGCGCGGCGTAGTCCATCAGCGCGACGTCGGCACAGATGATCGCATCGACGCCGAGCTCCGCCGCGCGATCGACGGCGCCGGTCCAGCGCGGCCAGCCGGCGGCCGACGGAAAGGTGTTCAGCGCGACCAGCACCTTGCAGCCGCGGCGGTGCGCATAGGCGACGCCTTCGCGCAGCGTCTGGACGTCGAAGTTGAGGCCGCTGAACGCGCGGGCGTTGGTCTCGTCGCGAAAGCCGACGTAGACGCAGTCGGCGCCGTGGTCGACCGCGGCCTTCAGCGCGGGCAGCCCGCCGGCGGGGCAGGTGAGTTCGGGGCGGGAATCGGGCGATGCCATGGCAGGCGGCGACGCGCGCGGCGGGCGCGCCGGCCAGCTCGGATGCTGCGGCCGCGCGCCGCGCCCGCCTTGATGCCGGTCAAGCTCCGCTCCGGCAGGAGCGCGCGTTACTTGCCGGCGTCGGCGGCATCGCGCGGCGGTGTACTGCGCCGGTGCGGCCGTCCACGACACCGTGATCGTCCCGCCCGCATCGGTTCCAGCCGCGACGTCGCCGGAATGCCGAACCGCGGTTGAGCACGAAATGGATGCCGGGCAGCGGGAACGTCTGCGGATTGTCCGTCTGCTCCGCAGGAAAGTCGGTGGGGCCGTCCAGCAAACCCATCGTCGGCGCGGCCGGGTAGCTGCCCGAGCAGCCCTTCCCGGTGAACGTCATCTGGAAGGGAATCGCGATCGCGCCGAACCCCAGGCCCAGCGCCCCGAGCTTCGTCTCGCCGGCAAGGCTGAACGCGCTCGCGAGGACCGTTCCGGGCACGCCGCCGAGCGCCGCAGGGCTCACGAACGTCCCGGTCCCGGAAAGGGTCTGCGTGCAATCGCCGTCCGTGTGCGAGCCCGACGCGGTCACCGTGAGGGAGCTGTCCTTGGTCGGGGCGCCGCCGCGCAGCCGGTACTTCGGCGCCTCGCCCGGCGTCGTCCGGTAGCCCCCGACGTCGGCGCGAAAGCGGACCGTTCCCGAGCCGTCGAACTGGAGTCCCGGCCCGTCGTAGGCGCTGAACCACGTGTACCGCAGCGGAAGCGACCACGCGGTCAGCTGCCTGGCGTTGCTCTTCGCGCCCCTGACCTCGACGATGACGTCGCCGACCGACCCGGCACCGCTCCTCGGCAGCGTCGCCACGATCGTGCTGGCCGACCAGGACTTGACGGCCAGCTCGGTGCCGCCGACGGTGACCTTGCCCTGTTGCGTGCCGAACTCGCCGACCAGCGTCAGCTCGTCCATGTACTCGTCCACCTGCGCGTAGCGGATGGAGGGCGCGAAGATCGGCGGGTACGGCAGGCCCGAGCTTCGCGTCGCCTGCAGCCTGCCGGGTTCACCGGTCGTAGTCGAGCTTCTTCTTCGCCCATGTCCTGCATGACGAGGTCGTACGGGAACGCGCGCTGCGGCGGCGACTCCTTGTCCGGGTGCTGGTTCGCGCCCAGCATCCGGTCGACGAAATACGGCGCCGGCCTGTCGCGGCGTCGACGTGCAGCTTATCGGACCAGCCGAGGTACACGCCGCGCCCTTTCGCAGGAAGGCGTTGACGAAGGAGGTGTTGCGGCCGCCGAAGCAGGCGTTCGATCAGGACGACGCTCTTGCTGGCGAAGCTCATGTACGTGTCGACGAAGCGGTAGGTGATCCCGTAGCGGGTGTCGACCTCCTCGATGGTCTCGTCGGCGCCGATCAGGTGCTGTGACCGACCTTCGTGTTCGCCGTTCTTGGCGGTGAAGTGGACGAGGCGAGTTCGCTGCAGGTCCGCCGCGAACACCTTCTGTACTCCTCGTCGACGAGGGTCGACGACTGGATCGCGAAGATCTTGGTTCGGGCTCGCTCGGATCGTCGACCTCGACGCGGCCGCCGTGGGTGTTGATGTAGACGAAGCCGTCGCCGGTGACGCCCTTCAGCGTCCCGACGTCGCTCGCCCTCCGGACCCTTGCGCACCGTCCAGCCCTTGCCCTGGAGGTAGCCGCGCATCTGGTCGATCGGCGTCTGCCCCTCGTAAGCTCGCGCCGAACGACTGCGAGCACCGCGCCTTCGTCGCCTCGGAACCTCCGCCCCCAGGACCTTGGGGCGCGGAACATCGGCCTGGCTCGCGGCCACGTGCCGGGCGCGGGATCGCGGTTGTCGGCGACGAAGTGTACTGCCGTCGGTGTAGCGGCCCCAGGCCGTGACGTCTCGACGTCCACACCGGCGGCCGGTACCCGGGCCGCGCGGCCATGAACGCCGCGATCCCCTGGACGACGCTGCGCCGGCGAGATTCTGCTGGCCCAGCTCGCGCATGCGCTGCTGACGGCTGCCACGTGGCGAGCCGGACCGCGCTCGGGTCGCCGGCAGGCGCGACCCCGAGGTCGAGCTCGCGCGCGGCGCTCAGGCCGCCGTCGGCGGCGCCGCGCGCCGTCACCAGCGGGGCTCGCCGTCGCCGCTGCCCCGCCGGCGCACGCTGAGGCGCAGCCCGGCCGACTGGCGCGGAGGCGAGGTCGAGCTGCCGGGCTCGATCTCTACCCGTGACCCCGGCCGGCAGCCCCGACGCGGTCAGCGCGACGGCGCCGGCGTATCCGTTGCGCGGCGCGATGGTGACGTAGACGTCCGCGTCTCGCGCCGGGCACCAGCAGCAGCGTCTCGCGGCAGCCCGTGACGTCGAACGCCGTCGCCGGGATCCGCCGCCAGCGCGCATACGGTCCCGGGCGGCACGAACACCTGCCGCGTGATCGACTTGACCTGGCTCACGCCGTTGACGGTGTAGGTGAACAGCGCCGTGTTGCCGTCGGCGAAGATCGCCGTGGCCGTGCCGACGACGGTCTCCGTGACCTTGGTCGAGTCGAAGGGAACCGAGCTGAACGCCGGTCCCGTCACCGTCGACACGTCGCCCGCGTAGGTGCCCTCGGGCGTGCGGTGCAGCTCGGCGATCAGCCACCACGGCTTGCCGTCGGCGTCGTAGGTGAACCAGGTCGCGAAGATGATGTCGCCCTGGTGCGTGAGGTTGATCCCCCAGCCCGATTCCCCGGCCGGGTTCCACCACAGGTCCTGGTAATTGGTCGCGAGCGCGAGGTTCGGCTGCGCGCCCGAACACGCAGGTCGGCTCGGGTCCGAACACCTGCTTGGTGATCGCCTTCGTCTGCGCGACGCCGTTGACGGTGTAGGCGATCGTCGCCTGCTTCGCGCCGGCGAAGGTCGCCGTCATCGTGCCGACCGTGGCCTCGGCGACGCGCGACAGGTCCCAGGGCTGCGCGTCGAACGGCGGCCCGCTGACGGTGGCGACGCGCCGGTGTAGACGCCGCGCCGACTTGTGCAGCTCGGCGATCAGCCACCACGGCTTGCCGGCCGCGTCGTAGGTGAACCAGGTGGCGAAGATGATGTCGCCCTGGTGGGCGAAGTTGATGCCCCAGCCCGACTCCGTGGGCGTTCCACCACAGGCCCTGGTAGTTGTCTGCCGCCAGCGCCCTGGCCGAGGCGCTCGCCGCGCCCGCCGTGGCCGGCAGTCCGCAGAGCGCCATCCACCCGCAGAACAATGCCGCGAGAAACCGCCTGGTCCGTGCACTCATCGCTGTCGTCCTGGTTCTCCGGTGGTTGCCCGAGACACGGCATCGGGAAGGGCGCGCGTCCTGGCACGAGCTAGCGCAGTCGGGTGCCATCCTACGCCAATGTCATATTG
This sequence comes from uncultured beta proteobacterium, assembly GCA_963832705.1. GTDB lineage: Bacteria > Pseudomonadota > Gammaproteobacteria > Burkholderiales > Casimicrobiaceae > CAIWHR01. The sequence goes on along the minus strand of CAWHVP010000010.1, from coordinate 789,560 downwards.
CGGCGCAAACGCGACGCGATCGCTGGCCGCCGTGACCGCGAGGCCGGCGTGCGCCTTCGCATCCGCGCGCGGTGCCAGGATGCCGCGCACCGGTCGCCGTGGCCTCGCATTGACAGGCCCGCGGCGATGCAGGTAGCTTGGGCCGGATCGCCCGCGCCATCCCGCGCGGGCGCTTCGGGAACCCATTCCATGCGCAGACTCATCGTCGGCATCACCGGCGCCTCGGGTGTCATCTACGGCATCCGCACGCTGCAGGCGCTGCGCGAGGTGCCGGACGTCGAGACGCACCTGGTGCTGACGCCGGCGGGCAAGCGCACGCTCGCCGAGGAGACCGACTGGCAGATCGCCGCGGTCGAGGCGCTGGCCGACGTCGTCCACGCGCACGGCGACATCGGCGCCGCGCTCGCGAGCGGGTCGTTCGTGACCGAAGGCATGATCGTCGCGCCGTGCTCGATCAAGACGCTGTCGGAGGTCGCGCACTCGCATTCGGGCAACCTGCTGTCGCGGGCGGCCGACGTGTGCCTGAAGGAGGGCCGCCGCGTCGTGCTGCTGGTGCGCGAGACGCCGCTGCACGCCGGGCACATCGACCTGATGGCGCAGGCCGCGCGCTGCGGCGCGGTGATCCTGCCGCCGATCCCGGCGTTCTACAGCCGGCCGCAAACGGTCGCCGACATCGTCGACCACAGCGTCGGCAAGGCGCTCGACCAGTTCCGGATTGCCCATACGCTGCTGCAGCGCTGGAAGGACACGCCGGGTCCTTCGGCGCGCGCTTGACCGAGGAAGGCGCTCACCGTGGAATTTGGATACACCCCGAAGGTCGAGGACCTGCGACAGCGCGTGCGCGGCTTCATGGACGACCACGTCGTGCCGCGCATCCGGCAGTGGCACGAGGAGGTGCACGCCGGGCGCTACCCGGTGTCCTTCATGGAGGACCTGAAGGCGCTGGCGCGCTCCGAGGGCCTGTGGAACCTGTTCCTGCCCGGGCCTGAAGGACGACGAGCCGGGCACCGCGCCTGACCAACCTCGAGTACGCGCCGCTGGCCGAGATCATGGGCCGCGTCGGCTGGGCCTCGGAGGTCTTCAACTGCAACGCGCCCGGACACCGGCAACATGGAGCTGCTGCACCTGTTCGCCACGCCCGGCGCAGAAGCGAGCGCTGGCTGCAGCCGCTGCTCGAGGGCGAGATCCGCTCCGCGTTCGCGATGACCGAGCCCGACGTCGCGTCGTCCGACGCGACCAACATCCAGACGTCGATCGTCCGCGACGGCGACGACTACGTCATCAACGGCCGCAAGTGGTTCATCACCGGCGCCGCGCACCCGAACTGCAGGCTGCTGATCGTCATGGGCAAGACCGAACCCGGACGGCGAGCGCCACCGCCAGCAGAGCATGGTGCTGGTGCCGCTGCGACACGCCCGGCGTCGACGATCGTGCGCAACATCAACGTCATGAACCACCTCTCGCCGGAGGGCCACTGCGAGATCGTCTTCCGCGACGTCCGCGTGCCCGTCGCCAACCTGCTCGGCGAGGAGGGCAGCGGCTTCGCGCTGGCGCAGGCGCGGCTCGGCCCCGGGCGCATCCACCACTGCATGCGCTCGATCGGCGCAGCGCGAGCTCGCGCTCGAGCTGATGGTCGAGCGCGCGCAGGAGCGCAAGGCCTTCGGCCGGTACCTGCACCAGCACGGCACCGTCGCCGACTGGATCGCGCCGCTCGCGCATCGAGATCGAGCAGGCGCGGCTGCTGGTGCTGAAGGCCGCGTGGATGATCGACACGCGTGGGCGCCAAGGCGGCGCGCAAGGAGATCGCGATGATCAAGGCGCTGGTGCCCACGCATGCAGACGACGGTCTGCGACCGCGCGATGCAGACTGTTCGGCGCCATGGGCATCAGCCCCGACACGCCGCTCGCCGATCTCTGGACCTGGGGCCGCGCGCTGCGCTATCGCCGACGGCCCGGACGAGGTGCACCTGCGCGCGATCGCGCGGATGGAGATCAAGGAGGCGCGCGAGCGGCTCGGCGCGACGGCCGCCTACCTGACCCCGCCGCCGCGCGTCTAGGGCGGCGTGAGCGCGACGGGCCGCCCCAAGCGCGAACACCGGAGCCCGTAGGGCGAAGGTACTCCAATGAACCCGCAGCTCCACGCACTCGCCGGCATCGCGGGCCTGCTCGCGATCGCCTGGATCGCGAGCGAGAAGCGCCGCGCGGTCCCCTGGCGCGCGGTCGGCGCCGGGCCTCGTGCTGCAGGTCGTCCTCGCGCTGCTGCTCCTCAAGCTGCCGTTCGCCAAGGACGCGTTCCTCGCGCTGAACGACGCGATGCTCGCGCTCGAAAAAGCCACGCAGGCGGGAACGGCGCTCGTGTTCGGCTATCTGGGCGGCGGCCCGCCGCCGTTCGCGGTCACGACCCGGGCGCGAGCTTCGTCCTCGCCTTCCGCGCGCTGCCGATCGTGCTGGTGATGAGCGCGCTCTCGGCGCTGCTGTTCCACTGGCGCGTGCTGCCGGCGGTGGTGCGCGCCATGTCCTGGCTGCTCGAGCGCGACGATGGGCGTCGGCGGCGTCGTCGGCCTCTCCACCGCGGCGAACGTGTTCGTCGGCATGGTCGAGGCGCCGCTGTTCGTGCGGCCGTAGCTCGCGCGCGTGTCGCGCGGCGAGCTGTTCGCGATCATGGCCTGCGGCATGGCGTCGATCGCGGGCACCGTGCTGTTCCTCTACGCGAGCATCCTGCAGCAAGGTGCTGCCGGACGCGGTGGCGCACCTGCTGATCGCCTCGATCGTCTCCGCGCCCGGCGGCGCTGGTCGTGTCGTTCCTGATGGTGCCGCCGGAAGGCGAGGCGACCGGCGGGCGGCTCGACCTCGAGTCCGAGGCCGACGGCGCATGGACGCGCTCACCCGCGGCACGCTCGACGGCGCGCAGCTGCTGATCAACATCGTCGCGATGCTCGTCGTGTTCGTCGCGCTGGTGACGCTCGCCAACCTGATCGTCGCGCCGTATACGCTGCAGGGCGCGCTCGGCTGGCTGCTCGCGCCGCTCGCCTGGCTCGCCGGCGTGCCCTGGTCCGAGGCGCAGGCCGGCGGGCATGCTGCTCGGCACGAAGACGGTGCTGAACGAGCTCGTCGCCTACCTCGACCTCGCGAAGGCGACGGAGCTCTCGGAGCGCAGCCGGATGCTGATGACCTACGCGCTCTGCGGCTTCGCCAACTTCGGCTCGCTGGGCATCATGATCGGCGGCATGAGCACGATGTGCCCCGAGCGGCGCGGCGAGATCGTCGCGCTGGGGCTGAAGTCGATCGTCGCGGGCACGCTCGCGACCTGCCTGACGGCGGCGACGGTCGGGCTCGTGACCTGAGCCCCGGCGCCGCGGCCGGGGCGGTTCCGCGCCGCCGTGCGCGCCCGCGTCAGGCCGACAGCGCGGCGAGCGCCGCGCGGTAGCGCGGCACCAGGTCGTCCTCGCGCTTCACGGTGAGGCCGAGGTCGCGCACGAGGCCGTCCTTGAGGCCGTAGATCCAGCCGTGCACGGTCAGCGGCTGGCCGCGCTCCCAGGCGTCGCGCACCAGGTTCGTCCGGCAGATGTTGGCCACCTGCTCCAGCACGTTGAGCTCGCACAGGCGGTCGTGCCGCGCGTCGTCCGGCGAGCGCCTGCACGTCGGCCGATGTGCTTGTCGCGCACGTCCTGCACGTGGCGCAGCCAGTTGTCGACGAGGCCGAGGCGATCGCCGTGCAGCGCCGCCCGCACGCCGCCGCAGCCGTAGTGGCCGACGACCATGACGTGCTTGACCCGCAGCACCTCGACGGCGAACTGGATCACCGACAGGCAGTTGAGGTCGGTGTGCACGACGACGTTGGCGATGTTGCGGTGGACGAAGACCTCGCCGGGCAGCAGCCCGACGATCTGGTTGGCCGGCACGCGCGAGTCCGAGCAGCCGATCCACAGGTACTCGGGCGCCTGCAGCTGCGACAGCCGGGTGAAGAACTGCGGATCGATCTCCTGCATCCGCTGCGACCACGCGCGGTTGAAGTCGAACAGGTGCGCGAGGCGCTCGTTGGCGACGTCCTCGACCGTCCACCGGTCGAGGTCGAGCGCGAGGAAGATCGTGCCCTCGATCGGCGTCGGGTAGTACGCCGGCGCGTCCTGGAAGCCGAGCTCGCGGTAGAGCTTCATCGCGACGCGCATCGCCGGCAGCGTGTCGAGCAGGATCTTGTGGTAGCCGAGCTCCTTCGCCGCGCGGATGGCCGCGAGCGCCAGCGCGCGGCCGACGCCCGAGCCGCGCTGGTCCGGCTCGACGTACAGCCGCTTCATCTCGCACACGCCGTCGGAGAAGCGGCGCACGCCGACGCAGCCCGCCGGGCGGCCGTCGTTCTCGGCGTAGTAGAGCCGGCCGGTCGGCGCCGCGTACGCGCCCGGGCAGCGAGGCCATCTCCTCGTCGAAGTGCTGGAACGACAGGTCGACGCCGAGCCAGCCGGCGTAGTTGCGGAAGAACTGGCGCACGTGGGCGAGGGCGGCGGCGTCCTCGGCGCGCAGGATGGAGAGGCGTAGGGTCATCGGCGTGGCGTCGGCGGGCGGGAGGGGCGAAAGGGGTGAACGGGGCTGAACCGGGCGCGGGATCGGGACGATGCTAACGCGGCGCGCGGTGCTCGCCCAGCAGCGCGGCGCGCGTGACCGGGCTCTGCAGCTGCTGCAGCCACCACTGCAGCGCGCGCCCCGGGCCGGCGCGGCCGCCCTTGCGCCAGGCGTAGCTGACGTGCGTCTGCTGCTCCGGCCGCTCGACCGCGCTTGACGACGAGCCGCCCGGCGTCGATGTACGGCTGCGCGAGGCAGGTCGGCAGGAAGCCCGCGCCGAGGCCGCGGATCTGCGCATCGACCTTGGCCGGCATGCCGGGGACGGTGAACACGTCCTGCCCCGGCAGGAGCCCGATCGTGAGGCCGTCGCCGGTCGGGACCGAGTCGGCGATCGCCACGGCCCGGTGCCGGCGGATGACCTCGTCGCACAGCGGCTCGGGCGCCTGCGCCAGCGGATGATGCGGCGCCACGGCGAAGACGAAGCGCACGTTGCCGAGCGGCTCGCGGGCGAGGCCCGCCGTCGTCGCGGTCGCCAGCACGACGCCGAGCGCGAGGTCGGCCTGCCCGGAGGTCAGCGCCGCCAGCGTTCCCGAAAGCGTCTCCGCGCGCAGGCGCAGCCGCGTCGGCGGATCGAGCGCGAGGAAGGCGTCGCACAGCGCCATCACCGTCGCGCCGTCGATGATGCTGTCGACGGCGATCGTGAGCTGCGGCTCCCAGCCGGTGGCCACGCGCTTGACGCGGTTGGCGATCGGCGTCGACGTCGGCGAGCAGCCGCGCGCCCTCGCGCAGCAGCTCGGCGCCGGCGGCGGTGAGCCGGGCCTGGCGCGAGCTGCGGTCGAACAGCAGCACGTCGAGCGCGTCCTCCATCTGCCGCACGCGATAGGTCAGCGCGCTCGGGACCATGTTGCTCCGCGCGCGCCGCCGCGGCAAAGCTGCCGGCGCTGGCGATCGTCTGCAGCATCGCCAGCGCGTCGGGGGTCAGGACATCGCGCGGGGTGGGCATCGGCGTCAGGGCAGGACGAGGAAGTGTCGCCCGTCGTCGTCCGCGCGCACGCGTCCGTCGGCGACGAGCTTGTCGAGGTGCGCGAGCAGCGACCGGGCGGCGACGCCGTGCAGCCGCGCCGGCACTTCCGCGTAGACGTCGGGCACGAGCTCCGCGCAGGTCGCGCCGCCGTGGCGCGACAGCGCGCGCGAGCACCCTCGCTTCGCGCCAGGCGCGGTGGCGGATCAGGTGCCGGATCTCGCGCTGCGGCGTGCCGACGAGGTAGCCGTGGCCCGGCGCGATGATCGCGATGTCCTCCCCCAGCAGGGCTTCCAGCGACGCGACGTAGGCGCGCATGTCGCCGTCCGGCGGATTGATGACCACCGTCGAGCCCTGCATCACGTGATCGCCGGAGAACAGCATCCGCGTCTCCTCGAGCAGGTAGCAGCACGTGGTTGGACGCGTGGCCCGGCGTGTGCAGCGCGCGCAGCGTGACGCCCGCGATGGCGAGCCGCTCGTCCCGCGCCGGCTGCCGGTCGGGCGCGAAGCCCTCGTCCTGCGACGCTCCGGCCGGCGCCGGCAGGCCGATCACCTGCGCGCCGGTCGCGGCCTGCAGCGCGCGGGCCGCGGGCGAGTGGTCGCGGTGCGTGTGCGTGCACAGGATCCAGCGGATGCGTGATCCGCCGCAGGCGAGGATCGCGTCCACGTGCGCGTCGAGCGCCGGGCCCGGGTCGATCACCGCCAGCTCGTCGCCGCCGACGAGGTAGGTGTTCGTGCCCGGGCCCGTCATCCTGCCGGGATTGGGGGCGATGACGCGGGTCACGAAGCGGTCGAGCCGCTTGGGCACGCCGGGCGCCAGGTCGTACGTCGTCTGCGTCGTCTCGTCGGGATCGCTCCAGTGGATCTCGGCGTAGGCCGCGTCGCCGCGCCGGAAGATCCGCTGCCCGGCGGCGCCCTGCGCGACGACCGGCCGGTTGGACTCGATCGGCCCCTTGGCGCGGGCGTGCGCGATCGCCTCGTCGACGGTGGCGAAGCGCGCGAGCTCGCGCAGCATGAAGCGGGTCGCGAACGCGATGTCCATCTCGCTGCGCTCGCCGCGCTCCAGCGCCTCGGCCGGCCGCAGCCACACGCTGTGCACGGCCTCGCCGTCGTCGTGCGAGCCTTCCTGCCCCTGCGGCGCGCGGGCGACGAAGAAGCGCGTGTCGAACCGCCGCGGGCGGACGGGCGGCGTGATCCAGTGGTCGAAGTAGACGAGCTCGTCGGCCGGGAGCCGAAGGCGGTGCTCGCCGAGCAGGTCGACGAAGGCGAGCGCGCCCCGGTTCAGCGCCTCGCGCTGCGGCGCGAGCGCGGCGACGCGCTCCGGTGCCGCCGGAGCGCCGGCTTCGTCGTGCGCGAGCAGGATGCCCGCTTCCTCGAAGCACTCGCGCGCGGCCGCGACCCAGTACGCGAGCGCGCCCGCCGGCAGCGCGAGCCGTGCGCTCGCCTCGGCGTCGGTCAGGCCCGTGACCCGCTGCAGCACCTGCGGATCGGCGTCGGCGGCTTCCAGCGCACCGCCCGGAAACACGTAGGCTCCCCCGAGGAAGGCGGCGCCCGGCGAGCGCCGCTGCATGAAGACCTCGGGTCCCTGCGGCGTGTCGCGCAGCAGGATCAGCGTCGCCGCGGGCCGGATCGGCGCGCGCGGCCGGGACGGCTCGACGAGGGACAGGGAGTCGTTCATGAGCGCCAATGGTAGCGGCATTGCCGCAGAAATGCGTTCTCGTGCGGGCCGCGCGCTAGAATCCCCCGACATTCTCGAAGGAAGCCCTCGCTTGCCGCAGCCTGAACGAAGCGACCCGCCGGCGCCCGACGCCCCCGCCGCGCATTGCCGCAACTGCGGCGGCGCGGTCGCCGCCGCGTACTGCCCGGCCTGCGGGCAGGAGACGCGCACGCGCCTCCCGACGTTCCTGCAGTTCATGAAGGACGCCGCCGGCCGCTACGTCGCGCTCGACGGCAAATGGTGGAAGACGTTCGCCGGACTGGTCTTTCGCCCGGGCTTCCTGACCCGCGAATACCTGGCCGGACGACGGGTCCGCTACGTGCGGCCGTCGCGGCTGTTCCTGGTCGCGATCCTGCTGCTGTTCGCGGTATTGCGCCTCGAGATCGGGCTCGGCGGGCTGGAGATCGTCAAGCTCGATCACGATCCCGCGGCGCCGGCGTCGACTCCGGCGAAGGTCCCCGGCCCCGACGACAAGGGCCGGGTCGCCCTGGCGATCGACGACGACTTCAACGTCGACCTCGGCCCGGCCGCCGGCGCGATCCCGTTCGTGAAGGAGCGCCTGACGCGCTTCCGGCAGCTGTCGACGACGGAGCGGGTCGCGCAGCTGACCGACGGCACGCTGCGCTACGGGCCCTATGCGATGTTCGTGCTGCTGCCGGCGTTCGCCGCGATGCTGAAGATCGTCTACCTCGGGTCGGCGCGGCGCCGGCCGCACCGGCCGCGCCTCTACGGCGAGCACCTCATCTTCGCTGCGCACAACAGCGCGTTCCTCGCGTTCTGGGCGTCGGCGGCGCCGGTCATACCGGCGCCGGCAAAGGCGCTATGGGGGCTGTGGCCGCTCGTCTACCTGCTGTGGTCGATGCGCTCCGTGTACGGCGGGACGTGGACCGGAACCTTCCTGCGCGCGTTCGTGCTGTTCGTCGCCTACTCGGCGCTGTTCGCGCTGGCGATCGGGGGCCTGGTCATCGCCGCGGTGATGCTGCGCTGACCGCGGCGCGGCCGGTCGCGCTCAGCGACAGACGGTTCCGGGCGGCCGGAACACCTGCCGCGTGATCGCCTTGCTCCGCGCCACGCCGTTCACCGTGTACGCGAACGTCGCCGCATTGCCGTTGGCGAACGTGACCGACGCCGTGCCGATCGTCGTCTCGGCGACGGGCGTCCACGTCGCGGCATCGAAGGGCGGACCCGCGACCGACGCCACCGCGCCGCTGTAGGCATTGCCCGAGCCCTTGTGCAGCTCGGCGATCAGCCACCACGGGTTGCCGCCGGCGTCGTACGTGTACCAGGTCGCGAAGATGATGTTTCCCTGATGGCTGAAGTCGATTCCCCATCCGGGCTCGCCTGCGTTCCACCACAGGTCGGTGAAATTGGTCGCGAGGGCGAGGTCGGCCTGCACGCCCCAGGTGCACGCCGGCAGCGGGCCGAACTGCTGGGGCACGATCGGCTTCGTCCGCGAGATGCCGTCGACCGTGTACGCGAAGCTCGCGTGGCTGCCGTCGGTGAATGTCACCGTGGCGGTGCCCACCGCCGTCTCGGTCGCGGCGCTCCATTGCGCGGCGCCGAAGGGCGGGCCGACGACCGCCGATACCGCTCCGGAGTAGGCGCTCCCCGCGCCGCGGTGGAGCTCGGCGATCAGCCACCTCGGCTTGCCCTGCGCGTCGTAGGTGAACCACGTCGCGAAGATGATGTCGCCCTGGTGCGCGAAGCTGATCCCCCATCCGGATTCCGCCGGGTTCCACCAGAGTCCCTGGTGATTGCCCTCCACGGCGGCGGTCGCCGTGCCGAGCAGCGGGAAGCCGGTACGGCCCGAGCGAATCGGTGGCGACCTGGACGCGACGGCCTCGCGCGCTCCCGGTGGCGCCGTACGGCCGGAACGCGATCGTGAGCTCGCAGCTATGGCCGGGCGCGAGCGTCGTGCCCGCCGCGCAGCCGTCGACGGTGCTGAATTCATCGCTGGAGAACGTGATGCCGTCGATGCGCACGCTGCCCGTCGCCGCGGCGTTACGCAGCGTGACCGCCTGCGTCGCGCTGCTGCCGTCGACCGGGACGGCGCCGAAATCCGCGGTACGCGGGCAGGTCGCACAGGTAGCCCGCTGCCGGCAGTCGCCGCGCCCGGTCCGTACAGGCACAGGCAGCCTTGGATGTCGTCGGGCCCGAGATCGATCCTGCCCGAGAAACTCGTCGGCGGCACGCCGGGGTTGTACGGATTGTCCGGGCCCGACATCACCTGGCTCTCGAGGTTCGAATGCCAGAGCCCCAGCGTGTGGCCGAGCTCGTGGACGATCAGCTTCTCCATCGTCCGCGGCGTCGACCACCCACTGCGGCGACAGCGTGACGTCGGCGTCGACCAGCCGGCCGGACTGCATCGACAGGAACGTCAGCGACGCGACGCCCGGCGCCCCGTACGGCGGCGTCGACACGTCGCCCCAGCCGAACACGTTCTGGTTCGGCGACATGGCGCTGGCACTGGTGTTCTGCGGCGGCGTGCTGGTGTCCGGCTGCGCCGGGTCCTGGACGATCGAGATGCCGCACGCGGCGGTCCACTTGCGCGCGGCGGCGTCGATCGTCGCCGTCGCCTGCGCCTTGGTCAGGCCGGCGGGCCGGCCGGCATCGTTGTAGCGCCACACGATCGGTCCCGACCAGCGGTACGGCACGCCCAGCGCGTACACGTGCTTCGGCACCGGCGCATTCCGGGGCCGGCGCTGCATCGACGTCGAGCAACACGATCCCGGACTCGCCCAGCGTCGCGGGAAGCGCGCCGCCGCCCGCGGCCGAAGTCGAATTCCCGAGGTCCGCCAAGCACCGCGGCGGGTGCGTTGGAGGCTGCCAGCAGCACGGCCGCGGCGAGCGCCGATGCCCAGCGCGCGCGCGCTCGCCGGGCGGCGAGGCGCCGCTTTTCGAGGCGGGAGCAGCGAGTCAGCGAACATGGGCAGGTGTCGAGTGTGGCGGGCGGAGAGTGCAGCCGGTCGCCGAGCTTCGCATGGTGGCGAGTTCCGACGGCATGCCGAAAGCTTGTAGAATAACCCAAAAATATGACAATGGTATTGCGACGGAAGTTCGATGCCGGCTCGCGGTCGCCGCCGATGCTGACCGCGATGCCTCCGGAAGCCTCCGCCGCCGGGCACGGTTCTGGTACGCTCGCGCCCTTGGCTCGGACATCGATCGGGAGGCACGGATGAAGGTCGGCAATGCAGGCCGCAGGGGCATTGGTCGTGCTGGCGGCGGTCGGCGCGCTCGGTCTGGCCCCGACCGACGCCGCGTTCGCGCAGACCGCCGCGGCCCGCCAGAAGGCCGTGTTCCAGGTCAGCGACGGCGACCCGCAGAAGTGGAACCTCGCGCTCAACAACGCGAAGAACGTCCAGGACGACCTGGGTGCCGGCGCGGTCGACCTCGAGATCGTCGTCTACGGCCCCGGCATCGGCATGCTGAAGCTCGAGTCGCCGGTCGCGACGCGCGTCGCCGAGGCGATGAAGAGCGGCGTCGCGGTCGTCGCCTGCGAGAACACGATGAAGGGACAGAAGCTGACCCGCGCCGACATGCTGCCCGACATCGCGTACGTGAAGGCGGGCGTCGTCGAGCTGATGACGAGGCAGCGCGAAGGCTACGCTTACATCCGGCCCTGATCGACGCCGGGTGCGCGTGCGGATCCGCCGCGCCGCGGGGCCCGTCAGGCCGCGATCGCATCGGGCGCGATCTGCACCAGCCGGGTGCAGCAGACGTCGAGCAGCGGGTTCTCGTAGCGCACCTCGCTGACGGCCTGCTCGATGATGTAGAGGCCGAACCCGCCCTCGCTCGCGCCGGAGAAGTCCGGCTGCGCGTCGGGGTCGCGCACGAACGGCAGGCCGAGATACCAGAGCTCGACGGTGACGCGGTCGGCGCCGCGCTCGATCCGGCAGGACAGCGTCGCGTCGCTGAACGGGCGCGCGACGTGCCGCACGACGTTGGTCGCCGCCTCGAAGGTCGCGAGCACCAGCCGGTCGGAGGCGTCCTCGCCCAGCGCCGCAGCCGCCTCGGCCACCCGGTGGCGCAGAGGCTCGAGCCCGGCGAGGTCCCACGGGAGCTCGAACTCGCTGGCCGTTTCCCGTCCCGGAGCCCGCAGCGCCACCATCACCGCCGTCTGGTCGTCGGGGATCGCGCGCAGGCCGATGAAGTCCCGCACCGCCTTGCGCAGCGCCTGCATGCAGATGCCCACCGGCGGCGCGCACCGGCTCGCGCGTTCCAGGAAGCCCTGCAGCCGCTCGACGCCGAATTCGACGCCTTCGGGGCTGCGCGCCTCGGTCACCCCGTCGGAGTAGACGACCAGCGCATCGCCGGCCGCGACGTCCACCGTCGACTCGACGTAGTGCTCTTCGGCGAGCACGCCCATCGGCAGGTTGTCGCCGAGCACGGTGTCGACGCCGCCCGTGTGACGCAGCACCAGCCCCGCCGTGTGGCCGGCGTTGACCAGCGTCATCGTTCCCGCGCTGAAATCGAAGCGGTACAACGCCATCGTGACGAAGGTGTCGAGCTCGATCAGCCGGGGCGTGAGCTTGCGGTGCAGCGCGTTCATCACCGCTGCCGGACGCGGGAGCTCGCCGCTGCCGAGCGACTCGGCGAGGAGCTCGGTGCCCACCTGGTTGTAGGCGGTGCGCACGGCGGCGCCGACCAATGCCGCCGGCACGCCCTTGCCCATCACGTCGCCGACCAGGAGCTCGAGGCAGTCGCTGCGGTAGCGGGTGAACGCGTAGAAGTCGCCGTCGATGCCGAGCGACGGCTCGGTGTAGCTCCCGATTTCGGCGGCCGGGACATCGACGGGCCGGTCGCCGAACAGCAGCGCGCGCTGGATCGCGACGCCGGTCGCGAGCTCGCGCCGGCGCGCCTCGCCCAGCGCGTGCTCGATCCGCTTCTGCTCGGTGATGTCGGTGCGGATGGCGATGTACTGGCGCGGGCGGCCCTGGTCGTCCAGCCACGGCACGATGGTCGTGGCCACCCAGTACAGCGTGCCGCTCTTGCGGCGGTTGGCGATCTCGCCGTGCCAGACGCGGCCGCTCCTGATCGTGTCCCAGATGTCCTCGTAGAACGGCGCCGGGTGCACGCCGGACGACGTCATCCGGTGGTTGCTGCCGACGAGCTCGTCGATCGCGTAGCCCGAAAGCTCGCTGAACTTGGCGTTGGCGTACGTGATCGTGCCGTCGGCGTCCGCGACGCTGACGGCGGCGTGCTGGTCGAGCGCGAACTTCTGGTTGTCGAGCGCCTGCCGGCTCGACTCGCGCTCCTGCACGAGGTTCGCGACCAGGCGGGCGACGCCCTCGAGGTCGGTCTCCGAGACGACGAACGCGTCGACCGCCGACGGGGGCAGCATGTCCTCGAGCGCATGGCGCAGCGTGTGCATCGCCGCAGCCCGCGTCGCGAGCTCGGCCCGCAGCTGGTTCTCGTAGGCCTGCGCCGCCGTGACGTCGCGCAGCGCGAGGACGTGGCCGATCGTGTCGCCGCCGCCGCTGCGGATCGGGGTGAATGCCGCGTCGAGGATCGCCGTCCCGCCGCCTCCCGCGGGATCTCGATGCGGCGGCCCGACCAGGCCTCGAGCGGACCGTCGCGTCCGCGACCGTCGAACAGCGCCGGCAGCACCGCGGCGATGTCCTGCTGCAGCAGCGGCCCCGGGCCGCCGTGCAGCATCGCCTCGGCCGCGGGATTGACGTACAGGATTCGACCCTCCCCGTCGGTCGTGACGACGCCGTCGTCGACGGCGTTGAGCGTCGCGTCCGCGGTGACGCGCTGCACCTGCAGCTCGGTGCCGGTGCGCATGAACGCGTCGAACGCCTCGCGGATCTCGATCGGCGCGTTGCGCAGCGCCTTTTCCCGGTCGGCCGCACCGGCGTCGAAGCGCCAGTCGTAGTCGCGGATGCGGTCGAGACCGCCGAGCCAGCGATTGAGCGAGACGCGGATCAGCAGCAGCCCCACCAGCAGCATCGTCGCGCCGACGGCCAGCGCCGACGACGTCACCTTCCAGATGTCCCCGGCGATGACCTCGGGCGCGAAGCGCATGCGCAGCACGCCGTAGTCGCGGCCGCCGACCGCGACGACCTGGTTGACGTCGGAGAGGCGCTCCCGCACCAGCGAGCGCAGCCATTCCGGCGAATAGTCGGTGAACGGCGCCGTGCGCTCGGCGCGGACGACGCCTCCCTCGCGATCGATGAAGCTGATGCTGGCGAAGGGCGAGCGCTGGATCGCCTTCGTGCAGCGTTCGCCTGACGGTGTCGTAGTCGCCGATGACGACGCTGTCGGTGATCGTCGGCATCATGACCTCGGACAGGACCTGCCCGGAGTCCAGCGCTTCGTCGACTCCCGACGTGAACTGCTGGAAATAGTAGAGGCCGACGCCGATGCCGAAGAACGCGACCAGCGTGCCGGCGAACAGCGCGAAGACGCGCCCGGCGAGCGACTGGGGAACGAGTTTCGGGCTGAAGCGCAAGGCGCGCTACCGCAGCTGTGCCGGCGCGGACTCGTAGAACCGGCGGTAGGCGCCGTATTCGCTGCCGTCGGACGCGATGAACCGGGTGTCGGGAGGAATGCCCACGGCCTGCGACGCGTTGCGCAGGATCTCCCGGCCCTTCGGGTCGTCGGCCATGCCGACGAAGGCCGCCGCGACGGCCTTGCGGTCGCGCTCGGGCACCTTGGCCGAAGCCATCAGCGCGAGGTCGTGGAACGGCTCGGACGTCCAGATCACCCGGTACTTCCGGTTCTCGCGCTTGGCGTAGCCCTCGATCAGCTGCGAGTTGCCGCCGACCGCCTTGACCTTGCCGCTGAACATCTGCGTCAGCGCGGCGTCCATGTTGCCGCCGAAGACGACGTTGATCGCGATGCCCTTGCCGAGCAGGTAGGCGTACGGGACCTTGTAGGAGACGAACGCCTCCGGGCCGGGAAAGCCGACGTCCTGGCCGGCGAGCTGCGCGATGTCGGTGATCGGGGAGTCGGCCGGCACGACGAGCTCCGCCTTGATCGGCGGCGAATCGCGACGCCCGATCACCTTCCAGCCCATCTTCTCCCGCTCCGGGCTGAACAGGTGGTTGGTGAACACGAACTCGACCTCGTTGGCGAGCACGTAGCTCGTCGTGTCCGCCGACGTGCGGCCGATCTTCAGCGACAGCGGCACGCCGCTCTTCGCCGACACGTATTCGAGGATCGGGTTCCAGTACGCGGCCGTCAGGTTGATGCCGTACTGGTTGACGGGCGAGAACGCGTAGGTCTTGCGCTCCTGCGCGGTGCCGGCCGGCACGAGGCACGCGGCGGCGACCACGGCGACGAATGGCAACAGCAACTGTTTCAAGCGTTTCATCTCTTTGCTCCGTTCCTGGCGCGGACAGGCGCCGGTGGTCACGCCGCACTGCAGCGCGGCGAGCGCTTCGTCGCGCGAATTGCAGATGCTGAACACGCGGTCCATGCGCGAGAGCTCGAACAGCGCGCGGACGGGCCGGTTCAGGCCGAACAGCAGCAGCCTGCCCTTCTTGCCGTTCATCGCCCGGTGGCAGGAGAGCAGGGCGCCGAGCCCCGAGCTGTCGACGAACGTGAGGCGGCTCATGTCGAGCGCCAGCGTCGCGTGCGCGGCGACGACGGCGTCGATGGCCGCCCGGAATTCCTTGGCGTTGCCGGCGTCGAGGTTGTCCACGGGGAATGCCACGACCGCCGACGCGGCCGGGGTTTGCTGTTCGCTGATCAAGAGGTCCACGGGAGGCTCCAGTAGTGCACTCGAGCGGACTGCGCCACTCCGGGCATGCTTTGGCAGCGTAGCGCAGGATGTCCCTGAAAATGTATCAGAACTGCAATATCCGGGAGCGGAGGCGATCGCCAGGTCAACCCCGGCCGGCCACTCCGGGGCCGCGGCCCGTGCGTCAAGTCTTCCCGTGGAATCCGGCCGGCCCGACGGCCCCTGTGACGAGAGTCACGCCGTGCGATCTCGCGCGACTTCGGAGCGCGGGACGCGATCGCGGATGCCTGGCCCCAACAAAGCAAAGCCCCGCGATATTCGCGGGGCTTTGCAGGATCGCCACGTTGCCGTGGCTTCATTTCGTTGCGTCAGCGCAACGCATGCCGGGCGTTGGTCACCGGCTTCGGGGTCGTCCTGTAGTGGATTTCATCTATAGAGCACCTCCCGATCGTGATTGCCTGCGACATCGGCGCTGCCTCGCGGTGACGAACCCCGGGGGAGCGTCCGGCTGCGGGACACTGTACCCGCGAAAGCCGACGCTCGTGACTGCTGCCCTGTCCGCGAGCACCGATCCTCGTTTCGCATCCCTCACTATTGAGACTACGCCGAGGCCGAGAGAGTTTCAAGGATGAGGGACCGGAAGCGGGATCGAGACGCGGGGCCGGAGACGGGTGATCGAAGAATCTGGCAGACTGTTCGGATCGAAAGGGAATTCATGGCGCGCAACATTCGTGACGAAGCTTGCACCCGCCCGGCGATCGGGGCAGCGATCGGACCGCAGGGCATCCGCGCCGGGCAGGGCTGACATGGGGCAGACGGAATCACTCGTGCGGTGGGGGCGGATGTGCGTCGTCAGCGTGATCCTCCTGACGGCAGGGTGCACATGGCAGCAGGCCTACTCCGCTTCGCAGGCGTGGCAGCGCAACGCCTGCAACCGGCTCGTCGAGCAGACCGAGCGTGAACGCTGCCTCGGCAACGCCAGCATGACCTACGAGGACTACCGGCGACGGGGCGAAGCGAAGAAGGACTAGCGGAGGCGCCGCAGCGACTGCGGATTGGGTCGCAACGCGGGCGCAGCGGCGGAGCATGCGCATCGGGCTGCCGCCCGGGGCCGTCGCGACCGCACGGGTGTCGACGTCGTGCGCAGGCAGGACCGACATCGTCCGTGCCGGTGTCGATCGCTTGATTCTGTTGGAGGCGGGAGTCGGAATCGAACCGGCGTAGACGGCTTTGCAGGCCGCTGCATGACCACTCTGCCATCCCGCCCGGGATGACGGCCGGGCGCTATTGCGGCGCCGGCCGGGCAAACGAAAAGGGAGAGCCGCATCGAACGTCCACGGGCTCTCCCAATTCTAAACTGGAGCGGGAAACGAGTCTCGAACTCGCGACCTCAACCTTGGCAAGGTTGCGCTCTACCAACTGAGCTATTCCCGCGCTGGAAAGCCCCGAATTATAGCGCAAACCTCCGGCCTGTCAAAAGCCCCGTGCGTGTTCGGGTCACGCGCGGCGCTCAGCGGATCACGTTGGCGATCGCGGCGGCGGCATCCTCGACGTTGTGCGAGTTGAGCGCCGCGACGCAGATGCGCCCGGTGTCGATCGCGTAGATCGAGAACTCCTCGCGCAGCGTGTGCACCTGCTCCTTGGTGAGGCCGGTGTACGAGAACATCCCGCGCTGCGTGAGCATGAAGCGGTAGTCGGCGCCGGGGACGCGCTCGTGCAGGCGCTCGACCAGCGTCGCGCGCATCAGCTTGATGCGGTCGCGCATCGTCGCGAGCTCGGCCTCCCACAGCGCGCGCAGCTCGGGCGAGCACAGGACCGTCGTGACGATCTTGCCGCCGTGCGTCGGCGGGGTCGAGTAGTTCGAGCGGATCAGGCGCTTGACCTGCGACAGCACGCGCGCGGCC
This sequence comes from uncultured beta proteobacterium, assembly GCA_963832705.1. Taxonomy (GTDB): domain Bacteria; phylum Pseudomonadota; class Gammaproteobacteria; order Burkholderiales; family Casimicrobiaceae; genus CAIWHR01. The sequence continues at coordinate 772,677 of CAWHVP010000010.1, read as the reverse complement.
TCGTCCTTGTCGGTGCCGACGATCGACAGCGCCCCCACGCGCTCGCCGTAGAGCGAGAACGACTTGGAGAACGACGTCGAGACGATCAGCGGCCCGGGCGTCGCGGCGAACTGGCGGGGGACGGCGGCGTCGGCCTCGATGCCGTCGCCGAAGCCCTGGTAGGCGAGGTCGACGAAGGGGACGAGCCCGCGCGCGCGGACGATCGCGATGATCTCCTTCCACTGCGCCGGCGTGGGATCGACGCCGGTCGGGTTGTGGCAGCACGCGTGCAGCAGCACGATCGAGCCCGCGGGAAGCTTCTCCAGCGCGCCGCGCATGCCGGCGAAATTGAGGCCGCGCGTCGGCGCGTCGTAGTACGGATAGGTGTTGACGGTGAAGCCCGCGGCCTCGAACAGCGCGCGGTGGTTCTCCCAGCTCGGGTCGCTGAGGTAGACCTGGGCGTTCGGGGCGAACCGGCGCAGGAAGTCGGCGCCGACCTTGAGCGCGCCGGTGCCGCCCAGCGCCTGGACGGTCACCGCGCGGCCGGACTTGACCACCTCGGAATCCGCGCCGAACAGCAGCGCGCGGGCCTCGCGGTCGTAGGCGGGAATGCCGTCGATCGGCAGGTACGAGCGCGGCGACGGGTTCGACGCGATCTCGTGCTCGGCCTGCCGCACGCACTCGAGCAGCGGCACCTTCCCGTTGTCGTCGCAGTAGACGCCGACGCCGAGGTTGACCTTGCGCGGGTTCGGGTCGGCGTTGAAGGCCTCGGTGACGCCCATGATCGGGTCGCGCGGGGCGAGTTCGACGGTGGCGAGGAGGGAGGGCGTGGCGGGGGCGGTCATGGCAGCGGGAGGGGCGGGCGTGAAAGGCGATATTGTACCGCGGCGCGGGATGGCTCCCGGCGCCGGACGGACCGTCAGCCCTGCAGCAGCGTGCGCACGACGCCCCAGGCGGCGCCGAGCCAGAGCGCGACGAACGCCAGCGCGGCGATGCCGAAGCCGGCGCCGCGCTTCTCCGCCGCGCGGTAGTATCCGACCGCATACAGCGCCCGCCCGGCGATCCAGAGCGCGCCCAGCGCCGACGCCCAGGGGCCGCTGACGTAGGCGGCGAACAGCCACAGCGCGGGCAGGAAGGCGATCATCTGCTCGAGCGTGTTCATCTGCACGCGGTAGGCGCGCTCGAAGTCGGGGTGGCCGGTGACGGCCGGCGCCTCGATCTTGTATTTCACCCGCGCGCGCCCCACATTGATGGTCACGACGAAATACAGCAGCAGGGCGATGAGCGTGGTCAGCGCGGGCAGGGCCGCGGTCGAGGTGGCGGGCATCGGGATCTCCGGGCGGGTTGCGGTGGCGACGACGGCGTCCGGCGGCGGCAGGCACGGCCGCGCTATCGACGCATCGAGACGGACAGGCTAACGTGCGCGCGTCGCCCCCGCAATCCCGGCCCCGATCCCGGCCCCAGCACGCCCCCCGATGACTTCCGCACCCGCATCCGCCCCCGACGCCAAGCTGCCGCCCGTCACCGCGCTGCGCACGCTCGCGCGCATCGGCCGCTTCCTCAGGCCCTACCGGCGGCAGGTCGCGTACGCGGCCGCGGCGCTGCTGGTGGCGGCGTCCGCCGTGCTCGCGGTCGGCCAGGGCCTGCGCAGCGTGATCGACCACGGCTTCGGCACCGGCGATGCCGCCGAGCTCGACCGCGTGCTCGCGCTGATGCTGGGGATCATCGTCGTGCTGGCGGCGTCGACGTACACGCGCTTCTATTTCGTGTCGTGGCTGGGCGAGCGGGTGACGGCCGACCTGCGCCGCACGGTCTTCGACCACCTGCTGCGGCTGCCGCCCCAGTACTTCGAGCTGACGCGCACCGGCGAGGTGATCTCGCGGCTCACCAACGACACGACGATGCTGGAGACGGTGATCGGCTCCAGCGCGTCGATGGCGGTGCGCAACGTGCTGCTGATGATCGGCGGCCTCGTGATGCTCGCGCTGACGAGCCCCAAGCTCACGCTGCTGGTGCTGCTCGGCGTGCCGCTGACCGTCGTGCCGATCATCCTGTTCGGGCGGCGCGTGCGCAAGCTCGCGCGCGCGACGCAGGACCGTGTCGGCGACGTCGGCGCGTACCTCGACGAGGCGCTGCACGAGATCCACACGGTGCAGGCGTACACGCACGAGGAGCAGGACCGCAGGGACTTCGCCGACCGCGTCGAGACCGCGTTCGAGACCGCGCGGCTGCGGATCCGGCAGCGCGCGCTGCTGGTCGCCACGGTCATCCTGTTCGTCTTCGGCGCGGTCGGCGTCATCCTCTGGATCGGCGGGCACGACGTCGTCGCCGGCCGCATCACCGCCGGGCAGCTGTCGGCGTTCGTGTTCTATGCGGTGCTGGTCGCGAGCTCGGTCGGGACGCTGTCCGAGGCCGTCGGGGACGTCCAGCGTGCCGCCGGCGCGACCGAGCGGCTGTTCGAGCTGCTCGCGGTGGAGCCGGCGATACGCGCGCCCGCGCAGCCGGTCGCGCTGCCGGTCCCGGCGCAGGGAACGGTGACCTTCGACGACGTGACCTTCCGCTATCCGTCGCGGCCGGACGCCGCCGCGCTCGACCGGCTGTCGCTGACGGTGCGCGCCGGCGAGAACGTGGCGCTGGTCGGCCCGTCGGGGGCGGGCAAGACGACGGTGTTCCAGCTGCTGCTGCGCTTCTACGACCCCGAATCGGGCGCGGTGCGCATCGACGGCGTGGACCTGCGCGCGGCCGACCCCGCGGCCGTGCGCCGCCGCCTCGCGCTGGTGCCGCAGGATCCGGTCATCTTCGCCGCGAGCGTGCTGGAGAACGTTCGCTACGGCCGCCCCGACGCGACCGAGGACGAGGTGCGCGCCGCCTGCGAGGCCGCGTACGCGTCCGAATTCATCGACCGGCTGCCCGAGCGCTACGGGAGCTTCCTCGGCGAGCGCGGCGTGCGGCTTTCGGGCGGGCAGCGGCAACGGCTGGCGATCGCGCGCGCGATCCTGGCCGACCGGCCGATCCTGCTGCTCGACGAGGCGACGAGCGCGCTCGACGCGCAGAGCGAGCGGATGGTGCAGCTGGCGCTCGAGCGCCTGATGGCGGGCCGGACGGTGCTGATCATCGCCCATCGCCTCGCGACGGTGCGCCACGCCGACCGCATCGCCGTCATCGACCGCGGGCGCATCGTCGCGCTGGGCAGCCACGACCGGCTGCTCGTCGACAGCCCGCTGTACGCGCGCCTCGCGTCGCTGCAGTTCGCCGCGCCGGGTTCCGGCCCGGCGGCCGCAGCGGTGCCGGCGGACGCCGCCAACGCGTTAAAATGATCGGTTCCGCCGCGCCCGCGGCAGCGACCGGTCTTCCTGCGATGTCCAAGAGCGTCACCTATCCCGGCAGTCCGTACGAGCTCCACATGCCGTTCGAGCCCGCGGGCGACCAGCCCGAGGCGATCGCCAAGCTCGTCGAGGGACTGGAGGACGGGCTCGCCTTCCAGACGCTGCTCGGCGTGACGGGCTCGGGCAAGACGTTCACGATGGCCAACGTCATCGCGCGCACCGGCCGGCCGGCGCTGGTGCTGGCGCCGAACAAGACGCTCGCCGCGCAGCTCTACTCCGAGTTCCGCGAGTTCTTCCCGAACAACGCGGTCGAGTACTTCGTCTCGTACTACGACTACTACCAGCCCGAGGCCTACGTCCCGTCGCGGGACCTCTACATCGAGAAGGACTCGTCGATCAACGAGCACATCGAGCAGATGCGGCTCTCGGCGACCAAGGCGATCCTGGAGCGGCCCGACGTCGTGATCGTCGCGACGGTGTCGGCGATCTACGGCATCGGCGACCCGTCCGAATACCACAGCATGATCCTGCACGTGAAGGAGGGCGACAAGCTCACCCAGCGCGACGCGATCAAGCGCCTGACCGAGATGCAGTACTCGCGCAACGAGCTGGACTTCAGCCGCGGCACGTTCCGCGTGCGCGGCGACGTGCTCGACGTGTTCCCGGCCGAGCACGCCGAGAACGCCGTGCGCATCTCGCTGTTCGACGACGAGGTCGAGACGCTGCAGCTGTTCGACCCGCTGACCGGGCACATCAAGCAGCGGATCGGCCGCTTCACCGTGTTCCCGTCGAGCCACTACGTGACCGGCCGCCAGAAGGTGCTCGACGCGATCGAGAAGATCAAGGTCGAGCTGCACCAGCAGAAGGACTTCTTCGTCGGCCAGATGAAGCTGATCGAGGCGCAGCGGATCGAGCAGCGCACGCGCTTCGACCTCGAGATGATGACCGAGATCGGCTTCTGCAAGGGCATCGAGAACTACTCGCGCCACCTGTCGGGGCGCAAGGCCGGCGAGCCGCCGCCGACGCTGATCGACTACCTGCCCCCGCGCTCGCTGATGTTCATCGACGAGAGCCACGTGACGGTGTCGCAGGTCGGCGGCATGTACAAGGGCGACCGCGCGCGCAAGGAGAACCTCGTCAACTACGGCTTCCGGCTGCCTTCCGCGCTCGACAACCGGCCGCTGCGCTTCGACGAGTTCGAGAAGATGCTGCCGCAGACGATCTTCGTCTCGGCGACGCCGGCCGACTACGAGAACACGCACGCGGGACAGGTCGTCGAGCAGGTCGTGCGGCCGACCGGCCTCGTCGACCCGCTGCTCGACGTGCGGCCGGCGCGGACGCAGGTCGACGACCTCCTGTCGGAGATCGGCATCCGCGTCGGGCGCGGCGAGCGCGTGCTCGTCACGACGCTGACCAAGCGGATGGCGGAGGACCTGACCGACTACCTGAACGAGCATGGCGTCAAGGTCCGCTACCTGCACTCGGACATCGACACCGTCGAGCGCGTGGAGATCATCCGCGACCTGCGCCTCGGCGAGTTCGACGTGCTGGTCGGCATCAACCTGCTGCGCGAAGGCCTCGACATCCCCGAGGTGTCGCTGGTCGCGATCCTCGACGCCGACAAGGAAGGGTTCCTGCGCGCCGAGCGCTCGCTGATCCAGACGATCGGCCGCGCGGCGCGGCACATCAACGGCCAGGCGATCCTCTATGCCGACCGGATGACCGAATCGATGAAGAAGGCGATCGGCGAGACCGAGCGCCGGCGCGCGAAGCAGCTCGCGCACAACGCGAAGATGGGCATCACGCCGCTCGGCGTGCAGAAGCGGATCAAGGACCTGATCGACGGCATGTACGACGCCGACGAGGGGAAGAAGGAGCTGCAGGCGGCGCAGACGCAGCGCAAGTACGAGGCGATGCCGGAGAAGGACAAGGAACGCGAGCTGAAGCGCATCGAGAAGGAGATGGTCGAGGCCGCGCGCAACCTCGAGTTCGAGAAGGCGGCGCAGCTGCGCGACCGGCTGTTCCAGCTGCGCGAGGCGATGTTCGGCGTCGCGCTGCCGACCGAGACCTGAGGCCGATCGGCGGATGACGCCGCGCCAGGTGCATGCCGACGCGCTCCGTCGTTCGACGCGCAGGTGCTGTTCGTCTGCCTGGGCAACATCTGCCGGTCGCCGACGGCCGAGGGCGTGTTTCGCGGCGCGGTCGAGCGGGCGGGCCTCGCGACGCGCGTGCGGGTCGACTCGGCCGGCATCGGGCGACTGGCACGTGGGGGAGCCGCCGGACCGGCGCGCGATCGCCGCGGCGCGCGAGCGCGGCTACGACCTGGCGCGGCTGCGCGGCGCGGCAGGTCACGCGCCGCCGATTTCGGCGAGTTCGACTGGATCCTGGCGATGGATCGCGCCAACCTGAGGGCGCTGCACGCGCTGCGGCCGCCGGACTACGCCGGCCACCTCGGCCTCTTCCTCGACCTCGCGCCGCACCTCGGCCGGTCCGAGGTGCCCGATCCCTACTACGGCGGCGCGGCCGACTTCGCGCACGTGCTCGACCTTGTCGAGCAGGCGAGCGAGGCGCTGATCGAGCGGGTGCGCCTGCGCCTGACCGCGCGCTAGAAGATCCCGGCCGAGAGGCCGCCGGCGATCGTCGCGCCGATCTCGGCGCACTCGCGCAGGACCGCATCGGGCACCGCGTGCGCCTGCGCGACGAGCCCGCTGCGGTAGATCGTTCCCGGATGGACCTTGCGCAGCCTCAGGCCGGTCGCGATGCGATCGGTCTGCAGCATCGCTCCGCTGCCGTCGTTGCCCGCGCAGACGAGCACCGTGTACGGCCGGCCCTCGACCCTGCCCTCGCACGGGTAGTAGACGCGCTCGAGGAAGTCCTTGACGATGCCCGACAGCGAGCCGAAGTTCTCCGACGTCGCGATGACGAGCCCGTCGCACTGCAGCAGGTCGTCGGCGCCCGCGTCGACGGCCCGCTTGCGGACCGTCGCGACGTCGTCGATCGTGCGCGCGCCGGCTTCGGCGGCCGCGGCGAGTTGCGCCGTGCCGCCGAACTGCGTGTGGTAGACGATCAGCAGACGCTTCATCCGCCTGCCGTTCGCTGAAGGCCCGGCGGTGCTCAGCCCGGCGGCGGAGCGTCCTTCCGGGTCTCGACGATCTGCAGCGGCTCCTCGACCACCTGGGCGCGGGGCCGACGGGCACGGCGCGGACCGGCGGGCTCGGCCTCGGGCTCGGGCGGCGGCGCGCTGCGATGGCTGGTCTCGACCAGCACCAGCCCCGATTCGGCCGGCAGGCTCAATGACACCGGCGGCAGGTCGGGCAGCGGCGCGGGGGCCGGGGCCGGCGCAGCCGCAGGGGCCGGCGCGGAGCGGGAGCGGGTGCGGCCACGGCGGACGGTGCAGGAGCGGATGCAGGCACGGGCTCCGGTGCGCGAACGGGCTCCGTGCGCGTCGACACGGGCTCGGGCGCCGCCATCGGTGCCGCCGGGCTTCCGCAGGCACCGAACGACCCTCGGCGATCGCCGGCTCGCTCGTCGGCGCTACGATCGCGGCAACGGGCTCGGCCGGCGTTGCCACCGGACCGCCTTCGCTGACCATGGCCGCGGCGGCTGCCGCGACCTCGCCGGCTTCCCGGTTGTCCTCGCCCTGCTGCGGCGCGCCGCCTTCGGGACGATCGCCGCGATTGCCGCGCCGACGCCGGTCGCGCCGGCCCCGGCCTTCACCCTGCTCGCGCTCGCCGCCGGTCGCACCGCCTTCGCGTGCTGCGGTATCCGGCGACGTGATCGCGGCGACGGCCTCGGGGGCCTCCGCACCCGGGCCCTGCGGCCGCGGCGCGCGCGGCGGGCGCTGCTCCCGCTGCTCGCGCGGCGGGACGGGGCTCGCGCTGTTCCCTGGCTTCGCGCGGTTCCCGCGGCTCGCGCGGGGGACGGGGCTCGCCGCGCTGTCCTTCGCGCGGTTCGCCGGGTCGCTGTCCTTCGCGCCGCGGCTGTCCGCCGCCGCCGGCAGGAGCGCCGGAGCGCGGTCCCTGCTGGCCGTCGCGCGCACCCTGCGGACGCTGGCCGTCGCGGCCCTCGCCCCGGCCTTCCCCACGGCGATCGCGGTCCTGGCGGCCGCCACGGCCGTCGCGCTGGTCGCGGCCTTCGCGGCGGTCCTGCCCGCGACCGCCACGGTTGTCGCGCTGGTCGCGGCCCTCGCGCCGCTGGTCGCGGCCTTCGCGGGCGGGCTCGGCCACCGGCGTCGGCACCGCGGGCTTCGGCCGGAACCATCCGAGCATGCGCCCGAGCCAGCCGCCCGCGGGCGCGGCGGCAACGGGTGCCGGCGCCGCGGGCGCGGCGGGCGGCGGCTCGACCGGGATCGGTGCCGGCTGCGCCGGCGTGATGCCCTTGACGATGGCTTCCTGCCGCGGCTCCTTGGCCTCTTCCTTCATCTGCTCGGCGACGTCCGGCTCCTCCGGCTGCGTCACCAGCTCGAACGACGGCGGCAGCGGCTCGCCCTGGTTGAGGTCGTCGTGCTTCAGCCGCTGCACCGAGTAGTTCGGCGTCTCGAGGTGGCGGTTCGGCACCAGCAGGATGTTGACCTTGAAGCGCGTCTCGATCGACAGCACCTCGGTCCGCTTCTCGTTCAGCAGGAACGTCGCGACGTCGACCGGGCACCTGCGCGATGATCTGCGCGGTGTTCTCCTTCATCGACTCCTCCTGCAGGATGCGCAGGATGTGCAGCGCCGACGACTCGGTGCCGCGGATGTGGCCGATGCCGTGGCAGCGCGGGCAGGGGATGTACGCCGATTCGGCGAGCGCCGGGCGCAGCCGCTGGCGCGACAGCTCCATCAGGCCGAAGCGCGAGATCTTGCCGAGCTGGACCCGGGCGCGGTCGTAGCGCAGCGCGTCCTTCAGGCGGGTCTCGACCTCGCGCTGGTTCTTCGCGCTCTCCATGTCGATGAAGTCGATGACGATCAGGCCGCCGAGGTCGCGCAGCCGCAGCTGGCGGGCGATCTCGTCGGCCGCCTCGAGGTTGGTGTTGAACGCCGTCGCCTCGATGTCGGCGCCCTTGGTCGCGCGCGCCGAGTTGACGTCGACGGCGACCAGCGCCTCGGTGTGGTCGATGACGATCGCGCCGCCCGAGGGCAGCGGCACCTGCCGCGCGTAGGCGGTCTCGATCTGGTGCTCGATCTGGAAGCGCGAGAACAGCGGGACGTCGTCCTTGTACAGCTTGACGCGGTTCACGTTGGCCGGCATCACGTGGCTCATGAACTGCTGCGCCTGCTCGTAGATCGCCTCGGTGTCGATCAGGAGCTCGCCGATGTCCGGCTGGAAGTAGTCGCGGATCGCGCGGATGACGAGGCTCGATTCCTGGTAGATCAGGAAGGCGCCCGACTGCAGCTTGGAGGCGTCCTCGACGGCGCGCCACAGCTGCAGCAGGTAGTTGAGGTCCCACTGCAGCTCTTCGGTCGAGCGGCCGATCCCCGCGGTGCGCGCGATGACGCTCATGCCCGGCGGGACCTCGAGCGCCGCGATCGCGTCGCGCAGCTCGTTGCGCTCCTCGCCTTCGATCCGGCGCGACACGCCGCCGCCGCGCGGGTTGTTCGGCATCAGCACCAGGTACCGGCCGGCGAGCGAGATGTAGGTGGTGAGCGCCGCGCCCTTGTTGCCGCGCTCGTCCTTGTCGACCTGGACGATCAGCTCCATGCCGTCGCGGAGCTGGTCCTGGATGCGGCCGCGGCCGCCTTCGCCGTCGCCGTCACCGCCGCCGTTGCCCTTGAGGAACTGGCGGGCGACCTCCTTGAACGGCAGGAAGCCGTGGCGGTCGGTGCCGTAGTCGACGAAGCAGGCCTCGAGGCTGGGCTCGACGCGGGTGACGACCGCCTTGTAGATGTTGCCCTTGCGTTGTTCCTTGCTCGCGGATTCGATGTCGAGATCGACCAGCTTCTGGCCGTCGACGATCGCCACCCGGAGTTCCTCCGCCTGGGTGGCATTGAACAGCATGCGCTTCATAGCATTTTTCCCGGCGCTGAATCGGACCGGGCAGGCGGGGGGCGAAACGGAGGCCGCGCGCTGGCGCGGCCGGACGCTATCGGGCGGCGGACGCGGACGAGGGCCGTTGCGCCGGCAGCGGTGGCTGCGGGCGGTCTAGACGAGAAGGGACGCGCCGGTCGTTCGGCATTGCGTCGGCCCCCGATGTGGGGAGGCGGTTCAATCTCATGGCGGCAGGGGCCTTCGTGATCGTGTGCAAGCGGTCGAGCTTCGAGGCTGTCGGCGCCGCGCTAGTCGCGGTCGCCGGAAATGGCCTGGAACAGAAATCGTCGCTGGGTGCGCCGCGCAATGCGCCGCTTCGAACCGGCCGCATGCCGGGTGCGGAGACTGCGCTCTTCCTTTACCATCCCTACTTTTCCGGGGCGCAACGCCCGGACGGTGAGCGATTTAACCGGCGGCCATCTACGAAAAACGTTAGTGCGGCCGACTTTGCCCCTGATCGGGGCGATTCGCCCGGATTGGGCAGCTTTCACGATCGCCTGGCGATCGCCTTGGCCGCCTTCGGCGCGGCCCGCAACCTTCGTGCGGGCTGTCGCACCATCCGGGCGCGTAGCAGCGGACGATTATAAGCAAATGCATGATTTAAGCAAGGATTCCGTCAACTGGCTGGTCGTCGGAGAGGAGGCGGGCGGGCAGCGGGTCGACAATTTCCTGCTCAAGGTGCTGAAGGGCGTGCCGAAGAGCCACGTCTATCGGATCCTGCGCAGCGGCGAGGTCCGGGTCAACCGCCACCGGGTCGGTCCCGATGCGCGGCTGGTCGCCGGCGACCGCGTCCGCGTGCCTCCGATCCGCACCGCCGCCCCGGACGCGGCGGGCAGGGCGCCGGTCGCCGCCGGCCCGCTCCCGCCGATCCTGTTCGAGGACGATGCGCTGCTCGCCGTCGACAAGCCGGCGGGACTCGCCGTCCACGGCGGCAGCGGCGTCAGCCACGGCCTGATCGAGCGGCTGCGGCACGCGCGGCCGGAGGCGAAGTTCCTGGAGCTCGTCCACCGGCTCGACCGGGACACGTCCGGCGTACTCCTGGTCGCGAAGAAGCGCGCGGCGCTGGTCGCGCTGCACGAGCAGCTGCGCGAGGGCCGCACCGACAAGCGCTACCTGGTGCTGGTGCGCGGCAATTGGCGCGACGCCGTCCGCGCGGTCGAGCTGTCGCTGACCAAGTTCGTCACCGGCGACGGCGAGCGGCGGGTACGGGTCGAGCGCGAGGGGCAGACCGCGCGCACGGTGTTCCGCCTCGTCCGCAAGTGGCCGGCGGCCGAGCCCCCGGTGGCGCTGCTCGAAGCCGAGCTCGACACCGGGCGGACGCACCAGATCCGCGTGCACCTGACGCACATCGGGTTTCCGCTGGCCGGCGACGACAAGTACGGCGACTTCGCCTGGAACAAGGCGCTTGCGAAGCAGGGCCTGAAGCGGATGTTCCTGCACGCGCAGCGGATCAGCTTCGCGCATCCGGCGACCGGGGCGACGCTGACCATCGAGTCGCCGCTCCCCGCGGAGCTGGCCGCGTTCATCGCGCGGCTCGACGCGGGCGTGGAGGGCGCGATCCATGCCTGAGACCGCTTCCCGCCGGTTCCGCTTCATCGTGTTCGACTGGGACGGCACGCTCGCCGACTCCGCGGCGCTGATCGCGGCGTCGATCCAGGCGGCGTGCCGCGACATCGGCGAGCCGGTGCCGGACGAGGCGACCGCGCGCTACGTGATCGGCCTCGGCCTCGCCGACATGCTCGCGCACATCGCGCCGGGGCTGCCGCCGCCGCGGATTCGCGAGCTGACGGACCGCTACCGCCACCACTACCTCGGCGGCGACGCGGCGATCCCCCTGTTCGAAGGCGTCACCGAAATGCTCGCCGACCTGGAGCACGCGGGCGCGCTGCTCGGCGTCGCGACGGGCAAGTCGCGCCTCGGGCTCGACCGGGCGTTCTCGCAGCACCGCATCGCGCACCACTTCGTCGCGACGCGCTGCGCCGACGAGGGCTTTCCCAAGCCGCACCCGGACATGCTGCTGCACCTGATGGATCGGGTCGGCGCCGAGCCGGGCGAGACGCTGATGATCGGCGACACCACGCACGACGTCGAACTCGCGCACAATGCGGGTGTCGCGGCGGTGGCGGTCGCCTACGGCGCGCATCCGCCGGCGGGGCTCGCCGGGCTCTCTCCGCTGGGGCTCGTGCACTCGGTCGCCGAGCTGCGGCAATGGCTGCGGGCGAATGCGTGAGCGGGGGCGGTCACGCTCGCCCGCGGCGGTGCGGCACCCTCTCGCGCGGGCAGGGAAGGGCCGGGGCAAGGGTGGCGGCCCGCGCAATCCAGACACATTGAACCGGCGACGAGGACCCGATGGCTGACGAAAACTGGCAGCGAATGCTGCTCGAGCAACTCGCGCGCGACGCGCTGGACGAGCGCCGGCGCGCGCGCCGCTGGGGCATCCTGTGGAAGAGCCTCGCCTTCGGGCTGCTGTTTGCGGCCGTGGCCATGGCGCTGGTGATCGTCGGCAGCCGCGAGCGCATCTGCCTCGACAAGTGCACGGCGCTGGTCGAGGTTCGCGGCGAGCTCGACTCGTCGGGCCGCGCGAGCGCCGAGCGCGTCAATGCGGGGCTGCAGGCAGCGTTCAAGAACGCCGGCACCAAGGGCGTCGTCGTGCGCATCAACAGCCCGGGCGGCAGCCCCGTTCAGGCGGGCCAGATCTACGACGAGATGCGCCGCCTGCGCGCCGCGAATCCGAACACGCCCTTGTACGTCGTCGTCGACGAGATGGCGGCGTCGGGCGGCTATTACGTCGCGGCGGCCGGCGACAGGATCTACGTCGACAAGGCGAGCATCATCGGCTCGATCGGCGTCATCATGCAGGGCTTCGGCCTCGCGGGTGCGATCGAGAAGCTTGGCATCGAGCGGCGCGTCTACACGGCCGGCGAGAACAAGTCCTTCCTCGACCCGTTCGAGCCGGTCGACCCGAAGCAGCGCGCCTACGTCCAGAAGATGCTGGACGAGATCCACGAGCAGTTCATCGCCGCGGTGAAGGAAGGTCGCGGCGCGCGCCTGAAGGAAGAGCCCGGCATGTTCTCGGGCCTCGTCTGGCATGGCAGGCGCGCGGTGGAACTCGGGCTCGCCGACGACTTCGGCAACCTCGACTACGTCGCGCGCGAGGTCGTCAAGGCCGAGGAGATCGTCGACTTCACGCCCGAGGACAACCTCGCCGATCGCGTGGCACGGCGGTTCGGGGCGACGGTCTTTCGCGAAATTGGTGCGAACCTGCTCTGGTCGCGGCCAGCATTGGGGCCGTGATCATTTGCCGGGTGGCGGTTTCCCACGGGTCTATAACGGATCGATTCTGATGAGCCCGTAGGTCAACGCCTTGGCGATCGCCTCCTTGCGATTCAATACCCCGAGCTTGCTGATGATGTTGCTGAAGTGAAAGTTCGCGGTTCTTTCGGCGATATCCAGTTTCACTCCGATGTCGGCGCTAGTCATTCCGTTCGCCGCCATTTGCAGGCATTGGCGTTCTCTCGGCGAGAGGGGCAAGCCTTGCTGCCCTGGTGGAAGCCCGCGATTCACTATGTTCGCCATGAACAGGTCGTGAAAGCGCGCGCCAAGGATCATCAGGTTTCCGAGGCAAGCGCTGATGGCCCGCCTTCGCGTCACATCGATCGGGCTCAGGGACGAGTTGAAGCCAACCCCGAAACGAGCGTGGTTGGAGTCACTGAAAGAAATCGCGACACCGCTGCGAATTCCGAACAGCGCGGCGCGCTCGAGAAATGTGCGAACCTTCGCGTCGCCATCAATGGTCGCGGAATCCCACACAACGGGCGTTGTTCGCCCCCACGTCAGTACTATCCGCGGATCAACTTCCACATAGGCATTCCGATCGTACTCTTCGATCCATTCGCGTGGCAGTGTCGTCCAGACGTATGTGCGACTGTCCTGGTGCGGACGTTGGTCGGTCGTGAGCCCGTAGACGAAACTCTCGAACCCGAACCTTCTTACGATGGTCGCCATCACAGGCTCGAGCGGCTCACCTGCGCCTGCCGCGGCGATGAGTGGTTCTAGGATCTCGTCTATGCCATCGTCAGCGGCAATATTCGGTTTGCCAGGGGCAACTTGTCGCAGCATCTCCCGCCCTCCCTAGATGATTCTGCCACCTGCAACTCGCTGATGGTCTGGCGGCGCTGAACCGTGGAGAACTGGTTCGCCGCAGCCAGAAAGGCATCGTACATTCGCGCCGAACCGCTGCCAATGGCCGCCGTCGGCGCCGTCATTTCGCACGCTTGCCGACCCCCTCCACGCGGTCGCCCGCCTTGATTCCGCGCTCGACGAACCAGCCCTTGCGCATCTCCAGTGCGTACAGTGCGGGACCGCGCGACCAGTGGGTGGTCTCGGTCTGCGGCGCCATGTCCTCGATGTTGACGATGCGCCCGCCGCCATCGATGAAGGCGATCGACAGCGGGATGTAGGTGTTCTTCATCCAGAAGGAGAGCGGCTCCGGCTTCTCGAACACGAACAGCATCCCGTGGTCGGGCTGCAGGCTGAAGCGGTTCATCAGGCCGGTCGCGCGCTCATCCGGGGTCGTCGCGACCTCGGCCGTGATCTTGTGGCCGTTGATCGTCAGCGCGGTGGTGGGCAACGGGGAGGCGGCGAGGGCGCTGCCGCCGACGGCGAGCGAGACGACGAACGATGTGACGAGCGCGGCGAGCCCGCCGGCGGCGCAGCGCAGGAGAGAACGGCGATTCATGGTATCCAACCCTTCAGTTGTGCCCGTGCGCGGTGCTGGTAGATGAGCCACAGGGCGAAGCCCATCGACGCGAATGCGGCCATCGTGGCGGCCAGTGTAAGCAGCGAGTGGGACGCGAACGGGGCGACCGTCCCGGCCACGATGCCCGACAGCGTGAACTGCAGGAAGCCCTGCAGCGATGATGCCATGCCGCGGATCGCCGGGAAGAGATCGAGCAGGATCAGGTTGCACGACGGGAACGTCAGGCTGCTGCCGGCCGTGAAGATCATGATCGGCAGCACGTTCCACGGCACCCCCGGCGGCGCCAGCGCGCAGATCAGCAGGTTGAGGACGACCCCCGCGAACATCAGGGCGAAGCCGAGGCGGATCGTTCGCAGCGGCGACACCCGGCCCGCGAGCCGGCCGGACAGCGTCGCGCCCGCCACGATGCCGCCGATCATCGGCACGAACAGCCAGGCGAACCCGAGGCTCCCCAGCCCGAGCAGGTCGACGATGAACACCGGCGCGCTGGCGATGTAGACGAAGAACGCGCAGAAGTTGAGCGCGGGGATCATCGCGAGCAGCAGGAAGTCGACGCGCAGCAGCACGCTCCGGTAGTTTGCCCAGAGCGCGCGCGGGCGCAGCGTCTGGCGCGCCCCCCTGGGCAGCGACTCGGGCAGCGCCTTGAACGTCCAGGCGAGCAGGCCGAGCACCAGCGCCAGCAGCACCCAGAAATTCGCGCGCCACCCGAACGCGGCGAGGATGGCGCCGCCCATGACCGGGGCGATCGCCGGCGCGACGCTGAACACCAGCGTGATCTGCGACATCACGCGCTGCGCGTCGGCACCGTGGAAATGGTCGCGGACGATCGCGCGGCCGACCACGACGCCGGCACCGGCCGAAAGGCCCTGCACGGCCCGGAACAGCCACAGCGACTCGATGTTGCCCGCGATCGCGCAGCCCAGCGTGCCGAGCGCATAGAGCATCAGGTTGCCGAGGATGATCGGGCGCCGGCCGAGCGCATCGGACAGCGCGCCGTGCCACAGCATCATGAACGCGAAGGCGAACAGGTACGCGGACAGCGTCTGCTGGAGCGCGATCGGCCCGGCGCCGAACTCGCGGCCGATCGCCGGGAACGCCGGCAGGTACATGTCCACCGAGAACGGGCCGAGCATCGACAGCGCCGCCAGCATCGCGGCGAACGACCACGTCCGGCGCCCGGTGCTCATCGCGCATCCCCGGCGTCGCGCGCCGTCGCCCCGGGACGGAGCAATTCGCGCTCAGGGCGACCCTTCGTGCATGGTTCGGCGCGGGCCCGCGCCGCCGCGCGGCCGTCGTGCCGGGAGGCGGGGTTCACGCGCCGGGGGCGGCGTGGCCGCCGGCCAGCGCCGCGTCCACCGTCTTGCGGTCGAGCGCGGGCGCGAAACGGGCGATGAAGTCGTAGACGTAGCTGCGCAGGAACACGTCGCGGCGCAGCGCGAGGCGGGTCGTGCTGGGCGCGAACAGGTGCGCGGCGTCCAGCCGCTCGAGTCCCGCGTCGCGGACCGGGTCCCAGGCCATCGTCGCGACGATGCCGATGCCCATGCCGAGCTCGACGTAGGTCTTGATGACGTCGGCGTCGAGCGCGGTCAGCACGACGTTCGGCACGAGCCCCTTGGCGTCGAACGCCGCGTTGATCTGCGAGCGGCCCGTGAACGCGAAGTCGTAGGTGATGATCGGGTAGCGCGCCAGCGCCTCGAGCGTCAGCGGCGATTCGCGCGCGAGCGGGTGGCCGCGCGGCACGAGCACGCAGCGGTTCCACTGGTAGCAGGGGAGCGTCACCAGCTCGCGGCAGCAGCGCCAGCGCCTCGGTCGCGATGCCGACGTCGACCTCGCTGCTCGCGGTCTGCTCGGCGACCTGCATCGGATTGCCCTGGTGCAGCACGACCTTGACCTTGGGGTAGCGGGCGGCGAAATCGCGGATGACGGGCGGCAGCACGTAGCGCGCCTGCGTGTGCGTCGTCGCGATCGCGAGCACGCCGGTGTCCTCGCTCCTGAACTCGGCGCCGACGCGGCGCAGGTTCTCGACCTCGCGCAGCGCGCGGCGCGCGGTGGCGACGACCGCCTCGCCCGCCGGCGTCAGCGCCGACAGCCGCTTGCCGTGGCGGACGAACACGCGGACGCCGAGCTCGTCCTCGAGCTGCCGCACCTGCTTGCTGATGCCGGGCTGCGACGTGAACAGCGCATCGGCCGCGTCGGACACGTTGAGCCCGTGGTCGACGACCGCGCACAGGTAGCGCAGTTGCTGGAGGTTCACGAAGGAAGCGCCGCCGGTCGGATAGAATGTCGCCGGATTATATCGCCCCCGTCCCTGCCGCCCTTGTTCGAGGGCATGCGCCGGCGGCGACCGACGACCGTCGATGGCCCGAATCGTCACCGTCCACCCCACCGATCCGCAGCCGCGGCTGATCCGGCAGGCGGCGGAGATCCTGCGCGCGGGCGGCGTCATCGCCTATCCGACCGACTCTCGCTACGCGCTCGGCTGCCACATCGGCGACGCGGCGGCGGCCAGGCGCATCCGGCAGATCCGCGGCGTCGGCGATTCGCACCACCTGACGCTGGTGCTGCGGGACCTTTCGGAGATCGGCCACTTCGCGCGGCTCGACAACTGGCAGTTCCGCATCGATCCGGCGCGGGACCCCCGGCAGCTACACGTTCCTGCTGCCGGCGACGCGCGAGGTGCCGCGCCGGCTGCAGCACCCGAAGCGCAGCACCGTCGGCGTCCGCGTGCCGGCGCACGCGGTCGTGCAGGCGCTGCTGGCGGAGCTGGGCGAGCCGATCCTGTCGTCGACGCTGATCCTGCCCGGGGAGACCGAGCCGCTGAACGACGCCGACGCGATCCGCGACGCGATCGGCAACCAGATCGACCTCGTGATCGACGCCGGCCCCTGCCCGGCCGAGCCGACGACCGTCATCGACCTCGCGGCGACGCCGGCGGTGATCGTCCGGCGCGGCGGCGGCGATCCGGCGCTGCTGGGGATCGAGGAGCCGGGGGAGGACTGAGGGGCCGGCAGCCTCACCCCAGCCTCTCCCGCGGGCGGGAGAGGGTGCCGCGGGAGCGGCGGGCGAGGGTGGCGCGCGAGGCCCGCCGTACCCCTCGCGACTCGGGTACAATGCCGGGCTGATGGATTTTTCGCTCGCGACCATCGTGCTTTGGGCGGTGCCGGTGGTCTTCGCGATCACGCTGCACGAGGCTGCCCACGGCTACGTCGCCCGGATGTTCGGCGACCAGACGGCCTGGATGCTCGGGCGGGTGACGCTGAACCCGATCAAGCACGTCGACCCGGTCGGCACGCTGCTGGTGCCGCGGCGCGCTGTTCCTGATCGCGAAGGTCACCGGTGCGCCGCTGTTCATCTTCGGGTGGGCGAAGCCGGTCCCGGTGAACTTCGGGAACCTGCGGAACCCGAAGCGGGACATGTTCTGGGTGGCGGGCGCGGGACCGTTCGCCAATTTCGCGATGGCGATCGCGTGGGCGGTGGTGTTCAAGCTCGCGCTCCCCGACGGCGTGTTCGCGAGCGAGGGCATCCGAGAGATGGGCTTCGCGGGAATCCAGGTCAACCTGATGCTGATGGCTCTCAACCTGCTGCCGATACTTCCGCTCGACGGCGGCCGCATCGCGGTCAGCCTGCTGCCCCACTCGCTCGCGGTCCGCTACGCGGGGCTCGAGCGGTACGGCTTCATGATCGTCATCCTGCTGCTCGCGACCGGCGTCCTCGGCCACCTGATGGCTCCGCTCGTCGCCGGCGGCCTCTTTGCCCTCCGGGCGATCGTCGGCCTCTGACGGCCGGCACCACGACCAGTCACCACCATGTTCGCTGACCGCGTCTTATCGGGCATGCGCCCCACCGGCCGCATGCACATCGGCCACTACCACGGCGCCCTGAAGAACTGGCTGCGGCTGCAGGAGGAGTACGAGTGCCTGTTCTTCGCCGCCGACTGGCACGCGCTGACCACGCACTTCGACTCGTCCGAATCCATCGCCGACAGCGTGTGGGAGATGATGATCGACTGGCTCGCGGTCGGCATCAATCCGAGCCGGGCGACGCTGTTCATCCAGTCGCGCGTGCCCGAGCACGCCGAGCTCACGCTGCTGCTGGGCATGATCGCGCCGGTCGGCTGGCTGGAGCGCGTGCCGACGTACAAGGACCAGCAGCAGAAGCTCGTCGACCGCGACCTGTC
Organism: uncultured beta proteobacterium; assembly: GCA_963832705.1. Classification (GTDB taxonomy): domain Bacteria; phylum Pseudomonadota; class Gammaproteobacteria; order Burkholderiales; family Casimicrobiaceae; genus CAIWHR01. The sequence continues at coordinate 754,430 of CAWHVP010000010.1, read as the reverse complement.
GAACTTCGGCTTCCTCGGCTATCCGGTGATGATGTCGGCCGACATCCTGATCTACCGCGCCAACATGGTGCCGGTCGGCGAGGACCAGGTCTCGCACATCGAGGTCACGCGCGAGCTCGCGCGGCGCTTCAACCACATCTACGGCCGCGAGCCGGGCTTCGAGGAAAAGGCACAGGTCGCGATCAGGAAGCTCGGCTCGAAGAAGGCGCGCCGCTACGCCGAGCTGCGCAACGCGTTCCAGGAGAAGGGCGACGAGGCGGCGCTCGAGGCGGCGAAGGAGCTCCTCAACGAGACGCAGAACCTGGCGCTCGGCGATCGCGAGCGGCTGTTCGGCTACCTCGAGGGCGCGCACCGCGTGATCCTGCCCGAGCCGCAGCCGCTGCTGACCGAGACGCCGAAGGTGCCCGGGCTCGACGGGCAGAAGATGTCGAAGTCCTACGGCAACGCGATCATGCTGCGCGAGGAGCCCGCCTCGGTCACGAAGAAGATCCGCACGATGCAGACGGATCCCGCGCGGGTGCGGCGCACCGACAAGGGCGAGCCGGACCGCTGCCCGGTGTGGCCGCTGCACCAGATCTACTCCGACGCGTCGACGCGCGAGTGGGTCGTCCAGGGCTGCACGACCGCCGGCATCGGCTGCCTCGACTGCAAGCAGCCGGTGATCGACGCGATCAACCGCGAGCAGGACGTGATCCGCGAGCGGGCGCAGCGGTATCTCGACGACCCCACGCTGGTGCGCAACATCGTCGCCGACGGCTGCGAGCGGGCGCGCAAGCTCGCCGAGGAGACGATGGGCGACGTCCGCAAGGCGATGGGCATTGACTACAGCTGACGCGCGCACGGGACAGGCGGTGATCGACCTCGATTCCGATCTCGCGGCACAGGCCGGCGCCCCGGTGGCGCGGGTCTACGGCGAGCTGATGCTCGAGCTGCCGACGGACCTGTACATCCCGCCCGACGCGCTCTCGATCTTCCTCGAGACCTTCGAGGGCCCGCTCGATCTTCTGCTCTACCTGATCCGCAAGGAGAACATCAACGTCCTCGACATCCCGATGGCCGAGCTGACGCGGCAGTACCTCGGCTACGTCGAGATGATGCGGCGCACGCAGCTCGAGCTCGCCGCCGAGTACCTGCTGATGGCGGCGGTGCTGATCGAGATCAAGTCGCGGCTGCTGCTGCCCAAGCCGCCGGCGCTCGTGTCCGACGAGGCCGAGGACCCCCGCGCCGAGCTCGTGCGCCGGCTGCTCGAGTACGAGAAGATGAAGCTCGCCGCACGCAAGCTGGACGAGCTGCCGCTGGTCGAGCGCGATTTCGAGCTCGCGCGCGTCTTCCTCGAGCGGATGGCGGCGGCCCGGCTGCCCGACGTCTCGCCCGACGACCTGCGGGCGGCGTGGGCGGGACTGCTTGCGCGCGCGAAGGTGAACCGGCATCATCTCGTCACGCGGGAGCAGTTGTCGGTGCGCGCGGAGATGAGCCGGCTGCTCAAGGCCCTGGATCCGTCGCAGTACGTGGAGTTCACGGCGCTCTTCGCGGCCCACGCCGACGTCGCGCACTTGATCGTGACCTTCCTCGCGCTGCTGGAGCTTGCGCGCGAGGAGCTGGTCGGAATCACGCAGGCCGAGCCTTACGCGCCGATCTACGTGCTGAGGAAGGGCGAGCCGGGCTTCGCGCTCGCCGCCGACGCCGACTAGCCGACGCGAGCGTGGCACCCGCAGCGACGCTGGCCGCGCTCCGCGGGCGGACCGGGCGCGACGCGGACGGCAGGCAGCAAAGACGCCCGCCCGGCGAAACAGGGCCATCGACCCGAACGACAGGCAACTGATGGACGATCTGCAGGAGATCAAGTCAATTCTGGAAGCGGCGCTGCTCGTGTCCGGCGAAGCGGTCGCCGTGCCGCAGCTCGCGCGGATGTTCGAGCCGCCGCTCGAGACCGACGTCGTGCGCAGGCTGCTCGACGACCTGCGCGCCGAGTGGAGCGCGCGCTCGGTCGAGCTCGTCCAGGTCGCGTCCGGCTGGCGCTTCCAGGCGAAGCCGTCGGTCCAGCGCCATCTCGACCGGCTCTCGCCGGAAAGGCCGCCGCGCTACTCGCGCGCGGTGATGGAAACCCTGGCGATCATCGCCTATCAGCAACCGGCAACGCGCGGCGACATCGAGGCGATCCGCGGCGTTGCGGTGTCCACCAACGTCATCAAGGCGCTGGAGGACCGCCAATGGGTCGAAGTGGTCGGTCACCGCGAGACGCCGGGCCGCCCGGCGCTCTACGCGACCACCAAGACCTTTCTCGACGATCTCGGCCTGCGCTCGCTTTCCGAGCTGCCCCCCCTGGCCGAGCTCGACGCTTCCCACCTGCTGGAGATGCCCGATGCACCCACCAAAGCCGCCGAAGCGCAACTCGCGCTCGCGAGCCCAATCCTCCTGGCGACGCCCGAAGACCGGCCCGATGACGGGCCCGATGCAGCACTCGAGCGTGGCGATGCAGCAGATAGCGGCGGGCCTGGGCCCGACGCGCCACCGCTCCTCCACTGACGAGGTCTTCACCGAGCCGCAGCGCCTGCACAAGGTGCTGGCCTCGTGCGGCTTCGGCTCGCGCCGGGCGATGGAGGAGCTGATCATCGCCGGCCGGATCACCGTCAATCGCGAGCCCGCGGACATCGGGCAGAAGGTCGGCCCCGGCGACGAGGTGCGCATCAACGGCGAGCTGGTCAAGGTCCGCTTCAGCGCGCCGCGCGTGCGCATCCTGATGTACCACAAGCCCGCCGGCGAGATCGTCACGCGCGACGATCCCGAGGGTCGGCCCACGGTGTTCGAGAAGCTGCCGAACATCGGCACCGGCAAGTGGATCGCCGTCGGCCGCCTCGACTTCAACACCGAGGGCCTGCTGCTGTTCACGAATTCCGGGGAGCTCGCCAACCGCCTGATGCACCCGCGCTACGAGGTCGCCCGCGAATACGCGGTGCGGGTGATGGGCACGCTGACGCCGGAGCAGCAGCAGTCGCTGCTCACGGGCATCGAGCTCGAGGACGGGCGCGCGAACGTCGAGAAGCTCGACGACGGCGGCGGCGAAGGCGCGAACCACTGGTACCACGTCGTGCTGAAGGAAGGCCGCAACCGCGAGGTGCGGCGGCTGTTCGAGGCGCTGGGCCTCACCGTCAGCCGCCTGATCCGCACCCGCTACGGCCCCGTCGCGATGCCGTCCCGGATCAAGCGCGGGCAGATGCTCGAGTTGTCCCCGGAAGAGGTGGGGAGCGTGCTGGCCACCGCGGGGATGAAGGGCGACGGGACGCCGGCCGGGAAGCCGCCGGCGCGCGGCCCGCGCGATTTCGACGCCGATGCCGGCGCGGACGCGGACGAATTGGAGTCGTTGGCGGACGAGGACGCGCGGACGGGCAACGTGCTCGAGCCCGTGCCCGAGGAGGAAGAGGAAGTCAACGGCAACACCGCCGAGGTCTTCGAGCGGATGCACGGCCCGCGCGCGCTCAGCTTTGCCGCCGGGCGCGCCCCCGGCCAGGGGGCGCCGCGGCAGGGGCAACCGGGATCGCGGCACGGCGCGGGGCAGGGCGGTCCGCGCCACGGGCAACCGGGCGGCCCGCGCCAGGGACCGCCGGGCGGTCCCCGGCACGGCCAGGGGAAGGGCAAGGGCAAGGGGCCGCGGCCGGGTCATCCCGGCGCACGCCCCGGCCAGGGGCACCCCGGTCCCCATGCCGGCCAGGGACATCCGGGCGGCGCCCACGCCGGCCAGGGACGTCCCGGCTACAAGGGCAAGCCGCGGCCCGGAGGCGTGCCCCACGGCCCATCGGGCTCGCCGATCGTGATGACGACGTTGACCGTGCCGGGCGCGATTCCCGCCGGGTTGCCGGGAACCGAGGCGCCGCGGCCGAAGGGGCCCCGGGGTGGTCCCGCGGGTGCCCCGGGCGGCGGTCCGGGCGGCGGCGGTCAGGGCAAGAACCGTCCGCGCCACAATCGCAATCGTCGCGGCCGCAAGCCCGACGCCAAGCCCGGCAACGAGCCGCCGCGCGTCGCCGACGCGCCCCCGAAGGACGAGGACTTCAACCGGTAGTCCGGGCCGGGCGTGGGCGAAGCGCGGGGGGCGCGGGCAGTGCCGCCGACTCCCCTGGTTCTGCCTGGCTCGACGCCCGGCTACGGCCGCGCCTGTCCGCTCAACCCGACTTCCCCGTGACGCGCGACCACAGCGCGCGCAGCCGCCGCGCGCGATCCTCGAACAGGTACCAGCCGACGAGGGCGAGCACGCCGGAAACGAGCCCGGTCAGCAGCGACTCGGCATACGCGAAGCCGTAATTGCTCGGGTGCGACCACGCGTCGGCCAGCGCGGTCAGCGCGCCCACGACGAGCGCGTTGCCCCACGGGTTCAGGTAGAGCCGGCGCGCGGGCGTGAACGTGAGCAGCAGCGCCAGCACGGCCGTGGCGAAGCCGGTCTGCAGCGCCAGCGTCCAGTGCGCGAGGCTCCAGACGTTGGCGAGGCTGCCCGGCATGCAGGTCATGCACGCCCCGGCCGGCTGCCAGAACCGCTGCAGGAAGACCCGGACGCGAACGGCCCACGCTCGGATTGCATCCGTGCCTCCGGCTCCGGGTCGCCCGCGGGCGCGGCCGCTAGCCGCGATCGTAGCGGGCAGGGCGCTTGCCGAGGAACGCGGTGATGCCCTCGGCGAAATCGGCGGTCCCCGTGCAGCGGCCGAAGCTGACCGCCTCGGCCTGCAGCGTCTCGGACAGCGAGCGCTCCAGCGCGTCGCGCACCAGCCTGCGCGCGCCGCGCAGGGCGAACCGCGGACCCTTGACCAGCGAATCGACGATCGCCGCGACGGCGGCATCGAGCCCGGCCGCGGGCACCACCTTGTTGACGATGCCGATCCGCGCCGCCTCGGCCGCGTCGAAGCGCTCGCCCAGCAGCAGGATCTCCATCGCCTTGTGCAGGCCGACGACGCGCGGCAGCGTCCACGAGCCGCCGCCGTCGGGCGACAGCGCGATGTGGCGGTAGGCCGACGCGAAGTACGCGTCGTCGGACGCCACGGCGATGTCGCAGGCGGCGACCAGCGACAGGCCGAGCCCGGCCACCGCGCCGTGCACGCGGCCGATCAGCGGATGCGGCATCCGGTGCAGGTTCTCCATCGCGACGTTGATCCGCTCGATCATCCGCTGAAAGGTCGCCTGCCGCTCGGCGGGCGGGTTCGGCAGCGACTCGGCGAAGGTCCGGATGTCGCCGCCGGCCATGAAGTGGCTGCCGGCGCCGCGCAGCACGACGACGGCGAGCGAGTCGTCGGCGGCGACCTCGGCGCTGCACGCGACCAGCGCGTCGACCATCGCGACGTCGAGCGTGTTGAGCGACTTCGGGCGGTTGAGCGTCAGGGTGGCGACGGGACCGTCGCGTTCGAGCAGGATCGTGTCGTTCATCGGGAAATGGGGCAGGGGGAAGGGAACCGCCGGAACCGGACAGTGTAGCCCGGGTTGCGCCGGAGGCGAAACCCGGGACGCGACGGAGCCCTGCGCGCGGCCGCCGCGGCGTCGTCGCCGCAGACCGGCCCGGGCTACGCGGCCTCGTCGCGCAGCGTCACGTCGAGCGACGGCGTCTTGAACGGGCTCGCGGTCTCGAGCTCGTCGACGGCCTGCGCGACCTGCGAGCGCTCGCGCGCGCAGAAGTCCGCGATCGCCGCGGCGAAGTCGGGATCGGCGATCGCGTGCGCCGACGACGTCGTCACCGGCAGCAGGCCGCGCGCGAGCTTGTGCGCTCCCTGCGCGCCGCCCTCGAAGCGCGCGATCCCGCGCTCGATGCAGAACTCGATCGCCTGGTAATAGCAGGCCTCGAAGTGCAGCCCGGGCACGTACTCGGTCGTGCCCCAGTAGCGCCCCCACAGCGTGTCGGCGGTGTAGACGTCGAGCGCCGCGCAGACGGGGCTGCCGCCGCGCTCGCCGACGACGAGCAGCAGGTGCTCCGGCATCGCGCTCCCGATCGCCTCGAAGAACTCGCGCGTGAGGTAAGGCGTCGAGCCGTGCGCGTGATAGGTCAGCGTGTAGCAGGCGTGGAAGAACGCCCAGTCGGCGGCGGTGATTTCGCGCCCGGTGCGACGGGTGAAGGTGATGCCCGCTTCCGCGACGCGGCGCCGCTCCTGCTTCACCTTCTTGCGCTTGTCGTGGTTGAACGCCGCGAGGAAGTCGGCGAAGTCGCGATAGCCCGGGTTGTCCCAGTGGAACTGCACGCCGTGGCGGATCGGCATCCCCGCCTGCCGCGCAGCGCGCGGCGTCGTCGTCGGTCGCGAACAGCACGTGCAGCGACGAGTACGCGCCGCCGTCGAGCAGCGACAGCGCGTGCGCGAGCAGCGCATCGCGCGTCGGCGCGTCCGGCGCGAGCAGCCGCGGCCCGCTGGTCGGCGTGAACGGGATCGCGGCGACGAGCTTCGGGTAGTAGCGGCGGCGATGGCGGCGATAGGCGTCGGCCCAGGCCCAGTCGAACACGTACTCGCCGTACGAGTGCGCCTTCGCGTACAGCGGCAGCGCGCCGGCGAGGCGCGCGCCGGCCCACGCGGTGACGTAGCGCGGCTGCCAGCCCGTCGGCGGCGACGCGCAGCCGGTCTCGTGCAGCGCCGAGAGGAAGGCGTGCGACAGCAGCGGCTGGCCCGGCGCGAGCGCGTCCCACTGCGCGGCCGGAATCGCCGCGAGCGGCACGTCGTCGCGGACGATGCACGGCGGCGACGACGCGGCGTCGGGCGGGGTGGAGCGGGGCGTCGGGGCGGGCGTGTCCATGGGCAGGCGCGAATTCTGGCGTGAACGCCACCCCGCGGCAATCCGGAACTCAGCGCGTGCTACCATTTTTCGCATGCAGATCGCGATCGCGCAGCTCGATCAGGTCGTCGGCGACCTCGCCGGCAACGCCCGTTCGATCCTGGCGGCGGTGGCCGAGGGCGAGCGCGCCGGCGCGCGGCTCGTCGTCACCCCGGAGCTCTCGCTGTGCGGCTACCCGCCCGAGGACCTGCTGCTGCGCCCGGCTTTCCTCGACGCCTGCGGGCGCGAGCTCGCGGCGCTGGCGGCCGCGGTTCGCGGCAGCACCGTCGCGGTGGGCTTTCCCGAAGTGGCCGACGGGCGGTGCTACAACGCGCTCGCCGTCCTGCGCGACGGACGGGTCGCGGCGGTCTACCGCAAGCAGCGGCTGCCCAACTACACGGTGTTCGACGAGGAGCGCTACTTCGTCGCCGGCAGCGCGCCCTGCGTCGTCGACGTCGACGGCGTGCCCGTCGGCTTCCTGATCTGCGAGGACTGCTGGTTCGCCGAGCCCGCGCGGCAGAGCCGGGAGGCGGGCGCGGGGCTGATCGTCGTCGCCAACGGGTCGCCGTACCACACGCGCCAGCACGAGCTGCGCCGGACGCAGGTCGGCGCCCGGGCGCGCGAGACCGGCGTGCCGGTCGTCTACGTCAACCGCGTCGGCGGGCAGGACGAGCTCGTGTTCGACGGGGCGTCGTTCGTCGTCGACGCCGCGGGCGAGGTCGCGCAGCAGCTGCCGGCGTGGCACGAGACGGTCGCGATCGCCTCGTTCGAGGGCGGCGCGCCGAAGCCGGTGCGCGGCGCGCTCGACGCCGAGCTGGAGCCGCACGTCTACGCGGCGCTGGTGATGGGCGTGCGCGACTACGTCCGCAAGAACCGGTTCCCCGGCGTGCTGCTGGGCCTCTCCGGGGGCATCGACTCGGCGCTGACGCTCGCCGTCGCCGTCGACGCGCTGGGACCCGATCGCGTCCGGGCGGTGATGCTGCCGTCGCACTACAACGCGGCGATCAGCCTCGAGGACGCGCGGGCGATGGCGGCCATCGTCGGCGTGCGCTACGACGAGATCTCGATCGAGCCGATGTTCCGGGCCTTCCTCCACGCCCTCGCCGGCGAGTTCAGGGACCTCCCGCCCGACACCACCGAGGAGAACATCCAGGCGCGCATCCGCGGCACGCTGCTGATGGCGCTGTCGAACAAGTTCGGCTCGATCGTGCTGACGACCGGCAACAAGTCGGAGATGGCGGTCGGCTACGCGACGCTCTACGGCGACATGGCCGGCGGCTTCGCCGTGCTGAAGGACATCAGCAAGACGCTCGTCTACCGGCTGTCGCGCTACCGCAACCGCCTGGGCCGCGTGATCCCCGAGCGGATCATCACCCGCGCGCCTTCGGCGGAGCTGCGCGCGAACCAGACCGACCAGGACTCGCTGCCGCCCTACGACGTCCTCGACGCCGTGCTCGAGGCCTACGTCGAGCAGGACCGCAGCCCCGCCGAGATCGTCGCGCAGGGATTCGCTCCCGCCGACGTGCGCAGGATCGTGCGCCTGATCAAGATCAGCGAATACAAGCGGCGGCAGGCGGCGATCGGCATCCGGATCACGCCGCGCGGCTTCGGCAAGGACTGGCGCTACCCGATCACGTCGGCGTGGGCCGACTGGGAGCACGTCGCGGACGGCGCGCGGCGCTAGGTATGCCGCCCGCCATCGTGTAAGCTATCCTGGCATTGGCGCGCGGTCTCCGCGCGGCTCCCGTTCCAACGTGGCCGTGGTTCCTCCCATGAAGAAAATCGAAGCGATCATCAAGCCGTTCAAGCTCGACGAGGTGCGCGAGGCGCTGTCCGAGATCGGCGTTTCCGGTCTCACCGTCACCGAGGTGAAGGGTTTCGGCCGGCAGAAGGGCCACACCGAGCTCTACCGCGGCGCCGAGTACGTCGTCGATTTCCTGCCCAAGGTCAAGGTCGAGGTGATCGTGCAGGAGGCGCAGGTCGATCGCGCGGTCGAGTCGATCGTCCGCGCCGCCCGCACCGGCAAGATCGGCGACGGCAAGATCTTCGTGACCTCGGTCGACCAGGTGATCCGGATCCGCACCGGGGAGTCGGGCGAGGCCGCCGTCTGATCCGCCGAACGCGGTCCGCTTCGCGGCACAGGCCGCGCACGTCGTGAGGAAACGCGCATGAGCATGGCATCGGAGTTTCGCGAGTTCGCCCTGAAGGGCAACGTGATGGACCTCGCCGTCGGCGTCATCATCGGCGCGGCGTTCGGCAAGATCGTCGATTCGCTGGTCAAGGACCTGATCATGCCGGTCGTGGGCCGCATCTTCGGCGGGCTCGACTTCTCCAACTGGTTCGTGGCGCTGGGCAGCCCGCCGGCCGGCTACAGCGGTCCGATGACCTACGAGGCGCTGACCAAGGCCGGCGTCCCGCTGTTCGCCTACGGCAGCTTCATCACCGTCGTCATCAACTTCGCCATCCTCGCCTTCGTCATCTTCATGATGGTGAAGCAGGTCAACCGGCTGAAGCGCGAAGCTCCGCCCGCCGCGCCCGCGCCGCCGCCGCCCACGCCCGAGGACGTGCTGCTGCTGCGCGAGATCCGCGACGCGCTGGCAAAGAAGTAGCCGCCGCGGCGCCCGCGCGCCGCCGGTCGCGCCCGCCCGCATCCGTTGCAGCGGGCGCACGGCCCGGGTTTTCTTGCGACGGATCAAGAATGAGACGTTGACCCGCGCGACCGGGTTTGCCAGAATCGTCCCTCATGCGCGCGCACCGACACCACCCGGCGCCGGTGCAGGAGAAAACGGTCGCGCAGACGACCGCATTTCGAGCGCGGCTCGAAACATCATCGAGGCTCAGGAGGAATTCCATGCACGTCCGCACTCTCATGCCGGCGCTCGCCGCCGCGCTCGTCCTGGCCGCCGCGCCCGCCGCGGCCGACATCAACGTCGGCGTCACGCTCTCGGCCACCGGACCCGCCGCGTCGCTCGGCATCCCCGAGAAGAACACCTTCGAGCTGCTGCCGAACAGCATCGGCGGCGAGAAGGTCAACTGGATCATCCTCGACGACGCGTCGGACACGACCAAGGCGGTCACCAACACCCGCAAGCTGATCTCCGAGGACAAGGTCGACGTGATCATCGGCTCGACGATCACCCCGAACTCGCTCGCGATGGTCGACGTGGTCGCGGACGCCGAGACCCCGATGATCTCGATGGCGGCGTCGGCGATGATCGTCAACCCGGCGAACCCGAAGACCAAGTGGGTGTTCAAGACGCCGCAGAACGACGCGCTGATGGCCGACGCGATCGCCGTGCACATGAAGGCGAACGGCATCAAGACGATGGCCTACATCGGCTTCGCCGACGCCTACGGCGACGGCTGGCTCAACGAGATGAAGCGCTCGGCGAAGACCGCCGGCATCACGGTCGTCGCCGAGGAGAAGTACAACCGCAACGACCCGTCGGTGACGGGCCAGGTGCTCAAGATCGTGGCCGCCAAGCCCGACGCGGTGCTGATCGGCGCCTCGGGCACCCCGGGCGCGACGCCGCAGAAGGAGCTCGCTCGCGCGCGGCTACAAGGGCAAGATCTACCAGACGCACGGCATCGCCAACCCCGACTTCCTGCGCGTCGTCGGCAAGGACGGCAACGGCACGATCCTGCCGATCGGCCCGATGCTGGTGTTCGAGCAGCTGCCCGACTCCAACCCGCTGAAGAAGTCGGCCGGCGAGTACATCACCAAGTACGAGGCGAAGTTCGGCAAGGACACGCGCTCGACGTTCGGCGGCCACGCCTGGGACGCCTACATGCTGCTCGCGCGCGCCGTGCCGGAAGCGCTGAAGAAGGGCAAGCCGGGGACGAAGGAGTTCCGCGTCGCGCTGCGCGACGCGCTCGAGAACACGAAGGAGCTGGTCGCGTCGCACGGCGTGTACACGATGACGCCGCAGGACCACAACGGCCTCGACAACCGCGCGCGGACGATGATCACGATCCAGGACGGCAAGTGGGTCCTCGCGAAGTGACCTGACGCCCCTCCGACGGCCGGCTGCGACAAGACTGCAGCCGGCCTTTTTGTTGCACCGCCGCCCCTCGACCCAGCACCCGCCGCGCCGCCGCCGCCATGGACCTGCAGATCTTCGCGCTGCTCACGCAGGACGGCATCACCAACGGTGCGGTCTACGCGCTGCTGGCGCTGGCGCTGGTGCTGGTGTTCGCGGTGACGCGCGTGATCTGGGTGCCCTCGGGCGAGTTCGTCGCCTACGGCACGCTGACGCTCGCGGGCCTGCAGGCCGGGAAGGCGCCGGGCACCATCGGGCTGCTCGCTCGGCATGGCGGTCGTCGCCGGCGCCATCGAGACCTGGTCCTGCGTCGCGCGGGGCGAGCCGCGCCGGATCCCGCGGCAGCTCGCCGTCTGGACCGTCGTGCCCGCCGCGATCGCCGGCGCGGCCTGGTGGCTCGCGAAGCTGGAGCTGCCGTTCTGGGCGCAGATCGGCGTGACGCTCGCGCTGGTCACGGCGCTCGGGCCGCTGCTCTACCGGATCGCCTACCAGCCGATCGCCGAGGCGAGCGTGCTCGTGCTGCTGATCGTGTCGGTGGCCGTGCACTTCGCGCTGACCGGGCTGGGCCTCTGGTTCTTCGGCGCCGAAGGCTCGCGCACGCCGCCGTTCTCCGATGCGTCGTTCGAGGTCTGGCGGCATCACGGTCAGCGTGCAGAGCCTGCTCGTCGTGCTCGCGAGCGTCGCGCTGATCGCGGCGCTCGCCGTCTTCTTCGGCCGGACGCTGACCGGCAAGGCGCTGCGGGCGACGGCGCTGAACCGCGTCGGCGCGCGGCTCGTCGGGATTTCCCCGGACCTCGCCGGCGCGCTGACGTTCACGCTGGCCTCGCTGCTGTGCGCGTTCTCGGGCGTGCTGATCGGGCCGATCACGACCGTCTACTACGACTCGGGGTTCCTGGTCAGCCTGAAGGGCTTCGTCGGCGCGATCATCGGCGGGCTGGTGAGCTACCCGCTCGCCGCCGCTCGGCGCGCTGTTCGTCGGCCTGATCGAGGCGTTCGCGTCGTTCTGGGCGAGCGGCTTCAAGGAGGTGATCGTCTTCACGCTGATCGTGCCCGGTGCTGCTGTGGCGCAGCCTCACGACGCAGCATTCGCGAGGAGGACGAGTGAGCGAGCAGGCGCAGGCCAGGCCCGAAGGCGCGTGCGAGCGATCGAGCGCCGCCTCGTCGCGCGTGTGCACTTCGAGGCGGGTGAGCGCGAGCGGGCTGCCGTCGGCGCGTCGGGTCGCGCCTTCGTCGCGTGCTGCTCGGCGTGCCGCTCGTCGCGCCGCAGTTCTGGGTCACGCTGGGCAACTACATCGGCCTCTACAGCATCGTCGCGCTGGGGCTCGTGCTGCTGACCGGAGTCGCCGGGCAGACGTCGTTCGGGCAGGCGGCGTTCGTCGGCCTCGGCGCCTACACGACGGCGTACCTCTGCGACCGTCCACGGGCTCTCGCCGTGGGTGAACCTCGTGATCGGCCTCGTGCTGACCGTCGCGCTCGCGCTGTTCAACGGCGTGCTGACGCTGACGATGAAGGGCCACTACCTGCCGCTCGCGACGATCGCCTGGGGCATCAGCATCTACTTCATGTTCGGCAACGTCGAGTTCCTCGGCGGGCACACCGGCATCACCAGCATCCCCGCGCTCGACCTGTTCGGGCTGGAGCTGCGCAACGAGCGCTACTACTACTACCTGATCTGGCTGATCGCGCTCGCCGCGCTGTGGACGACGTCCAACCTGCTCGATTCGCGGCCGGGCCGGGCGATCCGCGCGCTCAAGGGGCAGGGCGAGATGGCCTCGGCGTTCGGCATCGACACCGTGCGCCTCAAGATCGTCGTGTTCGTCTACGCGGCGCTGCTCGCGAGCGTGTCGGGCTGGCTGTACGCGCACCTGCAGCGGTTCGTCAACCCGACGCCGTTCGGCATCAACCAGGGCATCGAGTACCTGTTCATGGCGGTCGTCGGCGGCGCCGGCAGCGTCTGGGGCGCGGTGATCGGCGCGACGCTGATCACGCTGCTGAAGCAGGTGCTGCAGGACCTGCTGCCGACGATCCTCGGCCGCAGCGGCAACTTCGAGATCGTCGTCTTCGGCATCCTGATGGTGATCGTGCTGCAGCGGGCGCGCGACGGCGTCTGGCCGTGGCTCGCGCGGCTGCTGCCGGTGCGCGCTGCCGCCGCCGGTGGCCGCCGGCGGAGCCGCTGCCCGCACGCGTGCGGACGGCGCCGGACGGGCCGCTGCTCGACGTCCGCGCGGCGCGCAAGCAGTTCGGCGGCCTGATCGCGGTCAACGACCTGTCGTTCACGATCCGGCCCGGCGAGATCCTCGGCCTGATCGGGCCGAACGGCGCCGGCAAGAGCACGATGTTCAACCTCATCTCCGGGGCGCTGCCGCTGACGGCCGGCGACGTCGTGTTCCGCGGCGAGTCGATCGGCGGCAGCAGGCCGCACGCGATCGCGCGCCGCGGCATCGGCCGCACCTTCCAGCACGTGAAGCTCGTGCCGCAGATGAGCGTGCTCGACAACGTCGCGCTGGGCGCCTACCTGCGCGGCAGCGCCGGAGTCGTGCGCGCGGCCCTGCGCCTCGACCGGGCCGAGGAGGCGCGCACGCGCGCCGAGGCGGCGCGGGCGATCGAGCGCGTCGGCCTCGGCGCGCACATGCACGCGGCGGCGGGCAGCCTCGCGCTCGGCAAGCAGCGCGTCGTCGAGATCGCGCGCGCGCTCGCGTCCGATCCGGTGCTGCTGCTGCTCGACGAGCCGGCGGCGGGCCTGCGCTTCCTCGAGAAGCAGGAGCTCGCCGCGCTGCTGCGCCAGCTGCGCGCCGAGGGCATGACGGTGCTGCTGGTCGAGCACGACATGGACTTCGTCATGGGCATCACCGACCGGCTGGTGGTGATGGACTTCGGCGAGAAGCTCGCCGAGGGGCTGCCGGCCGAGATCCAGAGGAACCCCGTCGTGCTCGAAGCCTACCTGGGCGGCGTGTAGCCGCCCGCGCGAAGCCCGGACCCGGATGCGATGACCCCACCGCTGCTCGAACTGCGCACCGTCAGCGTCGCCTACGGCAAGGTCGAGGCCGTGCACGGCATCTCGCTGGTCGTGCAGCCGGGCAGGATCGTCACGGTGATCGGCCCGAACGGCGCGGGCAAGACGACGCTGCTCGGCGCCGCGATGGGGCTGCTGCCGGCGCGCGGCGAGGTCCGCTATCTCGGCGAGCCGGCGGAGGCGCTGTCGGTCGAGCAGCGCGTCGCGCGCGGGCTGATCCTCGTTCCGGAGCGCCGCGAGCTCTTCGCCGGCATGAGCGTCGCCGACAACCTGGAGCTCGGCGCGTTCCAGCGCGTGCGCCACGGCGACCGCGGCTGGAGGCGCACGCTGGACGAGGTCTACCACCGCTTCCCGCGGCTGAAGGAGCGCCGCCAGCAGCTCGCCGGGACGCTGTCGGGCGGCGAGCGGCAGATGCTCGCGATGGCCCGCGCGCTGATGGGCCAGCCGAAGCTGCTGATGCTCGACGAGCCTTCGCTGGGGCTCGCGCCGCTGATCGTCCGCGAGATCTTCAAGATCATCGCCGAGCTCCGCGCGGCCGGCGTCTCGATCCTGCTGGTCGAGCAGAACGCGCGCGCCGCGCTGCAGGTGGCCGACTACGGCTACGTGCTCGAGACCGGCGAGCTCGCCATCGAGGGGCCGAGCGTCGAGCTCGCGGCGAACCCGCGGGTGGCGGCGACCTACCTCGGCAAGGGCGCGGTCTCCGTCGGCTGAGCCCGGCGCGAGGGACCGCGTCGCCGGCAGCGCCCGGGCGCCAACGACCGATCGACGTGACGCGCATCCGCCCATCCCCGGGCTCCGGCCCCCCGCGCGTCAACGATCCCTGTCCGTGCGGCAGCGGGAGGAAGTACAAGCACTGCCACGGCCGGCCCGTGAATCAGGCAGCCGGCACCGGCGCCCGCCGCGGCCGCGCCGCCCGCCGTCGTCCTCGCCGCCGCCGAGCAGGCGCGCGCGGCCGGGCGGCTCGAGGACGCGCAGCGCGGCTACCTCGCGGTCCTCGACGGCGATCCGCGCAGCTTCGACGCGCTCGCCGGCATGGCGACGCTGGCGGAGGGCGCCGGCGACGCCGAGGCGGCGCTGCACTACCACACGCGCCTCGCCGAGGCCCATCCCGGCAGCGCGCGCGCGCTGTTCATGGTCGGCAACTTCCACACGCGCCGCTTCGACTTTCCCGCCGCGCGGACCTGCTACCGCCGGGCGCTCGAGCTGCAGCCCGATTCGTCCGGGCATCTGGAACAACCTCGGCAACGTCGAGAAATACCTCGGCAACCTGCCCGAGGCGATCCGCTGCTACGACCGCTCGGTCGCCTGCGACCCGGGCAACGCGGCGCTCGCCAGCAACGCGCTGATCTCGCTCTACTACGACCAGTCGACGTCGCACGACGAGCTGTACGCGCGCCACGTCGCCTGGGCGCGACGGCACGCGGCGCCGCACTACCCGCGATCGCCCGCGTACCCGAACCCGCGCGAGCCCGAGCGCCGGCTGCGCCTCGGCTACGTGTCCGAGGGCTTCGACGGGCGCATCCTCGGCCACTTCCTGCGCAGCGTGCTGCGGCACCACGACCACGACGCCTTCGCCGTCTACGCCTATTCGGGCACGCGCCGGCCCGATGCGTACACGGCCGAGCTGCGCGGCGCCTTCGACGCGTGGCGCGAAGTGCTGCCGCTGTCCGACGACGCCGTCGCCGCGCAGGTCGCCGCCGACGGCATCGACATCCTCGTCGACCTCGACGGCCACACGCCCGATGCGCGGCTGCTGGTGTTCGCGCGCAAGCCCGCGCCGGTGCAGGTCACCTGGCTCGGGTACTGGAACACGACGGGCATGGACACCGTCGACTACATCCTGACCGACCCGTACACGACGCCGCCGGGCAGCCCGCAGCGCTACACCGAGACGCCGCTGGTGCTCGCCGACAGCCGCTTCTGCTACACGCCGGTCGACTACGCGCCGCCGGTCGCGCCCGCGCCCTGTCGCGGGCGCGGCGGGTTCACGTTCGGCTCGTTCAACCGCTACGACAAGCTCGGCGTCGACGTCATCGCGTGCTGGGCCGCGATCCTGCAGCGGGTGCCGGCCGCGCGCCTCGTCATCAAGAACTCGGCGCTCGCGATTCCGTACGCGCGGACCGCGCTGCTCGCGCAGTTCGCCGCGCGGGGCGTGGCGGCGGAGCGCGTCGAGTTGAGGGAGAAGTCGCCGCACCCGCAGATGCTCGCCGAGTACGGCGACATCGATCTGTGCCTCGACACCTTCCCCTACAACGGCGGCCTCACCACCTGCGAAGCGCTGTGGCAGGGCGTGCCGATCGTCGCCATCGAGCAGGAGCGGATGATCGCCCGGCAGACCTCCGCCATGCTGCGGCTGATCGGCGCCGACGAGTTCATCGCCCGCACGCCGGACGAGTACGTCGACCTCGCCGTGCGCTGGGCGGGCATGCCCGAGCGGCTCGCCGAAGTGCGCACGGCGCAGCGCGAGCGGATGCGCGTCTCGCCGCTGTGCGACGGGCCGCGGTTCACGCGCAACCTGGAGTCCGCGCTGCGGGGCGTGTGGCGCACGTACTGCGAGCGCGGCGTGAGCGGAGTGTCGCCCCCGACGTGAGCGTGCCGCCGGTGTGCGCGGCGCGGGGCGGGTGCCGGCGAACCCTCAGTACCCCATTCGGGTCTCGCCGGCACCCGCCCCGCGCCGCGCCGCGTCGGATCCGCCACGGCGGGCGAGCCCCGGGACGCTCGCGCTTCGCCCGTGCGGTTTGAGCGGCGCCCCGCCCCGCGGTTTGAGCGGCGGCTTCGCCCGCTGCGGTTTGAGCGGCATCTCGCCTGCCGCGGCGCGCGTGGTCCGGGCCGGGGTCCGGCGAGACCCGAATGGGGTACTGAGGGTTCGCCGGACCCCGGCCCGGACCACGCCACGTGCGCCTCGGATTGGCTGGCAAATGCCTTGTGCGCGGGTCAAGGTATCATTGCGCTCCGGAACCGCGCGACCGCCCGTCGGCCGAAGCCCGACGCCTTCCGCGGGCTGCCCGCCACTGCCATAGGATCACCGTGACCGATCTATCGCTGCCCGCCGTCGACGGCGCGCTCGTCGCCGAGGCGAAGCGCCTGCTGCTGGAGCCCGCGGGGCTCGAGCCGGCGCACCTCGCGCGCGTCCTCGCCTCGATCCACACGCACGACGTCGACTTCTCCGACCTCTTCTTCCAGTACTCGCGGATCGAGAGCTGGGCGCTGGAGGAGGGCATCGTCAAGTCGGGCGCATTCTCCATCGACCGCGGCGTCGGCGTGCGCGCGGTCCGCGGCGAGAAGCAGGCCTTCGCCTACTCCGACGACATCACGCTGGCGGCGCTCGACGAGGCGGCGATCGCCACGCGCGCCATCGGCCGGCAGGGGCAGTCGGTCGCGGTCGGCGTCGAGCGGCTGGGCAGCGCGCGCTCGCTGTACCTGCCGCAGGACCCGGTGACCTCGCTGCCCGACGAGGCCAAGGTGTCGCTGCTCGAGCGGCTGGAGAAGATGGCGCGCGCGCTCGACCGCCGCGTCGTCCAGGTCATGGCGTCGATCGCCGGCGAGTACGAGGCGATCCTCGTCGCGCGCAGCGACGGCCTGATCGCCGCCGACGTGCGGCCGCTGGTGCGGGTGTCGCTGACCGTGATCGTCGAGGACGGCAAGCGGCGCGAGCAGGGCTACGCCGGCGGCGGCGGGCGCTTCGACTACCACCACTTCACCGACGCGCTGCTCGCCGACTACGCGAAGCAGGCGGTCAACCAGGCGCTGCTGAACCTCGACGCGCGCGAGGCGCCCGCCGGCACGATGACCGTCGTGCTCGGCCACGGCTGGCCCGGCATCCTGCTGCACGAGGCGATCGGCCACGGCCTCGAGGGCGACTTCAACCGCAAGGGCACGAGCGCGTTCTCGGGCCGCGTCGGCCAGCGCGTGGCGGCGAAGGGCATCACCGTGATCGACGACGGGACGATCGAGCGGCGGCGCGGCTCGCTCAACGTCGACGACGAGGGCAACCCGACGCAGCGCACGGTGCTGATCGAGGACGGCATCCTGAAGGGCTACATGCAGGACGAGCAGAACGCGCGGCTGATGGGCGTCGCGCCGACCGGCAACGGCCGGCGCGAGTCGTTCGCGCACCTGCCGATGCCGCGGATGACCAACACGCTGATGCTCGCCGGCGGGCACGATCCGGCCGCGATCATCGCGTCGGTCGACAGACGGCCTCTACGCGGTCAACTTCGGCGGCGGGCAGGTCGACATCACCAGCGGCAAGTTCGTGTTCTCGATGGCCGAGGCGTGGAAGATCGAGGGCGGCAAGCTGGCGTACCCGGTCAAGGGCGCGACGCTGATCGGCAACGGTCCCGACGCGCTGACCCGCGTCTCGATGGTCGGCAACGACCTCGAGCTCGACAGCGGCATCGGCACCTGCGGCAAGGACGGCCAGAGCGTCCCGGTCGGCGTCGGCCAGCCGACGCTCAAGATCGACGGGTTGACGGTCGGCGGCACCGCGTAGCGCGGCGGCCCGTACCGGGGCCCGGTCGCGGCGCGTCCGGGCGGGATCGCGCTACCCGGTCCGATCCTCCGGATCCGGCGGAGCCAGCTCTCCCATCTCCGCGCGGTACATCTCGACGCTGTCGCGCCCGCCGGCCTTGGCGCGGTACATCGCGTGGTCGGCGTTCAGCGCCAGCTCGTGCTCGTCGCTGCCGTGGTCCGGGAACAGCGCGATGCCCACCGACGACGAGACCGTGAACGTCCCGTCGCCGACGACGATCGGCGAGCCCAGCGCCCGCCGGATCTTCTCGCCGACCTGCGCGGCATCGTCGGCGCCCTCGACCTCGCGCAGCAGCACGACGAACTCGTCGCCGCCGATGCGGGCGACGGTGTCCGACTCGCGCACGCAGGCGAGCATCCGCTGGGCGACCGCCTGCAGGACGCTGTCGCCGACCGCGTGGCCCCAGGTGTCGTTGATCGGCTTGAACCGGTCGAGGTCGACGTACAGCAGCGCGAGCCGCCGCTGGTCGCGCCGCGCGTTGCGCACCGCCTGCGCGAGCCGGTCGAACAGCAGCGTGCGGTTGGGCAGGTCGGTGAGGGCGTCGTAGAGCGCCATGTGCCGGATGCGCGTCTCCGCCTCCTTGCGCTCGCTGACGTCGCGGGCGATGCCCAGCAGCGCCGAGATGCCGCCGTCGGCGTCGAACAGCGGCGCCCCGTTCGCCGTGTACCAGTGCCACCTGCCGTTGCGGTGCCGCATCCGGTACTCGAGGCCTCCCTGCTTGGTGCCGGTGGCCAGCATGCGCTCGATGAATTCCCGACCGGCCGGGGCGTCGTCCGGGTGCAGCAGGTCGAGCAGGTTCCGGCCGACGATCTCGTCGCTGGCGTGGCCGAGGATCTCCGTCCAGTTCGGGGAGACGTAGGTGATGACGCCGTCGCGGTCGTGGCTGTAGATGATGTCGTTGGCGTTCTCGACGAACGCGCGGAACTTCGCCTCGCTGGCGGCGAGCTGCGCCTCGGCCTGCTTGCGCGCCTCGATGTCGAGCTTCAGCGCGACGAAGTGGACGGTCTCGCCGGCGGCGTTCTTCACCGGGGCGATGTGCAGGTCCTCCCAGTAGCACTCGCCGGACTTGCGGCGGTTGACGATCTCGCCGTTCCACGGCTCGCCGCGGTTCAGGTGCTCCCACATGTCGCGGTACACCGCCGGGTCGGTGCGCCCGGACTTCATCATGTCGGTCGTCTTCCCGATCGCCTCCTCGGCGCGGTAGCCGGTGATGGCGCAGAACTGCGGGTTCACGTACTCGATCCGGGTGTCGGGGTCGGTGATCATCACCGAGGTCGGGCTCTGCTCGATCGCGGTCGACAGCGCCAGCAGGCGGTCGCGCCCCTCGCGCAGCTCGGCGAGGCTGGCGCGCAGGCGGCGGTTGATGCGCGTGATGTGCAGGGTGACCGCTCCCGCGAGCAGCATCAGCAGCAGCGCCCCGCCCAGCGACCGGTACAGCCACGCATCGTCGTCGTCGGGGCTGGAATCGCAGCGAAAGCGATCGGCCGTCGTCGTGCGCGGCCGCATCCCGGTCCCGGCGCGGGTGTCGCGGTGATGCCCGATCGATGGCGTCCCGTGGAGGCCGGCGAGCTGGAACGCGTGCCGCCGCTCGAGCGGCAGCGTCACCGCCTCGGCGGCGCGGGCCGCCGGCGCGGGCAGGATCGCCAGCGAAAGGGCGCAGGCCAGGAGGGCGAACGCATGCATCGTGGCCACCCGCGTGCCCGGCCCGTCGTCCGGACCGGCACTCAGTCGGCGCGCGTGCGCGGCCGGGGTGCCACGCCGTCCGCGCCGGTGTCGGCCGACGCTCCGGGCGCCGCGAAGCCGAGCCACGCGATGCCGCGCCTGCGGGCGAGCCGCCATCCGGCGATGAACGCGACGAGAGCCAGCAGCAGCGCGAACAGCCACCCGCCGAGGTGCGGCGCCAGGATGAGCAGGACGGCGTCGAGCGCGTGCGTGCCCGCCGCCTTGGCGATCGCCGAGAGCAGCCACACGATCGCGAACCACGCGTAGACGCCGGCCAGCAGCGCCGCGGCGGCGATCAGCAGGATTCCGAAGGAGCGTGGCATCGAACGGTCCTTGGGCGTCAGTGCAGGGGGCCGGCGGGCGCCGCGGCTGCGGCCGCCGCCGGCGCGGGTGACGCGTGGTGCATGACGATGCGCCAGCCGTACGGGGTGCGCATGAAGACGTTGGTGCAGACCGCGAGCCCCGTCGCACCGCCTTCGCTGACGACGGTGACGTGCTCGACGGCGCTCTGCAGCGCGAGGCCCACGGTCTCGACCATCACCACCTGCTCCAGGCGGAACGTCAGGCGCTGGCTGCCGCTGAACAGCTGCTCCCAGCCCTGCCGGATCGCCTCGTAGCCGACGAGGCGCGCGCCGCCCGGGTGCACGCAGACGATCTCCTCGTCGTCGGCCCAGGTCGCCATCATCGCGTCCAGGTCGCGGGCCTCGAAGGCCTGGTAGAACGCGAGCGCGGCGTCGGTCGGCGTCGTGTAGATCGGCGGCGTGCGGAGCTTGGCCATGGGCGGGTCGACGTGGAGGCGCAGCGGCGCGCGCCGCTGCGCGCCAGATCATACACCGCGCCGGCTACCGGGCGCTCGGCGCGGCGGGCATCCGCGGGGCAGGGCGCCCGCGGGCCATGCGCAGGCGGAGGCGATTGCGCTCCGCTTCGCGCGCGTAGCTGGCGCCCGCGGCGAGCTCCCGGACGAGGTGGATGCCCAGCCCGCCGACCGGCCGGGACTCCATCGTCGCGTGCAGGTGGTCCGGGGCCGCGGCGTACCGTGAGAAGGGGATCGTAGGCCGGGGCCGCATCCTCGTAGAGCAGCGCGATCTCGTCGCCCGCGGCCGAGAGCGCGATCTCGATCGGCGCGTCGGATTCGCCGCGGTAGCCGTGGGTGACCGAGTTCGTGAACAGCTCCTCGACGACGAGCGTCAGCCGCAGCGCGTCGGCACGGTCGATGCGGTGGCGGGCGCAGAACTCCTCGACGAAGGCGGCGGCGGCGGGCAGCGCGGCGAGGCGCGCCGCGAAGGCGCGGCGCTCGCCGTCCGTGGTGGAAAGTGGCTCCGGCATGGGTATAGAATGGCCTCGCCCTCGGTCCGCCGGCCGCACGCGCCGGGTCCCGAAGGCTGCGTATTCTACGTTGCCGCGGCGCGGCGTCTCTCCGGGAGTTTCGATGGCTGCATCGATCGCAGGTCTGCAACGGGTACTGCTGGCGTTCCTCGCCGCCGGGTTCGCCATCGCGGCGGGCGCGGCCGACATCGGGCAGGTCAAGGTCGCCAAGGGGCAGGTGTCGATCGAGCGCAACGGGCAGAAGCTGCCCGCCGAGGCCGGGCGCGCGGCTGCAGCCCGCCGACGTGCTGAAGACCGGCGCCGACGGCTCGGTCGGCATCACGATGAGCGACAACTCGCTGCTCTCCGCCGGGCCGAACAGCGTGCTCGTGCTCGACAAGTACGAGTTCGACTCGACGACGAGCCAGGGGCAGTTCGACGCGTCGCTGCAGAAGGGGTCGCTGTCCGTGGTCTCGGGCCGCATCGCCAAGCAGTCGCCGGACGCGATGAAGGTCCGCACGCCCTCGTCGATCCTCGGCGTGCGCGGCACCGAGTTCGTCGTCAGCGTCAATGACTAGCCGGGGCGGGCGGATGGGCCGCGCGCTGGCCCTCGCGGCGCTGGTCGCGTTCCTCGGGGCCTGCGCGACGCAGACCGGGACCGTCGTGCTGCTGCCGGAGAAGGACGGCAAGGACACCGCCGTCGTCGTCAGCCAGGGCGGCCAGCAGGTCGTCCTCGACAAGCCGTATGCCGCCGCCCAGCAGACGACGGCGGGGCCGAAGG
This sequence comes from uncultured beta proteobacterium, assembly GCA_963832705.1. Taxonomy (GTDB): domain Bacteria; phylum Pseudomonadota; class Gammaproteobacteria; order Burkholderiales; family Casimicrobiaceae; genus CAIWHR01. Next base: position 732,267 of record CAWHVP010000010.1, on the reverse strand, counting down.
CCTACGCGTCGAGCCCGCAGGAGGTCGAGGCGAAGTTCGGCGCGGCGCTGGCCGCGCAGCCCGGGCGGCCGACGTCGTATACGCTGTACTTCGTCGAGGGCAGCGACCAGTTCACGGATTCGTCGAAGCAGGTCCTGGCCGCCGTGCTCGCGGACATCGCGAAGCACCCGGTGCCCGACATCGTCGTCATCGGGCACACCGACGCCGTGGGCAGCAACGCGTCCAACGACGCCCTCGCGCTGCGCCGCGCCGAGACCGTCCGCGCGATGCTGGTCGCGCAGGGCATCGCGGCGTCGAGCATCGTGGCCGTCGGCCGCGGCAAGCGCGAGCTGCTCGTGCCCACGCCCGACGGCGTGGCCGAGCCGCGCAACCGGCGCGTCGAGATCGTCGTTCGCTGACCGCGGAACGCCGCGCGCCGCGGCCCGCTTCGCCGCTCGCCCGCGGGCTCAGTCCGGCGCCGCGGCGGCCGTTCCCCCCGGGCCCTTCCAGCGCAGCACCAGCACCGTGAGGTCGTCCGCCGGCTCGGCGCCGGCGGCGAAGGCGTCGACGTCGGCGCGCAGCGCGTCGACGATGCCGCGCGCGTCGGCGCCGGCGTGCGCCTGCAGCGAGCAGCAGATTCTCGACCCGCTGGCCGCCGTAGAGCTCGCCGGTCGCGCGCAGCGCCTCGGTGATGCCGTCGGTGACCACGCACAGCGACTCGCCCGGCTGCATCCGGCGGTGCGCGCCCTCGTACGGGAAGTCGTCGACGACGCACAGCGGCGGCCCGTCGCCGTCGGTGATGCGGCGCACCGCGGCGTCGGCCGCGTGCACGAGGTACGGGTTGTCGTGCCCGGCGTTGCAGTAGTCGAGGTCGCCGGTCTCGAGATCGACGATGCCGGCGAACACGGTGACGAACAGCATCTCGGGGTTGTCGCGCGAGACCTCGGTGTTGGCCGCGGCCATCAGCGCGCCGATGTCGCCGTCGGGCGCGCGCAGCGTCGCGCTCTTGTACAGCGCCTTGCTGACGGCCTGGAAGATGCTCGCCGACAGGCCCTTGCCGGCGACGTCGCCGACCAGGAAGAACAGGCGGCGGTCGTCGAGGCGGAAGAAGTCGTAGAGATCGCCGCCGACCTCGCGCGCGGGCATCATCGTCGCGGCGAGGTCGACGCGCAGGTCGCCGCGCAGGAAGTCGGTGCGCGGCAGCGTCGCCATCTGGATCCGCTTCGCCGCGTCGAGCTCGCCGGCGATGCGCGCGCGTTCCTCGCGCTGGACCTGCACGAGGCGCTCGAGCGAGCGCCGCTGCCGGTACGCTTCGGCGAGCGTCAGCACCAGCAGCAGGCCGAACAGCAGCAGCAGGCCGAGCCCCGGCGTCGCCGCGTCGAACAGCAGGCGGTGCGTGCGGAACGCCGCGTAGCTCGCCGCGAGCACCGTCGCCGTGCAGCCGAGCGCGAGCAGTGCCGCGTTGAGGGGCTTCCAGCGCGGCGTCGCGGCGACGAGGACGCCGCCGAGCAGCAGGAACACGAGCCCCTCGACCGGCGGGGCCCAGGCGGGCCGCCGGAGCATCGTGCCGTCGAAGAGGTTCTCGAGCAGCTGGGCGTGGATCTCGACGCCCTGCATCGTCACGCCGAGCGGCGTGTTCTTGTCCTCGACGAGGCCCAGCCCGGTGACGCCGATCAGGACCAGCTTGCGCTGCAGCTGCGCGGGGTCGAACCGGCCTTCGAGGACGTCGATGGCCGAGATGAAGCGGTCCGAGTTGTGCGGCGAGAAGTAGACGCGCACGGCGCCGTCCTCCTCGGTCGGGGCGACGAAGTCCCCGGCGCCGATGCCCTCGACGGCAGCGCCGGCGGTGAACAGCCGCAGCGAGCGCGCGCCCAGCGCCACGCGCAGCATCTCGATCGTCAGCGCCGGCACCAGCGTGCCGTCGACGCTGGCGACGAGCGGGATGCGCCGGACCACGTTGCCGGCCGGTTCGACGGTGATGAGGCCGTGCCCGCGTGCCGCGGCATCGAGCTCGTCGAGGCTCCTCAGCACGCCGGCGAAGCGCGGCAGCCTCAGGCCGTCGGGGGCGGCGGCGGTCGCGGGTCGGGCGGGGCGCCGGCGCCGCGGTCGCTGATGCGAATCGGCGCCGCGCGCAGCGACATGCCGGTGGCCTCGAACATGCCGGCGACGGCGAGCACGCTGGGCGCATCCGCGAGCGCACGCGCGAGCTCGGCATCGTTCCCCGGCAGCGCCGCGAGCCGGCGCGCGAGCTCCGGGTCATGCGCGCGGGCACGGGCGGCCAGGCGATCGGGCGACAGCCCGTCCGCCTCGGGCATCAGGATGTCGAGGGCGATGGCGGCCGGCTGCTGGCGGTTGATCTCGTCGACGAGCTGCGCGAGCACGAAGCGCGGCCAGGGCCACTGGCCGAGCGCCTTGAGGCTCTTGTGGTCGACCTCGACGATCGTGGCCGGCATCGAGACGATCGGGCGCGGGGAGATCGCCTGGCAGGCATCGAACCACGCGGCGGGCAGCCGGGCGTTCCACGCCGGCGCAACGGCAATCAGGGCCGCGAGGGCAACGAGGACAGGGGCGGCCGCGAGGCGGACGGGGCCGATTCGGCGCGCGGCGGCCGACCAAGCCGCGCGCCGGGTCACAACGCGATTTCCATCCCGTCGTACGCCGCGGTGATGCGCAGCGGCGCGCCGGCGCGCGTGATCTCCTCGAGCCGGCGGGTGTCGGCGAGCACGCGGCTGATCGTCTCGTCGTCGTTGGCGGGCTCGTGGTGGAACATGCACAGCTGCTTCGCACCCGCCAGCTGGCAGAGCTCGACGCCGACGACGTTGCTCGAATGCCCCCAGTCGGCCTTCACCGACGTCGACTCGGCGAGCGAATACATCGCGTCGAAGATCACGACGTCGGCGTCGCGGAAGAACTCGACGAACGCCGCGGTCTCCGCGGGATCGACGAGCTTGTGCTCGGAATCGGTCGTGTAGACGACGGTCCGCCCTTCGGATTCGAAGCGGTAGCCGTAGGAATCGCCGGCGTGGCGCTGGAGCTTGGCGGACACCGTCATGCCCGCGATGTCGTAGCGCCGGCCGGGCTCGAGGCAGGTGAACTGGATGTCGGCGCGCAGCGACGAGAAATCGACGGGAAACGACGGCGGGTCCTGCTGGCGGCGCAGCGCGGCCTCCAGGTCGGGATGGCCGCCGTAGAAATGAACCTTGTTGCCCGGAATGTAGGCCGGCGTGAAGAACGGCAGCCCCATGATGTGGTCCCAGTGCACGTGGGACACGAAGATGTGGTAGGTCTGCGGCGACGCCGCGCCGTGGCGCGCGAGCGCGGCCGCCCCGAACGGGCGCAGGCCGCTGCCGAGGTCGCACACGACGTACTCGTTGCCGCGGGTCACGAGCTCGACGCAGGACGTGTGCCCGCCGTAGGTGCCCGAGACCGCGAAATCCAGCCGGTCGACGTAGGCCTCGATGTCGCGCCTGGTCGCGAACGTGCGGCCGGAGGCGCCGGACAGCGCGGTGACGATCTTGCGGCGCACCGCGTCCGCCGTCAGCGAGACCGGCAGCGATCCGCGCGTGCCCCAGAAGCGGATGCCCTTCACGGCGCCGCTCCCGGGCTCGCGTCGAAGGCGGCCAGCGCCGACGACGACAGCCACTCCAGCGCGCGGCGCACCGTCGGCGCCGTCTCGACGACGCGATCGAAGCGGCTGATCGAGAGGATCTCGGCGACCACGGGCTGCGGGGCGGCGAGGACCAGCCGCGCGCCGTGCCCCTTCATCTGCTTGGCCGCGATCATCAGCACGCGCAGGCCGACGCTGCTGATGTACTCGACGCCGCCGAAATCGAGGATCACCCCGCCCTTGCTGGTGCCGGACTGCGCGAGCAGCGGCGACAGCGACTGCTCGAAGGCGGCGGCCCCGGCGTGGTCGATGCGGCCGACGGGGGCGGCCACGGCGACATTCGCGAATTGTCGGCTCGAGAATTGCACGGTCCTGGGCTCCGTGATTTCGTCTAGTGCGGCGGACCGGAGGGCGCGGTTCCTGGCGCTGCCGGCGTGGGCGACGCGAGATCATACACCGCGTCGGGACCGAGTTCACGCATGCAGCGGAAGTGGCCGAGCGGGCATTCCCGCTTGAAGCAGGGGCTGCAGGCGATGTCGATTTTCGCGATCCGCGCGCGCGGCGACAGCGGCGGCGTGTACGCGGGCGACGACGAGCCGAACAGCGCGACCAGCGGCACGCCGACGGCCGCCGCCGCGTGCATCAGCCCCGAGTCGTTGCTGACGACGACGGTGGCAAGCGACAGCAGGTCGACGGCGGTGCCGAGGTCGGTCTGCCCGGCGAGATCGACGAGCGCGGGTGCCGCCGCGCCGGCGGCCGCGACGACCGCTTCGGCGTCGGCGCGGTCCTTCGGCGATCCGACCAGCCACACGCGCATGCCGTCGGCGGCGAAGCGCCGGGCGAGCGCGGCGAAGTGCTCGGCCGGCCAGCGCTTGGCCGGGCCGTACTCGGCGCCGGGGCACAGGATCGCGATCGGGCCGCGGCCCGCGGGGTCGAGCGCGCGCGCCGCGGCTTCGCGGTTCGCGGCGTCCGGCACCAGCACCGGCGGCGGGGCTTCGGCAACGGCGCACCCGGCGGCAGCGCGAGCGCGACGAAGCGGTCGACCAGCCGCGCCGGACCGTCGCGGGCGAGCCGTCGCGCGTCGGTCAGGAGGCCGTAGCGCGCTTCGCCGAGGTAGCCGATCCGCCGCGGAATGCCGGCGAGCCAGGGCACGAGCGCGGATTTCCACGAGTTGGGCAGCACGTACGCCTGCGTGTACGCGCCGCCCGGCGCGGCGTCGCGCAGCGTCCGGGCCAGCGCCCGCCGCCCGGCGAGGTCGAAGCGGCCGTGGCCGAAGGGATTGGCGATCACCCGCCCGACGCCGCGCATCCGCGCATAGACGGGACCGCACCACGCGGGCGCCAGCACGTCGATCGCCGCGCCGGCGTGCAGCTCGCGCAGGCGCGCGATCAGCGGCTCCGACAGGATCGCGTCGCCGACCCACGACGGCGCGACGATCAGGATCCGCTCGGGCATGATCTCGCGCGCCGTGGCCGTGCTGCAGCGGCGCGCGCGGCGCCCGGGGCCGGGGTCAGTGGTGGCCGCCCGCGAGCGGTCCGCCCTCGAGGCGGTAGCGCGTGCCGCAGTACGGGCACATCGCCTCGCCCGTCGCCGCGACGTCGAGGAACACGCGCGGGTGCGACGACCACAGCGGCATCGCCGGATTCGGGCAGTGCACCGGCAGGTCGTCGGGCCGGACGGCGACGACCGGCATCTCCTTCGTGCCCGCCATCGTCACGCGACCGGGGTCAGCCACGCCGCCTTCGAGGCATTGCGGCCGTTGACGGTGTCGAAGTAGAGCGCCTGCAGCTTCGCCGTGAGCGGGCCGCGCTTGCCGTCGCCGATCTGGCGGTTGTCGAGCTCGCGGATCGGCGTCACCTCGGCCGCGGTGCCGGTGAAGAAGGCTTCGTCGGCGCAGTAGACCTCGTCGCGCAGGATGCGCCGCTGGTGCACGGCGATGCCGAGCTCGCGCGCCAGCGTCATCACCGTGTCGCGGGTGACGCCCTTCAGCGCGCCCGAGCCGATGTCCGGCGTGTGCAGCTCGCCGCCCTGGACGATGAAGATGTTCTCGCCCGAGCCCTCGGAGACGTAGCCCGAAGGATCGAGCAGCAGCGCCTCGTCGTAGCCGTCGTGCGTCGCCTCCTGGTTGGCGAGGATCGAGTTCAGGTAGTTGGCGACGGCCTTGGCGCCGGTCATCGCGATGTTGACGTGGTGGCGCGTGAACGACGAGGTCTTGACGCGGATGCCGCGCTCGAGGCCGTCGGCGCCGAGGTAGGCGCCCCAGGGCCAGGCGGCGACGGCGACGCGGACCGGGTTCGACTTGGCGGCCACGCCCATCGCGTGCGAGCCGTAGAAGGCGATCGGCCGGATGTAGCAGGACTCGAGCTTGTTGTCGCGCACGCACGCCGATCTGCGCCTCGTCGATCTCGTCCTTGGTGAACGGGATCGTCATGCCGAAGATGTGCGCCGAGCGGAACATCCGGTCGGTGTGGTCGCGCAGGCGGAAGATCGCGGGACCGTTGGCGGTCTTGTAGGCGCGTACGCCCTCGAACACGCCCATGCCGTAGTGCAGCGTGTGCGTCAGCACGTGGGTCGTGGCCTCGCGCCACGGCACCATCCTGCCGTCGTACCAGATCCAGCCATCGCGGTCGGCCATCGACATGGCGTCATCTCCCAGCAGCGAAAAAGCCTGATTTTACCCGATGCGGCCGCCGCGCCGCTTCCGCGCTCCGGCGGGCGGCTCACGCCCACGGCGCGCCGAACACCTGCCGCCACAGCGCCGTCACCGCCGCGCGGCGATCGGCCTGCGACGCGGGGTCGACGCGCGCGTGCGGGGCGCCCGTCAGGCGGATCTCGTGCTGCAGCCGCCGGTACTCGCGATAGGCGTCGGCGGCGGCCGCGGCCATCGCGGGCGGGAGGAGGCCGAGCTCGCCGCAGATGCCCAGCAGCGCGATGTTGCCGAGGTTGCGCGTCAGCCGCGCGTGGTCGTGCGCGTGGGCGAGCACCAGGTACTGCACGGCGAACTCGACGTCGACCATGCCGCCGGGATCGTGCTTCAGGTCGAACTCCTGCGTCGCGTTCGGGTGCCCGGCGTGGATCTTGCGCCGCATCTCGACGACCTCGGCGCCGAGGCGCCCGGCGTCGCGCGGCAGGCGCAGGATCGCCTCGCGCTCCGCCTCGAAGGCGGCGCCGACGCGCTCGTCGCCGGCGATCCAGCGGGCGCGGGTCAGCGCCTGGTGCTCCCAGGTCCACGCCTTCTCGCGCTGGTACCTGCAGAACGCCGCGAACGGCAGCACCAGCAGCCCCGCGGCGCCGTCGGGGCGCAGCCGGGTGTCGATCTCGTAGAGCGGGCCGGCCGCGGTGTTGCTGGTGAGCCAGGTGATGATCCGCTGCGCGAGCCGCGCGTAGCGCATCGGCGCCTGCTCGTCGGCGTCGTCGTAGAGGAACACGACGTCGAGGTCGGAGACGTAGCCCAGCTCCTTGCCGCCCAGCTTGCCGTAGCCGATGACGGCGAAACGCGGCGGCGGCGCGTCGGCCCCGGCGACCTGCGCCCAGACCTCCTTCAGCGTGGCCGCGACGACGACGTCGGCGAGCGCCGACAGGTGGTCGGCGAGGCGCTCGACGGTCAGCCGGCCGGCGATGTCCTGCGCCAGCAGGCGGAACGACTGCGCGTGCTGGAAGTGGCGCAGCGCGTCCATCTGCAGCTCGGGATCGCCGGCGTGGTCGGCGAGCATCCGGTCGAGCTCGGCCCGCCACGCGCCCCAGTCCGGCTCGGCGAGCAGCACGCGGGCGTCGAGCAGCTCGTCGAGCAGGATCGGGTGCCGGCACAGGTACTCGGCGGCCCACGCCGATCCGCCCATCAGCTGGGCCAGGCGCGGCATCAGCGGCGGGTGCTCGATCAGCAGCGCCAGGTACGCGCTGCGGCGGCTCACGGTTTCGAGCAGCGCGAGCAGCCGCTCGAACACCGTCTGCGCGTCGGCGTTGCGGATCGGCGTCGTGGCCGCGGTGGCGAGCAGCTGCGGCACCAGCGCGTCGAAGCGCTGCCGCGACAGCACCGGCAGCTGCAGGTAGCGCTGGCTCGCGCGGACGCGCTCCAGCGTCGCGGCGAGGCCGGCGGGATCGCCGAACCCGGCCGCGGCGAGCGTCTCCTGCGCCGACTCGGCGCTGACGTCGCCGTTCCAGACCGCCGCGAGCGCCGCCTCGCCGGCGGCGGCCGCCGGCCCCGCGGCCGGAGCGACCGGCTCGCCGAACACGGAGCCGAACTGCTCCTCGACCTCGGCGCGGTGCGCCGCCAGCGCCGCCTCGAACGCGGCGGTCGCGGAAAAGCCCATCGCCTGCGCGAGCGCGGCGCGCTCGGCCGGGTCCTCGGGCAGCGTCTGCGTCTGCTCGTCGTCGCGGTACTGCAGCCGATGCTCGAGGTTGCGCAGGAACGTGTACGCGGCGGTGAGCCGCGCGGCGGCGCCTGCCGGCAGCAGGCCGCGCGCGCCCAGCGCCGCGAGCGCCGGCAGCGTGCCGCGCTGGCGCAGGCCCGGCTCGCGGCCGCCGCGGACCAGCTGGATGGCCTGCGCGGTGAACTCGATCTCGCGGATGCCGCCGGGGCCGAGCTTGATGTTGGCCTGGTAGTCGCGGCGCTTGACCTGCTCGCGGATCTGCCGATGGATGTCGCGCAGGCCCTCGTAGGCGTCGTAGTCGAGGTACTTGCGGTAGACGAACGGCAGCACCATCTCGTCGAGCTCGGCGTGGCGCGCGCCGGTCAGGTAGCGCGCCTTCAGCCACGCGTAGCGCTCCCACGCGCGGCCCTGCGTGATCAGGTACTGCTCGAGCGCGCCGTAGGGCACGTCAGCGGGCCGCTGTCGCCGTACGGGCGCAGGCGCATGTCGACGCGGAAGACGAAGCCGTCGGACGTGCGGTCGTTGAGCGAGGTGATCACCCGCCGGCCGAGGCGGTCGAAGAACTCGCTGTTGGCGACGCGACGCGGGCCGGTGGTCTCGCCGGCTTCCGGGTAGACGAAGACGAGGTCGACGTCCGACGACACGTTGAGCTCGCCGCCGCCCAGCTTGCCCATGCCGATGACGACGAGCCGCTGCGGCACGCCGTCCTCGCTGCAGGGCTCCCCGTGCACCTCGGCGAGCGCGGCGTGGTGGAAGGAGACCGCCGCGGCCGTCGCGACGTCGGCGAGCCGCGTCACCGCCGCGCAGACCTCGGCCAGCGCCGCGCGCCCGGTCAGGTCGCGGGCGAGCGCATGCAGGACGACGCGGCGGCGGAGGCGGCGCAGCGCCGCGTCGAGCACCGCCGCGTCGCCGCTGCGGGCCGCGGCCGCGATCCCGGCTTCGGCGGGCGCCCAGGCGAAGGGGGCGTCGACGGTCGCCGCGAGATCGGCGGCGCTGTCGGGGAAGGCCTCGATCGTCGCGGCGGCGTAGCGGCTATAGGCGAGGGCGGCGGAAAGGTCCATCGGTCGGTGCGATAATCAAGCTCCATTATGCCTTCCCGGGACGCATCGTTCGGCGCCACCCCCGTGCTGCCGCGGATCGCGCGCGCCGCGGTCACGGTGGCGCTCGTCGCCATCGCGGCGTTCTGCGTCCTGCTGCTCGCCGTGCGCTTCGTCGTGTTCCCGCGCGTCGAGGATTACCGCGACGACCTGGTCGCGACGCTCTCCCGCCAGCTGAAGGCGCCGGTCGAGATCGACGCGCTGGCCACCGGCTGGGACGGCTGGAATCCCAAGCTCGTCATCCGCGGCTTTCGCATACGGAGCAGCGTCAGCCCGGACGCGGCGCCGGTGCTGGAGCTGCCGCAGGTCGACCTCGTCGTCGCCTGGACGTCGCTGCCGCTCGTCGACCTGCGGCTGAAGCGGCTTTCCGTCGAGCAGCCGCGGCTGTCGATCCGTCGCGACCGGGCGGGAATCCTGCACGTCGCGGGGATGGAGCTCGATCCCACGCAGGCGACCGACGATTCGCCGCTCGCCGACTGGGTGCTGCGGCAGCCGCACATCGCCGTGCACGATGCGGTCATCGCGTGGAACGACGACCTGCGCAACGCGCCGCAGCTCGTGCTCGAGCACGTCAACGTGCGGCTCGACAGCCGCTTCGGCCGGCACCGCTTCGGGCTGGTCGGCACGCCGCCGGGCGAGCTCGCGGCGCCGATGGACATCCGCGGCGACGTCCGCGGCGGCGGGCAGGGCGACTGGCGCCGCGCCTCCGGCAAGGTCTACGTCCGCCTCGACTATGCCGACCTCGCCGCGTTCAGCGAGTGGCTGCCGCTGCCGGTGCCGATCGCCAGCGGCAAGGGCGCGCTGCGGCTGTGGCTCGATTTCGCCGCGCGGCGAGACCGCCGAGGTCGTCGCCGACCTCGAGCTCGCCGACGTCAGCACCCGGCTCGCGCCGAACCTGCCCGCGCTGGAGCTGTCGCGCCTGGCCGGCCGGATCGGCTTTCGCGAGGCGCCGCCGCAGCGGGAGTTCTACACGCGCGGCCTGTCCTACGTCGCGGCGGGCGGCGCGCGCCTCGATCCGACCGATCTCGCGATCACGCTGCGCGAGGCGAAAGGCAGCAGCGCGGCCACCGGCCTCGTCGAGTTCGACCGGCTGCAGCTCTCGCCGCTGCGCGAGCTCGCGGTCCACCTGCCGCTTCCGGACCAGCTGCGCACCGACCTCGCGCTGTTCGCGCCGCAGGGCACGCTCGCCCGCGGGCGCATCCTCTGGGAGGGGCCGGTCGACGCGCCGGAGAGCTACAGCGCCACGGCCGAATTCAGCGACGTCGGCATCGCGGCCAGGAACGGCGGGCCCAGGCGTCAGCGGCATCACCGGGCGCCTGGAGCTGACGCAGGCGACCGGCGACCTCAAGCTCTCCAGCCGCGATGCGGTCATCGACCTGCCGCAGGTGTTCACCGCGCCGCTCCCGTTCGACAGCCTCGACGCCGACGTCAACTGGAAGCGCGCCGGCGGCCGCACGACGCTCGCGATCGAACGGCTGGACTTCGCCAACAAGGATGCCGCGGGGCGGGTCGCGGGCCAGTACCGGACCGTGGCCGGCGGTCCCGGCGAGATCGATCTCACCGCGCAGCTCTCCCGCGCCAACGCCGCGGCGGTCCACCGCTACATGCCGCGCGTCATCGACCCCGCGGTGCGCGACTGGCTGCGCACGGGCCTGGTCCGCGGCTCGTCGAACGATGCGCGGATGAAGCTCAGCGGCGACCTGGCCGCGTTCCCGTTCGTCGACGGCAGGAAGGGCCAGTTCACCGTCGCCGCGAAGCTGCGCGACGTCGTGCTCGATTACGCCGGCGGGTGGCCGCAGGTGACCGAGCTCGACGGCACCTTCGGCATCGCCAACGCGAAGATCACGATCGACGCGACGCGCGGCACGGTCCTCGGTGTTCCGGCCGGCAAGGGGCACGCCGAGATCGACAACATCGCGGCGCAGCACCCGGTGCTCGGCGTCGCGCTCGACATCCCGGGCACGACGACCGAGTTCCTGCGGTTCGTCGACGCGAGCCCGGTCGCCGGCTGGATCGAGCACCTGACCGACGGCGCGCAGGCGACCGGCAACGGCCGGCTGGACCTGAAGCTGACGTTCCCGCTCGGCAATCCGGGCGGCAACCGGATCGCCGGCGAATACCAGTTCCTCGGCAACGACCTGAAGCTCGCCGGGATGCCGACGCTGTCGCAGCTCTCCGGCAGCCTCGCGTTCACCGAGGGGAGCGTGCGCGCGCCGGAGCTCGTCGCCGAGGTCCTCGGTGGTCCGGCACGCTTCGCCGTTGCGAGCGGCGACGGGCAGGTGCGGGTGACCGGTGGCGGCACGGTGAGCGTGGCCGCATTGCGCCGTGAGTACGACCCGCCGCTCGGCGACACGCTCTCGGGAACGGCCGACTGGACGATCGCGGTCGGCGTCCAGGGCGCGAGCTCGGTCTGGACGATCGAAAGCGACCTGAAGGGCGTGGCGATCGACCTGCCGGCGCCGCTGGGCAAGCCCGCGGCCGAGCGTGTCGCGTTCAAGGCCGAGCGTCGCGGCAGCGCCGCCACGCGCGACGAGGATGCGCTGACCGTGGTCTACGGCAGCCTCGGGCGGCTGCTCGCGCACCGGCGGCTGGCGCCCGAAGGCACGACCGTCGACCGGGCGCTGCTGCTGCTCGGCAGGAGCGCGAGCGCGAACCCCGACGAGCGGCCCGAGCGTCCGGGCCTGTGGGTGCGCGGCGACCTGCCCGCGCTCAGCATCGACGACCTGCTCGCGCTGCAGCGGCGCACCAAGTCCGGCGCCGCAGGCGGCCTCACGACCGCCGGCATCGATCTCGACGTCGGTGCGCTGGAGGTGATGGGCCGCCGGTTCAACGAGATTCACGTCGGCGCGCGCCGGTCGCAGGACGACTGGCGGCTGGAGCTCAAGGGGCGGGAGCTCGCGGGCACCGCGACGTGGTCGGCGCCGACCGCCGATGCGCCGAACGGCCGCGTCACCGCCCGCCTGGCGCGGCTGGCGGCGCCGGACGCCTCCGAGCTGGTGCCGTGGAAGGGGCCGGGCGGGGAACCCCCGACGAAGGCGGAGCCCGGCAGCACCAGCGCCTGGCCGGCGATCGATCTCGCCATCGACAGCTATTTCGTTCGCGGGCGCGACCTGGGGCGCCTCGAGTTCGTCGCGCATCCCCGCGTCAACGAGTGGAAGATCGACCGGCTGGTCCTGGCCAACGATGCCGGCCGGCTCAACGCCGAAGGGCAGTGGCAGGCGGGCGCCAGGGAGCAGACGAACCTCGACATCGCGCTCGACGTCAAGGAGGCGGGCAAGTTCCTTGCGCACTTCGGCTATCCCGACGCGCTGCAGAACGCGCCGACGAAGATCAAGGGCCAGCTCGCCTGGGCCGGCGCGCCGAACGCGTTCGATTACCCGTCGCTGAACGGCGCGTTCCGGATCGAGGTCGGGGCCGGGCGCTTCACCAGGATCGAGCCGGGCATCGGCAAGCTCCTCGGCGTGCTGTCGCTGCAGTCGCTGCCGCGGCGGATCACCCTCGATTTCACCGACGTCTTCTCCGAGGGCTTCGCCTTCGACGAGATCACCGGCAACGTCACCGTCGGCAAGGGCGTGCTGAAGACCGAGGACCTCAAGCTGTCGGGACCCGCGGCGAAGGTCTTCATCTCCGGCACCGCGGACCTCGCGACCGAGTCGCAGCAGCTGCACGTGCGGGTGCAGCCGGCGCTGTCGAGCGGCGTGTCGGCCGGCGCGATGCTGCTGCTGTTCGCGAACCCCATCGTCGGCGCGGCCGTCGGCGCCGGTTCGCTGCTCGCGCAGAAGGTGCTGCGCGACCCGATCGAGCAGATGTTCAGCTACGACTACAGCGTCACCGGCAGCTGGTCCGATCCGGTCGTCACCAAGGGCAATGTCCCGACGATGTCGGCCGGTCCGGAGCCGACGCGGCAGTAGCCCGACGGCGCGGCCCTTCGCGCCGGTTCAAAGCCACCGAAGGAAGCGATCCCGATGCCACCGACCGAACGATTCCGCGTCGCCGCCGTGCAGACCGTCAGCGGCGGCGACGTCGCCGAGAATCTCGCCCGGGCCGAGCCGCTGGTGGCGGCCGCCGCCGCGGAAGGCGCGCGCCTCGTCGTGCTGCCCGAGTATTTCGGCGTGCTGGGGGCGCGCGCGAGCGACAAGCTCGCGGTCCGGGAGCCGGACGGCTCCGGCCCGCAGCAGGACTGGCTCGCGCGGCTCGCCCGCCGGCACCGGCATCTGGCTGGTCGGGGGCACGGTGCCGATCGCCTGCGGCGACCCGGATCGCGTGCGCAGCGCCTCGCTCGTCTACGGGCCGGAGGGGCAGCGCGTCGCCCGCTACGACAAGGTCCACCTGTTCGCGTTCGCCCGCGGCGACGAGCGCTACGACGAGGGCCAGACGATCGAGCCGGGGACGGCGCCGGTCGCGTTCGAGCTCCCCTGCGGGCGCGTCGGCATGTCGGTCTGCTACGACCTGCGCTTCCCGGAGCTCTACCGCACGCTCCCCGAGCTCGCGCTGATCCTCGTGCCCGCGGCGTTCACGGCGGTCACCGGCGCGGCGCACTGGCACCTGCTGCTGCGCGCGCGGGCGGTCGAGAACCAGTGCTACGTGCTCGCCGCGGCGCAGGGCGGCCTGCACCCGAACCAGCGGCGCACGTACGGCCACTCGATCCTGATCGATCCGTGGGGCGAGACCGTCGCGGAGCTCGCCGAAGGCTGGGGGCACGTCGTCGGCGACATCGATCCGGCGCGCCTCGCGGAAGTCCGCTCGCAGCTGCCGGCGCTCACGCACCGCGTGTTCGTAATGGGGTCGGCTGTCCGGGTAGCTCGACCGTCCGCGCAGCAGGATCAGCACCGCGCCGCCGCCGCCCGCGTGCTGCGGCGCCTCGCAGTAGGCGAGCACCTCGTCCCAGTGCGACAGCCAGCGGCGGACCTTGCCCTTCAGCACCGGTTCCTTGTTGGGCGAGGTCAGGCCCTTGCCGTGGACGACGCGGACGCAGCGAAACCCGTGCTGCCGCGCGTCGACGAGGAAATCGGCCAGCGTGTCGCGCGCCTCGTCGGACGTCTGGCCGTGCAGGTCGAGCTCGCCCTGCACCGACCAGTGGCCGCGACGCAGCTTGCCCAGGATGTCGGAGCCCAGCCCCCGGCGCAGGAACGTCTGCTCGCTTTCGAGCTCCTGGCCGATGTCCCAGGTCTGCGGCGCGGGCTCGGCGCCGTACTTGGACGCCTCCAGCGCGTCGCGATCGTCGGCGATCCGCTGCTGCGGTATCGGCGCCGGGCGCGGCGGGCGGTGCGGGACGCGCGTCGACGGCGGCAGCGGCTGGACGTCGGCGAACGCAATCCGCAGGTCGATGTCGCCGCTCGGCGTGCTTGTTCGCGGCGATCTCGCGCTTCGGCGAGCGCAGCGGGTGCGGGCGAGGGTGCGGCACGGCGTGAGCGTGCTGCGGCTGCGGCGCCAGCTGCCGCGCTTCGTCGAACAGCTTCTTGAGGTCGGAGAGCTTGGACATGCGCGTTGCCCCACGCTCGACCCGGAATGCTGCGACGCGCCGGGCGCTGCCTCAGCCGACGCCTTCGAGGTAGGCCTCGGCGTCGAGCGCCGCCATGCAGCCCGTTCCGGCCGAGGTCACCGCCTGCCGGTAGACGTGATCGGCGACGTCGCCGGCCGCGAACACGCCCGGCACGCTGGTCGCCGTCGCGTTGCCCTCGGTGCCGCTCCTGACCTTGATGTAGCCGCCCGCCATCTCGAGCTGGCCGGCGAAGATCCCGGTGTTCGGCGTGTGGCCGATGGCGATGAACACGCCCAGCGCGGCGATGTCCTGCGTCGCCCCCGTGTCCTTGTGCCGGATGCGCACGCCGGTCACCCCGGAAGCGTCGCCGAGCACCTCGTCGAGCGTGTGGTTCCAGACGATGCGGACGTTGCCGCCCGGACCGGTCTTGGCGACGAGCTTGTCGACCATGATCGCCTCGGCGCGGAACCGGTCGCGGCGATGGACGACGGTGACCGACTTCGCCGAGGTTCGACAGGTACAGCGCTTCCTCGACGGCCGTGTTGCCGCCGCCGACGACCACG
The DNA here is from genome assembly GCA_963832705.1 of uncultured beta proteobacterium. Taxonomy (GTDB): domain Bacteria; phylum Pseudomonadota; class Gammaproteobacteria; order Burkholderiales; family Casimicrobiaceae; genus CAIWHR01. The sequence goes on along the minus strand of CAWHVP010000010.1, from coordinate 717,169 downwards.
ACGTCCTGCCCCCGGTAGAAGAAGCCGTCGCAGGTCGCGCAGGCCGACACGCCCTTGCCCATGAACGCGGTCTCGGACGGCAGGCCCAGGTAGCGCGCGGATGCGCCGGTCGCGACGATCAGCGCGTCGCAGGTGTACTCGCCGTTGTCGCCGACGAGGCGCAGCGGCCGCTCCGACAGGTGGACCGTGTGGATCTCGTCGAAGATCATCTCGGTCTCGAAGCGCTCGGCGTGCTTCTGGAAGCGCGCCATCAGGTCGGGGCCCTGGACGCCGTCCGGGTCGGCCGGCCAGTTGTCGACCTCGGTGGTCGTCATCAGCTGGCCGCCCTGCGCCATCCCGGTGATCAGCACCGGCTTGAGGTTGGCGCGCGCGGCGTATACTGCCGCCGAATATCCTGCGGGGCCGGAACCGAGGATCAGCAGTCGGGCATGCTTGGTGGACATCCGCACTCTCGCAATGGTGTCAGGTAGGCTCCGGGGATTGTAATCGATATTGGCCAGGCGCCCCGGCGCGGTCGTCGCGCCTCGGGAGCCCTGGATCCGCGCCCCGGAACGCGCCAGTCCGTGTATAATGCGCCGTCTGAAGTGTGAGCGGCAAACGCATGTTTTTCAAAAGGAAAGCGGAAGAGGACGCACGCCCCGCCCGGCGCCCGGCGGCGGCCGTCGCACGCCGCGAGCCGAGCCCGCTTTCGCCGCGGTTCGCGCGCCTCGTCCGCGAGTCCTGGTGGCTGGTCATCGTCGCCGGGCTCGTCTGGCTGGCGCTGATCCTCGCCACGTACACGCGCACCGACCGGGCCTGGTCGTTCTCGGGCACCGGCGCCGCCGATCGGCAACAAGGGCGGCGTCGCGGGCGCGTGGCTGTCCGACCTCCTGCTCTACCTGTTCGGCTTCTCGGCGTGGTGGTGGGTCGCCGGCGGCATCGTGCTGGTCGTGGCCGGCTATCGCCGCCTCGGTCCGGCCCAGCCGGAAGCCGAGCAGCCGCTCTATCTCGGCGTCCTCGGCTTCCTGCTCGTGCTGCTGTCGAGCGCGGCGCTCGAGTCGCTGCGCTTCTATCGGCTGCCGGTGGCGCTGCCGCAGGTGGCCGGCGGGGCGATCGGGGATCTCCTCGGCGCGAGCCTCGCGCGCGTCGCCGGCTTCAACGGCGCGACGCTGCTGCTGCTCGCGGCCTTCGCGGCGGGCTGGTCGCTGTTCTTCGGCATGTCGTGGCTGAAGCTGATGGAGCGCATCGGCGCCGGCGTCGAGCACGCGCTCGCGTGGCTCCGGCGCCGCTCCGACGAGCGCGCCGATCGCCTGCGCGGCGAGCAGGCGCGCACCGAGCGCGAGGCGGTCGTGGCGCAGGCCAAGTTCGAGGCGCCGGAACACGAGCCGATCCTCGTCGTGCCGGCGCCGCCGGAGGTGCAGAAGTCGGTGCGCCTGGTCAAGGAGACGGCAGCGGCCGCTGTTCCGCGAGCTGCCCGATTCGCCGCTGCCGCCGCTCGACCTGCTCGAGGAGGCGCCGCCGGCGCAGGACTCGGTCAGCGCCGAGACGCTCGAGTACACGTCGCGCCTGATCGAGCGCAAGCTCGCCGACTTCGGCGTCGCGGTGAAGGTCATCGCCGCGTATCCGGGGCCCGTCATCACGCGCTACGAGATCGAGCCGGCGGTCGGCGTCAAGGGCGCGCAGATCGTGAATCTCGTCAAGGACCTCGCCCGGGCGCTGTCGGTCGTCAGCATCCGCGTCGTCGAGACGATCCCGGGCAAGTCGTGCATGGGCCTCGAGCTGCCGAACCCGAAGCGGCAGATCGTCAGGCTGGTCGAGATCCTGTCGTCGGCGACGTACAACGACCACGCGAGCCCGCTGACGATCGCGCTGGGCAAGGACATCGGCGGCAAGGTCGCCATCGCCGACCTCGCGCGGATGCCGCACCTGCTGGTCGCGGGCACGACGGGTTCCGGCAAGTCGGTCGCCGTCAACGCGATGATCCTGTCGCTGCTGTACAAGTCCGAGCCGCGCCCGGGTGCGCCTGATCCTGATCGACCCGAAGATGCTGGAGCTGTCGGTCTACGAGGGCATTCCGCACCTGCTCGCCCCGGTGGTCACCGACATGAAGCTCGCCGCCAACGCGCTCAACTGGTGCGTGGCCGAGATGGAGCGCCGCTACCGGCTGATGTCGCACCTCGGCGTGCGCAACGTCGGCGGCTACAACAGCAGGGTCGTCGAGGCGCGCAAGGCGGGCAAGCCGCTGACCAATCCGTTCACGCTGACGCCGGACAGCCCCGAGCCGATCGAGGAGATGCCGTTCATCGTCGTCGTCATCGACGAGCTCGCCGACCTGATGATGGTGACCGGCAAGAAGATCGAGGAGCAGATCGCGCGGATCGCGCAGAAGGCGCGCGCCGCCGGCATCCACCTGATCCTCGCCACGCAGCGCCCGTCGGTCGACGTGATCACCGGCCTCATCAAGGCCAACATCCCGTCGCGGATCGCGTTCCAGGTCGCGAGCAAGGTCGACTCGCGGACGATCCTCGACCACATGGGGGCGGAGGCGCTGCTGGGGCAGGGCGACATGCTCTACCAGCCGCCGGGCGTCGGCTACCCGACGCGCGTCCACGGCGCGTTCGTCTCCGACCAGGAGGTCCACCGCGTCGTCGACTACCTGAAGCAGCAGGGCGGGCCGCAGTACATCGACGGCGTCCTCGAGGGCACGGCCAACGGCAACGGCGACGAGGGCGGCGTCAGCGTCGAGGGCGCCGACGCCGAGTCGGACCCGATGTACGACCAGGCCGTGGCGATCGTGCTGCAGACGCGGCGGCCGTCGATCTCGCTCGTGCAGCGGCACCTGCGCATCGGCTACAACCGCGCGGCGCGGCTGATCGAGCAGATGGAGAAGGCCGGGCTCGTCTCGCCGATGCAGACCAACGGCAACCGCGAGGTGCTGGTGCCGGCGGGGAAGGGGGAGGGCAAGTGATGGCGATGGGCGCGCTGACCCGGCGGCGCTGCCGTCGCCCTGGCCTGCGCGCTCCTGCTGCAGGCGGCGACCGCGTCGGCCGGCCCGGTGCTCGTCTACCGCGAGGGCGAGGCCTGCCCGCGCGGCCGGCCCGCCGACGCGCCGCGGATCACGGCGGCGCAGGCGGTCGAGCGGGCCAAGGAGCTGCTGCCGAGGGATTTCTGCGGCCCGAGCTGGTGGGTGAGCGGCTGCGAGTTCGATCCGGAATGGGCGTACGACACCTGGCGCGTGTTCGCCCAGCAGTACGTGCTCGAGAACGGGGTCAAGGACATCCGGGGACGAGATCACTCGTACATCGTGCTCGACGCCGTCGGCAACTGCATCGCCAACATCCCGGGGACCTGAGGCATGAGCGCCGCGGCGAGCACCGCAAGCGTGGGGACATCAGAGTGATCGAGCGCATTCTCCGGCGCGGCTGCGCGCTGGTCGCGGGCCTGCTGATCGGCGGCGCGGGGGCGGCGCACGCGTCCGGCATCGACCAGCTGCAGGCGTTCCTCACGAGTGCGAAAAGCGGCAAGGCCGCGTTCCGCCAGGTCGTGCTCACCCGCGGCCGCCCGGCGCCGCAGGAGGCGGCCGGGACGTTCGCCTTCCAGCGCCCGGGCCGGTTCCGCTGGGTCTACGACAAGCCGTTCGAGCAGCTGATCGTCGGCGACGGCGCCAAGCTGTGGATCTACGACCGCGACCTCAACCAGGTGATCGTGCGCAAGCTCGACGCCGCGCTCGGCACGAGCCCCGCGGCGCTGCTCGCCGGCGACAACGCGCTGGAGAAGAACTTCACGCTGCTCGCGGCCGGCGAGCACGACGGGCTCGAATGGGTCGACGCCCGCCCGAAGACGCCGGACTCGGGCATCGACAGCGTGCGCCTCGGCTTTCGCGACAACCTGCCCCGGGCGATGGAGCTCATCGACACCTTCGGCAACCGCACGACGCTGGTGTTCACGGCGTTCGAGCGCAACGTCGCGTTCGACGCCGCGCAGTTCCGCTTCGTGCCGCCGAAGGGCGCGGACGTCGTCGGCGAATGACCAGCGCGCGAGCCGCCCATCGACCAGCGCGACCTGTTCGCGGCCGGCAATCCGGCGGCGCCGCTCGCCGAGCGGCTGCGGCCGAAGAGCGTCGCCGACGTCATCGGGCAGCGGCACCTGCTCGGCCCCCGGCAAGCCGCTGGCCGTCGCGTTCGCGTCGGGCAAGCCGCACTCGATGATCCTCTGGGGCCCGCCGGGCGTCGGCAAGACGACGCTCGCGCGGCTGATGGCCGACGCCTTCAACGCCGACTTCATCGCGCTGTCGGCGGTGCTCTCGGGCGTCAAGGACATCCGCGACGCCGTCGCGCGCGCCGAGGCGACGCTCGCGCAGTCCGGCCGCCACACGATCCTGTTCGTCGACGAGGTCCACCGCTTCAACAAGGCGCAGCAGGACGCGTTCCTGCCGTTCGTCGAGCAGGGCCTCGTCACCTTCATCGGCGCGACGACCGAGAACCCGTCGTTCGAGGTGATCGGCGCGCTGCTGTCGCGCGCGGCCGTCTACGTGCTCGAGCCGCTGACCGCCGAGGACCTGGGCGAGCTCTTCGACCGCGCCGCGGCCGTGGCGCTGCCCGCGGCGACGATCGAGCCCGCCGCGCGCGAGGCGATCGTCGCCTACGCCGACGGCGACGGCCGGCGCCTCGTCAACATGGTCGAGCAGCTCGGGACCGCCGCCGGCGAGCGCCGGCGTCGCGACGATCGACGTCGCGTTCGTCGAGGCGACGATCGCGCGGTCGCTGCGCCGCTTCGACAAGGGCGGCGAGGCGTTCTACGACCAGATCTCCGCGCTGCACAAGGCGGTGCGCGGATCGAATCCCGACGCGGCGCTGTACTGGATGTGCCGGATGCTCGACGGCGGCGCCGACCCGCTGTACGTCGGGCGCCGGCTGATCCGGATGGCGACCGAGGACATCGGGCTCGCCGATCCGCGCGCGCTGGCGCTCTCGCTCGATGCCGTCGCCGTCTACGAGCGGCTGGGCTCGCCCGAGGGCGAGCTGGCGCTCGCCGAGGCGGTCATCTACCTCGCCTGCGCGGCCAAGTCCAACGCCGTCTACGCGGCCTACGGCGCCGCGCGCGCGTTCATCCGCGAGGACGCCTCGCGGCCGGTGCCGCTGCGGCTGCGCAACGCGCCGACGAAGCTGATGAAGACGCTCGACTACGGCAAGGGCTACCGCTACGCGCACGACGAGGCGGGCGCCTACGCGGCCGGCGAGCGCTACTTCCCCGACGGCATGCCCGAGCCGACGTGGTACGAGCCGACCGAGCGCGGGCTGGAGGCGAAGATCCGCGAGAAGCTCCTGTGGCTGCGCGAGCAGGACCGGAAGGCTCGGGGCGAGTAGCCGGCCTCTTGCTTGCCGCGGTCGGACAGTGCGCGCAGGCGCCGCGCCGCCGCCCTCCGAAACCCAGTCGGGCTCTGGCGCGGCGCCTGCGCGCACTGTCCCTACGCTCCGAGCTCGCATACGCGAGGACCGCGCGCAGCATAGGCAGGAATCCAGGCATCCGAAGCGCGGACCGTCGGGGCCGGGCGCGGCTGGACCCGACTGGGTCTCGGAGGGTCTGGCCGCGCCCGGCCCCGACGGTCCCCACCGCCAGCAAAGAGAGCAGCTCGGCGTTTGGTAAAATCGCCGGATGCTCGACATCAACCTCCTCCGCAATGATCTCGCCGGTGTTGCGGCCGGCCTCGCCCGTCGCGGCGTGACCCTCGACACCGCGCGCTTCGAGGCGCTCGAGCGGGAGCGCAAGGACATCCAGACGCGCACCCAGGACCTGCAGGCGAAGCGCAATGCGCTGTCGAAGGAGATCGGCATCCGCAAGAAGCAGGGCGCGGACGCCTCGGCGCTGCTGGACGAGGTCGCGGGCTTCGGCGCCGAGCTCACGCGCCTCGAAGGCGAGCTCGAGCGCGTGCAGGGCGCGCTGCGCGACTTCCTGCTGTTCCTGCCCAACCTCACGCACGCGTCGACGCCCGACGGCAAGTCGTCCGACGACAACGTCGAGGTGCGGCGCTGGGGCACGCCGAAGACCTTCGATTTCCCGGTCAAGGATCACACCGACCTGGGCGAGGGGCTCGGCCTGATCGATTTCGCCCTCGCGGCGAAGCTGTCGGGCTCGCGCTTCTCGTTCCTCAAGGGCGGCGTCGCCCGGCTGCACCGCGCGCTCGCGCAGTTCATGCTCGACACGCACACGCGCGAGCACGGCTACACCGAGTGCTACACGCCCTACATCGTCAACGCCGAGACGCTGGTCGGCACGACGCAGCTGCCCAAGTTCGAGACCGAGATGTTCTCGGTGAAGAAGGGCGGCGTCGAAGGGGAGGGCGAGACGCTCTACCTGATCTCGACCGCCGAGATCACGCTGACCAACACCGTCCGCGGCGAGATCGTCCCGGCCGAGGCGCTGCCGATCAAGCTGACCGCGCACTCGCCGTGCTTCCGCTCCGAGGCCGGCAGCTACGGCAAGGACACGCGCGGCATGATCCGCCAGCACCAGTTCGACAAGGTCGAGCTGGTGCAGATCGTCCAGCCCGAGCGCTCGTACGCGGCGCTCGAGGAGCTGACCGGGCACGCCGAGACGATCCTGCAGCGGCTGGAGCTGCCGTACCGCGTGATGGCGCTGTGCACCGGCGACATCGGCTTCGCCAGCGCCAAGACCTACGACCTCGAGGTCTGGCTGCCGGCGCAGAACACCTACCGCGAGATCTCGTCCTGCTCGAACTGCGAGGCCTTCCAGGCGCGGCGGATGCAGGCGCGCTTCCGCAACGCGCAGGGCAAGCCGGAGCTCGTGCACACGCTGAACGGCTCCGGACTCGCCGTCGGGCGCACGCTGGTGGCCGTGCTCGAGAACTACCAGCGCGCCGACGGCTCGATCGAGGTGCCGCGCGTGCTGCGGCCCTACATGGGCGGCGCCGAGACGATCGGCCGCGCCGGCTGAGCCGGCAGCTTCACGCCGTTCGCGGGCGCGGCGCCCGATGGCTGCGGCTCGACGCCCGAGTACATCCGCAGCCTCGGCTGCAGCGCCGGCTGGTGCTCGAGCAGGATGTCGTAGTACGAGCGCACACGGTCGACGAACGCGACCGGCATGCCGCCCCGCGCGTAGCCGTTCTTCAATCCGGTGTGGTACTCGGGCAGCGCGAGCAGCGGCAGCGCCTTGCGGACGTCGCTCCAGAGATCCGGGTTGAGCTTCTGCTTCTGCGCGAGGACCCGCGCGTCCTCGAGGTGGCCGAGGCCGATGTTGAACGCGGCGAGCGCCAGCCAGGTCCGGTCGGGCTCGGCGATCCGGGCGGGCAGCTTCGACTTGAGGTCCGACAGGTAGCGCGCGGCGCCGAGGACGTTCTGCGCGGGATCGAGCAGGTCGGTGATGCCCAGGTGCCGTGCCGTGTCCTCGGTGATCTGCATGAAGCCGCGCACGCCGGTCTCGCTGGTCGCGTACGGGTCCCACTTCGATTCCTGGTAGGCGAGAGCGGCCAGCAGCCGCCACTCGACGTCGGTGCGCGCCTGCGCATCCTGGAAGATCGACCGCCACTGCGGCAGCACCGTGCGGATGCTCTCGTGCAGCCCGCTCGCGTCGACGCGCTGGAACGACCGCAGGTCGGGCACGTAGCGTTCGGTCAGCCGCGCGATCGTCCCGTCGCGCTTCGCCGCGGCGAGGAAGCGGTCGAGCTCGCGCTGCAGCTCGGGGAAGCGCGGCGGCACGACCCACGCGATCTCGCGCTCCGGGCCCGCGGCGAACGCGACCTCGTAGTCGATGTACGCGTTGCGCGCGACGGCCGCGGCGAGCGAGCCGACGATCGCGTAGCCGATCGTCCCGTCGGACACCTGCGCGAACAGCCCCGTCGGCGACGGCGGATCGACCGCCTGGAACCGCACGTTCGGGTGCGAAGCCGCCAGCGCCGCCACCTCCTCGTGCAGCGCGCCGTCCTCGCGATAGGCGACGGTTTCCCCTTCGAGATCGGGCCAGCCGGCCGGCTTGAAGCCGTCGCTGTTGTAGATCAGCACCGGCTCGACGCCGTAGTAGCCGCTCGTCCACAGCACGCGTGGCGGGGCATCGGCCGCGGGCGCGGCGGTCGGAACGCGCGACGCGGCCCCGGCGCCGCCTGAGGACGCCGGGGCCGCGGAGCCCGCGGCCGGCGGCAGCAGCCCTCCGGCGCCGACGTGCGCCTCGCCGCGCGCGATCGCGGCCGTGATCCTCGCCGCCGAGTCGACGGTGACGAACCGCACCGGGAGCCCGCGCGCCTGCGCGAAGCGCCGCAGCAGGTCGGCGTCGAAGCCGATGAAGCCGCCGTCCGGCCCCGGGAACCAGGTGACGGGACCGGGGCGGATCATCACCACGAGCTCGCCGGCCTCGTCCGGCGGGGGCACCGGCGGCGGGCCCACGGCCGCCGGGAACAGCGCCGGCAGCAGGACGGGCACCAGGGCGGGCACCAGCGCCACGGCGACGAAGATCGTGGCGATCGCGAGCAGGATTTGGCGCGTCGGGCGCAATGCGGGCGGTGGCGCGATCTTGGCGGAGGGGGGCGTCGGGAGGCGACCGATTATAGGCACAGGTTCCGGCGCGGATTGTCGCGCGGACCCCCGCGCTTGCTGCCGGCCCGGCGATCGCCCATAATCGACCCTTCGCGCGAAGTGCGCGACCGATCAATGGCGGGTCGCCCCGCATTGCAGCGTCGTGAACCTGGTCAGGTCCGGAAGGAAGCAGCCACAGCGACTCACTGCAAGTGCCGGGGGAACGGCTCGCCACCTTTTTGCCGTGGCCCGGCGCCAGCCCGACGCCCGACCGACATGACCTACCAGGTTCTCGCCCGCAAGTGGCGTCCGAAGGCGTTCGCCGAGCTGGTCGGGCAGGCGCATGTCGTGCAGGCGCTGTCGAGCGCGCTGACGCGCGGCCGGCTGCACCACGCGTACCTGCTGACCGGGACGCGCGGCGTCGGCAAGACGACGATCGCGCGGATCCTCGCGAAGAGCCTCAACTGCCTGACGCACGGGGTCACCGCGACGCCCTGCGGCACCTGCGCCGCCTGCGCCGACATCGACGCCGGGCGCTTCGTCGACCTGCTCGAGCTCGACGCCGCGTCGAACACCGGCATCGACAACATGCGCGAGATCCTCGACAACGCGCGCTACGCGCCGACGGTCGGCCGGTACAAGGTCTACCTGATCGACGAAGTGCACATGCTGTCGAAGGCGGCGTTCAACTCGATGCTGAAGACGCTGGAGGAGCCGCCCGAGCACGTCAAGTTCGTGCTGGCGACGACCGATCCGCAGAAGATCCCGATCACCGTGCTGTCGCGCTGCCTGCAGTTCAACCTGAAGCAGCTGCCGCCGGCGCAGATCGAGGAGCGGCTCGCGTTCATCCTCGACGCGGAGGCGATCGCGTACGACCGGCCCGCGCTGCACCTGATCGCGCGCGGCGCGCAGGGCTCGATGCGCGACGCGCTGTCGCTGCTCGACCAGGCGATCGCCTACGGCAGCGGCGAGGTCCGCGAGGCGGCCGTGCGCGAGATGCTGGGCGCCGTCGACACCGGCCACGTCTGGCGCATCGTCGACGCGCTCGCCGCCGGCGACGGGCCGGCGCTGCTCGCCGAGGCCGACGCGATCGCCGCGCGCAGCATCGCCTACGCGTCGGCGCTGGACGAGCTCGCCACGCTGTTCCACCGGATCGCGACGGCGCAGGTCGTGCCGGCGGCGGTCGAGGCGATGGAGGACGGCACGCGCATCGCCGGTGTTGCCGCGGTCATGGCGCCCGAGGCGGTGCAGGTCGCGTACCAGATCTGCGTCCAGGGACGCTCCGATCTCGCGCTGGCGCCCGACGAGGCGACCGGCTTCACGATGACGCTGCTGCGCCTGCTTGCATTCGCGCCGGGGAGCGACCCGGCCGCGGCGCGGCGCCGGCGGCGAAGGCCAGCGGCGCGCCGGGCCAGTCGACCGTGGCGGCCCCGGCGCGCGCGCGGCGCGGCAGCGGCTCCGGCGGCAGCGCCACCAGCGGCAGCGGCACCGGCCTCGGGCAGCCGGGCCTCGACCACTGCCGCACCGCCCGCGTCGCCGCCTCCCATCGCGGCTCCGGCAGCGCGCCCGCCGGCACGCCCGGCCACCGCGCCGACCGCGCCCGCGCCGCGCCGGCGCCGGTCGCCGCCGATCCGCCGCGCGATGCGGCCGCAACCGCCGATCGCCCCGGCGTGCCCCTGCCGACCGATCCCGCGGCGTGGCCGGCGTTCGCCGCCGGGCTGAAGCTGATCGGCGTGGCCGCGCAGCTCGCCGCCCAGACCGAGCTCGTGCGCTGCGACGGCCGCGAGATCGTGCTCGCCGTGCCGGAGGCGCAGCGCCACCTGGCCGAGAAGGCCTACGTCGACAAGCTGCGGGCCGCCCTCGAGGACGCGACCGGCGCGAAAGTGCGCGTCGCCATCGAGCTCACGTCCAGCGCCGAGACGTCGCTCGCTGCCCAGGCCAGGCGGGAGCGCGCCGAGCAGAAGGCGCAGACCGAGGCGGCCTTCCGCGACGAGCCGTTCGTCCGCGACGCCCTCGAGCGCTTCGACGCGCGGATCAAGCCCGACTCGATCAAGCGCACCCCTTGACCCCAACGTCGCGGTGCCCGCCGGGCGCTGGCGCCCGCGCGTCGCCGCGATGCCGACCGGAGCCCCCACCGATGATGAAGAACCAGCTTGCCGGCCTGATGAAGCAGGCGCAGCAGATGCAGGACAACCTGAAGAAGGCGCAGGAGGAGCTCGCGCAGCTCGAGGTCGAGGGCCAGGCGGGCGCGGGCCTCGTCAAGGTCGTGATGACCTGCCGCCACGACGTCAAGCGCGTCGCGATCGATCCGTCGCTCCTCGGCGAGGACCGCGACATGCTCGAGGACCTGGTCGCCGCGGCGATCAACGACGCCGTGCGCCGCGTCGAGGCCACGACGCAGGAGAAGATGGCCGGGCTGACGATGGGCATGCCGATGCCCCCGGGGCTCAAGCTGCCGTTCTAGGCGCCCCGATCGCGCTGCCGATGGACACCCGCGGCGACAGCCGGCCGCAGCCGGCCCCGGCCGGCCTCGGTCTCCGGGCTCGAGGACCTGGCCCGCGCGCTGCGCTGCCTGCCCGGCGTCGGACCGAAGGCGGCGCAGCGGATGGCGCTGCACCTGCTGCAGCACGACCGCGACGGCGCGGTGCGGCTCGCCCGCGCGCTCGAGCACGCGGCGCAGACGATCCGCCACTGCGAGCGCTGCAACACGTTCACCGAGGACGAGGTCTGCGCGCTGTGCCGGTCGACCCGGCGCGATCCGTCGCTGCTGTGCGTCGTCGAGACCCCGGCCGACCTCCTGATGGTCGAGCAGACCGGCGCCTACTCGGGCCTCTACTTCGTGCTGATGGGCCGGCTGTCGCCGCTCGACGGGCTCGGCCCGAAGGAGATCCGCCTCGACCGGCTGCTCAAGCGCGCCACCGACGGCGAGGTGAAGGAGGTCGTCCTCGCGACCAACTTCACCAACGAGGGCGAGGCGACCGCGCACTACATCGGCGAGCTCCTCGCCGCGCGCGGACTCAAGGTCAGCCGGCTCGCCCGCGGCGTCCCGGTCGGCGGCGAGCTCGAGTACGTCGACAGCGGCACGCTCGCGCAGGCGCTGCGCGAGCGGCGCGCGCTGTAGGCACCGCGGGCCGGGTCGGCGCGGGGAACCCCGGGGCCGCGCCAGCGCCAGCGATCCGTGGACGCGGCCGAAGCGGCCGGTATACACTTAGCTGCACGCCGTGGCGTGCGCGGCGGTCAACCGACCGCAGCGCCGCGAACGTGAACGAGCCGGGCGACAAGAGCATCCAGCCCCGGCACGGCGCCCCGGCGCCACATCCTTTGGAGGAAGCATGACGCGCAAGTCGAACGCTCCGGCGCAACCGGAAACCGCCGCCCGCACGGGTACCCGCCGCAATTTCCTGAGGGCCGCCACCGGCGCCGCCGCCGCCGGCGCGACGCTCGGCTTCCCGATGATCGCCACGGGACAGGCCGCCCCGATCTCGATGCGCTGGCAGAGCACGTGGCCGTCGAAGGACATCTTCCACGAGTACGCGCTCGACTACGCCAAGAAGGTCAACGACATGACCGGCGGCGAGCTCAAGATCGAGGTGCTGCCCGCGGGCGCCGTCGTGCCGGCGTTCGGCCTGCTCGACGCCGTCTCCAAGGGCACGCTCGACGGCGGCCACGGGGTGCTGGGCTACAACTACGGCAAGCAGAACGCGCTGGCGCTGTGGAACTCCGGCCCGGCGTTCGGCATGGACGCCAACATGCTGCTGTCCTGGCACAAGTACGGCGGCGGCCAGGAACTGCTGACCAAGCTCTACGCGTCGATCGGCGGCAACGTGGTGTCGTTCCTGTACGGCCCGATGGCCACGCAGCCGCTGGGCTGGTTCAAGAAGCCCATCACCAAGACCGAGGACTTCAAGGGCCTGAAGTACCGCACCAACGGCCTCGCGATCGACCTGTTCACGGCGATGGGCGCCGCGGTCAACGCGCTGCCCGGCGGCGAGATCGTGCCGGCGATGGACCGCGGCCTGCTCGACGCGGCCGAGTTCAACAACGCCACGTCCGACCGCATCCTCGGCTTCCCCGACGTGTCCAAGGTGTGCATGCTGCAGAGCTACCACCAGAGCGCCGAGACCGTTCGAGATCACGTTCAACAAGACCAAGTACGACGCGCTGCCGGCGAAGATGAAGTCGATCATCGACTACGCCGTGGAGGCGTCGTCGGCCGACATGTCCTGGAAGGCGATCGACCGCTACTCGAAGGACTACATCGAGCTGCAGACCAAGGACAAGGTCAAGTTCTACAAGACCCCCGATGCGGTGCTGCAGACGCAGCTCAAGCTCTGGGACGCGATCCTGGAGAAGAAGTCGGCGGAGAATGCCCTGTTCAAGAAGATCGTCGCCTCGCAGAAGGCGTTCGCGGAGCGCGCGGTGAAGTGGGACCAGGACACGATCATCAGCCGTCGCATGGCGATGAACCACTTCTTCGGAGCGCCGGCGGCTGCCGCCCAAGAAGGCCTGACGGTATTCGCGTGACGCACCGGCCATCCGGAGGGCTTCCGGGTGGCCGTTTTACTTGAGCGGGCCACGACATGCAGAGACTGCTGCTGACGATCGACAAGATCAGTACGTTCATCGGCCAGGCGTTCTCCTGGCTGATCGTGGCGCTCACGCTCATGATCACCTGGGAGGTGTTCTCGCGCTACGTGCTCGACCATCCGCACTCCTGGGCCTTCGACGTCATGATCATCATGTACGGGACGCTGTTCATGATGTCCGGCGCCTATACGCTGGCCAAGGCCGGCCACGTGCGCGGCGACGTGCTGTACGGGTTCTTCCGGCCGCGCACGCAGGCCACGATCGACCTGGTCCTGTTCATCCTGTTCTTCATTCCCGGCGTGTTCGCGCTGACCTACGCCGGCTACTACTTCGCGGCCGAGTCGTGGGCGATCCACGAGACCTCCAACATCACGGCGGAGGGCCCGCCGATCTATCCGTTCAAGACGATACTGCCGCTGGCCGGCCTGGGCCTGCTGGTGCAGGGCATCGTCGAGATCATCCGCTGCGTGATCTGCATCAAGCAGGGCGAGTGGCCCTCGCGCGAGGAGGACGTGGAGGAGGTCGACGTCGACAAGCTGAAGGACATGGTGCACGTGAAGGACGAGGACATCGCCAAGCTCGACCGGTACGTCATTGAGCAGGGAAGCGCGAAATGAAGATCCGCAAGGAACTCTGGTTCGGCTTCACGCTGATGGCGATCATCCTGGTCACGGTGCGTGATCTTCACGCCCTGGGCCAGTTTCGTCGACGGGCACCTCAGCCGGGACGATCTCGGGCACCTCGGCCTGCTGATGCTGGCGCTGATCGTCGTGGCGATCATGCTCGGCTTCCCGACCGCGTTCACGCTGATGGGCATGGGCGTGTTCTTCGGCTGGATCGCCTATCGCAGCGTGAACCCGGACCTCGCCGTCCAGCAGATCCTCGACCTGATGGTGCAGCGCGCCTATTCGGTGATGTCCAACGACGTGCTGATCGCCATCCCGCTGTTCGTGTTCATGGGTTACCTGGTCGAGCGCGCCAACCTGATCGAGAAGCTCTTCAAGAGCCTGCACCTGTCGATGGCGCGCATTCCCGGGGCGCTGGCGGTGGCGACGATCGTCACCTGCGCGATCTTCGCCACGGCCACCGGCATCGTCGGCGCGGTGGTGACGCTGATGGGGCTGCTCGCGCTGCCGGCCATGCTCCGCGCCGGCTACAACATCAAGCTCGCCGCGGGCGCCATCACCGCCGGCGGCTGCCTCGGCATCCTGATCCCGCCTTCGGTGCTGCTGATCGTCTACGGCGCCACCGCCGGCGTCTCGGTCGTCAAGCTCTATGCGGGCGCGTTCTTCCCCGGGATCATGCTGGCCGCCCTGTACGTCGGCTACGTCGTCATCGTCGCCAAGATCAAGCCGCACCTGGCGCCGCCCTTGTCGCGAAGCCGAGCGGCTGGTCCCGCTGCCGCCGCTTTCCCGGACGTTGAGCGCGCGCAGCCGCAACGTCATCGCGGGCCTCGTCGGCGCCTTCGGCGTTCCGTCGGTGTCCAAGCGCCAGGTCGCGGGGCAGCTGCTTCGTTTCGCTGCTGCCCACCGCCTTCATCGTTGCGGCGCTGCTGATCATGTACGTCGGCGCGACCGCGCCGCTGGCCGTGGTCGACACCACCGGCCTGGTCCAGGCGGGCGGCGCGGTGGTCGACACCGGCGAGCCGGCGGCGGACTCCACGGGCCTGCAGGAGCCGCCGAAGGAGGAAGGCGGGCTGCAGGAGCCGCCGAAGGAGGAGGGAGGGCTGCAGGAGCCGCCGAAGGACGGGGCCGGGCGCGGCGAGCCGCCGGCCACAGGCGGCCCCGGCCGAGCCCGCGGCAACGGCGTCGCCGCCGGCGGCGGCCGCCGCCGCGGCCGCCGGCGCGCCGGCCGCCGCCGAGCGCGTCCCGGCACCGACCTGGTTCTGGATCGTGCTCGGGTTCGGCATCGCCGGCCTCGTGCTCGTCAATGCGCTGATGAGCTGGGAGCGGCTGGAGATCTTCAAGATGCTCCTGGCGTCGTTCTTCCCGCTGGCGGTGATGATCATCGCCGTGCTCGGCTCGATCGTCTTCGGCCTGGCCACGCCGACCGAGGCGGCCGCCGTGGGGGCGTTCGGCGGCCTGCTGCTGGCCGGCGTCTATCGCTACGTGGCGGCGAAGCAGGCGCAGAGCGGCAGTGCGGTGATGAAGACGCTCTCGGACCTCGGCGGCATCCTCAAGGAATCCTCGTTCCTGACGGCCAAGACCAGCGCGATGGTGTGCTGGCTGTTCGTCGGCTCCTCGATCTTCTCGGCGTCGTTCGCGCTGCTCGGGGGGCAGGAGATCATCGAGCGCTGGGTCCTCTCGCTCGGGCTGAGCACCTCTGCAGTTCATGCTGCTCAGCCAGTTCATCATCTTCATCCTCGGCTGGCCGCTGGAGTGGACCGAGATCATCGTCATCTTCATGCCGATCTTCATCCCGCTGCTGGCGAAGTTCAACGTCGACCCGCTGTTCTTCGGGCTGCTGGTGGCGCTGAACCTGCAGACCGCGTTCCTGTCGCCGCCGGTCGCGATGGCGGCGTTCTACCTGAAGGGCGTGGCGCCCAAGCACGTGACGCTCAACCAGATCTTCGCCGGGATGATGCCGTTCATGG
Organism: uncultured beta proteobacterium; assembly: GCA_963832705.1. Lineage (GTDB taxonomy): Bacteria > Pseudomonadota > Gammaproteobacteria > Burkholderiales > Casimicrobiaceae > CAIWHR01. Next base: position 701,485 of record CAWHVP010000010.1, on the reverse strand, counting down.
CGATCCAGGTGCTGGCGCTGGCGCTGCTCTACATCTTCCCCGGCATCGGGATGTGGCTGCCGAACACGCTCTACAAGTAGCCGCGCCGAGTTCGTGCCGCGCGCCGCGCCGCCGCACCGCGGACGGTTGCCTGCGGCGGCGCGACCGGAGTACCCTGACCGGCCAACGCTCGAGGGGCCGGGCCCCAAGGAGGCGGCATGCTGGTCAGTGAGATCCTGCGCATCAAGGGCAACGCGCTGTTCACGACGGCCCCGGACGCGCCGCGTCCTCGACGCGGTGCGGGTCATGGCCCAGCACGACATCGGCTCGCTGGTGGTGATGGACCACGGCCGCATGGCGGGGCTCGTCACGTTCGCCGAGGTGCTGGAGGCGCTGGCGAGCGCGGCGGCACGCTCGGCGACCTGCGCATCGAGCGCGATCGCCGAGGCCACGCCGCTCACGGCGACGCCCGGCCTCAACGTCATGGAACTGCGGCGGATGATGCTCGAGCGGCACGCGCGCTACGTGCCGGTGATGGACGGCACGACGCTGCTCGGCGTGATCTCGTTCCACGACGTCGCGAAGGCGGTCTACGAAGAGCAGAGCTTCGAGAACCGCATGCTGAAGGGCTACATCAGCGACGCGCGCCCAGCGCCGGTTAGCGTGAACCGGGGTACAGAGCCAGCGATATTCCGGGTCGCCTCCGATCGAACACGACTCCGGTCCGGCTCGCTCCGGCCGATTGTCTACGCCTGCAGCACGAACATCGCCGGCCGCTTCGCGTAGCCGGCGAGATCGCGCCCGCGCCACGCCCGGATCTCGCGCGACTCGACCGATTCGGTCGGCGGTCGTGAGGTCGGCGGCGACGCACAGCCGCGTGCCGGGCCGGCAGGTGGCGACCAGCGCCTCGATCAGCGCCGCGTTGCGGTACGGCGTCTCGATGAAGAGCTGCGCGCTGCCGCGCTGCTGCGAGGCCGCCTCGAGCCGGCGGATCGCCTCGATCCGCGCCTCGGTCTTCGCCGGCAGGTAGCCGTGGAAGGTGAAGCCCTGGCCGTTCATGCCCGAGGCCATCAGCGCGAGCAGGATCGACGACGGGCCGACCAGCGGGACGACGACGATCCCGGCGCCGTGCGCGGCCGCGACCAGCAGCGCGCCGGGATCGGCGACGCCGGGACAGCCGGCATCCGACAGCAGCCCGACGTCGTCGCCGCGCCGCGCCGGGCGCGAGCAGCTCGGCGCAGCGCTGCGCGCGTCGGCCGCTCGCCGAGCTCGGCGATGTCGAGCTGCTGCAGCGGCAGCGCGGGGCCGAGCGTCTTCAGGAACTGCCGCGCGGGCTTCGCGTTCTCGACGACGAAGTGCGTCAGGCGGCGCGCGACGGCCAGCGTCCGCGCGGGCAGCACGTCCTCCGGCGCGACGACGCCCAGCAGGTTCGGGAACGAGGTAGAGGCGGCCGGGCCATCGGTGGCGTCCGGGGCGCTGTCGCGGACGCGCCCGGCGCTACGCCGGCTCGGCGAGCACCGACACGCCGGCGGCGCGGAGCATGTCGGTGAGCCGGATCAGCGGCAGGCCGACCAGCGCGGTCGGGTCGTCGCTGTCGATGCGCGCGAAGAGCGCGATGCCGAGCGCGTCGGACTTGACCGAGCCCGCGCAGTCGTACGGCCGGTCCCGCCGGAGGTAGGCGTCGATCTCGGCGGCCGTCAGCTCGCGGAAGGTGCTGCGGACGTCGATCATCGCGACCTGGCAGGTGCCGCGCGCGGCGTCGTAGAGTGCCAGGCCGGTGTGGAAGACGACGGTCCGGCCCGACAGCGCCGTCAGCTGGGCGACGGCGCGCTCGTGGTCGCCGGGCTTGCCGATCGCCCGCCCGTCGCAGTCGGCGACCTGGTCCGAGCCGATGATCAGCGCGTCCGGGTGCTCCGCCGCCACGCTGCGCGCCTTGGCTTCGGCCAGCCGCAGCGCCGTCGCCACCGGCGCCTCGCCGGGCAGCGGCGTCTCGTCGGTCGTCGGCGCGGCGACGGTGAAGGGAAGCCCCAGCTGGCCGAGCAGGGCGCGCCGGTAGCGCGACGTCGAGGCGAGCACCAGCGCGCGCGCCGCAGGGGCCGCCGCGGCGCCGGCGGGCATCGGGTTCAGTATTGTTTTTGTGGACATTTTTTGACAAGAACGGGTCTGGGCGGTATTATCCAACGTTTTTGATCGACGGGCTCGGCAGCGGCCGGATTCAGGGCAGCGGCGCCGGGTGCCGTGCAGGGCCGGGGCCGGGCGACCGGCGCTCTCGGATCGCGGATACAGGAACTGCGTCGTCAGATGAAACATCCAGGCCGTTTCGACGCGTTCGGCGTGGCCGCGCATCAGGGCGTCGTCGCGGGGCGCAGCGATGCCGTGGAGCTGCCGCGGGTGGCCGACCTGCTCGCGCCGGAGGCCGGCGCGGCGGAAATCGAATACCGGATCGTCGGCGCGGCCGACGGCGCGGGGCGACCCGCGCTGAAAGTGACGCTCGCGGGCAGCGTGCCGCTCACCTGCCAGCGCTGCCTGCAGCCGTTCCCGTGGCCGGTCGAGCAGACGACGCTGCTGCTGCTCGCGCGCGACGAGGCGGAGCTCGCGCGGCTCGACGGCGAGGACCACGAGCACGAGGTCGTGCTCGCGGACGCGCCGCTCGACCCGCTGACCCTGGTCGAGGATGAATTGCTGTTGACGCTGCCGTTCGTGCCGCGCTGCCCCGAGGCGACCTGCCCGGCGCTGCGGGGCGCGGCCGCGGCGCCGGAGCAGCGGGCGCAGTCGGCGTTCGGCGCGCTGGCGGAGTTGCGAAGCGTGCCGGGGCGCAAGTCGCCGCGCTGACGGCGGGTTCGAATTGGAAACGCAGTAAACACGACAGGAGAAAACCATGGCAGTCCAGCAGAACAAGAAGTCGCCGTCGAAGCGCGGCATGCATCGCGCGCACTCGGCGCTCGCCCCGGCGGCCCTCGCCGTCGAGCCGGTGACCGGCGAGACGCATCGCCGCCACCACATCAGCCCGAGCGGCTATTACCGCGGCAAGCAGGTCATCAAGGCCAAGTCCGAGGAGTAACCGGGGCGCGGTTCGGGTTCCCGGGCGCGTCCGACCGATGACGGTCACCGTCGCCTTCGATGCGATGGGGGGCGACCACGGCCCCGCGGTGACGCTGCCCGCGGCGCTGTCCTTCCTCGAGCACCACCCCGACGCCCGGGTGATCGCCGTCGGGCTCGAGGACGCCGCTGAAGGCGGCGCTCGCGAAGCTGCGCTCGCCGGCGCTCGACCGGCTGACGATCCACGCCGCGTCCGAGGTCGTCGAGATGGACGAGGCGCCGGCGCTGGCGCTGCGCAACAAGAAGGACTCGTCGATGCGCGTGGCGATCAACCTCGTCAAGGAGGGCGTCGCCGAGGCCTGCGTCTCCGCCGGCAACACCGGCGCGCTGATGGCGACTCGCGCTTCGTGCTGAAGATGCTGCCGGGCATCGACCGCCCGGCGATCGCGGCGCAGCTGCCGACGAAGAAGGGCGTGGTCACCGTGCTCGACCTCGGCGCCAACGTCAACTGCACGGCGCAGCAGCTCGTGCAGTTCGCCGTGATGGGCGTCGCGCTCGCCGCGGCCGTCGAAGGCGTCGAGCGCCCGACCGTGGGCCTGCTCAACATCGGCGAGGAGGACATCAAGGGCAACGAGCTCGTCAAGGAGACGGCGGAGCTGCTGCAAGGCGTCCGGGCTCAACTTCCACGGCAACGTCGAGGGCAACGACATCTTCAAGGGCACGACCGACGTCGTCGTCTGCGACGGCTTCGTCGGCAACGTCGCGCTGAAGACGTCGGAGGGGCTCGCGCAGATGCTCTACGAGTTCCTGAAGGCCGAGTTCACGCGCAACGCCGCTGACCAAGGTGGCGGCGATGGTCGCGTACCCGGTGCTGCAGGCGTTCAAGCGCCGCGTCGACCCGCGGCGCTACAACGGCGCGACGCTGATCGGGCTGAAGGGCGTCGTCGTCAAGAGCCACGGCAGCGCCGACAAGCTCGCGCTCGAGCACGCGCTGTACCGCGCCTACGCCGAGGTGGCGCACGGCGTGCTGGAGAAGATCGCGCAGCGGATGGAGGCGATGCCCGCGCTCGCCGGTCGCCGACGGCGCAGGACGCCGCCGCCGAACCCGGGGCCGCGCGTGCCTAGCCGCATCGCCGGCACCGGCGGTTACGTGCCGGCCACCGTCGTCACCAACGCGGATCTCGCGCGGCGCATCGACACCAGCGACGAGTGGATCGTCGCGCGCACCGGCATCCGCGCGCGCCACATCGCCGCGGACTCCGAGCAGACCTCCGACCTGGCACTCGCCGCGTCGCTCCCGGCGCTCGCGGCGGCCGGCCTCGCCCCCGCCGACGTCGACCTGATCGTCGTCGCGACGACCACGCCGGACATGATCTTCCCGTCGACGGCGTGCATCCTGCAGGACAAGCTCGGCGCGTCGGGCGGCGCGGCGTTCGACGTGCAGGCCGTGTGCTCGGGCTTCGTCTACGCGCTGGCGCTGGCCGACAAGATGGTCGCGACGGGCGCCGCGCGCAACGCGCTGGTCGTCGGCGCCGAGATCTACTCGCGGATCCTCGACTGGAGCGATCGCAACACCTGCGTGCTGTTCGGCGACGGCGCCGGCGCGGTCGTGCTGCTGCCGAGCGCGACGCCGGGAATCCTGTCGACGCACCTGCACGCCGACGGCAGCCACCGGAAGATCCTGGAAGTGCCGGGGCGGGTCGTCAACGGCGTCGTCTCCGGCAAGCCCTACGTGACGATGGACGGCCACGCCGTGTTCAAGTTCGCGGTCAGGGTGCTCGCCGAGGTCGCGCACGAGGCGCTCGACGCGAACGGCATGGCGGCCACGGCGATCGACTGGCTGATCCCGCACCAGGCCAACATCCGGATCATGGACGCGACCGCGAAGAAGCTCGGCCTGCCGCACGACCGGATCGTCGTGACGCTCGACCGGCACGGCAACACGTCGGCGGCGTCGATACCGCTCGCGCTCGACGTCGCCGTGCGCGACGGCCGCATCCGCGCGGGACAGCACGTGATGCTCGCCGGCGTCGGCGGCGGGTTCACCTGGGGATCGGTTTTCTTGCGCTGGTGAGGGTGCTCTGATGAAGCTTGCTTTCGTGTTTCCGGGACAGGGTTCGCAGTCGGTCGGGATGCTCGCCGAGTACGACGGGCACCCGGTCGTGCGCGCCACCATCGACGAGGCGTCCGACGTGCTGGGGCAGGACCTGTGGGCGCTCGTCGCCGACGGCCCGCCCGAGGCGCTCAACCAGACGGTCAACACGCAGCCGCTGATGCTGGCCGCCGGGATCGCGGTCTGGCGCGCCTGGCTCGCGGCCGGCGGCGCGCGGCCGGTGCTCGTCGCCGGCCACAGCCTCGGCGAGTACACGGCGCTGGTCGCCGCCGGCGCGCTGACGCTGAAGGACGCGCTGCCGCTGGTGCGCTTTCGCGCGCAGGCGATGCAGGAAGCGGTGCCCGCGGGCGTCGGCGCGATGGCCGCGATCATGGGGCTCGACGACGCGGGCGTCGCCGCGGCCTGCGCCGAGGCGGCGCAAGGCCAGTGCGTCGAGCCGGTCAACTTCAACGCGCCCAACCAGGTCGTCATCGCCGGCAACAAGGAGGCGGTCGAGCGCGCGGCGGCGGCGGCGAAGGCCCGCGGCGCCAAGCGCGCGGTGCTGCTGCCGGTGTCGGCGCCGTTCCACAGCTCGCTGCTGAAGCCCGCCGCCGAGCGCCTCGCGGCCCGGCTCGCCGAGGTGCCCGTCGCCGCGCCGGCGATTCCCGTCGTGCACAACGTCGACGTGCAGGAGCACCCGGCGCCCGACGCGATCCGGGCGGCGCTCGCGCAGCAGGCGGCCAATCCGGTGCGCTGGGTCGAGACCATCCAGGCGTTCGCGGCGCGCGGCGTCACGCACGTCGTCGAGTGCGGCCCGGGCAAGGTGCTCGCGGGCCTCAACCGGCGGATCGAGCCCGACATGGGGTCGTCCGCGCTCACCGACAGCGCGGCGATCGACGCGACGCTCGCGGAACTGGCGGGAACCGGCGGCTGACGCCGCGCGCAAACAGGAAAGGGGAAGCGATGGCGGACGGCACGCTGCAGGGACAGGTCGCGCTGGTCACGGGGGCCACGCGCGGGATCGGGCAGGCGATCGCGCTGGCGCTCGCCGCCGACGGCGCCACCGTGATCGGGACGGCGACCACCGGCGACGGCGCGGCGAAGATCACGTCGTACCTGACCGAGCGCGGGCACCCGGGCACCGGCATCCAGCTCGACGTCACCGACGCCGCCGCGCTCGACGCGGCGCTGGCGGGCATCGAGACCCGCTTCGGCACGATCACCATCCTCGTCAACAACGCCGGCATCACGCGCGACAACCTGCTGCTGCGGATGAAGGACGACGACTGGGACGCGATCATGGCGACCAACCTCAAGCCCGCGTACCGCCTCGCCAAGGCCGTGCTGCGCGGCATGATGAAGGCCCGCCGCGGCCGCATCATCCAGATCGGATCGGTCGTCGGCTCGAGCGGCAACGCGGGCCAGGCGAACTACGCGGCGGCGAAGGCGGGCCTGATCGGCTTCACCAAGTCGCTGGCGCAGGAAGTGGGCAGCCGCAACATCACCGTCAACTGCGTCGCGCCGGGATTCGTCGACACCGACATGACGCGCGCGCTGCCGGAGGCGACGCGCGAGAAGCTGCAGCAGCAGATCCCGCTCGGCCGCCTCGGCGCGCCCGAGGACATCGCCAACGCCGTGGCGTTCCTCGCGTCGGACAAGGCCGCCTACATCACCGGCGCGACGCTGCACGTCAACGGCGGGATGTACATGGTCTGACCGACCGCTGCCAGACCGCACGGCCATTCTGGTAAAATCGCAGGGTTTTGAATCGACATTCCCGGTTCGGGGAGGAGAAGCATGGAAAACATTGAGCAGCGCGTGAGGAAGATCGTGGCCGAGCAGCTCGGCGTCAACGAAGCGGAAATCAAGAACGAATCCTCGTTCGTCGACGACCTCGGCGCGGACTCGCTCGACACCGTCGAGCTCGTGATGGCCCTCGAAGAGGAATTCGAGACCGAGATCCCGGACGACGAGGCCGAGAAGATCACGACGGTCAAGCAGGCGATCGACTACATCAGCGCCCACGTCAAGAAGTAACCGCGTGGCCGATCGACGCCGACGACGCGTCGCCGTCACCGGCCTGGGGATCGTCGCGCCGGTCGGCATCGGCGTCCCCGCGGCCTGGGACGCGATCCTCGCCGCGCGCTCGGGCATCGGCCCGATCACGCGCTTCGACGCCTCCGCCTTTCCGGTGCGCATCGCCGGCGAGGTCAAGGACTTCGACGTCGGCAAGTACCTGTCGGCGAAGGAAGCGCGCCGCTACGACACCTTCACGCACTACGGCCTGGTCGCGGCGATGGAGGCGATCGGCGAGGCGGGCCTCGCCGGCTACGCCGGCGACCTGGAGCGCGTCGGCGTGTGCATCGGCTCCGGCATCGGCGGCCTGCCGATGATCGAGGACACCGAGCAGGCCTACGCCGCCGGCGGCCTGCGCAAGATCTCGCCGTTCTTCGTCCCCGGGTCGATCATCAACATGCTCTCGGGCCTGCTGTCGATCCACTACGGCTACCAGGGTCCCAACCTCGCGCTGGTCAGCGCCTGCTCGACCGCGAACCACAGCATCGGCGAGGCGGCGCGCATCATCGAATACGGCGACGCCGACATCATGGTCGCCGGCGGCGCCGAGTCGACGGTGAGCCCGCTCGGCGTCGGCGGCTTCTGCGCGGCGCGCGCGCTGTCGCAGCGCAACGACGACCCGGCGACCGCGAGCCGCCCGTGGGACGCCGACCGCGACGGCTTCGTGCTGGGCGAGGGCGCCGGCGTGCTGGTGCTGGAGGAATACGAGCACGCGAAGGCGCGCGGCGCGCGGATCTATCTGCGAGCTCGCGGGCTACGGCATGAGCGCCGACGCGCACCACATCACGGCGCCGCCCGAGGACGGCCACGGCGCCGCGCGCAGCATGACGATGGCGCTGAAGAACGCGCGGACGAACCTCGACGAGATCGACTACGTCAACGCGCACGGCACGTCGACGCCGCTGGGCGACATCGCCGAGTGCGTCGCCGTGCGCCGCTGCTTCGGCGCGCACGCCGACAAGCTCGCCGTGTCGTCGACCAAGTCGATGACCGGGCACCTGCTGGGCGCCGCCGGCGGCATCGAGGCGGTGTTCACGGCGCTCGCGATCCGCGACCAGGTCGCGCCGCCGACCGCCAACCTGTTCAACCGCGACCCGAAGTGCGACCTCGACTTCGTGCCGCTCACGGCCCGCCCGATGAAGATCCACGCCGCGCTGTCGAACTCGTTCGGCTTCGGCGGCACCAACGCGACGCTCGTGTTCCGCGCGCCCTGACGCGCGGATCCGGCATCGCCACGCCTACCGCCAACCCACCACCGCAATGGCCCTGATCGTCCAGAAATACGGCGGCACGTCCGTCGGCACCACCGACCGCATCAAGAACGTCGCGCGCCGCGTCGCGCGCTTCCACCGCGAGGGCCACCAGCTGGTCGTCGTCGTGTCCGCGATGAGCGGCGAGACCAACCGCCTGCTGGCGCTCGCGAAGGACCTCTCGCCCAACCCCAACCCGCGCGAGCTCGACGTCGTCGCCGCCACCGGCGAGCAGGTGACGATCGGCCTGCTGGCGATCGCGCTGGAGGAGATGGGCTACAAGGCCAAGAGCTACACCGGCGGCCAGGTGCGCATCCTGACCGACGACGCGTTCACCAAGGCGCGCATCCTCGCCATCGACGAGAAGAACATGCGCGCCGACCTCGATGCCGGCACGATCGTCATCGTCGCCGGCTTCCAGGGCGTCGACGAGGAGGGCAACATCACGACGCTCGGGCCGCGGCGGCTCGGACACCTCGGGCGTGGCGCTGGCCGCGGCGCTCACCGCCGACGAGTGCCAGATCTACACCGACGTCGACGGCGTCTACACGACCGACCCGCGGATCGTGCCCGAGGCCCGGCGGCTCGACACCGTCACCTTCGAGGAAATGCTCGAGATGGCGAGCCTCGGCTCGAAGGTGCTGCAGATCCGGTCGGTGGAGTTCGCCGGCAAGTACAAAGTCAAACTGCGCGTGCTGTCGTCGTTCGAGGACCCGGACGTCACGTCGAAGGGCACGCTGATCACGTACGAGGAAGACCCGAACATGGAACAGGCGATCATTTCCGGCATTGCATTCAGCAAGGACGAAGCGAAGATCTCGGTCATGGGCGTCGAGGACAAGCCCGGCATCGCGTACGCGATCCTCGGGCCGATCGCCGACGCCAACGTCGACGTCGACATGATCGTCCAGAACATCGGCGCGTCCGGGCACACCGACTTCTCGTTCACCGTCAACCGCAACGAGTACCAGAAGGCGCTCGACGTGCTGGCGCGCGAGCGCGGCAAGGTGTTCAAGGCGCGCGAGATCATCGGCGACAACAAGATCTGCAAGGTCTCGGTCGTCGGCATCGGCATGCGCTCGCACGTCGGCCTCGCGAGCAGGATGTTCCACGCGCTGGCGGAGGAGGGGATCAACATCAAGATGATCTCGACCTCCGAGATCAAGATCTCCGTCGTCATCGACGAGAAGTACCTCGAGCTCGCGGTGCGCGTGCTGCACAAGACCTTCGAGCTCGACAAGGCGCCGGCGGCGGCCGGAGCCGCGGCCTAACTAGCGGTTTTTTCAGAAGAAATTCGGCCGCTTCGTTTGACGCGGCCGAGCTTGCGCCGGTACAATCACCTGTTTACCGGAGACGTGGCCGAGAGGTCGAAGGCACTCCCCTGCTAAGGGAGCATGCGGGCCAAAACCTGCATCAAGGGTTCGAATCCCTTCGTCTCCGCCATTTCGCATCGCCGGGTCATCGACCGATCCGACTCGAGGTCGTCGGATTCGCGGCCGTCACCGATGGCCGCGTTTCAGGCCTGCTGCCTGTCCGGCCAGTGCCTGGACACGTCGATGCCGTCGGCGACCAGCCGCAGTCCGGCGCCGGAAACCAGCATGGCGCGCCGATCAGCGGGTCTCCGCGGTCGGACACGATCATCCCCACGCCAGCACCGAAGCAGAGGAGCGAGCGCGCTCGGTAAGCTGAAAGAGGCCGTTAGGCCCCGGTCGGCATCCAGGGGTGCGTCCAACTGCAGGTGATGCGACCTCCCGAGTATGGACGAGAGGCGAAGCCCATCAGTCAGACCAAGGGCAGGTCCAACAGTCGAGAATCTGGCAGGCGGCAAACGGGTCGCGCAGTGCGTTGCGCGAAATCATTCGAAGTATCCGGAGAAATGACAATGCAGCACCAAATCGCACTTTTTGCTATTTTTGCTGCAAATGAGCGAAATCTACGTAAAATGACAGTGTGCACAAAGATGGTCTCGCCGGCCAGGTTTCAGTTACTTCGATGGTTATTGATAGGCAGTCGAGTACCCGGGACGGCGCGTTGCGTGGAGGAAAATGCGTCGTTCCCGGATTTGCTCAAGGCGCCGGATGCTGGGTGCGCCCTAGGGCGATTGGGGTCGCGCCGCTTTGCGGCCGAGGCGGATGTTTGCCGGCGGACGTTTTCCTCCGTCAAGTCGTCCAAGCTGCGCGTCAGCGGGACCAGCATACTGCCGACCCTGTGGCCGGGCGGGACCGTCCGCGTCACGCCCGCGAGCGTCGAGGAGATCGGAGTGGGCGACGGGGTCGTCTTCGCGTGCCGCCGCGAGCGTGTCGTCGTGCATTGCGTCGCCGATCGGCCTACCGACTCAAACGGGATCGCGCTGATCACGCGCGGCGACGCTCAGTTTCACGACGATCTGCCGGTGCGCGCACCGGCGTTGCTCGGCCTTGCGCTCCTGTCATTGCTTGACGGTGATCGAACATGAACCTTGCACTCGGTGCTGTTTCACGCCTGCTGACTACGATGTGCATCGTCTGTGCTGGCCTTCCCCTTGGGCTGGCCTTCCCGCTCGCGGCGGCCGCCGTGCTGGGGCGAGCACGCTGACCGCAGCCAACCACGAGACCGAATTCGGCAAGCGGCTGTTCGGCATCGGTGGACTAACCAATAGCGGCACCACCATCGGCGATGCCGTGCTGCGGACCAAGCGCAGCCTCGCGACCGATCACCCCGATTGGCTCGACATGATCCTCGGTTGGCAGCTCTTGGGCGACCCACTGCTGCGAATCGCTCCCTGAGGCGCGCGGCAACGCGACGGCTGTCTATCGAACGGACTTCCGGACGCCCGCAGCTGCGCGGCGAAGGTACCACCACGGCAGCAGCCAGCGCTTGCGCGATTCGTACTTCGCGAGCAGGTAGTCGGCCGGCGGGAACAGCAGATTCGCGCAGCAGCGTCGCGCGCTCCTTCCACGTCCGCAGCGCGCGCAGATCGGTCAGCAGCAGGCGGCCGCGGTCCGCGTGCAGGTACGTGGCGGAGAGCTCCGCGGCGGCCGGCCGCGCGAGCTCGTCGACCATCGCCCGGCGGGAACACGGTGCGCGAACGCCTCGCTGCGCGTCCGGCGAGCGCATCGAGCGCTGATCCGCGCACATCTCCTTGGCCACGCACTGCGCGCACGAAATCCTGCCATTCCTCGGCGGTCATCGCGTTGGCCAGCAGGTGGATGTCGTAGAGCCAGATCAGCCGATTGCCTTCGGGGCCGTCGACGCCGAGATGCGCGGCCCGGTGCATGCAGGCGAGCAGCAGCGCGTGCGGCGGATACAGGGTGCGCGCCGACGCGCCGAGCTGGGGGACCGGAATGGAGCGTTCGTGCGCTTCGTCGAAGCGTCAGCGCCTGCGCGAAGACCTGCCCGTTGTTGATCTGCCAGTGCAGGTCCACGACGTGGTCGATCTGCCGGTCCGCTTCGAATAGCACTCCTCGTAGCTTACCAGCGTGCCGCTGACCGCATTGGGTCGACGGTAGCCGAGCGCTTCCAGCGCGCGCATCGCCGCGTCGCGGTCGCGGCGGCGATCAGCACGTCCGTGTCGCAGCGCGTGCGCAGCGCCGGCTCCGGGTAATGCGTGTAGGCGAGCGGCGTGCCCTTGAGCAGGAGCGTCTCGACGCCGGCCTCCGCGAGCGCCGCCAGCACGGCGACCAGCTCCCGCTCGCGCAGCATGTCGACCGCCGCCTGCATCCGCGCTTCGCTGGACGAGCGGCTCGCGCACCGCAGCGGGCCAGCCGTTCCAGTGCGGTCGTCGGCGCAGACCGATGGTGAACGCAGCGGCCCCATGCCCTGGGCGCGCAGGCCTCGAGGAAGCGCTGCTCGAAGACCGCATCGTCGGCCGTCGGCCACGGCGAAGCTTCGCCGCGCAGGATCCGGCAAATGAGCGCTCCTCGGGCGATGCCGAGAAAGCGGCGGTCGTGGGGGACGGTCATGGGACTTCCTGAGGCGCGACGGCCATGCGTGCGCAATTTTAGCCCACGGCCGGTCGACGGCGGCGCCGTCGGATGCCCGGCGCGCCCCGGTCCGAGGCGCGCGGTATCGCGACGGCCCGTGCCCGGCGCTATCATGGGGCCGATTCCGACGAAGTCTCCCGCGGAGGTCACGATGGCAACGCCCGGCGCACCGGCAGGCAGTCGCCGAGGCAATCCCCGCGCACACGCTGCGCGTCACCTTCGCCTATCGCGGCGACCGGATCGCGCTCGCCGGCAGCCGCCGCGTCCAGATGATCGCGCCGCCCTCCGTCACGCCGCCGCCGGAGAAGGGCCAGTCCGGCTACTGGTTCGAGGTCCGCGCCGCCGACGGCAGCCTGCTGTTCCATCGCGGCCTGCACGCCCCGATCCGCGTCGACGTCGAGGTGTTCTCCGACGAGGGCAGGCAATCGATCACGCGCGTTCCCGGTCGCCGAGCCGCGCGGCGAGTTCGAGGTGCTGGTCCCGGACCTGCCCGGCGCGCAGTCGTTCGTGCTCTACGGCCCGCCGCCGAAGGTCGAGATGCAGGGCGCGCCGGCGCAGCCGCTGGTCCGGCTCCCGTTCGACGAGTTGCGCCGACCGCCGCCGGACACGGCCGCCGGAGCCGCGCGACCCGCGGACCGGCGAGGGGCGATAGCGATGGGCGCCGCCGACGGCTTCATCGCCGGGACGACCGAAGGTCGTCGATCACGGCCCCGACGGGTCGCGCTACAACATCGTGATCCTGGGCGACGGCTATCGCGCGTCCGAGATGGCCAAGTACCACGCCGACGTCCAGAACTTCGTCATCGACGCTGAACGCGACGGCGCCGTTCGGCGACCTGTGGTGCGGCATCAACGTCCATCGCGTCGACGTCGTCTCGAACGAGAGCGGCGCCGACGATCCGGGCACCTGCGGCGACGGCAGCGCGGGCTCCGGCGCGACGCCGAAGACCTACCTCGACGCGACGTTCTGCGGCGACGGCGCGATCCGGCGCCTGCTGACCTGCAACGATTCGCTGGCGAAGAGCGTCGCGCTCGCGCAGGTCCCGCAGGCGCACGTGACGATGGTGATCGTCAACTCGCCGCTCTACGGCGGGTCCGGCGGCGCGGTCGCGACGTTTTCGACGCACAGCGCCGCGGTCGAGATCGCGCTGCACGAGATGGGGCACACGGCGTTCGGGTTCGCCGACGAGTACGAGTACTACGCGGGCTGCTGGACCGGCGAGACGGGGCGCAACGTCTACCCGGGCGGCGAGCCGTTCGAGCCGAACGTCACCGCGAACGCCGATCCGCGACACGATCAAGTGGCGCCCGGTGCTGACGGCGCCGGCCGATGCGCTGCCGACGACGAGCAACGCCAATTGCGCGCAATGCGACACGCAACCCAATCCCAGGCCCGACGGCTACGTCGGCGCCTATGCCGGTGCGCGCTATTACCACTGCGGCGTCTTCCGCCCGAGCTACACCTGCCGGATGCGCGCGCTGGGCAATCCGTTCTGCGCGTCTGCCGGAAGGTGATCCGCGACACGCTGACGCCGTACCTGCCGGCCGCGTACCAGGGCCTCTGGTGGAACGCGCCCGCGGGCTCGGAATCGGGCTGGGGCATCAACATCGCGCACCAGGAGGACCTGATCTTCGCGACGTGGTTCACGTACAACGCGGCGGGCAAGCCGTGGTGGCTGGTGATGACCGCGGCCAAGGGCGCGGGCGCCAGCTACTCGGGCACGCTGTACGAGACGCGCGGGCCGGCGTTCAACGCGACGCCGTTCAACCCGGCGCTGGTCATCGACACGCCGTCGGGACGGGAACGCTGACCTTCGCCGACGTCGACCACGGGACGTTCGCGTACACGGTGAACGGAATCTCGCAGACCAAGACGATCACGCGGCAACTGTTCGCCGCGCCGGTGCCGACATGCCGGTTCGGCGTGCAGCGCAATCTGGCGCTCGCGACCAACTATCAGGACCTGTGGTGGGCCGCGCCCGCCGGGGTCCGAGTCGGGCTGGGGGATGAGCCTCACGCACCAGGGCAACGTCGTCTTCGCCGCGTGGTACACGTACGACGCGACCGGCGCGCCGCTGTGGATGGTCGCGGCGGCGACGCTCGCGGCTCCGCGCGTCTACTCGGGGACGCTGTACCGGACCTCCGGCCCCGCGTTCAACGCGGTGCCGTTCAACCCCGCGAGCGTCGTCGAGACGCGCCGTCGGCACGGCGACGTTCACGTTCGCCGACGGCAACCATGCGACGTTTGCGTACACGGTCAACGGCATCTCGCAGACGCAAGCAGATCACGCGCCAGATCTTCCGCCCGCCCGGGACGCTGTGCCAATAGCAGAAGCCGCCGCCGACCCGCCGATCGCCGCCGGTGCCACGGCCGATGCCGCCGGCGGCGTGTCGCTGCGCGAGCTCTACGACCGCGCATTCACGCGGGCGACGGGCGCCACGCTCGCTGCCGGGCAATGCCGTGCGCATCCTGCGCGACGCCGCCGAGAACTACGCTGCGTGGCTCGCCGCGATCCGCGCCGCGACGCACACGATCCTGTTCGAGAGCTACATGTTCGAAGACGACCGCGTCGGGCGGGAGTTCGCCGACGCGCTGGCCGCCAAGGCGCGCGAGGGCGTGCGCGTCCGCGTCGTCTACGACTGGCTGGGCTCGCGCGGAGCGGACGCACTGTGGCCGGTCCTGCGCAGCGCCGGCGCGAAGGTGCGCTGCTTCAACCCGTTCCGCTTCGACAGTCCGCTCGGCTGGCTGTCGCGCGATCATCGCAAGACCATCGCCATCGACGGTCGCATCGGCTTCGTCTCGGGGGTGTGCGTCAGCGCCGCGTGGCACGGCGATCCGCGGCGGCGGATGGAGCCGTGGCGCGACACCGGCGTCGAGATCCGCGGCCCGGCCGTCGACGATCTCGAGCAGGCGTTCGCGCAGGTCTGGCTCGCCTGCGGCGGGCCGCCGCTCGAGGTCGCGGACGTCGTTCCGCCCGGGCGCGACGTGCCGCTGCCGGCGACGTCGCGGTGCGCGTCATCGCCGGCACGCCGAACGCGGCGGGCGTGTTCCGCCTCGACCAGCTCATCGCCTCGACGGCGCGCGAGTACCTGTGGCTTACCGACGCCTATTTCGTCGGCATGGCGCCGTACGTGCAGGCGCTGTGCGCCGCGGCGCGCGACGGCGTCGACGTGCGCCTGCTGGTGCCGGGCGCGAGCGACATCCCGGCGCTGCAGCCGCTGTCGCGCGCAGGCTATCGGCCGCTGCTGGCCGCCGGCGTGCGGGTGTTCGAGTGGAACGGCACGATGCTGCACGCGAAGTCCGCGGTCGCCGACGGCGTCTGGTCGCGCGTCGGCTCGACCAATCTCAATTTCGCGAGCTGGATCCACAACTGGGAGCTCGACGTCGCCATCGAGGATCGCGGGGTTCGCCGCGCAGATGGCGGCGATGTACGAGCAGGACCTCGCCAACAGCACCGAGATCGTGCTGACGCGGCGCAATCGCGTGAAGAGCTCCGGGGCGCCGGCGCCGCAGGCGCGACCGCGGCACGCGGCGGCGGGCAGCGCGAACCGCGCCGCGGCCGGCGCGCTGTCGGTCGGGAGCGCGCTGGGCGCGGCGCTGACCAATCGCCGCCTGCTCGGGCCGGCCGAATCGGGCCTGCTGGTGAAGCTCGCGGTGGCGGCGCTGGTGCTGGCGGCCTTGGCGCTGTGGTGGCCCCGCCTGCTCGCGATGGCCGCTGGCGATCGTCGCCGCCTGGCTGGCGGTGGCGATGCTGGGAAGGCGTGGACGCTGCGCCGGCGGCGACGGCGGGAACGCCCCGGTCCGCAGGCGCGGGGGAGGGCCGGACAAGGGTGCGCCGGCGGGCCGCCCATAGCGCCTGCATCGATTCGCGGCGATGGTATAATGCGCGCCACGCGCCCGTAGCTCAGCTGGATAGAGTACCTGGCTACGAACCAGGGGGTCGTGGGTTCAATTCCTGCCGGGCGCGCCAAACATTCAAGGGGTTAGACCGAAAGATCTAGCCCCTTTTTCTTTCCCTGCTGCGGTTTATACCCCTGCCATACCCCCGAAAACGGGGGCCGGAGTGGGGCGGACCCAAAGACGGGTCTGCTTCATCCGGCCGGCCGGGTCACGGCGCGGGCACCCATGCGGCGGAGCCCCGTTCGGTCAACCCACCGGCAAGCTGTTTCGCTTGGCGCCCGCTGCTTGGCGCCCGTCACGGCGCATGGCCATGAGTTATGAATGTGTGATAACCTACTTCGATGGCTCGGCGCGACCCATCGCTCGATGCGCTGCTGGACCTCGATGGTGAGGTTCTCGTCGTCGACCCAGAAGGGTCGCCACTGGGTTCGCTTTATCGTCACGCGGGTTCCGGTCACGCGCGCGAAGCCGCATGGCTTGGACTATTCGTTGACGCTCCATGGTCCAAGTGGCGCACGGCTCGTTGGGTTCGACAACGCCCACGCTGTCGGGCGGCAACGGCCCGGCGATCCGCAGGATCATCGCCATCGGATTCGGTCTGTCTGGCCGTACGATTATCGCGACGCGGGGACCTTGTTGGCGGATTTCTGGGCGGTTGTGGACGTGGTGCTGAAGGAAAGAGGAGTCTTGTGATGAGAGTCTTGCGAGTGGGGGTTGCAAGTTACGAACAGATGAAGGCCCGGACGCTGGCCATTGCACGCGGCGAGCATCGCCAGTCGCGTTCTGAGCCCAAGGTCTGGTTCACCTCCACCGAGTCATTCGCCAAGGTGCTGTCGGCGGGTAATCGCGAGTTGCTGCAAGTGATCGTCGAGCGGTCCCCGGGTCACTCGACGAGTTGGCGCAGATTACGGGGAGGGCGAAGTCCAACCTTTCGCGCACGCTGAAGACGATGGAACGCTACGGGCTGGTACGGTTGGAGCGCGGGGAGCGCGGCCGGATCAAACCGCGGGTTGCGCATCGCCGCGTGAGGTTGGAGTTGCCTCTCGGGGGCTGAACGGAAGTAGGGTGGGGCCGGTTGTGCCGGCGCTTTCCGCATGCGCCCGGCAGCGCCGGGTCCGATTTCGGGCGCGAGAACGCACTTCGCCGCCGGCCGCAAGGCCGGATCATCGGCACGTCGCGGGCAGGTACTTGGGCTCGATTGTGATCGGCAGGCACTTCCACGCCCCGAACATGTCGCGTGAGCTGCCGACCCAATCGGAAAACAGTTGGAAGGTCTTGCCCCCGGCGGCGCCGAGGCCGGGGTCCGAGGACGTCATCACGATGATGTTCGACCCCGAGTCGACATTGATCCAGGCAACGTACTGCGTCCGGACGCTGGAGCAGCCCGCTTGGGCGAGGTTGCGCGGATAGGCGCCTGTAGCGGCAAAGTACTCCGTCACCGAAGCCTTGCACGCTCCCGCCGCCGCGAAGGCCTCCGAGACCCGGGACCGAATCACGTAGTTCCGATACGTCGAGGTCGCGATCGTCGCCAGAATGCCGACGATCGCTACGACGATCATAAGCTCGATCAGTGTGAAGCCCTTCGGCCGCTGCTTCATCGTGGCTCCATTGCCTTGGGTCGCGATCGGGACCGCGCCACCTTCTCGGCAATGCTTCGCGCCTACCTCTTCATTGACGGTTTAAGCGATTTCCGTGCCAGACGCTGTTCGGAGCAAGAGGGACGGATTGCCGGTGACCATCGCGCTACAAATGTGCCGCATCGCGTCCGCGACGGCCGGTGCAGCGCCGCCCAGGAAGGGCGACGGGTCTGCGCACTGCGAACGTTGGCGGACTGTGGCGGCCGCCCAGCGACGTGGGCCACGGACTGCAATTCGACGTTGGCGCGGCCGTGCGCTAACCTTGCGCGATGCGCCGGCCACCCCCGGCGCGCGAGGAGAGAGACGATGGCCAACGGACGTTGCCTTTGCGGCGCGCTGAACTACGAGCTGGACGGCCCGTTCAGCGCGATGATGCACTGCCACTGCTCGATGTGCCGCAAGCACCACGGCACGGGCTTCGGCACCTTCGTCGTGGCGCCGATCGCCGGCTTCCGCTGGATCTCCGGCGAGGACCGCTGCGTCCACTACCAGTCGTCGCCGAACGGGACGCGCAGCTTCTGCCGCGTGTGCGGCTCGGCCGGGCCGACGACCATGCCCGAGCACGGCATCGCCGTCGTGCCCGCGGCGTCGCTCGAGGGCGATCTCGGCATCAAGCCCCAGAGCCACATCTTCGTCGGCTCCAAGGCGCCCTGGGACGCGATCACCGACGGCCTGCCGACGTTCGACGCCTACCCGCCCGGGTTCGAGGCCCAGGGCGTCGCGCGCCCGGTCGTGACGCCGCGCGAGGGCATCACCGAGGGCAGCTGCCTCTGCGGCGACGTCGGCTACGAGATCACCGGCGCGCCGGTGCGCATGATGAACTGCCACTGCAGCCGCTGCCGCCTCGGCCGCGCCGCGGCGCACGCGACCAATGTCTTCTACAAGCTCGACCAGTTCCGCTGGGTGCGCGGCGCGTCGCTGGTGACCGAGTACAAGGTGCCCGACGCGAAGTTCCACACGGTGGCGTTCTGCTCGCGCTGCGGCGGCAAGGTGCCGCGGCCGTCCCCCGAGCGCGGCATCGTCGCGGTCCCGGCGGGATCGCTCGATACCGACCCGGGCATGCGCGCGCAGGCGCACATCTTCGTCGCCGACAAGGCCCCGTGGTTCGACGTCACCGGGCCGCTGCCCCAGTTCGCCGCGATGCCTCCGGGGTAGGGGACGCCGCGCGTGTTCTCGGAAGCGACCTTCCGCTTTCTCGACGAGCTTGCCGCGAACAACGATCGCGGCTGGTTCGAGGCGAACAAGTCGCGCTACGAGTCGGACGTGCGCGAGCCCGCGCTCGCGTTCATCGCAGCGATGGGGCCGCTGCTCGCGCAGTTTGCTCCCAGCTTCCGGGCCGAGCCGCGCAGGATCGGCGGCTCGCTGATGCGCGTGTTCCGGGACACCCGCTTTTCGCGGGACAAGTCCCCGTACAAGACGAACGTCGGCATCCAGTTTCGCCATGCGCTGGGCAAGGACGTGCACGCGCCGGGCTTCTACCTGCACGTTTCCACGGGTGAATGCTTCCTGGGCGCCGGCTGCTGGCATCCGGAGGCCGACGCCCTCGGTCGCATCCGGGACCGGGTGGCGGCGCATCCGGACCGCTGGTTCGCGGCGCGCGACGACCGGAAGTTCGGTCGCCACTGGACCCTTGCCGGCGATTCGCTGACGCGCGCGCCGCGCGGATACGCCGCCGACCACCCCGCGCTCGAGGACCTGAAGCGCAAGGACTTCATCGCCCTGGCATCGTTGTCCTTCGACGACGTGGTCTCGCCCGGGCTGCTCGAGCTGGCGGGCAGCCGCTACGCGAGCGCGGCACCGCTGATGCGATTCCTGTGCGAGGCGCTGCGCGTGCCGTATTGAGCGCGTGAGCCGCCGGTGCGCGCGCGTGCCGCCCGTCGCGCGAGGCGGGCCGTCAGGTCCCGCCGCGTATAATCGGCGGCGCATCACTTTCTCGGGGAGAGAACCCATGCGCCCTCTGGGTGCGCTGTTGATCTGCGGCTGGCTGGCCGGTTGCGCCGGCGTGCAGCCGCAGGTGATTACCGGTCCGGACGGAAACTCGGCGTACGCGATGCAGTGCAGCGGCGGCGGCCGGACGGTGGAGGCGTGCTACCAGAAGGCGGGCGAGCTCTGCCCTTGGGGCTACGTCACCGAGTCAGGGCCGGCCGGCGGCACGCTGGTGGTCCGGTGCAAGTAGCGCGACCGGTTCGCGCCGAATTGTTGCCCCGCCGATGACCGCGGCAATCGCGATCCGTCGCTTCGAGGAGAGCGACTGGGACGCCGTCCTGCCGCTGCTGCGCGCCACGTTCGCGGCGGGCGACACCTACGCCTACGCGCCGCAGAGCACCGACGCCGAAATCCGCAGGGCCTGGATCGAGGCTCCGGCCGCGACCTGGGTCGCGGTGTCTCCTGACGGGCAGGTGCTCGGCACCTACTACATCAAGCCGAACCAGCCGGGCCTGGGCGCGCACGTGTGCAACTGCGGCTACGTCGTGGCGCGTGCAGCGGAAGGGCAGGGCGTCGCGACCGCGATGTGCGAGCACTCGCAGCGCGAGGCGGTCGCGATGGGCTTTCGCGCGATGCAGTTCAACCTGGTGGTCGCCACCAACGAGCGCGCGATCCGCCTCTGGCGCCGGCTCGGGTTCGCGATCGTCGGCACGCTGCCGGGTGCCTTCCGCCACGCGAGCAAGGGCTACGTCGACGCCGTCGTGATGTTCAAGTCGCTGGCGAGCTAGCGCCGGCGGCGGATCGGACGATGGCGCGGTCACCCCGGCCGGGCGGCAGGCTCGATCCGGCGTCGTGGGCGGCCGGACGCGCGGCCGCGGCGCGCTCGGTGCCGGCGCTGTTCGCGCTGACGACGCTGATCTGGGGATCGACGTGGCTGATGATCACGTTCCAGCTCGGCGTCGTCCCGCCGGAAATCTCGGTCGCCGTATCGCTTCGCCACCGCCGCGGCGCTGCTGGCGCTCTGGTGCCGCGCGACCGGCCGCTCGCTCGCCTTCGGGCGGCGCGACCACGCGTTCCTCGCGGCGCAGGGCCTGCTGACGTTCGGCGCGAATTACGTCGCCATCTACGAGGCCGAGCGGTTCCTGACGTCGGGCCTCGTGGCCGTGCTGTTCTCGACGATCGTGTTCATGAACCCGGTCGGCATGCGCCTCGTCTTCGGCGAGCGGATCGCGCCCCGCACGCTGTGGGCCGCCGCGCTCGGCGTCGCCGGAATCGTCCTGCTGTTCCTGCCCGAGCTCGCGGGCCTCGCGCGCAGCCCGGCCGCCGGGCTCGGCATCGCCCTCGGCCTCGCCGGCACGCTGCTCTCGTCGGCCGGCAACATGATCGCCGTGCGCAACCATCGCCGCGGCGTCGGCGTGCTCGAAGGCACCGTGTGGGCGATGGCGTGGGGCGCCGCCACGGCGCTCCTGATCGGCGTCGCGACCGGCACGCCATGGGCGTTCGATCCGCGCGCGGCGTACTGGCTGTCGCTGGCCTACCTGTCGGTGCTGGGCAGCATCGTCGCGTTCGGCGCTTACTTCACGCTGATCGCGAGGGTCGGCGTGGGAGTCGCGGGGTACACCGGCGTGGCGACGCCGGTCATCGCGGTGCTGCTGTCGACGCTGTTCGAGGGGTACGTCTGGAGCGGGACGGCCGCGCTGGGCGTCGCCCTCGCGGCGGCAGGCAATTACATCATGCTGCGGCGCCCGGCCCAGGCGGCAGGCGGCAGGCCGTAGACGGCGCGGGGTCGCGCGTCGTGCCCGCGCGACTCCCGACCCGGCACCGCGCGCGGACGCGTTCGCGCGGTGAGCGCCGTCAGCGCGCTTGTCCCGGCGATCGCAGGATGATGGCCAGCTGCGCGGCCGCCGCCTCCGGATCGGCGGCCGCGCAGATCGCGCTGACGACGGCCAGCCCGTCGGCGCCGGCGGCCAGCACGTCGGCGGCATTGTCGGCGGCGATGCCGCCGATCGCGACCAGCGGCAACGACGTCAGCGCCCGGATCGCCGCGAGGCCCGCGAGCCCCAGCGGCGGCGCCGCGTCGGTCTTGGTCGGCGTCGCGAACACCGGGCTCACGCCGAGTAGTCGACGGGCAGCGCCTCGGCCGCCACCGCCCGCGCATCGGCCGCCGATTCCACCGACAGCCCGATGATCGCGTCGGGCAGCAGCCGTCGCACATCCGCGGCGTGCATGTCGGACTGGCCGACGTGGACGCCGTCGGCAGCGCAGGCGAGCGCCACGTCGACGCGGTCGTTGATGATCAGCGGCACCTCCGCGGGGCCTCGAGCAGCACCTCCTGCAGCAGGCGCGCCCGCGCGACGAACGCGCGCGTCGAGAGCCGCTTCTCGCGCAGCTGGACCCAGGTCACGCCGCCGCGGACCGCCGCGCGGACGACGTCGGCGAGGTCGCGCGGCGCGCAGGCGCGGCGTCGGTGACCAGGCACAGGCGCAGCGCCTGGGCACGCGAGTCGTGCCGTGCGCAGCGCCGCGCTCACCTGCGCGCACCAGCCGTCAGGCGCGCGCAGCGAACGCGCGCCTCGCCGAGAGCAGGTGCAGGCCGTCGAGCAATGCCACCTGGTAGGCGCCCGACGCCGCCGCCGGCGGCCTGCACGCGCTCGGCCGCCCATTCGCCGACGACGCCGAGGTAGGCCATCGCCGCCGCGGTCGCCCGCCACGCGTCCGGCTGGACCGCGGCGAACGCGCCGATCATCGCCGTGGCCGAGCAGCCGACGCCGGTGACGCGCGTCATCCAGGGATGGCCGTTGGACAGCGTGACCCACCGCCCGGCGGCATCGACGACGTGATCGTCGGCGCCGCGACACGCAGACCACCGCGCCGGTCGCGCGCGCGAGGCCGCGGGCCGCGTCGACGGCCTCGTTCGACGACGCGCCGCTGTCGACGCCGCGGGTGGTCGACCGCGAGCCCCGCCACGCTCATGACCTCGGACGCGTTGCCGCGCACGATCGTCGGCGGGCCCGCCGCGATCAGCTCGGCGAGCGCGCGATTGCGGTAGGCGGTCGCGCCGGCGCCGACCGGATCGAGCACGACCGGGATGCCGCGCGAGCGCGCCTTCGCGAGCCCCTGCTTCATCGCCGCGATCCAGTCGGGCTCCAGCGTGCCGATGTTGAGCACCAGCGCCTGCGCGAGGCCGGCCATGTCCGCGACCTCCTCCTCGGCGTGGGCCATCACCGGCGCGGCGCCCAGCGCCAGCAGCACGTTGGCGTTGAAGTTCATCACGACGAAGTTGGTGATGCTGTGCACGAGCGGCGTGCGGGCGCGGACGGCGAGCACGTCGTTCCAGAGGTCGGCGGCGGTGAGCATGGTGGATTCGATCCTGGGTGCGGCGATTCGGTTCCGGGCGGGCGGCGCTTCGGCTCCGGATGGCGGCCTGCGGCGGGCTTGCCGGCCGGGGCGGCTCAGGTCGCGAGCTTGCGGCCGACCTTCTGCTGCACCGATTCGACCTTGGCCTTGATCCGCCCGCCGGGGCCGGCCCGGTAGTCGATGCGGATCTGCGTGCCGATGCGGTCGCAGTCCACGCGCATGCGCTCGAAGCAGGCGGTGACGACGGCCATCACCTCCGCCCACTCGCCCTCGATGATCGTTCCCATCGGGGTCAGCTGGTAGGGCAGGCCGCTCTTGTCGATGATGTCGAGCGAGCGCGCGACGTACGCGACTGACGCTCTCGCCCTTGGTCATCGGGGACATCGAGAATTCGAGCAGGACCATCGCAATCTCCTTCGTTGACTGGCTCCGAATGGTCAGTCCGCCGGGACCCACAGTCAAGCACGCGGCGCGCTTCCGCGCCGGCTCTGCGAGAATCGCGTCTCGTGATGGGCGGCCTCGGGTGCCGCCGTCGACATTCGGATCAACGCGAGGAGAAGGCGATGGAGCGGCGCAGGCTGGGCAGCACGGGATTCGAGGTCGCGCCGCTCGCGTTCGGCGGCAACGTGTTCGGCTGGACGGCGGACGAGCCGACGTCGTTCGCGCTGCTCGACGCCTGCGTCGACGCCGGCTTCAACCTGATCGACACCGCGACTCGTACTCGCGCTGGGTGCCGGGGCACACAGGGCGGCGAGTCGGAGGCGATCATCGGCCGCTGGATCGCCCGGCGCGGGCGGCACGACGACGTCGTCATCGCGACCAAGGTCGGCTCCGACATGGGCCTCGGCTACCGAGTGCCTGCGCAAGGAGCTACATCATCGCGGAGGTCGAGCAGTCGCTGCGCGCGCCTGCAGGTCGACTGCATCGATCTCTACCAGTCGCACTGGGACGACGACAAGACGCCGTTCGAGGAGACGCTCGAGGCCTACCAGCAGCTGCTGCGGCAGGGAAAGGTGAAGCGCGATCGGCGCGTCGAACCTGACGGCGGCGCGGCTGTCGCAGGCGCTGGCGGCGAGTGCGGCGCACGGCCTGCCGCGCTACCAGACGCTGCAGCCGCTGTACAACCTCTTCGACCGCGAGCAGCTTCGAGGGCGAGCTGCAGGCGCTGTGCGTGCGCGAGAACATCGGCGTCGTCACCTACTTCTCGCTCGCGGCGGGATTCCTCTCCGGCAAGTACCGCTCCGAGGCCGACCTCGGCAAGAGCCCGCGCGGCGAGGGCATCCGCGAAGCACCTGACCCCGCGCGGCCTGCGGATTCTCGCCGCGCTCGACGCCGTCGCGCTGCGCCTCGACGCGACGCCGGCGCAGGTCGCGCTGGCGTGGCTGATGGCGCGTCCCGGCGTCACCGCCGCGATCGCCAGCGCGACCTCGCTCGACCAGTTCCAGGACCTCGTGCGCGCCACCCGGCTGCGGCTGGACGCCGACGCCGTCGCCGCGCTCGACGCGGCGAGCGCGCCCTGAGGGGACGTTTGCCGGCCTGACGCAAATTCACCGGAAATCCTCGAAACCTGTTAAAATCAGGGACTTTTCTGAGGATTCCCACCTTGACTGAAGTCCTGCAGTGCCTGAAGAAGCACGGCCAGAGGCTCGATTCCGAGATCGCCAAGGAAACGGGAATGTCGGTCGCAGCGGTCCGCCAGCGTGTCGCCGGTCTGGCGGCCACCGGGGCGGTCGTGACCTGCAACCTGACCCGTTTCGAGAACGGCAAGCGGACCGAGGCGTGGCTGTGCCGCGTTTCCGGCTACATCCCGCCTGCGGCGCCGGGTCGCAAAGCCAAGCCCACGGCATAGTCCTCTTCTGCCCCGATCAGGCGGTCGGGGCCCGTCCCGGCGCGAGCGCGTCGGGGTAGAGCATGTCGAGGATTTCGCGGGCGCAGGCTCTCTTTTTTTTTATTTATATTTTTTTTCTCTTATTTATGTTGTTTTTTATTTCTTGCTCGAAGCTGAGGTAGATTCTCGAGCAGCCTTTGTTGACTACGGTGTAGCCGTAGTCCGTCTCTAGGCTCGAGGTAGCCGATGCCGCAGTACTGTGCCGTTCTCGATGAACAGGCTGACGAGGTCGTCGCCGTAGGTGGTGCGCAGCGTCGTGATCTCGTCCATGTAGCCGTCGTCGCCGCCGCGCAGGCGTTCGTGGTCGGTGCCGAAATCGCCGCTCTCGTTGTAGTTGACTTGGCGGAAATGGACGAGGCGCAGCCGCGTGCTCGACGCCGCTGTTGGCGTAGGCGAGGTTGGCGCGGTCGACCGCGTACTGGATCTACGGCGCGCGATCGTCCTCGCTCGCGGCGGCGGCGGTCTGGTTGCTGTAGACGACCATGACGTCGACGGTGTCGCCGGCGTCGGCCGCAGTGACGGCAACGCCTGCGTACAGTGCTCCGCGTGAGCGCGCCGGGGTAGAGCTCGTCCAGGACTATCCCGCGCGCTGGCGCCAGCAGCGGCTGCAGGTCGCGCGCGATCGCGGCGGCATCCGAGTCGCGCTCCCGACGAGCCCAAAGCGCCCCGAATTCCGGACGCCGCGCATCCGACCACGCTCTGCACGACCTCGCGCCAGAACGCCGGATACTCGCTTTCCCGCCACGCGCCGCGCCCGCGGCCGAAGTGCGCGACCGCCAGGTAGCGCAGCAGCGCCGAGCTCACCAGCTGGTCGAGAAGCTCGTCGTCCCAGCGGAGCTCCGTCGCGGACCGCCCGCGCAGCACGTTGTAGCCGCGCGCGATCCCGGCGCCGCCGAGCGCGCCGGCGATCGCGCCGATCAGCGTGCCGGCGCCGAGCGTGAGGCCGCCGGCCGCGAGGTCGGCCGCGAGCCCCGACAGCGCGCCCGACAGCACGCCCCCCATCATCGCCGCCTTGCCCTCGGGCAGCGGCGAGTCGGTGCGCAGGTGCTCGGCGAGCCGCTCGCGCACGGCCTCGGCGGCGCTGCCCTCGAGGCCGTGGATCGCGATCAGGCGGGCGGTGCTGTCGCGCACGCCGGCGTCGAGGCGCAGCGCGAGCGTCGCGCGCGGCCTGCTGCCGTTCCGCGCTCTCCGGCGAAGCGGCGACCACCGAGCGCACGGCGTCGCGCAGCCGCTCCTTGAGGCTCGGGGCGGCGAGCGTCGCGCGGTCGCAGGCGGCGGCGGCGATGGGCGCGGCCAGCGCGGCCATCGCCTCGTCGAACTCCCGGCTGCGCCGCGCCTGCCACGCGGCGACGAGGCGGTCGTAGCCGGCGCGCTTCGCCGGCGCGATCGCCGGCGCCAGCGCGCGCAGCAGCACGATCTCCTGCACCCAGCAGCGGGCGAACGCGTCGAGCGACAGCACGGCGCGGACGAACGGGCGCGACCCGATCGCCTCGCGCCAGCGCGCGATCTCGGCGTCGTCCTCGGCGGCCGGGCGCGGCGGGCCGGTCTGGTTCAGCAGCACGACGACCGGCCGGTCGATCCACGCCAGCACGTCGAGCTCCGGCGCGAGGTAGCCGGCGTCGGCCGGCGCTTCGGCCGCGTTGACGAGGTAGAGCACGACGTCGGCCTCGTCGCGGACCGCGCGCACCGCCTTCTGCGCGAGGTGGAACGGCTGGTCGCGGAAGCGATCCCAGACTTCCGACAGGAACCAGCCGATCGGGTTGCCGTGCTGCGCCAGCCGCCGCGCGAGCCGCGCGCTGTCGCCGAAGCCGGGCGTGTCCCACAGCACCAGCGCGTCGCCCTCGGGCGTCGTCAGCAGCGGGTAGGGCGTCGCCTCCTGCGTCACGTGCGGCGCGTCGCGGACTTCGCCGATGTCGCGGCCGAGCAGCGTGCGCGCGAGCGTCGTCTTGCCCGCGTTGGTGTGCGAGATCAGCGCCAGCGCGATCGGGCTCGCGGGGTCGCCGCCGCCTGCGCCGCCGGTCACCGCACGGTCTCCGCCAGCGCCTGCTCGAGGGCCGCCGCGGCCTCCGCCGTCACGTCAGGATCGGCGGAGGCGAGCGTCGCGAACGCGCAGGGGATGCCGCCGTCGGCGCACAGCTGGCGCCACGCGTCGCGGCGCTCCTGCAGCCGGTCGGGATCCCCGCCGGCGCGATCGCGGAACGCGCTGTCGTCGACGAGCGCCAGCAGCGTGCCGCCGGCCGGCAGGCGCGCCCGCAGCGCCGCGAGCAGGGCCCCGTGCGCGGCGCGCTCGGCGGTCGCGCTGGCGTTGAACAGCGCGATCACCTGGGCCTGCGGGTCGGCGGCGATCGTCGCCGCGAGCGCGTCCTCGCCGCCGTAGGGGACGGGCGCGAGGATCGTCAATCCCGCGTTGGCGCCGAACACCTGGCGCAGCAGCCGGTCGAGCCCGGCGGCCGCCGCGGCCGGCGGCGTGTAGCTGTACGGCACGACCTGGACGCGCACCGGCCCGCCGCGGAAGCCGCGCAGCAGGCGCGCGAAATACGGCTCGTCCAGCGCCAGCGGCAGGCGCGTCGCGCGGTAGCGCTCGACCAGCCCCGCCGCCAGCGCGAGCGCGAGGCGCGGCAGGATCACCGCCAGCGCGACCGTCGCCGCCATCAGGTGCAGCCAGCGCCCGGCATTCTCGGCCGCGGGCGCGCGGATCGCCTCGACCTCGGCCAGCGACGGAACCGGGATGCCGGTGACGAGCGCCCCGGGGGCGAGCGCCGCGGCCAGCAGCGCGCGCACGTTCGCGGCCGCGAGGAACGTGCTCTCCCAGCTCGCCCGGTACTCGAACGCGATGCCGCGCAGGTACAGGCCGGCGACGACCCCGGCGGCGAACAGCGCCGCGGCGACGTGCAGGATGCGCGCCGTGCGGGCGGAGTACAGCGGCGCCGACAGGCGCGCCCAGTCGGCGGCGAACCGCCCGACGGCCTCGGCCAGGTCGCCGCGTCCGGGCCGCGCGCGGCCGCCGGCGATCCTCGCCAGCAGGCGGCGCAGCGGGCCCGGCTGCGCCGCGTCGCCGTAGCGGACGACGAAGCCCAGCGCCAGCGCCGTGTAGACGGCGAGGTTCCACAGCAGCAGCCCGAACAGCGGCGGCGCCAGCAGGTTGATCCGCTGCCCGCCGCCGACCTGGTCGATGGCCACGCCCGCGACGAAGGCCGCGCCGACGACCGCGCCGCCGACCCAGGGCCGCCACCGCAGCGCCGCGACGGCCCGGCGCAGCGGCCGGAAGCGCTCGCCGAGCCGATCCAGCGCCAGCCTCGCCCGGGTGGCGAGAAAGTCCTCGGGCGCGGCGGTCGCGCCGACGGTTTCGGCGGCCGCGCGGCTGGCCCAGTCGCGATCGGCGTCGGTCCACAGCGCCGCCGCGCGATCGGTGCTCTCGATCGCGCGCAGCGCGGTGACGTCGAGCGCGGCGTCTTCGGCGAATGGCACCCTGGCCCCGATGCCTACTGGTCCTTCGACCGGACCCAGGTCGAGTCGGGGTTGAACTGCGTCATCTTCGACGCGATCGCCTGCGTGTCGCGGCCGAGATTCTTCTCGTACACGACGCCGTCGTGGTTGCAGATGAAGGTCATGACGCCGGAGTTCCCCCAGCGCGCAGGATACGCGACCAGGCCGAAGCCGCCGATCATCCTGCGGTCGACGATGTAGTCGTACGCGCCGCCGGGCGCGTCCTTGCCCTGGCTGGTGAGGATCCGGTACAGGTAGCCGTGGTACGGGGCGTCGACCGCCGCGGCGCCGTAGCCCTGGCCGCGGGCGCGCGCGATCAGCGGCCCGAGCGGGCTTGCGGGCTCGCCGGGCGCGCTCTCCCAGTAGAGTCCGTCCTGCCTGCCGGGCGTGCTGGTCAGCCGCTGCGCGTACTCGAGCAGGCCGTTGTCGTCGCGGTCGCGCGTCGCGTACTCGCGCTGCGCGTCGACGTAGGCGAGGCACACGCTGATCGCCGACAGCTCGTTGCGGCCGATCCGCCGGTCGAGCACCTCGGTGTTGCCCTGCCTGGCGTCGAAGCGCCAGCGCCCGTCGGTCTCGACCAGCGGATACGGGAACGGGAAATCGGTCGGGCCGACCAGCAGCGTCAGCTTGCCGTCCGCCTGCCGCTCGAACTTCGCGGACTGCGCGTAGCCGGCGACGAACGCCTTGCGCGCGTCGTCGTCCTGCACCGGGTCGCCCGAACGGATCAGCTTGCTGGCGCCGGGCCCGAGGATCTGCCACAGCGGCCGGCGGTTGTCGGAGCCCATCGCCTCGGCGAGCGCCTTCGCCGCGTCTTCCGGCGAGGCGAAGGTCCGCTGCACCAGCGGCGGGCGAGTCTTCTCGGCCGGGGCCGGATCCGCAGCCAGCGCCAGCGGCGGCACCAGCGCCGACGCGAGCGCGCAGGCGGCGACGAGCAGCCGGCCCAGGCGCCGCACCGTGAAATCGAGGGGT
The DNA here is from genome assembly GCA_963832705.1 of uncultured beta proteobacterium. Taxonomy (GTDB): domain Bacteria; phylum Pseudomonadota; class Gammaproteobacteria; order Burkholderiales; family Casimicrobiaceae; genus CAIWHR01. The sequence continues at coordinate 671,924 of CAWHVP010000010.1, read as the reverse complement.
CGTGCAGTCATTGTCGGCTCCCGTCCATCCTAGCGTTGCTGCGGGTGGCCGCCTTGCGCGCGACCCTGTCCGCCACCCTGGCCACCCGCCGGCGCGCCGCCCTGGCCGCCCCCGTGACCGCCGGCCGGGGCGCTCGGCGCCGCCCTCGGCGCCGCGACCGGCGCGCCGCCGCCTCCGCCGCGACCGCCGCCTTGCACCATCGGGGGCGCGGGCTGCTGCATCGCCGCGCGGCTTTGCGCGCCGCGCGCCGCGTCTCGCTGGATTTCCGGCCGCGACTCGGGACGGTACGCGGGCTGCGGCGCCGCGTAGGCCGGCGTGGGCTGGGCCGACGCCCGTGGCGGCGCGTAGGCCGGTGCCGGGCGCGACGACGCCTGCGGCGGCTGGGTCGTCGACGGCGGCGCCGGGCGCGCCGTGGTGCCGGCACCGCCGGCCGGACCGGCAGGCGTCGGCGCGGGCCGCGTCGCCGGGCCCATGTCCGGCCGCGTGACCTGGCCGGGTGCGGGCCGGCCAACGGAACCACCGTCGGGCCGCGTGCCGCCGCCGGCCTGGCCCGGCGTGCCGGGAGCGAATCCCGAAGCCGTGCCGGGGGCCGGCCGCGTCGCGCCCTGGGGAGCGCCGTCACCGGGGCGACCGGTGCCGCCGGTGCCCGGCGCGGGACGATCGTAGCCGCCGCCGGGACGCGCCGAGCTGCCGCCGCCGGGCGCCGGACGATCGTAGCTGCCGCCGCCTCCCGCCGGTCGCGTGCCGTCGCGGCCGCGGTAATTCTCGCGGCTCTGGACCGCGCCGGGATTCGACGGCCGGTAGCGCTGCGCCGTGCCCTGGTCGCGGTAGGCGACGCCGCGCCGGTGCTCGGGCGCGTGGCTCCAGTTCGGATTGCTGCCGTAGCGCTCGCGGTAGTACGGCCGGTTCAGCCAGGCGTTGTTGTTGTGCCAGTAGACGTTGATGTTGCGCCCGTACCAGTTGGGCCGGCACCAGCCCCAGTTGTTGACGCCGACGACCCACGCGCTGCCCCAGAAGACGCCCGCGCTGACGCCCCACCACGCGGGTGCGGGCGGGTAGCCCCAGAGCGACGACGGGTACCAGTACCACGGCGTGTACTCCGGCGCCCACCACGGGCCGTAGATGATCTGCGGGTTGTACACGGGCACGAAGACGACCTCGGGCTGCGCCGGCTCGATGACGATCGCCCGCTCCTGCACGATGACGTTCTGCTGCGGCGTGCTCTGCAGGTTGCCGGCCTGCTGCGCCCGGTACCGCAGCGTCTGGACGGTGTTCATCACCGCGGCCTCGTTGGCGAGGAACGCGTCGCCCAGCCGCTGCGTCCAGTCGAGCTTCGCGTCCATCATGTCGAGGACCTGCGGGAACGCGCACAGCGACAGCACCGACGGATCCCAGGGCTTGTCCTGCAGCGCGCGGTCGAGCGCCTCGCCGCGCAGGTTCGGGTTGGCCTTGACGAAGCGCGCGGCCTCGACGACCTCGAGCGGGTACGTCGACGCCATCAGCACCTGCGACAGCAGCTGGTCCGGGTACAGCGCGATCGGCGCCAGCAGCGAGTCGAGGAAGTCCTGCGACAGCTGCGGCGCGGCGGATGCCGCGACGCTCGACGCCGGCAGGGAATCCTGCGCGGTCCCCATGCCGGGGCCGGCCAGCATGCACAACGCCACGACGAACACGGTCCAGCGGATGCGGTTCATGGAATCTCCGATGGCTTGCGCGGACCCGCTCGTGCCTGCATCGCGGAGTCCGTCGCGTGTTCCAAAAACGCCCCGCGGCGCGATTGGTTGACCGGACGAATGCAGGTTCGACCGGGAAGATGTTGCAAAAGTTTACATTCGATGCCGATCGCGCCACTGCGGCGCCAACCCGCGCGAATGCCCCGGCGCACTGTTGATGCCGGTCAACGAGCCCCGGCCGCATGCATCCTACGCTGAACGGGTGACACGCAACGTCGGGGACCGGCCGCGGGTCGGAGCTCCCGAGGACGACGGAGGCAGCGATGACGGTCTTTCACGATCGTGCGGACGCGGCCCGGCAGCTCGCCACGGCGCTCGCCGAGTTCCGCGGCACGCATCCGCTGGTGGTCGCGATCCCGCGCGGCGCCGTGCCGATGGGCCGGATCATCGCCGACCGGCTCGGCGGCGACCTCGACGTCGTGCTGATACGCAAGCTGCACGCGCCGGGCAATCCTGAATTCGCGCTCGGCGCCGTCGACGAGACCGGCTGGGTGTACCTCGGCGACTACGCGCGCGCCGCCGGCGGCAGCGATGCGTGGATCGCCGAGCAGACGGCGGCCGAGCTCGCGACGATCCGTCGCCGCCGCGCCGAGTACACGCCGGACCGGCCGCCGCTCGATCCCGCCGGGCGCGTCGTCATCGTCGTCGACGACGGCCTCGCGACCGGCGCCACGATGATCGCCGCGCTGCACGCGCTGCGGGCGAAGAAGCCGGGCGAGCTCGTCTGCGCGGTGCCCGTCGCCTCGACCGAGGCGGCCGCGAAGGTCCGCGCGCTGGCCGACCGCTTCGTCTGTCTCGACGTCCCCGACGGGTTCTACGCGGTCAGCCAGTTCTACCGGGATTTCCCGCAGGTCGACGACGCCGAAGTGATCGCGCTGCTGCGCGGCGCGCGCTGACGCGCGGCGCGACCTGCGCGCGCACGGAGACCGGCGATGGAGAAGCGGCACTACTTCAACCTGTGGTACCTCGCGATCGCGATCCTCGGCGTGCTCTGGCTGCGCGACCTCTGGGTCGCCGCGACGCAGGTCGAGCCGATCCCCTACAGCCAGTTCCAGCAGGACCTGAAGGAGGGCCGGGTCAAGGACATCGCGATCTCGGCCAACACGATCCAGGGCGCGTACAAGGAGGCCAGGCCCGACGGCCGCACGCGCTTCGTCACGACCCGCGTGGACCCCGAGCTCGCGAAGGACCTCGACCAGTACGGCGTCCAGTTCGCCGGCACCGTCGAGAACACGTTCTTCCGCGACGTGCTGTCGTGGGTCGCGCCGGCGCTGGTGTTCTTCGCCGTGTGGATGTTCCTCGCCAAGCGGATGGCGGGCGAGGGCGGGCTGGGCGGCGGCTTCCTCGCGGTCGGCAAGAGCAAGGCCAAGGTCTACGTCGAGACCGACACCAAGGTGACCTTCGACGACGTCGCCGGCGTCGACGAGGCGAAGGACGAGCTGCGCGAGGTCGTCGGCTTCCTCAAGAACCCGAAGGAGTACAGCCGGCTGGGCGGCCACATTCCCAAGGGCGTGCTGCTGGTCGGCCCGCCGGGCACCGGCAAGACGCTGCTCGCGCGCGCCGTCGCCGGCGAGGCGGGCGTGCCGTTCTTCTCGATCAGCGGCTCGGAGTTCGTCGAGATGTTCGTCGGCGTCGGCGCGGCGCGCGTGCGCGACCTGTTCGAGCAGGGCAGGAAGCGCGCGCCGGCGATCATCTTCATCGACGAGCTCGACGCGCTGGGGCGCGCGCGCGGCGCGTATCCGTTCGGCGGCCACGACGAGAAGGAGCAGACGCTCAACCAGCTGCTGGTCGAGATGGACGGCTTCGACCCGAGCGAGGGCCTGATCCTGCTCGCCGCGACCAACCGGCCCGAGATCCTCGACCCGGCGCTGCTGCGCGCCGGCCGCTTCGACCGGCAGGTGCTCGTCGACCGGCCGGACAAGATCGGCCGCGCGCAGATCCTCAAGGTCCACGTCAAGAAGGTACGGCTCGCCGCCGACGTGGACCTCGACGCGATCGCCGCGCTGATCCCGGGCTTCTTTACTTGAGCGCTTCGCCCAGCTCGCGCAGCGGCGCGAGCGCGTCGGGACGAAGCCCCAGCGTCGCGCCGAGCGCCTCGGCCGACGAGCGGAGGTTGTCGCCGTAGGCGGCGACGATCGCCCAGGGCCGCTGCCTGCCGCCGAGGTGGCGATCCACGAGGATGCCGGTGCAGACCAGCGCCGACGGCTCGATCCACGCCCGCAGGTTCGGGTGCGCCGGCAGGTCGCCCGCGTGGTGGTGGTCGAAGTACTCGACGGCGACGCCGCGGGCGAGCAGCTCGACGAGGGCGTCGTGGTTCTCGGCGGCCGAGATGTCGAGCGCCGTCACCGTGTCGCCGGCCTGCGCGGGCGTCCGGGCGAGAAGGCCGATGTCGCGCTTGGTGCCGGTCACGAGGACCGCGTCGCGCGGCGCCTCGAGCCGGAGCTGGTGCAGCGCGCACAGGCCGTCGGCGTCGCCGTTGAAGACGTCGTAATGCGTCATGATCCGGGGGCCGCCGTCGCGCGATGGCGCGCGGCGCGGACCGCCGCCAGGGAGGAACGATGAGCCGGGACCCGTTGCTGCTGTTCGCCCTCGACGCGTCGCGCGACCACGGCGAGGCGATCGCCGCCGAGCTTGGCGTGCCGCTGGCCGCGCACGAGGAGCGCGAGTTCGAGGACGGCGAGCACAAGGCGCGGCCGCTCGAGAGCGTGCGCGGGCGCGACGTCTTCGTCGTGCAGTCGCTGCACTCGGACGCGCGGCAGAGCGCCAACGACAAGCTGGTGCGCCTCTTGTTCTTCATCGGCGCGCTGAAGGACGCTTCGGCGGCGCGGGTCACGGCGGTCGTGCCCTACCTCGCCTACGCCCGCAAGGACCGCAAGACCAAGACCCGCGATCCCGTCACGACGCGCTACGTCGCGACGCTGTTCGAGGCGGTGGGAACGGACTGCGTCGTCACGCTCGACGTGCACAACCTCGCCGCGTACCAGAACGCGTTTCGCTGCCGCTGCGAGAACCTGGAGGCGGCGCCGCTGTTCGTGCGCGCGCTCGCGCCGCAGGTCGCCGCCGACGAAGTCACCGTCGTGTCGCCGGATGCCGGCGGGATCAAGCGGGCCGAGGCCTTCCGCGTGCTGCTCGCGGCGGCGCTCGGGCGCGCGGTCGGCGCGGCTTTCGCCGAGAAGTACCGCAGCGGGGGCGTGATCTCGGGCGACGCGCTCGTCGGCGACGTCGCCGGGCGGACCGCGATCGTCATCGACGACCTGATCGCCGCGGGCAACACCGTCGCGCGGGCCGCGCGCGCGTGCCGCGAGCGCGGCGCGACGCGCGTGCTGGTCGCGGCCGCGCACGGGGTGTTCGCGGAGGCCGCGAACACGGTGCTCGCCGGCGGCGAGATCGAGCGCATCGTCGTGACCGACACGATTCCGGCGGGGCGGATCACCGCTGCCGGACGTCGTCTCGCGCCTGACGATGATCGGCACGGCCGCGCTGTTCGGCGAGGCGATCCGCAGGCTGCACGACAACGGCTCGATCGTCGAGCTGCTGGGGGGCTGATCCACGGTCCGGCGGCTGCGCCCTCACCCCGGCCCTCTCCCGCCCGCGGGAGAGGGTGCCGCGCAGCGGCGGGTGAGGGTGGCCCGGCGTGATCATCCGGCCCGGCCGATCGGCGCGGCGGCGAGCTGCAGGTACCGCAGCGCGCTCGCCGCCCACTTCGACGGCTCGCGCGGCGCGGGATCGTCGAGGTGCAGGATCGCGATCCGGGCGCGGATGCACGCCCGGTAGCTGCGGTAGAACGCGAGCAGCGGGGCCGGCGGCGCGTCGCCGGTGACGGCGGCGTAGGTGGCGAAGACCGGCGCGGCGAACTGCGGCGCGCCCAGGCGCTCGCATTCGAGGGCCAGGAACGCGAGCTCGTCGACGGGATCGAGCAGGCGCAGCTCGCGCGCGAATTCGAGGCAGTCGATCAGCTGCGGCTCGGCCTCGAGGCAGATGTGCTCGGGCCGCAGGTCGCCGTGCGCCTCGACGATCCGTCCGGTTTCCGCGCGCCGGTCGAAGTCGGCGCCGTGCCGCGCGAGCGCGTCGCGCTGCCACGCGCAGGTGCCGGCGATGAGCGCCGGCGGCAGGCCGTAGGCGGGCGCGGCCAGCGTCCGCTCGTTCTCGGCGATGCCGGCGGCGAAGACCCCGCGGTACTCGGTGCCCGTCATCGCGATCGGCGCGGACTGCGCGTAGAAGCGGGCCAGCCGCGCCGCGACGCCGCGGACGTCGGCTTCGGTCGCGGTGCCGGCGACGATCATGCGGTCGAGCATCCGCGCGGCCGGCAGCCGGCGCATCTTCACCAGCCAGTCGACCACCGCGCCGTCGGGCGCGAGGCGCAGGCGTCCATCGGCAGCCAGCGACAGCGGAACGACGTCGAGATAGACGCCGGACGACAGGCGACGGTTGAGCCGCAGCTCCTCGTCGCAGTTGGCGCGCCGGGCGGCGAGGCTGGTGAGGTCGAGGCGGGCGAGCCGGCACGGCTTCTTCAGCTTCCACGCGTTCCGCTCGGTCAGGAACACCCACGACATGTGGGTCTCGACCGTCTCCACGCGCTGCGTCGGCTCGGGGTAGCTGTCGGGCCGCGCCAGGAACGCGACCTTGGCGCCGATGCCGGGATCGACGGCGCGCGCGGACGCGGGGACGGCGTGGCCGAGGTCCGGCGCGAGCGGAGGACGAGCGTCGACCCCGGGTCGACGGTCGGCGCTGCGGGGCGGTTCCGGAAGCGGCATCGTCGTCGGGCGTCGGGTCGGGATGCTGCGGCGTGCGCGGATGGCCTACCTTACCCCGGGGACCCGCGGTCGGCTTGACGCACGTCAAGCATCGCGGCAACCCTGCCGGCGATTGATGCCGGTCAGACGCGACCGGCCGCGCCGGCGTAGGCTGTGGGCATGGGTCCCGCGATGCGAATCCCCCGCCGCCGGCGCCGAGACGACCGCCGGCGTGGTCGCGGCTGGCACGGGCTCGTCGCGGCGCTGGTCGTCGCGCTCGCCTGCGGCGCCGGCGGGGCGGGCGCGCAGGACGCGCGGTCCGTGCCCGCCGGCGCGCCGCCGGGCGCCGCGCGACCCCTTGCGGCATCGACCGCGATCGAGCAGGCGATCGCCCGCGAAGTCGCGCAGCCCGGCGGATCGGGCGCGCCGTTGCCGCGGCGGGAGCGCGAGTGGCTGCGCGCCGTCTACGACGGAGACGGCGCCACGCCGGTCTGGTTCACGGCGAGCGGTCCGCGGCCGGCCGTGGCGAGCGCGCTCGCCACGCTGCGACAGGCCGGCACGCACGGCCTCGATCCCGGCGACTACGATCCCGATGCGCGCGAGCGGGAGATCGCGACTGCCGCCGATCTTTCGCCCGAGCGCGTGGCCCGCGCCGACGTGGCGCTGACGCTCGCGCTGCTGCGCTATGCGTCCGACCTCGCGCAGGGCCGCGTCGCGCCGCAGATCCTGCTGCAGCAGTACGAGCCGCCGCGCCGGGCATTCACCGCGGCGCGGGAATTGCGCGCGGCGGTCGCGCTCGACCGCGTGCCGGCGCTGATCGCCGCGGCGGAGCCGTCGTTTCCGCCCTACCGCCGGCTGCGGGACCTGCTCGCGCGCTACCGCAGCCTCGCCGAGCGGCCCTTCGCGCCGCTGCCCGCGCTGCCGCCGAAGGTCGAGAAGATCGAAGCCGGCGACACGTGGGCGGGCGTACCGGCGCTGCGCGAGCGGCTGCAGCTCCTCGGCGACCTCGCCGCGGACGCCCCCGCCCCGGAAGGCAATCGCCATGCGGGCGAGCTCCCCGCCGCGCTCGCGCGCTTCCAGTCGCGCCACGGCCTTGCCGCCGACGGCGTGCTGGGCCGCCGGACGCTCGCCGCCCTCGACGTTCCCCCCGCGGCGCGGGTCCGCCAGATCGCGCTGTCGCTCGAGCGCCTGCGCTGGCTGCCGGAGCTGCCGCACGGGCCGCTGATCGCGATCAACATCCCGTCGTTCCGGCTCTGGGCCTTCGCGGACCCGCACCAGGAGCGCGATCCGCCGCTGTCGATGGCGGTGATCGTCGGCCGGGCCTTCGCGACCGAGACGCCGGTCTTCATCGGCGAGATGCGGCACCTGGAGTTCAGCCCGTACTGGAACGTGCCGCCGGGCATCCTCCGGCACGAGCTGCTGCCCGCGCTCGCGAAGGACGCCGGCTATCTCGAGCGCAACGACATGGAGCTCGTCCGGACGGCGGGAGGCGGCACGCCGCTGACGACGATCGACGAGGCGACGCTCGCGTCGCTGCGCAGCGGCGAGCTGCGGCTGCGGCAGCGGCCCGGGCCGAAGAATGCGCTCGGCGGCGTCAAGTTCGTGCTGCCGAACACGATGGACATCTACCTGCACGGCACGCCGGCGCAGCAGCTCTTCGAGCGCACGCGCCGCGACTTCAGCCACGGCTGCATCCGCGTCGCCGACCCGACGGCGCTGGCCCGGTTCGCGCTGCGCGACCAGCCGGAATGGACGCCGGAACGGATCGCGACGGCGATGGCGGCGGGAACCATGCAGGTGGTGAAGCTCACGACGACGATCCCCGTGATCGTGTTCTACACGACGGCGATCGCCCGCGGCGACGGGCAGGCGCTGTTCCTCCCCGACGTCTACGGCCACGACGTCGAGCTCGCGCGCGCGCTCGCCCGCCGCGCAGGCGATTGAACGGGGCCTACCAGCGCCGGACGGCGCCGGTGTCGAGGTGGACGAACTGCGACGCGGCGTAATACCCGACGCCGCCGGCGCGCAGCGACCGGGCGGCGTCGCGCAGGTCGGCCAGCGGGACGTCCGCGAGCCGGACGTCGATCGCCCGGCCCTCGAGATGGAGGCTGCGCTCGGCCACGCCGCCGCCCTGCGCGCGCAGCTGGTGGTTCGTCGCCGGCGAGCGGTAGCCCGAGATCACCTGGAATGGCGCGCGGGTGCCGGTGATCGTCGCCAGCGTGTGCAGCTGGTCGAAGAGGTCCGGGTCGATCGGGTGCACGGCGGCGTTGCGGAAGTCGCGCAGGAACCAGGCGAGCGCCGCGAGCGCATCGGGTACGTAGGCGTGCCGGGTCGCGTAGACGAGCGAGACCTGCTCGCCGGTGTGCGTGTGGACGAACGAGAGCGTCCGCGCGCCGGCATCGACGCCCGAGCCCGCCACCGTCGCCCGCGCCGGATGCGGCCGCATCAGTGCCGCGCCCGCGACCAGCGCCGCCGTCGCGCCGAGCAGGCGCCGGCGCGCGGGGCTGCGTACGGGGGTGGCGGGCAGGTGCGGCGAGGGTTCGATGGGGGGCACGCGGGCGCTCGATCGGGATCGGTTTGGGTGCGGATCATACACGTCCCGGTCTCCCGCTGAAAATTCCCGCCCGCATTGATCCGAATCAACGCGCCTTCTGGCCATCGCCCCGGACAGGTGGACAATGGGCTAAAGGGACGCGCGCGGTCGGATCGGCCGGGGAGCGCGCGTCGCCCGACGTCGTTGCAGCATTGCGATGATTCCGACCCCCGCCGCCGAATTGACGATCGAGCCCGCGCCGACGGCCGGGTCGGCGGGACGCGTGGCCCGGTGCGCCGGCCCGTGGACGATCCAGGGCATCGCCAGGCTGGAGGGCCGCATCGACGGCCTGCCGTGGCCGCGAGGCGGGCGAGGTCGTCCTCGACGCCGCGGGCATCTCGGCGCTCGACACGTCCGGCGCGTGGCTGCTGCAGCGCACGCTGCTCGGCGCTGCGGGCGCAGGGTCGCGGCGCCAGCATCCGCGGCCTCAGGCCCGAGTTCGACGCGCTGGTGCAGCTCGTCGCCTCGCGCGCCGTCACGCCGGCCTCGGCGCTTCCGCCGCCGCCGCTCGGCACGTTCGAAAGCCTCGGCCGCAAGGCCTGGGCCGATCTCGTCAACGCCGGCGAGTTCCTGGCGTTCGTCGGCGAGGCGTTCACCGCGCTGGCGCGCTCGGTCCTGCAGCCGCGGCGGATCCGCTGGCTGGCGATCCTCCACAACATGCAGACCGCCGGCTTCGACGCGCTGCCGATCACCGGCCTGCTGTCGTTCCTGATGGGCATCGTCATCGCCTACCAGGGGGCCGACCAGCTGCAGCGCTTCGGCGCCAACATCTTCGTCGCCGACCTGGTCGGCATCGCCATGCTGCGCGAGCTCTCGCCGCTGCTGACCGCGATCATCGTCGCCGGCCGCTCGGGCTCGGCCTACGCGGCGCAGATCGGCACGATGAAGGTGACCGAGGAGATCGACGCGCTGCGCACCGTCGGCGTCGGCCCGCAGGAGCTGCTGGTGCTGCCCAAGATGCTGGCGCTGGTGATCGTGCTGCCGCTGCTGACCGTCTACACCGACATCACCGGCGTGCTGGGCGGCATGCTGATGGCGCAGACCCGGCTCGGCGTCAGCTTCGACGCGTTCTTCGACCGCCTGTCGGAGGCGATCGTGCTGTCGACCTACTGGACCGGCCTGTCCAAGGCGCCGGTCTTCGCGATGATCATCGCGCTGGTCGGCTGCTTCCGCGGCTTCGAGGCCTCGGGCAGCGCCGACAGCGTCGGCCGGCAGACGACGATCGCCGTCGTGCAGTCGATCTTCCTGGTGATCGTCGTCGACGCCATCTTTTCGGTCGTGTTCAACATCCTGGATCTCTGAAGCGATGCCCGAATCCGCCGTCCCGGTCGAAGCGATCGTCGAGGTCAGCGGCCTGTACACGCGCTTCGGGCACGCGGTCGTGCACGAGAACGTGAGCCTGGTGGTGCGGCGCGGCGAGATCTTCGCGCTGGTCGGCGGCAGCGGCTGCGGCAAGTCGACGCTGCTGCGCGAGGTGATCCTGCTGCAGCCGCCGGTCGCGGGCTCGATCAAGGTCTTCGGGCGCGAGGTCGTCGGGCTGTCGGACGAGCAGGCGCTGCCGCTGCGCCGCCGCTGGGGCGTGATGTTCGAGCGCGGCGCGCTGTTCAGCTCGCTGACGGTGACCGAGAACGTCGGCATGGTGCTGCACGAGCACACGCGGCTGTCGCCGCGGGTGATCAACGAGATCGCCGCGGTGAAGATCGCGCTGACCGGGCTGCCGGCGGACGCGGGGCCGAAGTACCCGAACGAGCTCTCGGGCGGCATGCGGAAGCGCGCGGCGCTTGCCCGCGCGCTGGCGCTCGACCCGGAGCTGCTGTTCCTCGACGAGCCGACCGCGGGGCTCGATCCGCTCTCCGCGAGCGGCATCGACGAGCTGGTGCGCAGCCTCCGCGACACGCTGGGCCTGACGATCATGATGGTCACGCACGACCTCGACCTCCTGTGGCGCGCCGCCGACCGCGTCGCGGTGCTGGGGCAGGGCCACATCCTCGGCGTCGGCACGATGGAGGAGCTGTCGCGCATCGACGATCCGCTGATCCACGAATACTTCTATGGGCCGCGCGGCCGCGCCGCGCGCGAACAGGCATGGAAAGCAAGGTCAACTTCGCCGTCGTAGGAATCTTCGTCCTCGTCCTGGGCGCGGCGCTCATCGGCGGCGTGCTGTGGCTGTCCTCGGGCCGGTACTACGGCCGGACCTACGACGTCTACGTGACGAACATGACCGACTCGGTCGCGGGCCTCAACCTCAACGCGCCGGTCAAGTACCGGGGCGTCGACGTCGGGCTCGTGCGCCGGATCGCGCTCAATCCGGCCAACGTCGAGGAAGTGCAGCTGACGCTCGCGATCGAGCGCGGCACGCCGGTCAAGGAGGACACGGTCGCGATCCTGCAGACGCAGGGGCTGACCGGCATCGCCTACGTCGAGCTGACCGCGGGCCGCAAGAACTCGCCGCCGCTCGTCGCTCGGCCCGGCGAGGAGTTTCCGGTGATCAAGGCGGGACCATCGCTGCTCACCCGGCTCGAGACGTCGGTGACCGTGCTGCTCGCCAACCTGACGCGCGCGACCGAGAACTTCAACGCCGTGATGAACGAGGACAACCGCCGCGCGATCTCGAAGTCGCTGGCCGACGTCGAGATCGTCGCGCGCACGCTGGCGGCGCGGTCCGGCACGATCGACGCGGGCATCGCCAACGCCGCCCGCACGATGGAGAACACCGCGCGCCTTTCCAAGGATCTGCCGCAGCTGGTGCAGCGGATCGAGAAGAGCGCCGACGCCTTCGACCGCATGGCCGACGCGCTCGCGCGGGCCGGCAACACGACCGCCGGAACGCTCGAGGGCTCGCGCGCGGACGTCCAGCAATTCACCGGCGAGGGGCTGCCGGAGGTCCGGCAGCTCGTCGCCGAGCTGCGCGAGCTCACCGGCGCGCTGCGCCGCATCACCACCGACCTCGAGCGCGACCCGAGCATGCTGCTGTACGGCCGGCCGCCGGCGAAGCGCGGGCCGGGGGAGTGACGAGGAGCCACCGATGACCGAACACGCAACTCGCTGGAACCGTCGCCGGTTCGTCGGCGCACTGGGCACGGCAGCGCTCGGAGCCTGCACGGCGATCCAGCCGCCGCGAGTCGAGACCCAGAACCAGCACGTCCTGGCCGCCGCGCCGCTGCCCAAGGCCGCGCGCCCGCAGCGCGACCTCGTCGTCGAGGTCGCGGCGCCGCACGCGTGGCCCGGCTTCGACACGCGCGAGATCGTCTACGTCCGGGAGCCCTACGAGCTCGACTATTTCGCCGCGAGCCGCTGGGCCGACACGCCGGCGCGGATGCTGGGACCGCTGCTCGCGCGGGCGCTCGAGGAAACGGGGAGCTTCCGCGCCGTCGTCGCGCTGCCGTCGACGGTTCCCGCCGACGTCCGCGTCGACACCGAGATCCAGCGGCTGCAGCAGAACTTCGCCGTCAAGCCCAGCCGCGTCGAGCTGACGCTCCGCGTGCAGCTCACCGACCTGCGCGGCAGGCGGGTGCTGGCCACCCGCGTGTTCGAGGAGGTCGAGGCCTCGGCGACCGAGGATGCCGCCGGCGGAGTCGCCGCCGCCAACGTCGCGCTGCAGCGCGCGCTCGCCGCGATCGCCGATTTCTGCATCGCGGCCACCAGCAGCCGCTGAAAGGGAGGCCCCGCCGCCATGGACACGCCGCGCCCCGCAGTGATCCGCAAGACGGCCGCCGACCTGCGGCTGCCGCCGAATCTCGCCGACTGGGAGGCCGAGCGGCGCACCTTCTCGTGGGACAGCGTGTGGGGCGACCTGGGCACCGTCCCCGGCGGCGCGATCAACATCGGCATCGCCGCGACCGACCGGCATCTCGGCACGCCGGTGCAGGAGCGCGTCGCGCTGCGCTTCGTCGATCGCAACGACGGCGAGCGCAGCGTGACCTACGCCGAGCTCGCGCGCCTCAGCAACCGCTTCGCCAACGTGCTGCGGGGCCTGGGCGTGGGGCGCGGCGATCGGATGTTCCTGCTGATGCCGCGCGTGCCCGAGCTCTACGTCGCGGCGCTGGGGGCGCTCAAGAACGCGACGGTCGTGTCGCCTCTCTTCTCGGCGTTCGGACCCGAGCCGATCCGCACGCGCCTTGCCCTCGGCGCAGGCAAGGTGCTGGTGACGACCGAGGCGCTGTACCGGCGCAAGGTCGCGGGCCTGCGCGACGCGCTGCCGCAGCTCCTGCACGTGCTGCTGGTCGGCGACGGGGGCCGGGCCACCGACGTCCCCGGCACGCGCGACTTCGGCGCGCTGCTGGCGGCAGCCTCCGACGATTTCGCGTTCGAGCCGACGGCGGCCGAGGACGCGGCGCTGCTGCACTTCACCAGCGGCACGACCGGCACGCCCAAGGGCGCGCTGCACGTCCACGCCGCGGCGGTGACGCACTTCGCGACCGGCCGGTACGCGCTGGACCTGCACCCGGACGACGTGTTCTGGTGCACGGCCGATCCCGGCTGGGTGACCGGGACGTCGTACGGGATCATCGCGCCGCTGCTGCACGGCGTGACCAGCCTCGTCGACGAAGCCGACTTCGACGCCGAGCGCTGGTACCGGCTGCTGCAGGACCAGCGCGTCAGCGTCTGGTACACGGCGCCGACGGCGATCCGGATGCTGATCAAGACCGGGCCGGAGCTCGTGCGGCGCTACAGTTTTCCGCGGCTGCGGTTCGTGGCCAGCGTCGGCGAGCCGCTCAACGCCGAGGCCGTGTGGTGGGGCAAGGAGGTGCTGGGCCTGCCGATCCACGACAACTGGTGGCAGACCGAGACCGGCGGCATCATGATCGCGAACACGCCGGCGATGGACATCAAGCCCGGCTCGATGGGCAAGCCGCTGCCGGGCGTCGACGCCGCGATCGTCGCGCGCCGCGAGGACGGCGGCGTCGACGAGATCGCCGAGCCCGGCGTCGAAGGGCGAGCTCGCGCTGCGGGCCGGGTGGCCGTCGATGTTCCGCGCGTACCTCGGCCAGGACGAGCGCTACCGCAAGTGCTTCGCCGGCGACCGGTACCTGACCGGCGACCTCGCGAAGCGCGACGCCGACGGCTACTTCTGGTTCGTCGGCCGCGCCGACGACGTGATCAAGTCGGCCGGCCACCTGATCGGCCCGTTCGAGGTCGAGAGCGCGCTGATGGAGCACCCGGCCGTCGCCGAGGTCGGCGTCATCGGCAAGCCCGATCCGGTCGTCGGCGAGGTCGTCAAGGCCTTCGTGTCGCTGAAGGCCGGCATCGCGGCGAGCGACGAGCTCGCGCTGGAGCTCCTCGGCCACGCCAGGAAGCGCCTCGGCGCCGCCGTCGCGCCCAAGGAGATCGCCTTCGTCGCCGTGCTGCCGCGCACGCGCAGCGGCAAGATCATGCGGCGGCTGCTGAAGGCGCGCGAGCTCGGCCTGCCCGAAGGCGACACGTCGACGCTGGAAGGCAGCTGAGGCCGCGAGGAGGGGCACGCCCATGAGCGAGACAACATTGAAGCCGGTCACGATCCCGAAGCCGCAGGCGCTCGCGCTGCTGCGCGACATGCTGCGCATCCGCCGCTTCGAGGAGCGCTGCGCCGACCTCTACGGCCAGATGAAGATCCGCGGCTTCCTGCACCTGTACATCGGCGAGGAGGCGGTGGCGGCCGGCGCCGTGCGCGCGCTGTCGCCGGAGGACGCGATCGTCGCCACCTACCGCGAGCACGGCCACGCGCTGGTCCGCGGCATCCCGGCCACCGCGATCATGGCCGAGATGTACGGCAAGGCCGCCGGCTGCTCGCGCGGGCGCGGCGGGTCGATGCACCTGTTCGACGCGGCGACGCGCTTCTACGGCGGCAACGCGATCGTCGGCGGGGGGCTGCCGCTCGCCGTCGGCATGGCGCTCGCCGACCGGATGCAGCAGCGGCCCCGCGTCACCGCGGCGTTCTTCGGCGAGGGTGCGGTGGCCGAGGGCGCCTTCCACGAGTCGCTGAACCTCGCGCAGCTGTGGCGGCTGCCGGTCCTCTTCTGCTGCGAGAACAACCGCTATGCGATGGGCACGGCGCTCGAGCGCTCCGAGTCGCAGACCGACCTCTGCGCCAAGGCCGCGGCGTTCGGCACGCCGACGGCGCGGGTCGACGGCATGGACGCGGTCGCGGTCCTCGAGGCCGCGCGAGGCGCGGTCGCGGCGGTGCGCGGCGGCGCCGGGCCGTTCTTCCTCGAGTTCCAGACCTACCGCTACCGCGCGCACTCGATGTTCGATCCCGACCTCTACCGCGACAAGGCCGAGGTCGAGGCGTGGAAGCAGCGCGGGCCGATCCACAACCTCACCAACCGGCTGAAGGCCGAAGGCGCGCTGACGGAAGGCCGAGTTCCTGGCGCTCGACGCCGAGGCGGGGCAGGAGGTCGAGGCCGCGGTCGCGTTCGCCGAGGACGCGCCGTGGGAACCCGTCGCGGACCTCGCGCGCGACGTCATGACGGAGGCGGCGCCATGAAGATGACCTATCGCGAGGCGCTGCGCCAGGCGCTGCACGACGCGCTCGCCGCCGACCCGCGCGTGTTCCTGATGGGCGAGGACGTCGGCAGGTACGGCGGCAGCTACGCGGTGTCGAAGGGCTTCCTCGACGAGTTCGGCCCCGAGCGCATCCGCGACGCGCCGCTGTCCGAGCTGGGATTCGTCGGCGCGGGCATCGGCGCGGCGTTGAACGGCATGCGCCCGATCGTCGAGATCATGACGGTCAACTTCAGCCTGCTCGCCCTCGACCCGATCGTGAACACGGCCGCGGCCTACCGGCACATGTCGGGCGGGCAGTTCAGCGTGCCGGTCGTGATCCGGATGGCGACCGGCGCCGGCCGCCAGCTCGCCGCGCAGCACTCGCACAGCTTCGAGAACTGGTACGCGCACGTGCCCGGCCTCACGGTGCTCGCGCCGGCGACGATCGACGACGCGCGCGGCATGCTGGCGCCGGCGCTCGCCGACCCCGACCCGGTCATCATCTTCGAGCACGCGCTGCTCTACAACGCCGAGGGCGAGCTCTCGCCCGATTGGGCGCGCGCCGACATCCGCTCGGCGAAGGTCCTGCGGCCCGGGCGCGACCTGACGATCTGCGCGTACGGCGGCAGCGTCGGCAAGGCGCTGGCGGCGGCCGAGACGCTGGCCGGGCAGGGCATCGACGCCGAGGTCGTCGACCTGCGCGTGCTGCGCCCGCTCGACGACGCGACGATCATCGGCTCGGTGAAGAAGACGCGCCGCGCCGTGCTGGTCGACGAGGGCTGGCGGAGCGGCAGCCTCGCCGCCGAGCTCTGCACGCGCATCGTCGAGCAGGCGTTCTACGACCTCGACGCGCCGGTCGCGCGCGTGTGCAGCGAGGAGGTCCCGATGCCGTATCCGAAGCACCTCGAGGACGCGGCGCTGCCGCAGCCGGCGAAGATCGTGGCCGCGGCGAGGCAGGTGCTCGGGCTTCCGGCGGAGGCCGCATGATCGAGTTCAGGCTGCCGTCCCTCGGCGCCGAGATGGACGAGGGCACGCTGATCGAGTGGAAGGTGAAGGTCGGCGACGCGGTTCGCAAGGGCGACGTCGTCGCCGTCGTCGACACCAGCAAGTCGGCGATCGACGTCGAGATCTGGGAGGAGGGCATCGTCGCCGAGCTGCTGCTCGAGCCCGGCGCGACGGTGCCGGTCGGCACGGTGATCGCGCGCCTGCGCGCGCCGGGCGAGGCGGTCGAGGCCGCGGCCGCGGCCGGCCCGGATCTCGCCGGCCGCACGGAAGCGCGCGGCGGAGCTCGGCGTCGACGTGACCGCCGTCGCGGGCTCGGGACCGGAGGGCACCGATCGGGATCGCCGACGTCGAGCGGGCCGCGGCGGCGAGCGCAGCAGGCGCAGCGGCGCTGGCTTCCGCGCCGGCAACCACGCGCGGTCCTTCGCCCGCGGCCGGCCGCGGCACCGGCACCCGCACCAGCGCACCCGCGGCGGCGCCCGCGACCGCACCGCCCAAGGACCGCGCAACGGCGATGCGCCACGCGATCGCTGCGGCCATGGCGCGTTCCAAGCGCGAGATCCCGCACTACTACCTCGCGACCGACATCCCGCTGGCGCGGGCGCGGAGCTGGCTCGCGGAGCGCAACGCGGCGCGCCCGGTGACGCAGCGGGTGCTGCTGGCGGCGCTGCTGCTCAAGGCCGTCGCGCTCGCGCTGGCGAAGCATCGCGAGCTGAACGGCTTCTTCCGCGACGGCGCCTTCGTGCCGGGACCGGGCATCCACGTCGGCGTGGCGATCGCGATCCGCGGCGGCGGGCTGATCGCGCCGGCGATCCACGACGCCGATGGGAAGCCGCTCGACACGCTGATGCGCGAGCTCGCCGACCTCGTCGCCCGCGCCCGCGCGCTCACGCTGAAGAGCTCCGAGATGGCCGACCCGACCGTCACCGTGACCAACCTCGGCGAGCAGGGCGCGCGGCTGGTCGAGGGCATCATCTATCCGCCGCAGGTCGCGCTGATCGGCTTCGGCGGCGTCGCCGACCGGCCCTGGGTCGAGGACGGGAAGCTCATCGTCTGCCCGGTCGTCACCGCGAGCCTCGCCGCCGACCATCGCGTCACCGACGGCCACCTGGGCGCGCTGTTCCTCGACGAGGTCGCGCGCCTGCTGCAGGCGCCGGAGCAGCTGCAGGGAAGCGAGGAATCGGGGAGCCCGCCATGAACGATGCCGCCCTGCGCGCTGCCGTCTTCGCCGCGCTGCGCGCCATCGCCCCCGAGGTCGCGGCCGAGGACATCGCGCCCGACCAGCCGCTGCGCGAGCAGGTCGACCTCGACTCGATGGACTTCCTCAACTTCCTGATCCGGCTGTCGGCGGCGACCGGCGTCGACGTGCCGGAGGCCGACTACGCGAAGCTGCGGACGGTGGACGACCTGGTGGCCTACCTCGGCGCCCGGCAGCGCTGAATCCCGGCGCAGCCGGCCCCGGGGGAGCGGCACGCGCCGGGGCGCCTCCATGAGGTCGATCAAGGTTCGTGCAGGTCGGCCGCCGGCGCGCACGACGATGCCGTAAAATGGTGCATCGACAACGAGGGCCCGGCTGGGCATCTCCGACCAATTCCGCAGGAGCGAAGCTCATGGCGTTGAAGGATCTGTTGGTGCATCTCGATCCCGGCGAGCGTACGCCGGTCCGTCTGGACATTGCCGTCGCGCTCGCGCGCACCCACGGCGCGCGGCTGACCGGGATCTTCGGCGAGCGCGCGCTGCCCGAGGGCATCGGCGTCACCGCCACCTGGCCGAGCGAGGATTACGTCGCCGAGGCCGAGGCGAGCAAGGCGGCCTTCGCCGCGGCGACGGCCGGGCTCGCGCAGGCGGACTGGATCGACGCGAACCGCGGCGGCGACACCGAGCTGCTGCGCGTGATCACCGAGCGGTCGCGCTTTTACGACCTGACGATCGTCGGGCAGCACGACGAGACGGTGACGGCGCGGATTCCGCCGCAGCTCGCGGAACAGCTGGTGATCCAGTCGGGACGCCCGGTGCTGGTCGTCCCCTACGCCGGCGACTACCTGAACATCGGCCGGCGCCCGCTGATCGCGTGGGACAGCTCGCGGCAGTCGGCGCACGCGCTCAACGACGCGCTGCCGCTGCTCCAGAACTGCGACGAGGCGATCGTCGTGTCGCTGGACACGCCGTTCGAGGACGCGCAGGCGTCGGTCGCGCAGATCGCGCGCCATCTCGCGGCGCACGGCATCAAGGCCAAGACCGAGGTGCTGATGGCCGAGGAGATGCACGTCATGGACCTGGTGCTCAACCGGGTCACGGACCTCGACGCCGACCTGCTGGTCATCGGCGCGCACCGGCACACGGTGCTGCCGACCAAGGAGCATCCGGTCGACGCGCGCGCGATCATGAAGCAGATGGTCGTGCCGACGCTGGTTTCGCGCTAGGCGGGCATTCCCGCGCCCGCCGCCGCGCCTGACGTCGAGGCGCGGTTGCGGCGGGTCGCCTCCGGCCGGCGGCAGCGACCGGCCGACAGTCCGCGGCGGCGTTGTATAGTTCGGGCTCCCCATCCCGGCAGGGCCGCGCACCATGCTGATGTCGTCCGCCGATTACCGCGAGTCGCTGCGCCGCTATCGTCCGGTCGTCCACGTCGAAGGGCGGCGCGTCGATTCGGTCGCCGACGAGCCGCTGCTCGCTCCGGGCCTCAACGGCATCGGCGTCAGCTACGACTGGGCGCTCGCCGAGTCGACGCGCGCGCTGCTGCGCGCGCCGGGTCCCGCCGGGCACGGTCCGATCAACCGGCTGCTGGCGATTCCGACGAGCAGCGCGGACCTGCTGAACAAGCTCGAGGCCGTGCGCGCCGTCTGCCAGGAAACCGGCTGCGCGCAGCGCTACCTCGGCGGCGACGGCCTCGCCGCGCTCCACCACGGCACGCACCGGCTCGATGCCGAGGCGGGGGGCGACTATCACCCGCGGCTCCTCGCCTACCTCGACCACGTCTACGCGAACGACCTGACGCTCGGCATCGCGATGACCGACGCCAAGGGCGACCGCTCGCTGCGGCCCTCGCGGCAGGCGAACCCCGACACCTACGTCCACATCGTCGAGCGCCGCGCCGACGGCATCGTCATCTCGGGCACCAAGGCGATCGTCACCGCCGCGCCGTACGTGCACGAGCTGCTGGTGATGCCGGGCCGCGCGATGACGGAGGACGACCGCGACTTCGCCGTCTGCTGCGCCGTGCCGGTGGACGCCCCGGGCCTCGCGATCGTCGCGCGCCGGGCCGGCCGCCCGGGCGAGTCGGGGGCGCTGTTCAGCGGCAGGTACGGCCAGTCGACCGGCGTGTGCCTGTTCGACCGCGTGTTCGTGCCCTGGGAGCGCGTCTTCCTCGCCGGCGAGTGGCGGCACGCGGGCGAGTTCCTCTATCACTACACGGCGCAGCACCGGCACACGTGCATCGCGGCGCGCGCGGGCTTCGGCGACCTCCTGATCGGCGCCGGCGCGCTGGTGACCGAGGCGAACGGCGTCGACCTCGACCGCGCGCACGGCCTGCGCGAGGCGATGGTCGAGCTGATCAAGATCACCGAGGGCTTCTACGCCTGCGGCGTCGCCGCGTCGGTCTACTGCCAGGACGCCGCGGCCGGCGGCGTCACGCCCGATCCGGTCTTCGCCAACATCGGCAAGCTGCTGCTCGCCACGCAGATCTACGACATGCACCGGCTCGCGCACCACGTGTCCGGCGGGCATGATCGTCACGCTGCCGGGCCCCGACGAGGACCACAACCCGGAAACCGCCGGGCGGCTGTCGGAGGTGCTGACGGCGCGCTCGGACATCCCGTACGAGAAGCGGATCGAGGTCGCGCGCTTCATCGAGGACCTGACGGCGTCGTACCAGGCCGGCTGGTATTCGCTGATCAGCCTGCACGGCGGCGGCTCGCCCGAGGCGATGAAGCTCGAGATCTGGCGCAACTATCCGGTCGGCAGCAAGGTCGACCTGGTCGAGCGGCTGCTCGACCGCGGCATCCTCGCCGACGCGACGCGCAGGATCACGCGCAACCGGCAGCCCGGCCGCTGCTGCGCGGCCGGCTGCTTCGCGCCCGATGCGCCGCGGATGGTGGCGCTGCCGCCGGCCGGCGCCGACACTCCTTCCGCGCCATGACGGCGGGCGGACCTTTGCGGCTCGACCGCGACCGCAGCCTGCTGCTCGTCGTCGACGTGCAGGAGCGGCTGGTGCCGCACGTGCACGAGCACGCGAGCCTCGTCGCCCGCGTCGACGCGCTGCTGTCGGCCGCGCGCCGGCTCGGCGTCCCGGCGCTGGCGACCGAGCACTGCGCGGCGCAGCTCGGCCCGACGATCCCGTCGCTGCGCTCGCGCTTCGATGCCGGCGCGATCTACGCCAAGACGCAGTTCGGCGCGACCGGGCACGCCGGGTTCGGCGCGCTGCTGCGCGGCCACGACCGGCCGCAGGTGGTCGTCGCCGGCATGGAGGCGCACGTCTGCGTGCTGCAGACGGTGCTGGGGCTCGTCGGCGAGGGGTGCGAGGTATTCGTCGTCGGCGATGCCGTCGGGTCGCGCGCGCCGCGCCTTGCCGATCGCGGGTTCGCGCTGGAGCGCATGGCGCGGGCCGGCTGCACGGTGGCGGGCACCGAGACGGTGCTGTTCGAATGGGCGCGGGCCGGCGACGATCCGGCGTTCCGCGACATCCTGGCGCTCGTCCGCGCGCTGCCGGCGTGACCCGGCCCGCGCATCCGCACGTCCATACGCCGCGTTGAATCATCCGCCGGACCGGTTCGGGCGGGTGGAGCCGGGCGGAGCCCGCGATCGTTTAACATAGCGCCCGACCCATGATCCCGACGATCCCGCCGCTGCCCTCGCGCGCCCGCGCTCGCCCGCCGCGCCTCGCGCTCGCCGCCCGCCCGGCGCGCGCCGCCGCGATGGCGCTGGCGGCGATCGCCGCGGCATCGCTCGCGCTGCCCGGTTCGGCGCGCGCCGCCGCGGCCACGCCGCCGCCCGCGCCGTCGTCCGCGCCGTCGTCCGCGGCCGCGGCGCCGGCCACGGTGCTCCTCGAGGAGCTCACCTGGACCGAGCTGCGCGACGAAATCCGCGGGGGCCGCACGACGATCATCGTGCCGATCGGCGGCACCGAGCAGAACGGCCCGCACATGACCCTCGGCAAGCACAACGCGCGGGTCAAGGCGCTGTCGCAGCGGATCGCGCGCGAGCTCGGCAACGCGCTGGTGGCGCCGGTCGTCGCCTACGTGCCCGAGGGCGGCGTCGCGCCGCCGACCGCGCACATGCGCTTCCCCGGCACCATCACCGTGCCCGAGGCGACGTTCGAGAAGATGCTCGAGTCCGCGGCGAGGAGCTTCCGGCTGCACGGCTTTCGCGACGTCGTCCTGCTCGGCGATCACGGCGGCTACCAGAAGACGCTGCGGGTCGTCGCCGACCGCCTCGACCGCGAGTGGGCCGGCGCGCCGGTTCGCGCGCACGCGGTCGAGGCGTATTACCTTGCCGTCGAGACCGACTACCCGCAGGCGCTGAAGCAGCGCGGCTACACCGATGCCGAGATCGGCACGCACGCCGGGCTCGCCGACACGTCGCTGGCGCTGGCGATCGATCCGGCGCTGGTCCGCGCCGCACGGCTGCAGCCGGGGGCGGTCGGCGGGCGGGCGGAAGGCGTCTACGGCGATCCGCGGCGCGCCAGCGCGGAACTGGGGCAGATCGGCGCCGACATCGTCGTCGCGCGCACGGTCGAGGCGATCCGCAAGGCCGTCGCGCGCGCGCGCTGAGCGCCGCGCGCCGGCCGACACGCAATCGAACACGCAATCGAGAAGGAGCGAACTTGAAGCTGAACGTACCGCAGGTTGCCGTCGTCGGCGCGCTGGGCGCCGCCGTCGTGCTGGGGATGGCCGGCACGGTCCCGCCGTCCTCGGCCCAGCCGTCGGCGGTGGCCGCCACCACCCCGACCATCGCCACGGTGCCGGGGATGCCGCCGGTGGCGGACCCCGCCAACCTGTACAGCGAGACGGCCGCCGGCAAGTTCTCGCCGGCCGTCGCCGGCGACCTGGCGCGGGTCTACGTCCCGCACGTGACCTCGAACGACGTCTACGTCATCGACCCGGCGACGATGAAGGTCGTCGACAAGTTCAAGGCCGGCGTCAACCCGCAGCACGTCGTGCCCGTCGTGGGACCTGGCGACGCTGTGGGTCGCCAACAACGCCGAGGGCCGCAACGACGGCAGCCTCACGCCGATCGACCCGCAAGACCGGCAAGCCGGGCAAGTCGATCCCCGTCGACGACCCGTACAACGTGTATTCGTCGCCGGACGGCAAGTCGCTGATCGTCGTGGCCGAGGCGTTCAAGCGGCTCGACTTCCGCGACCCGAAGACGCTGGTGCTGCAGTCGTCGCTCGACGTGCGCGCAGTGCGGCGGCATCAACCACGCCGACTTCTCGATCGACGGCCGCTTCGCGATCTTCACCTGCGAGTTCGAGGCAGGTCGCGAAGATCGACCTCGTCGAGCGCAAGGTCGTGGGCTACCTCCAGCTGATCAAGCCGGGCAAGCCGACCAAGGTCGTCAAGGGCTTCGACGGCCGCGACGAGATCGATCTGCACGACGTGGAAGGGCATGCCGCAGGACATCCGCGTGTCGCCCGACGGCAAGCTGTTCTTCGTCGCCGACATGATGTCGGACGGCGTCTACGTCGTCGACGGCGCGACGTTCCGGCAGATCGAGTTCATCCCGACCGGCATCGGCGCGCACGGCCTCTACCCGACGCCGCGACGGCAAGAAGCTCTACGTCGCCAACCGCGGCTCGAACAAGATCCACGGCCCGCCGAAGGGCAAGGGCAGCGTGTCGGTGATCGACTTCGCGACGCGCAAGGTCGACGCGACCTGGCCGATCCCCGGCGGCGGCAGCCCCGACATGGGCAACGTCAGCGCCGACGGCAAGCTCCTCTGGCTGTCCGGCCGCTACGACAACGTCGTCTACGCGATCGACACGAGCCAACGGCCACGTGACGTCGATCCCGGTCGGCCGCGAGCCGCACGGCCTCACGGTCTGGCCGCAGCCGGGCCGCTACTCGCTCGGCCACACCGGCAACATGCGCTAGCGCGCCCTGCGGTAGGATCGACCCTTCCCGCCCGCGGCGCGCGCCGGCGCGCCGCGGCCATCGCCTCCCCGAGACCCGCCACCATGCTCACCTCCCTCGTCGTCACCGTCATCGGCCCCGATCGGCCCGGGCTCGTCAGGCTGCTGTCGGACTGCGGCAACGCCCACGGCGCGAGCTGGGAGGAGAGCCGGATGGCGAGCCTCGCCGGCCAGTTCGCCGGCATGGTCCGCTTCGCGGTCGATTCGGCGCGGGCCGCGGCGCTCGCCGCCGCGCTCACGCGCTGGAGTCGGCACGGGCTGCGCGTCGTCATCGCCGCAGGGCCGGGGCGCGCCGCCCGCACGGCTCAGCGCGGACGCTGAAGCTCGAGCTCGTCGGTCACGACCGGCCGGGCATCGTCCGCGACATCTCGCGGGTGCTCGCCGAGCGCGGCATCAGCATCGAGGAGCTCACCACCGCGGTCGAGAGCGGCGCGATGTCCGGCGGCAGCCTGTTCCGGTCGAGGCGACGCTGGCGGTGCCGGGCGCGCTTGCCACCGACGAGCTGCGGCCGTGCTCGAAGGCGCTCGCCAACGAGCTGATGGTCGACATCACGCTCGGCGAGTCGAGCCACCCGGCGAGCGGGCCCTGTAGCGAGCCGGTCGGTCACGTTCCTGCTCGCGGCGAGCCCTTCCGCGCGCAGCGCGTCCAGCGACGCGTTCATCGTCAGCGCCTGCGGATCCAGCACGACGTGCAGCAGCGCGGGCCTGCCCGCGCGCGAGCGCGCGCTCGAACGCCGGCGCGAACTCCGCGGTGCGTCGGCACCGTCTCGCCGTGCGCGCCGTACGCGCGGGCGAGCGCGGCGAAATCCGGGTTGACGAGCGCGGTGCCGTGGACGCGCGCGGGGTACGTGCGCTCCTGGTGCATGCGGATCGTCCCGTACATGCCGTTGTCGACGACGACGAACATCGACCGCGAGGCCGTACTGGACCGCCGTGCGCGAGCTCCTGCCCGTTCATCTGGAAGCAGCCGTCGCCGTTCCAGCCGACGACGACGCGCTGCGGATGCAGGGCCTTGGCCGCGACCGCCGCCGGCACGCCGTAGCCCATCGCGCCGGAGTACGGCGCGAGCTGCGTGCGACAGCCGCGGTAGCGATAGAGCCGGTGCAGCCAGGTCGCGTAGTTGCCGGCGCCGTTGGCGAGGATCGCATCGTCGGGCAGCCGGGCGTCGAGCCAGCGCACACCTGCCACAGGTCGAGCGCGCCGGGCACCGGCGCGCGGCGCCTGCCATGCGACGTAGTCGGCGTGGGCGGCGGCCGGCGCGTCGCGCCACGCGGCGGCGTCGACCGGCGGCGCCGCGTTCATCGCCGCGAGGAAGCTGCCCGGCGTGGCGGCGATCGCCACCGCCGGCTGGTAGACGCGGCCCAGCTCGTCGCCGCCGGGGTGGACGTGGATCAGCGCCTGCGCCGGCACCGGCGCTTCGAGCAGCGTATAGCCGCGCGGTGATCGATCTCGCCCAGCCGCTCGCCGATCACCAGCAGCACGTCGGCGGCGCGCACGCGCGCGGCCGAGCTGCGGGTTGATGCCGATGCCGACGTCGCCCGCGTACTGCGGATGGCGGTTGTCGAACAGGTCCTGGTTGCGGAACGCGCAGGCGACCGGCAGCGCGTTCGCCTCGGCGAAGCGGGCGAGCGCGGCCGCCGCCTCGGCATCCCAGCGGCTGCCGCCGACCAGCAGCAGCGGCGAGCGCGCGCCGGCGAGCAGGCGGCGCACCGCGGCCACCTGCGCGGGATCGGCGGCGCAGGGCGTGGGCTCGACGCGCGGCGCGTCGGCGCACTCGGCGCGCAGCTCCAGCATGTCCTCGGGCAGCGCCAGCACGACGGGGCCCGGGCGGCCGGACATCGCGACGCGGTACGCGCGCGCCACGTATTCGGGAATGCGCTCGGGCCGGTCGATCGAGGCGACCCACTTCGCGATGCTGCCGTACATCCGCCGGTAGTCGATCTCCTGGAACGCCTCGCGGTCGGCGAAGTCGGCGCCGACCTGGCCGACCAGCACGATCAGCGGCGTCGAGTCCTGCGCCGCGGTGTGGATGCCGATCGCGGCGTTCGACGCGCCCGGACCGCGGGTGACGATGGCGATGCCGGGGCGGCCGGTCATCTTGCCGCAGGCCTCGGCCATGAACGCGGCGCCGCCCTCGTGCCGGCAGACGACGAGCTCCAGCCGGTCGCGCACGTCGTACAGCGCGTCGAGCAGCGGCAGGAAGCTCTCGCCGGGGACGCAGAACGCGTGCGTCGCCCCCTGGGCCACGAGGTTGGCGGCCAGGATCTCGCCGCCGGTGCGGGCAGGGCTCATCGGCGGATCAGCGGTGACCGGCGAGGTCCTCGCGCTTCAGCAGGAACACGCTGTCGCCCGAAGACGCCGCCTCCAGCCACACGAACGGCAGCCGCGGGAACGCCAGCTCCATCGCGGCGCGGTTGTGCCCGATCTCGACCACCAGCGTCCCGCCCGGCGCCAGGAAGCGCGGCGCCTCCTTCAGGATCGTGCGCACGGCATCGAGGCCGTCGTCGCCGCCGGCGAGCGCCAGGACCGGCTCGTGCCGGTACTCGGGAGGCAGGTCCTCCATCGCGACGGCCGTCACGTACGGCGGATTGCTGATGACGAGGTCGTAGCTCTTCTCCGGCAGGTTGGCGAAGAGGTTCGAGCGGATGAGGTTCACGCGGCCCGCGAGGCCGTAGTCGGCGACGTTGCGCTGCGCGACCGCGAGCGCCTCCGGCGAGACGTCGACCGCGTCGACGTCGGCGTCCGGGTAGGCGTGGGCGAGCAGGATCGCGAGGCAGCCCGAGCCCGTGCACATGTCCAGCGCCGAGACGACGCCGCCGGGATCGCCGACCCACGCGGCGATGCCGTCGGGCAGGAGCTCGGCGATGAACGAGCGCGGGATCAGCACGCGCTCGTCGACGTAGAAGCGGAAGTCGCCGAGCCAGGCCTCGTGCGTGAGGTAGGCGGCCGGAATGCGCTGGTCGATCCGGCGGGCGAGGAGCTTGTCGAGCTGCACGCGCTCGTCCTGGGTCAGGCGCGCGTCGAGGAACGGCTCCAGCCGGTCGAGCGGCAGGTGCAGCGCGTGCAGCAGCAGGTACGCGGCCTCGTCGTAGGCGTTGGTCGTGCCGTGGCCGAACGACAGGCGGGCCTCGCCGAAGCGCGTGACCGCCCAGCGGAGCCAGTCGCGCAGCGTGACGAGATCGTGGGTGGCGGAGGTCATGGGCTTGTATGATCCCCCCGAACGGCGCCTTGCGCCGCTCCCCCCAGGGGGCGGAGTTCGCCCTCGGGGCGGCCCGTCGGGCTCCGGAGCAGCAGGCGCTCGAGGATGCCGGCGTGGATCGCGGCGAGGGCGTCGAGGTCGGCGATCGCGACGCGCTCGTCGACCTTGTGGATCGTCGCGTTGACGGGCCCGAGCTCGACGACTTCGCGGCAGATCGCCGCGATGAAGCGCCCGTCGGACGTGCCGCCGGTGCACGAGAGCTCGGGGGTCACGCCCACGGCGGCGCGGATCGCGGCTTCCGCCGCGGCGACCAGCTCGCCCCGCGGCGTCAGGTACGGCGCGCCCGACCCGGTCCAGGCGATCGCGAAGTCGAGTCCGTGCCGCGTGAGCACGTCGGCGAGGCGCTGCTTCAGCGACTCCGGCGTGCTCGCGGTCGAGTGGCGGAAGTTGAACGCGAGCTCGAGGCTGCCCGGGATGACGTTGGTCGCGCCGGTGCCGGCGTGGACGTTCGAGCACTGCCAGGTCGTCGGCGGGAAGTACTCGTTGCCGTCGTCCCAGTGCATCGCCGCGAGCTCGGCGATCGCCGGCGCGGCAAGGTGGATCGGATTGCGCGCGAGGTGCGGGTACGCGACGTGGCCCTGCACGCCGCGGACGGTCAGCGTGCCGGACAACGTGCCGCGGCGCCCGTTCTTGATCATGTCGCCGAGGCGGTCGACCGACGACGGCTCGCCGACGATGCACCAGTCGAGCGTCTCGCCCGCGGCCGCGAGCCGCTCGACGACGCGGACGGTGCCGTCGACCGACGGGCCTTCCTCGTCCGAGGTCAGCAGCACGGCGATCGAGCCGGGCGCCTCCGGGTGCGCGGCGACGAAGGCCTCGATCGCGGTGACGAAGGCGGCGATCGAGCCCTTCATGTCGGCGGCACCGCGCCCGTAGAGCCAGCCGTCGCGCTCGGTCGGCACGAACGGGTCGGAGTGCCAGTCGGCGAGCGGCCCGGTCGGCACGACGTCGGTGTGGCCGGCGAAGCAGACGAGCGGGCGCGCCTCGCCGCGGCGGGCCCACAGGTTGGTGACGCCGTTGACACGAATCGTCTCGCAGCGGAAGCCGAGGGGCTCGAGCCGCGCGGCGACCAGCGCCTGGCACCCGGCATCGTCCGGCGTCACCGAGGCGCGGCCGATCAGCGCGCGCGCGAGCGCGAGCGTCGGGGAGGGCGGGGGGGCGTCGGCCATCGCGGGGCGGAAGCGGATCGGCGGAGCGCGACCGGCGGCCGCGCCGCTCGCGTCAGTGCTTGGCGTCGATCATCCCCGGCTCGATCCGCAGTGCCGCGAAGTCGTTGCTCGTGCGCTTCGGCACCGCCCGGGCGCGGCCTGTGGCGGGGCTCGGTGCGGTGCGTCGGCGTGGTCTGGTTGATCAGCCAGGCGAGGTTCGTCGGCGAATCGGACGAGGCCATCGCCTCGTCGTAGCTGATCTGGCCGTCGAAGTAGAGGCGCGCGAGCGCCTGCTCGAAGGTCTGCGATCCCGGGTACAGCGACTGCTCCATCGCCTCCTTGATCTGCACGAACTCGCCGTTCTTGATGAGCTCGGCGATCAGCGACGTGTTGAGCAGGATCTCGACGGCCGGCTGCAGCCCGCCGACCCGGTTGCGGATCAGCCGCTGGCAGACGATCGCGCGCAGGCCGATCGACAGGTCGGACAGCACGCCCGAGCGCGCATCGTACGGGAACATGTTGGTGATCCGCGACAGCGCGTGGTAGGCGTTGTTGGCGTGCAGCGTGGCGAGGCAGAGGTTGCCGGTCAGCGTGTGCAGCAGCGCGGAGAGCATCGTCTCCTTGTCCCGGATCTCGCCGATCATGATGACGTCCGGCGCCTCCCGCAGCGCGTTGACCAGCGCGTGCTGGTACGACAGCGTGTCGATGCCGATCTCGCGCTGGCTGACGAGGCTCTGCTTGTGCTGGAAGATGTACTCGACCGGGTCCTCGACGGTGAGGATGTGGCCGGTGCGGTGCGTGTTGCGGTGGTCGATCATCGCCGCCAGCGTCGTCGACTTGCCCGAGCCGGTGGCTCCGGCGATCAGCACCATGCCCCGGCGCTCCATCACCAGGTTCAGCAGTACCGGCGGCAGCTTCAGGTCCTCGAACGGCGGGATGAGCGTGCGGATGAATCGGATCACGACTCCGATCGCGCCGCGCTGGCGGAAGATGTTGATCCGGAAGTTGCCGACGTCCGGGTCGGCGTACGACAGGTTCATCTCGAGGTCGCGCTCGAACGCGGCCGCCTGCTCCTTGGTCATCAGCTCGTAGGCGATGCGGCGCACCGTCTCGGCGTCGATCGGCACCGTCGAGACCGGCGCGACGACGCCGCTGACCTTGATGTTGATCGGCGCATTGCAGGCGATGAAGATGTCGGAGGCCTGCCGCTCCGCCATCAGTCTGAACAGTCGGTCGAGATACATGGCGTCCCGCGCTAGAATGCGTGCTGCCGGCGCCGCCGGAATCTTCAGTCGGCACCGCAACGTTCCATGATACTGTCATGAATCCGCGCGAAATTCCACTCCGGGCCGGGGTGCGCCGCGCCGGGCGCCGGCCCGGCCCCGGCTTTCCGGCATCCTGAAGCCATGCTTGCGATCATCGGCGGCAGCGGACTGACCCGGCTCGCCACCCTCGCGCCGTCGCGCAGCGAGGCCGTGGCCACGCCCTGGGGCGAGCCCTCGTCGCCGCTTCGTTTCGGCGAGATCGCGGCGTGCCCGGTGGTCTTCCTCGCGCGCCACGGCGACGGGCACACGATACCTCCGCACCGGATCAACTACCGCGCGAACCTGTGGGCGCTGAAGGCGGCCGGGGCGACGGCGGTGCTCGGGGTCGCCGCGGTCGGCGGGATCAGCGGCGCCGCGCCCGGCGACCTGCGGCTCCCGCATCAGCTGATCGACTACACGCACGGCCGCGAGGCGACGTACTTCGACGGCGCCGACGGCAGGGTCGAGCACGTCGACTTCACGCAGCCGTACACGCCGGAGCTGCGCGCCAAGTGCCTCGCCGCGGCACGGGCCGCGGGCATCGCGCTCGCCGACGGCGGCGTCTACGGCGCCATGCAGGGCCCGCGGCTGGAAACCGCTGCCGAGATCGACCGGATGGAGCGCGACGGCGCGACGCTGGTCGGAATGACCGGGATGCCCGAGGCCGCGCTGGCGCGCGAGCTGGGCCTGCCGTACGCGACGATCGCCGTCGTCGTCAACCACGCGGCCGGCCGCGGCGATTCGGCGACGGCGATCTCGATGGACGCGATCGCGCGCGTGCTGGAGGACGCGATGGGCCGCGTGCTCACGCTGCTCGACCACGTCGCGCCGCTGATCTGAGGGGGATGCGATGATCCGACCGATACTGCGCATGGGCGACCCGCGCCTGCTGCAGCGCTCGGCGCCGGTGCAGTCCTTCGGCACGCCCGAGCTCGAGGCGCTTGCTCGTCGACCTGCGCGACACGATGGCGGCCGCCAACGGCGCCGGCCTCGCCGCGCCGCAGATCGGCGTGCCGCTGCAGGTCGTGATCTTCGGCGTCGAGGTCAACCCGCGCTACCCCGACGCCGACCCGGTCCCGTACACCGAGCTCGTCAACCCGGTGCTGACCGCGCTGTCGGAGGAGATGGCCGACGACTGGGAGGGCTGCCTGTCGGTCCCCGGCATGCGCGGCGTGGTGCCGCGCTACGCGCAGCTGCGCTACGAGGGCTTCGACCCGCAGGGCAGGAAGATCAGGCGCGAGGTCTCCGGCTTCCACGCCCGCGTGGTCCAGCACGAGGTCGACCACCTGTTCGGCGTCCTCTACCCGATGCGCATGCGCGACCTGTCGCGCTTCGGCTACACCGACGTGCTGTTCCCCGACGGCAGCGTCGAGGGCGAGGAGTAGGGATCCTTGTTCCGCGCGGCGAACGTCGCCGGCGGCGCGCTTCGGCGCGGGCTTCGAGTGCCGCCAATCGTGTCGTTGCAGCGCGTGTCGATCGCCCTGGGCGGCCAAAACACGGCCACCCAGGGCGAGCCGCACGCGCCGCAACGACGGCGGCACAGGCGCCCGCACCGAAGGCGCCGCCGGCGACGTTCGCAGATGCGCCTGTGAACGGGTTGCGCTCTTCGGAGTGACGCGCGCAACTAGCGTGTCCGGCGGGCGTGGGCGGGACGCAGCGAAGCCCGAATGGGGTTCTGAGGGCGGCGCTGCGTCCCGCCCACGCCCGCCGCGCTCGCACGCTCGGCAGACTCACGACGCAGCAACGCCGATCAGGGCAGCCGCAGCTGGTCGTACAGCGCCGTCTCGAGCTGCAGCAGCTCCTGCGCGTCGCGCAGCCGCGCGCCGTCGATCAGGAACGTGTCCTCGGCGCGCTCGCCCAGCGTGTTGATCTTGGCGCTGACCACGCTGATCTCCCGCGTCGCCAGCGTGTAGGCGATCTGCGCGAGCAGCCCCGGCCGGTCGCCGGCGACGATCTCGAGGATGTAGTGCTGCTCCTTGTCGTCGGGGAAGATCCGGACCTCCGGCGACAGCGGGAAGTGCTTGACCC
This sequence comes from uncultured beta proteobacterium, assembly GCA_963832705.1. GTDB lineage: Bacteria > Pseudomonadota > Gammaproteobacteria > Burkholderiales > Casimicrobiaceae > CAIWHR01. Next base: position 640,537 of record CAWHVP010000010.1, on the reverse strand, counting down.
GGCGGCTCACGCGGCCCACCGTCGGCGCCTCGAGCGGGCGCTTCTCGACCAGCACGCGCTTCAGCTCGAACTCGACCAGCTGGATCGTGTCGCGGTAGGACGCGTCGGGATCGGACGGATCGTGCACGGCGAAGGTGTCGAGCGCCCAGCCGTGCTGCGTCGTGTAGATCTTGGCCTCGAGGATCGACAGCCCGGCGCGGCCGAAGTAGCCGCAGACGCGCGCGAACAGGTCCTTCTGGTCGGGCACGTACAGCAGCACCTGCAGCCCGGCGCCGGCGCGCGACAGCCGCGCCCGCACGACGGGCTCGGTGCGCTCGACGCGGTAGTACAGGTGCCGCGCGTGCCAGGCGGCCTCCTCGCCGCTGTGGCGCTGGAAGTAGAGGCTGTCGAGCTTCGACCACAGCCGCTCCTCGGCGCCGTCCGGGATCGCGTAGAGCCGCAGCAGGCGGCGCGCCTCCGCCAGCCGCTCCTGCAGGCTGTCGGCGAGCGTCGGCGCGCCCGAGGCGGCGGCAAGCCGCGCGCGCGTGGCCCGGAACAGGTCCTCCAGCAGCTTCGCCTTCCACGCGTTCCACACGCGCGGGCTCGTGCCCCGGATGTCGGCGACGGTGAACAGGTACAGCGCGACCAGCCGGCGGTCGGTCCCGACCATCGCCGCGAACGCGGCGACGACGTCCGGGTCGGCGATGTCCTGCTTCTGCGCGACCGCGGACATCGAGAGGTGGCGCTCGACCAGCCAGACGATCAGGTCGGTGTCCTCGGCCGGCAGGCCGTGCTGGCGGCAGAAGCGCCGGGCGTCGCGCGCGCCCAGCAGCGAGTGGTCGCCGCCGCGGCCCTTGGCGATGTCGTGGAACAGCCCCCCGAGGTAGAGCACCTCCTTGCGCTCGAAATCGGCCATCAGCCGCGAGCACAGCGGGTACTCGTGCGCGTGCTGCGGCTCGCAGAAGCGGCGCAGGTTGCGGATCACCATCAGGATGTGCGCGTCGACCGTGTAGACGTGGAACAGGTCGTGCTGCATCGCGCCGACGATGCGGGCGAACGCGGGCAGGTAGTGCGACAGGATGCCGTACAGGTTCATCCGCCGCAGCTCGTGGGTGAGGCCGCGCGGCTCGCGGAAGACCTGCAGGAAGCGCGCGCGCGCCTCCGGATCGGCGCGGAAGCGCGCGTCGACGCGCGTCCGGTGGCGCCACAGCGCGCGCAGCGTCCGCGCCGACATGCCCTTGAGCTCGGGCTGGCGCTGCAGCCAGAGGAACGCGTCGAGCATGGCCAGCGGCCGCCGCGCGAACAGGTCCTCGGCGCGGACGTCGAGCAGCTCGTCGACGACCTGGAACTCCGCGTCGAGCGGCGACGGCTGCGCGGTCGTCGGGAACAGCCGCGCGTGCAGGTTCTGCAGCAGGATGACGTTGACCTGGCGGACGAGCTTCGCCGCGCGATAGTAGCGCTGCATCAGCTGCTCGCTGGCGCGCCGGGTCGGGGTGTCGGCGAGGCCGACCTCCTGCGCCAGCGAGTTCTGCAGGTCGAACACCAGCCGGTCCTCGCGGCGCCCGGCGAGGTAGTGCAGGCGCACGCGGAGGCCGCCGATGATGCGCTCGTTGCGCACGACGGTCCGCGCCTCGGCGTCGGTGATGAGGCCCGCCTTCGCGAGCTCCTGCCAGCTCCTGGCGATGCCGGCCGCGCGCGCGATCCAGTGCACCGTCTGCAGGTCGCGCAGGCCGCCCGGGCTCTCCTTGACGTTGGGCTCGAGGTTGTACGCGGTGTCGTGGTACTTGAGGTGGCGCTGCTGCTGCTCGAGCAGCTTCGCCTCGTAGAACGCGCGCGGGTCCATCGCCGCCGCGAGCATCGAGCGGAACTCGTTGTAGAGCGCGCGCGAGCCGCGGATCAGGCGGTTCTCGAGCAGGCTCGTCTGCACGGTGATGTCGCCGCCCATCGTGCTCGCGCAGTCGGCGATCGTGCGCACGCTGTGGCCGACCTCGAGCCCGGTGTCCCACAGCATGCCGATGAGGCGCTCGACGAAGTCCGCGCCGTCGGCGTCGAGCGCGTGGCGCAGCAGCACGAGGACGTCGACGTCCGAGTGCGGATAGAGCTCGCCGCGGCCGTAGCCGCCGACGGCGACCAGCGCGACGTCGGCCGGCGGCTGCTGGCCGTCCCAGACCGCGGTCAGCACGCGATCGACGAGGCGCCGGTGGCCGGCGAGGAGCGTCGGGGTGTTGGGCCGCGCGCGAAACGCCGCCTCGAGCGCGGCGCGTCCGGACCGCAGCTCGTCGCGCAGCCGCCGCACGGCGTCGGCGCGCTCGGCGGGCACGATCGCCGTATCCACGAGCGCCGGGGCGGGAACGCTCATCGCGACGGGCGAGGGCGGCGGGCCTGTCGCGCTAGACCGGCGGCGGCGGCGGCGCGCCGGCCGAGAGCGTCAGCACCTCGTGGCCTTCCGGCGTGACGAGGATCGTGTGCTCCCACTGCGCGGACAGCGAGTGGTCGGCGGTGACGATCGTCCAGCCGTCGGCCAGGCTGCGGATGCCCGCCCGCCCGGCGTTGATCATCGGCTCGATCGTGAACGTCATCCCGGGCAGCAGCTTGAGACCCGTGCCCGCGCGCCCGTAGTGCAGCACCTGCGGCTCCTCGTGGAACTGCCGGCCGATGCCGTGGCCGCAGAACTCGCGGACGATCGAGAAGCCGTGCCCCTCGGCGAACTTCTGGATCGTGCTGCCGATGTCGCCGAGGTGCGCGCCCGGCTGCACGGCGCGGATGCCGCGCCACATCGCCTCGAAGGTGACGTCGACGAGGCGCTTCGCCTGGATCGACGGCGTGCCGACGCAGAACATCCGGCTGGTGTCGCCGTGGAAGCCGTCCTTGATGACGGTGATGTCGAGGTTGACGATGTCGCCGGACTTGAGCTTCTTGTCGCCGGGGATGCCGTGGCAGACGACGTGGTTGACCGACGTGCAGATCGACGCCGGGTAGGGCTGGTGGCCCGGCGGCGCGTAGTTGAGCGGCGCGGGAATCGCGCCCTGCACGTTCACCATGTAGTCGTGGCACAGCCGGTCGAGCTCGCCGGTCGTGACCCCGGGCTGCACGTGCGGCGCGATGAAGTCGAGCACTTCGCCGGCGAGGCGCCCGGCGACGCGCATCTTGCCGATGTCGTCGGCCGACTTGAGGTTGACGGACATCAGGCGCGCAGCAGGTCGTTGATGCTGGTCTTGGCGCGCGTCTTCGCGTCGACCTGCTTGACGATGACCGCGCAGTAGAGATTGCACGCGCCTTCGCCCGACGGCAGGCTGCCGGCGACGACGACCGAGCCCGCCGGCACGCGGCCGTAGGAGGTCTCGCCGGTCGCGCGGTTGTAGATCTTGGTGCTCTGGCCGATGAACACGCCCATGCCCAGCACCGAGTTCTCCTCGACGATGACGCCCTCGACGACCTCCGAGCGCGCGCCGATGAAGCAGTTGTCCTCGATGATCGTCGGGTTCGCCTGCAGCGGCTCCAGCACGCCGCCGATGCCCACGCCGCCCGACAGGTGCACGTTCTTCCCGATCTGCGCGCAGGAGCCGACGGTGGCCCAGGTGTCGACCATCGTGCCCGCGTCGACGTAGGCGCCGATGTTCACGTACGAGGGCATCAGCACGACGTTCGCCGCGATGAACGCGCCGCGGCGCGCCGTGGCCGGCGGGACGACGCGCACGCCGGTGGCGGCGAGCTCCTCCGGCGACATGCCGGCGAACTTGGTCGGCACCTTGTCGTAGAACTGCAGCGGCGCGCCGGGACCGAAGGCCAGCGGCGCGTTGTCCGCGAGCCGGAACGACAGCAGCACCGCCTTCTTGATCCACTGGTGCGTGAGCCACGCGCCGTCGCGCTTCTCGGCGACGCGCAGGCGGCCGGCGTCGAGCTCGGCGATCACGTGCGCGACGGCGTCGCGCACCGCGGCGGGCGCGCCCTTCGGCGACAGCCCGGCGCGATCTTCCCACGCCGCGTCGATGGTCGTTTGCAGGTCGGACATCTCGGATGCTCTGGGCAAAGGATCGGATTTTACCGCGAATCGCCCGCGCGCCGCCGGAGCGCGGCCGGGCGCGGCTACAGCGTCCGCGCGAACGCGACGATGCGCTCGATCGCCTCGGCGCACTCGTCGTAGCTCGCGACCAGCGCGATGCGCACGTAGCCGCGGCCGGGATTCCCGCCGTGCGCGTCGCGCGCGAGGTAGCTGCCCGGCAGCACCGTCACGTTCTGCTCGGCGAGCAGCCGCTTGGCGAAGACGTCGTCGGCGATCGGCGTCGGCGTCCACAGGTAGAACGCGGCGTCGGGCATCGTGACGGGCAGCGCCGCGGCGAGCTTCGGCTGCAGCCGCGCGAACTTCGCCGCGTACAGCGCGCGATTGGCGCGCACGTGCGCCTCGTCGTTCCACGCGGCGATGCTGGCGGCCGCGACCGCGGGCGACATCGCCGAGCCGTGGTAGGTCCGGTAGAGCAGGAACGCCTTCACCAGCGCGGCGTCGCCCGCGACGTAGCCCGAGCGCAGGCCCGGCGCGTTCGAGCGCTTCGACAGGCTGCCGAACGAGACGAGCCGCGGGAAGCCCGCGCGGCCCAGCGCGTGCGCGGCGCCGAGCGCCCCCAGCGGCGGCTTCGCCTCGTCGAAGTAGACCTCCGAGTAGCACTCGTCGGCGGCGATCACGAAGCCGTGGCGGTCGGAGAGCTCGAACAGCGCCTGCCACTCCGCCAGCGTCGTGACGCGTCCGGTCGGGTTGTCCGGCGAGCAGACGTAGACGAGCTGCGTGCGCGCCCAGACGGCGTCGGGCACGTCCTGCCACGCGGCCGCGAAGCCGCGGTCGGCCCGCGCATTGACGCAGTAGGGCTCGGCGCCGGCCAGCAGCGCGGCGCCCTCGTAGATCTGGTAGAAGGGATTGGGCATCACGACGGTCGCGCCGGCGCGGCTGCCGTCGACGACGGTCTGGGCGAACGCGAACAGCGCCTCGCGGCTGCCGAGCACCGGCAGCACCTCGCGCTCGGGGTCGAGCGCGGGCAGGCCGTGGCGGCGCCGCAGCCAGCCGGCGATCGCTTCGCGCAGCGCGGGCGCGCCGATCGTCGTGGGATAATTGGCCAGGCCCTTGGCCCCGGCGGCGAGCGCGTCCAGCACCAGCGGCGGCGTCGGGTGCTTGGGCTCGCCGATCGAGAGGCTGATCGGCGCGAGTGCCGGATTCGGCGTGACGTCGGCAAACCACTGCCGGAGCCGCTCGAACGGGTAGGGCTGAAGGCGCGAGAGTCGGGGATTCAATGGCGGAAGCGGCGAAGGAAGGGTCGGGCAAATTATACGGGACGCGTCGCGTCCGCCCGGTCGCGCTGCCCGCGGCGACGGCGTGCCCGCCGGCCCGGTTCGCGGCGCGGAGCGCGCTGCCGCGATGAAGGTCATCGCCGCGGTCAAGGCGTTGGGACCGGCCCCGGGACGCCCCGGCTGGGCGTGGCGCGCGGGCGCGGCGCTGGCGGCGCTCGGCGCCGGCGCACTGCTGGCGGCCGTCGTCGCGTTCTGGGGCTGGCGCTGGTTCGGGCCGGCGCCCGCGAAGGTCGCGCCGAACGCGGCCGCCCCGACGTCGATCGAGGCCATCGTTGCCGCGGCGCCGTTCGGCCGCGCCCCGGCACCGACGGCGGCACCGGCGGGCAACGCGGCACAGGGTGGCGGAGGGCTGCCGGCCGACGCGCGGCTGCTCGGCGTGTTCGCGGGCAAGGACGGCGACGGCTATGCGCTGCTGCGCCTTCCCGATCGCGGGCCGGTGCTCGTCAAGACCGGGCAGGACATCGTCGGCGGCACCCGGCTGGAGGCGGTGCGCCCGAACGGCATCCGCGTCCGGGATGGCGGCGGGATGCGCGACATCCCGCTGCGACCCGAGGCGCAGCCGGCAGCGGCTCCCGCGGCAGGCAGCGGAAAGATCGGACGGGGATCGCGTTCGGGCGCCGGCGCGATCGGAGCGGCCGCAACGACCGCGTCGGCCGCCTGCGCGCTGCCCGCGGGCTTCACCGGCTCCGTCTACAAGCTCAACGCCGAATTGCTGACCGGAATGGCGGCGCAGCCGCAGAGCTGGGCGGCGCTGCTCGCGCCGGGGCCAGGCGCGCTCGTCGTCCGCGACGAGACGGGACTGGCGGCGATGCTCGGCATGAAGGCCGGCGACCGGCTGCTGCAGGCGAACGGCATCGCGCTCACCGCCGTCGACGACGTCCTCGCGGCGATCGTGAGGCCGCTGGTCGCGAGCCAGCAGGTGCGGCTGACCGGCAGCCGCGAAGGCAAGCCGCGCGAGTGGCTGTTCCTGAACGCCGGCGTCTGCCCGGTCTAGCCGCGGTCACGCCGCGGGCGAAGTCCCGGGATCAGCGGGCGCGCGGCGGCAGCCACGGCAGCAGCGCGCCGGGCGAGTCGATGAAGCCGTCGGCGGGCCAGCCGGCGGGCTCGTCCTGCGGCTCGATGTAGCCGTAGCGCGCGACGATGGTCGGCATGCCGGCGGCGATCCCCGCGGCGACGTCGCGCTCGGCGTCGCCGACGTAGACGCAGCGCTCCGGCGCGACGCCCAGCCGCTCGGCGGCGAGCAGCAGCGGCGCCGGGTGCGGCTTGGCGTGCGGCGTCGTGTCGCCGCAGACGATCGCCCCCGCGCGCGCGTCGAGCCCCAGCGCGGCGAGCAGCGGATGCGTGTAGCGCTCCGCCTTGTTGGTGACGATGCCCCAGCGCAGCGAGCGCGCCTCCAGCGCGTCGAGCATCGCGGCGACCTCGGCGAACAGCACGGTCTCGACGCACAGCGCGGCCGCGTAGTGCTCGAGGAAGGCGAGCCGCAGCGCCTCGTAGGTCTCGTGCCCGGGGGCCACGCCCATGCCGGCGCCGAGCAGCCCGCGCGCGCCGTGCGAGGCGTACGGCCGCAGCAGCGTCAGCGGCAGCGCGTCGAGGCCGCGGTCGCGCCGCACCCGGTTGAGCGCGGCCGCGAGGTCCGGCGCGGTGTCGGCGAGCGTGCCGTCGAGGTCGAACAGCACGGCGTCGACCGGCAGCGGCCGCGGCGCGGCGTCCTGCTCGGCACGGTCCGCAGAGCGCGCGGGCGTCGCGTCAGCCGCCATGCCGCGTGAACGCCATCATGTAGTTGACGTCGGCGCTCGATTCGAGCCGGAACGACTTCGTCAGCGGGTTGTACGCAACGCCGGAGATCTCGAGCGGCGCGAGGTCGGCCTTGCGCGCCCAGGCCGCGAGCTGCGCGGGGCGGATGAAGCGCGCGTAGTCGTGCGTGCCGCGCGGCAGCAGCTGCAGCACGTATTCGGCGCCGATGATCGCCATCAGGTAGGCCTTGGGATTGCGGTTGATCGTCGAGAACACGACCGTGCCGCCCGGGCGCAGCAGCGCGCCGCAGGCCGCGACCGTCGACTCGGGATCCGGCACGTGCTCGAGCAGCTCCATGCACGTCACGACGTCGTACGCGCCCGGGTCTTCGGCCGCGAGCGCCTCCGCGGCGACGAGCCGGTAGTCGACCCGCGCGCCGGACTCGAGCTTGTGCAGCTTCGCGACCCCCAGCGCCTTTTCGCCGAGGTCGATGCCGAGGACTCGCGCGCCGCGCCCGGCCATCGCCTCGGACAGGATGCCGCCGCCGCAGCCGACGTCGACGACCCTGCGGCCGTCGATGCCGCCCGCCACCCGGTCGATCCATTCGAGCCGCAGCGGATTGAGCTTGTGCAGCGGCCCGAACATCTCGCTTTCGGGATCCCACCAGCGATGCGCGACGCTGCTGAACTTCGCCAGCTCGGCGGCGTCGGCATTGCTCGCCTCGGACCTCGGGGGAGTGAGTCCCGTCGTCATTTCAATCGCTCCTGCCAGATGTGCGCGCGCGCCGCGATGGCGCCCTCGTCGGTCGACGTCAGCCTGCGGTCGGCGACGACCCGCCGTCCGCCGACCCACACGTCGGTGACGCGGTCGGAGCCGGTCACGTGGACGAGGTGCGAGACCGGATCGTAGCAGGGCCGCGTGTCGGCGGCGGAGAGATCGACGGCGACGACGTCGGCCTCCTTGCCCGGGGACGAGCGAGCCCAGGCGCTCGTCGAGGCCGAGCGCCCGCGCGCCGCCGAGCGTGGCCATCTCCAGCACCTGCTGCGCGGGCAGCACCGCCGGATCGTGCGCCGCGACCTTCGCGAGCAGCGCGGCGATGCGGGCCTCGCCCAGGATGTCGAGCCGGTTGTTCGAGGCCGCGCCGTCGGTGCCCAGCGCGACGTTGACGCCGCGCGCCAGCAGCGCCGCCACCGGAGCGATGCCCGCGCCGAGCTTCATGTTCGACACCGGGCAGTGGACGATGCTGCCGCCGTGCGTCGCCAGCAGGTCGATGTCGGCCGCGTCGAGGTGCACGCCGTGGATGCCGATGAAGCCGGGCCCGGTGGCTCCCAGCTGGTGCAGGCGCGCGAGCGGAGTGACGCCGTGGCGCTCGCGGCTCCCGGCGACCTCGTGCGCCGTCTCCGACACGTGCGTGTGGATCGGCAGCTGCAGCTCGCGCGCGTACATGACGATCTTGTCCCACGCCGGGTCGCCGACCGTGTACGGCGCGTGCGGCGCCAGCGAGAAATGGAGCGTCGGCAGGTGGCGGTACTCGTCGTGGATCGCGAGCCCCTGCTCCAGATAGGCGTCGGTGTGCGCGGCGTAGGCCGTCGGGAAATCGATCACGATGATGCCGAGCATGCCGCGGATGCCGGTCTCGCGGCAGGCGCGCGCCGCGGCGTCGGGATAGAAGTACATGTCGGAGAAGCAGGTGACGCCGCCCTTCAGCATCTCCGCCGCCGCGAGCAGCGTGCCGTCGTAGACGAAATCGCGGGTGACGAACCGCGCCTCGCGCGGCCAGATGTGCTGCTCGAGCCAGGCCTGCAGCGGCACGTCGTCGGCGATGCCGCGGAACAGCGACATCGCGGCGTGCGTGTGCGCGTTGACGAGCCCGGGCAGCAGCGCGTGCTGCGGCAGCGCCAGCCGCTCGCGCGCCTCGTACCGCGCGTCGGCCTCGGCGGCCGGCAGGACCGCGACGACGCGCCCGGCATCGACGATCAGCGCGTGATCGGGAAGCGCCCCGCGCGGCTCGATCGGAACGATCCAGCCGGCGTCGATGCGCAGGTCTACGGATTGCATGGGCTGAAGGATACTACGGGACGAAAAAAAGCCCCGCACAAGGCGGGGCTTTTCCAGAGGAAGGAAGCGACTTAGCGCTTGATCGCTTCGCCCTTGACCTCGACCTCGACGCGGCGCAGCGGCGCGAAGCAGGCGATCTTCTCCTTCAGATTCTTCTGCTCGCACTTGACGCCCGGGATCGGCTGCGTCTTGCCCATGCCCAGCGTCTCGATCTTGTCCTTCGCCACGCCCTTGCTGACCAGGTAGTTGCGGACGGCGTCGGCGCGACGCTCGGACAGCTTCTGGTTGTAGGCCTGCGTGCCGATCAGGTCGGTGTGGCCGGTGACCAGGACCAGCTCGAGCTTCTGGACGTCCTTCAGCTTGGAGATGACGTCGCGGTCGATCGCGGCCATCCCTTCGGGCTTCAGCACGGCCTTGTCGAAGTCGAACAGCGCCTTCGAGGCCAGCGTGATCTTCTGCACCTGCGGCGCCGGGGCCGGGGCGCGGGGCGGGGCAGGCGGCGGGGGCCGGGGCCGGCGCCGGCGCGGCGGCAGGGGCCGGAGCGGGCTTCGGCACGAGGTCGGGGTCGCACTGCTCGATCGCCATGCTCGGTGACCAGTAGCCGGTCCGGTAGCAGAGGCCGCCGGCGAGGCCCTTGGTTCCGTTGTAGACGCCGCTCTTGACGATGCCGTCGGTCGTGCGTCGGATAGGCATTCAGGACGTAGCCGATCGCATCGGCCTTCGGCTTGGCGGCGGTACCCGCCATGTAACCCTTCGGATCGGCGGTCTGCGCGGCAGCGCCGCCCGCGAACACGGCGGCCAGCGCGCCGGCGACACAACCGGAAACGAGACGTCGAGTCATTGTTTCACCCCTTTTGGCATTGGTTTTGAAGACGATTTTGTGCAAACCCTGCAAATCCGCGGGCCAGTCGCCCGATCGATCGGGCACTGCCGCGTCGAATCCTTTCTTTCCGAAGGAAATATAGCATGGCCCCCAAGGGCATGCAAAAAAATGCTGCGGTTTTGGCAACACTGAAGCCGCGACTGTCGCGGCGCTACAACGGCGTGATAAAATTACGCGTTTTCAAGGCCCTCCGGCGCCCGTGGCGCGTGGTTTTCCGGCGCCCGGCGAGCGCTGCCGGCGCCGCCGCCGGGTGCATCCGCGAGCTTCGCGCGCCCCTGGCTCGGGCCGCGGCGCACCGAACGACGATTTCCCAGCCCTCGCCGGGCCACCCGACGAACACCTATCACCGTGCCGATTCCGCCCATGGAGCAGTTTGCTAAAGAAACCCTTCCGGTCAGCCTCGAAGCGGAAATGCGGCATTCGTACCTCGATTACGCGATGAGCGTGATCGTCGGGCGGGCGCTGCCGGACGTCCGCGACGGCCTGAAGCCGGTCCACCGCCGGGTGCTCTATCGCGATGCACGAGGCCAACACCGTCTGGAACCGGCCTTATGTGAAGTGCGCGCGGGTCGTCGGCGAGGTGATGGGGAAGTACCACCCGCACGGCGACATGGCGATCTACGACACGCTGGTCCGGATGGCGCAGGACTTCTCGCTGCGCTACCCGCTGGTCGACGGGCAGGGCAACTTCGGCTCGGTCGACGGCGACAACGCCGCGGCGATGCGCTACACCGAGTGCCGGCTGCAGAAGATCGCCAACGAGCTGACGGCGGACATCGACAAGGAGACCGTCGACTTCGCGCCCAACTACGACGGCAAGGAGCAGGAGCCGACGGTGCTGCCGTCGCGCCTGCCCAACCTGCTGGTCAACGGCTCGTCGGGCATCGCCGTCGGGCATGGCGACCAACATCCCGCCGCACAACCTGACCGAGGTCGTCAACGCCTGCCTCGCGCTGCTCGGCAATCCCGGGATCACGCTCGACGAGCTGATCGAGATCGTCCCGGCGCCCGATTTCCCGACCGCCGGGATCATCTACGGCCTGGAGGGCGTCCGCGAGGGCTACCGCACCGGGCGCGGCCGGGTGGTCATCCGCGCCCGGACCCACGTCGAGGACATCGGCAAGGGCGAGCGGCAGGCGATCATCGTCGACGAGATCCCCTACCAGGTGAACAAGGCGAACCTGCTGATCCGGATCGGCGAGCTGGTCCGCGACAAGAAGCTCGAGGGCATCTCCGACCTGCGCGACGAATCCGACAAGTCCGGCATGCGCGTGGTGATCGAGCTGAAGCGCGGCGAAATCGCCGAGATCGTCCTCAACAACCTGTACAAGCTGACGCAGCTGCAGGACAGCTTCGGCATGAACATGGTGGCGCTGGTCGACAACCAGCCGCGGCTGCTGAACCTCAAGCAGTTCCTCGAGTACTTCCTGCTGCACCGGCGCGAAGTCGTCGCCCGCCGCACGCGCTTCGAGCTGCGCAAGGCGCGCGAGCGCGGCCACGTGCTCGAAGGCCTCGCGGTCGCGCTGTCGAACGTCGACGAGATCATCGCGCTGATCAAGGCCGCGCCGACCCCCGGCGAGGCCAAGGTCGGCGCTGATGGGCCGGCTCTGGCGCTCGCAGCTGGTCGAGGACATGCTCGCGCGCGCCGCCGCCGACGCGGCGCGCCCCGACGGGCTCGCGCCCGAGTTCGGCTGGCAGGCCGCGGACCGCGGCCACGGGCGAGGGCTCCGGCTACCGGCTGTCCGACGCGCAGGCGCAGGCGATCCTCGAGCTGCGGCTGCAGCGCCTGACCGGCCTCGAGCAGGACAAGATCTTCGGCGAGTACAGCGACGTGATGGCGCAGATCGTCGACCTGCTCGACATCCTCGCCAAGCCCGAGCGCGTCACCACGATCATCGGCGGCGAGCTCGAGCGGCATCCGCGACCAGTTCGGCGACGCGCGCCGCTCGGAGATCGTCGCGCAGGGCGTCGACCTGTCGCTGGAGGACCTGATCGCGCCGGAGGACATGGTCGTCACGCTGTCGCACGGCGGCTACATGAAGGCGCAGCCGGTCGCCGAGTACCGCGCGCAGAAGCGCGGCGGCCGCGGCCGGCAGGCGACGGCGACGAAGGAAGACGACTTCATCGACCGGCTGTTCATCGCCAACACGCACGACTACATCCTCTGCTTCTCCAACCGCGGCCGCGTGTACTGGCTCAAGGTCTACGACGTGCCGCAGGGCTCGCGCGGCGCGCGCGGCAAGCCGATCGTCAACCTGGTGCCGCTGACGGACAACGAGAAGATCACCGCGATCCTGCCGGTCAAGGAGTTCGACCGAGACGCAGTACGTGTTCATGGCGACCGGCATGGGCACGGTGAAGAAGACGCCGCTGTCCGAATTCTCGCGGCCGCGCCCGTCGCGGCATCATCGCCGTCGACCTCGCCGACGGCGACTAGCTGATCGGCGTGGCGCTGACCGACGGCAAGCACGACGTGATGCTGTTCTCGTCGGGCGGCAAGGCGGTGCGCTTCGACGAGAACGACGTCCGGCCGATGGGCCGCAACGCGCGCGGCGTGCGCGGCATGACGCTCGACGACGGGCAGCAGCGTGATCTCGATGCTGGTGGCCGAGGACGAGGCGCAGTCGGTGCTGACCGCGACCGAGAACGGCTACGGCAAGCGCACGCCGATCGTCGAGTACACGCGCCACGGCCGCGGCACCAAGGGCATGATCGCGATCCAGCAGACCGAGCGCAACGGCCAGGTGGTCGCCGCGGCGCTGGTGCGCGCCGGAGGACGAGGTCATGCTGATCTCGACCGGCGGCGTGCTGATCCGCACCAGGGTCGACTCGATCCGCGAGATGGGCCGCTCGACGCAGGGCGTGACGCTGATCAATCTCGGCGAGGGCGAGACGCTGGCCGGCCTCAGCGCGTGGTGGAAGGCGAGGACGAGGTCGAGGGCAACGGCAACGGCGAAGGCGCCGACGAGGCGCCGTCGACGGCGAGGGCGCCGAGTAGCGCGCCCGCGGCGCGCGCAGGCGCAGGGCAGGTCCGGCGAGGGACACAGCGGATGGGTCGCGTCTTCAATTTCGGTTCCGGGCCGGCGGCGCTGCCCGAGGCGGTGCTCGAGCAGGCGCGCGACGAGCTGCTCGACTGGCACGGCACCGGCATGTCGGTGATGGAGATGAGCCATCGCGGCAACGAGTTCATCGGCGATCGCCGCGAAGGCCGAGCCGACCTCCGCGACTGCTGGCGATCCCCGCGCACTACAAGGTGCTGTTCCTGCAGGGCGGCGGCGCTGGCGAGAACGCGCTCGTGCCGATGAACCTGCTGCGGCGGGAAGGCGGCGCGCCGACTACGTCGATACCGGGCCGTGGTCGAGGAAGTCGATCGAGCGAGGCCGGGCAAGCTACTGCGAGGTCAACGTCGCCGCGTCCAGCGCCGCGACCGAGTACGCCGCGATGCCGCCGCGCGCCGAGTGGCAGCTCGATCGCGGACGCGGCCTACCTGCACGTCTGCACGAACGAGACGATCGACGGCGTCGAGTTCCACTGGATGCCCGACACCGGCGACGTGCCGCTGGTCGCCGACATGTCGTCGCACATCCTGTCGCGGCCGATCGACGTCTCGACGCTACGGGCTGCATCTACGGCGGCGCGCAGAAGAACATCGGGCCGGCGGGCCTGACCGTCGTGATCGTCCGCGAGGACCTGCTCGGCCGCGCGCGTCCCGACACGCCCGCGCGTGTTCGACTACGCGGTGCAGGCCGCAGGCCGACTCGATGTTCAACACGCCGCCGACCTTCGGCGTCTACCTCGCGGGGCTCGTGTTCAAGTGGCTGAAGGCGGCAGGGCGGGATCGCCGGCGATCGAGGCGCGCAACGTCGCCAAGGCGCAGCTGCTCTACGACGCCATCGACGCGCACGCGGCTTCTACCGCAACCCGTGCGGCGCCGCGGACCGCTCGCGGATGAACGTGCCGTTCTTCCTGCGCCGACGAGCGGCTGAACGACGGCATTCCTCGCCGGGGCGAAGGCGCGCGGCCTGGCGCAGCTCAAGGGCCACCGCAGCGGTCGGCGGCATGCGCGCGTCGATCTACAACGCGATGCCGGTCGCGGGCGTCGCGGCGCTGGTCGCCTACATGCAGGATTTCGAGGCGGCGAACGGCTGACGCCGCGCCGCGCGCCGACCGCCCGCTCCTTTCGTCGCGATTTCCGGGAAGCCCCGACCGATGCCTGCCGACAGCCACGATCCCGCGCGCGACGCCGAGCTCGCGCGCCACCGCGCGACCATCGACGCGCTCGACCGCGAGATCCTCGAGCGCCTGAACGCGCGGGCCCGGACCGCGCAGGCGATCGGCGAGCTCAAGGCCGGCGGCGTCGCCTACCGCCCCGAGCGCGAGGCGCAGGTGCTGCGCCGGCTGCAGGCCGAGAACCCGCGGGCCGCTGTCGAAGGAGGCGCGTCGCCGCGCGTGTTCCGCGAGATGATGTCGGCCTGCCTCGCGCTGGAGCAGCCGCTGCGCATCGCCTACCTCGGGCCGGCCGGCACGTTCTCGCACGCGGCGGTGGCCAAGCACTTCGGCGCAGTCGGTCGACGCCGAGCCCTGCGCGACGATCGACGAGGTGTTCCGCGCGGCCGAGGGCGGGCAGACCGACTACGCCGTCGTGCCGGTCGAGAACTCGACCGAGGGCGCGGTCGGGCCGCACGCTCGACCTCATGTGCCAGACGCCGCTGCGATCTGCGGCGAGGTCCGGCTGCGCATCCGGCAGAACCTGCTGCCGACCGCGGAGTCGCTCGGCGAGGTGACGCGCGGTCTACTCGCACGCGCAGTCGCTGGCGCAGTGCATGCAGTGGCTCGCGCACCACCTGCCCGGCGTGCCGCGCGTCGCCGTCGCCAGCAACGCCGAGGCGGCGCGCCTCGCGGCGGCCGAGCCGGGCACCGGCGGCGATCGCCGGCGAGATCGCCGCCGCGATCTACGGGCTCGACGTGCTCGCGCCGCACATCGAGGACGAGCCGCAACAACACGACGCGCTTCTGGGTGCTGGGCAACCAGGCGGTGCCGCCGCTCGGGCAAGGACGAGACCTCGCTGGTGATGTCGGCGCCCAACCGGCCCGGCGCCGTGCACGCGCTGCTGGAGCCGCTCGCGCAGCACGGCGTGTCGATGTCGCGGCTTCGAGTCGCGCCCGGCGCGCACCGGGCTGTGGGAGTACGTGTTCTTCATCGACCTCGAAGGCCACGCGACCGACCCGCCGGTGGCCGCGGCGCTGGCGCGAGCTGCGGAGCATCGCGCCGTTCCTGAAGCTGCTGGGCTCGTATCCGGCCGCCGTCTACTAGAGACTCGGCATCGACCGCTCACGACCCCACGCCGCGCGCACGCCCCGGTCCATCACCGCGATCCGTCCGCGCTCGCCCCCGAGCACGTCCGCGCGATCACGCCGCTACCTGCCGGGCAAGCCGATCGGCGAGCTCGCGCGCGAATTCGGGCTCGACGAGCCGACGATCGTCAAGCTCGCGTCGAACGAGAACCCGCGCGGCGCCGAGCCCCGCGGTGCGCGCGGCGATCGCCGCGGCGACCGACGAGCTCGGCCGCTATCCCGACGGCAACGGCTTCGAGCTGAAGGCCGCGCTGGCCGAGCGCTACGGCGTCGCGCCGGACGCAGATCGTGCTCGGCAACGGCTCGAACGACATCCTCGAGCTCGTCGACGCAGGCGTTCCTGCAGCCGGGCGACCAGCGCCGTCTATTCGCAGCACGCGTTCGCCGTCTATCCGCTCGCCACGCAGGCGCGCGGCGCGCATCGGCATCGAGGTGCCGGCGCGCGATCTCGGCCACGACCTCGACGCGATGCGCGCGCGCGATCACGCCGACGACGCGCGATCGTGTTCGTCGCCAACCCGAACAATCCCGACCGGCACCTTGCTGCCGCCGGCGGCGCTCGAGGCGTTCATCGCGTCGGTGCCGGAGGACACGCTGGTCGTGCTCGACGAGGCCTACAACGAGTACCTGCCGCCCGAGCAGCAGCGCGCCCAGCGTCGCGTGGGTGCGAAGTATCCCGAACCTGGTCGTGTCGCGGACGTTCTCCAAGGCCTACGGGCTCGCCGGCGCTGCGCGTCGGCTACGGCGATCATGCACGCCGCAGGTCGCCGACATGCTGAACCGCGTGCGCCAGCCGTTCAACGTCAACTCGCTGGCGCAGGCGGCGGCGGTGGCGGCGCTCGCCGACGCCGCGTACGTCGCCGAGAGCCGCGCGCTCAACGACGCCGGCATGCGCGCAGCTCGACGACGGCGCTCGGCGCGCTGCGGCCTGGGCTACGTGCCGTCGCACGGCAACTTCGTGCTGGTAAGGTCGGCGACGCGCGGCGCGCGTCTACCAGCGCGCTGCTGCGAGCAGGGCGTCATCGTGCGGCCGGTCGCCAACTACGGCGCTGCCGGAGTAGCTGCGCGTGACCATCGGCCTGCCCGACGAGAACGCGCCGCTTCCTCGCGGCGCTGCGCGAGCCGCGCTCGCCGGCTGAGCGCGCGCGGCGCACGTCCAGCCGCGGTGCAGCGCGCCGACGCGCATCGGCAAGCTCGTCGTCGTCGGCGTCGGCCTGATCGGCGGCTCGTTCGCGCTGGCGCTGCGCGCGCGCCGGCGCGTGGGCACGGTCGTCGGCGTCGGCCGCGGCCGCGCCAACCTCGACGCCGCGCTGCGCGCTGCGGCGTCGTCGACCGGGCGTCGCGCTCGACGCCGACTGGACGGCGGAGCTGCGCGGACGCCGACCTCGTGCTGGTCGCGGCGCCGGTCGCGCAGTATCCGGCGCTGTTCGCGGCGATGGCCGGCCGCCTCGGGCCGCGCGACGTCGTCACCGACGCCGGCAGCACCAAGCAGGACGTGATCGCGGCGGCGCGCGCCGCGCTCGGCGCGCGCGTTGCCGCGCTTCGTGCCGGCCATCCGATCGCCGGCACCGAGCACTCGGGCGCGGCGGCGGCGTTCGCGACGCTGTTCCGCGACCGCAACGTGGTGCTGACGCCGCTGGCCGGAGACCGATCCCGCGGCGGTCGGCGCGCGTGCGCGGCGCTCTGGAGCGCCTGCGGCGGCGCGTGCGCGTGCTCGACGCCGGCCGCGCACGACCGCGTGTTCGCCGCGGTCACGCACCTGCCGCACGTGCTCGCGTTCGCGCTGGTCGACGCGTTCGCCGCGCGGCCGGACGCCGAGCGACATCTTCCGCTTCGCGGCGAGCGGCTTCCGCGACTTCACGCGCATCGCCGGCGAGCTCGCCGGAGATGTGGCGCGACATCGCGCTCGCCAATCGCGACGCGCTGCTCGCCGAGATCGCCGCCTATCGCGACGCAGCTCGACCGGCTGCGCCGCCATGATCGCCGCCGGCGACGGCGCGGCGCTCGAGGCCGTGTTCGCGCGAGCCGCAGGCGCGGCGCGACTGGGAAGCGCAGTTCAGCGCGGCGATCGCCGCGGTCCCGACGACGGGCCGCGCGAGCCCGACCGGCCGCCGCCGATGACGGCGGACGCCGCGGCGCGTGCCCGCGTACCTCGACCTCGCCCCGATCGACGCGCGTCGAGGGCACGCGTCGCGCTGCCCGGCTCGAAGAGCATCTCCAACCGGACGCTGCTGCTCGCGGCGCTCGCGCGCGGGCGACACCGACGTGCGCGGACCTGCTCGACGCCGACGACACCGACCGGATGCTGCGACGCGCTGCGCGGCGCTCGGCGTCGCGCGTCGAGCGCGGACGGCCGCGCGGCGAGCTCGTCGTGCACGGCGCCGCCGGCGCGCTTCCCGGTGCAAGCACGCGCGACCTGTTCCTCGGCAATGCCGGCACGGCGTTCCGGCCGCTGACCGCGGCGCTGGCGCTCGCCGGCGGCGACTACGAGCTTGCCGGCGTGCCGCGCATGCACGAGCGGCCGATCGGCGACCTCGTCGACGCGCTGCGCGCGCTGGGCGCCGACATCCGCTACCTCGGCAACGACGGCTTTCCGCCGCTGGCGATCGGGCCCGGGCGCGTCGCGCGCCGGTGCGCGCGATCGCGTCGCGGTCCGCGGCAACGTGTCGAGCCAGTTCCTGTCCGGCGCTGCTGATGGCGCTGCCGCTGGTCACCGCGCGCACGCGACGCGCGATCACCGTCGAGGTCGACGGGCGAGCTGATCTCGCAAGCCCTACGTCGCGATCACGCTCAACCTGATGGCCGCTTCGGCGTCGACGGTCGCGCGCGACGGCTGGCGCAGCGTTCCGCGTGCCCGCCGGCGCGGCGTACGCGAGCCCGGGCACGATCCGGGTCGAAGGCGATGCGTCGGCCGCATCGTATTTCCTCGCGGCCGGCGCGATCGGCGGCGGGCCGGTGCGCGTGACGGCGTCGGCCGCGACACGATCCAGGGCGACGTCGCGTTCGCCGAGGTGCTCGCGCGGATGGGCGCCGGCGATCGACGTGCGGCGACGACTGGATCGAGGCGCGGCGCGGCGCGGCGGCTCGCGCGGCATCGACGTCGACTGCATCGCGATCCCCGACGCCGCGATGACGCTCGCGGTCGTCGCGCTGTTCGCCGACGGCCCGACGACGCTGACGCGGCATCGCCAGCTGGCGGGTGAAGGAGACCGACCGCATCGCCGCGATGGCCACCGAACTGCGCAAGCTCGGCGCGACGGTCGAGGAAGGCGCGGACTTCCTGCGCGTCGCGCCGCCGCGCGCAGCGTCCGCGCCGGCGACGATCGACACCTACGACGACCACCGCATCGCGATGTGCTTCTCGCTGGCGGCGCTCGGCGGCGTGCGCGGTGCGCATCAACGACCCGGCGTGCGTGCGCAAGACGTTTCCCGACTACTTCGCGCGCTCGCGCGGATCGTCGGCGCCGGCGCTCGGCGCGCGGCGACGTGCCGCCGGTGATCGCCGTCGACGGCCCCGCCGCATCGGGCAAGGGCACGGTCGCCGCGGGCGTCGCGCGGCGCTCGGCTTCCACCTGCTCGACAGCGGCGCGCTGTATCGGCTGGTGGCGCTCAAGGCGATGCGAGCCGGGCATCCCGCTCGACGACGAGGACCGGCTCGCGGCCGCGGCCGCGGCGCTCGACGTCGACTTCGGCGACGGCGGAGTCCTGCTCGACGGCGAGGACGTCACCGACGCCATCCGCAGCCGAGGCGGTGTCCGCGGCCGCCTCGCGGGTCGCCGCCTGCCGGCGGTGCGCGCCGCGCTGTTCGGCGCGCCAGCGCGGCTTCCGGCGCCCCCCGGGCTGGTCGCCGACGGCCGCGACATGGGCACCGTCGTGTTCCCGGACGCGGCGCTCAAGGTGTTCGTCACCGCCAGCCCGAGGAACGCGCGCGGCGGCGGTATAAGCAGTTGATCGAAAAAGGAATCTCTGTTAACATTGACAGTCTTTTGCGGGACATCCGGGAACGCGACGCGCGCGACGCCGGCCGGGCGGCAGCACCGCTCATGCCCGCCGCCGACGCCGCGATCCTCGACACCACGCGATCTGACGATCGACGCTGCGTCGCCTTCGTGCTCGAGCGCTACCGCGCTGCCGTCACGCAGGCTCGAAAGGAACCTGACGCCGATCGGATCGAAAGGGAACGGCCGCCCGGAGCTCGGGCGGCGACGGACCACGCAGCAAGGCCCCGTGGCACGGTGCTCTAGCCGGCACCGCCCGCGGATGTCGTCAACCCGCCCGCCGCGCGAGAAACAGGGTTCTCGCTCACCGGCGGCTATTGACGCAGACAAGGAACCAACCCCCATGGCTATCGCCACCCCAAGCACGGCAGCCCCGACCGTCGATGGAGAACTTCGCCGCGCTGTTCGAGGAAAGCCTCGCCAGGCAGGAGATGCGCCAAGGCGAACTGATCACCGCCGAAGTCGTGCGCGTCGACTACAACGTCGTCGTCGTCAACGCCGGACTCAAGTCCGAGAGCTTCATCCCGATCGAGGAATTCAAGAACGACAAGCGGCGAGATCGAGGTCAAGCCCGGCGACTTCGTCACCGTCGCCATCGAGAGCCTGGAAGACGGCTACGGCGAGACCAAGCTGTCGCGCGACAAGGCCAAGCGCCTGAAGGCCTGGCACGACCTCGAAGCCGCGATGGAAGGCGGCGAGATCGTCTCCGGCCTCGTCACCGGCAAGGTGAAGGGCGGCCTGACCGTCATGGTCAACGGCATCCGCGCGTTCCTGCCCGGCTCGCTGGTCGACATCCGCCCGGTCAAGGACACGACGCCCGTACGAGGGCAAGCCGCTCGAGTTCAAGGTCATCAAGCTCGACCGCAAGCGCAACAACGTGGTCGTGTCGCGCCGCGCCGTGCTCGAGGCGAGCCTGGGCGAGGAGCGCGAGAAGCTCCTGTCGACGCTGCAGGAAGGCGCGATCGTCAAGGGCATCGTCAAGAACATCACCGACTACGGCGCGTTCGTGGACCTGGGCGGCATCGACGGCCTGCTGCACATCACCGACCTCGCCTGGCGCCGCGTCAAGCACCCGTCGGAAGTGCTCGGCGTCGGCGACGAAGTCACCGCCAAGGTCCTCAAGTTCGACCAGGAGAAGAACCGCGTGTCGCTGGGCATGAAGCAGCTCGGCGAGGACCCGTGGGTCGGCCTGGCGCGCCGCTACCCGACGGCGACGCGCCTGTTCGGCAAGGTCACCAACATCACCGACTACGGCGCGTTCGTCGAGATCGAGGCGGGCATCGAGGGCCTCGTCCACGTGTCCGAGATGGACTGGACCAACAAGAACATCCACCCGACCAAGGTCGTGCAGCTGGGCGACGAGGTCGAGGTCATGATCCTCGAGATCGACGAGGAGCGCCGCCGCATCTCGCTCGGCATGAAGCAGTGCATGGCGAACCCGTGGGACGACTTCGCGATGAACCACAAGAAGGGCGACAAGGTCGCGGGGCCAGATCAAGTCGATCACCGACTTCGGCGTGTTCGTCGGCCTGCCCGGCGGCATCGACGGCCTCGTCCACCTGTCCGACCTGTCGTGGACGCTGCCCGGCGAGGCCGCGGTGCGCGACTACAAGAAGGGCCAGGAAGTCGAGGCCGTGGTGCTGGCGATCGACGTCGAGCGCGAGCGCATCTCGCTCGGCATCAAGCAGATGGACGGCGACCCGTTCACCAACTACGTCGCGCTGCACGACAAGGGCCACGTCGTCAACGGCACGGTCAAGTCGCTCGACGCCAAGGGCGCGGTCATCGGTCTCGACGGCGACGTCGAAGGCTACCTGCGCGCCTCCGAAGTCGCGCGCGACCGCGTCGAGGACATCCGCACGCACCTGAAGGAAGGCGATGCGGTGTCGGCGATGATCATCAACATCGACCGCAAGAACCGCTCGATCAACCTCTCGATCAAGGCCAAGGACCACGCCGAGGAGAGCGAGGCGATGCAGAGCATCAAGGCGGACACCGCGGGCACGACGACCGGGACCACGAACCTCGGCGCGCTGCTGCGCGCGAAGATGGACAGCAAGACGAACGAGTAAGAAGCGGGTTTCGTGATGACCAAATCGGAGCTGATCGACCGCCTGGCCGCGCAGTTTCCGCAGCTGGTTGCGAAGGACGCCGAGCTCGCCGTCAAGATGGTCCTCGACGCCATGGCCGAAAGCCTGGCGAAGGGCGAGCGCATCGAGATCCGCGGGTTCGGCAGCTTCGGCCTCAACTACCGGCCGCCGCGGACCGGGCGCAACCCCAAGTCCGGGGAGCGGGTGCAGGTGCCGCAGAAGCACGTGCCCCACTTCAAGGCGGGCAAGGAGTTGCGCGAAGCGGGTCGATTTCAAGAAGGACGCGTGAGCGCGGCCCGGGCGATGAAGCCGTCGCCCGCCGCCGCCGTTCGCTCCGGAGCCTCCCTTGCACGTCGTACGCTGGATTGCCGGAGCCGCGCTGTTCACCGCGCTGCTCCTCTTCTCGCTGCAGAACGCCGAGCCGGTGACGCTGCGGCTCTACCACTGGTGGAGCTGGCAGGCGCCGCTGATCTTCGTCGTGCTGATCGCGTTCGCGATCGGCGCGGCCGCGGGGCTGCTGGCGGGCGCGATGCGCGCGGCGCGGCTCAAGCGGCAGATCCGCGGGATGCGGCGCGCGCGGCCTCGCCCGCGAGGCGCCGCCGGCGCCGCACGGCGCGGCGCCGGGACCGCGCGGCGAGCACGCGGCCAGCGCCGCCGGCTACGGCCAGGGCGGGCCGCTCGACGGCGTCTGACGAGCGTCCCCGCGCCGGCCGCCTGAACCGCATTCCAACCCCGGTCCCCGACCCGCACCGACAGGAAACCCGAGCGCGTGGACTTCGATCTCTGGTGGCTGCTGCCGCTCCCGGCGGTGTTCTTCGCGCTCGGCTGGATCGCCGCGCGCATCGACATCAAGCACCTGCTGCGCGAGTCGCGCGCGCTGCCGCTGTCGTACTTCCGCGGCCTCAACTTCCTGCTGAACGAGCAGCCGGACAAGGCGATCGAGTCGTTCATCGAGGTCGTCAAGGTCGACCCGCAGACGGTCGACCTGCACTTCGCGCTGGGCAGCCTGTTCCGGCGCCAGGGCGAGATCGACCGCGCGATCCGGATGCACCAGAACCTGCTCGACCGCGCTCGGACCTGCCCGCCGACAAGCGCGAGGCGGCGACGTTCGAGCTCGCGCAGGACTTCCACCGCGCGGGGCTGCTCGACCGCGCCGAGGAGCTGTTCACCAGGCTCGCAGGCACGCCGTTCGAGCACCCGTCGCTGGGCTTCCTGCTGTCGATCTACGAGCAGGAGAAGGACTGGCCGAAGGCGATCGCGGTGACGCGGCGGATGGAGGCGATCGCCAAGCAGCCGTACTTCAAGGAGATCGCGCACTACGACTGCGAGCTCGCGCAGGCGGCGCTGCTGAAGAACGACTACGCCGCCGCGCACCGGCTACATCGACCAGGCGCTCGCCGAGTACAAGGCCTGCGCGCGGGCGACGATGCTGCTGGGCGACCTGCACGCGCAGCAGGGCGAGGACGCCGCGGCGATCGCCGCCTGGCAGCGGATCGAGTCGCAGAACCCCGCGTTCCTGTCGCTGGTCGCCGAGCGGCTGGCCGACGCCTACCGCAGGACCGGGCAGCGGCGCAGGGCCTGCGCGTGCTGAAGTCCTACCAGGCGCAGACGCCGTCGCTCGACATCCTCAACACCGTGTTCGCGCTGGCGCTGGCGCAGGAAGGGCCCGCCGCCGCCGGCGCGCTGATCAAGGACGAGCTCGCGCGCAACCCGACGCTGCTCGGGCTCGACCGCCTGCTCGAGGCGCAGCTGCTCGCGGCGCCGGCCGAGCGCCGCCACGACCTCGAGCTCGTCAAGCAGCTCGTCGGCCAGCACATCAAGCGCCTCGGCATGTACAAGTGCGAGCACTGCGGGTTCCGCGCCAAGCAGTACTACTGGCGCTGCCCCGGCTGCGGCAAGTGGGAGACGTACTCGCCGCGGCGGCACCGAAACAGCCGCGACGGATACGCCTGACCGCGCAGCGAACTCGTCTGCGCAGCGACACCAGCGATCGATCGCACGTGAACACCTGATCCCGCGCGTCATCGTCGCGCTCGATTTCGCCAACCCGATGCGCGCGCTGGCGCTCGCCGACCGGCTCGATCCGGCGGCGTGCGCGCTCAAGGTCGGCAAGGAGATGTTCGTCGTCGCCGGCCCCGAGCCGGTGCGCTGGATGATCGAGCGCGGCTTTCGCGTCTTCCTCGACCTCAAGTTCCACGACATCCCGAACACCGTCGCGCAGGCCTGCGCCGCGGCGACGCGCCTCGGCGTCTGGATGCTCAACGTGCACGCCGCCGGCGGCCGGGCGATGCTGACGCCGCGCGCGACGCCGTCGCCCGCGACGGCGGCCGAGCGCGGCACGACCGCGCCGCTGCTGATCGCGGTCACCGTGCTGACCAGCCTGTCGGACGACCGACCTCGCCGACACCGGCGTGCACCGCAGCGCCGCGCACCAGGCGCTCGGCCTCGCGCAGCTCACGGCGGCCTGCGGGCTCGACGGCGTCGTCTGCTCGGCGGTCGAGGCGCCGACGCTGCGCGCGGCGCTGCCCGCCGGCTTCCGCGCTGGTCACGCCGGGCATCCGGCCTCGCCGGCAGCGCGAAGGACGACCAGGCCCGCATCATCACGCCGGAGGCCGCGGTGGCCAACGGCGCCGACTACCTCGTCATCGGACGGCCGATCACGCAGGCGCACGACCCGCTTGCCGCGCTGTCCGCCATCAACGCCTCCCTGGGAGTACGCACTTGAAAATCACGATGATCGGCACGGGCTACGTCGGCCTCGTCACCGGCGCCTGCTTCGCCGAAGTCGGCAACGACGTGCTGTGCCTCGACGTCGACGAGCGCAAGATCGACATCCTCAACGCGGGCGGCGTCCCGATCCACGAGCCGGGCCTCGAGCGCGATGATCGCGCGCAACGTCGCGGCCGGCCGCCTGCGCTTCACCACCGACGTCGACGCGGCCGTCGCGCACGGCGCGCTGCAGTTCATCGCCGTCGGCACGCCGCCGGACGAGGACGGCTCGGCCGACATGCAGTACGTGCTCGCGGCCGCGCGCAACATCGGCAAGCGGATGACCGAGTACAAGATCGTCATCGACAAGTCGACGGTGCCCGTGGGCACCGCCGACCGCGTCCGCGAGGCGATCGCCGACGAGCTCCGCCAGCGCGGCGCCGACATCGCCTTCTCCGTCGTCTCCAACCCCGAGTTCCTGAAGGAGGGCGCGGCGGTCGACGACTTCATGCGGCCGGACCGCGTCGTCATCGGCGCCGACGACGAGCGGGCGATCGCCGCGATGCGCGCGGTCTACGCGCCGTTCCAGCGCAACCACGAGCGCCTGCTGGTGATGGACGTGCGCTCGGCCGAGCTCACCAAGTACGCGGCCAACGCGATGCTCGCGACGCGCATCTCGTTCATGAACGAGCTCGCCAACCTCGCCGACGACCTCGGCGCCGACATCGAGCACGTGCGCCAGGGCATCGGCTCCGACCCGCGCATCGGCTACTACTTCCTGTACCCGGGCGTGGGCTACGGCGGCTCGTGCTTCCCCAAGGACGTGAAGGCGCTGCAGCACACGGCGACGCACGCTCGGCCGGCCGCTGAAGATCCTCGACGCCGTCGAGACGGTCAACGAGGCGCAGAAGCTGCGGCTGATCGACAAGATCGTCGCGCGCATGGGCGACGGACCTCGCCGGCCGGACGCTTCGCGCATGTGGGGCCTCGCGTTCAAGCCGAACACCGACGACATGCGCGAGGCGCCGGCGCGCGAGATCGTCGCGGCGCTCGCGGCGCGCGGCGCGAAGGTCGTCGCCTACGATCCGGTCGCGATGACCGAGGCGAAGCGCGTGTTCGGCGACGCGCCGGACGTCGCGTTCGCGCCGTCGCCGATGGCGGCGCTCGACGGCGCCGACGCGCTCGTGATCGTCACCGAGTGGAAGGAGTTCCGCAGCCCGGACTTCGACGCGATCGCGCAAGGCGCTGAAGTCGCCGCTGGTGTTCGACGGCCGCAACCTGTACGAGCCGAAGGACGTGCGCGCGGCCGGGCCTCGAGTACTTCGGCATCGGCCGGCGCTGAGCCGGCCGGCGCGGGAGAGCGCGATGACGACCGCGCCGAGGTTCGCCGAGTACCGCGAGCGCGTCGCGCGGACGCGCGTCCTGGTCGTCGGCGACGTGATGCTCGACCGCTACTGGTTCGGCGACATCGAGCGGATCTCGCCCGAGGCGCCGGTGCCGGTGGTCAAGGTCGCGCGCAGCGAGGAGCGCCCGGGCGGCGCGGCCAACGTCGCGCGCAACGCGGCGGCGCTGGGCGCGACGGTCACGCTGCTGTCGGTCACCGGCGCCGACGAGGCGGGCACGGCGCTCGAGCGAGCTGCTCGTCGCCGACGGCGTGCGCACGTCGTTCTTCCGCGACCCGTCGGTGTCGACGACGGTCAAGCTGCGGGTCATCAGCCGCCAGCAGCAGCTGCTGCGCATCGACTTCGAGACCGCGCCGTCGCACGAGGTGCTCGCGACCAAGCTCGCCGAGTTCGAGCGCATCGTCGCCGGCTGCGACGTCGTGATCCTGTCGGACTACGGCAAGGGCGGCCTCGCGCACGTCGCGGGATGATCGAGCGCGCGACGCGCGGCGGGGAAGCCGGTGCTCGTCGATCCCAAGGGCGACGACTGGGCGCGCTACCGCGGCGCGACGATGATCACGCCGAATCGCGGCGAGTTCCGGCAGGTCGCCGGGCGCTGGCGCGACGAGGCCGACATGACGGAGAAGGCGCAGGCGCTGCGCGCCGGGCTCGCGCTCGAGGCGCTGCTGGTCACGCGCTCGGAGGAGGGGATGAGCCTCTACACGGCCGGGGGCGCGCTGCACATCCCGGCGCAGGCGCGCGAGGTCTACGACGTCTCCGGCGCCGGCGACACGGTGATCGCCACCGCCGGCGTGCTGCGCGGCGCGGGCGCCGATCTCGGCACCGCGGTGCGGATCGCCAACCAGGCGGCGAGCGTGGTCGTCGGCAAGCTCGGCACCGCGGTCGTGACCCCGGACGAGTTGACCTGAGGCGGACTGGCGGCGGCCCGGCCGACGCCGGCTCGTGCCGTGCCGAGGCCACGTATCGCTGCGCCTGAAGCCGGGCTACGATCGAGCCGATCCGTCCGAACCCCGTCGTCCTGGTCACATCGATGAAAGCCCCGAAGACCATCTACAGCTGCACCGAGTGCGGCGGCCAGAGCCCGAAGTGGCAGGGCCAGTGCCCGCACTGCGGCGTCTGGAACACGCTGGTCGAGGCGGTCGCCGCGCCGCGGCCGACGCGCTTCCAGGGCGTCGCCGGGCAGGCGAGCGCCGTGCGGGCGCTGGGCACGGTCAAGCCGAGGGCCAGCCCGCGCTTTCCGACCGGCGTCGAGGAATTCGACCGCGTGCTGGGCGGCGGCCTCGTGCCCGGCGGGGTGATCCTGCTGGGCGGCGACCCGGGCATCGGCAAGTCGACGCTGCTGCTGCAGGCGATGGCCGCCATCGGCGCGTCGCGCAAGGCGCTCTACGTCACCGGCGAGGAATCGGTCGAGCAGGTGGCGCTGCGGGCGCACCGGCTGGGCCTCATCAACGCCCCGGTCTCGCTGCTGGCCGAGGTGCAGCTGGAGACGATCCTGGCGACGATCGCCGCCGAGGCGCCGGAGATCGTCGTCGTCGACTCGATCCAGACCGCCTACACCGAGGCGCTGACCTCGGCCCCGGGCAGCGTCGCGCAGGTCCGCGAATGCGCGGCGCAGCTGACGCGTCTGGCGAAGCAGCGCGACATCGTCGTCATCCTCGTCGGCCACGTGACCAAGGACGGCGCGATCGCCGGCCCGCGCGTGCTCGAGCACATCGTCGACACCGTCCTCTATTTCGAGGGCGACACCCATTCGAGCTTTCGCCTGGTCCGCGCGATCAAGAACCGGTTCGGCGCCGCCAACGAGCTCGGCGTGTTCGCGATGACCGAAAAGGGCCTGAAGGGAGTCGCCAACCCGTCGGCGCTGTTCCTGTCGCAGCACGCCGAGTCGGTGCCCGGCTCGGCGATCGTCGCCACGCTGGAAGGCTCGCGGCCGCTGCTGGTCGAGATCCAGGCGCTGGTCGACCCGGTGCAGGGCGGGATGCCGAAGCGGCTGTCGGTGGGCCTCGACCCGCAGCGCCTCGCGCTGCTGCTGGCGGTGCTGCACCGCCACGGCGGCGTCGAGTCGGGCGGCTACGACGTGTTCGTCAATGCGGTCGGCGGCGTGCGGATCAACGAGCCGGCGGCGGACCTCGCGATCCTGCTCGCCGTCAACTCGTCGCTGACCAACCGGCCGCTGCCGGCGAAGACGCTGGTGTTCGGCGAGGTCGGGCTCGCCGGCGAGATCCGGCCGGTTCAGCGCGGGCAGGAGCGGATCAAGGAAGCGGCGAAGCTGGGGTTCCGCCAGTTCCTCATACCGAGCATGAACAAGCCGAAGCAAGCCATTGACGGCGTTAAGATCATGCCGGTGAGTCGCGTCGACGAGGCGATCGCGCTGCTGCGCGGCTGACGCGCGCCTCGGGGCCGCCGAAGCGGGTCGCGGGTTGCCGCCGGGGGCTACTTCCCGGGCCCCAGCACGACCGAGCCGGAGACGTTCACGGTGACGGCGTTCTTGCCGCCCTCGACCGGGATCGGCGGCGGGGCGGCGTCCGCCGCCGCCGCCATCGCCATGCCCCGGAAGACCGGCCGCGGCCCGACCGGGCCGTCGGTGCCCACGGCGATCTGGCTCAGCGTGTAGCCCGGGAAGCCGAGCGTCCGGGCGATGACCTGCGCCTTGGCCTGGTACTTGGTCAGCGCCTCGGTCAGCAGCGCGGCTTCCGCCTTTTCCCGCGCGGCGCGCGACAGCGAGAACGTCATTCCCGAGAGCTTCATCGCCGGCTGCAGCCGCGAGGCCAGCGCGCCGGCCGCCTTGAAGTCGCGGCTTTCGAGGGAGAGCTCGGCGCGGATCCGCCAGCCGGTGATCTGGTTCGCCTTGTCGTAGACCGGGTTCGTGAAATAGCTGCCCGAGCGCGCCTCGACCGCCGGCTCGGCTTTCGCCTTGGCCAGCGCCTGTTCGAGCCGGGCATTGACGCGGGCGGCGAGGTCGGCCGGGTCGGGGCCCTGTTCCTCGGTGAACAGCGTGATCGTCAGCGTGTCGGTCGGGACGTCGGCGGTGGCGCTGGCTTCGAGCGTGACGACGTTGAAGAACGGCTGCTGCGAGACCTCCGCGGCCGCGGCGAGCGGCGCGGCGAGAGCCGTGGCGAGGGCGATCAGGGGCAGGTGCAGGTGCATCTCTGGACTCCGATGGCGGGACGGAAGGTCCCGCCAGTATACGGCGGCCACCGTCCGGCATCCGCCGCCCGGCGCGGCCGTGCGGCAGGATCCGGGAACCCGCGATCGCCGGCGGCCCGCCGGCCGCGGTCAGAACGAGCGGGGGAAGGCGAAGGCGAGGTGGCCGAAGTGGCGGCCGAAGCGCATCGCCGCCCGCGCGGCGGCATCCGCGCCGGCGATGTACATCCCGGTGGCGGCGGTCGCGGCATCGCGGACCCGGCCCTCGGGCACGCTGCGCTCGACGCCGCGGGCCACGCTCTCGCCCTGCCGGCGGGCGAGCGTCGCCGCCGCATAGGCGACGGTCACGAGCCCGGTCACCGTCTGGTTGGTGTGCCAGGCGAGCGCGGCCATCACGGCGGCCGCGGGCTGGGCGTGGGGCGGGGTGCGGGAGGCGCTTCGGCTGTCGCCGGTCGCCGCTTCGGTCAACGCGTGCCCCGGGTAGGGGATGGCGCCACCGATGCCGCGCCCGGCCCGGTTGGGGCTGGGTTTCATCGGGGGTTTCCGTAGGTCGAGGAATTGCTGCAGTGCAGCATACTCCTTCGCGACTCGATAGGTCAAACGACGCACCCGGGAACGCCGCACCCGCGAATCCGCGGGCAGCCTCCTCAAGTGACCAGTGAATAACAGCGTCGCAACCTATTGAGTGTGCACGAAGTCATCACCATCTTCGCCGACAGCCTCGTCCCTGGATTCGGGCCCCCGGCCCCTCGGTCGCTCCGCACGGGGGCGGGGTCGCGGCGTCCCTGTGACACCGAAGGCGACGTCGAGGCGGGCTTCACGCGTTCGACTCCGCCCGCCCGACGCCCGGTTCGCGAGACCGCGTATCATCACTGGACCTCATCCTCCGGTGCCCGAGCGAGGCCTCGAAACGATGCCTGACCGAACGAACGACCGCCGCCGCCTGGCGGCTCTCGCCACCTGCGTCGCCTGTGTCGCCGCGATCGCGCTTTCGACGCCGGCGTGGGCGCAGGCCCCGGGCGGAGGCAGCCGGGGCGGCGCGCGCGGCGGGGCGGACCCCGGCACGTCGGGACCGCGGCCGGATGCGATGCGCGGCATGCCGGCCGCCGACGCGCCGCTCAACCCGGGCGCCATGGTGCAGAAGCAGCTCGACCGCCTGGAGGACGACCTGATGCCGACGGCCGCGCAGAGCGCCGCCTGGGGTGCCTTTGCCGACAGCGTGCAGAAGCTCGCCGACGACGTCGAGCGGGTGCGGTTCGAGGTGCGGACGGCGGCCGGTGCGCCGGCGAGCGCTCCCGAGCGCCTCGACTGGATCGCCAACGGCGTGAAGGGCCGCGCGGCGCTGATCCAGAAGATCGCCGAGCAGGGCAAGGCCCTCTACGCGACGCTCTCGCCGGAGCAGAAGCGGATCGCCGATTCGCGCCTGTGGCTTCCGGTGTCGCTGCTCGCGACGGGCCTGGCGCCGTCGGCGAGCGCCGCCGACGGCGCCGCCCGCGGCGGGCCGGAGCGCACGCGCCCGTAGACGCGGCGCGAGCCGCGGCACCCCGCGGGCCGATAGAATGGAAGCTTCAGCAACCCCCACGACCGGACCACGACGATGAGCGATGCGCTGACCTATCTCGTCAAGGCGCGCCCCGAAGCCATGGGCGCGTATTTCAAGTTCCTCAAGGACGCGGGCACGCGGCTCGACCCGAAGACGCGGAACCTGATCTCGGTGATCACCAAGGTGCACGCGCAGACCGAGAACGGGCTGCGGCAGTACCTGAAGCGCGCGCTGCGCGACGGCGCCACCGCGGAGGAGATCGTCGATGCGCTGCTGATGGCGTTCCCGGCGCTGGGCCTCGCGAAGATCGTCTGGGCGATCGACGTGATCCTGAAGATGGACCTGCCGGAATTCCGGCTCGAGGGCGCGCCGGCGCCGGCCGAGCCCGCGTGGCACGACGTCGGCGCGCTGGCCGACCTCGCCGACGGCAAGACGGCGCGCGTCGACTGCGACGGGCGCGGGCTCTTCCTCTACCGCAAGGGGGCGAAGCTCAAGGTCTACGACAGCCGGTGCCCGCACCAGGCGACGAACATCCCGGACCTCGCGCTCAAGGGCAGGAAGCTCACCTGCCCGAAGCACGAATGGGCGTTCGACGTCGCGACCGGCCGCTGCACGGCCAAGGGCGACCAGCCGCTGACCGAGCTGCCGCACCGCGTCGACGACGGCCGCGTGCTCGTCCTCTGGTGAGGCCCGCGTCGCGGGCCGGTGCTCCGGCCGCGGGGCAGGGCGGCCCGGCCGGGCAGGCCTAGCGAGCGCCTTCCCCGCGGCCGCGCATCCGGTCGGCCATCCTCTCGGCCAGCATCAGCACCGGGGCGTTGGTGTTGCTGCTGGTCAGCACCGGGAACACCGAGGCGTCGACGACGCGCAGCCGCTCGACGCCGCGCACGCGGCAGTCCTCGTCGACGACCGAGCCCGCATCGTCGCCCATCCGGCAGGTGCCGGTCGGATGCCAGCAGGTGTGCCCGGTGCGCTGCGCGAAATCGAGCACGTCGGCGTCGCTGGCGCCATCGAGCCCGGGCCGGATCTCGCGGGTGACGATGCCGGCGAGCGGCGCGCGCCGCGCCAGCGCGTAGATGATCCGCAGGCCCGAGACCAGCGCCCGGCGATCGGCGTCGGTGCCGAGGTAGTTCGGCCGGACCGCGAGCGGCGCGCCCGCGTCGGCGCTCCTGACGTGCACGCTGCCGCGCGCCTGCGGGTAGATGCCGTAGACGCCGAGGTGGAACGACGAGTTCGGGTCGAGGCCGTTCCTCGCCGCCGGGGTGGCGCCCGCGGGATCGGCCACCGGGATCCGGCCCTCGGCGCTCATCAGCCCGACCTGGATCCGCAGGTCCGGCAGCGGGAGCGCGGGATCGCTGCGGACGTAGGCGGTGGCCCGCAGCAGCGAATCGCCGAAGAGCCCCCGTCGCGTCGTCAGGAACGACCACGCCTCCCGGAGCTTGACCCGCGGGCTGTTGAACAGGTTGTTGACCGTGCCGGGCTCCGTCGTCTCGAAGCAGATGCGCGGCATGAAGTGGTCCTGCAGGTTCTCGCCGACCTCGGCGCGATCCGCGACGACGTCGATCGCGAGCGCCTCCAGCCGGCCGCGCGCCCCGATGCCGGAGAGCTCCAGCAGCGCCGGCGAGCGCACGCCGCCCGCCGCGAGGACGACCTCGCGCGCGGCTTCCGCCGTCGCCTCGACGCCGTCGGCGACGAAGGCGACGCCGGTCGCGACGCGGTCGCGGAACAGCACCCTGCGCGCGACCGCGCCGGTGCGCACGGTGAGGTTGGGGCGGCGCAGCACCGGCCGCAGGTAGCCGCTCGCCGCGCTGCTGCGCCAGCCGTCCTTCACCGACAGCTGCAGGTAGCTCGCGCCGTCGGGATCGGCGTCGTTGTAGTCGTCGACGCGGGCGTAGCCGTGCTCGGCGCAGGCCGCGAGGAACGCCTCGGAAACGGGATCGGGCGCGATCCGCGTGACGCCGATGGGTCCGCCCCGGCCGCGCGCCGGCGACGGGCTGAAGCGGCAGTCCTCGAGCCGCTTGAAGTACGGCAGGCACTCGGCGTAGCTCCAGCCGCGGCAGCCCATCGCGGCGATCCGGTCGTACATCGCGCGGTGGCCGCGGACGAACAGCATCGCGTTGACGGTGCTCGATCCGCCGAGGCCGCGGCCGGCGACCCACCTGGTCGGGCGCTCGCCGGTGTCGGGCGCGGGCTCGGTGACGTCGGTCCACACGCGTTCCGGCTGGACGAGGACCTTGCCCACGCCGAGCGGCAGCCGCTCCCAGAAGCCGCCGCCCGTGCCGCCCGCTTCGAGCAGCAGCACGGTCACGTCGGGATCCTCGGTCAGGCGCGCGGCCAGCACGCAGCCGGCGGAGCCGCCCCCCACGATGACGTAGTCGTAGCGCATGCCCGATTCTAGCCGGTCGGGCGCCGTCGGAGTGCGGCGGTCAGGTCCGGACGATCAGCACCGGGCAGGGCGCGAGGCCGGTGACGCCGTGCGCGGTCGCGCCGAGCCGGTGACGCTGTCCCGGCCGGGCCGGATCGCTGCGGCCGACGACGACGAGATCGGCGCCGATCTCGGTCGCGAGCGCCGCGATCGCCTCGGCCGCGCGGCCGGTCACGACCCGGCGCTCGGCGGCCGCGCCGCAGCGCGCGGCGACGGCCATCGCCCGGTCGACGACGGCCTCGGCCTCCACCGCGCTCGGCGGCGCCGTCGTGCGCCGTCACCGTCGCGACCGTCAGCGGCAGCGCGCAGCGGGCGGCGATGCGCGCGGCCGTCTCGGCGACGCGCTCGGCGGCCGGCGAGGCGTCGACGGCGACCAGCACGCGGCGCGACCACATCCGCGCCGCGCGCGGCACCAGCAGCACGTCGCAGGGCGCCTCGGTCGCGACGCGGGTGACCATCTCGCCGACCCGCAGCTTGGCGAGGAAGCCCTGCCTGCCGCGCCGGCGGGCGACGATCAGGTCGGCGGCGCCGCGCTCGGCCTCGGCGACGATCTCGCGCGCGGCGTCCTCGCCCTGGCGCACGCGCAGGTCGAGCGCGACGCCCGCGGCGGCGGCCGCGGCGCGGACCTGCCCCAGTCGGGCGAACGCCCGCGCCTCGGCCTGCGCCGCGAGCTCCGGGGCGACGACCTCGTATTCGGTGTTGGTGACCAGCGGCAGCACGCCCGCGAGCGGCGCGCCGCAGTGCCGCGCCAGCTCGAAGGCGACGCGCTCGGCGCCGGCGTCGAACTCGGTGTGCTCGGTTGCGAGCAGGATGCGGGTGTACGGCAGGTCCATCGTCGGGCGTCAGTGCACGGCGGTCAGCACGCCGGAGGCGGCCAGCAGCAGCAGCGCGATCTCGCCGACGCAGAGCGCCGCGTAGATGCGGTCGCCGCGTTCGCCGCGCCTGAGGTAGACGGGAATCACCGCCAGCAGCGCGGCGAGCGAGCAGCCGGCCAGCAGCGCGATGCCGGCGAGGCTCGCGAACTCGCCCTTGGGCAGGTGGACGATCCAGCCCCAGCCGGTCGGCGTGCCGGTGGCCTTCAGGTACTCGGCGAGCGGCAGCCGCCAGAGCCCGGCGAGCTGGTCGACCGGGACGTGCGCGGGCACCCATCCGGCGACGTAGGCGACGAAGCCGGCGACGAGCGCGGCGAAGCCCGTCTTGGCGCCGAGGTCGAGCAGCCGCGCGTACAGCTGCTGCTCGGGCGCTCCGCACGCTCGGGGCGACGTGGTCGGGAAGCTCGCTCACGGCCAGATCCCCAGTCCCTTGGTCAGCGCCCGCGCGCCCGCGAACAGCAGCAGCGCCAGCACCATCTTGCGCACCGTCGTCGCCGGCAGCACGCCGAGGAGCCGCGCGCCGAGCCGCGCGCCGATCATCATGCCCAGCACCGAGGGCACGGCGACGACGGCGAGCACCGCGCCCTCGTTGAGGTAGACCCAGGCCGCCGTCGAGTCGACGAGCGACAGGATGAAGCTCGACGTGCCCGCCGCGACCTTGAGCGGCGCGCCCATCAGCAGGTTCAGCACCGGGACGTTGGCCCAGCCCGCACCCATGCCGAACATTCCGGCCAGCATGCCGATGCCGGTGAAGAACACGAGCCCCGCCGGCGTGCGGTGCACGTTCCAGGCGACGCTGCTGCCGGTGGCCCCGTCGAGATAGACGCCGTGGATCGACAGCGCCGCCGACAGCCGGTCGGGGCTGGCGGCGACGCTCGTCGCCGCCCGGCGCGGCATCGCCATCAGCGCGACGATGCCGAGAATCGTGATGCCCAGCGCGACCTGCACGGTCGCCACCGGCAGCGCGAGCCCGATCATCGCGCCGGCGATCGAGCTGCCCGAAGCGAGCAGCGCCAGCGGGAGGGCGAGGCGCAGGTCGGCGAGTCCGCTCCGGAGCAGGCTGGGACCGGCGGCGAGCGCGCTCGCCAGCGCGACGAGGAGGCCGGCGCCGCGGACGAAGTCGAGGTGGAACGGGAAGAAGCCGCCGACGATCGGCACGAACAGTACGCCGCCGCCCACGCCCGCGGGCACGGCGACGACGCCGAGCGCGAAGCAGACGACGAACAGCGCCAGCGGCCAGACCCACCACGCGGTGGTCGCGGCAGCCGCCGCCTCGGCCGCGAGCGCCGGGCCGGCACCGATTGTCGCGGCGACGAGCAGCACCGCCGCGCAGGTCCGCCGGTGCCGCGACGTCACGAGATCGCCTGGTAGTACAGGTTCTGCGGGTGATTGGCTTCGGCGAAGAAGTACCAGCGCTCGGCGAGCAGTCCCGCGTACTGGACGAGGAAGGCGAGCGACCAGCGCCGCCGCCGAGTCCCGGCCGAACGCGAGCAGCAGCAGCGGCGCGGCGAAGGCGAGCAGCAGGAAGCTCCACTTGATCGCGCGCATCTTCTCCGGCGTCGCGCCGTGGAAGAACTCGCGCGTGTTGAACGAGCCGCCCATCGCGCCCTGCGCCATCTGCGCGATCCGCGGATGCGGGACCCCGATCGCCGTCTGCACCGTCGACTGCGGGCGCAGCGCGCGGTTGCGCGCGCAGCGAGGCGAGCCGCGTCGCGGCGCCGGCGAGCGTCAGCAGCAGCGCCGCGACCGCATAGGCGCGCGCCAGCGGCGAGCCCGCGCCGACCGACAGGCGGCAAGGGCGGCCGCCAGCGCCGCGCCCGACGCGCAGCCGAGCAGCAGGTAATTGATCGGCGTCAGCGGCGTCGCCCATTCCTGCAGCACGCGCAGCGACGCGTAGATCATGCCGGTGCACAGGAACAGGGCCAGCGCGAGCAGCGCCGTGGCGGCGCCCAGCAGGCCGGTCACCGCGATGCCCATGAAGTGCGCCGCGGTCCACGCGAAGGCGCCGGCCATGAACAGCGGCAGCACGATGACTTCGCGCGACAGCCACGACGTGCGCCACCGGGCGGCGGCGCGCCAGCCGCGCTCCGGATGCCCGAGGTGGAAGATCGACGCGACGAGGCCCAGCCCGGTCAGCGCCAGCACGACGACGCCCGCGCCGACGAACAGCGCGGCGCCGGGCATCGGCACGAGGCGCGCGTGCGCCGCGAGCTCGGTCGCGTACAGCGCGAGGAACAGGCCCTGCCCGGCGCCGATCAGCGTGGTGAGCAGGACGACGGAGAACGCGGGACGCATCGTGGGCCTCTAGGTCGCGAAGTCTTCGGTCGCGCCGTGCGGGAACGACGGGCTCGGCGCCGTCGACGCGCAGCGGATTCTCGGCGCGGACGAGGTCGTCGGCGTGCAGCGCGATGCTCGTGCGCCGCCGCGGCAGGTAGTGGTTGGACGGGCGCGTGCCCTGCTCGGGCATCAGCGCGTACCCGCCGTGCTCGCGGATCGCCGTCGACACCTCGGAGTCGGGATCGTGGATGTCGCCGAACAGCCGCGCGCTGGTCGGGCAGGCGAGCACGCAGGCGGGCTTGCGGTCGCGCTCCGGCAGCGTCTCGCTCGTGGATGCGGTCGACGCACAGCGTGCACTTGGTCATCACCTTGCGCTTCTCGTCGAGCTCGCGCACGCCGTACGGGCAGGCCCAGGCGCAGTACTTGCAGCCGATGCACTTGTCGTAGTCGACCAGCACGATGCCGTCCTCGGCGCGCTTGTACGACGCGCCGGTCGGGCACACCGGCACGCAGGGCGGGTCCTCGCAGTGCAGGCAGGACTTCGGGAAGTGGACGGTCTGCGTGTTCGGGTACTCGCCGACCTCGAACGTCTGCACGCGGTTGAAGAACGTGCCGGTCGGATCCTTGCCGTAGGGCTCGAAATCGGCGAGCGGGCCGGCCGAGCCCGACGTGTTCCACTCCTTGCAGCTCGTCACGCAGGCGTGGCAGCCGACGCAGACGTTGAGGTCGATGACCAGCGCCAGTTGTGTCATCGGCGGCGCTCCCTTGCCCGGCGAAGTACGCGAGCCAGCGTCGGCCGCGTTCGCGGGCCGCCCGGCAGCGGCGCCGCCGGCGCGAACTGCGGCCAGCTCTCCTTCGGCTCGTCGGGCGCCGCCGGATAGATGCGCACGCGCACGTCGTACCACGCGGCCTGGCCGGTGACCGGATCGGAGTTGGACACCGTCCTGCCGCGTCGCCGCCGGCGAGCTCCTCGCTGATCAGGTGGTTGAGCAGGAAGCCCTTGCTGCGACTCGTTGGCGTCGGGCGCGAGTGCCCAGGCGCCGCGCGCCTTGCCGATCGCGTTCCACGTCCACACGGTGCCGGGCTCCACCGCCTCGGTGTAGCGGCACATGCAGCGCACCTTGCCCCACTGCGACTCGACCCAGAGCCAGCCGCCGTCGTCGATGCCGGCGTCGCAGCGCCGTGCGCGGGTTGACGAACAGGTAGTTGTGCGCGTGGATCTGCCGCAGCCACGCGTTCTGCGAGTCCCACGAGTGGTACATCGCCATCGGCCGCTGCGTCACCGCGCGCAGCGGATAGCGCGCGGCGTCGGTCGCTGCGCCTCGAGCGGCTCGTACCAGAACGGCAGCGGGTCGAAGTACGTGCTCGACGCGCGCGCGCAGCCGGTCGCGGCGGCTGCTTGCCCGGCCGCTTGCCCTGCGCCGCCAGCCGGAACCTCTGCAGGAACTCCGAGTAGATGTGGATCACGATCGGGTCGAAGTCGCGCCGCAGGCCCGCTCTGCTGCGCCCACTGCAGGTAGCCGCGGTTCCAGTTGCGCATGTACTGCAGTTGCGCGCGGCAGGTGGTACTGGAACACGCAGTTGTTCTTCGCGTACATCTCCCACTGCTGCGGGTTGGGCTCGCCGCGCAGCGAACTTCTCGCCGTCCTTGCCGCGCCAGCCGGCGAGGAAGCCGATGCCCGAGCCCGGCTCCGTCTCGTAGCGGACGATGAAGTCCGGATAGTCGCGGTACTTGCGCGTGCCGTCGGCGTCGGTGAACGCCGGGAAGCCGCAGCCGGCCCGCGAGCTCGATCAGCACCTCCTGGAACGGCTTGCACTCGCCCTTCGGCGGCACCACCGGCACGCGCACCGAGTCCACCGGGCCCTCGAACTCGGAGATCGGCCGGTCGAGCATCGACATCGCGTCGTGGCGCTCGAGGTAGGTCGTGTCGGGCAGCACCAGGTCGGCGAACGCCGTCGTCTCCGACTCGAACGCGTCGCAGACGACGAGGAACGGGATCTTGTACTCGCCGTCGCTCGCCCTTGTCGGTGAGCATCTTGCGCGACCTCGACGGTGTTCATGCTCGAGTTCCACGCCATGTTGGCCATGAACAGCAACAGCGTGTCGATCGGTACGGGTCGCCGCGCCAGGCGTTGGTGATGACGTTGTGCATCAGCCCGTGCACCGACAGCGGGTACTCCCAGGAGAAGCCCTTGTCGATGCGCACCGGCTCGCCGTCGCTCGTCGACGAAGAGGTCGTCCGGGCACTCGGGCCAGCCGAGCGGCGCGCCGTCGAGCGGCGTGTCCGGCTTGCACCGCCTGCGGCCCCTTCGGCGGGCGGGCGTTGGGCGGCACGGCGCGCGGGTACGGCGCCTTGTGGCGGAAGCCGCCCGGCCGGTCGATCGTGCCGAGCAGCGACATCAGGATCGCGAGCGCGCGGATCGTCTGGAAGCCGTTGGAGTGCGCGGCGAGCCCGCGCATCGCGTGGAACGCGACCGGGTTGCCGGTGACCGTCTCGTGCTCCTTGCCCCAGCAGTCGGTCCACGCGATCGGCAGCTCGATCTTCTGGTCGCGCGCGGTGACGCCCATCTCGTGCGCGAGGCGCCGGATCGTCGCGGCCGGTATGCCGGTGATCGCCGTCGGCCCACTCCGGCGTGTACGGCTTGACGCGGTCGGCGAGCAGCTGGAACGCGGGCGCCACCGGCGTGCCGTCGGCGAGCGCGAACCTGCCGAGCAGCGCGGGATCGGCGCCCTCGGCGTGGTCGGCGACCGGCTGCGCCGCAGTGCCGGTCCCACCACAGCAAGTTGTGCGGGCGCAGCGGGTTGACCGGATCGCCGTCG
Source organism: uncultured beta proteobacterium (assembly GCA_963832705.1). Classification (GTDB taxonomy): domain Bacteria; phylum Pseudomonadota; class Gammaproteobacteria; order Burkholderiales; family Casimicrobiaceae; genus CAIWHR01. Next base: position 601,912 of record CAWHVP010000010.1, on the reverse strand, counting down.
GCATTGCGCGCCATCATGCCGAACGTCGTCGCTGGCCGGATCCTGGTTCACCAGCTGCCCGGCGTTGGTGTAGCGGGCGAGGAACTCGCGGTCGTACAGGCCGTGCGCGATGAGTCTCGTGGATCAGCGCCAGCAGCAGCGCGCCGTCGGTGCCGGGCTTGATCGGCACCCACTCGTCGGCGATCGCCGAATAGCCGGTGCGCACCGGGTTGATCGAGACGAAGCGCCCGCCGCTGCGCTTGAACTTCGAGATCGCCGATCTTGAGCGGGTTCGAGTGGTGGTCCTCGGCGGTGCCGAGCATGACGAACAGCTTGGCGCGATCGAGGTCGGGGCCGCCGAATTCCCAGAACGAGCCGCCGATCGTGTAGATCATGCCGGCGGCCATGTTGACCGAGCAGAAGCCGCCGTGCGCCGCGTAGTTCGGCGTGCCGAACTGGCGCGCGAACAGGCCGGTCAGCGCCTGCATCTGGTCGCGGCCGGTGAACAGCGCGAACTTCTTCGGATCGGTCGCGCGGATCTTGCGCGAGCCGCTCCTCGAGCAGCGCGAAGGCCTCGTCCCACGTGATCTCGACGAACTCGCCGGCGCCGCGCTCCGCGCCCGGCTTGCGCATGCAGCGGCTTGGTCAGCCGCGCCGGCGAATACTGCTTCATGATGCCCGACGCGCCCTTGGCGCAGATCACGCCCTTGTTGAGCGGATGCTCGGGATTGCCGTCGATGTAGCGCACCTCGCCGTCGCGCAGGTGCACGCGGATGCCGCAGCGGCAGGCGCACATGTAGCAGGTGGTGTCGCGCGTTTCTTCGTGCGCGCCGGGCACCGGGGGCGCAAGGGGATCGTGGACGACGCGAGAGGGCATGGGGGACCAGTTTAACGTGGTCGCGGGGCTCGCCCGGGCGACGCAGGTGGCGGCCTGCGCACGCGAACCGCGCGGCGAAGCAAAGCGCCCTTTATCGCCGGTCACGGCCCTCGCTGTCCATAACCGGGATGGGGGGGGGATAGCCCGGAAGGGTGATGCTCGCCCGCTCGGGGCGGATGGGCGCCGGCGCGGTTGCGGTGTCGCGTTTGTTGCGCCGGCGCCACCCCCGCCCCATAATCGGTCCGGAAGTGCACTGGACCCGTCGGCAGACGGGAACGCCGCCGGGCCGGGCCGCCGAATCGATGGAGGAACCCGTTGTCGCAGCAATCCTTTGACCGTCGCCGTGCCGACAGACCCCGCCGACCGCGGATCGCGGCTCGGGGGGCCGGAGCCAGCGCCCGGGCGACGCGCCGGCGGCCCCGGCCGTCGCGGCGCCGACCGACTTCCGCTCGGTGCTCGAGCCGATGCTCGCCGCCGTCATGCGGCTGGCCGGCGCCGATGCGGCGACGCTGCGCATCGACTGCGAGGACGCGCCGCGGCTGGAGCCGGCGGTCGCCGTCGGCCGCAACGTCGCCTTCGACGACCACGGCGACGCGCTGCCTTCGTGGTGCCACGCCTGCGACGAGTCGCGCCGCGCCGACAGCGCCTGCGTGAAAAGCGAGCTCTGCGGGCACGACGAGCGCATCCCGGCGGGCGCGCTGGGACTGGTCTGCAAGCACATCGTGACGGTGCCGCTGCGCCACAAGGACCGGCCGGTCGGCGTGCTGAACCTGCTGTTCGCGGCCGAATGCGCGCTGCCGCCGGCGATGACGCCGCTGCTGCAGGCCACCGGCGACCTGATCGGGGTCACGCTCGACAACGCGCGCCTCGCCCGCGAGAACCTGCGGATCCGGCTGGGCGCCGAGCGGCAGATGCTGGCCAGCGAGGTGCACGACTCGCTGGCGCAGGGGCTGACCTACATGCGGATGCGGATGAGCCTGCTGCGCGACGCGATCCGCCGCGGCGACGAGCCGGGCGCGCTCAAGTACTGGGGCGACGTCGACGACACGCTCGGCAACTCGCACCGCCGGCTGCGCGAGCTGATCACCTACTTCCGCAGCCAGATGGATCCCCGCGGCCTCGTGCACGCGCTGCGCGAGGTCAGCGAGGGCTTTCCCGACCGGACCGGCATCGCGCTGGCGTTCGCCGACCGCGTGCCGGAGCTCTGCGTCGCGCCGGAGCGGGAGATCGAGGTGTTCCACATCGTCCAGGAGGCGCTCGCCAACGTCGCGCGGCACGCGCGCGCCAGCCGCGCGTCGCTCGTCCTCGATCGCCGCGGCGGCGAGTACGTGATCGCCGTCGAGGACGACGGCGTCGGCATCGCGTCGGACAACCGCGCCCTCGACGCCGACACGTCCGGGCACTACGGTCTTTCCATCATGCGCGAGCGCGCGTGCCGGCTCGGCGGCCGGCTGGTCGTCACCGATGCCGCCGGCGGCGGGACGCGGATCGAGCTCGCCTTTCCCGGTCGCCGAACCGGACCCCGGAACCGAAGCATGAGCGAACCCCCTGAAGGTCGTCCTGATCGACGACCACGCGCTGTGCCGCCGCGGCCTGTCCGAGCTGCTGCAGGCGCGCGCGGGCATCACGGTCCTCGGGACGACCGGCAACGCCGACGAGGCGGTGCGCCTGCTGCGCGACGAGCGCCCGGACCTCGCGATCATGGACCTGCGCATGCTGCCGGTGGACGGCCACGCCCTGCTGGCGCGGCTGCGCGCCGAGGGCGTCGACACGCCGGTGGTCGTGCTGACGATGAGCGATTCGCAGGAGGACCTGGGGCGCGCGTTCCGCGCCGGCGTGCGCGGCTTCCTGCTGAAGGACATGGATCCCGACGACGTCGTCGATGCGATCCGCCGCACGGCCCGCGGCGAGGTCGTCGTCGCTCCCGCGATGGCGGCCAAGCTCGTCGACCTGCTGCTGCCGGCGCAGCCGGGAGCCGTCACCCGCGCCGACTACATGAAGTCGCTGACCGACCGCGAGCGCGAGGTCCTGCAGTACCTCGCCAACGGCAAGAGCAACAAGGCGATCGCGCTGTCGCTGGGGATCAGCCACGACACGGTGAAGCTGCACGTGCGCCACATCCTGTCGAAGCTCGGCCTGCGCTCGCGGGTCGAGGCGGCGGTGTTCGCGGTCGAGCACCGCGCCGAAACTCCGCGCACTGAGCGCGCGCACCGGGGTGCGCGCCGCCGCGACGCGCGGCGGCGATCCGCTACGCGGGAGCTTCCGGCGCGAACCAGTTGAGGCGCTTCGCGCAGCCTCACGACGTTGCCGACGATGATCAGCGTGGGGCCGTGCAGCTGCGCGCGCTGGGCGAGGCGGGCGAGCGTGGCGAGCGTCCCGGTGACGACCCGCTGGCTCTTCGCCGTGCCCTGCTGCACGACGGCGGCCGGCAGCGTGCGCGGGAGCCCGTGCTCGACCAGCTTGCTGCACAGCTGCTCGATGTCGGTCAGGCCCATGTAGACGACGACCGTCTGGTGCGGGCGGGCGAGCGCCGTCCAGTCGAGATCCCGGCTGTAGTCCTTCTTGTGCCCGGTCACGAAGATGACCGACTGCGCGTAGTCGCGGTGCGTCAGCGGGATGCCCGCGTACGCCGCGACGCCGAGCGCCGCGGTGATCCCCGGCACCACCTCGAACGGGATGCCCTCGGCCGACAGCGTGTCGATCTCCTCGCCGCCGCGGCCGAAGATGAACGGGTCGCCGCCCTTGAGGCGCAGCACGCGCTTGCCCGTCCGCGCGTGCTGGACGAGCAGCGCGTTGATCTCCTCCTGGCGCATCGTGTGGTTCGCGCGCTGCTTGCCCACGTAGACGCGCTCGACCGTTTCCGGCAGCAGCGCGAGGACGTCGGCGGAGATCAGGTTGTCGTAGAGCACGACCTCGGCGCGCTGCATCAGCTTCAGCGCCCGCAGCGTCAGGAGCTCGGGGTCGCCCGGGCCGGCGCCGACGAGGTAGACCTCGCCCTGGCCCCGGCGGCGGCGCGGGGCGGCTGCCCTCGCCAGCGCGGCGAATTCGGCGACGGTCGGCAGGTCCTTGCGCTTGGCCATGGGAAAACGGGCCTCAGGCCGGACGGCCGCCGCAGCCGCAGGAGCCGCTGCCGCAGCCGCCGGCCGCCGGCGCGGCGCTGCGCCCGGCCTCGGGCCCGGCCTCGGGCCGGTCGTTGGGGTTGATGAAGATGAAGCGGAAGTCGCCCGCCTCGAGCTCGACGTAATCGAGCGTCATGCCGTCGAGGAGGTCGCGCTCCCCGGGCGAGACGACCAGCGCGACGCCGTCCGCCGGCAGCACGAGGTCGTCGCCGCGCGCTTCGTCGAAGCCCATCGCGTAGTGGATCGAGCCGTCGCCGTCGCGCCGGGCCGAGATGCGCAGGCCCAGCTCGTCGGCGTCGGCCTGGGTCGCCGCGACGCGGATCTGCTGCGCGGCGGCGGGGGTGACGTTGATCATCGTGTCCTCGATCTCATGGCGGCCGGGCCGATCGCGCGGCTCAGTGCTCGCCCTTGGTGCGCAGCAGGCCCGCGAGCCGGTTGCCCTGCTTCTGCGGGCCGCCGCGCGGAAACATGTCGTGCAGGTGGTGGTTCGACCCGCGCTCCGGGCCCCAGAGCCCGGTGAAGTGGCGGATCATCACCCGCACCTGCGCCTGGACGCCGTGCTCGGCGTAGAAGTCGCGCAGGAAGCGGATGACCTCCCAGTGCGCCGCCGTGAGCTCCAGGCCTTCGCGCTCCGCCTGCGCGAGCGCGAAGCCCTCCGACCACTGCTCGCGATCGAGCAGGTAGCCCTCGCTGTCGGTGGCGATGCGCCGCCCGCCGACGTCGACATAGTGGACCGGTTCGCGCGCGGCCGTCGTCACGGCGTGCGTGCCCTCGACCCGCATCAGGCGGCGGCGCCGGCGACCGCGTACGCGACCGGCAGGTCGCGCGGCCGCGCGGCGCGGGCACCGTCCTCGATCCGCGGGCGGCGATGGCCGACGCCGCGGACGAAGCCGACGAAGCGCGCGGCCCAGGCGTTGCCGCCGGTGCAGCGCAGGTGCGCGTACGAGGCGAGGACGTTGCCCACGACGACGCCGTCGCGATGCCCGTCGATGCCGTGGCCGCGCCTGACCGCGTACGCGCAGGCGAGGTCCGGCGGCAGGTTCTCCAGGCTCGAGTAGTGGAATTCGTGCGCCCGCACCCGCGTCGCGCCGCCGGCGGCCGGCGGCCACGGGAACGCCGCGGTCTCCTCGAGGCTGACGTAGCCGCGGCCGACGGGGCGCTGCGTGCATGACCGCGTCGCCCGGGATCGCGCCGACCATCTGGTACGCCTTCCCGTCGCGCACCAGCGTGCGCGCGAGGTACATCAGTCCGCCGCACTCCGCGTACACCGGCAGGCCCGCCGCGATCGCCTCGCGGATCGCGGCACGCAGCGTCGCGTTCGCCTCGAGCTCCGGCGCGAAGTGCTCGGGGAAGCCGCCGCCGATGAACAGGCCATCGACGTCGGGCAGCGCGTGGTCGGCGAGCGTGTCGAAGGGCACGAGCGTCGCCCCGGCGGCGGCGAGCGCGTCGAGGTCGTCGGCGTAGTAGAACCCGAACGCGCGGTCGCGGGCGATGCCGATCCGCACCGCGGCGCGCGCTGCCGGCACCGCGGATGCGGCGGGCAGCGCGCCGGGGACGGCGAGCGGCGCCGCGCCGGCGGCGAGTGGGGCCGCCGTCGGCGGCGACTTCGAGCAGGCGGTCGAGATCGACGTGCGCGCCGATGACGGCACCGATCGTCGCCACGCGCTCGCGCGCGGCATCCGCCTCGTTGCTCGGCATCAGGCCGAGCTGGCGCTCGACGATCTCCAGCCGCGGATCGCAGGGGACGGCGCCGAGCACGCGGACGTCGGTGTAGTGCTCGATCACGGCGCGCAGCTTCTGCTCGTGCCGGCTGCCGCCGAGGTTGTTGAGGACGACGCCGGCGATGCGGACGTCGCGATCGAACGCCTGGTAGCCGAGGATCAGCGGCGCGATGCCGCGCGTCATGCCGCGGGCGTCGATGACCAGGACGACCGGCAGCGCGAGCGCCTTGGCGAGCGCCGCGTTGCTGTTGCTGCCGTCGAGCGCGAGCCCGTCGTAGAGCCCCTTGTTGCCCTCGACGATCGCGATGTCCGCGTTCGCCGCGTGGCGCAGGAACGTGCCGCGGCATTCGCTCTCGTCCGACAGGTAGGGATCGAGGTTGCGGCAGGCGCGGCCGGCGGCGAGCGACAGCCACATCGGGTCGATGTAGTCGGGCCCCTTCTTGAACGGCTGGACCGCGAGACCGCGGGCCGCGAGCGCGGCGCACAGGCCCACGCTCACCGTCGTCTTGCCGGAGGACTTGTGCGCGGCGGAGACCAGCAGCCGCGGCGGGTTCGCGGGCGGCGGCATCAGTCGGCGCCCCCGGCCGCCGGCGCGCCCTTCGACGCTCCGGCCCGCGGGTCGGCCACGGGGTCCTCGGGCGCGAACGGCAGCGCGGCGAGGCCGACGAACGCGATCAGGAAGGCGATCGCGACGCCGCCCAGGCCCAGCAGCAGCTCGGGCAGGCTCGGGACGTAGGTGGCGACCTGGCCGTCGCCGAACGTGCTCTTCGCGTCGTAGCCGGGGAAGATCTCCAGCGGCCACGCCTGGCCGCCGATGATGAACGCGTACAGGAAGGCGAAGCCGCCGGCGACGACGAGCGCCGACGCCGCGGCGAGCGCCGGCATCGACGTGCGCCGGGGGCCGTAGACGAGCGCGAGCGGCGCGACCGTGCCGACGACGACGTAGCCGAGCCAGAAGACGAGGGGATAGACGCCGCCGTCGACGAGCAGGAAGCGCTCGATCGCGACCTGCTTCGCGAAGTAGGCGTTGGTCACGTGGTAGACGAGCGTCAGGTAGAACGCGCCGGCGACGAACACGCCCAGCAGGTTGCGCATCCGGCGGTGCAGGTCCTCCGGCAGCGCGCGGCCGGTCCAGGCCCCGAGCGCCGCCTGCACCAGCAGGAAGACGGCGAGCCCCCACGCGAACGACATGACGATGAACAGCGGCGGCAGCAGCGCCGTGCCGTAGGCCGGGCGCGCGACCAGGAACGCGAAGATCATGCCGGTGCCGGTGGTCAGCACCAGCCGCCAGACGAAGACCGCGAGCCCCGCGTGGCCCGACCAGGCGCCCATCCGGCGCTCCATCAGCAGCCACAGGTAGACGGCGACGAGCCCGAACATGCCCGAGTACAGGAACACGTTCCACGCGAACACCGACGTGAAGTTGTAGTGCGTGGCGGCGACGATCATGCGCTCGGGGCGGCCGAGGTCGAGCATCAGCACGGCGAGGCCGCCGGCGAGCAGCGCGATGCACAGCAGGCCGGAGAGCGGGGCGCGGGACTTGTACGCCGCCTGCCCGAACACCGACCCGATCGAGGCGACGTTGAGCGCGCCCGACGCCGCGACGATCATGAAGATCGCGAACACGTGCGGCAGTCCCCAGACGACCTGGTTGTTCATGCCGGTGACCGCGTGGCCGTGCTCCTCCATGTAGTGCGCGGCGCCGAGCCCCGCGAGCGCGACCAGCGCGCCGAGCGCGACCAGCGCCCAGAACCAGCGGGTCTCGTGCAGGCGGGATTGCATCGGGTCCATCGCCGGTCAGAGCCCCTGGTAGCGCACGCCCGGATCGAGGCGCAGGTCCGGCCGCAGCGCGGTCGTCGCGAGCGCGGCGATGCGCTGCGAGATCTCGCTCGCCGGATCGTTGAGGTTGCCGAACAGGATCGCCTTGTGCCCGGTGGCCGCGCAGGCCTCGACGCACGCGGGAATCTGGTCGCGGTCGATCCGGTGGACGCACAGCGTGCACGACTCGACGCAGCCCTTGCCGCGGGGCACGTCGGGCTTCTGGCCGGTGACCGGCTCGTGCACGAACGAGCGCGCCTTGTACGGGCAGGCCATCATGCAGTAGCGGCAGCCGATGCAGGTGTGGCGGTCGACCAGCACGATGCCGTCGGCGCGCTTGAACGACGCGCCGGTCGGGCAGACGTCGACGCAGGGCGGCTGCGCGCAGTGCTGGCACATCACCGGCGCGGAGCGCGTCTGCCCGCTCGCGCGGTCCTTCAGCTCGACCTTGCGGATCCACTGCGCCGACGGTCGCCGATTTCGCGCCGGACAGGCCGTTCTCGGTGTCGCAGGCGGTGACGCAGGCGCTGCAGTCGGACGCGCAGCGGTTGACGTCGACCAGCATCCCCCAGCGCACGCCCTTGGGCGCGGGCTCGGCCGGCGCGCGGCCCTGCGCGATCTCGAACAGCGTGACGCCGGGCGCCAGCGTGACGCCCGCCATCGCCGCGCCCCAGGCGAGGACCTGCCGCCGGCCGCGATCGATGCCGCTCATCGCGACGGCTCCCGTGCGTCAGCCCGACTTCCCGGCGGCGATCGCGACGGCGTGCGGCGACGATCCTGGCTTGCCGCGACCTTCGCCTTCGGCGCGTCGGCGTGGCAGTCGAAGCAGTCGAGCTGGACCGCGGCGTAGCGGTGGCAGCCCTCGCAGAACGCGTCCTTGCCGCCGGTCACCCGGCCGGTCTCCCTGCTCGCGTGGCAGGTCACGCAGTTGGCGAGGCTGTGCTGCGTCGTGCGCACGCCCTCGCGCACGGTGCGGTCGCGGTGGTGCTTGAGCAGCTCCATGTGGTTGCGGCGCATGTACGCGGTGTCCTCGACGCACTTGCCGGGCTCCGCCGCCGCGACCTTGGGCAGCGGCACGCGCGAGGCCGTCGCCGGCGGCGTCGCGCCGCGACAGCGCCGGCGCGGCGCGAGCAGCAGCGCGCCGAGACGCGATCGCAGCAGCGGCCGCATGGCTTCTACTCGCCGAGCCCCATCTGGATGTAGCCGGTCGGGCACACGTCCGCGCAGATGTGGCAGCCGATGCACTTGTCGTAGTCGGTGTAGCACGTAGCGGCCGGTCGTCGCCTCCTTCTTCGGCACCCGCGCGACCGCCGTCTGCGGGCAGTAGACGACGCAGTTGTCGCACTCGAAGCACATGCCGCAGCTCATGCAGCGCTTGGCCTCGGCGATCGCCTGCGCCTCGGACAGCGGCTCGAGCCGCTCCTGGAAGTTGCCCAGCACCGTCTCCGCGTCAGCGTGATGATGTTGCGGCGGTGGCGCGGCGTGTAGCCGAAGTGGCCGAGGAACAGCTCCTCGTGCGGGATCACCTAGCGGTCGGAGCGGTCCTCGTAGTTGTGGATGCCGACGTTGCTGCTGTCGGTGCCGCGGATCGGCTCGTGCGCCTCGCTGAACGTGAGCGCCCTTCTCGATGCATCTTGCGCAGCAGGTCGAAGTGCGTGGACGTCGATCTTCGGCCGCTTGCCCTGCTCCTCGCCGCGCGAGGAAGCGGTCGATGCCGTCGGCGGCGATCGCGCCGTGGCCGATGGCGGTGGTCAGCAGGTGCGGGCGCATGATGTCGCCGCCGGCGAAAATGCCCGGCTTGCCCGGCGACCTGGTAGTACTTGTCCGCGTTGATCGCGCCGCGGCCGTTGTCGAACTCCTCGAGCCCGGTGAAGTCGACCGCCTGGCCGATGGCCGAGACGATGAGGTCGGCCGGGATGTCCTCCTCGGTGCCCTCGATCATCTTGATCTCGAGCTTCGGGCCGACGAACTTCGCCTCGCACTGCGCGATCCGCAGCGCGGTGGCGCGGCCGTTCTCGTCCTTGCACGACGCAGACGGGCACGATGCCGCCGCGGATCGCGATGCCTTCGGCCTGCGCCTGCTCGATCTCGTGCTTGGCCGCCTTCATCTTCGTCGATGGTGAACACCGAGGTCAGCGTGACCTCGGCGCCCTGCGTGCGCCGAGACCGACGCCACGTCGTGCGCGAGGTGGCCGGCGATCGCGAGCTCGGCGACAGTCGGTCGGGCTTCGCGTTCTCGATGTGGCCGAGGCGGCGCGCCACCGAGGCGACGTCGATCGAGGTGTCGCCGCCGCCGACGACCACCACGCGCTTGCCGACGTGGCGCAGCCGGCCCGTCGTTGAAGGCCTTGAGGAACGACGTCGCGGTGACGCAGTTCGGCGCGTCGCCGCCGGGCACCGGCAGCGGCGCGCCCGGCCTGCGCGCCGATGCCGAGGAACACGGCGTCGTAGTCCTGCGCGGATCGCTCCAGCGTGATGTCCGTGCCGATGCGGGTCTTGAGGTGCACCTCGACGCCCATGTCGACGATGCGCTTGATCTCGGCGTCGAGCACGTCGCGCGGCGTGCGGTAGCCGGGGATGCCGTAGCGCATCATGCCGCCCAGGTCTCGTGCTCGTCGAAGATCGTGACCGCGTGGCCCTTGCGGCGCAGCTGGTAGGCGCAGGCAGAGCCCGGCCGGGCCGCCGCCGATGATCGCGACCTTCTTGCCGGTCGCTCGGGCGGCGCCGGGAAGGCGAGCTTGTTCGCGATCGCGCAGTCGCCGATGAACTGCTCGACCGAGTTGATGCCGACGTAATCCTCGACCTCGTTGCGGTTGCAGCCGGTCTCGCAGGGCGCCGGGCAGACGCGGCCCATCATCGACGGGAACGGGTTGGCGTCGGTCAGGCGGCGGAACGCGTACTCCTGCCAGGTCATGCCCCGCCGGCGGCTTCTCGATGCCGCGCACGATGTTGAGCCAGCCGCGGATGTCCTCGCCGGACGGGCAGCTGCCCTGGCAGGGCGGCGTCGACTGGACGTAGGTCGGGCACTTGTGCGATGTAGCTCGCCTGGAAGATCTGGTCGCTGCCAGCGACTTCCACTTGTCGTCGCCGTCCTTGTAGCGGCGGAAGGTGAGCTTCTCGGTGGTCGGGCTTCGGTCGTGGACATCGCCTGGTCTCCGACAATCGTCAGCTGGTCATTGCCTGCTCCGCTCGGATCGTAGGTGCTCGTTCAGCCCTTGGGGCCGAGCCCGATGGCGGTGCTGACCAGCTGGTGCACGCCGCCGACCATGCCCATCTTGAAGCCGTAGATAGGGCAGCACCTTGGTGAACTGCGCCTTGCAGATGGCGCAGATCGCGGCCATGAAGTTGACGCCGTGCTCGTCGACGACCTGCTGCAGCGCCTCCATGCGCGGCAGCGCGCCCTTGACGCGCAGGTCCAGCAGGTCGTCGGTCAGCAGGCCGCCGCCGCCGCCGCAGCAGAAGGTCTGCTCGCGGATGGTCTCGGGCGCCATGTCGACGTACTTGTTGGCGACGGCGCGGATGATGGCGCGCGGGATCTCGAACTGGCCGCCGGGCATGTCGCCCATGCGCGAGGCGCGCGCGACGTTGCAGGAGTCGTGGAAGGTGACGACGCGGTCGTCGTTGGCGTCCTTGTCGAACGTCAGCGCGCCCTGCTGGATCAGGTCCTAGGTGAACTCGCAGATGTGCTGCGGCTGCCGGTAGCGCGGGTCGAGCTGCTCTGCAGATCCGACGCGAACGGATCGTCGACGCCGGCGCCGATGCCGGCCAGCGTGTTCCAGAAGCTGTAGGCGACGCGCCAGGCGTGGCCGCACTCGCCGACGACGATGCGCTTGACGCCCAGCTCCAGCGCCGCCTCGCGGATGCGCAGGGCGATCTTCTGCAGCTGGTCGTAGTTGCCGATGAACATGCCGAAGTTGCCGGCCTCCGAGGCGTGCGAGGACAGCGTCCAGGAGATGCCGGCCGCGTGGAACACCTTGGCGTAGCCGATCAGGCCGTCGACGTGCGGCTCGGCGAAGAAGTCGGCGGACGGCGTGACCAGCAGCACCTCGGCGCCCTTCTCGTCGAGCGGGAAGCGCGACGTCCACGCCGGTCTCTTCCTTGACGTCCTCCTCCAGGCCGTCGAGCGTGTCTGCGCAGCGCCGGGCCGGGCAGGCCCGAGGTTGTTGCCGATCTTGTGGACCTTGCCGATGATCTCGTTGGAGTACTTCTGGCCGAGGCCGATGGCGTCCATGATCTCGCGGGCGGCCATGGAGATCTCGGCGGTGTCGATGCCGTAGGGGCAGAACACCGAGCAGCGGCGGCACTGCGAGCACTGGTGGAAGTAGCTGTACCAGTCGTCCAGCACGTCCTTGGTCAGGTCCGCGGCGCCGACCAGCTTCGGGAACAGCTTGCCGGCGCAGGTGAAGTAGCGGCGGTAGACCTTGCGCATCAGGTCCTGGCGCGCCACCGGCATGTTCTTCGGGTCGCTGGTGCCGAGGAAGTAGTGGCACTTGTCGGTGCAGGCGCCGCACTTGACGCAGGAGTCCAGGTAGACCTTGCAGCGAGCGGTACTTGCCGAGCAGCTCGCCCAGCTTGGCGATGCGCCTTCTCCTGCCAGTCCTCGACCAGCTCGCCGGGAAAGCCGAGCGCCTGCTGCATCTGTCGTTGGCCGACATAGGGCTTGACGCGCGCCATCGCGCCCGGCGTCGAGCGGCGGGATCGCCGGGATAGCTCGCGGCAGCGCGGGAGCCTTGACGTCGGCGCTGGCCATGCGTCGGCCTCTCAGCGCTTCGGGTCGAGCTCGGCCGGCCCAGGGCGCGAGGTGCCGCTGCTCGCGCGGGTCGTCGACCTGGTTGCGCGTCGGGCTGAAGAACACGCCCGGCGCATGCAGCAGCTTGCTGAACGGGAAGATCGATCATCAGCAGCGCGACCAGCGCCAGATGCACGTAGCAGCACCGGATCGGCCGGCAGCGGCTGCGAGTCGAAGCGCATCAGGCCGAGGAAGAACGCCTTGACCGCGACGATGTCGGTGTGGAGCGACGAACTTCATCGCCAGGCCGGTGACGCGCGATGCGCGAGCAGCAGCGCCAGCATCAGGTGATCGGAGGGCGTCGAGATGTAGCGGACGCGGTCGACCAGGAAGCGCCGCGCCCACAGGCCGGCGAGCCCGGCGACCATGGCGAAGCCGGCGTACATGCCGAACGGCTGGATGCAGCGCGACCCAGAACCAGACCGGCTCGGTGAAATAGCGCAGGTGGCGCAGCAGCACCAGCGCGCAGGCCGACGTGGAACAGCCAGCCGAACAGCCAGATCCACATGTTGGCCTTGAACAGGCTCTCGAACAGCACCACCTCGCGCAGCATGCGCAGCACGACGCCGCCGCGCGTGGTCGGCGCCGGCGTGGTCGGGATCTTCAGCGGCGCCGGCGTGCGCGCGTAGCCGGCGATCTGGTACGCCAGGCCGACCACCAGCACCGCGGCGGCGGCGTAGAACAGCAGGGCGAAGACGATCGGTCGCAGGCTGTCATCGAGCGCTCGTGTCGCGCACGTTGCGCGCACGGGGTCAGAGCGATCAGCGCCGTCGCGCGAAAACCTCTGAGTCTGACCGGCGGCTCAGACGCAGCCGGTCGGCTTCGGCAGGCCGGCGATCTTGCACGCCTGCTTGGCCGGGCCGTAGGGGAACAGCTCGTACAGGTACTGGCTGTTGCCCTTTCCGGCCCGAGCTTCTTGCCGATGGCCTTGGTCAGCACGCGCACGGCCGGGGCGATCTGGTACTCGTCGTAGTACTCGCGCAGGAAGTTGACGACCTCCCAGTGGCTCTCGCGTCATCTCGATGTTCTCGGCCTTGGCGATGTACTTCGCGACGTCCTCGTTCCATTCGGCGAGGTTGACCAGATAGCCTTCCTCGTCGGTTTCGTAGGTCTTGCCGTTGACTTCGATGTTGGCATGCGGTTCTCCTCGTGGGTCGTGGATGGATACGGCCTGGCGCTCAGAGCCAGGACTGGCAGTTCGTGTGCTCGGCGACCAGATCGACGAAGCCGCCGTAGTCGACGATGTCACGCCGTCGATCACGCGGTCGGCGACGGCCGCGCGCCTCGAGGTCGGGCAGCAGCGCGTAGACCTTGAACTGCGCCAGCGCCGCCGTGCAGCTTGCCTCGACCGCGTTGCCGCGCGTCGCGGCGTAGCACGCCGTCCTCGATCAGCAGCACGGCGCCGCCGGGCTGCGCGCGAACCGCAGGCAGCGATTCGAGCGCGTTGCGCTCCAACGGCGACTTGTTGACGGTGTGCAGCATCAGGTTCTCCGGGTCCGTTCAGAAACTGACAGCACGACGTCCTGCTCGTCCATCAGCTTGCCGAGCTCGGCCGCGGCTGAGCACGTTCGACCGGCGACGCATCAGGTCGTCCTCGGTCAGGCCGCGCGCCTCCAGCGACTCCGTCTCGACGTAGAGCTTCTCGACGTCGTAGTCCTCCAGCGCGCGGTAGGTCGGCGAGAAGTTCTTCATCTCGATGCCCTTGGTCTGCTGGCCCTTCTTCAGCTGGTAGACGCCGTCGTCGATGAACACCAGGCTCACGTCCTGGTCGAAGGCGGCGGCGATCAGCACCACCTCCAGCGACTCCAGCGCGTAGATCGGTGCCGTACGGCGCCTTGCGGTTCACGTACATGAATTTCTTGATACGTCGCCTTCTGCTCATCTGCGCTCGCGCTCCCAGGTCGTCAGTCGCCGAAGACGACCAGCCGGTCGGCCTGGATGCCGGCTTCGATCAACTGCCCGAGGCCGGAGATGCGGAAGCCCGGCGCCAGGTTCTCGTCCTTGATGCCGCGGCGCTGCGCCGCCGCGACGCAGACCACCAGATCGACGCTTGTGCTCCGCGGCCAGCTTCGCCCAGCGGTTGACGATGTTGCGGTCGTCCTGCGGCGGCTCGGTCAGCCGCGTGGCGTTGTTCACGCCGTCGTGGTAGAAGAACACGCGGTAGATCTCGTGCCCCTTCGCCAGCGCCGCCTTGGCGAACAGGTAGGCGGTGTCGGAGGCCTGGTGCGGGTAGGGGCCTTCGTTGACCAGGATGCCGAACTTCATGGCGTCGCCTCGCCGTTCAGAAGCGGATGTGGGTCGACGCGTTGAGGCTCGCGCGCGCGCCGCGCCAGTTGTCGATCTGGTACTTGGTGAACGGCAGCCCGGTCTTCTCGAAGAAGCGCGGCCAGCCGATGCGCTCGATCCAGTCGGACATGCGCTCCCAGGCCGCGCGTCCTCCTTGTAGGCCTGCAGGATCTTCTTCACGACGGCGGCCACCTCGGGCCAGCGCGGCGGGTTGTTGGGCAGGCCGGCCGCGACCAGCTTCTTGAAGGTCGGCTTGGCGCGGGCGTTGGAGTTCTTGCCGCCCACCCAGATCGCGAGCTTGGAGTGCTCGGGGTCGTTGATCTGCATCGGCGGGCAGGGCGGATAGCAGGCGCCGCAGCAGATGCACTTCTTCTCGTCGACTTCGAGCGAGGGCTTGCCGTTGACCATCGCCGGGCGGATCGCCGCCACCGGGCAGCGCGCCACCACCGCCGGGCGCTCGCAGACGTTGGCGACCAGGTCGTGGTTGATCTTCGGCGGCTTGGTGTGCTGGACGTTGATGGCGATGTCGCCCTGGCCGCCGCAGTTGATCTGGCAGCAGGAGGTGGTGATGTGCACGCGGTTGGGCATCTCCTCGCGCCGGAACTCGTCGTAGCAGCTCGTCCATCAGCGACTTCACCACGCCCGAGGCGTCGGTGCCGGGGATGTCGCAGTGCAGCCAGCCCTGGGTGTGGGAGATCATCGCCACCGAGTTGCCGGTGCCGCCGACCGGGAAGCCGTTCGTCTCCAGCGCCTCGATCAGCGGCTCGACCTTGGCTCTGGTCGGCGACCATGTACTCGATGTTGGAGCGGATGGTGAAGCGGACGTGGCCTTCGGCGAACTTGTCGCCGATGTCGCACAGCTTGCGGATGGTGTAGACGTCCATCTGGCGCTGGGTGCCGGCGCGCACGGTCCAGACCTCGTCGCCGCGAGTGCGCGACGTGGTGCAGCACGCCGGGGCGCGGATGGTCGTGGTACTTCCAGTTGCCGAAGTTCTTGCGCATCAGTCGGGTGCATGTACTGCTTGGTGTCCGGGACGCCGGTCTCGATCGGCTTGCGCATCTGCGGTTTGCATCTTGTCGGCTTGATGCGCATGGCTGCTTGATCTCCAGCGCGTTCTGATGACGCGGAGCCGGCTTCAGGCGGCGGCTTTCTTGGCGCTTGATCTTGGCCACTTCCTCGTCCCAGCCGTCCATGCGGACGTAGGAGTTGGTGCGCGGCGCGCTGACCATGTTCGGGTCGGGCTCGATGCCGATGCCTTCGAGGAAGTTGACCAGGCCGATGCGCTCGATCATCTCGCCGCAGCGCTCGTGCTCCAGCGCGTTCTCGGCGAAGAAGTCGATGATCTTCTGCCCGAGCTCGACCATCTTCTCGTAGTCCTCGTCGGTCTCCAGCTTCATGAACGGCACCACCACGGTGCCCATCAGGTCGCCGATCTTCAGCGTGCGCTTGCCGCCGATCAGGATGGTGGCGCCCTTGTCCTTGCCCGGGGCCAGGGCGCCGGTCATGACGTTGAGGCAGTGCATGCAGCGCACGCAGTCGCGGTTGTCGATCTCCAGGGTGTGCGTGTCGTTGAGCGCGACCGCTCGACATCGAGTCGCCGGCCTTGCGCACGTCCTTGATCTCCTTCAGCTGGATCGCCTTGGTCGGGCAGCGGGCGACGACGTCGTTGACGAGCTCGTTCATGCCGTGCTTGGCGAACCACTTCTTCGCCTGCGCCTCGTCGGTTCGGATGTCGTCGCGCCAGGTGCCGATCACGGCCAAGTCGGCGCGCTGGATCGAGTTCATGCAGTCGTTCGGGCAGCCGGAGAACTTGAACTTGAACTTGTAGGGCAGCGCCGGGCGGTGCATGTCGTCGAGGAAGCTGTTGACCACCATGCGGTGCGCCTTGGCCTCGTCGTAGCAGGACTTCTCGCAGCGCGCCGCGCCGACGCAGGACATGGAGGTGCGCACGCGCGGGGCCGGCGCCGCCGAGGTCGAAGCCGAGCTCGTTGATCTCGTCGAAGGCCTGCTGCATGTTCTCGCTGGTCGACGCCCTGGAACATGATGTTGCCGGTCTGGCCGTGGAAGGCGATCAGGCCGGAGCCGTGCTGTCTCCCAGATGTCGGCCAGCTTGCGCAGCATGTCGGTGGTGTAGTGCATGCCCGCCGGCGGCATGACGCGCAGCGTGTGGAATTCCGCGGCGTCGGGGAACAGCGGCTTGCCGGCCTCGTCCTTGACCTCGGAGAAGCGCGGGATGATGCCGCCGCCGTAGCCGAAGACGCCGACGCGTGCCGCCCTTCCAGTAGCCCTTGCGGGTCTCGTAGGAGTGCTCGAGCTGGCCGAGCAGGTCGACCACGTAGTCCTTGTCCTTGGCGCAGGCGCTTCAGGCCGGTGACGAAGCTCGGCCAGGGACCGCTCTCGAGCTGGTCCAGCATGGGGGTCGGACGAATCTCTTTGGCCATGGCCACACTCCTCCTCGATGCAACGACAACGATGACAGGCGGGACGCCCGCCGGGTCTGCAGCCCGGCCAGCGCGCAATACTAGGCGGCGCGGCCGGCCGGCGCCATCACCCTGCCCGGTAAGCCTTTATAAGCCCGACGGGGTGGACACCGCGTCCCCCAGAGGGAGTATGCGCCGCTAACCCCCCGTGGCTATGGACGCGGGAGGCGGAAACTCGCCCAATATGCGCTCTTCGCCGGGGTTCCGGAGCACGCGCACGTCCGCGCGCTCCGTGCGCCCGGTATTGCACTGCAACAACGCGGATCGGGGGGAGCAACGTGGCGCACATCGTCATCCTGGGAGCGGGTCTCGGCGGCATGCCGATGGCCTATGAAATGCGCGCGCTGGCCCGGCCCGCCGACAAGGTCACGGTGATCTCCAACGCGCCGCGGTACCACTTCGTGCCGAGCAATCCGTGGCTCGCCGTCAACTGGCGGAAGCGCGCCGACATCGAGGTCGACATCGGCCCGGCGCTCGCGCGCAAGAACATCGACTTCGTCCCGGTCGGCGCCAAGCGCGTGCACCCGGCGGAGAACCGGGTCGAGCTCGACGACGGCGGCAGCGTCGCCTACGACTACCTGGTGATCGCCACCGGTCCCAAGCTCGCGTTCGAGGAGGTGCCGGGCCTCGGGCCGGCGACCGCCGGCGGCCACACCCAGTCGATCTGCCACATCGACCACGCCGAGGCGGCGGAGCAGCGCTGGCAGCAGTTCGTGCAGGACCCGGGGCCGATCGTCGTCGGCGCCGTGCAGGGCGCGTCGTGCTACGGCCCGGCCTACGAGTTCGCGATGATCATGGACACCGACCTGCGCAGCCGCAAGATCCGCGACAAGGTGCCGATGACCTTCGTCACCGCCGAGCCCTACATCGGCCACCTCGGCCTCGGCGGCGTCGGCGACTCCAAGGGCATGATGGAGTCGGTGATGCGCGAGCGGCACATCAAGTGGATCTGCAACGCCAAGACGACCAGGGTCGAGGCGGGCAAGATGTACGTCACCGAGCACGACGAGGACGGCAAGCCGAAGAAGGAGCACGAGCTGCCGTTCAAGTACTCGATGATGCTGCCGGCGTTCAAGGGCGTCGACGCGGTGTTCGGCATCGAGGGGCTGACCAATCCCCGGGGCTTCATCCTGATCGACGAGTACCAGCGCAACAAGGCCTTCAAGAACATCTACTCGGTCGGCGTCTGCGTCGCGATCCCGCCGGTCGAGGCGACGCCGGTGCCCACCGGCGCGCCCAAGACCGGCTACATGATCGAGTCGATGGTGACGGCGACCGCGCACAACATCCGCGCCGAGCTCGACGGCCGCCAGCCCGACACCCGCGCCACGTGGAACGCGGTCTGCCTCGCCGACTTCGGCGACACCGGCGTCGCCTTCGTCGCGCTGCCGCAGATCCCGCCGCGCAACACCAACTGGTTCGCCGAGGGCAAGTGGGTGCACCTGGCGAAGGTCGGGTTCGAGAAGTACTTCCTGCGCAAGATGAGGAACGGCACGTCCGAGCCGGCCTTCGAGAAGATGATGATGAACGCGCTCGGCATCATGAAGCTGAAGCGCTGAGCCCGCGCGCCGCGAGCAGACCCGGAGCCGCCATGCAGATCACGCCCGTCGCGCAGTTCACCGCACCCCTGGGCGGCGAGGAGATCGAGCTGCAGCAGATCGTCCACGACGGCGGCGGCATGCCGCTCTTGCGCGTGCGCATCCGCGAGCGCAAGCGGTTCACGATCTTCGACATCGATCCCGCGACGGCCGGGGCTTGGGCCAGGCGATGGCGGAGTGGGCCGCGGCGCAGCCGGGCGCGGCCTCCGGTCCTTCGCTCTAGCGACCGTTCGCGCCGCCGGTCCCGGGTGAACCGCCATGCCGCCGCCTGAACCGCAGGTCGTCGACGTCGTGTTCGACGTCGAGGGCGAAAGCCTGCCGGCCGACTACGCGTGGCCGCTGCTGCAGGCGATCGAGCGCCGGCTGCCGTGGCTGGCCGAGGAGCCGCACGCGGGCG
The DNA here is from genome assembly GCA_963832705.1 of uncultured beta proteobacterium. Classification (GTDB taxonomy): domain Bacteria; phylum Pseudomonadota; class Gammaproteobacteria; order Burkholderiales; family Casimicrobiaceae; genus CAIWHR01. The sequence continues at coordinate 582,847 of CAWHVP010000010.1, read as the reverse complement.
TCCATCCGCTGAAGGCGCCGCCCCCGGCGGGAGGCATCGTGCTGCTCGCGCAGCGGGTCAAGCTGACGCTGCGGGTGCCCGAGGCGCGGCGGGAGGACTGCGTCGCGCTGGCGGGAACCGAGCTCGACGTCGCCGGCAGCCGGCTGCGGATCGGCGGCGGGCGGCCGCGGGCGCTGGTGCCGAGCGCGACCGTCGCGGCGCAGCGCGTCGCGGGCGCCGCGACGGACCCGGCGGCCTTCGAGGCCGAGGTCGCGGAGGCGCTGGCGGCCCTGGCGATCGCCTGCGACCTGATCTCGGGGCGGCCGCGGCAGGGGAGCGCAGGCGCCCGCGCGATCGCCGGCTTCGCGCTGACGCTGCACGGGCTCGGCGCCGCCGATTCGGTCCGCGTCCAGGCGGTCGGCATCGGCGGACACCGGCGCCTGGGCTGGGGCCTGTTCGTACCGGCCAAGACGATCGTCGCCGCGGCAGGGTGAAGCGCGGCGGGCGGCAAGTGGCCCATGTTGAACCTGGAAGGAGGACTGTGATGGCTTACGTGGTTGATGGAGTCGAGCTGGCGACGGACAATGACGGCTACCTGCTCGAGGCGGATTTTCGCGACGAGGTGTGCCCGGTGATCGCCGCGGCCGACGGCATCGAGCTGACCGACGCGCACTGGGAGCTGATCCGGTACCTGCGCGAGGCGTACCAGGCGGACGGGCACTCGCCCAACTTCCGCAACCTGCTGAAGGGCTTCGCGGCCGTGCAGCCGGACGCCGACAGCAAGTACCTGTACGATCTCTTCCCGCTCGGCCCGGCGAAGCAGGGCGCGCGGATCGCGGGCCTGCCGCAGCCGTACGGCAAGGGCGGGTACTGACGCCGCGACGCGGGCCCGCGGACGGCGGAACGCAGGAGAACGACGATGACCGATGAAGAAGCCTTGAAGCCGACGGTGACGCTCGACATGCGCGGCACGAGCTGCCCCGCGCCGCTGCTGGGCGCGAAGAAGATCGTCGACGACCTCGCGCCCGGCGAGACGCTGCTGCTCTTTTCCGATTGCCCCGGCACGCCCGACGATCTCTTCGCCTGGACCAAGTACACGGACAACCGGATCGCCCGCACCGAGCGGCTGCCCGACGGCGGCCAGGCGTTCTACATCCGCCGCGGCCGCGCGCAGCACCGCACGCCGAACGCCGTCCTCGACCTGCGCGGCGTCTCGTGCCCGGGGCCGCTGGTCGAGGCGCGGCGGCTGCTCAACAGCATGGGGTCGGGCGAGACGCTGAAGCTCGTCAGCAACTGTCCGGGCGTCGCCGACGACATCACCGACTGGGTGAAGGCGACCGGTTACCAGCTGCTCGAGGCCGACGAGGTCGGCGCCGGGGAGCACGAGTTCCTGATCGGCAAGGCCTGATGCGCATCAAGAGCCACTGGTTCCGGGAAGGCGCGCCGCGCTCGCCCGAGGAGATCGCCGGTGGCGCCGCGTTCATCGCGTGGCGGATCGCGCAGAACGCGCTGAAGATGATGCGCTCGGCGCACTACGAGCTCGCACCCGGGCCGCAGTACTTCGCGTTCGTGTCGGAGTTCCTCGTGTTCCTGACGCTGGGCGCCGACCGCATCGCCCACGCGCGCGGCGACGAGGCGTGGCGCGTCGCCTTCACGACGGCGATGGCCAACCGCGCCGGCGAGATCCTCGCCGAGAACGAAGCGAGCCTCCTCGGCGCCGCGGAGCCGGCCGACATCAAGCGCCGCTTCATCGCGCTGGTCAACGCGTGCGCGGCGGAGTGCGCCGGCTTCGACTGGACCGACACGGGGCCGAGCTACGACTTCCTGCGCTACGTCGGCCATCGCGTCGCCGACGTGATGGACGCGCACGACCGGACGTGGGCGATCTCGCAGGTCATCGAGGTCGAGGCGCCGAACGCCGCCGACACGCTGCACCGCGGCCTGGACGGCCTCCTCGGCGTGACGCCGAGCCCGAAGCGGGGAGCCGCCCGTGCTGCCGCAGGCGAGTGACGCCCGCGCCGCCGGGGGACGAACGCCGGGGCCCGGCGGCGCGCCGAGCCCGTTCGACCTGGGAGCCGATGACGCCTACGCGGCGTGGCGCGCGGCGAAGCTCGCCCGCGCGCCGGCCGCGGCGGGCGATCTCGTCGTGCCCGTGCGCGATCCGCGCGCGCTGACGCGAGACGAGCACGCCGCGCTCGCCGACCGCTGCGCCCGCGCGAACATGGCCGTCTACGCGAGCGCGGTGACCGCGGCCGACAAGGACCTGCCGCGCGCGCTCGCCGCGCAGTTCGGCCTGACGCGGCTCGACCGCAACTGGCTCGCCGACGACGACGGCATCAGCAGCGTCACGGTCCGGGGCGGAGGCGGGGGCGGCGACTTCATCCCGTACACGAACAAGCCGATCCGCTGGCACACCGACGGCTACTACAACCCGCCGTCGCGGCGGATCCGCGCGATGGTCCTGCACTGCGTGGCCCCGGCGGCGAGCGGCGGCGAGAACGCGCTGCTCGACCACGAGATCGCGTACCTGCTGCTGCGCGACGAGGACCCGCGCTTCATCCGCGCGCTGATGCGCCCCGACGCGATGACGATCCCCGCGCGCGACGACGACGGCGGCGTCGCGCGGCCCGCCGCGACCGGCCCGGTGTTCTCGGTCGATCCCGGCGACGGCGCGCTGCACATGCGCTACACGGCGCGCACGCGCAGCATCGAGTGGAAGGACGACGCCGACGTGCGCGCGGCCGTCGCGGCGCTGGAGCGGATCCTGGCCGCGCCGTCGCCGCACGTCTTCCGCTCTGACGCTCGGGCCCGGCATGGGCCTCGTCTGCAACAACGTGCTGCACGACCGCTCCGGCTTCACCGACGACCCGGCGCGGCCGCGGCTCATCTACCGCGCCCGGTACCACGACCGGATCGCGCCCGATGCGCGATGCGCGCCGCCGGCCGCGTGACGCGCCGCGCCCCCGATGACGCGATGGCTGACGCTCTCCCGTGCGGCCCGGCTGATCGGCGTCGGCCGCGGCGAGCTGCAGCGGCAGATCCGCGAGGGCCGGCTGCCGTCGAACGACGGCCTCGTGTCGACCGAGGGGCTGCTCGCGCTGTACCCGGACTTCCGGCTCGAGGACTCGGGGGCCTTCGAGCAGGTCGCGCGGATCAAGGAGCAGGCCTTCGGGCGGCGCGTGCTGGAGCGCGCGCTGCCGGGCCGCGAAGTGCTGGCGCAGCGGCTCTACGCGCACAGCCAGGAGCTCGCCGACGCGCGTCGGCACCTCGCGCGCTACCACGCGCTGGTCGTCGCCGCGCAGCAGCGGATCGACGCGCTGGCCGGGGAGTCGCCTGATGCCCGCTGGCGCGAGCTGCAGGCGTTCGTCGAGCACGGTCTCGCCGAGGTGCTGGCGACCGAATCCGCCGATGCGCTGACGATCATGGACGACATGCTGAAGGTCGTGACCGCCCGCGTCGCCGTGCGCCCCAGCGGCCGCGAGTTCGACGTCGAGGGGCGCGACACGCTGCTGCAGGCGGCGCTGAAGGCGGGGCTGAAGCTCAACTACGGCTGCGGCAACGGCACCTGCGGGCTGTGCAAGGCGCGGGTCGTCTCCGGCGAGGTGGTGAAGGTGACGCCGTACGACTACCCGCTGTCGGCGGCCGAGCGCCTGCAGGGCTACACGCTGCTGTGCGCGCACTCGGCCGGCACCGCCGAGATCGTGCTCGAGGCGCTGGAGGCGGCGGGCCCGCGCGAGATCCCGGCGCAGCAGCTGACGGTGCGGGTGCGCGCGGTGCAGCCGCTGGCGCCGGACACGCTGCTGCTGCACGTGCAGGCGCCGCGATCGAGCCGGCTGCGCTTCCTCGCCGGGCAGGGGGTCGCGCTGACCGGCGGCGCGGGCGCGCCGGACGAGGGTGACGACGGCGCCGGCGCGCAGCGCACGTACCCGATCGCGAGCTGCCCCTGCGACGACCGCAACCTGCACTTCCACGTCGCGCGCGACGCGGGCGACGCCCTGGCGCAGCGGCTGTTCGCCGGCGCGATCCGCGCGGGCGATGCGCTGTCGCTGTGGGGGCCGACCGGCGACTTCGTGCTGGCCGAGGGCGAGCGCCCGCTGGCGTTCCTCGCCTGCGACACGGGATTCGCGCCGGTCAAGAGCCTGATCGAGCACGCGATGGCCGTGGACGCGACCGAGTCGATCTCGCTCGACTGGGTCGCCGTCCGCCCCGACGGCCAGTACCTCGCCAACCAGTGCCGGGCGTGGGCCGCCGCCTTCGACGGCTTCCGCTACGCCGCGCACGCGTCCCTCGATCCGGCGGCCGGTGCGGCCGCCGCGGTGGCGGCGCTGGCCGCCGCGCTGCCGCTGCCGGAGCGCGACGTCTACGTCGCCGGACCGGAAGCCTTCGTCGCCGCGGCGCTCGCCGCGCTCGCCGCGGCCGGCGCGCCGTCCGGGCACGTGTTCGCGACCGTCGTGTGAAGCCGATGCCGGAGCGCAAGGTCCTGCCGATCGCCGTCGTCGCCGGAAGCGACGCCGAGCCCCCGCCTCCGACTGCAGCGGCGCCGAGCCGTTCGCGCTGATGGTGCTGGGCGACAGCATGGCGCCCGAGTTCCTCGACGGCGAGGTCATCGTCGTCGAGCCGGAGGGACTGGCGCGCGCCGGCTCGTACGTCGTCGCGCAGGTCGACGGCGACTGGATGCTGCGCGAGCTCGCGAGCGCCGGCGAGGGCTGGGAGCTGCGCGCGCTCGATCCCTCCGTTGCCGCGACGCCGATCGCCGACCTCGCGCCGGTGCGCGGCGTGGTGATCCAGAAGAGCCGGCCCGGCCGCCGGCGTTCGATCAAGCGCTACGTGGACTAGCCGTCCCCGCGCGCCGTCCGCGGCGCACCTGCCCGCGAAGGAGCTCCCCTTGCCCTATTTCATCTACCGCGTGTTCCCGTTCCGGCGCCTGGAGAAGGTCGAGGAGGCGCCGACATTCCGCGACGCTTCGACGCGGGCGAAGGCGCTGCGCGCGAGCCCCGACCTGCCGGCCGACTGCACGGTCAAGGTCATCTTCGCCGCCGACGAGAACGAGGCCGAGAACCTGCTGTCGGAAATCCGCGCGCCCCAGCCCGGCGTCGTCGGCGACGAGTAGGCGCGATCCGGCAGCCGCGCTCCGGCACGCCATGGACGAGGACGCGTACCGCCTGGCGCGCGCGGCGCTGCAGCCCGTGCCCTGCGTGTTCGAGAAGGCGCTGGCCACGGCGTGCGCGGCGTGCAGCCTGTCGGCCCGGAGCGCGCTCGCCGAGCGCGAGTCGATCGGCTGCACTTCGGCGCGCGCGCGGGACGATTGCGCCCGGTTCGCGGCGCTGGCGCGCGAGCGGTCCGCATTCCCGCTGCGGCTGGCGCCGGGCACGGTGCTGGCTCACGCGGCGACGCTGCGCCTGCAGTGCGGGAGCCTCGCCGGCCTGCGCGCATGCGTCGATCCGGGCGAGCAGGACGCCGCGCGGCTCGTTGCCGGCGCGCTCGCGCGCTTCGGCAGCCTCGCCGACCTGCCCTGGCCGGGCATCGTCGCCGCGGTCGTGGCCTGGACGGGCCGGCGGCCGCACCGCAGGAGTCCGGCATGACCGCGCCGGACCCGCGCCTCGTCGCCGCCGTGCAGGCGAACTGCCACATCGCCGACGCGCGGCACGCGCGCAGCATGACGCTGTGCACGTACCTGCTGGAGATGCGCGAGCTCTACCGGTGGGAGCGCGGCATCGCCCTCGGCGTGCCGCTCGCCCGCGCGGACGTCGGCGCGTGGCTGGCGGCGCGCGAGGCGCTGTGGGAGCGCGAGTACGAGGACGCGACCGGCTACGCGCCGCTGCCGCTGGCGGAGGGCCTCGTCGACCCGTTCGACGAGGCGAGCGTCAACCGCGCGCTGCTCCCTTCCGGGCCTGGTCTACGGCGCGGGCATCGGGCGCTTCGGCAAGCCGCAGTTCTTCCTGGCCGAGCTCGAGCGCGAGGAGATGCGCGACGGCGTGCGCGTGCGGGTCGCCGGCCGCGAATACGCGCGCGACCTCGCGCCCGCGGCGGCCACCGCGCGCGGCAGCAGCGTCACCGTGCGGCTGGAAACCCTGACCCGCCTGCTGTGGGAAAAGGCCGAGGCCTGGGAGGTCAAGCGGCCCGACGGCGCGCTGAAGGCGGCGCTGGACGCCTACGGCTTCGCCGCCGGCGTGCGGGCGGCCCTCGAGCGCATGGCCGCCGCCGAGACCGAGACGCTGATCCTCCACGAGCTGGGCGAGGTCCGCGCCGGCCGCCTGGTCGGATCGCGGTGGGAAGCGATGCTCGCCGGTCTCGACGACCGCCGTGCCGAGCTCGTTGCCCGGGCCGCGCGCGACCTTCTCGCCGACTGCCTGGTGACGCTGCCGACGCTGCTCGACCGGGGCGCGCCGGGACCGCTGCATTTCTGGTTCGCCAGTCTCGACGGCATGCGCCGCGAGCTCTTTGCCGCGCGCGCTGCCGGCCTATGCGGCTTGGCGCGAGGGCGACGGCGGACGGGCGCTCCGGGCGACGGCACTCGCGGGCGCCAGGCACTGGGAGGGCGTCTGCGCGCGGCTGCTTGCGCTGCAGGCGCAGTACGGCGCCGACGCCGGGACCGCGATCGCCACGCTGCCGCCGGCATCGCTGGCGCTGGACTGATGCTTCGCGATCGCCGCGCTGTCGCCGGTCGTGCCGCGTCCGCGATCGCGTCGTCCGAGCACCGGCGGCGCCTCGGCGCCAATGACGGATCTGCGCACGCAATCCGCGTGTGCGCACGGCCGGCGCGGCGCTTGACAAGCATCAATGCTGCCCGACACCCGCGATGTTAGCGTAGTACCTGCCGAGAACAGCCCGCGTCCGGCATCGTTTCCGTCGAACGCCTTCTGCGCCTGCCCAACGCAGGCAATCGGCCCGCGCTGAAGCCGATGCCGGTCCTGAACATCCATCCAAGGAGATACCCCATGTCATTGCGCAACACTGCGCTGTTCACCGCGTTCGTCCTGGCGGGCATCGTTCTTTCCGGCTGCACGACGGCCCCGGTCGCGCCGGCCCCCGCGGCGGCTCCCGCTCCGCAGGCCGCGGCGCCGGCCCCCAGCTATCCGCCGTCGATCAACGAACTGGTCGCCAAGACCAAGTCGCAGATCAAGACGGTCAAGATGGCCGAGTTCAAGGCGGCCTTCGACCGGAAGGACCTCGGCCTGCTGATCGACGTGCGCAACGAGAACGAGTTCGAAGATGGGTTCATTCCCGGCGCAGTCAACGTGCCGCGCGGCCTGATCGAGTTCAGGATCTGGAAGCTGGTCGGCTTCCCCGACAAGACCAGGATGGACACGAAGATGACGCTCTACTGCGCGACGGGAGGGCGCTGCGCCCTGGCGACGAAGTCGCTGCAGGATCTGGGATTCACCAACGTCACCTCGGCCGACATGAAGTTCGACGACTGGGTCAAGGCCGGCTATCCGGTGGCGAAGCCGAAGTAATCGTTTCCGCGTTCGACCTCGGGGAGCGGATGCCGGCGGCGTCCGCTCCCTTCGTCTGTGCGGCCGCAGAGCATGACGCGAGCCTTTGCCCCCCCGGCAGGAGAGATTCGCCGGAGGTTTGACCTAGGTCATGCCAGCGTCGCCCACGGGGCCGTCAAATCCCCGGAACCCGTTCCACACGTGACCTTGCCGATGCTCCTGCCATGCCCGCCAGCCCCGCGATGTATCGGTTGATGCGCCGACGCGGCGCCGCGCTCGGGGCGCGGCTGGTGGCCGCGCTCCCGGAGATCGTCTGCACGGCGGGGCTGCTGGCGATGATCGCCAATACCGAAGCCACCGTCGGCTCGCGCGCCGAGCTCGGCCTGTCCGGGATCGTATTGGCCGTGTGGGTCTTCTTCGTCGGGTCCTATGTCTACCGCATCTGGTCGGCGCCGAAATCGCCGGAATGGCGCCTCGGGCATGCCGTCGGCGCGCGGCTCGATTACGTGCTGTCGGCGAGCGGGTGGATCGACCTGATCGCCGTGCTGGCGCTGCCCGTGGGCTGGCTGACCGGCCTGCCGGAGCGCGACGCGCAGCTCTTCGCCGTGGTCTGGGCCCTCAAGTACATCCGCAGGTCGAGCGGGCTGACGCTGCTGCTGCGGGTGATGAAGCGCGCCTTGCCCGCGCTGGTCACCGTCGTGACGGTGTTCCTGGTCATCCTGCTGCTCGCCGCGACGCTGGCGTATGTGTTCGAGCGCGACGTGCAGGGAGGCAACTTCCGCAGCATCCCGCACGCGCTCTGGTGGTCGATCGTGACCCTCAGCACCACCGGGTACGGCGACATGGTGCCGGCGACCTTCTGGGGCCGCATGCTCGGCGCCTGGGTGATGATGAGCGGCATCGTCATCTTCGCGCTGTGGGCCGGCATCGTCGCCAACGCCTTCGGCGAGGAGCTGTCGCGCCGGCACTTCCTGAAGACCTGGGACCTGGTGGCGGAGGTGCCGTTCTTCCAGACGCTCGGCGCCGCGGCGATCGCCGACATCGTGCGCCTGCTGCACGCGCGCGACGTCGCCGCCGGCACCGTGGTCGTGCGCGAGGGCCAGCCCGGCGACGCCATGTACTTCATCGTCTCCGGCGAGGCGACCGCCATGGTCACGCCCGAGCCGGTCGTGCTGCGGCCGGGGGCGTTCTTCGGCGAGATGGCGCTGCTGTTCGGCACGCCGCGCTCGGCCTCGGTCGTCGTCACCAAGCCGAGCGTGCTGCTGGTGCTCGACGTCGCCGACTTCCGCGTGCTGGCCGGAAGGCGGCCCGAGCTCATCAACGTGATCGAGGCCGAGGGACGGCGCCGGCGCGAGGCGAACGCGGCGCTGGCCCACACCTGATCCCGGCCCGGCGCGCCGGATCGGGATTCGTCGCCCGCGCAGGGCGGGCGCCCGGCGGCGGCTACTTCGCCGGACAGGATCCGGCGTCGGAGGGAACCTTGCCGACCAGCAGCAGGAAGTTCTCGAACGGGCCCATGTTGCCCATCGCTTCCATCTTCGGGCCCTCGAACCCCAGGCGGCCGAACATCATCGCCGCCATCGGCCCGTACTCGCCCTGGCCCATTTCGAGCCAGCGCTTGGTCTCGGCCTTCATCACGTAGTCGGAGCCGCCTTCGAGCCTGGCGGTTTCGGGCGCGCCGCCGTAGACGCAGGCGGCCTTGCCGTCCTTCAGCGCCACGCGCAGCTCCGCCGTCGCCTTCTCGCCGCAGTCGGTGCGGTAGACCTGCATCACCTTGAAGCCGCGGCCGGCGTCGTTCTTGATCCAGCCGCTCTCCGCCAGCTTGTCGGTGAGCACCGGGTCCTTGTTCCACGCGGCACAGGCATCCCTGCCCCAGTCCGCGGACATCAGTACGGGCGCGGCGAGCGCCGGCGCGCCGAACGCGAGGGCGAAGACGGTGAGGGCGAGCGAACGGGCGCGCATCGATGTTCTCCAGCGGGAAGGGTGTGGGGGATGCCGCGACCTCGCGGCGAGTGGTTCGCTCGCCGTGCCGGCGCGACGCAGCGCGTCCAAGTGCGACTGCTGCGATCGCGCCGTGCGGCGTCGAACCGATGCGACCGGGGACCGGTCGCGGTGACCGGTCCCCGGTCATTCGCCTACCACCAGTGCGAGTAGGCGACGCCGATCAGGTATTCCTTCATCGAGATCGTCTCGGTGGTCGTCGGTGGCGCGCCGAAGCCGATGAACATGCTCGGGCCGGTCACCGAATTGTTCTGCGCGTACATGAACGCGGCGGAGATCTCCGAGGTCTTGTCGACCTTGAACGAGAGGCCGGCCGACCACTGGTCCTTGACCACGCCCGGGGCCAGGATGTTGAAGGTCACGTCCTGCGGCTGGACCGGGTTGTCGGTGTGGTTGTAGCCGCCGCGGACGGTCCAGGCGTCGTTGATCTGGTACTGCACGCCGACCTTCCAGACGTCGATGTTCTGCCAGCCGAAGCCGGCGCCGCTGGAGCCGCCGAGGCAGTAGTCGCGCAGCCCGGGGCCGCCCATCTGCGGCGGCAGGCAGTAGCCGAGCGCGGCGCTGGGGTTGCTCACCGACGGCGCGTCGTCGTAGAAGATCCGCTCGAAGTCGAGCGCGAACAGCCACTGCTTGGTCGGCCGGAACGAGAGGCCGACGGTGAAGTTCGACGGGATGTCGAAGCCGCCCTGCTGGGCGAACAGGCCCTGGTACTTGTCGAACTTGTCCATGCCGATCTTGCTGGCCCAGGCGGCGCCGATGGCGAGCTGCTCGGTCAGCTGGCCCATGTAGCCGATGCGCACGCCGACGCCCCAGGCGCTGGCGTAGTCGTTGTTGGTGACGTTGCCCGGGCTGTTGGAGAAGATCGGATTGTCGAACGCCTGCATGCCCTCCGCCTTGAACTGCTGGTAGGCGATGACCGGCGCGATGCCGATCGAGTGCCCCTTGACCGGCTGCCACGACACGTACGGCGCGACCAGCAGCTGCATCAGGTCGACGCCGAGGTTGCCGTCGCCGCAGAGCAGGTTGTACGGGCCGGGCTGCTGCCGGAACGAGTAGCACGCGCTCTGCGTGCCGATCTGCCCGCCGGGATAGTCGGTGTTCATGCCGCCGTTGCCGACGACGGTGATGCCGAGCGCGAGGTCGGGCCGGACCAGGAAGTTGGCGCCGACCTCGGGGATGAAGAAGTTGGTGCTGCCGCTCTCGACGCTGGCGTCGATGCCGGCCATGCCGGAGCCGGTCCGCGACGCGTCGCGGTTCGGGCTGAACCAGGCCACGCCGAGCTGCCAGTTGTTGCCGAGGAAGGACATCGCCCCCGGATTCACCGCGCCGCCGAACGGTTCCTGCGCGACCGCGACGGCGGCGCCGCCCATGCCGATCGACTTCAGGCCGTAGCCGTTGGCGAAATAGCCGTCGGTGGCCTGCGCCAGTTGCGGCGCGATGCCCGCCGCGGCCAGTGCGAGCCAGATCGCCGTCTGCTTCATCTGCTTCATGGTTTTCCTCCCTGGATGGATTTCGTTATCACGCACACGCTGCTCGTTCGCCGCAGTGGCCTGCAAGTCTGAGACGACGCTCGATCCCGGTCAAATGAACAGCGTGATGTCGGCGTTCCCTGCGAACTCGAGGAAGGTCGCCGCGCCGCCGTACTCGATGCCGTCGATGAACTCGCTCTTGTCGAACTCGAACAGGTCGATCGTCATCTGGCAGGCGATCAGCGTGACGTCGGCCTCGAGGGAGAGCGCGCGCAGCTCCTCGAGCGAGGCGACGCCGTGCTTCTTGATCTTCTGCTTCATCATCATCGTCGCCATCGCCTCCATGCCGGGCAGCGCCGACACCATCACGGGCATCGGCATCGGCATCGGCATCGCCGGATTGGCGAGCGGGCTGATCCTGATGTGGCCCAGGTCCTTGCGCAGCAGCTGCAGCCCGTAGAACGTGAAGAAGATCTTCACCTCGTAGCCGAGCGCGGCGGCCGTCGTCGCGAGGATCAGCGGCGGATAGGCCATGTCGAGCGTGCCCTTGCTCGCGATGATGGCCATTTTCTTCGGTGCATCGGTCATGGATGTTTCTCCGGTTCTCGGTCGCGCAGGGGCGGGGTCGGGTCGGCTACTTCTTCTTCAGGAAAAAGAAGTAGTCCTTGTTCTCTTCGCCGGATTCGACCAGCGCGTTGCCGGTCTGGTTGGCGAACGCCTGCATGTCCTTGACCGATCCCGGATCGGTCGCGATGACCTTCAGCACCTGGCCGGAGGCGAGCTCGTTCAGCGCCTTCTTGGTCTTGAGGATCGGCAGCGGGCACGACAGCCCGCGGGCGTCCAGTTCCTTGTCGAAATTCACGGCAGAATCTCCTCGTTTCAATGGGTAACGGTGGCCGGCCGGCGCCATGCCACGACAGCGCAGCATTAGGCGAAGAATGCCCCCGGGGCGTCTATAACCGAGAGGAGTAAGCCCCTATTACCCGAATGGCTAGGTCGCGTGCCGAACGGGGAGGGAATGCTGACAGCGCGGCGCCGACCGGGCATAATCCGCCCCCGCAGCCGTTCAGGGGCACCATCGAGTGGCGCCCGCCCATCCAATCCGCAATGCCCATCAGGAGTCGTCCGATGAACAAGCTGATTTCGATCCTTGCCGCGTCCGTGTTTGTCCTGTCGAGCGCGAGCGCGCTCGCCGCCGATCCGCCGAAGGATGCCTCGACGATGAAGGCGCCGGCCAAGCTGGAAAAGCCCGCCGACGTCACCGCCGACGCCTGGGCGAAGATGACCGACGCCGAGAAGCAGAAGGCGGTCGACGCGGCCAAGGCCAAGGCCCCGGCAACCAAGGAAGCGGCGCCGAAGAAGGAAAAGAAGGGCGGCTGCTGATCGCACGCGCAGATTCCAGGGCAACGGGGAGCCGCGGCTCCCCGTTTTTGTTGTTGCTTCCCATGTTTCGCAATGACCTCTCGTCCAGCGTGCCCGGCGGGCCGCGGCGGCGCGGCAGACGCTGGCTCAGATGGGGGATGGAGCTCGCTCTCTTCGTCCTCGTCGTCCTCGCCATGCAGTGGTGGCAGGCCCGTGACGTGCCGAAGGGACCGGCCCCCGACTTCACGGCCCCGCTGGCCGACGGCGGCACCGTCAGCCTCGCCGAATTTCGCGCCGCCCACCCGGGGAAGGTCGTCGGCGTCTACTTCTGGGCCGAGTGGTGCGCGATCTGCAAGGTCCAGCAGGGCAACGTCGAGGCGGTGCGGGCGGACTGGCCGGTGCTCACCGTGGCGATGCAGTCGGGTGCGGCGACCGCCGTGGCGAAGGTGCTGAAGGAGCGCGGCCTCGACTGGCCGACGGCGATCGACCCGAACGGCAGCATTGCCGCGCGCTACGGCCTGCACGGGGTGCCGGCCTTCATCGTGGTCGACGGGCAGGGTCGGATGCGCTCGGTGGCGGTCGGCTACACGACGACGCTCGGCCTGCGGCTGCGCCTGTGGTGGGCGGCTCTGCGCGGCCTGAGCGGGCCGTGATCCCGGCGTCGCATGCCTTGGTGGCGGCCCGCTGTGACCCAGGTTACAGACGCGGCCGGTCCGCGCCGCCAAGCTAAGGGCGTCGGGAGCCACCGGCATGGGCAGGTGGCGCGTCCCGATCCCATCGAGGCAAGGTGCAATGGTCGACACTGCGGCCCGGAACGCGGGCCACGACGAGATCGCGCTGTACGAGGCCCGGAGGAAGATCTATCCCCGGGCTGTGGTCGGCGTGTTCGCGAACTGGCGCTGGGCGCTGGTCTTCGTCACCCAGGTCATTTTCTACGGGCTGCCGTGGCTGCGCTGGAACGGCCGGCAGGCGGTGCTGCTCGACATCGCCTCCCGCAAGTTCTACATCTTCGGGATCGTGCTCTGGCCGCAGGACGTGATCTACCTGACGGCGCTGCTCGTCATCTGCGCGTACTCGCTGTTCCTGTTCACCGCGGTCGCCGGCCGGCTGTGGTGCGGCTACGCCTGCCCGCAGACCGTGTACACCCAGATCTTCATGTGGGTCGAGCGCAGGATCGAGGGCGACCGCGCGCTCCGGATGATGCTCGACCGCGCGCCGATGTCGCTCCGGAAATTCGCCACCAAGGGCCTGAAGCACGCGGCGTGGCTGCTCATCGCCTTCTGGACCGGCTACACGTTCGTCGGCTACTTCAGCCCGATCGCCGACCTGGGCTACCGCGCCGTCACCTGGAGCCTCGGGCCGTGGGAGACCTTCTGGATCCTGTTCTACGGCTTCGCCACCTGGGGCAACGCCGGGTTCATGCGCGAGCAGGTGTGCAAGTACATGTGCCCGTACGCCCGCTTCCAGTCGGCGATGTTCGACCGCGACACGCTGATCATCGCCTACGACGCCGGGCGCGGCGAGCCGCGCGGCGCGCGCAGCCGCAAGGTCGACGCGAAGGCCGCGGGCCTGGGCGAGTGCGTCGACTGCAACGTCTGCGTGCAGGTCTGCCCGACCGGGATCGACATCCGCAAGGGGCTGCAGTACGAGTGCATCGGCTGTGCCGCCTGCATCGACGGCTGCGACCAGGTCATGCACCGCATCGGCTCCCCGAAGGGCCTGATCCGCTATGCGTCGGAGAACGCGCTGGAGCAGCGCCTCGACGGGAAGGCGATGTGGCGCCGGGTGCTGCGGCCCCGCACGCTGGTCTACACGACGCTGCTGGCGATCATCGTCGCCGTCACCTTCGGCTCGCTGGCCATGCGCAATCCGCTCAAGGTGGACGTGATCCGTGACCGCGGGGCGCTGGCGCGCGAGGCGGGGCCCGGGGTGGTCGCCAATGTCTATCAGCTCCAGATCATGAACACCGACGAGAAGCCGCGCCGCTTCGCGGTGACCGCGTCCGGACTGCCCGGCATCCACGTCGCCGGCGTCGCGCAGCCGGTCGCGGTCGGCGGCGCGTCGTCGCTGCTCGTTCCGGTCGAACTGCAGGTCCCGACGGGGGAAGGCAGCGATGGCGGCGGGTCGCGGAAGGTCGAGATCGTCGTCCAGGCTGTCGACGAGCCCGCCGTGGTCCGCCGCGAGCAGACCAGTTTTCTGTTCCTGCGCTGAGCGCCCACGGCAGGCCGCGGCCGCGGTCCGCGGGCGAAAAGGGCGGGAACGTGCAATGTGCGAGGGATATGGAATGAATGCGATGGGAATGAAAGCGATGCGCAGGATGTTCACGACTTCAGTTCTTTGCGTTGGGCTCGCCGCGACCGGCGCGGGCGCGTCGAACATGGACCCCAATGTCGTCAGCCTGGATTACGCCCGCGGCCAGGCCGAGCTCGGGAGCGCCGTCCTCATCGACATCCGTGAGCCGCAGGAGCACGCCAACGGTGTCGCGGCGGGGGCTTTCCTGCTTCCGATGAGCCAGGTCAACCGGCGCGTCGGCGAGATCCCGACCGACCCCGGCAAGCCGGTGTTCCTGATCTGCAACTCGCAGAATCGGTCCAGCGCGCTGCTCCGTGCGCTGCGCGCGACCGGCGGATACGCCCACGTGCGCTTCGTCGAAGGGGGCATGAGCGAATGGGTGCGGCGGGGTTGGCCGACGGTCAAGCCCGGCGCCTGAGCAGGGGCGCGTGCGCACGGATCGGGAATCGAGGGAATCGCGCCGCGGATCGGCAGTGATCGTGACGGCAACGGGAATCCACTTTTCAGGAGATCGGCAATGAAGGCAAACGTAGGCGGCATCGACCGTGTTCTTCGCATCGTGCTGGGGCTGGCGCTGATCGCGCTGGCCGCGATGGGCGTCATCGGGATGTGGGGCTACCTCGGGGTCGTGGTGGCACTCACCGGGATCGTCGGCTGGTGCCCGGCCTACCTGCCGTTCGGCTTCAGCAGCTGCAAGACCGGCAAGGGCTGACGCCGCGGCGCCCGCCGCGCGGTCCCTGCCGTCGGGCTTCGGAGCTAGCGCGGCGCCAGCAGAAAGGCTCCGAGGCCGATCATCGCCAGCCCGGCGACGAGCTTCAGCAGCCGCCCCTCGCGCTCCTGCAGCCGGCGCTCGGACAAGGTGACGATGCCGATGCCCAGAATCGACGACGTCGTCCAGCATGTACATCGCGTTGTAGAGCAGCAGGTAGCCGTAGTAGGCGGCCCGGTCCAGCTCGCGCAGCGTGAGGATCCGCGTGTAGAGCGCGGGAAACCCCGACGTGCACAGGAGCTCGACGACCTGCACCAGCAGCGCGAGGACGACCGCGCCGGCGACGGCGGGCCACAGGCGCTCGGCCTGGAGGATGGCGCGCAGCCGCTGGTAGATGCCCGGCTTCGCCGCCGCGGGTATCGACAGCGAGATGCCGCGTCCCGGGAGCGCGAAGTCCTTGAGGTTGATCGCGCCGGCGACGAGGGCGAGCAGGCCGATCGCGATCTCCGAGGGCCGCGACAGCCCGATCAGCAGGAACAGGTTCAGCCAGGCGGCCATGAACGCGAAGTAGACGATCCCCTGGATCGCGACGAACGTGCCGGCGATCGCCAGCATCCTCCGCCGGTCGCGCAGGCGTCGCGAGCATCGAGAGCATCAGGATCAGCACCCACATCGAGCAGGGATTGAAGCCGTCGAGCGCGCCGATCACCAGCGTGAACAGCGGCAGGCCGACGTCTCGACGCTGATCCTGCGGTCGCTGAACGGCAGCGTCGACCGCGTCGGGACGGCGGCGCCTGGCACGCGAGCTGCGAATCCTGCGGGCAGCTGCGCCGGCTTCGCCGGACGGGGCGGCGCCCGCGCACCCCCCGGCGCGGTGGCATCGAGCAGGCCCGCGAATCCGGGCGCCGGTGGTCGCCGGCGAATCGAAGCCGACGATCAGCGCATCGCCGATCCGGATCGTCGGCACGCCGGGCTGCGCGATGCCGCTCTTCCGCGACAGCTCCTGCAGGCGGCCGAGCGCGCCGGGCACGCTGCGGACGTCGACGATCGTGACTTCGACGTCGCCGCGCTCGCTGGCCAGCTGGTCGACGAAGGCCTGCGCCGCCGCGCAGTGCGGACAGCCTTCGCTGACGAAGACTTCCACCTGGCGCACGCCCGCCGCGGCGGCATCGATGACCATGACCGCCGCCATGGCGGCGAGCAGCAGCGCCAGGCGCAGCGGCCCGGCGGCGCGGCCCGGTGCCAGGGCGCGAGACGAGAACCGCAAGAGGCGCCGGAAGGTATCCATCCCCGTCAGTTTAGGCCCGCGCCGTGCGGCGTCGAACCGATGCGACTGGGGATCGGTCGCGGTGACCGGTCCCCGGTCATTCGCCTACCACCAGTGCGAGTAGGCGACGCCGATCAGGTATTCCTTCATCGAGATCGTCTCGGTGGTCGTCGGCGGCGCGCCGAAGCCGACGAACAGGCTCGGGCCGGTCACCGAATTGTTCTGCGCGTACATGAACGCGGCGGAGATCTCCGAGGTCTTGTCGACCTTGAACGAGAGGCCGGCCGACCACTGGTCCTTGACCACGCCCGGGGCCAGGATGTTGAAGGTCACGTCCTGCGGCCGGACCGGGTTGTCGGTGTGGTTGTAGCCGCCGCGGACGGTCCAGGCGTCGTTGATCTGGTACTGCACGCCGACCTTCCAGACGTCGATGTTCTGCCAGCCGAAGCCGGCGCCGCTGGAGCCGCCGAGGCAGTAGTCGCGCAGCCCGGGGCCGCCCATCTGCGGCGGCAGGCAGTAGCCGAGCGCGGCGCTGGGGTTGCTCACCGACGGCGCGTCGTCGTAGAAGATCCGCTCGAAGTCGAGCGCGAACAGCCACTGCTTGGTCGGCCGGAACGAGAGGCCGACGGTGAAGTTCGACGGGATGTCGAAGCCGCCCTGCTGGGCGAACAGGCCCTGGTACTTGTCGAACTTGTCCATGCCGATCTTGCTGGCCCAGGCGGCGCCGATGGCGAGCTGCTCGGTCAGCTGGCCCATGTAGCCGATGCGCACGCCGAGGCCCCAGGCGCTGGCGTAGTCGTTGTTGGTGACGTTGCCCGGGCTGTTGGAGAAGATCGGATTGTCGAACGCCTGCATGCCCTCCGCCTTGAACTGCTGGTAGGCGATGACCGGCGCGATGCCGATCGAGTGCCCCTTGACCGGCTGCCACGACACGTACGGTGCGACCAGCAGCTGCATCAGGTCGACGCCGAGGTTGCCGTCGCCGCAAAGCAGGTTGTAGGGGCTGCTGGCCGCGGCCGGAACGAGTAGCACGCGCTCTGTGCCGATCTGCCCGCCGGGATAGTCGGTGTTCATGCCGCCGTTGCCGACGACGGTGATGCCGAGCGCGAGGTCGGGCCGGACCAGGAAGTTGGCGCCGACCTCGGGGATGAAGAAGTTGGTGCTGCCGCTCTCGACGCTGGCGTCGATGCCGGCCATGCCGGAGCCGGTCCGCGACGCGTCGCGGTTCGGGCTGAACCAGGCCACGCCGAGCTGCCAGTTGTTGCCGAGGAAGGACATCGCCCCCGGGTTCACCGCGCCGCCGAACGGTTCCTGCGCGACCGCGACGGCGGCGCCGCCCATGCCGATCGACTTCAGGCCGTAGCCGTTGGCGAAATAGCCGTCGGTGGCCTGCGCCAGTTGCGGCGCGATGCCCGCCGCGGCCAGTGCGAGCCAGACCGCCGTCCGCTTGATCCTGTTCATGGTGGTTCTCCCTGGATAAGGTGATCTCGCCGCGCGCCTGCCGGACGGGGAGCCGCGGCTCCCCGTCCTTGCGGCTTTCCTGCGCCCTAGTTCGGCGTGACGGTGAACGTGCCGTTCTTCTTCACGTCGACCACGGCGTAGACGAAGGCGGCGTCGTACCCGGCCGCCTTCAGCTTGTGGTACGCCATTTCCGCGCGCACGCCGGTCGAGCAGTGGGTGACGATCTTCTTGCCCTTCGGCAGCTCGCCGATCCGCGCCGCCAGCTCCTCGTCCGGGATCAGGATCGCGCCCTTGATCATGCCGGCGTTGGCCTCGTCCTGGATTGCGCACGTCGAGGATGATCACGTTGGGCGGCGTCGCCTTGGCGAGCTGCTCGAACTCGGCGTTCGGGCAGCGAGCCCGGACGCGGCTTCGGCACGTAGGCGACCTTGGTCGGCAGCGCCCCGGTCACGACCTTGCCCTTGGCGCCGACCCAGGCGTCGTAGCCGCCGCCGATCACGGTGACGTTCGGCTGGCCCGAGGCCTTGATGACGCGCGCGACCTGCAGCGCCGAGTTCCCGCCGTCGACGTCGTAGACCATGATCGGCGCCTTCAGCTTGGCGGCGGGCAGGGCGGCGACGGCGTCGAGGACCTTGGACGGCGGAATCGACACCGCGCCGGGGATCGCGCCTTCGGCGGCGGTCGACGCCGGCCGCGCGTCGACCAGCACGTGCGGGATGTCCTTGTCGATCCAGGCTTCCTTCAGGTGCGGCGCGGCGATCACGCCGATGTTCCTCTCCTGCCACTCCGGGTAGCCCTCGCGGTAGACCTTGACGTTGGTGTAGCCCAGCGCCTCGGCCTTGCGCAGCGAGTTCGGGCTCATCATGCAGGTCACGCCCTGGCAGAAGAAGACCGTCAGGCGGCTCTTGTCCTTGGGCAGGCGGTCGACGAACTTGTCCCAGGCGGGGTAGGGCAGGTTGATCGACGTCGGGATCGTTCCTTCCTGCACGCGCGGCAGCGGCCGCGAGTCGATCAGCGTGTACTTGCCGGCTGTCCGGTCCCTGGGCCACCAGCTGCTCGACCTGCGCATA
This sequence comes from uncultured beta proteobacterium, assembly GCA_963832705.1. Lineage (GTDB taxonomy): Bacteria > Pseudomonadota > Gammaproteobacteria > Burkholderiales > Casimicrobiaceae > CAIWHR01. The sequence continues at coordinate 563,801 of CAWHVP010000010.1, read as the reverse complement.
GGCGATGAGCTTCTCCGGCGCGAGCTTGATCGGGCCCTTGAACGTGATCTGCGTCGCCAGCTTCGCTGCCGTCCTTGTCGACGTAGTCGATGCGCGCCTCGCGGTTCTTCGGCGATCTCGCGCAGCGCCTCGGTCGGCTTCGGGCTTGCCGGCATCGACGACCTTCAGCGTCTTGGGATCGAAGCGGACGATCTCGGTGTTGGCGTCGATCTTCAGCTGGATCGCCTGGCTCTTGAAGGCCACGTTCTCGAAGATGCCCTGCAGCGCGTTCGGCTTGCGCCTGGTGGCAGGTCTTGCAGATCTGCGGGATCGTGGGCTTCTCGGCGGGCGCCGCGGCCGGCGCCTGCGCGAGCGCGGTGCCCGTGCCCAGCGCGACGAGTGCGGTGACCAACATCGCGTTACGTCTCATCGACTTCTCCTTCAGTGGTAAGCAGCTTCAACCGGCGCCGGCCATCGTCAGGTGCGACAACTGGCCGGCGCTGACCATCACCCAGCGCAGCACGAACCCGCCGCCGAGCACCAGCAGCGCCGGCAGCACGGTGTGCGGAATGCGGTGCCCGAGCTCGAGCCCCTGCAGCGCGAGCGGGACGACGATGCCGAGGCCGACGACGCCGCCCCAGAACGCCAGCGCATACGGGCCGCTGGCGATGATCCCGGCCGCGGCGGCGTGCGACGCCGTCGACGTATAGAGGTTCGCGAGCAGCAGCCCGATCAGCACCAGCTCGACCGCGAGGAAGGCGAGGTCGGCGCGGACCAGCTCGTTGGCCGGACTCCTTCGCCGGCGCCTCGCGGCCCAGCGGCTGCCACAGCGCGGCGACGGCACCGGCCACGAGGCCCTGCGGCGCCGGCCGTCCGGGCAGCAGGCGCGTGGCGAGGTGGATCAGCGCCGCGCCGGCCGAGAGCCCGGACACCAGGAACAGCGGCCCGAGGATCGCGCTGTTCCACAGCGGGCGCGCGACCATCGTGTTGAGCAGGATGCCGGTGTAGATGCCCAGCCCGACGCCGAGGACGACGTTGGTCCAGCCCAGGGCGCCGATGACGCCGGCTGCGCGCGAGCAGCCAGTCGGAGGCGCGGGCGACGGCGGGGACCGCGCGCGCCAGCCCCGGCCACGATTCGGGCAGCCGCACCAGCGCCGACCCGATCAGGACCGGGTAGACGAGGATCAGCACCCACGCGCCCCAGGACATCGGCGACGTCGGCTCGAAGGCGAGGTAGATGCGCCAGACGTAGAGCTTGTGCGCGAGGTCGAGGAACAGCGCCCCCATGCCGAGGGAGAGCAGCAGCATCGCGAAGATCGGCGTCTGCACCGAGAAGAAGGTCTTCGGGTCGTCGCCGCGCGCGATCCGGATCAGGTTGATGCCGGCCAGCACCATCATGCCGGCGACGATGCCGCCCAGGAACAGGTAGACGGGAATCTCCCAGCTCCAGACGGCGAGACTGGGGATCGACGAGCGGGTTGTGCCGCGTGGTCGTGAGCTCGAGCATGGCGGATCGCCCCTTACGTCAGGTAGAAGATGCGCGGCCCGGTCCCGGCTTCGGGCAGCAGCGCGTGGTGGGGGCGCGAGCGCAGCAGCTCGCTGACCTTGCTCTTCGGGTCGTCGAGGTCGCCGAAGGTCATGCAGTGCGTCGGGCACACCGACACGCAGGCGGGATCCTTGCCGTCCTTCGTGCGGTGATGGCAGAACGTGCACTTGTCGGCGTAGCCGTCCGGGTGGACGAAGCGCGCGTCGTACGGGCACGCCGCCACGCAGGCCTTGCAGCCGATGCAGCGGCTGGCGGTGACGAGCACGACCTTGCCGGGATCCTCGACGTGGCTCGCGCCCGTCGGGCAGCACGTGACGCAGGGCGGGCCGGTCGCAGTGGTTGCAGCGCTCCGAGCGGATCTCCAGCGTCAGCGTCGGGAACGCGCCGCGCACCTCGGTCGTGATCCAGTCGCGGCAGTAGCCGTGCGGAACGTCGTTCTCCGTCTGGCAGGCGACCACGCAGTCCATGCAGCCGACGCACTTGCGCGTGTCGATGACCATCGCGAAGCGGGACATCTCACGCCTCCTTCACGAAGGTGACGAAGTTGCTGTGGAGGCTGGTGCCGCCCATCAGCGGATCGACGACGTATCGCGTCGTCAGCTGCGTGGCGTTGGCGCCCTTCAGGTACGCGCTCGTCAACGCCTTGCCGTCTGGCCGAAGCCGTAGACCATGTAGACGCAGTCCGGGCGGATGCGCTGCGTGGCCTTGACCCGGACGCGGTTGCTCACGACGCCGTCCTGGTTCTTCAGCTGCACGTACTGGCCGTTGGCGAGGCCGGCCTTGGCCGCCGTCGCCGCGTTCACCCAGACCTCGTTCTCGGGCATCAGCTCGTGCAGCAGCGGGTTGTTCTGCGTGCGGCTGAACGTGTGCACCGGCGCGCGCCCGGTGATCAGCGGCAGGAAGCCCTCGGGCGGGGCCTTGGCGGCGGCGTGTATCTGGGCACCGGGTCGAAGCCCTTCGCCTGCAGCTGGTCCTACCAGAACTCGACCTTGCCCGACGGCGTGTCGAACTTGAGCTCGGCGCCGTCCTCGACGTAGATCGGGGCTCGGGCTCGCCGAGGATCACGCCCTCGCGCTTCAGCTCGTCCCAGCTCATCCCGGATTTCTCGACGCGGTAGCGCAGGTACTCCTCGATGTCCTTGAACGGCAGGCACTCGGGAATGCCGAGCTTCTTCGCGAGCTCCTTGGCGATCCACCAGTTGGGCTTGGCGTCGTGCGGCGCCGGCACCACCGGCTGGCGCAGCGACGTCCAGCCGCGGCGGCCGAAGCCGACCAGCAGCTGCTCGTGGCGCTCGAGGAACGTGACCTCCGGGCAGCACGACGTCGGCGTAGCCGGTGATCTCGCTGGGCATCGTGTCGATGACGACCAGGAGGTCGAGCGCGTCGATCGCCTTCAGCGTCTCGGCCGGGATTCGGCAGCGCGTAGAGCAGGTTCGTCGAGTAGACGAACCAGCCCTTGATCGGGTACGGCTTGCCGGTGATCGTCGCGTCGCGGATGCCGTTGGTGATGCCCTCGTCGGCGAACGGGATACCTCTCGCCGTTCGGGTTGTCGGCCATCGGCTTGTCGGACTGCGGCGGCTTGGGCAGCGGGTACGGCGCCACCTTCATGCTGGTCGAGAGGTAGAGCCCACCCTTGCGACCCCAGTTGCCGAGCAGCGCGGAAAGCAGCGCGATCGCGCGGCTGCGCTGCGTGTCGTCGCCGTTCCAGGTCACGCGGCGGCCCGGGTGGACCAGCGCGCGCCGGCCGGGCGTTCGCGAGCTCGCGCGCCGTCACGCGGATCAGCTCGGCGTCGAGGCCCGTTTCCGGCGCCGCCCACTCCGGCGTGCTGTCCTTGATCTCGGCCGCGAACTTGTCGAAGCCGTGGCCGTGCTTCTCGACGAACTCGCGGTCGTAGCGGCCTTCGGTGACCAGCACGTTGCACCACGCGAGCAGCAGCGCCAGGTCGGTGCCCTGGCGGATCGGCAGCCAGTACTTCGCCTTGCTCGCCGCCACCGAGAAGCGCGGGTCGACGACGATGATCGGGATGCGGCGCTCGACCGCCTGCGCGAACTCCTGCACCTGCGTGTTGTGCATGTTCTCGCCGAGGTGCTCGCCGATCAGCGCGAGGCAGTTCGTGTTCGCGATGTCGACGGGCTCGGGCGAGCCGAGGCCGCTGCCGAAGGTCAGCGCGAAGCCGACGTCGCGCGGGCCCGCGGCACTGCGCGAACGACGAGCCGGCGAAGTTGATCGCGCCCCAGGACTTGAGCGCGTGCTGGATGAAGAACTGGCCGATGCCGTGGTTGAACATCGCGACCGACTCCGGGCCGTGCTGCGCCTTGATCTTGTTCATCCGCTCGGCGATGTAGGTGAACGCCTCGTCCCAGGTGACGGCGGTCCACTCCTCCTTGCCGCGCTCGCCGCGGCGGATCAGCGGCTTCTGCAGGCGGTCCGGGTCGTAGTACGACGCCGACGGCGCCGGTGCCGCGCGGGCACAGCCGGCCGCGGCTCTGCGGGTCGCGCGGGTTGCCCTCGAACTTCCACAGCTTGCCGTCGCGGACGGGAGGCGAAGCCCGAGCAGCGCCAGAAGCACATTTCGCAGAACGTCGGGATGGTCGTGACGCTGCCGGCGGGCGCATCGGCGGCCCTGGCGACCTGCGACAGCTCTTCCCAGGGCCGCGGTGGCTGCGGCGGCGGCGCCGAACGTGGCCGCGGTGATCTTGAGGAAGCGCCGGCGAGAGAGATGCTCCATGGCCTGTGTGCCCTTGTGCGGGACTCGCGGACCGTGTGCAGACAGACGTGTTGCGCGCGATCCGGAAGTCGGATCTGTTGGATTCGTTGCCGCATTAGAGCGCGCTGCGCTGCGATGCACAATGTGACCCAGGTCACACAGCGCGTGCCGGGACGCCGATGTTTGCGCTAGCGCAAACTTGGCCGGGTTCGTGCTTGCCGAACGCGCGGACTGGGGTGGACGAACGGCGGAAGCGAAGCCGCGCCGGACGGGATGCGGCGCGCGCCGTCAGTAGCGCGACGCCGTGACGACGATGTCGGCGTTGGCCCAGGCGGCGCGGAAGCGCGCCTGCGTCGCCCGCGCCGCCTCGAGCCGGCCCTGCCGCCGCTCGGCTTCGGCGAGGCCGGCGAGCGACCAGCCGTTCGCCGGATAGTGGCGCAGGTCCTCGCGGTAGACCCGCTCCGCGTCCGCGGGGCGGTCCGCCGCGAGCAGCGCGGCGCCCAGCGCGTGGCGTGTCGGCGCGAGCCACAGGTGCGGCTCGTCGTAGGTGAGGCCGTCCTCGAGCGCGGTGGCCGCGACCAGCGGCGCGACCGCGTCCGCGGGGCGCCCCTCGGCCGTGGCGATGTCGGCGGCGAGCGTCAGGGCGGCGATCTTCACCAGCGCCTGCGCCGGGTTGATGTTCTTGATCCGCGCGCGCTCGAGGCCGGGGTCGCCGGCCAGCCGCTCGACGCTGGCGAGCTCTCGCCGCGCGTCGGCGACCCGGCCCGTGCGCGCGAGCGCCGTGCCGCGCGCGTAATGCCAGATCGCCAGCGGGTACGGCTCGGCGACGTCCGGCGGCAGCGTCTCCTCGAGGATCTCGCGCCAGCGCCCGAAGCGGACCAGCGCGTACAGCGGGAGCACGTAGTAGTGCTGCAGGATGCCGGTGCCCCGGCTGGGCGGCCCGGGCCGCAGGCGGCGGGCTAGGCGGCGCGGGCGGCCGCCAGCGCGACGGCGCTGCGCCCCTCCATCGCCGCCGAGGCCCAGAGGAAGTGGTGGTTGTGCGCGACGTAGCCGACGCGGTAGGCGCCCTGCGCGTCGACCTGCTCGAGATAGCGCCGGTCGGCGGCGATCGAAGCCTCGTTGGCCGCGACCGCGTCGGCATAGCGGCCGGTGCGCATGTCGATGTGCGCCGGCATGTGCAGCAGGTGACCCGACCCGGGCACGGCGCGGCGCAGCCGTTCGGCGCTGGGCAGGGCGGCCGCGGGCTGCGCCGACGATTCCATCAGGTGGATCCAGTAGTGGTTGGCGCCCGGATGGTCGGGCGCGATGGCGAGCGCGCGCGTGAGCTGCGCGCTGATCTCCGGCGTCCACGGCCGCGGCGCGCCGGCGCCGTCCCACCAGTCGTACGGGTGCAGGTTGAGCAGCGCCTCGGCGGCGAGCATCGCGATGTCGGCATCCTGCGGGTGGGCGCGGGCGAGGGCGCGCATGCGCTCGGCGTAGGCTTCCTCGTTCGGCGGCCGCGCGGGATCGACGGCGAATCGGCCGCCGGATGGCGCGCCGACAGCGCGGCGATCAACGCGCGGGTGCGCGGCGACGCGCCGGGCGCCAGCGCGCGTGCCTTGGCCAGCGCCGCCTGCACGCGCGCGGCGTCGCCCGGCGGCCATGTCCGAGTTGACGTTGGGCCCCAGCGACCAGGCGAGCCCCCACCAGCACAGCGCGCAGCGCGGATCGGCCGCGACGGCCGCCTCGAACGAGCGCGCGGCCTCGGCGGGGTTGAAGCCCCAGGTCAGCACCGTCCCCTGGTGGAAGTAGCGCTGCGCGACCGGCACGCGACTCGCCACCGGCCCGCGGTCCGGGCCCATGCCTTCGAGCAGCGGGGCGACGTTCGCGCCGGCGGCGTTGGCCGCGCCCGCCGACAGCACGATCGCCGCGACGAGCAGCGCGCGAGGCACCGCCTGTCGGAGCCGAGACCCGGCCGCCGCCGGGGTCCGGTCCATTCTTGGCCTGGATCAACAAAAGCCTTCGCCCGGCACGTCCGCGCCGCCTTGTGTGACCCAGGTCACAGTCACCGCCTGCCCAAAGGATGAGCCTTCTCCCGGAGTTCACTGTTGTCGCGACCGCGCACCGCTCCGGCAAACGACGCGCCGCGCCATGAACAGGAATCATCGCACATGACCCAAACGCTTGCGGACGACCGGCCCTACGCCGGCCCCGCGGCTGCCGTCGAGGCGGCCGCGAAACCCTACTGGAATCCCTATGCCGTCGGCGTGCTGCTCGGCCTCGTGCTGCTGGCGACCTACGCCGTCACCGGCCGCGGCCTCGGCGCGACCGCCGCCTTCGGTGCGCTCGACGCATGGCTCGTGAGCCTGGTGGCGCCCGAGCACGCCGCCGCGAACGCGGCGCTCGCGAAATACTACAACGACGGCGCGCCGCTGATCGTCGTGGACGCTGTTCCTCGTCGCCGGCGCCTTCGTCGGCGCGCTCGTCTCCGGCGTGCTCGGCCACCGCGTGAGCTGGAGCACCGAGCACGGTCCGCAGGTGTCGGCCAATCGCCGGCTCGCGCTGGCCTTCGTCGGCGGCTTCATCGCCGCGTACGGCGCCAAGATCGCCAAGGGCTGCACCAGCGGCCAGGCGCTGACCGGCGGCGCGATCCTCAACGTCGGCAGCCTCGTGTTCATGGGCGCGGTGTTCGCCAGCGCCTACGCGCTCGCCTGGTTCGTCCGCAAGGAATGGCTATGACGCTCCCGCTCTCGTCCACGATCGAGTTCACGGCCGCCGCCGAGCTGGCGATCGCGTTCGTCCTCGGCACCGGCTTCGGCTTCTCCCTCGAGCGCGCGGGCTTCGGCAGCGCGCGCAAGCTGACGGCGGTCTTCTACCTGTACGACATGGCCGTGGTGAAGGTGATGTTCACGGCGATCGTCACCGCGATGGCGGGCCTGTTCGTGCTGTCGGCCGCGGGTCAGCTCGACCTGGCCGCAGCTCTACGTCGAGCCGACGAGCTTCGCGGCGCAGGCGCTGGGCGGGCTCGTCTTCGGCGCCGGGTTCATCGTCGGCGGCTACTGCCCGGGCACGTCGATCGCCGCGGCGGCGACCGGGCGCAAGGACGGCATCGCGTTCGCGCTGGGCATGCTGGCCGGCGTGCTCGCCTACGTCGAGTGGACGCCCGGCATCGACGCGTGGATCAAGGCCAACATCGTCGGGCGAGCTGACGCTGCCATCGGTCACCGGCGTCGGCATGGGCTGGTGGGTGCTCGCGTTCGTCGCCTTCCTCGTCTTCGCCGGCTGGGGCATGGGCAAGCTGGAAACCCGCTTCGCCCACCTCCGCCCCAAATAATTAGGGTCAGACACTCATTTGTCGCAAAGAATTAGGGTCCGACACTCATCAGTCGCGGTAAGTAGGGTCAGACACTGTTTACTGGGGGTGCGGACGAAGGCGGCGCTCTCGAGCGCGCTCTTCTGCAGCTGGCGGGCGACGGCGCCGCAGACGAGGTCGCACAGCGCGTACACCGATTCGTCGGCGATGCGGTAGTAGACGGCGGTGCCGCGGCTCTCGCGCTCGACGAGGCCCCGCTGCATCAGCAGCGCCAGGTGGCGCGAGACGTTGGCCGACGTGTAGCCGCACAGCTGCGCGAGCTCCCCGACATTGCGCTCGCCCTGGCGGAGCAGGTTCAGGATCCGCAGGCGCGTGGGCTCGGCGAGCGTCTGGAAATAGGCGGCGACGTGCTCCAGCGCCTCGATCGGCAGTCCTTCCATGCTCGGACAGGCGGCATTCGGCTTGGCTTTCATGGGGTCTCCCGGCGTCTGGTCCCGGATTCTGTGCGAGCTCAACTGCTTGCATTGTTAACTGATTAGCTACATAATACAAGCATTGAGCGCGGGACGCCAGCCTGCCCAGCCCGCCGGGCCTCCCGGCGCCCGCGGCGAAGTCGAACAGGAGACGCACAGATGCACACGGAATGGCTGTCGGCCGCCGCCCTCGCGGCCTGCCTGATCATCGCTCCCGCGCAGGCGGCGGCTCCGGCCGCCGCAGCCGCGCCCGCCGGGCTCGCCACGGCGACGGTCCAGGCGACCGGCACCGGCGACACCTCGGGCTACGACGCGGTCGTCGAGGCGGTGCGCCAGACCGCCGTCGCGGCCCAGGTGTCGGGCGCCGTCGTCGCCCTCGACGTCAAGGCCGGCGACGCCGTCAAGGCCGGGCAGGTCCTCGCCAGGCTCGACGCGCAAGGCCGCCGACCAGGCGGTCGCCGCCAGCGACGCCCAGGTGCTGTCGGCGCGGGCGACCCTCGAAGCGGCGACGAAGGAATACGAGCGCCAGAAGCAGCTCTACGAGAAGAAGTACACGAGCCAGGCCGCGCTCGAGCGCGCCGAGGCCCAGTTCAAGGCGACGCAGGCGCAGGTCGCGGCGCAGATCGCGCAGGCCGGCGTCGCGCACACGCAGTCCGGGTTCTTCGTCGTCAAGGCGCCGTATGCCGGGCGTCGTCGCCGAGGTCCCGGTGGCGCTCGGCGACATGGCGATGCCCGGCCGTCCGCTGCTGACGCTCTACGATCCGGCGGCGCTGCGCGTCACCGCCGCGGTGCCGCAGACCTCGGTCGCCGGGCTGCCCGCCGATCCGCCGATCCGGATCGAGATCCCGGGCCTGCCGGCCGACCGCCAGTGGATCGCGCCCGCGCGCGTCGAGGTGCTGCCCGACCGTCGACCCGGGCACGCACACGGTCCAGCTGCGGCTCGACCTGCCGGCGACGCTCGAAGGCATCAAGCCCGGGAACGTTCGCGCGCGCGTGGCTGCCCGGCCAGCGCGCCGGCGCCGCCCGCCTGTTCGTGCCGAGCCGCGCGGTCGTGCGCCGCGCGGAGATGACCGGCCTGTACGTGATCGACGCCGAACGGCCGGCCGGTGCTGCGCCAGGTGCGCGCTCGGACGCACCGTCGACGACACGGTGGAAGTCCTCGCGGGCGTGTCGGCTGGCGAGCGCGTCGCCGCTCGACCCGCAGGCCGCGGCGCGCGTGCGCTGAAGGATCGGTCATGCCATCGACGCGCGCAACGAGGTGACCGGGCGGCCCGCCGGAGCTCGGGTCTCCGGCCGCATCGCGGCCTACTTCCAGACGGCGCAGATCACGCCGCTGCTCGCGCTGGTCGCGCTCCTGCTCGGCGTGTTCGCGGTGCTCGTCACGCCGCGCGAGGAGGAGCCGCAGATCAACGTGACGATGGCCAACGTGCTGATCCCCTTCCCCGGCGCGTCGGCGCGCGACGTCGAGCAGATGGTCGCGGCGCCGGCCGAGCAGGTGCTGGCGCAGATCGCCGGCGTCGAGCACGTGATGTCGGTGTCGCGGCCGGGCCTCGCCGTCATGACCGTGCAGTACAAGGTCGGCGTGCCGCGCATCGAGGCGCTGGTGCGGCTGTACGACACGGTCAACGCCAATGCCGACTGGCTGCCGAAGGGCCTCGGCGTGCTGCCGCCGCTGATCAAGCCCAAGGGCATCGACGACGTGCCGATCGTCACGCTGACGCTCTACAGCAGCAACGCCGGCGACCGGCGCCTACGACCTCGAGCGCGTCGCCCACAGCATCGAGGCCGACCTGAAGCGCGTCCCCGGCACGCGCGAGGTGACGACCATCGGCGGGCCCGGGCCGCGCCGTGATGGTCGAGCATCGATCCGACGCGCATGGCGGGCACCGGCGTCACCGTCGCCGACCTGCGCGCGGCGCTGCAGTCGGCCAACCTCGGCGCTGCCCGTCGGCGACCTGCTCGCGGGCAATCGCGCCGTCGCGGTCGAGTCCGGCCCGTTCCTCAGGGATGCGCGCGACGTCGCCGAGCTGGTCGTCGGCGTGCGCGACGGCAAGCCGGTCTTCCTGCAGGACGTCGCGACGGTCCGCGACGGCCCGCCGCCGGCGACGCCGCTACGTCTGGCACGGCATCGCCGGCAAGGACGCCGCGGCGAGTATCCGGCCGTCACCATCGCCGTGACCAAGAAGCCGGGCGAGAACGCGATCGACGTCGCCGACGCGGTGATGCGCCGCGTCGAGACTGCTGCGCAACACGGTGATCCCGCCGGACGTCGAGGTCGCCGAGACGCGCAACTACGGCGCCACCGCCAACGACAAGGCGCAGAAGCTGATCCAGAAGCTGCTGTTCGCCACCGCCTCGGTCGTCGCGCTGGTGTTCCTCGCGCTCGGCCGGCGCGAGGCGGCGATCGTCGGCGCCGCGGTCGATCCTGACGCTGACGGCGACGCTGTTCGCGTCGTGGGCCTGGGGCTTCACGCTGAACCGCGTCTCGCTGTTCGCGCTGATCTTCTCGATCGGCATCCTGGTCGACGACGCGATCGTCGTCGTCGAGAACATCCATCGCCACCAGGGCACTCGCACCCGGGCAGGCCGCTCGTCGAGATCATTCCCGGCGCCGTCGACGAGGTCGGCGGGCCGACGATCCTCGCGACGCTGACGGTGATCGCCGCGCTGCTGCCGATGGCGTTCGTCTCGGGACTGATGGGCCCGTACATGAGCCCGATCCCGATCAACGCCAGCATGGGCATGCTGATCTCGCTGGCGATCGCGTTCGTCGTCACGCCGTGGCTGGCGCGGCTCTGGCTCAAGGAGTCGCCGGCCGGCGGCGCGCACGACGGGGCGCCGCACGCCCAGCCGCAGGGGCTCGCGGGCAGGCTCGCGCCGGTGTTCCGCTGGACCTTCCGGCCGCTGCTCGACGACCGCCGCGGCGCGCGCAACCGCGGCCTGCTGGGACTCGGCGTCGTGGTCGCTGATCGGCCTGTCGCTGGTGCTGCCCGCCGTCGGCCTCGTGCAGCTCAAGATGCTGCCGTTCGACAACAAGTCGGAGTTCCAGGTCGTCGTCGACATGCCGGCCGGCACGCCGGTCGAGCAGACCGCCGCCGTGCTGCGCGAGCTCGGCGCGCACCTCGCGACGCGTGCCCGAGGTGACCGACTACCAGGCCTACGCCGGCACCGCCGCGCCGATCAACTTCAACGGCCTCGTGCGCCAGTACTACCTGCGCGCGGGCGGCGAGGTCGGCGACATCCAGGTCAACCTCGTCGACAAGCACCAGCGCAGCGAGCAGAGCCATGCGATCGCGACGCGCGTGCGGCCCGGCGCTGCAGGCGATCGGCAAGCGCTTCGGCGCGAACGTGAAGGTCGTCGAGGTGCCGCCGGGGCCGCCGGTGCTCTCGCCGATCGTCGCCGAGATCTACGGCCCCGAGGCCGAAGGCCGGCGCGAGGTCGCCAAGGCCGTGCGCGCCGTGTTCGAGAAGACCGAGGGCGTCGTCGACGTCGACGACAGCAGCATCGCCAGCGCGCCGAAGAAGCTGCTGCTGGTCGACCGGCAGCAAGGCCGCGATGCTGGGCGTGCCGCAGGACGCGATCGTCGGCACGCTGCGGGCGGGACTCGCCGGCGAGGCGCACGAGCTACCTGCACGACGAGAGCAAGTACCCGGCCGCGGCGACGCTGCGCCTGCCCGCCGAGCAGCAGGGCGACCTCGACACGCTGCTGCAGCTCTCCGTGCGCTCGGCCTCGGGCAAGCTGGTCGCCGATCCGCGAGCTCGTCACCGTCAGCGACACGGTGCGCGAGCAGCCGATCTACCACAAGGACCTGCTGCCGGTGAACTACGTCGTCGCCGACATGGCGGGGAAGATCGACAGCCCGCTCTACGGCATGTTCGCGATGCGCTCGGACGTCGCCGCCATCCGCACGCCCGGCGGCGGCTCGCTGGTCGAGTACTTCATCCGCCAGCCGGACGACCCGTACCGCGACTATGCGATCAAGTGGGACGGCGAATCGCAGATCACCTACGAGACGTTCCGCGACATGGGCGCGGCGTACGCGGTCGGCCTGATCCTGATCTACCTGCTGGTCGTCGCGCAGTTCGGCTCGTACCTGACGCCGCTGATCATCATGGCGCCGATCCCGCTGACGATCATCGGCGTGATGCCCGGCCACGCGCTGCTCGGCGCGCAGTACACGGCCACCAGCATGATCGGCATGATCGCGCTGGCGGGCATCATCGTGCGCAACTCGATCCTGCTGGTCGACTTCATCAACCTGCAGGTGGCGGCGGGCGTCCCGTTCAAGGACGCGGTCGTGCATTCGGCGATCACCCGGGCGCAGCCGATCATGCTGACCGGCCTCGCGGCGATGCTCGGCGCGTTCTTCATCCTCGACGACCCGATCTTCAACGGGCTCGCGATCTCGCTGATCTTCGGCATCTTCGTCTCCACGCTGCTGACGCTGGTGGTGATCCCGACGCTCTACTACATGGCCTATCGCACAAGGAGAAACACCATGACTTCCTGGCAAATGACCCGCCTCGTCGCCGGCACCTTCATCCTGCTGTCGCTCGCCCTCGGCATCCCCGGCAGCCCCATCTTCATGAGCCAGTGGTGGCTCGCGTTCACGGCCTTCGTCGGCGTCAACCTGCTGCAGAGCGCGCTGACCAAGTGGTGCCTGATGGAGACCATCATGCGCAAGCTCGGCTTCTCCGCGGGCGTCTGACGAGGCGCGCCATGCACTCCACGATCCGACGCCCCGTCGCCGCGCTGTCCGTCGCTTGGCGCTGGCCGCGCCGGCGGGATACGCCGCCGACCTGATGGACGTGTGGCGCGCGGCGCAGCAGCACGACCTCGACTTCGCCGCGGCCGGCGCCGCGCACCGGGCCGGCGAAGCGCGGCGGACGCAGGGCGACTCGCTGTGGCGGCCGACGGTCCAGGTCAGCGGCACGGCCGGCCGGATGACCAGCGAGACGACGATCAACGGCGCGCAGTTCTCCGCGCCCGGATTCGGCACGACCGACGGCGTCAACTTCAACACCTCGGTCACCAACGGCACGCTGGGACGCTGGACGCTGGAGGCGCGGCAGCCGCTGCTCTCGCGCGAGCGCCAGGCGCAGAGCCGGCAGCTCGCGCTGTCGGCCGACGTCGCCGACCTCGAGTGGCAGGACGCGCAGCAGGCGCTGATGCTGAACACCGCGCAGCGCTACTTCGACGTCGCGCTCGCCGCCGAGTCGCTGCGCGTGCTGCGGCAGCAGCAGGGCGCGGTCGAGCGCGCGCTCGCCGAGGCGCGCGACCGGCACGCGCTCGGCGACACGCCGGTGACCGGCACGTTCGAGGCCTCGGCCCGCGCCGAAGCGATCCGCGCGCAGATCCTCGCCACCGAGACCGACCTGCAGCTGAAGCAGATCGCGCTCGCCGACGTCACCGGCCTCCGGCCGGAGGCGATGAGCCTGCGCTTCCCCGGAGCCGACGCCGTGCCCGGCGAAGTGCGCGCGCTCGATCGCTGGCTCGCCGAGGCCGCGCGACCGCAACCCGCTGCTGCGGATGCAGGCCAAGCGCACCGAGGTCGCGACCGAGGAGGCCGCGAAGTACAGCCCCGCGGCGGCCCCGACGATCGACCTCGTCGCCTCGGTCGGCCAGGACCGGCTGTCCGGCAGCGGCGACTACGGCTCGGCGCTCAACAACGCGAACAACATGATGATCGGCGTGCAGATCTCGGTGCCGCTGTACACCGGCGGCTATCGCAACGCCCGGCAGGAAGAGGCGCTGCACCTCGCCGACAAGGCGCGCTCGGACGCCGACCGGACCCGGCAGCGGATCGCGCTGCAGACGCGCGCGGCGTGGATGGGCCTCACCGTGGGCGCCGGGCGGATCGCGGCGCTCGCCGAAGCGCTGCGCGCCAACCGGTCGCGGCTCGATGCGACCCGGGTCGGCCTCGCGGCCGGCGACCGCACGACGCTCGACGTGCTGAACGCCGAGAACGACACGGCCAACGCCGAGCTGGCGCTGCTGCAGGCGCGCGTCGAGGTGCTGATGGACCGGCTGCGCCTGGCGGCGCTGTCCGGGCAGCTCGACGAGGGGCAGCTGCAGCTCGTCAACGCGTCGCTGGCCGCCGGGCCGGCGCGCTGATCAGCCGCGGACGACGGTGGCCAGCGCGGCGCGGTCGACGATGCGGATGCGCTCGCGACCGAGATCGACCCAGCCGCGGTCCTCGAACCGCCGCAGCAGCCGCGAGATGATCTCGCGCACGCTGCCGAGCTCGTCGGCGAGCGCCTGGTGCGTCGCGCGGATCTCGCCGCCCTCGGCGTCGCGATTGAGCAGCAGCGCGGCCAGCCGCTGGTCGAGCTCCTGGCTGGCGATCGCCTCGACCACCTCCATCAGCTCGGCGAGGCGCTCGGTGAACAGCGAGAACACGTGGCGGCGGAACGTCTCGTCCTCGGCGATCAACGCCTCGAACGTCGCCGCCGGCAGGATCAGCAGCTCGACCTCGGTGTCGGCGACGCCCGAGGCCGCGTAGCGCGAGCGTCCGAGCAGTGCCCCGCCGGAAAGCAGGCAGGACTCGCCGGCGCGCACGCTGTAGAGGTGCAGCTCGCGGCCGTTCTCGTAGCGCTGCAGCACGCGGATGACGCCGGCGAGCACCAGCGGAAAGCCGGGGCAGGGCGTCCCCACGTCGAACATCAGCGTGCCGGCGGGCGCCTTGCGATGGATCCCCTCGCGGACGATGCGCTCGAGCACGGCGGGCGGTGCCTTGGCCAGCTCGGGAAACGCCTCGACGACGCGGGCGGCGAGCGTGGCGGTCGTTGTGGTCGGGGGCATGGCGGGCTTGGCGACAAACCCTTGGATTCTACTACGTCGCGGGAAGCGACACGTCGGCACCGCGGGGCCGGTTTCGCCCCGGTCTTTACAATGGAATCACACGGCAAGGAGACGAACGATGAGCACTGCCAGGACACGCGCGCTGCTGGGCGCGGCACTTCTTTTCACCACCGTCGCGGCCGGCGCGCAGGAACCGGCCTGGACCGCCGAAGCGCGGAAGGTCGCCGGATCGGTGCCGCCCAAGCTGCTCGCGGTGCTGACCGAGGAGATCGCGGCCAGCGGACCCGAGGGCGCGATCCTCGTCTGCCGCGACAAGGCGCCGCAGCTCGCCAAGGCGGCGTCCGAGGAGACCGGCTGGGCGATCCGGCGCGTGAGCCTCAGGAACCGCAACCCGCGCGCGGTGCCGGATGCGTGGGAGCGTGCCGCGCTCGAGGACTTCGACCGTCGCGCCGCGGCGGGGGAGAACCCGGCGACGCTCGAGAAGGCCGAGGTCGTGACCGAGGACGGCAAGGCGTCCTATCGCTACATGAAGGCGCTGCCGACGCAGCCGCTGTGCCTCGCCTGCCACGGCCCGGCCGACCAGCTGTCGCCGGCGGTCCGCGACAAGCTGAAGGCGCTGTATCCCGACGACAAGGCCGTCGGCTATCGTCCCGGCGAGATCCGCGGCGCGATCACGATCCGGAAGCCGGCCTGACGCCGGCGAACGGGAGCCCGTGCGCGCCGTCGAGATCGGGGAGGACCGCGTCGTCTTCCCGGGCGCCGACTGGCACGCCGCGGGGGCCCGGGCACGCCACGTCCACTGCGGCGCGCTGCTGCGCCTTGCCGACGGAACGCTGCGGTTCCTGCGTGCCCCGTCGAATCCCTGGTCCCGCGCGAGCCTCGACGCGGCGGCGCCGCTGATCGCGCGGTTCGAGCGGGAAGGAACGACCGACGAGGACCTTGCCCAGCGCCTGCGCTGGGAGCTGGGCATCCCGGGCCTGACCGTCCCGCCGGCCGTGGTCGACCGCGTCGATCCCGCGCTGTGGGACCTGCGCCGGGCCGCGCTGGCGGTCGTCGGCGGCACGGTGCCGCGCGGGCCGGGCGGCCCCGACGTGGCCCGCGCGAGCGCCGACGCCGAGGCGCTGGAGCTGCGCTATCGCACCGAGCTGGAGGCGGCGATCGCAGGCTTCGCCGCGAACCTCGACCGCGAGGCGCTCGCCGCGGCGACGGTCGACGGCCGCATCGACGTGCGCCGCTACAACTTCCTCGTGCGCGCGCCGGTGCGCGGATGGCGGCTGCAGTTCGCGCGGACGTTCCCGATCCTGCTCGAATCGGTCGTCTCGGGCCGGCCGGGGTCGGTCGGCGCCGCCATCCGCGCGATCGTCGATTCGGGCCGGCCGCTGGTCGACCACCTGGCGCAGCGGTGGGCCGTGAGCCGCGCGTCGCTGCGCGCGCTGATCGCGCGTCCGGTCGCGCTGGTCGGCGCGCAGTGGCAGCTGCAGCCGCACACGCTGGTGCGCATCCTCGACGCGCTGCGGCCCGAGGACCGCCCGCGCGACGATCCGGAGGCCTGGCAGCGGCTGGCCATTGCCGCGCGCACGGCCGAGGAGATCTTCCACCGGCCGGTCACCGCGTCGCCGCTGACGCTGGGCTGGCTGCGCGAGGCGGCGCGGCGGGGCTTCGCGAGCCTCGACGAGGACCGGCGCGGGCGCAACCTGCCGCCCGACGCGATCCCGCTGATCCACGGGCTGCGCGACGCGATGGTGCGCCACCTCGTCGCCGAGATCGGCGCGACCGCACCGGGCGAAGCGACCGCCACGCGGGCGGCCGCGGCGACGATCGTCGACCGCCAGCTCGCCACGGTGTTGCCGGCGCGGCTCGCGGCGATGGCGAAGGTCTATTCCGACGAGTACGAGGCGCGACGCGGTGCGCTCGAGGAGGAGGTCCGGCGCGCCGACGGGCGGCTGTTCTGGCCGCTGCTGCCGCGCGAGCTCGTCGCCTCGGGCGGCACGCGCCGCGTCGTCGCGCTGGCGACGCGCGACGACCTGCGCGACGAGGGGACGCTGCAGCAGCTGTGCATCAGCGGCGGCGTCGAGCTCGCGCGCATGGCGCGCGCCTGCGCCGACGGGAAGGCGTACCTGCTGTCGATCCGCGACGCGGCGAGCGGGCGGCGCCTGTCGACGGCCGAGGTCCGTCCGTACCGGTCGCTGGGTGCCGGGTCGCTGGAGCTGCGCGTCGTGCAGCACAAGGCGTTCGAGAACGCGCGACCGTCGGCCGCCTGCGCGGCGGCGTTGCGCGAGGCGCTCGACTGGGCCGGGCAGCTCGAGGTGCGCGAGCACATCGACGAGGGCCGCCGGCAGGCGTGGCGCCGGCGCGCGGGCACGCCGACGACGGCGATCAACGCGGACCTGACGGTCGCCGCCGAGGCGCTGCAGGTCGCCCTGGGCGAGGCGCGCCATGCGGCGATGCTCGCGTCGGCGCGCGCCACGGGCGCGAAGGGCTCGACGGGCCCGGCCTGAAGGCGCGACGATCCGCGTCGCGCCACGAAACAACGGCGGGTGCTAGGCCGCCGCCTTGATCCACTCGACGACGCTGCCGGGGGTCGGTATCCGCCCGGACGACACGAGCTTCTCGTTGATCACGAGGCCGGGCGTCTGCAGGACGTCGTAGGCCATGATGTCCTTCATGTCGGTGACCTTGACGATCTCCGACTCGATGTCGAGCGAAGCCGCTGCTTCTCGCGCAATCTGCTCGAGCTTCCTGCAGTTGGCACAACCGGAGCCGAGGATCTTGATGGTGAGCATGTTCAGCCTAGAGGATTGCGTTGAAGACGAACCCGACGATCAGGATGCCGGTCGCGACGACACCGACGAACGTGGCGATCAGTCGCATCTTGAGCACCTTGCGCAGGATCACCAGCTCGGGCAGCGATAGCGCGATCACGCTCATCATGAACGCGAGCACCGTGCCGAGCGCCGCGCCCTTTGCGAGCAGCGCCTCGACGATCGGGATGATGCCGGCGGCATTGGAGTACATCGGCACGCCGATCAGCACGGCGACCGGCACCGACCACCAGACGTCCTTGCCCATGATGCCGGCCATGAAGTCCTGGGGCACGTAGCCGTGGATGGCGGCGCCGATGGCGATGCCCGCCACGACGTAGGGCCAGACCTTGCCGACGATCTCGCGCACGGCGTCGAAGCCGGCCTGCACGCGTTCGGCCAGCGCCGGGGTTGCGAGGCCGGCGGTCACCTTGACTCGCGGCATGTTCCGAACCCAGTCCTCGAGATGCGCTTCGAGGTGCAGCCGGCCGATGACCCAGCCCGAGAGAATCGCCACGGCCAATCCCAGCCCGAGGTAGAGCAGCGCGATCCGCCAGCCGAAGAGCCCGAGCAGCAGGGCGAGCGCCACCTCGTTGACCATCGGCGCCGCGATCAGGAACGAAAAGGTGATGCCGAGCGGCACGCCGGCCTGCACGAAGCCGATGAACAGCGGGACCGCCGAGCACGAGCAGAACGGTGTCA
The DNA here is from genome assembly GCA_963832705.1 of uncultured beta proteobacterium. GTDB lineage: Bacteria > Pseudomonadota > Gammaproteobacteria > Burkholderiales > Casimicrobiaceae > CAIWHR01. The sequence continues at coordinate 545,497 of CAWHVP010000010.1, read as the reverse complement.
CGATCCCCAGCGAGGCGGCCAGGACGTTGCCCAGGCCCTCCGCGCGCCCGGCGAGCAGCGCGCGCGTGCGCTCCGGCGTGAAGTACGAGTTGACCATGCCCATGACGAACACGACCCCGGCGAGCAGCAGCAGGACCTTGGGCGCGTCGTAGAGAAAGAACTGCAGGGCACCGCCGAGGGCGGTGTCGCGGTCGACCGGCAGCAGGCTCGCGAGCGCCTCCGAGGCCGGGGCCAGCAGCCGATAGGCGGCGAACCAGGTCGCTGCCGCCAGCAGCAGGAACAGCCTTGGCGAGTGGCGCGGCAGCATCATGACGGCGTTCATGCGGCCCGCCCCATCGTGCGTGGCGGGCGGCCGGAGAAGGCCGCCAGCCGTCGTCGCGCGCCGCGCAACACGTCCGGCGCGACGCCGCCGGCCACCAGCGCCTCGAGCAGCGTCTGCGCCCACCGGGGCAGGCGCGCCAGCCGGTAATGCATCCACGTGCCCTCGCGCCGCGACGTGATCCAGCCACCTTCGCGCAGCATCCCGAGGTGGCGGGAGACGCTGGGCTGCAGCTCCTCGAGCGCGGCAACGAACTCGCAGACGCAGATTTCGCCCTCGACCGCGAGCAGCGCCAGCATGCAGCGCCGCGTGGCATCGCCGATCAGGTCGATGTTCGGAGTCATGTCGACAATATAGCGCACGCGTTATATATGTGGCGGTGTATGCTGTTGACCTGCATCAAGATCATGGCGCGCCCGAGAACCCAACGAACCCTCGATGAACGACCAGGCTGCTTCCGGTTGGCTGACCTGTCGTCGTCGCGGCATGCAAATTCGGCGACGACCGGTGGGGTCTCCGGTCTTGCATTGCTGGTACAGAAATCTGTACCATCGGCTTCATGAAGACCACCCTGGATCTCAACGATCAACTTCTTGCCGATGCCAAAGCGCTTGCGGCCCGGCAGCGCACGAGCCTGACGCGCTTGATTGAGGAAGGGTCTGCAGCTGCGACTTCGCGCGAAGGCAGATTCCGCGAAGCGCCGGCGGGTCCGCCTGCCGGTATTCAAGGGCCGCGGTGGTCTGGTGGCGGGTGTGGACCCGCTGAGCAACAAGGCCTTGCTCGAGGCCCTGGGCGATGACGCCTGACGTCAACGTGCTGGTCGCTGCTTCGCGCACCGATCATCCACATCATGCCGTGGCTCGCGACTGGCTCGAAGAGGCGGTCACCGCATCCGGGGCCGGCGCGGCCTTCACGCTGATGCCGATGGTGCTGGCCAGCTTTCTGCGGCTGGTCACCAGCCCGAAGATCTTCCAGCAGCCAACCCCGATCGAAGATGCCGTAGCGTTCGTCGATGCGCTGTTGGCGTCGCCCGGCGTGCAACTGGCGCCCTTGGGCCCGGAGTGGTCGAACTGCGGCAGCTCTGCCTCGACAAACAACTGGGCGGCAACGATGTGCCGGATGCCTGGTTGTCGGCAGCCGTGGCGCATTTGGGCGAGCACCTCGTCAGCTTCGATCGAGACTTCAGGAAGTTGCTTGCGCGCAGCCACTTCACGCTGCTCGTACCTTCCTAGCGGCAGCGGGCGTTCGCTGGCGCTGACCGTCGCCGCGGGTCGAACTGTGACCGATGCAAGGCGCGGGACCTGAACAGCGACGGGCGGCGGCAGCGCCAGCGAATGCGGCCGGGGCGCGACCGCGGCCGACCGGGCGAATGCCGAGTTCGGCCGGTTCCCCTACCGCGAGCAGCAACCCGGCGCGCAGCAGGCTGCCGGCTTGGCGGCGCGGATGAACGCGCTGACGAACTTGCCGTCCACTTCCTTCGCGACCGCGTCGCCGTCGATGCCTTCGGCGACGAGAAATGCCCTGGCGTCGTCCACGCTGTAGACCCGCGTCGGCTCGATGTCGATGCCCGCAAACCCGGCGGCGGCCAGCTTGCCGCGAAAGTCGGCTTCCGACAGGGCGCCGGCCACGCAACCGACCCAGAGCTCCATGCTCTTCCGGATCGCCGCCGGGACATCCCCGCGCACGACGACGTCGGAGACGGCGAGGCGACCGCCGGGCTTGAGCACGCGGAATGCCTCCCTGATCACCTGGTCCTTGTCGCCCGACAGGTTGATCACGCAGTTCGAGATGATGACGTCCACCGTCGCCGTCGGGAAGCGGGATGTGCTCGATCTCGCCCTTCAGGAACTCGACGTTCGTCAATCCGCTCTTCGCGCGGTTCTGCTCGGCCAGCGCCAGCATCTCGTCGGTCATGTCGAGGCCGTAGGCCTTGCCGGTCGGCCCGACGCGCTTCGCCGACAGCAGCACGTCGATGCCGCCGCCGGAGCCGAGATCGAGCACGACCTCGCCCGGCTTCAGCTCGGCGAGCGCGGTCGGGTTGCCGCAGCCCAGCGACGCCTGCATCGCCGCCGCCGGCACCTCGCCCGCCTGCGCGGCGTCGTACAGGTTCGACGTGATCGGGTCGCAGCAGCTCGTCGCGCCGGGCGCGGAGCCGCAGCAGGCGCTCTGCCCGGACTTGACCTGCAGTGCCGCCAGGCCGTATTTCGCGCGGACGACTTCCTTGATGTCGCTGGATGCTGTCATGCGGGCCTCATGCGGATCGCCGGCGCTTGGACGGGGGGCGGCGATCGTTGCGATCGGCCGCGGCGCGGGGGCGCACCCGGGATCGCAGGTGGCGCTCGAACCGCAGCAGTTCTCGGTGAGATAGGCGACGAGGGCGTTCATCCCCGCGATGTTCGCCCGGTACCAGATGAAGCGCCCGTCCTGGCGCGAGGCGATCAGCCCGGCGTGGGACAGTTCCTTCAGGTGAAACGACAGCGTCGCCGGGGGCAGGCCGAGGCGCTCGCCGATGTTGCCGGCGGTGAGCCCGTCGGGCGTGTGCTCGACGAGCAGCCGGAACACGGCGAGGCGGCTCTCCTGCGCGAGGGCGCTCAAGGCGGCCAGCGCGCGCTGCGTCTTTTCGGTCTTCATGGCTCAGCAACGATCATAGCGCAACTCGGCTGCCGGATCGCGCGGCGTCGCCCCGGCGCTCCGGGATTCCCCGCCGCCGTTCACGCGGCCCGGTCGCGACCCGCCTCCAGGACGACGAAACGCTCGGTGAGCTCGGCGAGCCCGCGGTAGAACTCCGTCTGCGCCCCGGCCCGGACGGCCGCCGCGAACGCGCCGACCCAGCGCCCGAGATGCTCTCCGAGAAAACGCCGGCGCAGGTCGCCAATGCCCGCCAGCGCCTCCACGTCGTCGTTGAGGCGCGCCTCGGCTTCACGGAAGAGCAGCAGGTAGAGGAACTCCAGCTCGGCGGCGACGTGGTCCGGCACTTCGCGAAAGCCCTCGTCCATGCCGAAGCCGCCCTCGGCGTAGAGCTGGAGGGCCGCCATCGTCGAGTCCTGCATCAGCGCATCCGCACTGCCCAGCCAGACCGAGCCGTAGGGTCGCGCCAGCGCGGCCACCGGCCCGATGAACAGGCGCGTGTAATCGACCAGCAGCGCCTGCAGATCGGCCGCGGCGAACGCCTCGCCCAGCCGGCGCGCCCGCGCCGCCAGGTCCGGGTCGACCTGCGCTGCCGCGGCCGCCATCGAGGCGAACACCTTCTCCTCGGCGAGCTCGGCGCCCGGCTCGTAGTAGCACGCCGCGAGGAGGCGGCAGAGATCGGCGCGGGCGGCGCAGGTCGAGTGATCCTGATCGGGCATCGGGACTCCTGAACGAAAATCGGGGGCGGTGAACCGCCCCCGAGGTTGTATCACGGCCGCGGGCGGTCAGGCGCGCGTCGTGTACTTCCCGATGTAATGGACGTTCGGCTGCGTCCCCCGTTCCTCCTTGAGGCGGAACGACTTCTGCGCCTTCAGCGTCCTGGCGATCTCCGAGGCCGGATCATCCTGGTCGCCGAAGATCCGCGCGTGCGCCGGGCAGGCGTCCACGCAGGCCGGCTGCAGGCCCTTGCTGGTCCGGTGGTAGCAGAACGTGCACTTCTCGACGTTCTCGCTCGTCCGGATCGGCTCGACGTCACCGGGGACAAAGGCGTTCAATGCCGGCGCCTTCGCCCCGGCCCGCTTCGCCGTCTCCGCGCCCGAGGCCGTGCCGCCGGGGATCGCCGAGGTCGTGTCCTCCCACTGCGGCTGCGTCGATCCCTTCGGGTTGTAGCTGATGACGCTGTAGGCGGCACCGTCGAGGCTGGCGTCGTCGAGCGATTTCGAGCTGTACGGGCACGCGTCCTGGCATGCGCGGCAGCCGATGCAGTCGCTGTCGCTGTGCATCGTGATGCCTTCCGGCGTCTTGAACATCGCCTTCGGCTCGGCCGGGCAAACCTCCACGCAGGGCGCGTTCGAGCAGTGGTTGCACAGCACCGGCATCACCCAGTGCGTGACGTTGGGAAACGTCCCCTCGGTCTTCATCAGGAAGTCGGCCCAGTTGTAGCTCTGGCCGTTGGCGCGGTTGCGCGTGTTGTTCTCGGCTTTGCAGGCGAACGCACAGGCTCCACAACCCACGCAGCGCTGCAGGTCGATGACCATTCCCATTCTTGCCATCTCGATTCTCCTGGAACTCGGGGGTGGGGGTTACGCTTTCGCGACCTTGACGCCGGTGAAGCCGCCGTTGCGCGCGGTGGCGCCCGACAGCCGGTCGTAGTCGTCGACCAGCACGTCGTTGTTGCTGCCGCCGCGGGGCACCGCCCGCCCGAAATCCTTCGCCGCAACCCGGCCATAGGCCCAGTGCCCCTGGCCGTAGCACTTGGCGACGGTGCCGGGACGCACGCCTTCCCACAGCTTGACCTTGGCGACCATGGCGCCGGTGGTCGAAGAGATCTTCACGCTGTCGCCGGTCTTCAGGCCCAGCTTCGCGCCGTCGGCCGGGTGCATCTTCAGCACGTCGTCCCAGGAGACGTCGCCCGGATCCACCTTCTTGAACTCCTGGTACCAGGGCGCGTTCTGCGAGCGCCCCTCGCGGTTGAGGCGCGACTTGTAGTCGATGAAGGTGAACGGGTACTCCTCGAGGCTGCCGTGGCGCTTCGGCGGCTCGTAGTGCGGGACGAAGGCGACCTCACCGCGCGCGACGTAGCCGCTGACCGCCAGGATGTCGTCGGGCGTCGTCTCGAACTTCTTCGCGTGCTCGACGAGCCCCTTCTTCAGCGTCTCGCTGTAGAACTCGAACTTCTTCGTCTCGGTCGCGAACTTGCCGCCCCAGCCCTTCTTGAAGCTGTACTTGGCGCCGGCCCAGATGCCCTTCTTGCGGAAGTCGTCCCACCCGGCCAGCGGCGGGTCGCCCTTCAGCGGCTCCTTGGGCTTCCACAGCGTGGCGCTGCTGATCTTGGCGGCGATCTCCATGAACTCGAGTTCGTTGGTCGGCGTCTTGCCGGTTTCCGGATCCTTGAACTCCTTCGAGTAGTAGTCGAACAGGTTCGGGAATCCCTTGGCCTTGAGCTTGGCGGCGAGCAGCCACACCACCTCGTTCTCCTCCTGCTTGACGTCCCACAGCCGCCTGGCCGCCGGCTGCTGGATCGACGCGTAGCCGTAGCAGTTGCCCATGTTGCTGACGATCGACATGCCTTCGCTGGAGTTGAACGTCGCCGGCAGCACGATGTCGGCGAACTGCGTCATCTCCGAGGCGTTGGTCACCATGTGGGCGAAGAACGGCACCTTGGCCAGCGCCTTGTCCCAGCGGTCGGCGCCGGTGCAGGAGAAGTTGAAGTTGCTCCAGGAGGAGAGCAGCACCTTGACGGCGCCCGGGTCCTTCAGCATCCCGTTGGCGATGTTGTTGGTCACCACCCCGCTGCCGGGACGCGCGTTCATCATCGCCGGCATGTCCTTCGCGCCGCGGCCGTCGATCTTCTTGAACTTGCTGTAGCCCTTGGCGATCTCGTCGAGATAGGCGTCGGACTTGGGGAACGCGCCGAGCGGAACGCTCGAGCTCTGCAGCACGCCCCCTTCGACGTCGATCGACCCGAGCAGGCCGTTCAGCGCGTGGACCGCCATCGCCGCATACGTGCCGCGCGGGTTCATCGCCACGCCGGGACCCATCCAGACCCCGACCTTCGGGGCGGCCTTGCCCATCATCCGGGTCACCCGCACGATCTGCGCGGCCGGGATCAGCGTCTCCTTCTCCGCCCACGCGGGCGTCTTGTCCTTGAGCTCGATGTTCCACCACTTCACGAGGCCGTAGGTCTCCTTCTCGGCGAACGCCGCCTCGTCGACGGTCTGGCCGGCCACGAACAGGTTCCTGCCGTCCTTGAAGTTGCCGACGAACTCCCGGTTCCACAGGCCTTCGGTCAGCAGCACGTGCGCCATCGCATCGGCCAGCGCGCCGTCGGTGCCCGGCTTGACGGGCAGCCACTCCTGCGCCTTCGCCGCGGTGTTGGACAGGCGCGGGTCGACGCAGATCACCGCGCCCTTGGCCAGCAGGTCGCCGAAGAAGTGGATGGTGTTCGGCACCATCCGGTTCGAGGCCAGCGGGTCGGTGCCCCAGGCCACCACGCACTGCATGTTCCCGAGGTCGTAGTCGCGGTAGCCGAAGAAGCCCTGCGTCAGGCCCGGCCCCATCTTCTCGGCCTCGGCGCAGATCGCGCTGTGCGAGAAGTAGTTGGTCGTGCCGTAGATCCTCGGCAGCGCGCCGTACAGGAGCTCGGTCGACGTCGACGAATAGCGGCCGCGGATGTAGCAGAACTTGTGGGCCTCGCCGTTCTTGCGCAGCTCCAGCATCTTGTCGGCGAGCGTGTCCAGCGCCTCGTCCCAGCTGATCGGCACCCACTTCGGGTCGACGCCGCGGCCCTTCTGCGGGTTGGTCCGCTTCAGCGGCACCTTGATCCGGTCCGGATCGTAGGTCTGCTGCGGGATCAGGTGACCGCGCGGGCAGCAGTGGCCGTGATTGGTCTTGGAGAGCTGGTTGCCGCGCACGCGCACGGCCCGGCCTTCCTCGACGAAGATCTCGATCGCGCACCACTGGGTGCAGCCCTGGCAGGTCGAGGCCACCCACGCCCCGGGCGCGGGGCCGGCCGCCTTGGCCTTGCGCACGGTCATCGCGCTCGTGGGCGGCTGCGTCGCGCACCCGCGACCAGCAATGCCGCCGTCGCGACCGATGCCTTGATGAAATCCCGTCTCGTCAGCTTCATCTGGAAGTCTCCATCCTCGCGGTCAACGTCGAAGCCTTGCGTGTCGCCGGGGGAGGGCACCACCCGGGCAGCCCGCCGATGCGGGCGGAAGGCCGTCGCGTGGAGCCGCCGTCGTGTGGGGCGGAAACTTGCGCCTGCGCCAACGGCGGCGGCAACATTCAGCGCGCAGTTTTTACCCCCGTCACGCAGGCGGGTTTGACGCAGGTCAACATTCCCACATTTCTGGAAATGCGATGGCGATGGCGTGAACGCCAGTCGTGTTCACGCGGAATTGTCCTGGGGCTGGGGTTGCCTCGCGCCAGCAACGTGTCAGGTCCCCATCCATTGCCGGATCTCGGCCTGCGTGGGGATACGCCCACTGCTGACCAGCTTCTCGTCGATCACCAGGCCCGGCGTGGCGAGCAGGTCGTAGGCCATGATCGCCTTCATGTCGGTGACCTTGACGAACTCGGCCTCGATGCCGGCGCTGGTCGCGGCTTCACGCGCCACGGCTTCGAGCTTCCTGCAGTTGGCGCATCCCGATCCGAGGATTTTCACGGTCTTCATCATTGCTCCCTTGTCGAGGATGGTCAGGCTCGAGTCGGCGCCGCCCGGCGCCCCAACGTCCACACCAGCAGTGCCGCCAGCGAGCCCAGGAAGGCGCCAGCCCGATGGCGATCCAAGCCGGGTTCACGCCGTCCACCCAGGCGCCGTACAGCAGTCCGGCTACGGTGCTGAACAACGCCACCAGGCCGACGTAGGCGAAGGTCTTGGTCTGCCGATCACGGCGGCCACCATCAGGATGCTTTGCAGGCTCAGTTCCGGGTCGGCCATCAGGTAGGCCAGCAGCGGCCCGCGGTGCATGCCGAGGTCGAGGAACATGCGTGCGACAGGGACCTCCACCAGAGTCGGGAAGTACATGAACACGCCGAACACCACGGCCACCGCGTTGGCCAGCACGGTGTTGCTGCCGGCAAGGTTCTGGATCCGCTCGGGCTGATCAATTGGCGGATGACGCCCACGACGAACACGCCCACCACCAGCAGCGCGAAGATCTGCTTGACGAAGCGCCAGGATTCCCACAGCCAGGCCTGCCAGGCGTCGGCCTCGAGGCGGCGGCATGGTGCAGCACGGCCCACAGGGTCAGACCAACCGCCAGCGCACGCCCGGTGAGCACGAACTCCAGACCGTCAGCGCGCGGCGTCAGCCGCATCGCCGCAATGAGCAGCGTCGCGCAGTCAGCCCAATGCGATCCAGGTCCAGCGATTCGCGCCCTCGACGATGTTCTCCAGACCCTTCCAGGCGGACAGACCGATCAGCAGCAGCAGCACGATAAGCAGCGAGCCCTGCACGCTCACGCCTTCCTCGCCCTTGGTTGCGTCGAAGGGCACCCACTGGAACAGCGTGGCTTGCCAGGCCTCTGCCCATGGCAGCGGCAGGGTGACCGCGCCGACGGTGGTCGTCAGCAGCGAGACCTTGAGCGTGCCGGCGATCAACACCGCCACCAGCGACAGCAGCACGCCGGTGGCCGCCGGGCCGATGCTCGCCTGCTCAGCGAACAAGGCATCGGTCTGCTGCGTCGTGACTGGCGTCGTCGCGCCAGAACAACATGGCCATCAGCATGCCGATGCCGATGCCGAACAGCAGGCACAGCACGAAGCGCGCGAACGCGAACTCCGCGCCGAGAATGCTGCCGGTGTAGGCAAGCGCCAGCACGTTGCCGGCCGGCGCGAAGAAGAGGAACGTGATCGCCGGGCCCAATCCGGCACCCTTCCTGTAGATGCCAGCGAACAGCGGCACGATGGTGCAGGAACACACCGCCAGCAGCGAGCCGGCCGCCGCCGCGGCCGGATAGGACACGCGGTAGGACGCACTGCGGCCCAGCCAGCGCGTGATGCTCGCTTTAGGGATCAGCGCGGCCATGCCACCGGCGATGAAGAATGCCGGCAGCAGGCACAGCAGCACATGGGCCGCAAGGTAGGCGGCCAGGTTGCCAGCACCGCCATTCATCAGGTGCAGGAACGTGTCCATGTCCGAGGCTGACCCGCAGAATTTAGCCCGGTGACTTCACCATCGATCGCGATGGAAGTCTTCGCCATAACGCTGCGACTCGGGTGCACTCATCGGCACTAGTACAGCTCGAGTCCCTGCGCGATCCACCACACGCCGGCGGCGAGCATGACCAGCGCGAACGCGCGCCGACCGGGGATCCACGCGTCGATGGCCGCGAACCGGCGCGTCAGCGCGGTGGCAGCCGACGGCACGGCCCCTGCCAGCAGCAGGAGGGCGCTGTGCCCCAGCCCGTAGGCCAGCAACAGCGCTCCGCCCGATAGCATCGACATGCCGAACAAGCCGCCCGAACCGGCCAGCGCGAGGGCGGCCGCCAGGGCCGGGGTCGCGCACGGACTCATGACGGTGCCGAGCAGCGCGCCCAGCACTGCGGCGCCCCCGAGGCCGGATCGGGCAAGCCGCCGCGCGAGGGCTGCCGGCAAGTTGCAGGCTGCAGGACCCGGACCGGCGCGCCACAAAATGGCGGCGCCCGCGACCACGGCGATGCCGACCATGATGGACCACGGCCCCGGCAGGGCTCCCAGCATCACACCCAGCCGTGCGGCAAGCAGCCCGAGCACAAGCAGGGCGACATTCATTCCTGCAACGAAGGACAAGGAGAGTGCCCAGGCGCGGCCGGGTGTGGTCGCCTGCCCGCCGACGTAGCCGACGGCGACCGGAACGGCGGCGAGCGCGCAGGGGCTGGCGGACGTAATCAGGCCGCCCAGGATCGCCGCGAGGAGGCTTTCGAATCCGGTCATCGCGCCCGATCCCGAGGTTCGACACCGAGCTGGCGAGGATCTCCGGGCCCGTGATCGGGCCGACGTTGCGGCCGATCTCGCGCCCCTGCGCATCGAAGAATACCTGCGTCGGCATGATCTGAATTCGGTAGCGCGAGGCGTAGCCGCGCTCCTTCAGAATGTCGATGTTGAGGACCGCGATGCGCTCGCCGTGGTCGCGTTGCAGCGCTTCCAGGATCGGCTTCATCGCGCGGCAGCTGGCACAGGCGCTGGCACCGAATTCGACGACCATCGGCTTGCCCTGTTGCATCGCTCTTTGTACGGCGTCGTCTTCGACCGTCTTCGGCGCCGGCGTCCCGCTGGTTGCCAGGACGTAGCCGACGGCGACGGCGACGACCAGGCCCAGAAGCGTGGCCACCCAGGCGAGGCGACGGGGGGCGGCTGGCGGATGGCGCTCCGGACGATCAGGCATGGCGCCCGCGCATTCAGCAGCAGGACCCGGCGGTCGAAACCGGCGCGGCACAGCATCTCGGGCTCGACGCGGGCGCGGAATGGGCATCCGGCATCGCTTCCGCCGCGTGCTGCCGCAGCCGCATCCCGACGCGGCGGATGGCGCATCGCCGCCGCGACATTCCCCTTGACCGGAAAGCCCTTCCCGATCCATCGGGCGATCCCGCCCTGCATGTTCGCCACACGCGTGTAGCCGCGGTGCATCAGGTAATACGTGGCGCGCAGGCTTCGCTCGCCCACGCGGCAGACCATGACCAGGTCGCGATCGAGCGGAAGCTCGGCACAGCGCTGCTCGAACTCGCTGAGCGGCATGACCACGAGGTCGGGCACATCGAAGCCGACGGCAGCGACTTCGCTGCGTTCGCGCACGTCCACCAATAGCGCGCCCTCTCGCGCCATACGCAGCGTCGTGGTCGGACAGACTTCCTTGGCGTCATTCAGCATGATTTTGGTTCCAGACAGATTTGAAATGGAGCAGGAACGGGCGGACCACCCGGTCACAGGATCGCGTTGAACACGAAGCCCACGAGCAGGATGCCGCTGGCGACGACCGCGACGAAGGTGGCGATAAGCCGCATCTTCAGCACCTTGCGCAGGATCACCATCTCGGGCAGCGACAGGGCGATCACGCTCATCATGAATGCGAGCACCGTGCCCAGCGCCGCCCCCTTGGCGAGGAGCGCCTGCACGACCGGGATCACGCCGGCGGCGTTGGCGTACATCGGCACGCCGATCAGCACCGCCAGCGGCACCGACCACCAGGCCTCCTTGCCCATGAAGCTGGCCATGAAGTCCTCGGGCACGTAGCCGTGGATGCCCGGCGCCGATGGCAATGCCGGCCAGGATGTACGGCCACACCCGGCCGACGATCTCGCGCACGGCGCTGAAGCCGGCATCGATGCGCTCACCCCAGCCGAGGACGTCGTTGCCGACCGCGGCTGACCTTGTGCGGCATCTCGCGCACCCAGTCTTCGAGATGGGCTTCCATCTTCAGGCGGCCGATCACCCAGCCCGCGACGATCGCGACCGACAGTCCCAGCCCGAGGTAGAGCAGCGCGACCTTCCACCCGAACAGGCCGAACAGCAGCGTGAGCGCGACCTCGTTGACCATCGGTGCCGAGATCAGGAACGAGAACGTCACGCCCAGCGGCACGCCGGCCTGCACGAAGCCGATGAACAGCGGCACGGCCGAGCAGGAGCAGAACGGCGTGACGATGCCCAGGCTCGCCGCCATGACGTTGGCCGCGCCTTCAGTCCGCCCGGCGAGGATCGCGCGGGTGCGCTCGGGCGTGAAATAGGAATTGATCATGCCCATCACGAACACGATGCCGGTGAGCAGCAGCAGAACCTTGGGCGTGTCGTACAGAAAGAATTGCAACGCGCCACCCAGGTGGCTGTCGCGCTCCACCGGCAGGCGGCCGACCAGCGCCTCGGATGCTGGCGCCCAGCATCTGGTAGAGACCGAGCCAGGCCGCGGCGGCGAGCAGCAGGAACAGCGCCGGCTGCTGGCTGGGCCAGCGGCGCAGGGTGGCTAGAACGGCGCTCATCAGGCAGATCCTTCGTCGAGTTCAGTCGGGGCGCAAATTGCCCCCCTACTCGAGAAGACGAATGAACCGCGCAAAAGGATGCAGTTGGCCGCCGACCTGCAAGGCGCTGCGCGGACGCAACCTTGCGCCGCGGGTCAGCCGCATTCGCAAGACGCGAGCCGGCCGGACCCGGCGTGGCCGATCGCCCGCGACTTCAGGCTATCGGCGGACGCGGAACGAAATCGACGACTTGCCCGGTCGCGTCCAGGCGCACCTGACACCCCTGGGTGAGCCGTTCACGCAGGCGTTTGCGCGCGCGCTGGATGCGGGACTTGGCCCCCGGCAGGCTCAGGCCCTTCGCGCCGTGCGTACTCGTCCTGCGGCATGCCCTCAAGGTCGCACAGAGTGATGGCCTCGCGGTCCTCGGGGCTCAGCTCGGACAGCACGCGTGGCAGGCAGGCCGTCAGGCTGTCGACCGCAGCGACTTCCTCCGGCTCGGTCGCCAGATCCTCGGGGAGATCGACCAGGTCGCGCTTCAGGCGCAAGCCGATCCGCCACGGCATTGCGCGCGACCTCGAACAGCCAGGCGCGGGCGTTGGCGATGGCGCAGAACCGCTCCTCCTGGCGCAGGGCCTTGATGAACAGCTCCTGCAGCATATCGTCGGCATCGACGGCATTGCCCAGCCGATGCCGCAGCCAGCCGCGCAATTCCGCTTCGTGCCGCTCCCACGCGGCCATCAGGCACTTCATACCGGATCAGGGCGCCGCGAAGTACCGTCGCCGGAAGAACAGCGCGACGCTGACCAGGCCGATCATCACCGGCACCTCGACCAGCGGGCCGATGACGGCCGCGAAGGCCGCGCCGGAGTTGATGCCGTAGACCGCCACCGCGACGGCGATGGCGAGCTCGAAGTTGTTGCTCGCGGCCGTGAACGAGAGCGTCGCGCTCTTTTCGTAGTCGGCGCCCAGCCGGCGGCTCATGAAGAACGAGAACACGAACATCACGACGAAGTAGATCAGCAGCGGAATGGCGATCCGGACCACGTCCAGCGGGATGCTGACGATCAGCTTGCCCTTCAGGCTGAACATGACGACGATCGTGAACAGCAGCGCGACCAGCGTGATCGGCCCGATCTTCGGCACGAAGCGCTCGTGGTACCACTCCTTCGAGACGAACCGCAGCATGACCACGCGCGTCAGCACGCCCGCGGCGCAGGGAATGCCGAGATAGATGAACACGCTCTCGGCGATCTGCCCGATCGAGATGTCGACGACCGACCCCGACAGCCCGAACAGCGGCGGCAGCACGGTGATGAACAGCCACGCGTAGACGCTGAAGAACAGCACCTGGAAGATCGAGTTGAACGCGACGAGGCCCGCCGCGTACTCGGTCGAGCCCTTCGCGAGCTCGTTCCAGACGATCACCATCGCGATGCAGCGGGCGAGGCCGATCATGATCAGGCCGACCATGTACTCGGGCCGGTCGTGCAGGAACGACGATCGCCAGCACGAACATCAGCACCGGGCCGACGATCCAGTTCTGCACCAGCGACAGCCCCAGCACCTTGCGGTCGCGGAAGACGTCGGGCAGCTCCTCGTAGCGGACCTTCGCGAACGGCGGGTACATCATCAGCATCAGGCCGATGGCGATCGGCACGTTGGTCGTGCCGACCTGGAAGCGGTTGATGAAGGCCTCGATGCCCGGCACGAAGTGGCCGAGGCCGATGCCCAGCGCCATGGCCGAGAAGATCCAGACGGTCAGGTACCGGTCGAGAAACGAGAGGCGCCGGGCGGTGGCGGTCATGGGAGCAGCGTCCCGATGCGATCGAGCTCGGCCTTCAGCCGGACGGGGTCCGCCGCGAGATCGGCGAGCGGCAGCGCGAGCAGCGCGGCGATGCGGTGGCGGAGGATGCGATACGCCGACATGAACGCGGCGTCGATCTCGGCGTCGGTGCCGGTGGCGTGCGCGGGGTCGTCGACGCCCCAGTGCGTGCGCAGCACGGGCCCGAGATAGGCGGGGCAGGTCTCGCCGGCCGCGCTCGCGCACACGGTGACGACGATGTCGGGTGCGGCGGGCAGCGCGTCCCAGGACTTGCTGACGAGCCCCGCGGTCGCGATGCCTTCGCGCTCGAGCAGCGCCAGCGATCGCGGATGGACGTAGCCCGCCGGCCGGCTGCCGGCGCTCATCGCGTGCCAGCCGGCGGGCGCGAGGTGATTGAACGTCGCCTCGGCGAGGATCGAGCGGCAGGAGTTGCCGGTGCAGAGGAAGAGAATGTTCATCGCCGTTCCGGACGGAGGAGGGCTGGGGGACTCGGCGTCGGCTGTCGGCACCAACATTTCGATAACGATGGAAATGATATGCCGAAACCCTTCCGCTGTCCAGCCCCAGCCTCTCCGTCGATGGCGGCCACTACCGCGCAACCTCCGCTCGCCGCGCGGAGCGGATGCAAAGGATGCGGTCGATGCCACCTACGTTTGCCTTCATTGCGGATCTCCTGAATCATGTGGGCGGGGGCAGGGCGGCAGCCGGCACGCCGCGGCGTCCCCCATTGCAGCAACTCGATAGCGGAGAACACCGATGACCGGCTTCGACAACCCGCTGCAGACGTGGAACGCGAGATACGCGCGGGAGGACTTCCACTTCGGGGAGGAGCCCAGCGCCTTCGTGCGCTCCCATGCGCATTGCCTGGAGGGCAGCCGATCCGTGCTCTGCGTCGCCGACGGAGAAGGGCGCAACAGCGTCTTCCTGGCCGGGCAGGGCCTGGCGGTCACCGCCTTCGACTTCGCGCCCAATGCCGTCGCCAAGGCGCGGCGCCTGGCGGCAAGCCGCGGGGTCGCCGTCGACCACCGCTGCGCCGACATCTTCGCCTGGGACTGGGCCGGCGCGCCGTACGACGCGCTGGTCGCGGTCTTCATCCAGTTCCTCGCGCCGGAAGACCGGGGAGGGGTTTTCGCGGGGATGAAGAGCGCGGTTCGGCCGGGCGGCCTGATCCTGCTCGAAGGCTACCGGCCGGAGCAGGTCGACTACGGCACGGGCGGGCCCCCGCGGCGCGAGAACATGTACACGCGGGATTGGCTGGAGCAGGCGTTCCGCGACTGGGAGATCCTCGAGCTCAGCGCCTACGACGCGGAGATCCACGAGGGCACCGGCCACCGGGGCATGTCGGCGCTCATCGACCTCGTGGCGAGAAAACCGTCGGCGGATTCGGCCGGTCCGCGCACCCGGAAGGAGTAGACGATGTCCGAAACCTTGCTGCAGGCCGTCGAGGCCGGTGACCTTCAACGCGTGCAGGCGCTCCTCGCGGAGGGCGCCGACCGCGACGCGCGCAATGCCGACGGCGCAACGGCGCTGATGGTGGCCGCCCACGCGGGCCGGCTCGACATCGTGCGCGCGCTGATCGCCGCGGGTGCGGACGTGAACGCGACCGACGACCGGGGTTGGGGCCCGTTGACGAAGGCGATCCACAACCCGGAGCTCGATCGGGGGTTCCCCGAGGTCGTCGACGCGCTGATCCGGGCGGGGGCCGGGATCGAGACGCCGATCGGCTACGGCATCCGGCCCCTGATGCTGGCTGCCGGCTACGGCGAGACGGCCGTCGTGGAAGCGCTGCTGAAGGCCGGTGCCGACGTCCTCGCGCGCAACGACGGCGGCCTGACCGCGCTGATGATGGTCAAGGAGAAGTTCTACGTCGACGTGATCAACCTGCTGCACGAAGCCGAGCGCGACGCCGGCGTGGGGGAGGGAAGCTGCTCGACCAAGAACGCGCCCGGCGCCCAGGTCGTGACCTTCCTTAGAAAGTAGGTTAGGAACCGGCTTCAAGCATTGATATTAAATGCAATCGCGTAATCCACTTGGGCCGTGGGACGGGCTGACGGCGGTGACAGCGCTCGGTGCGCTCGCGCACCGACTGTGGCGCCGCCGTCGCGCAAGATTGGCTGAATGGTTCGGCGCCCGGTCGGTCGCCATCCATCCCCAACCGGAACCGAATCGCCATGAGAGTTCCCAAGACCGCTCCGAAGTCCTCGAAGTTGCCGAAGTCCCCGAAGTCGCCGCCTGCCGGCCGAAAGGCGGGAACCGCGAAGCCCGGCGTGCTGCCGCGGACGATGAAGGCGCGCAGCCGCCCCGGCGACACCACGCTGCAGCGTCACGCGTCCTTCTTCGATGACAACGGGGATCGCGGCATCGACGTGGCCGAGTGCACGCGCGGGCTCAAGGCCCTCGGCATGCCGGCGGGCGTGGCCGAGGCCACCGCGCTCGCGATCGTCGCACCGCTGAGCTACCAGACCCGAGGGTCGCTGGCGGCGATGAACATCGACATCGACAACATCCAGAAGGGCAAGCACGACAGCGACACCGGAATCCTGGACAAGCGTGGCCGTTTCAACGTCCGGCGGTTCGCGAAGGTGTTCGGCGCGCACGCCACGGTCGACGCCGATGGCGACCCCGCCGTCACCGCGGCCGAGATCACCCGGATGGTCAACGCCAACCGCGAGACGCTCGTCGGCTTCGTGGCGTCGCTGGCCGAATGGCAGCTGCTGCTCCTGCTGGCGGCCGACACCGAGGTCGTGGAAGACGGCGGGCCGGTGGCGGCGCTCAGCGTCGCCAGGATCAAGGCGTTCTACGACGGGACGCTGTTCTACGCGCTGGCGCGCGAGCGCGCGAAGGGGCGGCGAGCGAAGCGCTGACGGGTCGCCGGTGTGGCGCAGGGGCGCCAGGAAGGTCAATGCGGGGATCCCTTCGTTCCGCAGGCAAGAGAAGCTCGTTGCTCTCCGTCAAGTTTCGTCGCGCCGCCCGGCGGTAGTCTGGAAAGGGGCTTTCCTCGGGTGCGTGAAAGCGACGTTCTTGGCTTCTTTGCGGAGACCCAGCATGAGCGGCAAGATGAGCAGGCGCGATGCCCTGAAGCTGTCGGGTGCGGCGTTGGGTGGACTGGCGTTGGCGTGGACAGGCGCGGCAGCGGCCCGGCCATCCCCTTGGATGCCGCGGTGGGAGCAGAACGACGTCCGCTGGAACCCGCTCGACCCGCCACGGATTCTCACGCAACGCGATACGCTGTTCACGCAGCTGCGGCCGTTCCTGCCCGACGAGCCGCTGGGCGCCCGCGAGATGCGGATCTCGTTCATGGGCACCTCGGTGATCGAGCGCCGGGCCCAGGTTCGCAGCAGCGTCTTCGTCGAGCTCGGCAACGGGGAGTCGTTCGTCTTCGACTGCGGCTCCGGGCGTCGTCTCGAACTACGTGGCGATGAACGTGCCGTGGTCGCGGATGCGCAAGATATTCCTGACGCACCTGCACGGGGACCACACCAGCGACCTGACGCACATCTACTGCTTCGGGCCGCAGGGCGACGGCAAGTCGCCGCTGTACATCTTCGGTCCGTCGCGCTCGGGCGTCCCCAACCCCGACCACAAGCTCAATCCCGGCAAACAGGCCTACAACCCCGAGTTCTACGAGGACGGGACGATCGACTTCTGCAAGCACTTCCGGGAGATGAACCGCTGGCACACCGAGAGCCAGAGCTTCGTCGGGACGCGCTGGAAGGACGGACGCGGCGGTGCCGCGGCGGAGGGCGACGGCTACGACATCTACGCCACCGAGCTCGATTGGCGCGACGGCGGCACCGGGTACTGGAGCACCAACACGACGCTGAAGCCGGACACCGTCGACTTCGACACCGGCAAATGGATCGCCTACGAGACCGACGAGGTGCGGATCTCCTTCTTCCCGTCGATCCACGATCGCAACGGGTCGCTCGCGTACAAGCTCGAGTGGCTGACCGCGGGGCTGTCGATGATCTTCACCGGCGACAGCAAGCCCAGCGACCTGCTGATCGCGAACGCGACCAACGGCGCCAGGCCGGTCGACGTGGTGATCAGCGAGATCGTCGTCGACCCGGAGATCTGGGTCTCGCGCCAGTCCGGCATGACGCATCCGGCGACCCCGAAGTTCAAGGAGGCGATGGTCAATGCCGAGGCGGTGCAGGAGAGCTCGCACACGCCGCAGAAGGCGTTCGGCTACATGATGCAGCAGATGAAACTGGCCGGGAGAGCGCCCCGGCTCGCCATCGGCACGCACTTCCAGGCGACCGACGACACCATCATCCTGGCGATGCAGGACATCCGGTCCTGGTACAAGGGCTGGGTCACGATCGCCACCGACCTGACCGTCGTCAACGTCACCCGGAACCAGCTCGAGGTGCGGCGGGCGATCGTCTCGGATTACAGCTGGTCGGCGCAGTGGACCGATCCGCGGCAGGTCAACGGGACCTTCACGCCGAAATACAACGACACCCGGTACTGCAATCCGTACGCGCCCTATGCCCCGCTGGCCCAGTTCGGGCCGGGGCTGCTGAAGCACGTCATCCCGGGTTGCGTCTACGACGCCGCCGGGTGGCAGTGCGAGAACGCCCAGGAAGCGGCGAGCTGCCCCCGCCGCCGAAATAGGCCGCGGGTCAGGCAGCGAATCTTGGGCTCGCTCGGACAGCACGGTTTTCCGCAGCCAAGGCCGCCTTTCGGTTCTCCGGAAGCGCGGCCTTGGCCTTGTTGCGCCCCGACCGAGTGCATTCCTGAGGTAACCACGATGAAATCCAAAGCGGGCGCCGCGGTGCGCCGGGCTCTTCTTCTGTTCGCGTGCGCCTTGTCCTGTGCGGCCGGTGCGCAGGCGGTCGACCCGTTGCCGTCGTGGAACGAAGGGGCCGCCAAGAAGGCGATCATCGAGTTCGTGCGGGCCACGACAGCCGAAGGCAGTCCGCAGTTCATCCCGCCGGCCGAGCGCATCGCGACCTTCGACCAGGACGGCACGCTCTGGGTCGAGCAGCCGGTCTACGCGCAGGTCATGTATTGCCTGGACCGGGTCCCGGCCGTGGTCAAGGCGAAGCCCGAGCTCGCCGACGTCGAGCCGTTCAAGACCGTGCTCTCGGGCAATCGCGAGGCGATCGCGAAGCTTCCCGAGGACGCGCTGCTCAAGATAGTCGCCGCCACCCTGACCGGGATGTCGGTGGAGGAGTTCCAGGCCGAGGTGAAGCGGTGGCTTGGCGAGGCGCGAGATCCTCGCTGGAAGAAGCGTTACACCGAATTGACCTACCTGCCGATGCAGGAAGCGCTGCGATTCCTGCGAGCCAACGGCTACAAGACCTTCATCGTCACGGGCGGCGGGCAGGACTTCGTGCGCGCCTATGCCGAGGCGACGTACGGGATACCGCCGGAGCAGGTGGTCGGAACGGCGGCAGGCGTCCAGTACGGGTACGGCACGGACGGGACGCCGGTGCTGACCAAGGAGCCGAGGCTGCTGCTCAACGACGACCAGGCCGGCAAGCCCGAGGGCATCCACCTGATGATCGGGCGCCGGCCCGTGATCGCGTTCGGCAACTCCGTCGGCGACGCGCAGATGCTGGAGTACACGAAGGCCGGGCAGGGCGCGCGGCTCGCGATGATCGTGCTCCACGACGACGCGAAGCGCGAGTACGCGTACGGCCCCGCGCAGGGACTGCCGCCCAGCAAGGTCGGCACGTTCCCGCAGGCGACGTACGACCAGGCCATGAAGCAGGGCTGGCTCGTCATCCGCATGAAGGACGACTGGAAGCGCGTCTTTGCGTTCGACGACTAGCCGCGACTTCCCGGAAGGCCTCTACCTCACTAGACTGGCAGATCCGCGCGCAGGTGCAGTTGATGTTTCCCAAATGACTTCCGACTGCTTGCGCCGGCGGATCCCGAGCCGCCGAAAGTGCGGATGCCAAAAGAAATAGTCGGGATGCCAAAAGTCCGGCTCTTCACTTGCTGTTGACGCCGTGATCTGATCGAGTTGTCGCCCGTGCGGCGCGGTTGCGGGTGTAACAGTCAGCGAGGTTCACAAATGAAGCGCACGATAGTCAGAGGTGGCTTGATTGCACTCTTGACATCCGTCCTGGTAGCTTGCGGCGGTGGAGGGAGTGATGGCATCAACGGGACGAACGGGGCCCCGGGATCGACGACGACGGTGACGTCGCCGGGGATTCAGGCCGGTTCGCTGTCCCCGGCCGACTGGGCAAGTCTGCAGATGCAGGGCCAGATCACCGCGGTCACGCTGGGTGGTCCGCCGGCGGTCACGTTCACGCTGACCGACCAGAACGGCAACGCGATTGTCGGCCTCGAGAACTTCTATTCGATGGTCCCGGGCAATGCGCTGCCGACGCAGCGGACGGTGACGGCCGCGATCGCCAAGCTGGTGCCGGGCACGAACGGCAGTCCCAGCAAGTGGGTCAGCTACAACGTGGTGACGGTCGATGCCAAGAAGACGGACGGATCGTTCTCGGGCCTGACGGCGCCGACGACGGATTCGAACGGCAAGCTGACGTACCTGGGCGGCGGGCAGTACAAGTACGTGTTCGCCACGGACATCACCAAGGTGAAGGCCTACGTCGACAGCAGCACGAGCGCGTTCAAGGCCGACGTCGGTGACACGACCTACGACCCGAGCCTGTCGACGCGCGTGGTGATCCAGATCGCCGGCGCGGCGCGCGGCACGGGCAGCAACACGGCGGACGGCACGACGGTGGCGCCGGCGGTGAACCTGGCGGCCCCGCTGAACCTGACCTGGAACTCGACGGCGCCGCAGCGCGACATCGTCGCGATCGAGTCGTGCAACGCCTGCCACAGCGCGCTGGCGTTCCACGGCAGCGGCGCCCGGGTCGACACCGACTTCTGCGTGGTGTGCCACACCAACCAGCGCAAGTACGGGCAGACGCCGGCGGTGCTCGGCACCTACACGAAGGTGTTCGACGACGGTTCGACGGAAGTGGTGCCGTCGTGGAACAAGGAGCCGCGCAAGTTCCCGGACGGGAATGCGATGCGCGACATGACGATCATGGTGCACTCGATCCACGCCGGCGAGAGACTGCCGGTCCGGACGGCCGCCAGCTACATCGACGAGGTGCTGTATCCGCAGCCGCAGGCCAACTGCGTGGCCTGCCACACGGGCACGGGCAAGAACGCGACGCCGCAGGGCGACAACTGGAAGAACAACCCGAGCCGGATGGCCTGCGGTGCCTGCCACAACAACATCAACTGGGCGACCGGTGCGAATCACCCGGGCGTGGGCGGTGCGCGTACCGACGACAGCCAGTGCAAGACCTGCCACAGCGCGTCGGTGATCGCGACGGTCTATCACATGACGGTCGACCCGACGGGCTCGGAAGGTCGCGGCGGCTATCCGGTCAACACGGCGGACAACGTGCCGACCCCGGGCTATCCGTCCGGCCAAGGCCCGGCGATCCCGCTCGCTTCGTCGACGAACCCGCCGGCTGGCGTGCCCAAGCTCGCGTTCGAGATCAGCTCGGTCACGGTTGCTGCGCAACAAGGCGACGGTCAAGTACCGGATCCTGTTCGACGGCGCGCCGGTCACGTTCCTGCCGGCCGGCGACAAGTACCTGCTGCCCAACATCGACGGCACGCCGCAGATTTCGGTGACGTACGGCCTGAAGGAGGACGGCGTCGCGACGGTGGCCGACTGGACGGCGGCGAAGACGGTGACGGTCAAGCAGTGTCGCGACCAGGTGGCCGCGGCCTGCACGCAGACCGGTCCGGACGCCAGCGGCTGGTACACCGCCACGCTCGGGTCCGGGCAGCTGCTGCCCGCCGATGCGCAGCTGGTCACCGGCGTGCTCGGCCTCAACTACCAGGCCTTCGTCAAGCTGGATCATCCGAACTATCCGAAGGGCATCCGCCTGCGCGAGCCGGCGTTCGCGATGCTGACGGCGACCGGCTACACGGCGCGGCGGACGGTCGTCGAAGCCGCCCGGTGCAACAAGTGCCACAACCAGCTGGGCGTCGAGCCGTCGTTCCACAGCGGCGCGCGCAACAACGGCGCGGGCTGCGCGATCGGTGGCTGCCACTTCGAGACGCGGTCGACCGGGCACACCGGCGAGGCCAACAACTACGGTGGCGGCTGGGCGATTTCGGCGAAGAGCATGATCCACGCCATCCACGGCGCGTCGAAGCGGACGCAGTACTTCAACTACGAGGCGACGGCGAAGAACCTGAAGGGCTTCGGCGTGGTCACGTATCCGGGCGTGCTCAACAACTGCGAGCAGTGCCACGTGCCGGGCAGCTACAACTTCGCCATCACGGCGAATGCGAATGCGACGGCGAACTTCCTGTGGACGACCGATGCCAACGGCGACATGCGCAACCCGCAGAACAAGCCGACGATCGGCCTGTCGCCGTGGATCAACATCCTGGGCAAGGGTCAGATCGACTATCGCGGCGATCCGCTGGTCAGCTCGCCGATCACCTCGGCCTGCTTCGGCTGCCACGACAGCATGACCGCCGTCACGCACTTCCAGGCCAACGGCGGCATCCTGCTGCAGTCGGTGTCGTCGATCACCGGCGCGACGCCGGGCGTTCCGGGCACCAGCACCACCGACCGTTCGGGCCTCGACGCGAAGAACGTCGAAACCTGCCTGATCTGCCATGCCGCCGGTCGGGTCGCGGACACGCAGGTCGTGCACCAGGTGAAGGGCGTGCAGTAAGCCCGGCCTCAGCGCCGCGAGGGATCCCCCCGCGGCGCCGTGTCGGGTGCGAGCCCGGGTACCCCCCGGGTTCCAGCCTCTCAACCCCGGAATCGGCAACGCTTCCGGGGTTTTTCTTGCGTGTTGCTCAGCCCGCGATGCGCCGGTCCACCAGGCTGACGATGGCGGGCAACCGGGCGTCGGCCACGAGCGGGGCGAGCTGGTCCAGGAAATCGCGCTCCTCACGCAGGTGCCGCCGGCGTTCGATCCAGTCTTCCACCTCGAACAGGCTGCCCTCGTGCGCGGCCCGGCGCAGCGTCGCAAGATCCGCCGCGGTCACCGGTCCGACGGGTGGCTGCGCCGGGTCAGGCGGTGGCATTGCCGGCGCGCGCTCGGTTCGCCATGCGAGATGCAGCCGCTCGCCCAGCACCCGGGTGAACTCCTCCATCTGCAATGGCTTGAGCATCGCGGCGTCGAAAGTCCAGGGCGATGTCCGGGTCTCCGGCGGCTGCGCCGGGGTGCCGGAGAGCAGGATCACCGGCCGGTCGGGGTCCGCGGCCTTGAGCCCGTCCAGGACCTCCCAGCCGTCGCCGTCGAGCAGGTATTGATCGACGATCGCCGCATCCACCCGGGCGTCGCGCGCCTGCGCCAGCGCATCCCGGACACCCGCCGCCAGCAGCACGTCGAAGCCCATGCTGGTCAGGAGGTCCTGCAGGAAGTGCCTGTTCTCGGCGACGTCGTCGACGACCAGCACCGTGCGCACCGGACCGTCGTAGCCGAAGGGCGCGCTGAGCGAGGCAGGCGGCAGTACGTCGGCCTCGTCCGCCACCGGCACCGTGATCTCGAACGAGAACGTCGCGCCCTCGCCGGGCCGGCTGTCGAGCACGATCTCGCTGCCCATCAGCCGCACCAGCTGGCGAACGATGGCGAGACCGAGCCCGGTGGAATCGGTACCGGATCGCCCGTGCTCGAACGGCAGGAAGATCCGTTCGCGATCCTCGACGGCGACGCCGGGGCCGGTGTCACGCACCGCGAACCGCAGCCGTGCCTGCCCGTCCTTCGCGTGCCCGGCGACGGACAGCGTCACCGTGCCGCCGACGGTCATCCGGCAGGCATTGGACAGCAGGTTCATCAGCACCGAGTGCAGGCGCTCGGAGTCCACGGTGGCGATCAGCACGTCGAGGTCGAGGTCGAGCACGAACCGGTTGCCGTTGGGTCGGGCCAGGATCTCGCCCTGGGAGGCGACCTGCCGGATCAGCGCGTGCAGATAAGCAGGCCTTGCCCGCAGCTCGAGGCTGCCTTCCTCGCCCCGCGCGAATTGCAGCAGTTCCTCGATCAGGCCGAGCATGGCCTGGCCGCTCCTTTCGATCATGCCCAGGTAACGGCCGACGGTGCCGCCGGGCTGTTCCCGGCGAGCCAGCGCCAGGTAGCCGGAGAGCGTCTGCAACGGAATCCGGAGGTCGTGCGAGACCCGGGCCAGGAAAAGGCCCTTGGCGCGACTGGCCCGGTTGGCGGCATCGCGGGCGCTGGCGATCTCCGACAGGCTCTGCAGCTGCGCGGCGCGCAGCTCCAGCAACTGGTCGATGTGCGCCAGGATCAGCAGGCTTGCGGCCAGCAGCACGGCGGGGGGCAGCAGCCAGGAGTCGGCCGGGCCGAGGTTGGGCCACCAGCCCAGCAGCGTGCCGAGCTGAAGCGCGATCACGACGTAGATCAGCCCGAAGCTGCCCAGCGCGAACCGGGCGGGCCCGAAGCCGCGCCGCCAGGCCGCGAACAGCAGGAGCGGCAGTGCCACCGAGTGCGCCAGCCCGATCGCCTCCATCATCGGCTGTCCGTAGCGGTAGCCGGCGGCGAAAACCACGGCGAGCGCCACCACGGTGGCCAGCGGCAGGCACCACAGCAGTCGCCAGCCCCGGTGCAGGCGGGACATCGGGATGAAGCCGAGGACGAACATCGCCAGCGAGCCCTGACCCAGGGCCATCCCGACGGGCAGGGCGATCAGCGACAGCGTCGGCTGCCCGGGCCACAGCCACAAGGCGGCAAAGCCCTCGTACGAGGACTCGAAGAGGATGAAGCTCGCCATGCTCAACGCGTAGCAGCCCCAGATCCACTCGCGCATCCACAGCGCGTAGACCAGCGCCATCTGCGCGATCATCAGCAAGGCCCCGAACATCAGGGCCGAGCGGATGTCGAAAGCGCGCGCGTCGTGCAGCAGGGCAGGGGCCTGCCACAGCGAGACGTCGGGGATGAGCCTGGACGGACTGGCCAGGCGCAGATACAGCGTGCGGCTCCCGTGCTCCAGAGCGACCGGAAACTGCGAGACCCGGCCGGGCAGCGGCCGCTCGGCCATCGGCACGGCGAGGCCGGAGGCCTGGCGCGCGACGAGTGCGCCATCCGCCTGCCACAGGTCGACGTGCTCCAGCATGGCCGGGCCGACCCGCAGCACGCGCACCGCCGGCGGACCGGGATTGTCGATCGCGACCCGCAGCCACAACGCGCCGCGGCGGTTGCCGAAGTTGGAATTGGTGACCGGCTGGAACGGCGCTTCGCGCGCGGCGGCGAAGTCGGCAGCGCCACCCGGATCGAGCCAGAACTCCATCTGCGAGGTCAGTGCCCAGGACGGGGCATCGACCGGCAGCGTCGCGGCGGACAGGTGCGGCGGCAGCGCCGTCAGCATGGCCAGCGACAGCCAGGCCAGCCATCCGCCGAGGAGCGCGGACCCGCGCGCGAGCGGCGTCTTTCTTCCGGTACCTAAGCGATTTCCCGCCACACCGTCGGCTCCATGCTGGAGCCGAGTTTACGCCGGTTCGCGGTCGTCGGGCTCGCGCCGCAGCTGCCGCGGCGAGACGCCGAAGCGCTCGCGGAAGGCGGTGGCGAAGTTGGCGGGCAGCGGGTAGCCGACCCGGTCGCCGACGAGCTGGATCGGCAGCGCGGTCTCGACCAGCAGCCGGTGCGCTTCCTTGAGCCGCGCCTCGCGCAGGAAGCCGTAGACCGTGTTGCCGAGGTGGGTGCGGAAGGCATCGTTGAGACGGCGCGGATTGGTGCCGACCTGCTGGGCCAGCACGGCCAGCTTCGGCGCGTCGGCGAGGTGGGCCTGGAGGCGCGCCACCGCGTCCGTCAACCATGCCGGAGCGTCGCCGCGGCGCGGCGCGCCCTGGTCGGGGCCGGCCAGCCGGTTGGCCAGATCGACGTGCAGCGCCACCCGCGCCAGCACTTCGGCCTCGACGAACGGCTTGGTGACGTAGTCCTGTCCGCCGACGGCGAAGCCCGCCAGCTTGGTCTCGGTTTCGGTATGGCCGGACAGGAACAGCACGGGAATCCTGGCCGTGGCGGGGTCGGCCCTGACTTGCCGGCAGACGTCGAAACCGTTGGTCGGGGGCAGGGTGATGTCCAGCAGGATCACGCTCGGACGCAACTCGCGGGCGAGGCGCATGCCCTCGGTGCCGTCCGTGGCCAGCAATACCCGTGCCCCCGCCCGGTGGAGCACTTCGCCCAGCAGGCGCAGCTCCGCCGGGTGGTCGTCCACCAGCAGGACGCTGATGCCGGCGGGCAGACGGGGGCCGTAGTCGACGGCCGAGGCGTCGGGCGAATCGGTCCAGTCGGCCTCCCGGCCGACGGATGTGCTGGTGGCAATCATGTCTTTCTTACCTTGGGGCCCCGGTGAAACGACGTCGCGGCTGCGCAGGTTTCAGTCGGGTTCGATTTTGCCACCGCCGCCGCGCGGTGGAATCCCACGCGGTGCGCCGCCCGCGAAAAAGTGCGAACGCCAAAGGAAATAGTGCGGATGCCAAAGGAAATGGTGCGGATGCCAATCGTCTCCTGCCGGCTGTGAAGCGGCGATCGGCTCAACGGGTGCGCACCTCGTCGGTCCATACCCTGAAGCTCGTCAATGTCGAGGGGCCGAACGTCGTGCTGATCGCGACATCGGCGGCGTCGCGGCCTCGCGCGATGAGCACCCGGCCGACCCGCGGCGTGTTGTTGCGGGCGTCGAACGTGTACCAGCGGCCGTCGAGGAAGGCTTCGAACCATGCGGAGAAATCCATCGGGCCGTGCGGCGGCGGCACTCCGATGTCGCCGAGATAGCCGGTGCAGTAGCGCGCCGGGATGTTCATGCACCTGCAAAAGGCCACGGCGAGGTGCGTGAAGTCGCGGCAGACGCCGGTCTTGTCGTAGAAAGCCTCGAGCGCCGTTCGCGTCTTGCGCGCGTGCTCGTAGCCGAAGGTGATGTGACGATGGACATGGTCGCAGATCGCCTGAACGCGGCCCCATCCCGTCGGCGCCTCCCCGAAGAGCTTCCACGCCGTTTCGGACAGCCGATCGGTTTCGCAATACCGGCTTCCCATCAGGAAGAGAAGAGCTTCGTCCGGCAGCGCCTCCACGGGGAGTTGTCGCGCCAGAGGAACGATCGCATCGGGCGCTCCGGTGTCGTTCACGATGGCGTCGGCAGAGACGCGCGTGCGACCCTTCGGCGCAACGATGCGCGTGCACCAGTTGCCGAAGCTGTCACGATAGGCTGCGATCGGGACCGGCGGGTCGAAGACCAGGTCGTCGCGACCGACCAGATCGGAGACGCGCGTGTAATGGACGTTCAGGTTGAAGATCATTGGGGTTGGCTGCGGGCAGTCGTAGGTCATTTCGAAGCCGACGCGAATCTTCATCATGGTCTCCGGTCTCCGCCGGACGGGGGCCAGGCATGGCCGACGCGGCAGGCGGACGTAATGGTTGTCACGGGGTTGCGTGGGGCAGGGCGTCCACGGCGGGGGCTCACGCTCATCCTGCACACGCCGAGCGCAATGAATCGATCAGCACTCTGCGCAGCGTCGTCCAGCGACGGCCTCCGGCGAGGACAATGCCCTGGTTGATCTCCAGCTCGATCCCGACATAGGCGCAGGGCGGGAAATGCAGTCGCAGGTGCGAGGTCAGTCCGTCCCCTTTGCCCGCATAAGGGTAGTTGCGGCGCACCCGAAGCTCCGGAGCCAATTCCGCCAGCGAAGCCTTCCAGGACGCGCACAGTGCGGCCTCGCCGCTCCGCGCAGGGTCGTAGAGCAATCCCACGTCGGCGCTTCGCACCTTGCCGTCCAGCTCCGGGGTGAAGCTGTGCGACGAGACGTGAATCACGCGCCGGCCTTGCGATGCCGATTGCCTGACGACGCTCTCGACCTGCGCGCGATAGGGCAGGTAATGTCGCTGGACGATCTCCGTGCGCAGCGCCGCCGGCGCGCGGCGCGTCGCCGCCGAGAAGAGTTGCGGATGACCGAGCGAGCGATTGAGGTCGATGACGAGGCGGCTGATCGTCGAGGTCACCAGCGGCGCCCCGAAGGCCCTCGCCAATTCCCTCCCCATGACCAGCGCACCGGGATCGTACCCGCGGTGGGAGTCGAGCAGCGCCCGGCGCCCCAGAAACAACGGTCGGTAGGCGGCCGGTATCCGGTTGCCGCCATGTTCGCAGGTGATCAGGAAGCAGTCGTCCGCCACGGCCGGTCACCATTGCAGATCGGGCAGGTGGCGGAAGACCTGGCGCGTCCCCTCGCTCCATTCCCTGCTGAGCGCGGCGAAATAGGCGTCCCCCTCCTCGAAGCGGCGCCGCATCCTGACCTCGAGGCTGTCCCGTTCGTAGCAAATCAGGTCGATCGGCATGCCCACCGACAGGTTGCTGCGCATCGTCGAATCGAACGACACCAGTACGCACTTCGCGGCGTCCGCAAGCGGCGTGGAACGCGTGATCACCCGGTCGATGATCGGCTTGCCGTACTTGGCTTCGCCGGTCTGAAAGAAGGGCGTGTCGATTCCGGCTTCGATGAAGTTGCCCTCGGCGTAGATCCGGAACAGTCGCGGCGGCTCGCCGCGAAGCTGCCCTCCGACGATGAACGAGGCATTGAAGCTGATCTCGTTCTGCTCCAGGTACGGCCCGTCGCGTCGCTCGATGTCGCGCATCGCGTCCGCGACGAGCGTCGAGACGTCGAACATGGTCCGGGCGGTCCAGAGGTTGGGTACCGCGTCGCCGGCAGCACAGCGTTGGCTCAGCACGCTGATCACGGCTTGAGTCCCGGCAAGGTTTCCGGAGCTCAACAGGACGATCACGCGGTCGCCGCGACGCTCGAACACCGTCATCTTGCAGAACTTGGCGAAGTTGTCCACGCCCGCGTGCGTGCGGGAATCCGAAGCGAAAACCATCCCCTGGTCCAGCATCACGCCCACACAGTAGGTCATGCCTCCCGTCCTCGACTCAATTGACGCCCGTGATTTGCGAAACAACGTCGACGCGACGCGGGGTCTCGACGTGGCCGCTTGCCACCACGGGTTGCGGCTGGGCCTTCCTGCTTCATCACTCCTTCCAAGGTCCGCGAAGTCCTTCAAGGTTGCGCGCAATGCGCTGTCGACTCTGTGCGGTAGCGCTCAGTGCATCGGTTACCGGGCGTCAAAGGCAACCGTTCCATTGCCAATCGATCGGTCAGACGTCCTCTCGATTTGTTTGTCGCATAATGTGTATTATGTCAAATGGATACCGCCGAGCCCGAGCAGATCCACCGTGCACCGCGCGCTCGTTCTACGAAGCACACACAGTGGAAGGTCAGCTTGCTTGAGCATTCAATCACGCCGATCCAGCAGTTCGCTTACACCACTGGCAAGAATTCTACCGATAGCGCCCTGATCATCGATGCGATGGATCTCATGTATGGCCAGCGGCTCGATGGGTTCTGTCTCGTATCCAGCGACAGCGATTTCACTCGGCTCGCGCAGCGGCTTCGTGAAGCAGGCAAGATGGTCTACGGTTTTGGCGAACAGAAGACACCCAAGCCGTTCGTTGTCGCCTGCGACAAATTCATCTACACCGAGGTTCTACGCAAGGATTGCACCGTCTGTCTCCGACAGTATAGTGGTCACGCAGCTCTCCTCGGCATCCACGATGCAGACAGGATCAGCGATATCAGCAAGCAACGGAGCGTCAAATGCCCAGCGACGCTGGCGCGCCCGAAGTGCCTAAGCTGCAAGTCCCCAGTGGACCCTATTTCGCAGGCGATCGAGCAAGGTGCCGATGAGTCCGGATGGGCTCATCTAGGGTTCGGTCGGGAGCTACCTCACTAAGATTCAGCCTGATTTCGATCCAGAGGCTCTACGGCTGTCTGCAAGCTCAGCGACTTGCTCAAGAAGTATCCCAGGCGCGTTCGAAACCTCCGAGCGCGGTTCGCCAGGGTCGCCGAGCAAAGCGGTTTACGTCCGCGGCGGTTCCGCCGCAGCAGGAATCAGTTCGCCAAAGGTGCTGCGGATGAGCTATGGAATGTCATCGGTCGGCGCCCAGGGCCTTCGCGCTGGTGGTCACCTGATGGTGTACGGGGACTGGTACCAGTATGCCTTGGAGCTACTGTCGGTACGCACCGCAGGCGATTTATCTCGGCGGTTTTCAGCTGTCTCCACGTGTTTCTTTGTTGACAGCGTAAGATCGGTCGGGCGTCCTTTCGAGTTCGCTGTCGCATAATGTGTATTATGTCAAATACCGCGAAAACACGAAATTGGCTATCACCGCTCACCCAGGCCGTCGTGAAACAGCGCGGCGATCTCGCTGATCGCGATCTCTTCGTCGGGGCCGTCGGCCTCGATGCGCACCGTCGCGCCGACCGCGGCCGTCACCAGCATCACGGCGAGGATGCTGCGCGCGCTTACCCGCCGCCCCTTGACCACCAGCGACAGCCTGCAGCGACATCGGTTCGCAATGTCCACGATGCCAGCGCAGGCCTGCGCATGCAGCCCGCGCGGATTGGCGACGACGAGCTTCCGCATCTGCATCCGATGATGCCCTCCAAACTTCCGATCGACTTGTCATCGACTGACCACCGCGGCGCCGCGGAGGTTCCGTCGCCCGACCGTCACCTCAATAGACGTGCTCCGCCGCAGGAAAGCTCCGGTCCCTGACCGCCGCCACGTACGCCGCGACGGCCTGCTCGATGCTGCCGGCGCCGTCCATGAAGTTGCGCACGAAGCGCGCCGGCTTGCCGGGGTGGATGCCGAGCATGTCGTGCAGTACGAGGACCTGGCCGTCGCAGTCGGGGCCGGCGCCGATGCCGATCGTGGCCATCGACGTCCGCTCGGCGGTGATCTCCGCCGCGAGCCGCGCGGGCACGAGCTCCAGCACCAGCAGCGCGGCGCCGGCCTGTTCCAGCGCCAGTGCGTCCGACTTCAGCCGTGCTGCCGACTCCTCGGTGCGTCCCTGGACACGGTAGCCGCCGAGCTGGTGCACCGACTGCGGCGTCAGTCCGATGTGCGCGCAGACGGGGATGCCGCGTTCGACCAGGAACCGGACCGTGTCGGCGACGTGCTCGCCGCCCTCCAGCTTGACCATCTGCGCACCCGCCGCCATCAGCCGCGCGGCGTTCCGGAACGCCTGCTCGGGGGATTCCTGAAAGCTGCCGAACGGCATGTCGCCGAGCAGGAACGACCGGGCGCCCGCGCGCGCCACGCATTCGATGTGATAGACCATCTGCTCGACGGTGACCGCGAGCGTCGACGGCCGGCCCTGGACTACGTTGCCGAGCGAGTCGCCGACCAGCAGCGCGTCGACGCCGGCGCGTCCGCACAGCGCGGCGAAGGTCGCGTCGTAGGCGGTGAGCATCGTGATCCGGCGCCCTTCCGCCCGCATCTTCGCGAGCTCGAAGAGGGTGACGGGCTTCTGCTCCTGCAGGTAGGTCATCGGCGGCTCTCCGAGTGAACGGCGCGGCGACCAGGTCGCGGTCGCCTCCTTGCGCGGGAATCCGGTCTGCGTGGGACAGTATAGAATCGATTCATCCGGCGCGGCGCACATGCCGCGCGGCTACTGCTGGTGTCGACGATGGCCTCCCCCGCCGCCTCGAACGAGGCTCCATCGCGCCGCGGCCGCTGGCTGCGCCGGTTGGGCTATGCGGTCGGCGCGTTCGCGGCGCTCGTCCTCGGCGCCTGGGTCGCGGTGCCGCCGATCGTGAAGGGACAGGTCGAGTCGCGCCTGTCCGCCCTGCTCGACCGCCCGACGACGGTGGGGTCCGTCGCCTTCGATCCGCTGCGCCTGCGGCTGACGCTCGGCAAGCTCGCGATTGCGCGGCGGACGGGAACGGACTCGCTGTTCACCGTCGACGAGCTCTCGGCCGACGTGTCGCTGGCGTCGCTGTGGCATCGCGCGCCGGTTCTCGACGCGCTGTCGATCGTCCGCCCTTACCTGTGGCTCGCGCGCGACGGCGAAGGGCAGTACAACGTGCAGGATCTGGTCGACGCGCTGCTTGCCCGCTACATCGAGGTGCCGCGCGCCTCGATCAACAACATCGAGATCGTCGACGGCACCGTGGTGTTCGTCGACGTCGCGTTGGAACGCACGCACGAGGTGAAGGCGCTCGACGTCGCGATCCCGTTCCTGTCGTCGCTCCCCTACGAAGCGTCGATCCGCGTCACGCCGCGCGTGCAGGGCAGCTTCAACGGCACGCACTTCGCGCTGACCGGAACGTCGACGCCCTTTGCCGAGCGACGCGAGGTCACGCTCGACGTCGACGTCGACGCGCTGCCGCTGCCCTCGTACGTCGGCTACCTGCCGGTCCGGCCGCGCTTCGCCGTCGCCGGCGGCGCGCTGACGACGAAGCTGCAGCTCGTGTTCGTCGGCGCCGCCGGCCGGGAACGGCGGCTGGAGCTGCGCGGCGAGGCGCGCGTCGACGGGCTCGCGGTCCACCGTCTTGACGGCACGGCGCTCGTCTCGGCGCAGCGCCTCGCCGTCGCGCTGGACCGGGTCGACCTCCTGGGCCGCGACGCGCGCATCGCGGCGGTGACGATCGACGCCCCGGCGCTCGACGTGAAAAGGCTGGCCGACGGGACGCTCGAGTGGCAGCACCTGCTGCCCGGTGCCGGGCCTACGGCGGCGGCGGCGCCCACCACGCCCGCCGCGGCGCCGGGGCCGGCATGGGGCGTGCGCGTCGGCAAGCTCGTCGTCGACCGCGGCACGATCGCGCTCGCGGATGCGGGGTCGACGTTCCGGTCCACGCTGGTCGACGTTGCGGTCGACGCGGCCGGCCTCGCGAGCCGGCCGGGGGAAAAGGGACGCGTCAAGGTCGGCTTCCAGTCGTCGGACCGGATCGCCGCGTTCTCCGCGGAAGCCGAGGTCGAGCCGGGCGTGCCGGCGGCTTCGGGACGGTTCGCTCTGAAGGGATTTTCGCTGGGGCTGCTGTTTCCGTTCTACCAGTCGGCGCTGGCCGTCGACGTGCAGAAGGGGTCGCTCGAGTACGCGTCGGCCTTCACGCTCGACGGCGACGGCAGGCTCCGGCTCGACGGCGGCGAGGCGGCGATTGCCGACCTGCGGCTCGCGCTGCCCGGGAATCCCCAGCCGATGTGGCGCGTCCCGCAGCTGTCGTTGCGCGGAATCGACGTCGACGTCAGCCGTCGCAGCGTCACCGTCGCCGAAGCGCAGAGCCGCGGCGCGAACCTCCGCGTGCGGCGCGAGTCCGACGGCACGCTCGAGATGGCGCGGATCGTGAAGGCGGCCAACGATGCGCCGGCGTCCGACGAGGTGTCGTGGACGCTGCTGACGAAGAAGCTCGCGCTCGAAGGCGTCGCGCTCGACCTCGAGGACCGGGTGCCGGAGCCGCCCGCCAGGCTCGCGCTGCGCGACCTCGCGCTCACCGCCACCGACGTCGGCAGCGCGGCCACGGTCAGGTCCGGCGTGACGCTGTCCGCGCGCATCGGCAAGCAGGGCCGCGTCGCGTTTGCCGGTCCGTTCGCGCGCCAGCCATTCGGCGGCGACGGGCAGCTCGAGCTCTCCGGCTTCCCGCTGGTCGCGCTGAAGCCCTACGTCGAACCTCGCGTCAACGTCGTACTCACCGACGGCTCGCTTTCGGGACGCGGGCGACTCGCCGTCGGCACGTCCGCCGCCGGCGCGCTGCGGGCTTCGTGGAAGGGCGACGTCGCGATCGCCGATTTCGCCGCGCTCGACCGGCCGACGGCATCGGATCTTGCCCGATGGAAGCGGCTCGCGCTCGACGGATGCGACGTCGCGACGGAGCCGTTCCGCGCGAGCGTGGCGCGCATCGCGCTCGACGACTTCTTCGCGCGCGTCATCGTCTACCCGGACGCGACCCTCAACATGATGCGGCTCCTCACGCCGGGGGCGAGCCCGGAGCCCGCGGCGGAGGCGGCGCCGAAACCCGCGTCGGCATCGCTCGCGCCGCGGGAGGCGCTGCCGGTGTCGATCGGTCGGATCGAGTTGAACCGGGGCAACGTCAACTTCTCCGACCTGTACGTGAAGCCCAACTACTCGGCGAACCTCACCGAGGTCACCGGAAGCGTGACCGCGTTGTCGGCCGAGCAGGCGGGCAAGGTGACGGTTTCGGCCGCGCATCGACCACTCGGCGCCGGTGGAGGTCGAAGGCACCGTGCATCCGTTCGCGCAGGAGCTCTCGCTCGACCTCGCCGCGAAGCGCGCGAACATCGACCTGCCGGCGCTCACCCCCTACGCCGGCAAGTACGCGGGCTATGGCATCGAGAAGGGGCAGCTCTCGTTCGACGTGCGCTACCGGGTCGAGAACCGCAAGCTCGCCGCGGAGAACCGGCTCGTGCTCGACCAGCTGCAGTTCGGTGCCCGGGTCGAGAGCCCCGACGCGACCAAGCTTCCGGTCCTGCTCGCCGTCGCGCTGCTCAAGGACTCGCGCGGGGTCATCGACATCCGGCTGCCGATCTCCGGGTCGCTCGACGACCCGCAGTTCTCGCTCGGCGGGATCATCGTGCGTATCATCGTCAACCTGATCACGAAGGCGGTGACCGCGCCGTTCGCGCTGCTCGTCGGCCGCGTTCGGCGGTGGCGAGGAGCTGTCGACGCTGCCGTTCGCCCCGGGCAGCGCCATCCCTGGCGCCGACGCGCAGCAGCGCATCGACACGCTGGGCAAGGCGCTCCTCGACCGGCCGGCGCTCAAGCTCGACATCGCGGGCCGGGTGGACCCGGTCGCCGACGGCGAGGCGCTGCGCCGCGCCACCGTGCTGGCCGCGATGCGCCGCGAGAAGATGAAGGCGCTGGCAGCCGCGGGCGAGGCGCCCTCCTCCGTCGACCAGGTGACGATCGGCGAGGACGAGCGGGCACGATGGCTCGCCGTTGCCTACCGGGCCGCACCGATTGCCGACCGGCCGCGCAACGCGATCGGACTCCTGAAGGAGCTGCCGCCGGCGGAGATGGAAGCGCTGCTGCTCGCGAACGCGAAGGTCGGCGACGAGGACCTGCGCGCGCTCGCGAACGCCCGCGCCCTGGCGGTCAGCGACGCGCTGGCGGCCCGGGGCATCGCCGACAGCCGATTGTTCCTGGTCGCGCCGCACATCGGCACGGACCCGGCCGCGGGCACGGCGGCGGCCGGAACGGCGGGAGCGGCCACGCGCGTCGATCTCGCGCTGCGGTAGCCGGGGCCGCCCCGCCATTGCCATGAATTGGCGACCCTGTTAAATTCGCCTTGCGACTCCGCCAATTCCCCGGATTCCCATGGCGCTCCAGGTCTCGTCGGCTCGTACCACCGCCATGCGCAAGCCCAAGGCGCCGGAGGCGAATCGCGCGCGGATTCTCGCGGCGGCGACCGAGGAGTTCGCCGCCCGCGGGATCGAGGGCGCGAGCATGGACGCGATCGCCGCGGGCACGCAGACCACGCGCGCGCTGATCAACTACTACTTCGGCAGCAAGGAGCGGCTCTACCTCGCCGTGCTCGAGCGGGTGTACGCCGAGATCCGCGAGGCGGAAGCCGAGCTCGAGATCGAGCACCTGTCGCCGGTCGACGCGATCCGGCGGATCGTGGAATTCACTTACGACTATTACGTCGAGCACGATGACTTCGTGCGCCTCGTCGTCGCGGAGAACCAGGCCAAGGGCCGGCACATGAAGCGCTTCCCTTCCCTGCGGTCGATCAACCGTCCCATCGTCGACATGCTCGGCGCGGTGATCCAGCGCGGGAAGGACGACGGCTCGTTCCGGCGCGACGCCGACCCGGTCGACGTCCACATGACGATCGCCGCGCTGGGGATGTTCAACGTCACCAATCAGCACACCTTCGGCACCCTCTTCCAGCGCGACATGGGCGCCCGGGGGGATGTGCCCGCGCGCCGCCGGATGGTGGCGGACATGATCCTGAGTTGGCTCGCTTCCGGGCCGGCTCGCTAGCCCGGCAGTCCCAGTTCACCACGAGGAGGAACGCATGGAATACAAGATCGACCGTCGCACGCTGCTCAAGGCCGGTGCCGCGCTCGCCGCGACGCAGGCCCTGCCCGCCTGGGCGCAGGACAAGCCCACGCTGCGCTTCGCCGCGGTGTTCTCGGACAAGGACATCCGCGCCGACATGGTCCGGATGCTCGCCAAGGACATCGAAGCCGACTACAAGCTCGAGCCGTTCTACGGGGGCACGCTGTTCAAGCAGGGCACCGAGCTCGTCGCGCTCCAGCGCGACAACCTCGAGCTCGGCAACGTCGCGCCGCAGGACATCTCCAAGCAGCTGGCCGCGTGGTCGGTCCTGACCTCCGCCTACACGTTCCGCGACGCCAACCACGTGCTCGCCTTCTTCGCGAGCGACCTCGGCGCGCAGATGAAGAAGCAGGCCGAGGAGCAGCTGAAGATCAAGATCCTCGGGCCGACGTTCTACGGCACCCGGCAGGTGGGTCTGAAGCCCAAGAAGAAGATCGCCACGCCCGCCGACCTCTCCGGCATCAAGCTCCGCATGCCGCCCGGCGACGCGTGGCAGCTGCTGGGCCGTTCGATCGGCGCCAATCCCACGCCGATGGCCTACGCCGAGACCTACACCGGGCTCCAGACCGGCGCGATCGACGGGCAGGACAATCCGCTGCCGAACGTGCAGAACATGAAGTTCTACGAGGTGATGTCGCAGATCGTCCTGACGTCGCACCTGGTCGCCTTCGACGTGCTGTCGATGAACCTCAAGTCCTGGAACGCGATGACCCCGGCGAAGCAGAAGTCCTTCCAGGCCGCGGTCGACAAGGCGCTCGCGTGGAGCACGACCGAGCACCTCAAGCGCGAGGCCGAGCTCGCCGAGGGCTTCAAGAAGCAGGGCCTCGACATCTACACGCCGGACATCCCCGCTTTCCGCGCGTACGCGCAGAAGGTCTACCTCGCCTCCGACGAGGCGAAGGCGTGGGCGCCCGGCATCCTCGACAAGATCGCCGCGATCAAGTGATCATGGCGGGCCGCGGACCGCGGGGAGCGGTTCGCGGCGCCGGCGGGCTCGCGGCCGCGCAGGCGGCCGCGGCCGTTTTTCGCAGGCCGGGTGGCGCTGATTGAAGGGAGTGGGCAGGCATGGATAGAACCGTCGGGAAGGCGGTGGAATGGATGCGGCGCCGCGCCGAGAACGTCGTCGCCGGCCTGCTCGGCATGATGTTCGTCGCATTCATCATCCAGATCGTGTTCCGGTACTTCTTCAACTTCCCGATCGGCTGGACCTCCGAGCTGTCGGTCATCGCCTGGCTGTACATGGCGCTGCTGGGCTCCGCGTTCTGGCTGAAGGAGAGCGACGAGATCCGGTTCGACCTCATCTCGGGCAGGCTGGGGCCGCGGGGACGCCGCGTGGTCGGCGCCGCGGTCGCGGTCGCCGCGGTCGTGCTGTTCGGCATGGCGCTGCCGGCCACCGTGAAGTACGTCGCCTTCATGAAGGTCGAGAGCACGTCGTACCTGAAGATCCGCCTCGACCTCCTGTACTCGGTCTACGTCGTCTTCGCCGTGGCGCTGATCGTCCGCTACCTCTGGGCGATCGTGGGCATCCTCCGCGGTGAGGCGCCCGAAGAGGTCGACATCACCAAGTCGAGCTCGGGACTGTGAACATGATCAGTCCCTTCGCTCTGGCGCTCCTCGTCATCTTCGGATTGAGCCTCTCCGGGCTGCCGGTCGCCTACGCGATGATCGGCGGCTCGATCCTCTACCTGTTCGCCGCCGGCCTCGACATGGGCACCGCGGCCGAGCAGCTGCTGAACGGCATGATGGGAAGCCAGCTGCTGCTCGCCATCCCGCTGTTCATCCTCGCCGCCGAGTTCATGAACACCGGCAGCATCATGGACAGGCTGCTGCACTTCTGCAACGCGATCGTCGGGCGCTTCCGGGGCGGCCTCGCGCAGGTCAACGTCGTGCAGAGCATCATCTTCGCGAGCATGTCGGGCTCGGCGCTCGCCGACGCCGCGGCCTCGGGCAAGCTGATGCAGTCGCTGATGACGCGCGACGGCAAGTACACGCCGGCGTACGCGGCCGCGCTGACCACGGTGTCTTCGGTCATCGGGCCGATCATGCCGCCGTCGATCCCGCTGGTGCTCTACGCGCTGATATCGGACACGTCGGTCGGCTACCTCTTCCTCGGCGGCGTGATCCCCGGCCTGCTGCTCGGCGTCGTCCAGAGCGGCCTGATCGCATTCACGGCCAGGCGCCGCAACTTCCCGGTCGAGGTGCCCGTCCCGCTGCGGGACCTGCCGCGCATCACCTGGGAGGCGTTTCCCGCGCTGATGATGCCGGTGATCCTGCTGGGCTGCCTCTACGGCGGCATCACGACGCCGACCGAGGCCGCCGCGGTCGCCGCCGCCTACGCGCTGCTGATTTCCGCCCTGCTCTACCGCAGCGTCCGCCTCAAGGACGTCTACCGGTCGCTCGCCACCGGCGCGCGCGTCACGGTGTCGATCGGCATGCTGATCGCCGGCGCGCTGGTGTTCAACTTCGTCATCACCGCCGAGAACATCCCGAAGTCGCTGAGCGCGATGCTGAAGGCCTACGAGCTGTCGCCGCTCGTGTTCCTGCTGCTCGTCAACATCCTGCTGCTGATCCTCGGCTGCTTCCTCGAAGGCACGACGATCATCCTCGTCATCCTCCCGGTGATGCTGCCGACGGTGACCGCGCTGGGCATCGACCCGGTGCACTTCGGCGTGATGGCCGTGACGAACATCATGCTCGGCCTGATCACGCCGCCGTACGGGCTGCTGCTGTTCATGATGACCAAGATCGCCGACGTGCCGCTGCGCGACATCGTGCGCGAGTCGCTGCCGTACCTCTACGTCATGTTCGCCGCGCTCGCGATCATCACGCTGGTGCCGGACACGGTGCTCTTCCTGCCGCGGCTGCTGGGCTACACGGGCTGAGCGGCGCGGCGTCCCGGCCCGACCCTCGCCGCGCGGCCGTCAGGCCGTGTTGCCGGAATCCCCCGGGCGCTTCCCCTCGCGCGCGGCGATTCGCTGCAGCTCGGCATCCTGGAAGCGCTGCGCCAGCGTCAGCAGCACCGACGTCGACCAGGCGAAGGTGAGCAGGCCCGCCATCGAGTTCATGCCGGCCAGCAACTGCCAGCGCACCGGCAGCGAGAGATTGCTGCCGACGGTCGTGTACTGTCCCAGCGCGTAATAGTAGGCGGCGGACGTACTCGGCATCGCGTCGCGCCACGCGTAGAAGCCGGCCCACACGAGCACCTCGACCAGGTGGACGACCACGATCATCCAGCTGGCCGTTACCAGCACGACGATGCCGTGGAGGAAGCTGCGGGCGGACGCGTATCGCCGGTGCAGCCGGGCGGTGACCGACAGCGTCAACACCATCCCGACCGCGTGCACGATCATCGTGGCGGCGATCAGCAGGATCCCCCACGCCACTTCCTCGAGCGAGACGACATGCGTCAGCTGCGCGAACGCGTCGATCATGCGTCACGCGCCCCGGAACATCGTCGGCCGGCCGTCACGCCGCCCTAGCGACGTCCGCCCCCGCGGAACCCGCCGCCGCCGAAGCCGCCGCCCACGCCGCCGAAGCGCCCGCCCCAGCCGCCGCCGCCGCCCATGCGGTCGCCGCCGCCGAAGCCGCCGCCGCCGCCCCAGCGGTCGCCGCCGCCGAAGCCGCCGCCGCCGAAGCCCCTCCGCTCCGCCCCCGCCTCCCCAGCGGCCGCCCGAGTCGAAGCCGCCGAGCCCGCCGGCGCTGGAGCTGAAGCTGCCGGCGCGGTCGGCGCCCTCGCTGCGCGCCTGCGACTCCTTGTCGGCCCACGACGTGTCGCCCGAGGCGCCCGACCAGCCGCTGCTCCCGCTGCCGCCGCCCGCCTTCTGCCAGCCGTCGCCGGTGTTCTTGTAGACGTTGCCGTTGACGTCGGCGTAGTGGTTGTTGTTGTAGCTCGCCGTGCCCCAGGTATTGGTCTGGCCGGTCTTCGCGTTGGTGCTCGTGCCGCCGCCGATGTGGGCGTTGCCCTCGGGCCCCGCGGTCGTCGCCCCCGCGCGGTCGTAGGTGCTGCCGCCGGCGGTCGTGCCCGAGACGGCCGAGCCGGTCGAGCGCTGGCCGGTGTAGACGTTGTAGTTGGAGGCCCGCGCGACGTTGCCCGAGCCGCCGGCCGCGCCGTTCATCGTGCGGTCGTAGCCGCGCGTGGCGTTGCCGGTGTAGGCGTTGAACTGCCGTCCCGGCGTTGATGTCGCCGGTCGTGCCGGTGCGCGCGTTGTCGTAGGTGCCGCTGAACGTCGTGCCCGCAACCCCGCCGCCGGCGTACCACGTGCGCGTGCCCGAGTACGTCGTGTTGCCCCAGTGCCCGTAGACGTTGGCGGAGGCCGACGCGCAGCACGGGTAGCCGTGGTAGCCGCCCCAGTACGCCGGGTAGTAGTACGCGCCGCCCCACCACGGCTCGGCCCAGGCCGCGGTCGCGAGGCCGAGCGCGAAGCCGTAGCTGAAGCCGACGTAGGGGTTGTAGACGGGCACCGCGGCGATGCCGTAGGTGTACGGCGGCGCGTACCACACCGTGCCCACCCACGGCGAGTACGCGTAGCCGGTGCCGTAGACGACGGTGCCCTCGGGCGTGACGACGGTGCCGAGGTAGCCGGGCGTGTAGCCGACGTAGACGTACTGCGGCGTCGCCTCGTAGATCCGCACGTAGGTCACGTAGTGGATCGGCGAGGACGCCGGGATCGTGTACACGACCGCCGGCACCGAGGTCGCGACCGCCCACGGGCCGGTGACCTGCGCCGCGGTGAACCAGACGCCGGCCGCGACCGCGTAGAGCGAGCCCGGCGCGACCTGGATGATCGGCACCGACGAGTTCGCGACGTAGGTCAGCGCCGTGCCCGGCACCGGCGCCCACTGCGGCGGGCCGTCGAAGCTCGGCGTGAACTGCGGGCCGTTCTTCAGCGGCACCGTCGCCGTCTGCGGGATCGAGTTCTCGATCACCGCGGCCTGCGCCTGCGGCGTCCCCGCCACCGTCGGCAGCACGGCGCCCGCGAGCGAGTGCGGCGGGATCTTCGCGAAATCGGGCGGCAGCGCGTTGCTGGCGACGTAGGTCCACGGCCCGGACAGCGCCGGGCCCCTTGAACCACCGCCCGGCGAGCAGCACGTAGTAGTCGCTGTTGGCCGTGTTGATCAGCACGTCGCTGGTCGTGTTCGACGCCCACAGCAGGCCGGTGCCGACGATCGGCACGAAGTCCGGCTGGCCCTTGAACACGATCAGCTCGGTCGGCGCCTGGCTGGTGTAGATCGTCGGGACGCCGTTGGCGAGCGACGGCTTGGGATTGGCCTTCGGGCCGCCGTCGAGCAGGTCGACCGTGCCGTCCTTCGCGAGCTGCTGCGCGATCGCGTTGGCGTCGTTCAGCACGCAGCGGACCCATGAACACCTGCGACCACGGCCCCGCGATGGTGTCGGCGGCGAGCCAGCCGTCGTAGACGTGGATGTAGAACTTGTTGCCGAACCCGCCCTGCAGGATCAGCGCCCGGGTGTTGATGACGCGCTGGAAGCGGGTGCTGTTCGGCGCCGGCTTCAGCACCGGCGCGCCGTCGATCGGCACCAGCATCGCCGGAGAATAGCTGACGAGCACCTGCGGCGGGTTGTTCTGCACCGCCACCGTCGGCGGCTTGACGCCCGCCAGCGCGAGCGATGCCGTCAGGCGGTCGAGCGAGATCGTGCGCACGTCGGCGGCGATGCGCGTCTGCAGCTCGGCCGCGTACTGCGCGCCGCGATCGGGCAGCGTCGGGAAGTCGCTCTTCGTGATCTTGAGGTTCTCGAACACGACGGTGCGCGCGACCTTGTCGACCTGCGTGCGCGCCGTCGCGAAGATCACGCCGAACGCCTCGTCCGTCGCGCCCTTGGGCTTGATCGCGAGCGCCGCGCGGAAGTCGATCTGGTTGCCGTCCCAGGTGTTGACCTGCGGCTGGTAGACGAGCAGCGCCGCGTTGGAGAGGGTGACGTCGCGCGGCCACGGATCGGCCGGCAGCTTGGCGGCCGCGGCCGGCGCGGCGGCGGCACCCTGGCCCAGCGCGATGGCGGGATAGCCGGCAGCGAGCGCGGCGACGGCCGCGATCCCGGCAAGCAAGGCAACGTGCTTCTTCACTGGTTCACCTCGAACGTTGGTTGATCCTGCGCGGCGCCGGATGGCACCGGTGGCGGCCGCGCTTCACTCCCGGGACGGCGCCGGGGGCGGCATGCGCTCCCCGCGACCGGCGACGAGCGCCGCGACCAGGGCCGTCCACCCGGTCTGGTGGGAGGCGCCCAGCCCCTCCCCCGTCTCGCCGTGGAAGTACTCGTGGAACAGGATCTGCTCGCTCCACGCCGCGCCGCGCCGAAAGAGCGCATTTTCGCCGAAAACCGGGCGATTTCCAAAGCTCGTCGCGCAGGAAGATGGAGAGCAGCCGGCGCTCGATTTCGTCCGCCACGGCACCGAGGTCCGCCTGCCTCCCGGAGCCCGTCGGCATCTCGACCGTGAAGCGCTCGCCCAGGCATTGCCGCAGGTGCCGCAGCGACTCGAGCGCGAGGAAGTTCAGCGGAAACCAGATCGGGCCGCGCCAGTTGGAGTTGCCGCCGAAGAGCCCGGTGCGCGACTCCGCCGGCTCGTACTCGAGGCGCAGCTCGGCCCCGTCCATCGGCAGCGACGAGCGGGTGGTCGCGGTGGAAGCGCGACAGCGAGCGCAGCCCGTACGGCGACAGGAACTCCGCTTCGTCGAGCATCCGGGCGAGCACGCGCCGCAGCCGCGGCTCGTCGACGAGGCAGATCAGCTCGGGCCGGCCGCCGGTGGCGAAATAGCGCAGGAACGCCGTCAGCTCCGGCTGGTGGTCGATGAACCAGCGGGCGCGCGTGCGGAAATTGGGCAGGCTCTCCCAGAGCGACGCGGGGAGCTGGCACCGCGGCGAAGATCGGCAGCAGGCCGACCATCGAGCGCGACCG
Organism: uncultured beta proteobacterium; assembly: GCA_963832705.1. GTDB lineage: Bacteria > Pseudomonadota > Gammaproteobacteria > Burkholderiales > Casimicrobiaceae > CAIWHR01. Next base: position 503,014 of record CAWHVP010000010.1, on the reverse strand, counting down.
CATGGCGCGGATCGTCCCGTCCGGCTGCCGCACGCGGTCGTAGAAGAAGCCGTCCTGCTCGTCCCAGAGCTCGCTCATCGCCGGCGGCGATCGACGCGAATGCTCGAAGAACTTGAGGGCGACGTCCTCGTAGGTGGCGTCGTGGTTGGCGAGGCGCAGCGCGATCTCGAGCATGTTGAGGCAGTACTTCGCCATCCACGCGGTGCCGTCCGACTGCTCGAGCAGCCCGCCGCCGGGCAGCGTCGACGAGCGGTCGAACGGCCCGATGTTGTCGAGGCCGAGGAAGCCGCCCTCGAACATGTTGTCGCCGGAGGCGTCCTTGCGGTTCACCCACCAGGTGAAGTTGATCAGCAGCTTCTGGAAGACGCGCGCGAGGAAAGTCGAAATCGCCGCCGCCGGCGATCCGGAAGACCGTCAGCGCCGCCCACGCCTGGACCGGCGGGTTGACGTCGCCGAAGTCCCACTCGTAGGCCGGCAGCTGGCCGTTCGGGTGCATGTACCACTCGCGGCACAGCAGCAGCAGCTGGTGCTTCGCCGCGGCCGGATCGAGGTGCGCGAGGACGACGCAGTGGAACGCGAGGTCCCAGGTCGCGAACCACGGGTACTCCCACTTGTCCGGCATCGCGAGGATGTCGTGGGCGTTGACGTGCCGCCAGCCTGCGTTGCGCCCGGCCGTCGCGCTGCCGGCGGCGGCGGCTGGGCCGGGTCGCCGTCGAGCCAGCGCGCGACGTTGAAGCGATAGAACTGCTGGCTCCAGACCATGCCGGCGAACGCCCGGCGCATGACGGCCGCCTCGTCGGCCTGGCGCCGGCGGGCGTCAGCGCCGCGTAGAACTCGTCCGCCTCGCGGCGGCGCTGCGCGCAGGTGCGCTCGAACGCTGCCCGAGATCGATGCTCGGCACCGATCCGTCGCGCGCGAGGCGCAGCCGCAGCTCGACGGTCCCGCCCGCGGGCACGTCGAGCCGGTAGCGGCAGGCCATCTTGGTCCCGCGCCGCGCCGGGTTGACGCGTCGCCGCGCCCGTCACGACGTGGTCGTTGATGCCGTCCTTCGGGTACGCGGTCGCGGCCGGCGCGCCGTAGAGCCGCGCGACGTTGGTCTCGTTCTCGCAGAAGAGCAGCTCGGGCAGGCGGCCGGCCGGATCGGGGCCGGCGGCGAGGCACCAGCGTCCGATGGCCGGCTCCTCGGCGACCGCCGCGGCGACCCCTGCGCCCGGCCCGGCGGCCGCGGCCAGCGCGGCCGCGCGTCGCCTTCCTTCCACGACCAGTGGTTGCGGAACCACAGCGTCGGCAGCACGTCGAGCGAGGCGGCGTCGGGGCCGGCATTGCGGATCCGCAGGCGGATGCACACGTCGAACGGCGTCGCCTTGGCGTAGTCGGCCTCGATCTGCCAGTACCGGTCCTCGTCGAAGATCCCGGTGTCGGCGAGCTCGTACTCCGGATCGTGCCGGCCGCGCCGCGCGCTCTCCGCGCGCAGCCGCTCGTACGGAAACTCGGCCTGCGGGTAGTGGTAGCGCCAGGACAGCCACGAGGCGGTCGGCGTGGCGTCGACGTACCACCAGTACTCCTTCACGTCCTCGCCGTGGTTGCCCTCGGGGCCGGACAGCCCGAACAGGCGCTCCTTGACGATCGGGTCGCGTCCGTTCCAGAACGCCAGCGCGAAGCACAGGTGCTGGTCGCGGTCGCAGATGCCGGCGAGGCCGTCCTCGCTCCAGCGGTACGCGCGCGACCGGGCGTGCTCGTGCGGAAAATAGTCCCACGGGTTGCCGTCGGCGCTGTAGTCCTCGCGCACCGTGCCCCAGGCCCGCTCGCTGACGTAGGGGCCGATCCGCTTCCAGTCGCCCGGATGGTCGGGCGTGGACGCGGCCAGGCGCTGGTGCTCGGCCGTCGTTGCGGCGTGGCGCGAGACCGCCATCGTCAGCGCCGCGATCCGCTCGCGCGCCGTTGCCGCGGCACCGTCAGGCGGCGATCCATGCGCTCAGCGAATCGCGTCCGCGGCCGCGCCATCGGCCAGCACGAAGGCATCGTCCTGGCGGACGCGACCGCCAGGGATCGCCGCGTCGCCGGCGACGAGCCGCGCGAGCATCGCGGCCTTGTCCGGCCCGGTGACGACCCAGAGGATCCGGCGCGCGCGGTCGAGCACCGGGAACGTCAGCGTCATCCGCCGCCGGCCCTGGTACGGCCCCGCCAGGGCGACGTCGCGGTCGGCCACGTCGAGCACCGGGTCGCCGGGCACGAGCGACGCGGTGTGCCCGTCGGGCCCGAGCCCCAGATGGACGAGGTCGAGCACCGGCGGCGAGCCGGCGAGCCGGGCCAGCGTTGTCGCGTAGGCCTTGGCGGCCGCCTCGAGGTCGGGCGCCTCGACCGGCATCGGATGGATCCGCGCCGCGGCGAGCGGTGCCTGCGCCAGGCTCTCCCGCAGGTGCGAGAGGTTGCGCTCGGCGTCGCCTGCCGGCGCCACGCGCTCGTCGACCTGCACGACGTCCACGGCCGGCCACGGCAGGTCCAGCGCCGCGAGCGAGCGCAGCATCCGCCACGGCGTCGTCCCGCCGCTGACGGCGAGGACGAAGCGGCCACGCGCCGCCACCGCGTCGCGCGCGGCGTCGGCGATGAAGGCCGCCGCGCGCCGGGCCACGGCCGCGCCGTCGACGAGCACCTCGACGTTCATCCCGGCTCGGCGACCGTCGGGTTCTGCCAGCCGCCCGGCGGCGTGACGTGCTCGTCGACCTCCCGCGGGCCCCAGCTGCCGGGCTCGTAGTCGTGGACGGGCGTGCCGGTCTTGAGCACCGGGTCGACGATCCGCCACGCTTCCTCGACGTAGTCCTCGCGCGCGAACAGCGTCCGGTCCCCCGCCATCGCGTCGCCGAGCACGCGCTCGTAAGCATCCATCTCCTCGGGGCCCGGCCGGCGGCTCGCCGTCAGCTCGACCTGCTGGCCGACGGAGCGGTCGTCGACGTCCATCACGGTGCTGCCCAGCGCGATCGTCATCTCCGGGCTGATCCGGAAGCGCAGGTGGTTGGGGACGCCGTGGCACTCGGGGAAGATCTTCGGCGCCCGCCGCAGGCGCACGACGACCTCGGTGCAGGTCACCGGCAGCGACTTCCCGGCACGGATGTAGATCGGCACGCCGGCCCAGCGCCACGAATCGATCTCGAGGCGCAGCGCGGCGAAGGTCTCGGTCCGCGAGTCCTTCGCGACGCCGGGCTCGTCGAGATAGCCGCGGAACTGCCCGCGAACGAGGTGCCTGGCCTCGATCGGCAGGATCGACTTCAGCACCTTCACCTTCTCGTCGCGCATCGACTCGCTGTCGGTGCGCGCCGGCGGCTCCATGCACAGGTTCGCGAGCACCTGGAACAGGTGGTTCTGGATGACGTCGCGCACGGCGCCGGTCTGGTCGTAGAACGCGCCGCGGCCCTGCACGCCGAAGCTCTCGGCCATCGTGATCTGCACGCTCTTGATGAACTTGCGGTTCCAGAACGCCTCGAGGAACGCATTGGCGAAGCGGAAGAACACCATGTTGTGCACCGGCCGCTTGCCGAGGTAGTGGTCGATCCGGTAGATGCGCTCCTCGTCGAAGATGCGCAGCAGGATCGCGTTCAGCGCGCGCGCCGACTCGAGGTCGCGGCCGAACGGCTTCTCGACGATGACGCGCGCGCCTGCCTGGCAGCCCGACGCCGCCAGCTGCTCGACGACGTTGCCGAACATCGCCGGCGGGATCGCGAGGTAGTGCGCCGGCCGCCGCGCATCTCCCAGCTCGCGGCGCAGCGCCGCGAACGTCGCCGGATCGCCGTAGTCGCCGCCGACGAAGCGCAGCAGCCCGGTGAGCTTTTCGCAACGCGGCCGCGTCGACCCCGCCGTGCTTTGCCAGGCTGTCGCAGGCGCGCGCCTTCAGCTGGTCGAGGCTCCAGCCGGCCCGGGCGACGCCGATGACCGGCACGTCGAGATTCCCGCGCCGGATCATCGCCTGCAGCGCCGGGAAGATCTTCTTGTACGCGAGATCGCCGGTCGCGCCGAAGAAGACGAGGGCGTCGGAGTGCGTGTCGTTCATCGCGCGTGCCGGCGGCGATCGCCGCTACGGACCCTTGGGCTTCTCGTGATGCCCGCCGAACTGGAAGCGCATCGCCGAGAGGAGCTTGTTCTGGAAGTCGGCCTCGCCGCGCGAGCTGAAGCGCTCGTAGAGGGCCGTCGTCAGCACCGGCGCGGGCACCGCCTCGTCGATCGCCGCCTTGATCGTCCACCGCCCTTCGCCGGAATCGGAGACGCGGCCGGCGAACTGCGCGAGCGCCGGGTCGTCGTGCAGCGCGGCGGCCGTGAGGTCCAGCAGCCACGATGCGATCACGCTGCCCCGGCGCCACACCTCGGCGACGTCCGCGAGGTCGAAGTCGTACTGGTAGTGCTCGGGGTTCGCGAGCGGCGTCGTCTCGGCGTCGAGCGCGTGCGCCTTCGTTCCGACGTTGGCGCTCTTCAGGATGCCGAGTCCCTCCGCGTACGCGGCCATGAGCCCGTACTCGATGCCGTTGTGGACCATCTTGACGAAGTGCCCGGCGCCGTTCGCGCCGCAGTGCAGGTAGCCCCGCTCCGCCGTGCCCCTGGCCGGATCGCGTCCCGGCGTGCGGGCGATCGCGCCCGGCCCCGGCGCGAGCTGCGCGAAGATCGGGTCGAGCCGCTTCACCGCGCCTTCCTCGCCGCCGATCATCATGCAGTAGCCGCGCTCCAGGCCCCAGACGCCGCCGCTCGTCCCGACGTCGACGTAGTGGATGCCCTTCGGCGCGAGCTCCTTCGCGCGCCGGATGTCGTCGACGTAGTACGAATTGCCGCCGTCGATCAGGATGTCGTCGGCCTCGAGATGCGGCAGCAGGTCGGCGATCGTCCGGTCGACCAGCGCCGCCGGCACCATCAGCCACACGGCCCGCGGCTTCGCGAGCCTTCCCGCGAAGTCGGCGAGCGACGCGGCGCCGGTCGCGCCTTCCTTGACGAGGTCCTCGACGGCCTTCGGCGACACGTCGAACGCCACGCAATCATGGCCGCCGCGCATCAGGCGTCGCACCATGTTCGCACCCATCCGGCCGAGGCCGATCATTCCGAGTTGCATCGCGATTTCCCCGTTGGTTGTCCCAGTTCCTGGCGGCTCATCCCGAAGTTTGGCACATCGCCCCGGTTCCACGCGGCGCGCACCCTGATCGCCTCGGGCCGCCGGCGATCGGCGGCCGTGCTCCAGCATAGGCCGGGCAGCGGCCGAAGCTGCCCATGCGGTTACAATGGCCCGCACGCAAGACCGCGGCTTCGCTCCCGCCCCGGACCCACCGATGGCCGTCTCCGTCTTCGACCTCTTCAAGATCGGCATCGGGCCTTCCAGCTCGCACACCGTCGGCCCGATGCGCGCGGCCCGGCTGTTCATGCTGCGGCTCGCGCACGACGGCCAGCTCGACGCCGCCGCGCGCCTGCAGTGCCACCTGTACGGCTCGCTGGGCGCCACCGGCAAGGGCCACGGCAGCGACAAGGCCGTCGTGCTCGGGCTCCTCGGCCACGAGCCCGACACCGTCGACGTCGAGGCGATCCCGGACATCCTGGCCTCGGTCCGCCGCGACCGGGCCCTGGCGCTCGCCGACGGTCGACGGATCGCGTTCGCCGAGGCGACCGACCTCGAGTTCCATCGCCGCGAGGCGCTGCCGTTCCACCCCAACGGCATGCGCTTCATCGCCTTCGACGCGGGCGGCGCCGAGCTCGCCCGGCGCGAGTACTACTCGGTCGGGGGCGGCTTCGTCGTCAGCGACGAGCTCGCCGCCGACGGCAGCCGGCAGAAGGTGCTGGCGCCGGACACGACCGTGCTGCCGTACCCGTTCCGCAGCGGGCAGGCGCTGCTCGATCTCGCGCGCGCCAACGGACTGTCGATCGCCGGGCTGATGCGGGGCAACGAGCGCCACTGGCGCAGCGACGCCGAGATCGACGCGGGGCTGCGGCGCATCTGGCAGGCGATGCAGGACTGCGTCGCGCGCGGCTGCCGCACGGCCGGGATCCTGCCCGGGGGGTTCAAGGTCAAGCGCCGGGCGCCCGAGCTGCACCACTCGCTGGTCAGCAACCCGGAGGCGGCGCTGCGCGATCCGCTGCAGGTCCTCGACTGGGTGAACCTCTACGCGCTCGCCGTCAACGAGGAGAACGCCGCCGGCGGCCGCGTCGTCACGGCGCCCACCAACGGCGCGGCCGGCATCGTTCCCGCCGTGCTCCACTACTACACGCGGTTCGTGCACGGCAGCACCGACGCGGGCGTCTTCGACTTCCTGCTGACGGCGGCGGCGATCGGCATCCTCTACAAGGAGAACGCGTCGATCTCCGGCGCCGAAGTCGGCTGCCAGGGCGAGGTCGGCGTCGCCTGCTCGATGGCCGCGGGCGCGCTGTGCGCGGTGCTGGGCGGCACGCCGGAGCAGGTCGAGAACGCGGCGGAGATCGGGATGGAGCACCACCTCGGCCTCACCTGCGATCCGGTCGGCGGGCTGGTGCAGATTCCCTGCATCGAGCGCAACGCGATCGCCGCGGTGAAGGCGATCAACGCCGCGCGGATGGCGCTGCGCGGCGACGGCACGCACTTCGTCAGCCTCGATCAGGTGATCAAGACGATGCGCGAGACGGGCGCCGACATGATGACCAAGTACAAGGAGACCGCCCGCGGCGGCCTCGCGGTGAACATCGTCGAGTGCTGAGGGCGCGCGGCCGGCGCGCCTTATAATGTCGCCGCTCGTCCCGCCCGGGAGCGGGCGCATTCCCGGAGGCAGTTTGACTTCGCACTCGACCTCGGCCGGCGCGCCTGCGCTGCGCCGCATCCTGCCCGTCCTCTACATCGGCGTCTTCATGGCCGCGCTGGACACGGCCGTGATCGGGCCGGCGATCCCGGCGTTGCGCGAGGCCTTCGGCGTCGACAACCGCGAGGTCGGCCTGGTGACGATCGTGTTCGTCCTCTTCTCGCTGTCGTCGACCGCGCTTTTGGCGAGCCTTTCCGACCGCCACGGGCGCCGGCCGGTCTACCTGGGCGGTGTCGCCACATTCGCGCTGGGCTCGCTCGTCATCGCGCTGTCGCCGCAGTTCTGGATGATCCTGCTGGGCCGCGCGATCCAGGGCATCGGCGCCGGCGGCATCATTCCTTCGGCAAGCGCGGTCATCGGCGACCTGGTGCCGATCGAGCGCCAGGGCCGCGCGCTGGGCATGATCGGCGCGGTGTACGGCATGGCCTTCGTGCTCGGGCCGCCGCTGGCGGCACTGCTGATGATCGCCTTCTCCTGGCACTGGATCTTTCTCGCCAACCTGCCGATCGCCGCGGTCATCCTGGTGCTGGGCGCGCGGGTGATCCCGGCGCGGCGCAAGGCCGGAGCGCTGCCGCCGCTCGACTGGGCGGGCATCGCCGCCGTGTTCCTGCTGCTCTCGGTGCTGGCGCTCGCGATCACCCGGGTCGCCGACACGTTCACCGGGCTCGCGCTGTGGCCGTGGCTGCTCGCCGCCGCGGCCGCGCTGCTCGTCGTCGTCGTCGGCATCGAGCGCCGGGCGGCGCGACCGATGATCCCGCTGTCGCTGTTCGCCAACCGGCAGCTCGCCCTCGCGTTCGTGCTGACGGCGGGCACGGGCTTCGGGATGGGCGCCATCGTGTTCCTCACCTCGATCGCCACGCTCGCCCACGGGGTGGCGGCGAGCAGGGTCGGCTTCGTGCTGCTGCCGCTCGTCGTCTGCTCGATGGTGGGCTCGATGGGCTCGGGGCGGATGCTCAATCGACTCGGTTCGCGCGCGCTGCTGCTGGGCGCGTTCGCGCTGCTGGCCGTCGGCTATGCGGCGTCGGCGGTGACGAGCTACGGGCTCGGCGGCTTCCTCGTCGCCTCGGTCCCGATCGGCCTCGGCCTCGGCGTGGCCGTCGGCGGCGCGCTGCGCTCGATCGCCATCGACGAGGCGCCGGCGGAGCTGCGCGGCACGGCGCAGGGCCTGATCAACATCTTCAACGCGATCGGCACGCTGCTGTCGGCGGCGGCGATCGGCGCGGTCGCCGACCTCCTCGGCGGCGGCCCGGCCGGCTTCACCGTCGCCTACTTCGCCGTCGCCGCGCTGATGGTCGCGATGTTCGTCGCGACGCTGTGGCTCAAGGTCGGCGGCCGGCTGCCGCGGCACGCGTCGCACGCGGCGACGCACTGACGCGCGCTCGAGGGCGAACGCTCGCTCGAGGCCGGGGTGGCGGGGACGCCGCGGACCTCCGTACCCCAGTCGGTCCGCAGCGTCCCCGCCACCCCGGCCCGCGCCCGTTCTCTCTGCGCGCGATGCCATGCCATCGAGGCCCGTGCGGGGTGCCGTGGCCGCCCGCCTGGGGTACGAAGGGCGGCCACGGCACCCCGCACGGGCCGGGCGTGCGCACCGCCCTCACCCGTCGATCGCGTTGATCGTCGCGGTGGCGTGGCGCAGCCGCGACGACAGCTCGCCTGCGAGGTTGAGCAGGATCTGGCTCGCGAGCGCGGGATCGTCCCGGCGAATGTCGTCGAGCGCGGCGCGGGTCAGCACGTAGACGGTCGACGGCTGCTCGGCGACGGCCGTGGCCGTGCGCCCGCCGCCGTCGAGCATCGCCGTCTCGCCGAAGATGACGCCGGGCATGAACGTCGCCAGCCGCTGCGCCGCCTGGCCCGCGGCGCGCGCGCCCGACAGCACGCTGATCGAGCCCTGCGCGAGCACGTACAGGCGATCGCCCGGCTCGCCGGCGCGGAACAGCGTCTCGCCCTCGGCCAGCGCGAGCCGCTGCAGGTGCCGCTCGAGCACCGCCGTGTGCTCGGCATCGAGGCCGGCGAACAGCGACAGCGCGGCGAGGGGCAGCTCGTCGAGGGGGCGCGCACGCCGGCGGTCTCGAGGATCGCGTGCTCGGCGTGCTCCAGCGCGCGGTCGAGGTCGCCGAACCAGGCGCGGCTCGCCTCGTGCAGGAACGCGCCGCCGGCGCGCAGCGCCCGCGCGTGCCGGTCACCGGCGACGATGCCCGACAGCAGCAGCGACACGCCGGCGGCGGCGAGCCGCCGCGACAGCTGCTCCAGCGCGATGGCGCCGGAGGCGTCGATCGTCGTGACCCGCCGGATGTCGAGGACCACGTAGCGCGCGTCGCCCGCGAGCTGCCCGACCTCGCGGGCGAGCGTCTCCGCGGTGCCGAAGAAGATCGCGCCCTCGAGCTCGACGACCCGGATGTCGCCGCCGCGCTCGCGCAGCACCCGCGCCTGCTCCGGGTAGTAGATGCGCCGCGAGTGCCGCGTCGCGCCGGTGGCGACGCTGCGCACCAGCGACCGGTTCATCGCCCCGATGAACAGCACCATCGACAGCAGCACGCCGGCGGCGACCGACGCGACGAAGCCGAACAGGACCGTCACGATGCCGACGATGATGACGACCGCGAGGCTCCAGACGGCATCGCGGTCGCGAATGCCGCTGGTGCGCAGCTCCCGCCACACCACCTTGCTCCACTGGTCGAAGAGCCCGAGCGCGATGATCAGCATGATGCCGGCGCTGACCGTCACCGGGATCCATCCGACCGCCGCGCTGCCGAACAGCAGGATCAGCAGCAGCACGGCCGTCGATACCCAGCCGGTCAGCCCGCCCTTGCGCCCCCGCGCGGTGCGCCGCGATCGGCACAGCCATAAGATAGGTGACCGGCATGCCGCCGACCAGCGCGCGAGGCGACGTTGGCGAGCCCCTGGCCGACGAGAAAGCGGTTCGAGCGGTGCCGCGTGTTGAGCGCCGCGTCCATCCCGACCGCGGCGAGCAGCGCGTCCATCGACCCGATGATCGCGAGCACCGAGGCCGTCGTCAGCAGCTGCGGCAGGTGGCGTCGGACGACGGCGTAGGTGTCGGCATCGGCGAGCGGCAGCAGTGCGGTCGGCGGCGGCAGGCCGCCGGCCGGGGCGCCGAACAGCGGCCCGATGTCGGTTCCCGGCAGCGCGCCGACGACGAGCACGCCCGCCAGCGTGCCGGCGGCGAGCCCGAGCAGCGCCCACGGCAGCTTCGGCCAGCGCCGCGAAACGACGAACGCGAACGCCACGGTGGCGAGGCCCAGCGCGAGGCTGCCGCCACGGATGCCCTCGGCGAGCTCTATCGGGTCGAGCAGCGAAACCTCGCGCGGCAGCCCGAGCAGCGGGCGGAGCTGCGACACCGCGACCAGGACCGCGACGCCGTCCATGAAGCCGGCGACGACGGGCAGCGGAACGAACTTCGCGAGCGAGCCCAGCCGCAGCGCCCCGAAAGCGATCTGCAGCAGCCCGGCGAGGCCCACGCACAGCGACGTCAGGACGAGCAGCGTCCCGAGATCGTGGCCCGCCCCCTGCCGCAGCTCCGGATCGATCGGCCAGCGACGGCGACAAAGCTGGCGAAGATCAGGCTGGTCGACGTCCGCGGGCCGCGTGCCTGGAACCGCGACGCCGCCGACGATCGTCGCGACGAGCCCGCCGCAGATCGTCGCGGCAAAGGCGGCGCGCACGCCGATCGCCGCGCCCTCGGCCCCCAGCGAGGCGAACGCCAGCAGCCCGAGGGGCAGCAGGATGCCCAGCGACACGACGGCGCTGGTGATGCCGCCGCGGATGTCGCCCCCGGACCCGCGCGCCGCGAGCAGCCGCTTCGGCATCGCGGCCGTCAGCCCGGCGGTGCCGTGGCGAGCGCGGATTCGTGCGCGGCGCGCAGGCGGCTGCGCTGCAGCTTGCCCGTCGCCGTCAGCGGCAGCTCGGACACCCAGTGCACCCAGCGCGGGCGGCGGTATTTCGGCAGCTGCTCGATCGCCGCGGCGACGCGCGCGCGGGCGTCGGCTTCGTGGCCGGGCACCGCGACGATCATCGCCGCGATCGTCGTCAGGCCGTCGGCCGTGGGCACGCCGACCGCCGCGACCTGGTCGACGGCCTCGCCGCCCGCCGCGGCCAGCGCCTGCTCGACCCACTGCGTGCTGACCCACTGGCCCGACACCTTCAGCATGTCGTCGGTGCGGCCGGCGAACTCGAGCCGGCCGGCGCGCCGCAGGAACATGTCGCCGGGCGAATACCAGCCGTCGGCGAAGCCGTCCTGCTGCGCCTCGGGACGGCGCCAGTAGCCGATCGCCATCGTCGGCAGCCGCACCCGGATCCGCTGCGGCAATTCGGGAGGCAGCGTGTTGTCCTCGCGCACCAGCGTCAGCGGCGTCGGGCGCAGCAGGCCGCTGTCGTCGTCGTTGTACAGCGCGAGGCACAGCGTCTCCGAGGTCCCGTAGCCGGAGATCGGCGCCTTGCCGGTGGCCGCGCGCCAGCCGCTGCGCACCATCGCCGGCAGCGCCTCGCCGGCGGAGACGAAGTGCCGCAGCGGCGCCCCGGCGAGCTTCGGCGCGACGCCGTCCTGCAGCATCTTGCTGTAGAGCGTCGGCACGCTGAAGAGCAGCGTCGGCCGGTGCCGCGCGACCATCTCCCGCGTGCGCTCGGGCGTGGCGCGCTCGCGGTCGAGGATCACGGTCGCGCCGAGCCGCAGGCCCGCGAACAGGCTGTTGCCGAGCGCGTAGGCGAAGAAGAGCTTCGACGTCGCGTAGAAGCGGTCGGCGGCCGTCGCGCGCAGCACCTCGGCGGCGAACGCGTGCGCGTGCACGACGACGCGCTGCGGATGGATGACGCCCTTGGGCACCCCGGTCGTGCCCGAGGTCCCGATCCACAGCGCGGGCTCCTCGTCGGGCATCGCGTCCGCGGCGATGGCGCCGGCGGCGGCCAGCGTCGCGGTCCAGTCGGCGTGCGCGCCGGGGCCGGCGGTCACGACGGTCGGCGGCGCGGGCAGCGTGGCAGCCAGGCCCGCGACCGCGGCGGCGGACTCGGGCTCGCACCAGATGAACCGCACCTCGCTGTCGGTGACGATCGGCGCGAGATCGGCAAGGCCGAGGCGCGGATTGACGCCGATGGCGACTCCGCCGGCCCAGATCGCGCCGAGGTAGGCGATCACCCAGTCGGGGCTGTCGGGCGCGAACACGATGGCGCGCGCGCCGGGCGCGAGTCCCAGCGCCTTCCAGGCGCCGGCCGCGCGCGCCACGGCCGCGCGCAGCGCCGCGTAGGTCACGCGCTCGTCGCCGCACTCGAGCGCGACGGCGGCGTCGGCGCCGACCGACAGCAGGCACTCGGCGGCGTTCATCGCGGCGCTCGCTCCGGCGCGGTCAGACCCGCGCCGTTCCTTCCGGCAGCGCGGACAGGCAGCGCGCGATCCACTGCGCGGTCAGCTTCTCCTGCAGCGAGTTCTGGCGCAGCCGGTCGGACAGCGCGTGGAAGTCGACGCAGTCGAGCGGCTGGTCCTGGTTGAAGCAGGAGAACACGTAGGTCACCTCGCCGGTCTTCGGGTCGCGCTGCGGCTGCAGGCACTGCGCGCAGATCTCCTTCATCATGCACTGCATCGGCGAGTTGATCGAGCCGATCGCGAAGTGGTGCGGGTTGAGGTGCGGCGCGAGCACGCCGTGCCGCGCGCGCCCGACGGCCGCCATCATCCGGTCGGAGCCGATCGCGATGATGCGGCTCGCCGTCCGTCGAGCGCGGATCGGCGGCGGGCCCAGCCGGCCGGACGCATACGCCTCCATCGCCTGCACGATGTTGCCGACGAAGGCGAAGTCCTGCGGCCGCTGCGGCTCGAAGCCCGGCTCCTCGTCGCAGCACCAGACGATGACGTCGGCGGCCGCCTCGATGTCGGCGACCTTGTAGCGGTCGATCGTCTTCTTGTAGCCGGCGAAGTAGAGCACGCGCGAGCTCGACCGCGCGCAGCGCCTGGCCGATCGAGAACAGCACGGCGTTGCCGAGCCCGCCGCCGACCAGCACCGTCGTCTCGTTCGGGCACGATGTGCGTCGGGCTGCCGGTCGGCCCCATCAGCACGACCGGCTCGCCGGGCTGCAGCAGCGCGCACAGGTTCGACGAGCCGCCCATCTCCAGCACGATCGTCGACACGAGGCCGCGCGCGGGATCGACCCACGCGCCGGTGAGCGCGAGGCCCTCCATCTGCAGCAGCGTGCCGGCGGCGACGGGCGAGCGCGCCGCGTAGTTCTGCAGCCGGTAGAACTGCCCGGGCCGGAATCGCCGCGCCGCGGCCGGCGCGTGGACGACCAGCTCGACGATCGTCGGCGTCAGCCGCCGGACCTCGTGCACGGTCGCGCGCAGATCGACGATCGAGCCGGGCGGCGAACGTCGCGTCGTCGCCGGCGTCGGCCGGCGCGCGCTTCGCCAGCACGCGCGACACGACCGGGTGCCCCTGCTTGGTCGAGCCCAGCGCCTTGACGACGTTGCCGAAGAACGACGGGTGCAGGTCGCCGAAATACGAGACGAAGCGGCCGTCGGCAACGCGCGAGAGCAGCACGTCGGCGCGCTCGGGCTTGCGCGATCGAGCGCGCCGGCTGGACCGGGTGGCCGTCCTCGTCGCAGGCGCCGAAGTACTTGCCGTCGAGGACGAAGTGCTCGGCGTCCTCGCGCGCGAGCACGGTGTTGGGCGCGGTGCCGGCGGCGATGAACACCGTGCGCGCCGGCAGCTCGACGGCGCGCGCGTCGGCGGGCAGATCGCCCTCGGCCGCCGCGGCGGCGCGCGTGAAACGGATCATCTGCGCCGCGCCGTACTCGTCGACGTCGATGCGCGCCGGCGTCAGGCCCTCGGCGAACACGACGCCCTCCTCCAGCGCCTTCGCCACCTCCTCGTGGTTCAGCGTGTACGACGGGCTGTCGATCAGCCGGCGGCGGTAGGCGATCGTCGCGCCGCCCCAGTGGTTGCAGCAGCTCGACGATGCGCGCGGCGCGCCCGGCCCTCGCCGCGTCGCGGCGCTCGCGGCGGATCGCGCGGGCGTGCGACAGGAACTCCTCGGCGATCTCGCGCTCCTCCGGGTCCCAGCGGTCGCGGATCGCGTCCTCGCCGATCGCCGCGGCCAGCTGCTGGTAGCGGTCGAGGAACTTCTCGACCTGCACGACGTAGTAGGCGAGCGACTCGGTCGCGGTGTCGATGGCGGTCAGCCCGCCGCCGATGACGACGACCGGCAGCCGCAGCTGCATGTTGGCGATCGAATCGCGGTTCGCCGCGCCGGTGAGCTGCAGCGCCATCAGGAAGTCGGACGCCGTGCGCACGCCGCGCGCGAGGCCGTTCGGGATGTCGAGCGTCGTCGGCTTGCCGGCGCCCATGCACAGCGCGACGTGGTCGAAGCCGTAGCCGCCGGCCTCGGGCGCGCCAACGCCTCGTCGAGCGTCAGCGTGCTGCCGAAGCGCACGCCGCCGTAGCAGCGCGAACTCGCCGCGGCGCTCGAGCAGCAGGCGCACGAGCTTCAGGAAGTTCTTGTCCCAGCGCACGGTGATGCCGTACTCGGCGACGCCGCCGAAGCCCGCCATCACGCGCTCGTCCGAGCGCCTCGTACAGGCTCATCGCGTCGCGGATCGGCGCGAACGGCACGCGCGTGCCGTCCTGCCGCACGCCGGAGAGCGCCTCGGGCAGCGGCTCGATCTTCAGGCCGTCGATGCCGACGACCGTGTGCCCGTCGTTCATCAGGTGGTGCGCGAGGCTGAACCCGGCCGGGCCCATGCCGACGACGAGCACCCGGCGGCCGCTGCGCTCGCGCGGCAGCGGCTGCCGCAGGTTCAGCGGATTCCAGCGCGTCAGCAGGCTGTAGATCTCGAAGCCCCAGGGCAGCGACAGCACGTCGCGCAGCGTGCGCGTCTCGACCTGCGGGATGTCGACCGGCTCCTGCTTCTGGTAGATGCAGGACTTCATGCAGTCGTTGCAGATCCGGTGGCCGGTGGCCGCCACCATCGGATTGTCGATGCAGATGACGGCGAGCGCGCCGAGCGGCTTCCCTGCCGCCTTCAGCGTCTGGAACTCGGAGATCTTCTCCTCCAGCGGGCAGCCGGCGAGCGTGACGCCGAACGCGCTCTTCTTGAACGTGATCTTCTGCGGCTCGGCGGCCGTCGGCTTCTCGCGCAGGCCGCGCGAGCACGAGTCCTTGCCCTGCGTGTGGCACCAGATGCAGTAGTTGGCCTGGTCGAGCGCGCCGGCGAGCGTCGTGCCGGGATCGGTCAGCGCGAAGCCCTCGCGCCGCCGCAGGTGCCCGGGCGCGATGCGGTAGGCGGTCGCGCCCTGCAGCGGGAACGGCGTCGGCGTGGGTGACGAGGTGCTCGGGGTCGGACTTCGCCGGCGCCTTGAACAGCACGCCGTCGCGCACGTGCTCGCGGCCGGCCTCGGTGAGCAGCGCCCACGCGGCGTAGCGCAGCGCCACGTCGATGTCGGCGGCGTGCGCCGGCTCGTCCTTGAGCCACGCCTCGACGTGCGTCGCGTAGGTCAGCTCGTCGAAGCGTCCGCCGAAGCGGCGCCGCAGCTCGCGCTCGAGCGCGGGCCCGTCGAAGCGCCTGCGCCTCCTCGCGCGTGATCCGGGTGGCGGCGCGGCGCTGGACGAACTGGCGCTTGACGCCGAACAGCGGCGTGAGCTCGTCGTGCCGGCGCGCGAGCGCGGAAAGCTCGTCGCCGATGCCGAACAGCGTCGCGATGAAGCGCTCGAGATGCGGCGCGACGGCGAGGATCAGCGCCGACTCGTCCTTCGCCGCCAGCGCGGCCGGATCGGCGCGCGCGGCTGTGAGGCGCGCGGCGAGCTCCGCGTCGGCCGCCGCCAGCTCGTCGCCGAACGCGCGGTCGAGCGCGACGAGCCCGTCGCGGCGATAGAGGTCGGGAAAGCGCAGGCCGAAGCCGAGATTGAGTGGCGGCTCCTCGCCGCCTGCCGCGGCCCCTGTCGTCGGTGTCGCGGTCATCGCTACAGCATCCTCCGGGCGATGCGCACGCGCACCGCCTGCATGTCGTCGCCGCGGATCTCCTGCAGCGCGTAACGGGTGAATTCGGCAACGACTTCCTTGCGCCAGTAGACGTCGAAGTCGGTGTTGTCCATCGGCTTCGCGCGCCCGGCGACGATGCGCGCCGCCTCGGTGATCACGTCGTCGGTCAGCTTCTTCCCCGCGAGGAATTCGCCGGCCCGGGTCAGGAACGGCATCGACGACACGGCGCCCAGCGCGACGCGGGCCTCCTCGACGGTGCCGTCGGGGGCGACGCGCGCCGCGGCGGCGACGCCCAGCACCGGGAAATCGAACGATCCGCGGCGGCGCAGCTTCCAGTAGGTGCTCCGCCAGCCCTCCGCCTCGGGCACGACGACGCGGGCGAGGATCTCGTCGGGCTGCCGGGTCAGGTAGTCGATGCCGTCGTTGCGGTAGAGGTCGGCGAGCGGCAGCTCGCGCGTCGCCGTCGCCGACTCGAGGTGCACGCGGGCGCCGAGCGCCATCAGCGCCGGCGCGCAGTCGGTCGCCGACAGCGCGACGCAGCGCTTGCTCGCGGTCGCGACCCAGCAGGTCGTGCCGTCGCGCTTCATGCAGAAGTCGATCGCCTTGCGCCACTCGTGGTTCTGGTTGTAGTAGTGGCAGCGCGTGTCGAGGCAGAGGTTGCCGCCGAGCGTCCCCATGTTGCGGATCTGCGCGGTGGCGATCTGCGCCGCGGCCTGCCACAGCGCGCGGTACGCGGGCTCGCGCGACGCCGGGGGCCGCCAGCACCTCGGACAGCGTCATCCCGCCGCCCAGCACCAGGCCGGCGCCGTCGGCGAGGCGCGCATGCCCTCGACCCGGGACAGCGACACCAGCACCGCCGGCGTCTGCTGCCGGCGCTTCATGTTCGGCAGCAGGTCGGTGCCGCCGGCGATCAGCATCGCGCCCGGGCCTTCGCCCGCGAGGATCTGCGCCGCCTCCGCGATCGTGCGCGGCGCGAGGTAATCGGAACCACGGCAGCCGCATCATGGCGCGACTCCTTCCTTGACGGCCGCGCGGGACGGGTGCGCGCTCGCATTGCCGTCGCCGCCTTCCCACGGCGGCGCGACGAACATCGGCTCCGGGTAGGGCACGGCGGGAAAGTGGTCGGGACCGACGCGCGCGGGCTCGCCCTTCGCCTTGCGCTCCAGCGCCCGCAGCACCTTGTCCGGCGTGATCGGCATCTCGTCGATGCGCACGCCGACGGCGTCGAAGATCGCGTTGGCGACCGCCGGCATCACCGGCAGCAGCGGCCCCTGGCCGACCTCCTTCGCGCCGAACGGGCAGTTCGGGTCCGGATCCTCGATCAGCACCATGTCCACCTCGGGCATGTCGAGCGAGGTGAGGCTCTTGTACTCGAGCATCGACGGGCCTGCGGTGCACGAGCGCGTGCGACAGCTTCGGCGGCAGGCGCCGGAACGCCTGCTCCTCCATCAGCGCCTCGCACAGCCCCATGTAGACCGAGCCGCTCGACCTGGCCGCGCGCGAGCACCGGGTTCAGCGCGCGGCCGATGTCGTGCGCGATCCAGATCTTCGGCACGTGGATCCAGCCGGTCGTCGCGTCGACCTCGGCCTCGACGACGCAGGCGGAGAACGAGTACGCCGGCGACGGCCCGACGCCGGCGCCCTTGTATCTGCCCGGCGGCTTCGGCGGCGTGTACGAGCCGACCGCGCCCAGCGTGCCGAACTTGCTCTCGGCGAGCACGACGGCCTCCATGAAGCTCATGCCCTTCGCCGGGTCGTCGGTGCGGAACACGCGCCCCTGCGCGAGGACGACGCCCTCGGGGATCGTGTCGAGCGCCTCGGCGGCGGCCTCGGCGATCCTGCCGCGCACCCGCTCGGCGGCCTGCATCGCCGCGTTGCCCATCATCATGGTGACGCGGCTCGAGTACGAGCCGAGGTCGATCGGCGTGATGCCGGTGTCGCCGGTCACGCAGCGCATCTCGAACGGGTCGATGCCCAGCACCTCGGCGACGATGCCGGCCAGCACGTCGTCCGAGCCCTGCCCGATCTCGGTCGCGCCGCAGAACACCGTGACCTGCCCGCTGCGGTCGAGCAGCAGCTGCACGCCCGAGTGCGGCATCTTGTTCCAGTAGATCGACAGGCCCGCGCCGCACATGTAGGCGCCGCAGGCGAGGCCCAGCCCGCGGCCCGCGGGCTGCCTGCCGTAACGCTCCTTCCAGCCCGAGCGGCCGACGACCTGCCGGATGCACTCGGCGAGCCCGATCGTGCCGATCCGCAGCCAGTTCGCGGTCAGCGAGTTCGGCTTGGCGACCATCGTCGAGCCGCAGCTCGGCCGGGTCGAGCTTCAGCTTCTCGGCGATCTTGTCGAGCTGCACTTCCTGCCCGAAGCGCGGCTGCGGCGTGCCGTGGCCGCGCTTGGGGCCGCAGGGCGGCTTGTTGGTGAACATCCGGCAGGCCTCGAACTTGTAGCGCGGCAGCTCGTAGGTGACCGGCGTCAGCACGCCCGTGTAGAACGTGCTCGCCGCGCCGTACGAGCCGTAGCCGCCGCCGTCGAGCAGCGTCTGCAGGTGCATCGCGGTGATCCTGCCGTCCTTGGTCACGCCGGTGCGGAACTTCATCAGCACCGGGTGCCGGCCGCGGTGCAGGTAGAACACTTCCTCGCGGTTGAGGCAGATCTTCACCGGGCGGCCGGGGACGAGCGCCGCCTTCAGCACGACGACCTCGTGGTTGCAGATGTCGCTCTTGCCGCCGAAGCCGCCGCCGTTCGGGCAGGCGATGATCGCGGATGTGCGACTCGGGCATCTGCAGCGCGCGCGCCAGCTGCCGGTGCAGGTAGTGCGGCACCTGCGTCGACGACCACAGCGTGAGCTTGCCCTCGCCGTCGACGGCGGCGACGGACGCGTGCTGCTCGATCGGCAGGTGGGTGTTGCCCTCGAAGAAGAACAGGTCCTCGAACACGTGGTCCGACGTCGCCAGCGCCGCGTCGACGTCGCCGAACTCGAACGCCTGGTTGCGGTGGATGTTGCCCGACTCGCCGTAGTCGTGGATGCGCACGTCCGGGTGCGCGAGCGCCTCCTCGGGCGAGGCGATCGTCGGCAGGATCTCGTAGTCGACGTCGATCAGGTCGAGCGCCTCGGTCGCCGTCTGCTCGTCCTTCGCGATCACGGCGGCCACCGGGTCGCCGACGTAGCGGACGCGCTCGGGAGCGAGCGGATATTCGTCCTGCGACACCGGCATGATGCCGAAGGTGACGGGGAAGTCCTTGCCGGTCAGCACCAGGTGGACGCCCGGCAGCGCCAGCGCCTTCGTCGCGTCGAGCGCGCGGATCCGCGCGTGCGGGTGCGGCGAGCGCAGCAGCCGCGCGTGCAGCATCCGCGGCAGCACGATGTCGTCGGCGAAGCGCGTCTGGCCGGTGACCTTGGCGCGGCCGTCGACGCGGCGCCGCGGCTTGCCGATGACGTCGAAGCGGTCGCGCGCCGTCATGGCCGCTCCCCGCCGCCGCAGCCGCCGCAGCACCCGCCCTCCGCCCCCTCGGCGCGCAGGCGCCGCGCGCCCTCCTCGATCGACTCGAGGATCTGCGCGTAGCCGGTGCAGCGGCACAGGTTGCCGGAGATCGCCTCCTTGATCTCGTCGCGCGACGGGTCGGGATTGCCGTCGAGCAGCGCCTTCGCCGTCATCAGGATGCCGGGCGTGCAGTAGCCGCACTGCGCGCCGCCCAGGTCGGCGAACGCGGCCTGCAGCGGGTGCAGCTCGGCGCCCCGCGCGAGGCCCTCGACGGTCTCGATCGCCCGGCCCTCGCACTCGATCGCGAGCACCAGGCAGGACAGCAGCGGCTGCCCGTCGACCAGCACCGCGCAGGCGCCGCACTCGCCGAGCTCGCAGCCGTGCTTGGTGCCGGTCAGCGCGAGGTCCTCGCGCAGCACCTCGAGCAGCGTCTTGTACGGCGCGAACAGCAGCTCGTGCTCCTCGCCGTTGACGTGCAGCCGCATGCGCACGCTGCGGCGCGCGTCGCCGTCCGCGGCGTTCGTGTCAGTCACCGTGCCGGTCACCCTGTCGTTCACCTTGCGCCTCCGCGTCGATGCCGGCAGACGGGACCCCGCGGGCCTCCCGCCACCGGCGCAGGCAAAGCGTAGCGAGCCGATTGTTGGATGTCAAACATTCTCCGCGGCGCCCTTCCCTGCCCTGCCCCGGCCGCTACCGGTGCTCGGGAAAGACCCGCTGCAGCAGCGCGGTCAGCGTCGCGCGCTCGGCGGCGTCGAGATCGCGCGCGAGGCGCTTCTCGTGCGCGGCGACGCGGCGCTTCAGCTGCTTCAGCAGCGCGGCCCCCGCGGCCGTCAGCTCCAGCGCGTTCGAGCGGCGGTCGTGCGCGACCGCCCGGCGGCGGACGAGGCCGCGCCGCTCGAGGCTGTCGATGATCGGGACGATGGTCGAGCGGTCGAGCTGGACGGCGCGCGCCAGCTCGCTCTGCTTCAGCCCCTCGTTGCAGTCGATCAGCACCAGCACCGCGTAGAGGCCCGGCGTGATGTCGAGCGGGCCCATCGTCTCGGCGAAGTCGCGGAAGACGGCGATCTGCGCCTGCCGCAGCTGGAAGCCGAGGAGCTCCGGCAGCGTGCCGCGATCGATCGTGCGCGCCGCGCGCCCGCCCGGGACGGCCGGCGCGCCCGCGCCGCGGCGCCGCGGGGACGCCGCGGTGGCGCGGGTGGCGCTCACTTGCCGCTCTTGCGCGCCTTTCCGGCCCGCTCGCCGGCCGCGGGCTCGGCGGGCTGCCCGGCCGCCTGCCCGGCCGCGCGCCCGGACGGGCGCTGCTGCGTGGCGGCTTCGGCCGCCGCGAACGACAGCGCCAGGTCGAAGGCCGCCTCGACGAACTGCAGCACGCGCGCGAACTGCGCGTCGGTCAGCCGCCGCCCCGCGTCGCGGGAGCGGTAGACGTTGATGAAGTCGTGCTCGCGGCGCGCGTGCTCGACCAGCCGGCCCACGCCCAGCGCCTTCAGCGTGCGGCCGATGGCCGGGCTGTAGGTGTCGGTCAGGTTCAGCACGAACGGGATCGGGTCGTTGCGCGCGAGCACCGAGGCGAGCCGCAGGATCACCTCGAACGGCAGCGCCGCCTTGCCGCTCTCCGCCATCTCGAGCAGCACGACGTCCTTCAGGTCGAGCGCCTGCGCGACGTCCGCGAGCGTCAGGCCGGCCTGCTCGCGCACGGTGCGCAGGAAGCCGCCGGCGCGGGCGAGGTCCTTGCGCGTCACCGCGTCGCGGGCGAGCAGCCCGCCGACGCCGAGCGACGCGTCGACCGCGGCGCCGGCGATGTCCATCACCTGGCCCGCGATCGAGCGGATCGACCCGGTCAGGCTCGACGTCGCGTCGACGGCGGCGTCGACGGCGGCGGGAATCGCCCGGCTCGCCCTCTTCGCCGTGCGCCGGGCGGTGCCGCCGACAGTCTTCGCTCGCTTGCTTGCCGCCTTGGTTGCCATCGCTTTCCCTCTCGTTGCCGTCATGTTCCGGTTACCGGGCGCC
The DNA here is from genome assembly GCA_963832705.1 of uncultured beta proteobacterium. Taxonomy (GTDB): domain Bacteria; phylum Pseudomonadota; class Gammaproteobacteria; order Burkholderiales; family Casimicrobiaceae; genus CAIWHR01. The sequence goes on along the minus strand of CAWHVP010000010.1, from coordinate 481,756 downwards.
GCCCGCCGTGCCGCGCTCCGGCAGCGCCGCCAGGCAGCAGGCGGCCAGCGCGTCGAGCACGCCGTCGTCCTCGCCGACCGCGCTCGCGCAGCGGATGACGAGCCCGGGGTGCCGCTCCTGCACCGCGGCGACCAGCGCGGCGAGGTCGCGCCGCACGTGCCCGCCCTGCCCGAGGAAGATCGGGACGACGCCGATGCCGGTGCAGCCGGCCGCGACCAGCGTCTCCGCGGCCGTCGGCAGGTCGGGCTGCATGATGTCGAGGAACGCGAGCTCGACCGGCGTGCCCGGCGAGCGGGCGACGACCCGGTCGCGCAGGCGCCGCATCGGGTCGGCCCAGCGCGGATCGCGCGCGCCGTGCGCGAACAGGATCAGTCCGTCCATGCGCCCGGGCCGCGGCGGTCGCGAGGATGACGGCGGCTGCACGCGTCGCTATAGAACTTTCGGTAATTCACTAATCGCTCGATATTCGTTCCGGTAATACACCGTTCCCGGTAACGTTCGGGCTCGTTTTCTCCGGTCCCGACCATGTACCGCTACGATTCCTTCGACCAGGCGATTGTCGCACAGCGGGTCGCGCAGTTCCGCGACCAGACGCGCCGCTTCCTCGCCGGCGAGCTCACCGAGGACGAGTTCCGCCCGCTGCGGCTGCAGAACGGCCTGTACGTGCAGAAGCACGCGCCGATGCTGCGCGTCGCGATTCCCTACGGCCTGCTGTCGACGGTCCAGCTGCGCCGCTCGCGCACATCGCCCGCACCTACGACCGCGGCTACGGCCACTTCACGACGCGCCAGAACGTCCAGTTCAACTGGCCGCGGCTCGAGGCCGTGCCCGACATCCTGGCCGAGCTGGCCGAGGTCGAGATGCACGCGATCCAGACCAGCGGCAACTGCATCCGCAACACGACGTCCGACCCGCTCGCCGGCGTCGCCGGCGACGAGGTCGTCGACCCGCGGCCGTGGTCCGAGCTCGTCCGGCAGTGGTCGACGATCCACCCCGAGTTCGCGTTCCTGCCGCGCAAGTTCAAGATCGCGATCACCGGCGCCACCCGCGACCGGACGGCGATCCTCGTCCACGACATCGGCGCGCAGGCGGTGAAGGACGCCGCCGGCGGGATCGGCTTCCGCGTCGCCGTCGGCGGCGGCCAGGGCCGCACGCCGATCGTCGGCGTCGTGATCCGCGAGTTCCTGCCGGCCGCGGAGCTCCTCAACTACTTCGACGCCATCCTGCGCGTGTACAACCGGTTCGGCCGGCGCGACAACAAGTACAAGGCGCGGATCAAGATCCTGGTCAAGGAGATGACGCCGGCCGAGTTCACGCGCCGCGTCGAGCAGGAGTGGGAGCGCCTGCGCGGCGGTCCCGGCACGGTGCCGCCGGAGGAGATCGCGCGCCTCGCCGCGCACTTCACCGACCCGCCGTACCAGGATCTCCCGCGCGCGAGCCTCGCCTACCGGGCGGCGATCGCCGACAGCCGGCCGTTCGCCCAGTGGGCGGCGCGCAACGTGACGCCGCACAAGCGCACCGGCTACGCGATCGTCACGCTGTCCCTGAAGCGCACCGGCGTGCCGCCGGGCGACCTCACCGCCGCGCAGATGGACGCGGTGGCCGACCTCGCCGACCGCTACTCGTTCGGCGAGCTCCGCGTCACGCACGAGCAGAACCTCGTCCTCGCCGACGTGCTGCAGGCCGACCTCTACGATCTGTGGACGAAGCTGAAGGCGCTGGGGCTCGCCACGCCGAACATCGGCCTCCTCACCGACATCGTCTGCTGCCCGGGCGGCGACTTCTGCTCGCTGGCCAACGCCAAGTCGATCCCGATCGCCGAGGCGATCCAGCGCCGCTTCGACGACCTCGACTTCCTGCACGACCTCGGCGACGTCGAGCTCAACATGTCGGGCTGCATGAACGCCTGCGGCCACCACCACGTCGGCAACATCGGCATCCTCGGCGTCGACAAGAACGGCAGCGAGTGGTACCAGGTCTCGCTCGGCGGATCGCAGGGCTTCGGAGCCGCGCTCGGCAAGGTGATCGGGCCGTCGTTCGCGGCGGCCGAGGTGCCCGACGTGATCGAGGGCATCGTCGCCGTCCACGTCGAGCAACGGCTTCCGGGCGAGACGTTCATCGACACCTTCCGTCGCATCGGCCTCGAGCCGTACAAGGAGCGCGTCTATGCCACCGCTGATTAAGGACGGCGCGCTTCAGTCCGATCGCTGGACGCTGCTGCGCGACGCGTACAGCCTCGCCGACCTGCCCGGGCGCGGCGCGGTCATCGTGCCGCTGGCGCTGTGGCTGGCCGAGCGCGGCGCGCTGCGCGCCCGCGGCGACGTCGGCGTGCTGCTCGGACCCGAGAACGATCCCGCCGATCTCGGCAGCGACGTCGCGACGCTGCCGCTCGTCGCCATCGACTTCCCGTCGTTCGCCGACGGCCGCGGCTACTCGACCGCGCGCCTGCTGCGCGAGCGCCTGCGCTTCGCCGGCGAGCTGCGCGCCGTCGGCGACGTGCTGCGCGACCAGCTCTACCTGCTGGCCGAATGCGGCTTCGATGCCTTCAGCCTGCGCGAGGACCGCGACGCCGCCGACGCGCTGCACGGCCTCGCCGACTTCACCGGCGTCTACGCGCCGACGACGCGCACGCCGCAGCCCCGGTTCCGGCGCGACCGCTCGCTCCCGCCGGCGCATGGTTCCCCGGGATTTGACGCTCGAAGCGAAGGCCGACGGCGTCGTCGCAGCGGGACCGATCCGGTGAGCGCGGCGCCCCCGCGGGGCGCCGCCGGCGCGCGGACTATAATCATCGATTGACCGGTGCACCGGACGCGCCACCGCGCGTCCGCTCGATCTGTCCCGCCCAACGATGCGCCTTCCGCTGTTCGATCTTCCCCCGCCCGCGCAACGCGAATGGCTGATGGAAGTGCTCGCGCGCCCCGCGCCCGAGTCCGCGCGCAACCTGCACGACGGCTTCCGCCTGCCCGGCCGCGAAGGCGAGCCGCGGGCCGCGGCCGTGCTGGTGCCGCTGGTCAATCGTCCGGAAGGGCTCGCCGTGCTGCTGACCGAGCGCAGCGCACGACCTCCCCGATCACCCGGGGCAGATCAGCTTTCCCGGCGGCCGCGTCGAGCCGGAGGACGAATCGCTCGCCGCCGCGGCGCTGCGCGAGGCGGCCGAGGAAGTGGGCCTTGCGCCCGAGCGGGTGGCGATCCTCGGCCAGCTGCCCGACTACGAGACGGTGACCGGGTACCGCGTGACGCCGGTCGTCGGCTGGGTCGAGCCGCCGTTCGCGCTCTCGCCCGATCCGATCGAGGTCGCCGACGTGTTCGAGGTGCCGCTCTCCTTCCTGCTCGACCCCGCCAACCAGCAGCGGCACCACCGGATGCTCGGGACGACGCGCCGCGAATACTGGGCGATTCCCTACGCCGACCGCTACATCTGGGGCGCGACCGCCGCGATGCTGCTGATCCTCGACCGCACGCTGCGCGAACACTCCTGAGCCGCTGCCCCGTGACCCTCCGCCGACCATGCCCCTGACCGCGACCCAGCCCCGCCAGCGCCACCTCGCGAGCCTCTCGCCGCACGGCTTCCACCGCGTCGTCTACTACGAGTGGGGCGACCCGTCGAACCCGCGGGTCGTCCTCTGCGTCCACGGCGTCGGGCGCAACGGCCGCGACTACGACGTCCTCGCCGAGGCGCTGGCGCCGACGCACCGCGTCCTCGCCGTCGACATGCCCGGCCGCGGCCAGAGCGAGTGGCTGGCCGACCCCAACGACTACGTGTTCCCGACCTACCTGACCGTGCTGACGGCGCTGATCGCGAGGAGCGGCGCCGAGACCGTCGACTGGGTCGGGACGTCGATGGGCGGCCTGCTCGGGATCGTCGCCGCCGCGAGCCCCAAGTCGCCGATCGGGCGGCTGGTCGTCAACGACGTCGGGCCGACGATCGAGCCCGCCGCGATCGAGCGCATCCGCGGCTATTTCGGCCTCGATCCGACGTTCGCGACCTACGCCGAGGTCGACGCGTACATCCGCACGGTGTCGGCCCCGTTCGGCGCGCTCACCGACGAACAGTGGGAGCACGTCGTGCGCACCAACGTCCGCCAGCGCGAGGACGGCCGCTGGGGCCCCGGCTACGATCCGGGCATCGCCGTGCCGTTTCGCGCTTCCGCCGCGCCGACCGACCTGTGGCCGCTGTGGGACGCCGTCCGCTGCCCGACGCTGCTGCTGCGCGGCGCGCAGTCGGACCTCCTGTCCGCCGCCACCGCCGCCGAGATGTGCACCCGCGGCCCGGAGGCCGACCTCGTCGAGTTCGCCGGCGTCGGCCATGCGCCGATGCTGCTGTCGCCGGAGCAGTGCGCGCCGGTGCTCTCGTTCCTGCGCGCCTGAATGCGCGCGCCACGGCGATGAACGGCGTACCGGCCGGCGCGGCACCGGCGCGCCTCGCCCCGACGCCCTGGCTGCGCCGGGGGATCACCGCGCTCGCCGCGCTGATCCTGCTCGAGGTCCTGTGGGAGCTGGTGCTGGCGCCGGTGCGGCCCGGCGGGTCGTGGCTCGCGCTGAAGGCGGTGCCGCTCGCGGTGCTGTGGCTCGGGCTTTCGCGCGGCGTGCGCCGGGCCGGGCAGTGGCTGTCGCTGCTGCTGCCGCTCTACGCGGCCGAGGCGGTGGTGCGCGCGCTGACCGAAGGCGGCCGCGGCCGCGTCGTCGCGATCACCGTGCTGGTCGTCGCGCTGGCGGCGTGGGGCGCGCTGCTCGCGGCGCTGAAGAAGCCGCGCCGCCCCGCGCCGTAGACGCGGCGGCTAGGCGTCGGCCTGCGGCTCGTGGCCCAGGCTGGCGTTCGGGTGGCCGCCGCCCAGGCCCTTCGGCATCGGGAACACCACCTGCTCGACGACGCCGTCGAGCTCGCGCACGTCGCGCGCGCCCAGTTCCCGCAGCCGCGCGACCACCTCGTTGACGAGGATCTCGGGGGCCGACGCGCCGGCCGTGACGCCGATCCGGCGCTTGCCGGCGACCCACGCGGGATCGAGCTCGGTCGCGCGGTCGACCATGTACGCGGGCGTGCCGCGCAGCGCGGCGACCTCGCGCAGGCGATTGGAATTCGAGCTGTTGGGGCTGCCGACGACGATCACCACGTCGACCGCGGGCGCGAGGAACTTGACCGCGTCCTGCCGGTTCTGCGTCGCGTAGCAGATGTCGTCGCGCTTCGGCCCGGCGATGCGCGGAAAGCGGCGCGTCAGCGCCTCCACGATCCCGGCCGCGTCGTCGACCGACAGCGTCGTCTGCGTCACGTAGGCGAGGCGCTCGGGGTCCGCGACCGCGAGGCGCGCGACGTCGGCGACCGACTCGACGAGGTGGACGCCGCTGTCGCACTGCCCCATCGTGCCCTCGACCTCCGGATGCCCGGCGTGGCCGATCATCACGATCTCGCGCCCGGCGGCGCGCATCTTGGCGATCTCGACGTGCACCTTGGTCACCAGCGGGCAGGTCGCGTCGAACACCCTGAGGCCGCGCGCGTCGGCCTCGGCGCGCACCGCCTTCGACACGCCGTGCGCGGAGAACACGACGGTGCTGCCGGTCGGCACGTCGGCGAGGTCCTCGACGAACACCGCGCCCTTGGCCTTCAGGTCGTCGACGACGAAGCGGTTGTGGACGACCTCGTGCCGGACGTAGATCGGCGCGCCGAACTGCGCGATCGCCTGCTCGACGATCGCGATCGCGCGGTCGACGCCGGCGCAAAAGCCCCGCGGGTTCGCGAGGAGGACTTCAGGCTCGGGCATCGGTCGCTCCGGGTTCGGGCCGCTGCTTGCGGAAGCTGTCGAAGATCAGCAGCCCCGCGCCGCAGGTGATCGCGCTGTCGGCGACGTTGAAGGCCGGATACGCCCAGCCGGCGTAGTGGAACAGCAGGAAGTCCACGACCATGCCGATCGCGAGCCGGTCCCACAGGTTGCCGAGCGCGCCGCCGAGGATCAGCGCCAGCCCGAGGCAGTACAGCGCGTGGCCGCCGCGGCGCAGCAGCCAGACGATCACCGCCGATGCCGCGACCGCGATGACGGCGAACAGCCAGCGCTGCCAGCCGTCGGCGCCGGCGAGGAAGCTGAACGCGGCGCCGGGATTGAACGCGAGCATCAGGCTGAAGAACGGCGTGACGACGAGCTGCTCGCCCGGGCGGAACGCCGCGAGGACGCCCGCCTTGGTCACGCGGTCGGCGAGGATCACCGCCGCGCTGACGGCGAGCCACCCCCACCAGCGACGGGCTCACGCGCACCGGCGCGCCTCCCCCGGACCGGACAGGTTCTGCACGCAGCGGCCGCAGATCGTCGGGTGCGCGGGATCGGTGCCGACGTCGGCGCGGTAGTGCCAGCAGCGCTCGCACTTGGCGTGCGCGCTGGGCACGACGCGGATCGCGAGCGCGGCGCCGCGCTCGACCGTCGCGGCCGACGTGATCAGCACGAAGCGCAGGTCGTCGCCGAGGCTCGCCAGCGCGTCGTGGTCGGCGTCGGGCGCGGCGATCGCGACCTCGGCCTGCAGCGACGAGCCGATCTTTCCCTCGCCGCGCAGCGCCTCGAGCTCCTTCTGCACGGCCGCGCGCACCGCGAGGATGCGCGCCCACTTCGCGGTCAGCGCGTCGGCGTCCGCGGGGCGCGGCAGCGCGTCGACCCAGGTGTGGCAGAAGATCGACGGGTCGCCCGGATAGACGACCCACCACGCCTCCTCGGCCGTGAACGACAGGATCGGCGCCATCAGCTTCAGCAGCAGGTCGCGGATGGCGGCGAGCGCGGTCTGCGCCGAGCGCCGCGCGACGCTGTGCCGGCCCGCCGTGTACAGCCGGTCCTTCAGCACGTCGAGATAGAAGCCGCCGAGGTCCTCCGAGCAGTACGACTGCAGCCGCTGCACGACGGTGTGGAACTCGTAGCGCGCGTAGTCGGCCTCGACGGCGTCGGCCATCGCCCGCGCCGCGGCGAGCGCGTAGCGGTCGATCTCCAGCATCTCGGCCAGCGGCACGGCGTCCTTGGCCGGGTCGAAGTCGGCGGTGTTGGCGAGCAGGAAGCGCAGCGTGTTGCGGATGCGGCGATAGCTCTCGACGACGCGCTTCAGGATCTCGTCGGAGATCGACAGCTCGCCCGAATAGTCGGTGGCGGCGGCCCACAGCCGCAGGATCTCGGCGCCCAGCGTCGACGACACCTTCTGCGGCGCGACGACGTTGCCCTTCGACTTCGACATCTTCTTGCCTTCGCCGTCGACCGCGAAGCCGTGCGTCAGCAGCGCCTTGTACGGCGGCACGCCGTTGAGCATGCACGACGACAGCAGCGACGAATGGAACCAGCCGCGGTGCTGGTCGCTGCCCTCGAGGTACAGGTCCGCCGGGAACGCGCAGTCGTCGGGATGCGAGCCGGCGTGCGTGCGGCGCCCGTCCGGGCCGCCCATCACCGTCTGGTGCGTGGCGCCCGAGTCGAACCAGACGTCGAGCGTGTCCTTGATCTTCGTGTAGTGCGCGGCGTCGGCGCCGATCAGGTCCTTCGGGTCGAGCGTCTGCCAGGCCTCGATGCCGCCCTTCTCGACGCGCCTGCGCCACCTGCTCGAGCATCTCCAGCGTGCGCGGATGCAGCTCGCCCGTCTCCTTGTGCAGGAAGAACGGCATCGGCACGCCCCACTGCCGCTGCCGCGACAGCGTCCAGTCGGGCCGGTTGGCGATCATGCCGTGCAGCCGCGCCTTGCCCCACGCCGGATAGAACTGCGTGGCCTCGATGCCGGCGCAGCGCCAGCTCGCGCAGCGTCCTCGCAGGCTTCGCGCCGTTCCATCCGGACGACGTCGTCCATGCCGGCGAACCACTGCGTCGTCGCGCGGTAGATGATCGGCGTCTTGTGCCGCCAGCAGTGCATGTAGCTGTGCGTGTGCTTCTCCGAGCGCAGCAGCGCGCCGACTTCGCTCCAGCTTGGCGACGATCTTCGGGTTCGCCTCCCAGATCTTCATGCCGCCGAAGAACGGCAGGCTCGCGGCGAACTTGCCGTCGCCCTGCACCGGATTCAGCATGTCGTCGTCCTTCATGCCGTAGCTGCGGCAGGACTGGAAGTCCTCGATGCCGTACGCCGGCGACGCTGTGGACGATGCCGGTGCCGGTGTCCAGCGTCACGTAGTCGCCGAGGTAGACCGGCGACGGACGGTCGTAGAACGGGTGGCGGAAGCGCGAGCAGCTCGAGCGCTCGCGCCCTTGGTCGTCGCGACGACCTGCGCCTTCGAGCCCGTAGCGCGCGAGGCAGCCCGCGACGAGGTCGGCGGCGAGCACCAGGTGCCCGCGCTTCGTCGCCACCAGCGCGTACTCGAACTCCGGGTGCGCGTTCAGCGCCTGGTTGGACGGGATCGTCCACGGCGTCGTCGTCCAGATCACCGCGAGCGCCGGCCCCGGCGGCAGCGCCGGCAGGCCGAACGCCGCGGCGAGCTTGCCGCGGTCGGCGTCGTCGATCGGAAACGCGACGTCGATCGCGACGTCGTGCCGGTCCTCGTACTCGACCTCCGCCTCGGCCAGCGCCGAGCCGCAGTCGAAGCACCAGTTCACCGGCTTCAGGCCGCGGTAGATGAAGCCCTTCTGCAGCAGCTTGCCCGAGCACGCGGATCTCGTCGGCCTCGTTGCGGTAGGCCATCGTCGGGTAGGGCGGTCCCAGTCGCCCAGCACGCCCAGGCGCTGGAAGTCGGCCTTCTGGCGCGCGATCTGCTCGGTGGCGTAGGCGCGGGCGAGGCGCTGCGTCTGCTCGACCGGAATGTGCTTGCCGTGCGACTTCTCGATCTGCACCTCGATCGGCATGCCGTGGCAGTCCCAGCCGGGGATGTACGGCGCGTCGAAGCCGGCCAGCGTCCGGCTCTTGACGATGATGTCCTTCAGGATCTTGTTGACCGCGTGGCCGATGTGGATGTCGTTGTTCGCGTACGGCGGCCCGTCGTGCAGGACGAAGCGCGGGCGCCCCTGCGACGCGCGGCGGATCGCCTGGTAGACCTTGCGCTCCTGCCACTGCTTGACCCACTCGGGCTCGCGCTTGGCCAGGTCGCCGCGCATCGGGAACGGCGTGTCGGGCAGGTTCAGCGTCGTCTTGTAGTCGATCTTCGGGGCGTCGGACATCGCGGGCTTCGGTGGGGTGGATGGGGGTGCGGCGGCTGGCGGGGCGCGCGCTCAGCGCAGGGCGAGAAAGTAGTCGCGGGCGTCCTCGACGTCGGCGCGGATCTGCCGCGTCAGCGTCTCGAGGTCCGCGTAGCGCTCCTCGTCGCGCAGCTTGTGCAGGAACTCGACGGTCACGTGCCGGCCGTAGATCGTCTGGTCGAAATCGAAGATGAACACCTCGAGCAGCGGCCGCGCGCCGGCGGCGACGGTCGGGCGCACGCCGAGGCTCGCGACGGCCGCCAGCGGGCTGCCGCGAAAGGCCGTGGACGCGCACCGCGAACACGCCGGTGAACGGCGGCCGGTGGCGCAGCGCGATGTTCGCCGTCGGGAAGCCGAGGCTGCGGCCGAGCTTCTGCCCGTGCGCGACCCGGCCGCTGATCGTGAACGGGCGGCCGAGGAGCTCGGTCGCGCCCTCGATGTCGCCCGCCGCCAGCGCGGCGCGCACCGCCGTCGACGACGCGCGGGCGCCGGCGACGTGGACGGTGCGCATCACCTCGACGCTGAACGGCGCGGCCGGGCCGCGCAGCAGCGCGACGTCGCCGGCGCGGCCCTTGCCGAAGCGGAAATCGTCGCCGACCAGCACCCAGCGGGCGCCGATCCGGCGCGCCAGCACGTCGTCGATGAATTCGGCGGCGGACAGCGACGCGAAGGCCTGCGTCGAAGCGCGCGATGTAGACGTGCTCGACGCCGTGCGCGGCGAAGCGCTCGATCTTGGTCGCGCAGCGTGGACAGCCGCGGCGGCGCCTCGTGCTTCGCGCCCTGGCGGACGAAGAATTCGCGCGGATACGGGTCGAAGGTCAGCACCGCCGGCACGAGCGCGAGATCGTCCGCGGCTTCGACGAGCCGGGACAGCATCGCCTGGTGCCCGCGATGGATGCCGTCGAAAGTGCCGATCGTCAGCGCGACCGGGGCGCCCGCCGAGGCGGGCAAGCCGCGAAAAACCCGCACGAGCCGTCCTGATTCGGGAAAACCGTGAATTTTAGCCCATTTCGCCGGTCGCCGCCCGGCGCGGCGCGGTGGTCCGCGGCGTCAAACGATCGCCAGCGGGGACGCGCGGTCGGGCGGCGGAAATGCGGCGTCGACGCGACGCGAGCGCCGCCGCATCGAACCGGACAGTCGGTCGCCGCGCGGTTGGCGCGCAGGTGCGCGGATCGGACGACTTGGGGAATCGCGATCACGTCGCCCTGCCGGATCAGCCAGCCGAGCGCGACTTCCGCGGCGCCGGCGCCAAGCCGCGCCGCGAGCGTCGCCAGCCGAGCGGTCGGCGAGCAGCCGGCCCTCGCCCAGCGGGCAATACGCCATCAGCGGCATCCGGTGCGCGCGCATCCACGGCAGCAGCGCCCACTCGATGCCGCGCTCGCCGAGGTGGTAGAGCACCTGGTTGGTCGCGCACCGGCGGCCGTCGGGCACCGCCCACAGCTCCTCCATGTCCGCGGTGTCGAAGTTCGACACGCCCCAGCGGACGATCTTGCCGTCGCGGCGCAGCCGCTCGAACGCGGCGACCGTCTCGGCCAGCGGGATGCGGCCGCGCCAGTGCAGCAGGTAGAGGTCGAGCCGGTCGGTCGCGAGGCGCGCGAGGCTGCGCTCGCACGCGGCGATCGCGCTCGCGCGCCCGGCGTTGTGCGGGTAGACCTTGCTGACGACGAAGACCTCGTCGCGCCGCTTCCGGCGAGCGCCTCGGCCGACGACCTGCTCGGCCCCGCCGTCGGCGTACATCTCGGCGGTGTCGATCAGCGTCATGCCGAGGTCGAGGCCGAGCGTGCAGCGCCGCGGCCTCGCGCGGCGCCGCGCGCGCGATCCTCGCCCATGCGCCAGGTGCCGAGGCCGAGCGCCGGCGCCTTGCTGCCGTCGGGGAAGAGGACGCGGGGAACGGCTCCAGTCGGGACTCGCGACGGGTGGGAAGCCTCCAACCTACACGATCCGTGGCCGACGTGCACCCCGTCGTCGCCGCAGCCGCGAGTGCCAGGGCGGCGGTCCGGATTAGACTACGCCTTCCGCATCGCGCCCCGACCATCGTGCCCGACGACCTCCCTCCCCCGCAGCCCCGCCGCACCGTCGTGCGCGGCGCGTGCCCGCACGACTGCCCCGACACCTGCGCGCTGCTGGTCACCGTCGAGGACGGGCGCGCGGTCGAGGTCCGCGGCGCGCCGGACCACCCGCCGACCGCCGGCGTGCTGTGCACGAAGGTCGCCCGCTACCTCGAGCGCACCTACTCGGACCAGCGCGTGCTGCACCCGATGAAGCGCGTCGGCCGCAAGGGCGAAGGCCGCTTCGAGCGCATCTCCTGGGACGAGGCGCTCGACACCATCGCCGCGCGCTTCCGGGCGATCGCCGCATCGCCGGACGGCGCCGCAGGCGATCCTGCCGTACAGCTACGCCGGCACGATGGGGCTCGTGCAGTGCGCAGTCGATGGACCGGCGCTTCTTCCACCGGCTCGGCGCGTCGCTGCTCGACCGCACGATCTGCGCGACCGCCGGCAAGGCGGGCTGGGTGGCGACGATCGGCGCGGCGATGGGCACCGACGTCGAGCAGTTCGAGCGACAGCCGGCTGATCCTGATCTGGGGCAGCAACCCGATCGCGTCCAACCTGCACTTCTGGATGCGCGCGCAGGAGGCGAAGCGCCGCGGCGCGAAGCTGGTCGCGATCGACCCGTACCGCAGCGCCACCGCCGAGAAGTGCCACGAGCACGTCGCGCTGCTGCCCGGCACCGACGCGGCGCTGGCGCTCGGCATGATGCACGTGCTGATCGCCGAGGACCTGCTCGACCACGACTACATCGCCCGCTACACGCTGGGCTTCGACGGCGCTCAAGTCGCGCGCGGCGGAATTCCCGCCGGAGCGCGTCGCCGCGATCTGCGGCATCCCGCGCGAGCAGGTGATCGGGCTCGCCCGCGACTACGGCGACGATCGCGGCCGGCGGCGATCCGCCTCAACTACGGCATGCAGCGGCACGCCGGCGGCGGCAACGCGGTGCGCGCGATCGCGTGCCTGCCGGCGCTGATCGGCGCGTGGCGCGATCCCGCCGGCGGCGCGCTGCTGTCGTCGTCGGGCACCTTCCCGGTCGACGACCGCCGCGCTCGAGCGCCCCGACCTGATCCGCGGCGACGCCGCGCACGATCAACATGAGCGCGATCGGCGACGCGCTGCTCGACGGCGCGGACCCGCCGATCCGCGCGATCTACGTCTACAACTCGAACCCGGTCGCGGTGGCGCCGGAGTCGGCGAAGGTCGCGGCGGGCTTCGCGCGCGAGGACCTGTTCTGCGTCGTGCACGAGATCTTCCAGACCGACACCGCCGACTACGCCGACATCCTGCTGCCGGCGACCACGCAGCTCGAGCACACCGACGTCCACAGCGTCGTACGGCCACCTGTACGCGCTGGCGAACAACCCGGCGATCGCGCCGCTGGGCGAGGCGAAGCCCAACACCGAGGTGTTCCGCGCGCTCGCGGCGCGCATGGGCTTCACCGATCCCTGCTTCGCCGACAGCGACGAGGACGCTGGCGCGCGCCGCGCTGGAACGCCGCCGACCCGCGCGCCGCGGGCCTCGACTGGGACACGCTGAAGGCGCGCGGCTGGCAGCGGCTCGCCGTGCCCGCGCCGTACGCGCCGTTCGCGCACGGGAACTTCCCGACGCCGTCGGGCAAGTGCGAATTCCACTCGCCGGCGCTCGCCGCGCAGGGCCACGACCCGCTGCCGACGTTCGTCCCGCCGCGCGAGTCGGTCGCCTCCAACCCCGCGCTCGCCGCGCCGCTATCCGCTCGCGTTCATCTCGCCGCCGGCGCGCAACTTCCTCAACTCGTCGTTCGCCAACCTGCCGCGGTTCCTGGCCGAGGAAGGCGCGCCGACGCTCGCGCTGCACCCGGTCGACGCCGCCGCGCGCGGCATCGTCGACGGCGACCCGGTGCGCATCCACAACGACCGCGGCGCGTTCCTGGCGCGCGCGGAGGTCACCGACCGCGCCCGCCCGGGCGTCGTCGTCGCGGCGTCGATCTGGTGGCAGAAGCTCGCGCCCGGCGGCGCCAACGCCAACGCCGTCACCAGCCAGGCGCTGACCGACTTCGGCCGGGCAGCGACGTTCTACGACTGCCTGGTCGAGGTGGCGAAGGATCAGAGCTTGCGCACGAGCCCGACCATCACGCCGAAGATCTCCAGCGTGCCTTCGGGCCGGATCACCGGGTAGGCCTTGTTCTCGGGCTTCAGCACGAAGCGGCCGCGGTCGAGGTCGAGCCGCTTCAGCGTGAACTGGTTGTCGACGATCGCGATCACGATGTCGCCGCGCCGGGCGGCCGCGGACTTCTCGACGACGACGAGGTCGCCGTCGAGGATGCCGGCATCGATCATCGAGTCGCCCTTGACGCGCACGAGCACCGTCTGCGACGGGCGCTCGATCAGGTAGTCGTCGATCGTCAGCGCGTCGCCGGGGCTGTCCTCGATCGGGTTGGGCATGCCCGCCGCCACCGCTTCCGTCGCGACCGGGCGCTCGAAGAAGCGCTTCGTCGGCGCGAGCCGGCGGTCCGGCGTCGAATCGATGAATCCGCCGAGCTTCAGCCGCGCGACCAGCGCCGCGACCGACGACTTGGACTTGAGCCCCAGGAGGCCGCCGATCGACGCGTACGACGGCAGCGCGCGGTGCTCCGCGTAGTAATCCTGCAGCGCGGCCAGATAGGAACGATCGTTCGACATGGCGTTACAATAACGAACGATCGTTCGACCGTCAAGCATCGCGCCCTGACTCACCGCCCTTGCCCCGTCGCCCCCTGCCCCGATGAAGCTCTTCGCCCCGTCCCTCGCCTTCGTCGACCTCGAGACGACCGGCACGCTTGCCGGCGACGACCGGATCACCGAGGTCGGGATCGTCCGCGTCGACGCCGATCCGGCGGGGATCGCGCCGCCGGCGGTCAGCGAGTGGAGCTCGCTCGTCAATCCCGGCGTGCCGATCCCGCCCGAGATCCAGGCGCTGACCGGCATCACCAACGAGATGGTCGAGGACGCGCCGCCGTTCGCGGCGCTCGCCGACGAGATCGCCGCGCGCACCGCCGATGCGCTGTTCGTCGCGCACAACGCCCGCTTCGACTACGGCTTCCTCAAGCACGCGTTCGCGCGCGAGCAGCGCACGTTCAGCGGCGAAGGTGCTGTGCACGGTGCGGCTGTCGCGGCGCCTCTTCCCCGACGCGCCGCGGCACAACCTCGACTCGATCGTCGCGCGCCACGCGCTGCCCGTCACGGGGCGCCACCGCGCGCTCGGCGACGCGCGCGTGCTGTGGGAGTTCATGCGGGCGCTCTACCGCGACCTGCCCGCCGAGGCGATCGAGCAGGCGGCGCGGCGGGTGCTGAAGACGCCGAGCCTGCCGCCGCAGCTTGCTCCCGACGCGCTGGAGCGCATCCCCGAGGCGCCCGGCGTGTACCTGTTCTACGGCCTCAATCCGCTGCCGCTCTACGTCGGCAAGAGCACGAACCTGCGCGAGCGCGTCGGCGCGCACTTCTCGTCCGACTACCGCTCGGCGACCGACCTGCGGCTCTCGGCCGAGATCCGCCGGATCGAGTTCGAGGAAACCGCCGGCGAGATCGGCGCGCTGCTGCGCGAGTCGGCGCTGGTGAAGACGCTGCTGCCGGCGCACAACCACGCGCTGCGGCGCAAGGCCGAGTCCGGCGTGCTCGAGCTGCCGGACGAGCCCGGGCCGCCGCGCTTCGTCGCCACCGCCGGCGCGGAGCCGGCGAAGCTCGCCGGCCGCTACGGCCCGTTCACGTCGCGCCGCACCGCGCGCGAGGCGCTGCGCGGCCTCGCGACCGAGCACCGGCTGTGCTGGACGGCGCTCGGCCTCGAGCGGCGCGCGGGGCCCTGCTTCGCGCGCCAGGTCGCGCGCTGCGCCGGCGCCTGCGTCGGCGCCGAATCCGCCGAGGATCACCACGCGCGGCTGCGGGCCGCGCTGGAAGCGCACGTGATCCCGGCGTGGCCGTTCGCGGGCCTCGCGGCGATCCGTGAAGCGTCGCTGGTCGCCGGCCGCGTCGACGTGCACGTGCTGAAGGACTGGTGCTGGCTCGGCACCGCGCGCGACGACGGCGAGCTCGGGCAGCTGATCGAGCTGCCGCCGCGGCCGGAATTCGATCCCGACATCGCGCGACTGCTCATCCGCGCCTTCCGGCGCGGCAAGCCCGGATTCACGGCCCTCGGCTGACGCGTCGGCCGGGACGCGTCGCCGCTGTCGCCCCTTGACGCCTCCGCGGCCGAGGGAAACAATCGGCCGTCCGCGTCGCCCGCGGTCTCCCCGAGGATTCGTTCCATGTCGCTGACCACGCCGGCCGCCCGCCGCGACCTCTCGTTCCACCTGCACCCCGCGACCAACCTGCGGCAGGTCCAGACCGACGGCCCGCTGGTCATCACCCGCGGCGAAGGCGTGCTACGTCTACGACGACGAGGGCCGGCGCTACCTCGAGGGCATGGCCGGCCTGTGGTGCGCGTCGCTCGGCTTCTCCGAGCGGCGGCTCGCCGATGCGGCCTACCGGCAGATGTGCGAGCTGCCGTTCTATCACAGCTTCGCCGGCAAGGTCCCGGCGATCAGCGCCGAGCTCGCCGAGCGGCTGATCGGCATCGCGCCGGCCGGCATGGCGCGGGTGCTGTTCGCCAACTCCGGCTCCGAGGCGAACGACACCGCGATCAAGCTCGTCTGGTACGTCAACAACGCGCTCGGCCGGCCGCAGAAGAAGAAGATCATCTCGCGGCAGCGCGCCTACCACGGCGTGACCGTCGCCGCCGGCGAGCCTGACCGGCCTCGCGTTCGCGCACACCGACTTCGACCTGCCGATCGCGCGCATCCTGCACACCGACTGCCCGCACTACTACCGCGGCGCGCACGCCCGGCGAATCGGAGGAGGCGTTCGCGGCGCGGCTCGCCGATTCGCTCGAGCAGCTGATCCTGCGCGAGGGGCCCGACACCGTCGCGGCCTTCTTCGCCGAGCCGGTGATGGGCGCCGGCGGCGTCATCGTGCCGCCGGCGACCTACTTCGACCGCATCCAGCCGATCCTGAAGAAGTACGACATCCTGTTCGTCGCCGACGAGGTGATCTGCGGCTTCGGGCGCACCGGCAACATGTTCGGCTCGCAGACGTTCGACCTGCAGCCCGACATCATCACGGTCGCCAAGGCGCTGTCGGCCGGCTACCTGCCGATCTCGGCCAACCTGGTGTCGGCGCAGCTCTACGACATCCTGCTCGCGCAGAGCGACAAGCTCGGCATCTTCGGCCACGGCTACACGTACTCGTCGCACCCGGTGCCGGCCGCGGTCGCGCTGGAGACGCTGACGATCTACGAGGAGCGCGACATCGTCGGCCAGGTGCGGCGCGTCGGCCCGCGGCTGCAGGCGGGCATCCGCAGCTACGCCGACCACCCGCTGATCGGCGAGGCCCGCGGCATCGGCCTGATCGGCGCCGTCGAGATCGTCCGCGACAAGGCGACGAAGGCGAGCTTCGACCCGAAGGCCGGGGTCGCCGCCTACCTGGTGCGCCGCGCGCAGCACCACGGCGCGATCCTGCGCAACATGCCCGGCGACATCGTCGCGTTCAGCCCGCCGCTGATCATCACCGAGGCGAGATCGACGAGATGCTCGCCTGCTTCGGCAAGGCGCTCGACGACACCTGGGCGATGGTGCGGGAAAAGGGGCTGGTCTGACCATCGTTCCGCCGTTGCCGTCGCCGCAGCCGCGTCCAGGAATGCCTGACGCCATCGTCCGCTTCGTCGCGATCGGCAAGACCTACGACGGCGTCACGCGCGTCGTCGACGGCCTCGACCTCGACATCGAGCGCGGCGAGTTCCTGACGCTGCTGGGGCCGTCGGGCTCGGGCAAGACGACGACGCTGATGATGCTCGCCGGCTTCGAGGCGCCGACCGCGGGCGACATCCTGCTCGAGGGCAAGCCGCTCGCGCACCTGCCGCCGTACAAGCGCGAGATCGGCATGGTGTTCCAGAACTACGCGCTGTTCCCGCACATGACGGTGGCGGAGAACATCGCCTTCCCGCTGTCCGTGCGCGGGGTCGCGCGCGACGACGCGGCGCAGCGCGCGTCGAGCGTGCGCTCGACATGGTCCAGCTCGGCGGGCTTCGGCGGCCGGCGGCCGGCGCAGCTCTCCGGCGGGCAGCAGCAGCGCGTCGCCGTCGCCCGCGCGCTGGTGTTCGAGCCGAAGCTCGTGCTGATGGACGAGCCGCTCGGCGCGCTCGACAAGCAGCTGCGCGAGCAGATGCAGCTCGAGATCCGGCGCCTGCACCAGCGCCTCGGCGTCACCATGGTCTACGTGACCCACGACCAGGACGAGGCGCTGACGATGTCGGACCGCATCGCCGTGTTCCACCGCGGCCGGATCCAGCAGCTCGACGCGCCCGAGACGATCTACGAGCAGCCGGCGAACGCGTTCGTCGCGCGCTTCATCGGCGAGAACAACCGCCTCGACGGCAGCCTCGAGTCGCTCGCCGGCGGCGTCGCTGCACGGTCCGCATCGCCGCCGACGCCCGGATCGCGGCGACGCTCGCCGCTGCCGCTGGCCGCGGGCAGCGCGGTCACCGTTTCGCTGCGGCCGGAGCGGGTGCAAATCGCCGCGGCGGGGCATACAATCGACCGGGCTCCGCGGCTGCCACCTGTCCGGCACGCTGCGCGAGGTCATCTACCTCGGCGACCACGTGCGGGCGCGGGTGGCGCTGCCCGGCAGCGACGATTTCACGGTCAAGCGCCCGATCGACGAGGCGCACCGGCTGCCGGCGATCGGCGGCGCGGTCGAGCTGGCGTGGGTGCCGGAGCACTGCCGCGCGTTCGCGCGCGAAGACGAAGCGGTCTAACCCAAGGGGGAACATCATGCAGAAGCTGTCACTGCAAGCTCGCGCCTGCTCGCGGCGGCGATCGTCGTCTCGCGCGGCGGCGGCCGCGCGCGACCTCACCGTCGTCTCGTGGGGCGGCGCCTACCAGGACGCGCAGCGCGAGGTCTATTTCAAGCCGTTCATGGCCGACCGGCACCAAGATGGCCGAGGAAAGCTGGGACGGCGGCGTCGGCACGCTGCGCGCGAAGATCCAGGGCGGCAGCAACAACTGGGACGTCGTGCAGGTCGAGTCCGAGGAGCTGCTGCTCGGCTGCGAGGAAGGCCTCTACGAGAAGCTCGACTGGGCGAAGCTCGGCGGCAAGGACAAGTACCTGCCCGATGCGGTCAACGACTGCGGCGTCGGCGCGATCGTCTACAGCTTCGTGCTCGGCTACGACGGCGACAAGATCAAGGGCGACGCGCCGAAGAACTGGGCCGACTTCTGGAACACGCAGAAGTGGCCGGGCAAGCGCGCGCTGCGCAAGGGCCCGAAGACCACGCTCGAGATCGCGCTGATGGCCGACGGCGTCGCGCCGCAGGACGTCTACAAGACGCTGGCGACGCCGGCCGGCGTCGACCGCGCGTTCAAGAAGCTCGACCAGCTCAAGGCCAACATCGTCTGGTGGGAAAAGGGCGCGCAGCCGCCGCAGCTCCTCGCCTCCGGCGAGGTGGTGATGGTCGACGCCTACAACGGCCGCATCGCCGCCGCCAACGACAAGGACAAGAAGAACTTCAAGATCGTCTGGACCAACAACCTCTACACGGTCGACTCGTGGGTGATCATGAAGGGCACGCCGAACAAGGCCGACGCCGAGAAGTTCCTCGTGTTCGTCAACGATCCGCAGAACCAGAAGAACCTGCCGCCGAAGATCCCGTACGGCGTGACGACCAAGGCCGCGACGGCGCTGATCGACAAGAACGTGCTGCCGAACCTCGCGACGGCGCCCGACGAACATCAAGACGGCGCTCTACATCAACGACAAGTTCTGGCTCGAGAACCTCGACAAGCTGAACCAGCGCTTCAATGCCTGGGTCGCCAAGTGACCCGGCAGTGCCCGCTGAGCCGCGACCCGGCGGTGCCGCCGCCGGGTGACGCGGCGGCACTGCGGCGGGCGCTGCGGAAGAGCGAGCGCCGCGAGCAACTGAAGGCGGCGGCCCTGGTGCTGCCGCTTTTTCTTTTCCTGCTCGCCGCCTTCATCGCGCCGATCGGCGCGATGCTCGCCCGCGGCGTCGCCGACACCGACGTCGCCCGGATCCTGCCGCGCGTCACCGCGAGCTCGCGCGCTGGGACGGCCGCGAGCTGCCGCCGGAGCGCCGCGTGGCAGGCGCTCGCTCGCCGACATCCGTGCGGCGCGCGAGGCCGGCACGCTGGCGAGCGCCGCGACGCGCCTCAACTACGACGTCGCCGGGCTACCGGACGCCTGATGTTCGCGACCGGCCGGGCGCTGCCGGCCGAGATCGCCGGCTCCGCGCGCGAGACGCTGATCGCGATCGACCCCAAGTGGGGCGAGCGCGAGACCTGGGTCGCGCTGCGGCGCGCCGGCGGCCCGGTCACCGACTTCTACCTGCTCGCGGCGCTCGACCTGCGCCACGACGCGACGACGCGATCGTCGGCGCCCCGGCCGAGCAGGCGCGTGTTCCGCAACGTGCTGGGACGCACGCTGTGGATCTCCGGCGATGGTCACGCTGCTGTGCCTGCTGCTCGGCTACCCGGTCGCGTTCTTCATCGCCCGCCAGCCGCCGGGGCGCGCGTCGCTGCTGCTGTTCCTGGTGCTGCTGCCGTTCTGGACGTCGCTCCTGGTGCGCACCGTCGCCTGGGTCGTGCTGCTGCAGCGCGAGGGCATCCTCAACAACCTGCTGCTGTCGCTCGGCCTCGTCACCGAGCCGGTGCGGATGATCTTCAACCGCTTCGCCGTCTACGTGGCGATGGTCCACGTGCTGCTGCCGTTCATGGTGCTGCCGCTCTACGCGGTGATGAAGGGCATCCCGCCGACGTACGTGCGCGCCGCCTGGTCGCTCGGGCGCGCGGCCGGCCACCGCGTTCCGGCGCGTCTACCTGCCGCAGACGCTGCCCGGCGTCGGCGCCGGCTGCCTGATGGTGTTCATCCAGGCGCTCGGCTACTACATCACGCCGGCGCTGGTCGGCGGCGCCGACGACCAGATGATCAGCTACTTCATCGCCTTCTACGCGAGCAAGACGGTGAACTGGGGCATGGCGGCCGCGCTGTCGGTCATGCTGCTCGCGGCGACGCTGGCGCTCTACGCCGTCTACAACCGCCTCGTCGGCGTCGACCGGATGCGGCTGGCCTGACCGATGCCGATCGTGCGCACCGGCACCGAGACCACCGGCCAGCGGCTCGCCGCACGCGGGCCTCGGCGCGCTCACCGCGCTGGTGCTCGTGTTCCTGGTCGCGCCGATCCTCGTCATCGTGCCGCTGTCGTTCTCGTCGGGCTCGTTCTTCTACTACCCGCTGCCGGGCTTCAGCCTGCGCTGGTACGAGGATTTCTTCGCGTCGTCGTTCTGGCTGCCGTCGGTGTGGAACAGCCTGCTCGTCGGGACCGCGTCGACGCTGCTCGCGACGCTGCTCGGCACGCTCGCGGCGCTGGGCCTCTGGCGCACGCGCTTTCCCGGCGCAGGCGCTGCTGCTCGCCGTGCTGATCTCGCCGATGGTCGTGCCGGTGATCATCATCGCGGTCGGCGTCTACTTCGCCTTCGCGCCGCTCGGGCTGACCGACGGCTACGCGGGCCTCGTCCTCGCGCACACGACGCTGGCGGCGCCGTTCGTCGTCGTCACCGTGCTGGCGACGCTGTCGGGCTTCGACCGCACGCTGCTGCGCGCCGCCGCGAGCCTCGGCGCGCCGCCGCTGACGACGTTCCGCCGCGTGATGCTGCCGCTGATCCTGCCGGGCGTGCTGTCGGGCGCCGTGTTCGCGTTCGCCGCGTCGTTCGACGAGGTCGTCGTCGCGCTGCTGATCGCCGGCCCCGGCCAGCGCACGCTGCCGCGGCAGATGTTCTCCGGCATCAACGACAACATCAGCCTGACGATCACGGCGGCGGCGACGATGCTGATCGCGATCTCGCTGGCGTTCATGGTGTTCGTCGGCTGGCTGCAGCGGCGCAGCGAGCGGCTGCGGCGGGCGCGCTGACGGGAGGGCGCCCGGGCTACACGACGCCCAACGCCCCCAGCGCCGCGCCGATCGCCAGCAGCCACAGCGGGTGCAGCCGCGTGGCGAGCGCGAGCCCGAGCGTCGCGCCGGTCAGCAGGTACGCGGGCCACGCGTCGGCGGTCATCCGCGTCAGCACGTAGCCGGACGCGAGCACCAGCCCGACGGTGACCGGTGCGAGCGCGCGCTGGATCGCGATCCGCAGCGGCGCCTCCCGGAACCGGTCCCACACCCGCGCGATCCCGTACGCCAGCACCGACGACGGCCCGCACATCGCGACCATCGCCACGAACGCGCCGACGACGCCGGCGACCTGCCAGCCGATCAGCGCGACGATCAGCACGTTCGGCCCCGGCGCCGCCTGCGACAGCGCGAACAGCTGCGCGAACTGGGCGTCGGTCATCCAGTGCAGCACCTCGACCGCCCGCAGGTGCATCTCGGGAATGATCGCGTTGGCCCCGCCGATCGACAGCAGCGACAGCACCAGGAACTGCAGCGCGAGCTCGGGCAGCACCGGCGGGATCATCCGCGCCTCCGCCACGCGAGGCCGAGCGAGACCGGCGCCACCACGGCCAGCACCCAGAGCATCGGCAGCCGCGCGAGGCCGATCGCGGCGAAGACGATCACGCCGATCGCCACCTGCCACGGCGTGCGTCGGATGGGTTGCGCCATCCGCAGCGCGACGGCGAGGACGAGCCCCGAGGCGGCGGCCGAGATCCCGTGCGTGGCGCCGCGCACGGCTTCGAACGCGGCGAATCGCGCGACGACCGCGGCCAGCAGCAGGACGATGACCGTCGGCATCAGCATCAGGCCGAGCGCGGCGGCGACCGACCCGGCCGCGCCCTGGAAGCGCCGGCCGACGATGACGGCGACGTTGACGACGTTGGGGCCGGGCAGGAACTGCGACAGCGACAGGACCTCGGTGAACTCCGGCTCGGTGAGCCACCCGCGCTCGTCGACCAGCATGCGCCGGGCGAACGGCAGGACGCCGCCGAACCCCGACACCCCGACCTTCAGGAATCCGGTGAACAGCGCCCCGCGGGTGACCCGCGGCGGGGCCGGTGCCGTGTCAGGCACGGGGCCCCGCGACGACTAGCGATTCTGCAGGGATTCGATGGCGTCGGCCGTGCGCGCCTTGATGACGCCGACGCGGCCTTCGGACGCGATCGACTTGTCGGGCAGGACCACCCACTCCATCAGGTCGCGGATCGAGACCACGCCCTGGACGACGTTGCCGTCGGCGACCAGCAGGTGCCGATGGTTGTGCACGACCATCAGCCGCAGCGCCTCCTCGACCGTCACCGACGACGCGATGCGCCGCACCTCGGGGCTCATCACCGCCGTCACCGGCGTGGCCTTGGGATCGCGGCCCTCGTTGAGCACGCGGCGCATCAGGTCGCGCTCGGTGATGATGCCCTCGACCGGCCCGTTGCCGCTCCGGATGAGGATGGCGCCGATCCCCCGGCTGGACATCAGCGCGACGGCGGCGGCCACCGTCGCCGTCGCCGGAACCGCCAGCACTTCCTGGATGTTCTTGCGCTTGAGGATGGTGCCGACATTTTCCGTGATCATGATTCCTCCGCCGTCGCTCGCGCACCACGACGGGCGCGAATTCGACGTCGCCGCGGCCGGAAGCAGCAGCACGGCCCCTGCGCCCGTTCCCGCGCGCCCGCCCGGCGAGCCTCAATGCTACGCCATTTGGCACGCCAGCACCAGGCGCCGCACCGCGCCTCCCGCGCGTCGCATCGCGCATCAGGCCGCGGCGTGCGCCGCGAGCACCTGCGCCACGCAGGCCGTCAGCTTCTTCGCGTAGCGGAATGTGCAGGAACTCGTTGGGCCCGTGCGCGTTCGACTTCGGCCCGAGCACGCCGGTGATCAGGAACTGCGCCGCGGGGAAGTGCCGCCCGAGCATCGCCATGAACGGGATCGTGCCGCCCTCGCCCATCGCCGCGACCGGCTTGCCGTAGTACGCCTGCGATGCCGCGTCCAGCGCCTGCGCGAGCCACGGCGCCGTCGGCCGGCGCGTTCCAGCCGGTCGCGCCCTGGTCCGGCTGAAGCGCACCGCTCGCGCCGGCCGGCGGATCGGCTTCGAGCAGGCGCTCGAGTCGCGCGCGTGGCCGCGCTCGCCGTCGACCGTCGGCGGCAGCCGCAGCGACAGCTTCAGCGACGTCCCGGGCCGCAGCACGTTGCCCGCGCTCGCGATCGCCGGCAGGCCGTCGGCGCCGATCACCGACAGCGCCGGCCGCCACGTGCGGTTGAGCAGCGCCTCGGCATGGTCGGCGGCCATCGGCTGCGTGCCCCCGGCGAACGGGTACTTGCGCACGACCAGGTCGCCCAGGATGCCTGCCGCCGCGCGCCGCCTGCTCGCGGCGCTCGGCGGGAATCGGCGCGTGGAACTCCGGCGGGCAGGATCGCGGCCGGTCGCCGCGTCCTCCAGCCGGTCGAGCAGCTGCGCGCGCGATGCGGAACGACGACGGCACGATGCCGCTCGCGTCGCCCGAGTGCACGCCCTCGGTCAGCACGTCGACGGTCAGCGTGCCGGCGGCGAGGCCGCGCAGCGACGTCGTCACCCACAGCCGCTCGTAGTCGCCGCAGCCCGAATCGAGGCCGACGACGAAATCGACGCGGCCGATCCGCGGCGCGAGCGCGTCGAGGTAGGCCGGCAGGTCGTAGCTGCCGCTTTCCTCGCAGGTCTCGATCAGGCCGACGCAGCGCGCGTGCGGCGACGCCCTGCGCCTGCAGCGCGGCGAGCGCGGCGAGCGACGCGAACACCGCGTAGCCGTCGTCGGCGCCGCCGCGGCCGTAGAGCTTGCCGTCCTCGATCACCGGCAGCCACGGGCCGAGCCCGTCGCGCCAGCCGGTCATCTCCGGCTGCTTGTCGAGATGGCCGTAGAGCAGCACCGTCGCGCGCGCCGGCGCCGGGCCGGCGGCCGGCACCTCGAACCACAGCACCGGCGTGCGCCCGGGCAGGCGGACGATCTCGACCGCGAGCCCGCGGACCGGCTGCCGGCGCACCCACGCCTCGGCGAGGCGGATCACCGCGCTCGATGTGGCCGTTCGCCTCCCACTGCGGATCGAAGTGCGGCGACTTCGCCGGAATGCGCACGTAGTCGACGAGCTGCTCGACGATCTCGGCGTCCCAGTGACGCGCGATGGCGGTGGCGAGGGCTTCGGCATTGATCATTGGGATTTCCTGCAATTCTGGGCAAACGAGCCGCGGCGCGCCGTTTCGGCAGCAATTTGCATTTTACCTCGCCCGACGGCGGGCACCGCGCGCCTCGTCCGTTGTATGATGGTCACAGCGTCGTGTTTCTATCGTTGGTCGCCGCTTCTCTCACGATGACGGAGGACACTCGATATGCGAACCGCCACAGGCGCCGATCTCCTCTTCGCACCCGTTCTTCGGGCTGCAATCCAGCGTTCCCCCAGGACTCGCTTCCGCCCCGACCGGTGCTGCGGCGCCGGCTCGGGCTCCCGCTGCTGGGCCTGCTGCTCGCGCTCACCGGATGCGGCAGCAGCAGCGACGCCCCGACGGCACGGTTCCAGAGCGGCAACCTGCTCGTCAGCCGCACCGTCTACGCCGGCACCGCGGCGACGGTGTCGGTCGGGCAGGCGCTGCCCGGGGGCGGCGTCGCCATCGCCGACGGCACCTTCCCGACGTGTTCAACAACGGGATCGCCGATCCTTCGTTCGGCGTGACCGCGCCGATCCATCTCGACCAGCGCAAGACCGACGGCACGCTGGTCGACACGCTGGCGATCGATCCGGCGCTGACCACGACGAGCTTCGCCTCCAAGTCCGACCTCGCGCTCAACGTCGCGCCCGACGGCAGCGCCGTCACGTTCATGGGCTATGCCGCGGCGGTCAACCAGCTGGACGTGTCCACGGCCAACACCGCGGCCGTCGTCGACCCGACCAACCCGGTCAAGGGCGTCTATCCGCGCACCGTCGCCCGCGTCGCGCTCGACAGCGGCGACGTCAGCGTGATCAACGTCAACGCCTACAGCGGCAACAACGGCCGCGCCGCGATCCTCGCCAACGGCACGTATTACATGGTCGGCAACGCGGGCAACGGCAGCGGCGACGGCTTCATCCTGTCCGCGCTCGCCGACAACACCGGCGTGCAGGCGATCGCGGCCGGCAGCTCCGGCAATACCACGGTGATCGGCGCCGCGCTCGGCACCTACGGCGCTCGGTCGGCTACCAGCGCGGCTTCTCGCTGGCGCAGCTGCCCGACCCGGCCAAGCCGGGTCAGAACTACGCGCCGGACAAGACCAGCAAGGACTGCAACTTCCGCGGCCTGACGATCTTCGGCGACACGCTGTACGTGACCAAGGGCAGCGGCAGCAACGGCGTCAACACCGTCTACCAGGTCGGTCCCGCGGGCGCGCTGGCCAACGGCGGCACGCTCGGCAGCAACGTCGCGATCACCATCCTGCCGGGGTTCAACACGCTGTCGCAGAAGGTGGCGGAGGCGTCGGCGACGTTCACGCCGACGCCGCATCCGTTCGGCCTCTGGTTCGGCGACGCGACCACGCTGTTCGTCGCCGACGAGGGCGACGGCCTCGCCCCGGGCGCCGCGCGCAAGGTGACGACCTTCGCCGGGCTCGCGCAGTACAAGCTGGCCAACGGCACGTGGACGCTGGTGGCGACCTACCAGAAGGGCCTGCTCGACCAGGCGGCCTACACGGCGGGGCTGCCGTGGAGCGTCAAGGCGGACGGGCTGCGCAACCTGGCCGGCCGGAAGAACGGCGACGGCACCTACACGATCTACGCGACGACGGCGACGATCAGCGAGGAGACGGCGCACGACACCGGCGCCGACCCGAACCAGCTGGTCGCCATCACCATCGGCCCCAATTCGACGCCGGCGAACACGGCGTTCACCGTGCTGCAGACCGCGCGCGCCGGCGAGCGGCTGGGCGGCGTGGCGGTGGTGCCCTGAGCGCAGCCGTGGCCGCCCCCGGCATCGGCGCAGAGCGAGGCTTGGCATGCGACGACTGCTGATCGCGCTGCTGGCCGCCGTGCTCGCGGCGGCGGGTTCGCGGGGGCACAGCGGACGCCGCGGCCGCTCCGGTCGCCGCCGGGCTGCCGACGACGCTCTCCGACCAGTGGTGGAAGGCCGACGAGTCGGGCTGGGGCGCCGCGGTGCTGCAGCAGGCCGACGTGCTGTTCGTCTGCTTCTTCGTCTACGGCAGCGACGGCAAGCCGACGTGGTTCGTCGCCGTCGCCACCGCGCAGGCCGCCGCGCCGGCCGGGCACGCGGTCTACAGCGGCAAGCTGTACGTCACGCAGGGCCCCTACTTCGCCGGGCCGTTCGATCCGGCGGCGGTGATCGAGCGCGAGGCCGGCACGTTCACGTTCGACGCGACGGCCGTCGACGCGGCGGTGATGCGCTACACGGTGGACGGCGTCGCGGTCGAGAAGCCCGTCACGCGACAGACGTGGGTCTACGCCGATCTCGGCGGCGACTACTACGGCGGCTTCGCCTGGGACCAGGCCTGCGGGCAGGCCGGCGGCCAGGTCTCGCAGCGCGAGCTGCTCGGATCGCTGCAGGTGGCGCACACCGCCGGCAATGCCGTCACGGCGACGCTGAGGGTCACCAAGCAGATCGTCAATGGCGCGGACGTCGCCGTGCCGGTCGATTCAACGGCGTCCGTCGCGGGCAAGTACACGCAGTCGGGTCACGTGGGCGCCGTGCAGGGGAC
Source organism: uncultured beta proteobacterium (assembly GCA_963832705.1). Classification (GTDB taxonomy): domain Bacteria; phylum Pseudomonadota; class Gammaproteobacteria; order Burkholderiales; family Casimicrobiaceae; genus CAIWHR01. Next base: position 454,906 of record CAWHVP010000010.1, on the reverse strand, counting down.
CTTCGCCTACGCGCTGGGTGCCGACACCGCCGCGATCCCGGCCGTCCTCTACGAAATCGAGCGGAGCGCCAACGGCATCACGGGCCGCATCAAGGGCGCGGGCAGCGACGCCGGCGGCTGCACGTACGACGGCCGCTTCGGCGCGGTTCGGCGATGAGCGCGACGGGCCGCCCGAGGCGAATTGCTCCCTCCCGGAGGGACGGCGCAAGCGCCAAGGTGCACCATGAGCCGCAACGGATTCGCACGATGATGCTCGGCTGCGCCACGCCCTGTTCACCGGCCTGCTCGTCGCGGTCCTGGGCATCGGCGCGGCCCGCGGCGCGGCCGTCGCCAACTTCCAGGACCAGTGGTGGAACGCCGCCGAATCGGGCTGGGGCGCCGCGGTCCTGCAGCAGTCCGACACGCTGTTCGTCTGCTTCTTCGTCTACGGCGCCGACAACCGGCCGACGTGGTTCATCGCCGTGGCGACGCCGCAACCGGACGCCCCCGCCGGGCGCACGATCTTCTCGGGCAAGCTCTACGCGACGACCGGGCCGTACTTCGGCGGACCGTTCACCGCGGCGGCGGTCCTCGAGCGCGAAGCCGGCACGTTCACCTTCGACGCGACCAGCGCCACGGCCGCGGTGATCCGCTACGTCGTCGACGGCGTCGCGGTCGAGAAGCCGGTCACCCGCCAGACGTGGACGTACGTCAACATCGGCGGCAGCTACTACGGCGGCACCCGCGGCGAGCAGACGTCCTGCGGCGCCGACAACGGGACGCGCGAGGGCGAGTCGTTCATCGACATCGCCCACGCCGCCGACAACACGATCACGCTGAAGCTCACCGACCCCGGAAGCGGCCCTGGATCGTCACGGGCACGTACACGCAGTCCGGGCACATCGGGCGGATCACCGGCACGGTCGCCGATCCGGCGCGCGGCCGCTCGGGCACCGCCGACCTGTTCGAGATCGAGTCGGCGAGCGGCGGGATCACCGGCCGCGGCCGCATCGTCTGGCAGCAGTCCGGCGCGACGACCTGCGTCTGGGACGGGCGCTGGGGCGGCGTGCGGCAGCTCGCCGGCGACACGATGGTCGCCGGCCTGGTCAGCGACGGCACGGTCGCGGACGCGCTGGTCTGCCTCGACCAGAACCGCAGCGGGCGCTGCGATGCCGGCGAGCCGCAGGCGCGCTCCGATGCCACCGGCGCCTACCTGCTGGCGGTGCCGAGGAACGTCACGGCGCCGCTGGTGGCCGAGGTGATCGCGGGCGTCTCGCGCGACGCGCAGCCGCCGGGCACGCCGGTCGACGTCTCCTACCGGATGGCATCGCCGTCGGCCGCCTACAGCGCCAACGTCACGCCCTTCAGCACCATCGTGCACCTGACGGCGCAGGCGAATCCCGCGCTGGCCGAGGACCTCGCCCGCAACGAGCTCGGGCTGCCGCCCAGGTTCGATCTGAAGCCGGCCGTGCCGCCGGCGGCCGGCTCGCTCGCGCGCGCCGTCGCGAGCTCGGTGGTCACCGCGCTGAAGGCCACGTCGGCGACGCTCGACCTGTCCTCGCCCGCGGCGCTCGCCACGGTCGTCGCCGCGTTCCCGCCGGCGTTGACGACGCTGCCGACGATGACGATCAACACCCGCGGCGGCGCCCCGATCCTGTCGACGGAAATCTACGTCGACGCGACGTTCACGCTGACCAATCCGATGGTCTCGACCACGCCGGTGAACCTGAATGGCCAGATCCGCGGCCGCGGGCACTCGACCTGGGGCCAGCCGAAGAGCCCCTACCACGTCAAGTTCGCCGCCGACGCCGGCCTGGCCGCGCTGCCCGACGTGCTGGGGATGCCGACGACCCGCCACTGGGCGCTGCTGGCCGACTGGTACGACCGGTCGCTGCTGCGGAACAAGCTCGCCCTGTCGCTGGGCAGCAGCGCCGTGTTCAACGACGGCCTCAAGTGGACGTCGTCGGGGCAGCACGTCGAGGTCTTCCTGAACGGCGATTACGTCGGCGTCTACCTGCTGACCGAGAACATCCGCATCGAACCGGCGCGCGTGAACGTCAGGTCGATGGACAAGGACCCGGCGGCGGGCGAGGTCGACGGCGGCTACGTCGTGCAGGTCGACCATCGGCCTCGACTGCTACAACGTCGGCAGCATCAACCTGCAGCACGTCACGCCGCAGGGCGTCAAGATGTGCGTCGACAAGCCGGACGAAGAGGACATCACGCTGCCGCAGCTCACCTGGATCAAGGGCTTACGTCGACGACGTCGAGACCGGCATCTACGGCAGCCTCGCCCTCGACCGGATCAACGTGGCCAGCTTCGTCGACTGGTATCTCGTCAACGAGCTCTACCGCAACAACGACGCCGCCTTCGCGACCAGCGTCTACCTGTGGAAGGACACGGCGAGCGCGCCGCTTGCCGCGGACCGGCTGCTCAACTTCGGCCCGCTGTGGGACTTCGACCTCGGCGCGGGCAACTTCCGGGACAACGACAACTGGAAGACCGACGGCTGCTGGATCGCCAAGAAGATCGGCGGCTACCTGCCCAACTGGTTCGCGCGGCTGTGGGACAACCCGGAGTTCGTCGCCGCGACGCTGGCGCGCTGGAAGCAGAAGCGCGCGACGCTCGCGACGTTCGTCAACGCCGGCGTCGACACCTACGCGCGCCGGATCGCCGTCGCGCAGCAGCGCAACTTCGCGCGCTGGCCGATCCTCGGCACGCAGTTGCCGCTGGGCGGGTACTACCAGTTCGCGACGTGGAACGAGGAGGTCGCGTTCCTCAAGCAGTACCTGAACGACCGGATGCTCTGGCTCGACCGGGCCTACGCGACGCCGCAGAGCTTCGCGGCGATGTGCCGCTGAGCCGGGGCGCGCCCGCGCGGCACCGCGTCAGTACTGCATGCCCAGACCGAGGCTCCATCCGCGGACGCCGGAGCCGAAGAGGTACGCCGCCTGCAGGCGGACGCGCTCGGCCTTCGGGGCGTCGGGCTTGAGCGGCAGTTCGAGCCCGCCGCCCACCTCGGCGACGGCGTCGAATCCGAGCACGTCGCGATTGGCTCCGAAGAAGCCGGCGTAGCTGCCGTAGGCCACCGCGCTCATCCTGCGCTCGAACGCCTTCCACTCGGTCGGATGCACGTACTCGGCGCGGACCGAGTAGAGGTTGGTCGCCTCGCGGAAGCGCTGGACCGGGTCGGTCTCGTCGAAGCTCGAAATCCACGAGCGCGCGACGTGGCCGCGAACCTTGACCCTGCCCGCGCCGGCCGCGTCGGTCCATTCGAGCGCGATCCCGGGCGTCACCAGCCAGGCGTCGGCGTTCCAGTTGAACAACAGCCCATCCAGGACCGGCTGCAACAGCGTGGCGGCCCCGGCATAGCTCGCGCGGTTCTGGAGCCGCGCGAGCGCCACGTCGACCGCGGGCTCGACGGAGAAGCCGCTCCCGAGCCTGATCCTGGCGAGCACGCCTCCACCCACGCTGTAGGCCGTCCACTTGCTGTCGATGGCGCCTGGCGCGTCCGGCAGGGGATTCCAGGGGAAGTCCTGCTTGAACTGCAACCAGCCCGCCTCGACTTTCCAGTAGAGGTCCGCATCGTCGGACAGCGCGAGCCACTTCGCCTGGTACGGCAGCCGCAGCACGTCGAGATCCGCGCTCGGCTCGAGGCTGTCGATCCGGTAGCTGGCCGCGCTGAAGTCCGGCGTCGCCGACAGGTTGATCATCTGCGCGTAGGCGGTGCCGAGGCGCGCGCTCGCCACCTGCGCGCGCACCTCGTCGGTGACCGTCTGGGCATGCGCCGCGCCGGCCAGCGCTGCCGAGGCGACGGCGGCAAGCGCCGCGCGCCGGCACCGTGCCGACGGCCCGGATGCGCAGCGCCGCGGCGGCGCCCGGCGCTCAGCCGCCGTTGAGGAAGGCATCGGGAATGTCATAGCGCTCATTGTCGCCCACCTGCACCACCGTCACGTCGCCCTGCCGCGTGGCCGTCACCGGATCCATCGTGTCCGCGGCGGCCGGCCTGCCCTGCACGAACAGGATGCGCCGCTGCACGCCCATGGCGCCGATCGCCTCGAACGTCGCCGTGCCGTCGCTGCCGCGGCGGACGACGCCCGCCTGGCACGACTTGACCTCCGGCTGGTAGGGCAGCGTGCACTTCACTTCGGCAGTCGCGTGGTACGCCGTCCCTGCGACCTTGGCATCCCTCGCCGCGGACAGCGGCGGCAGCGGCTTGCCCGCCACGGCCACGGTCAGCGTGTACTTCGACGACTCGTTTCTGCGCGCCGCCGGGCGCGCCAGGTAGACGCGGATCGCGTAGTCGCCGTCGGCCGGCAGCACGCCGGACCAGGTCGGCTTTCCGGTCGTTTCGCCGGCGTACATCGCCACGTTGGCCGAACCGGGAGGCAGCACGTTGAAGTAGTTCTGGGCATTCGTTCCCTGGAGCTTCACCTCCAGCGTCTGGCCGGCGGCCGCCCGCACCAGGTAGTCGACGTCGGCGCCGCCCTTCAACGTGCCCTTGATCGTCGCCGACGACGCGCCCTTCGCGAACGTCACGCGCTCCTTGCGCGGGGCCGGCGGCCCGTCGGCGGCCAGGACCGCCCCGGCCATGGCCAGCGCCGCGAAGGCGGCGAGCGCCCGTGTGGTCATCGTCATCGTCGTCGTCATCGTGCCTTCCCTCGCCAGATCGTTACGCGGTCGCCCGCGCGGCGACGAACGACCGGGCCGCAGGATATCACTCGATCGACATCCGCTGACGTCGGTGTCGGCGTTCGGCGCCGGAATCAGTCAAGGCTGATGCGCGTGCCGGAGTGCGTTCTGGCAAGCTGTCGGCATGGCACGAGTCAAGACATCGCAACCCCGTCGTCCGCGCAATCCGGTGGCGCGGCCAAAGCTGCCAGTGGCACCGCGCACCCCGGCACCGCTGCCGGCGAAGAACCGCCGCCGGCCGAAGTGACCGGCGTCGACGAAGCGGAACGGGTGCAGAAGAGCTTGCGGGCGATTCGGGGCGATTGGCCGTCCGGCAATCGCGGAGCGGCCGAAGGCTCGCCCGATGGGCCCGACGGTCGCTGCCGGAGCGTGAATATTCGCGTTGACCGGAGGCGGCGCCGGGACGAAAGTGAGCGTCACGGCCCCGGTGTGTACCGTCGACTGCTGACCCAATCTACCGAGGCAATATCGGGGCTGGCGACACGATTCGCCAGCGACCCGCGCTCCCGACGGCGGATGGCCCCCCATCCCCCGCCACGCGCCCCCTTCGAGCCGGTGCGACCTGACACCCGATCTGGTCCGAGCGGCGGGCGGATCCGAGGTGTCCCGTCAGTGCGGGCGGGAGGATACCGATTCGGTTGTGAGTCGCCCATCAGCGCGACCAGCGAGCGGTAGCGCTTCGAAGGAACGACAATACGGTCGTCCGGTCAATTGAGCAGGACATCGGCACGCATCAGAAGCGGTTGCGGAATCGTGAGCCCCAGCGCCGTCGCCGTCTTCATGTTGATGACGAGCTCGATCTTCGTGGATTGCTCGACGGGCAGGTCGCGAGGCTTTGCGCCTTTGAGTATCTTGTCGACGTAGGTTGCGGCGCGTCGGTAATGATCGGAGAGGTCCTGGCCATAGCTCATCAATCCGCCCGCTTCCGCCAGTGTACCGATTCGTCAGGAGAGTGGGCACGCGATTCTTCAAGGCGAGTTCCCCGATCTGGTGGCCTTGCTGGCCGAAAAACGGGTCGCCCAACACGATCAGCGCACCCGCGCCCTCTTTGCGGATCGTCCCGAACCCAGCTTCGATTTCAGCCGGAGTACGGGCTGCGATCGGCAAGACCTTCACCCCGATCGTCGCGGCCGCGGTCCGTACCTGGCTCGCAATCTTCGGATGCGTTGAGTTGTCCGGATTGATCAGCACCGCAACACGCTTGAGGCCCGGAACGGCGACATGCAGCAACTCGACATACTTCGCGCTGACATCGCCAACGATGTTCGACAGACCGGTGATGTTTCCGCCGGGCCTCGAAAGGCTCGCGACGAATCCACTGGCGACGGGGTCGCCGACCGCTATCATCACTATGGGAATGGTCGAAGTCGCCGCATGCGCGACCTTTGCCCCCGGCGTCGAATCGACGACGAGAACATCGATCTTCGATTGAATGAGCTGGTTGGCGAGCGCGGGAAGCCGGGCGTATTCCCCATCGGCAAAGCGCCACTCGATAGTCAGATTCTTTCCTTCGAAATACCCCAGTTCCCGCATTCCGGCCCGAAATGCCTCGACTCGCTCCCCCGAAATTGGCGGACGACCGGGGAACCAGGAAACCAATGCGGTACACGGGCAGCGAGCCTTGCGACCAGCGCGGAAAACGACATGCTCAATGCGGCCAGTGCGATCACCGCTCGCCTGCGCGCGCTCACGCTGTGCGTACCCATGCGAATACGTCCTCCCTGGCTCGCCAAGGAGGCACTCTACACTGGCTGAAGCACGTCATGGGACTGTTGCCGCGCAGCCGAGCCTGCCGGTCGCCGACGCGTGTAACCAAGTAACCTTGCAACGGGCTCGTGCCACGGCAGTTGCGAGGCGCGCGCACTTACATGCCGCAACCACGCGCGGAAGCAGAAAATCGCTACCTGCTTGATTTTCTTGGCGTCCCCAGCGGGATTCGAACCCGCGTACCTACCGTGAAAGGGTAGTGTCCTAGGCCTCTAGACGATGGGGACCTTGAACGCCGCGCCGAGATGAGCTTCGGTTGGCGGATGGTGCGGTGGTGGAGGTAAGCGGGATCGAACCGCTGACCTCTTGCATGCCATGCAAGCGCTCTCCCAGCTGAGCTATACCCCCCACGCAGAGCACGCAATTATAAGGGGCCGCACGCCCTTTCTGCAACCCGAAGCCGACGGCGACGCTGTTCGGCGCGGCCGGCCTTCGATTCGGCTATCATCGCCGCGTCGGCCGCGGGCTGATCCCCGCTACCTCTCCTCGCACCGCTCCCCATGACCCTGCCCGCCCCCGCCTCCGCGACCCCGGTCGACCTCGCCGGCCGCGCGATCCTGATCACCGGCGCCACCGGCGGGCTCGGCCGTCCGCTCGCCCGCGCCTGCGCCGCGGCCGGCGCGACCGTCGTGCTGCACGGGCAGGTCGTGCGCAAGCTCGAGGCGCTGTACGACGAGATCGTCGCGGCCGGGCACCCGGAGCCGACGATCCTGCCGCTCGACCTCGCCACCGCGGGCGGCGACGACTACGGCACGATCGCCGCGGCGATCCGCGCCCAGCTCGGCCGTCTCGACGGCATCGTCCACACGGCGAACCTGCTGGGCTCGCTCGGGCCGCTCGAGCACCAGTCCTTCGACACGTGGCTCAAGGTGCTGCGCGTCGACCTGGCTGCGGCGATGGCGCTGACGCGGGCGACGATGCCGCTGCTCGCCGCCGCGCCCGATGCGAGCGTCGTCTTCACGCTCGACACGCGGGGGCAGGCGCCGCGCGCGTATTGGGGCGCGTATGCGGTCGCGAAGGCCGGGCTCGCCGCGCTGGCGACGATCCTCGCCGACGAGTGGGAGAACCGCGCCAACCTGCGCGTCAACGCCGTCGTGCCCGGGCCGCTGAATTCGCCGCTGCGCGCCCGGACGCACCCGGGCGAGGACCGAACGGTGCTGCCCGATCCCGCCGCGCTCGCGCCGCTTTACCTGTACCTGCTCGGCGCGCAGCCGAAGGCCGACAGCGGCCGGCAGGTCGATGCCGCCGCGTGGCTGGCCGGCCAGCCGGCGACCACGCCGCTCGTCGCCTGAGCGAGCGCCCTCCGCCGGGCTACGCGACGACCGGCATCGCCGGCGCGCCGTAGCGCAGCACGACGCGCAGCCGGCGGAAATCCTCCGCGGGCATCACGTCGGGAACGACGATCAGCGCCCGTGCGAAGCGCGCGCCGTCGGGCCGCCAGACGATCGTCGTCAGCCACGCCCCGACGTAGGAACTCGCCGAGGACCTCGCCCGCCAGCGTGCGCCCGTCGCGCCGCGTGACCGCGAGGCTCCGGTCGAGGCCCAGCGCCAGCCGCGCGGCCCGCGCGGGCCCGGCGATCGATCGCAGCGCGAGCGCGCCGGCCAGCGCGACGCCGACGCCTCCCGCCGCGCGGACCTCCGGCGGCAACGGCAGCGCGAGCAGCAGCGCGGCGGTGGCCGCGTGCATCGCGACGACCGCCGCCAGCGCGAGGCGCGAGCGGCGAAGCTCGAGGCAAAGGGGCGGCGGCGGCTTCATCGCCGCCGATTGAACCGGCGCGCGCCGGCGAGCGTCAATGCGCCGGACGGCCGAGCGTCACCCGGCCGCCCGGCCTGCTCACTTGGGCTTGTGCGCGGCGAGCGCGAGCCAGGTCGCGACCACGGTATCGGGATTGAGCGACATGCTCTCGATCTCCTGGTCGACCAGCCACTGCCGCGAGGTCCGGGTGGTCGGACGGCCCCTGCCCGCAGATGCCGACGTACTTGCCGGCGCGGCGGCAGGCGGAGATCGCCATCTCCAGCATCGCCTTCACCGCGTCGTCGCGCTCGTCGAACGAGGCGGCGATCGCGCCGCCGGCATCGCGGTCGACGCCGAGCGTCAGCTGCGTCATGTCGTTGGAGCCGATCGAGAAGCCGTCGAAGTACTCGAGGAAGCGGTCGGCCAGCACGGCGTTCGACGGGATCTCGCACATCATGATGATGCGCAGGCCGTTCTTGCCGCGCTCGAGCCCCTGCGCGGCGAGCCGCGCGATCACCTCGCGCGCCTCGGTCAGCGTGCGCACGAACGGCACCATCAGCTCGACGTTGGTCAGCCCCATCTCGTCGCGCACGCGCTTCATCGCCGCGCACTCCAGCGCGAAGCAGTCGTGGAACTCGGGGGCGATGTAGCGCGACGCGCCGCGGAAGCCCAGCATCGGGTTCTCCTCGTGCGGCTCGTAGTGCTGGCCGCCGACGAGGTTCGAGTACTCGTTCGACTTGAAGTCGGAGAGGCGCACGATCACCTTCTTCGGCCAGAACGCGGCGCCGATGGTCGAGACCCCCTCGGCGATCTTGGAGACGTAGAACTCGGTCGGGCTCGGGTAGCCGGCGATGCGCTTCCGGATCTCGCGCTGCACGGCCTCCGGTCTGCCGGTCGAGCTCGATCAGCGCCTTCGGGTGGATGCCGACGTTGCGGTTGACGATGAACTCGAGCCGCGCGAGGCCCACGCCCTCGTTGGGCAGCCGCCGGAACTCGAACGCGAGCTCGGGGTTGCCGATGTTCATCATGATCTTGGTCGGCGACGGCGGCATCTTGTCGAGCGCCACGTCGATGGTCTCGACCTCGAGCAGCCCGGCGTAGACGTGCCCGGTGTCGCCCTCGGCGCAGGACACGGTGACCGGCATGCCCTCGACCAGCACCTGCGTCGCGTCGCCGCAGCCGACGACGGCGGGGATGCCGAGCTCGCGCGCGATGATCGCCGCGTGGCAGGTGCGCCCGCCGCGGTTGGTGACGATCGCCGCCGCGCGCTTCATCACCGGCTCCCAGTCGGGATCGGTCATGTCGGCGACCAGCACGTCGCCCGCCTTGACCCGGTCCATCTGCGCCGCCGACTTCACCAGCCGGACGGTGCCCTGCCCGACCTTCTGCCCGATCGCGCGGCCGGTGGCCAGGACCGCCGACTTGGTCTTCAGCCGGTAGCGGCGCAGGTTCTCCCCGCCCTCGCGCGACTTCACCGTCTCGGGCCGCGCCTGCAGGATGTAGAGCTTGCCGTCGCGGCCGTCGCGGCCCCACTCGATGTCCATCGGCCGGCCGTAGTGCTCCTCGATCCTGATCGCGTAGCGGGCGAGCTCCTCGGCCTCGGCGTCGGTGATCGAGAAGCGCATCCGGTCGGCCTCGGGCACGTCGACGACGACGGTCGACTTGCCGGCGCGGGCCTCGGTGTCGAACACCATCTTGATCGCCTTGCCGCCCAGCGCCTTGCGCACGATCGCGCGCCGGCCGGCGGCGACCGCCGGCTTCCACAGGTAGAACTCGTCGGGGTTGACCGCGCCCTGCACGACGGTCTCGCCCAGGCCGTACGCGGCGGTGATGAACACCACCTGGTCGAAGCCGGATTCGGTGTCCATCGTGAACATCACGCCCGAGGCGCCCAGGTCGCTGCGCACCATCCGCTGGACGCCGGCCGACAGCGCGACGTCGTCGTGCTTGAAGCCCTGGTGCACGCGATAGGAGATCGCCCGGTCGTTGTACAGCGACGCGAAAACCTCCTTCACTGCATGAAGTATGTTGTCCAAGCCACTGATGTTAAGGAATGTTTCCTGCTGTCCGGCGAACGACGCATCGGGCAGGTCCTCGGCCGTCGCGGACGAGCGGACCGCCCAGGTCGCCTCCGGCGCGGCGCCGGCGATCGCCTCGTAGGCGGCGCCGATCTCGGCGTCGAGCGCCGGCGGCAGCGGCGCCGACGTGATCCAGCCGCGGATCTCGGCACCGGCCCTGGCCAGCGCCGTCACGTCGTCGACGTCGAGGCCGGAGAGCCTCTGGGTGATGCGGGTCGTGAGCCCGCCGTGATCGAGGAACTCGCGAAAGGCGGCCGCGGTGGTCGCGAACCCGCCGGGAACGCGGATGCCGGCGCCGGAGAGCTGGCTGATCATCTCGCCCAGCGAGGCGTTCTTGCCGCCGACCGACTCGACGTCGGTCATCCGCAACCGGTCGAACGAAATCACGCGCTGCCGCTCTTCCATGCCCTGCTCCCTCAGTCGATGGTGTGCCGCCGACCGACGCGCATCAGGCATGCGACGCGGGAACCGGCCCTCATCGGCCGACGCGGTTTCCCGATCGTTGACGCACTGCGAAATCGCGCGCTGTCGTTGCCCGATTTTACCCTTGCGGGCGGTGGGGGCGACAGCGTGATGCGCTGCAACCGGCGCGGGGCCGGAGAGCGGAGGGGCGTGTCAGCGCGCGCCCGTGAGGTCGGCGGATTCCTGGCCGCTGGTCGCGACCTCGGCGGAGACCGGCAGGTCGTCGCCGATGCCGTCCGGCATCGCCCCCGTCCGGCGCGTCGCCGGTGCGATGCGCGTTGCGCACCGCACGGCGCAGGCTCCGGTACAGGTCGGGGTGCGTTTCCTTCAGGTAGCTGATGATCTCGAAGTCCACGCGCTTGACCTGCGACAGGTCGACCTGCTCGACGTGGACGAGGCGCAGCAGCTCGCGCACCGGCTTCGGCATCTCGCGCCCGCTTTCGTAGCGCGAGCCGCCGCTCTGCGTCACCCCGATCTGGGTCCAGAACTGCTCCTGATTGAGCCCAAGCCGGCGGCGGATCTCGCGGGGGTTCAGTACTCGGTCGAAGAGCTTCACGGGAAGGGGCCTTGTATGGATTGTGGGTCCGCGCCGGGTGCGCGCGGCGTCCGTTTCATCCCAACGGCATATTCTCGGCCTTTTTGCGGCCATTCCGCAATAGGGGGAAGCCTCGATCGCGTCAATCGGATCGCGCCGCGGGCGTTTCCGCGGCGGCCGCGGGCACTGGAAAAAGTCCCGCGTTTGCTAGAATCGGGCGGTCGCGCTGGCATAAGTCTGTTTCTGCCCGGGCCGCCCGCCCGGAGCGATCCGCGACGCCCGACCGGGAACCGACGTCGTCGATGCCGCGCTACGATCTGCACTGCCACTCGACCCACTCCGACGGGCTGCTCGCGCCTGCCGCGGTGATCGCGCGCGCGGCGGCCCGCGGCGTCGACGTCATCGCGCTGACCGATCACGACGAGGTCAGCGGCACCGCGGAGGCGCAGGCGGCGGCGGCGACCGCGGGCATCGCCTTCGTCCCGGGCACCGAGCTGTCGGTCAGCTGGGAGGGCCTGACGATCCACGTCGTCGGCCTGCGGATCGATCCCGCCAACGCCGGCCCTGGGCCGCGGCCTCGAGGCGATCCGCGAGGGCCGCCGGACCCGCGCCCGGCGGATGGCCGACGCGCTGGCCGAGGCCGGCATCCGCGGCGCCTGGGAGGGCGCGCTGAAGTACGTCACCAGCGAGCGGCTCGTCTCGCGCACGCACTTCGCGCGCTTCCTGGTGGAGGCCGGGCACGCGCGCGAGGTCAAGGACGTCTTCAACCGGTATCTCGTCCGCGGCAAGCCCGGCTACGTTTCGCATTCGTGGGCGACGCTCGAGGAGGCCGTCGGCTGGATCCGCGCGGCCGGCGGCGACGCCGTCCTCGCCCACCCCGGCCGCTACAAGCTGACGGCGACGCGGATGCGGCGGCTGCTCGGCGAATTCCGCGACGCCGGCGGCACGGCGCTGGAGGTCCTGTCGTCGTCGCACACGCCCGCGCAGTTCGTCGAGTTCGCCAGCCACGCGCGGGCCGCGGGCCTTCGCGGCTCCTCGGGCTCCGACTGGCACGGCCCGGGCGAGAGCTGGATGGACCTGGGCGGCCTGCCGCCGCTGCCGGCGGGCGTCGTGCCCGTGTGGCAGGACTGGTGAGCGCGGGCCCGACGACCTCCCCGCAGGACACCCCGCCGATGCCCAATCGCCGCACCGTCTTCTTCATCTCCGACCGCACCGGCATCACCGCCGAGATGCTCGGCAACAGCCTGCTGACGCAGTTCGAGGACTTCCAGTTCCAGCGGCAGACGATCCCGTTCGTCGACTCCGCGGACAAGGTCGAGGCCGCGATCAGGCAGGTGAACGAGACGGCGGTGCGCGAAGGCCGGCGGCCGATCGTGTTCAGCTCCATCGTCGACGATGCGGCGAGCGCGGCGATCCGCTACGGCGTGCACGCGCTGACGCTCGACCTCTTCCAGATCTTCGTCGCGCCGCTGGAGGCCGAGCTCGGCGCCAAGAGCTCGCACACGGCCGGGCGCTCGCACGGCATCGCGAACAGCCACGAGTACTACGCGCGGATGGACGCGATCAACTTCACGCAGATGCACGACGACGGCGCGGCCACGCGCGACCTCGCCAAGGCGCAGGTGATCCTGGTCGGCGTGTCCCGCTGCGGCAAGACGCCGACGTCGCTGTACCTGGCGCTCCAGTTCGGCATCCGCGCGGCGAACTTCCCGCTGACCCCCGACGACTTCGCCGACCGCCGGCTGCCGGGGTCGATCCTGCCCCACCGCGCGCGGCTGTACGGCCTGACGATCAACGCCGAGCGCCTGCACGCGATCCGCGAGGAGCGCCGGCCGGGCAGCAAGTACGCGACGATCGAGAACTGCCGCTACGAGATCCGCGAGGCCGAGGAGCTGATGCACCGCGAGCGGATCCCGATGCTCGACACGACCGCCAAGTCGATCGAGGAGATCGCGACGACGATCCTCCACCACGCCGAGCTCGCGCGGCACATCTACTGACGCCATGAGAATCGAGAAGCCCATGAGCAACCCGGCCCCGGTGCGCGGCCTCTGGTGCGCGCTGCTGACGCCGCTCGACGCGAGCGGCAACGTCGACTACGTCCGCTTCGCCCGCCACGCGCGCTCGCTGCTCGGGCACGGCGTCGACGGCGTCGCGCCGTTCGGGACGACCGGCGAGGGCCAGTCGTTCACCGTGGCCGAGCGGATGGCGGGCGTCGACGCGCTGCTGGCGGCGGGGATTCCCGCGAGGCAGATGGTCGCCGCGACCGGCTGCGCGGCGCTGCCCGACACCGTCGCGCTGACGCGGCACGGCGTGAAGGCCGGCTGCGCCGCCTGCCTGGTGCTGCCGCCGTTCTTCTGGAAGGACGCGAGCGACGACGGCCTGTTCCGCTGGTACGCGGAGCTGATCGAGGCCGTCGGCGATCCGCGGCTCTCCGTGATCCTGTACCACATTCCCCAGGTCTCGGCGGTGCCGCTGTCGGTCGACCTGGTCGCGCGCCTCGCCGCCGCATTCCCGGGCGTGATCGCCGGCGTCAAGGACAGCGCCGGCGACTGGAACAACACCGCCGCCCTGCTCGCGCGCGTGCCGCAGCTGGCGATCATGGTGGGCCACGAGCCGCACCTGCCGCGGCTGATGAAGGCCGGCGGCGCCGGCACGATCTGCGGCGCCGCCAACCTCTACCCGGCCCTCGTCCGCGCGCTGCTGTCGCCGGCGGTGACCGCCGACGACGAGGCACGCATCGCGACGTTCCTCGAGATCGCGTTCCGCCAACCGCTGCTGCCGGGAATGAAGGCGATCCTCGCCGACCGCACCGGCGATGCGGGATGGCTCGCGTCGCGCGCGCCGCTGCTGCCGCTCGACGAGGCGGCGCGCACGAGGCTGCTCGCCGGGCTCGAAGCCGCCGGCCTGCCGGCGTTCGGGCTATGATTGTCGGTGGCATTGCATCGACCGCGATCCGGCCTCGTTGACGCGCCGGCTCGCGACGAAAAACCAACTCAGTGCATCCAGGGAGGAAGCCATGACCGAACGAGACCACGACCACGCCACCCGCGAACAGCGTCGCCGCCTGCTGCAGGCGGGACTGGGCGCAGCCGCCCTGGGCGCGATCCCCGGCGCGGGCCAGCTGGCCGCGCAGGCGCAGGGGGCCTTCGACTGGAAGAAGTTCAAGGGCGAGAAGATCGAGGTGTTCCTGGTCAAGAGCCCGCGCGGCGACCTGCTGACCAAGTACCAGAAGGAGTTCGAGGACCTGACCGGCATCGCGGTCGGCTCCGAGATGATCCCCGAGCAGCAGCAGCGCCAGAAGGCGGTCATCGAGTTCAACTCGGGCAACACCAGCTTCGACGTGATCGCCCTGTCGTATCACGTGCAGAAGCGGCTGTTCGGCAAGAACAAGTGGATGGTCGACGTGCGCCCGCTGCTCGCCGACAAGTCGATGACCGACCCGGGCCTCGACTTCGCCGACTTCTCCAACGGCGGCATGGCGTGGGCGACGCAGGCCGACGGCCGCATCGACAGCCTTCCGTTCAACATCGACCCCTGGGTCATCTACTACAACAAGGAGCTGTTCGACGCGAAGGGCATCGCCTATCCGAAGAGCTTCGACGAGATCGTCGACGCGGCGGCGAAGCTCAACGATCCGGCCAAGGGCGTCAGCGGCTTCGTCGCGCGCGGCCTGAAGAACGCCAACGTGCCGGTGTGGACGAGCTTCCTGCTCGGCTACGGCGGCACGTTCGTCGACGCCAAGGGCAAGCTCGCCACCGACAGCCAGGCGGCGATCGAGGCGGCGAAGATGTACCAGACGCTGCTTGCCAAGTACGGCCCGCAGGGCGTCGCCGGCTTCAACTGGAACGAGGCGCAGAGCCTGTTCCTGCAGGGCAAGGCGGCGATGTGGCTCGACGGCATCGGCTTCGCGCAGCCGCTCGAGGATCCGACCAAGTCGCGGATCGTCGGCAAGGTCGGCTACGGCGTGATGCCGGCCGGGCCCAAGGCGCAGGTCTCGGCGATGTTCGGCGACGGCCAGGGCATCTCGTCGTTCTCGCAAGAAGAAGGGGCCGGCCTGGTACTACCTGCAGTGGGCGTCGAACAAGACCAACCAGTTCCGGATCCTGCAGGCGGCGGCGGGCGCGCCGGTGCGCAACACTGCGTACCTGGCCGCGCAGACCTCGCCCGACATCAAGGCGCCCAAGGCGTGGATCGAGTGCATGCTGGCGTCGGCGAAGATCGCGCAGCCGGGCCTGCCGATCATCGAGCCGGTGACCGAGTTCCGCGACATCTTCGGCATCGCGCTGACCAACATGATCAACGGCGCCGATCCGGCCGCCGAGCTGAAGAAGGCCACGGCGGAGTTCCAGCCGGTCCTCGACAAGAGCGAGAAGGCGTAGGGCCGGCCGCCTCCGCGCGGCCCGCCTGCGCGGCGCGCCACACGCGCCGCGCGGGGGGCCGTGCCGCCCGCGCCCGCGTTCCCGCCCGATGTCCGCGCACCCGACCGCCGCCGCGCCGCGCGCCGGATTCCTCGCGCGCCGGCGGCGCACCTACCGGCTGTTCATCATGCCGGCGGTCGTCGTCATCGGCGCGGTGATCATCTTCCCGTGGCTGTTCACGCGTCTGGATGAGCGTCGTTCGACTGGAAGATCGGCTCGGCGGCGCACTTCGTCGGCCTCGACAACTACGCGAAGCTCGCCGGCAGCCGGCGCTTCATCGAGGCCGATCGTCCACACGTTCTACTTCACCGCGCTCGCCGTCGTCTTCGCCGCTCGTCCTCGGCACCGCGGCGGCGATGATCTTCCACCGCGAGTTCCCGTTCCGCGGCGTGCTGCGCGGCGTGTTCATCATGCCGATGATGGCGACCCCGGTCGCGGTCGCGCTGGTGTGGACGATGATGTTCCATCCGCAGCTGGGCGTGCTGAACTACCTGCTGTCGCTGGTCGGCCTGCCGCCGTCGCTGTGGGTCTACTCGCCGACGCGGTGATCCCCAGCCTCGTGCATGGTCGAGGTCTGGCACTGGACGCCGCTGGTGATGCTGATCGTGCTGGGCGGGCTCGCCGCGCTGCCGACTCGAGCCCTACGAATCGGCGCGGCTCGACGGCGCGTCGGAGTGGCAGCTCTTCCGCCACATCACGCTGCCGCTGGTGGCGCCGTTCATCGTGGTCGCCGCCGTCATCCGCACCATCGACGCGCTGAAGACCTTCGACACGATCTACGTGATCACCGGCGGCGGCCCGGGCACGGCGTCGGAGACGATCAACCTCTACCTGTACCTGCAGGCGTTCGCGTTCTACAACATCGGCTACGCGTCGGCGGTCGTGGTCGTGTTCTTCGTCATCGTGCTGGCGCTGGCGCTGCTGCTGCTGCACGTGCGCGAGCGGACGAAGTGGAGCTGACGCAGTGAGCGCCGCACTGCTCCGCACGTCCCGGCCTGCGCTCCCGCGGGCGAAGCGCCTGCTGCGCGGCTGGGCTTCTGGCTGTCGGTGCTGGTGATCGTGTCGCCCGCGATGCTCGTGTTCCTGTGGATGCTGTCGCTGTCGCTGAAGAACGAGATCGACAACATCGCCTATCCGCCGGTCTTCATCCCGAGCCCGCCGACGCTCGCGAACTTCGTCCAGGTGTTCGAGCAGAACGCGATCGGCCGCTACCTCGTGGAACAGCATCCTGGTCTCGGGCGGCGCCACGCTGGTGGCGCTGCTGATCGGCGTGCCCGCCGGCTTCGGCATCGCCCGCGCCGGCGCGACGAAGCTCACGGTGCTGATCCTGATCGCGCGGATGACGCCGGCGCTGTCCTACCTGATCCCGCTGTTCACGGTGTTCCAGTTCCTGCGGCTCAACAGCACGCTGACGGCGCTGGTCATCACCCACCTGGTGATCACCGTGCCGATCGTCGTCTGCATCATGATCGGCTACTTCGAGACGCTGCCGCGGGAGCTCGAGGAGGCCGCGCTGATCGACGGCGGCAGCGTCTGGACGACGTTCCTCTACGTCGCGCTGCCGCTGGCGCGGCCCGGCATCGTCGTCGGGACGATCCTCGCGTTCATCTTCTCGTGGAACAACTTCGTGTTCGGCGCGGTGCTCGCCGGGCGCGAGACGCGCACGCTGCCGGTCGCCGTCTACAACGTGCTGACCTTCGAGCAGCTCGCCTGGGGCCCGCTCGCCGCCGCGGCGATCATCGTCACGCTGCCGGTGCTGCTGCTGACGATCGTCATCCAGAAGGAGATCGTCGTCGGGCTGACCGCCGGCGGCGTCAAGGGCGGGTAGACCGGGTCCTGCCCGCGCTCAGCCCGGGCGCTCCGCCGGCAGCGACCCCTGCCGCTGGCGCACGCACTCGAACAGGCACACGGCCGCCGCCGCCGCGGCATTCAGCGATTCGATGCCGCCCGGCATCGGGATCGTCACCTTGTGCGTCGCCTGCGCGACGAGGGCCGCCGACAGGCCCGCGCCCTCGTTGCCGATCGCGAGCGCGACGCGGCCGGTCAGCGCCGACGCGTACAGGTCGGCGCCGCCCGTCGCGACCATCGCCACCACGCTGCCGCCGGCGCTCCGGTACGCGGCCGCCCAGGCCGGCAGGTCGACGTCCTCGTGGAGGTCGAGGTGAAAGTGCGCGCCCTGCCCCGCGCGCAGCACCTTCGGCGACCACGCGAACGCGCAGTGCCTGGAGAGGAGCACCTGCGCGACCCCCGCCGCCGCGGCCGAGCGCAGCATCGAGCCGACGTTGCCCGGGTCCTGCACGTCGTCGAGCAGCAGGCAGAAGCCGGCGGGGCCGGCGGCGCGCGGCGGCGGCGTCGGCACGACGGCCAGCACGCCGACGCCGGCCGGCAGCGTCGCGAGCTCGGCGAACAGCGCCACCGGCACGACCAGCGCGCGCGCGGCATCGCGCTCGGCGAGCGCGCGCACGGCAGGGCGTTCCAGCGCCTCCTCGGTGACGATCAGCGTCTCGGGCGCGCCGTAGCGGTCGCGGTAGACGGCGGCGAGATGCTCGCCCTCGAGCACGCAGCGGCCGGCCTTGCGCCGGTCGCGCGCCGAGGCGACGAGCCGCGCGGCCTCCCGGAGGCGCGGATTCTGGCGCGAGGTGACGCGCTGCATCGGCGGACGTGGAACGATGCCGCCGGACCGGCGCCGGTCAGCGCGCCGGCGCCGCGGGCTTGCCGGCGCCCTGGTCGGCGCGCGGGCTCGGCGCCGCGTCGCCTCTGGCCGGCCCGGTCACCGTGCCGGGCGCCGCCGGCTCGGCGCCGCGCGCCGGCGCGCCCTGCAGCTGGAAGAACACCTCGTCGCTGCGCACCATCCCGAGCTCGGCGCGCGCGCGCTCCTCGATCGCCTCGGTGCCGGTCTTCAGGTCGCGGACGTCGGCGTCGAGCGCCTCGTTGCGCCCCTTGAGCTTCGCATTGGCCTCCTGCTGCTGCGCGACGTCGCGCCCGAGGTCGCGCACCTTGAACCAGCCGCCCTTGCCCAGCCACATCGGGTACTGCAATGCGGCGATCAGCGCCACGAAGACGAGGGCAAGCCAGCGCAAGGGACCTCGCTACTTCAGCTGGAAGAACGCGTCGCGTCCGGGGTAGCTCGCCGCGTCGCCGAGGTCCTCCTCGATCCGCAGCAGCTGGTTGTACTTGGCGATGCGGTCGGAGCGCGACAGCGAGCCGGTCTTGATCTGCCCGGCGTTGGTGCCGACGGCGATGTCGGCGATCATGCTGTCCTCGGTCTCGCCGGAGCGGTGCGAGATCACCGCCGTGTAGCCGGCGCGGTTGGCCATGGTGATCGCGCCGAAGGTCTCCGACAGCGTGCCGATCTGGTTGATCTTGATCAGGATCGAATTGGCCACGCCCTTCCGGATGCCCTCCTTCAGGATTTTGGTGTTGGTCACGAACAGGTCGTCGCCGACGATCTGGACCTTGCGCCCCAGGCGGTCGGTCAGGATCTTCCAGCCGTCCCAGTCGTGCTCGGACATCCCGTCCTCGATGCTGATGATCGGGTACTTGTCGCACCAGGTCGCGAGGATGTCGGCGAACTGCTGCGACGTGAGCGCGAGGCCCTCGGACTCGAGCCGGTACATGCCGTCCTTGTAGAACTCGCTCGCGGCGCAGTCGAGCGCGAGCGCGATGTCGGTGCCGGGCACGAAGCCGGCCGCGTCGATCGCCTCCATCAGCAGCTGCAGCGCGGCCTCGTTCGACGGCAGGTTCGGCGCGAAGCCGCCCTCGTCGCCGACGGTCGTCGGCATGCCGCGCCGGTCGATGATCTTCTTCAGCGTGTGGAACACCTCGGCGCCGTAGCGCAGCGCCTCGCGGAAGCTCGGCGCGCCGAGCGGCACGAGCATGAACTCCTGCAGGTCCACCTTGTTGTTCGCGTGCGCGCCGCCGTTGATCACGTTCATCAGCGGCACCGGCAGCTGCATCTCGCCCGCGCCGCCGAGGTAGCGGTACAGCGGCAGCGACGACTCCTCGGCCGCGGCCTTGGCCACCGCGCACGAGACGGCGAGGATCGCGTTGGCGCCCAGCCGCGACTTGTTCTCGGTGCCGTCGAGCTCGATCATCGTCTTGTCGATGAACGCCTGCTCGGTCGCGTCGAGGCCGATGATCGCCTCGCACAGCTCGGTGTTGACGTGGTCGACGGCCTTCATCACGCCCTTGCCGAAGTAGCGGGCGGCGTCGCCGTCGCGGAGCTCGATCGCCTCCTTCGAGCCGGTCGAGGCGCCCGAAGGCACCGCCGCGCGGCCGGACACGCCGGATTCGAGGACCACGTCGGCCTCGATGGTGGGATTGCCCCGCGAATCGAGAATCTCGCGGGCGATGACGTCGACGATGGCGCTCATGCTGCTACCTCTTCAAGGCGTGATGGAAATGAAATCGGAACGGGAGGCGTCAGTCGCTGACCCATTCCCCGAGCTCGTAGTCGCAGATCACCCAGTCGGCGATCTCGCGCAGCCGGGCGACGACCTCCTGGTGCGCCGGGTGCGGGCCGTACGCGTCGAGGTCCGCGCGCGTGGCGAAGCCCGAGTTGATGCCGAAGTCGTAGGCGATCGGCCGGTCGGTCGTGTTCCAGCCGTGCTCCCAGCGGACGACGCCCGTGACCTTCGTCGGCAGCTCGTCGAGCAGCGCCTCCCAGGTGATGACCTTGGGGTCGGTGCGCGCGATGCCGGGCTTCAGCTTGATCAGGACGAGATGGACGAACATGGCGCAGGGTTCCAGTCTGGGGGTTGCGGTCATGCCGGCCGTTGCGGATCGCCGGCGGCCAGCCATTCGGACTCGGCGAAGCCGGCGCGCTTGACCGTCGCGTCGAGCTCCCTCAGCGTTTCGAGCAGCGCGCGCATCTTCGGGAGCGGCCACGCGTTGGGCCCGTCGGAGAGCGCCTTGTCCGGATCGGGGTGCGTCTCCATGAACACGCCGGCGACCCCGGCGGCCACGGCCGCGCGCGCGAGCACCGGCACGAACTCGCGCTGGCCGCCGCTCGCGCCGCCGCGCCCGCCCGGCAGCTGCACCGAGTGCGTCGCGTCGAAGACCACGGGGCAGCCGGTCGCGCGCATGATCGCGAGCGAGCGCATGTCGGAGACGAGGTTGTGGTAGCCGAACGAGGCGCCGCGCTCGCAGACCATGATGTTGTCGGCGCCGCTCGCGGCGCGCGCCTTGGCGACGACCTGCAGCATGTCCTCGGGCGCCAGGAACTGGCCCTTCTTGATGTTGACCGGCCTGCCCGAGCGCGCGACCGCCTGGATGAAGTCGGTCTGGCGGCAGAGGAACGCCGGCGTCTGCAGCACGTCGACGACGGCGGCGGCAACCGGCACCTCGGCCTCGGTGTGGACGTCGGTCAGGACCGCGACGCCGATCTGGCGCTTCACCTCGGCGAGCACGTGCAGGCCCTCGTCGATGCCGGGCCCGCGGAACGACGCTCCCGACGTGCGGTTGGCCTTGTCGTACGACGACTTGAAGATGAACGGGATGCGCGAGCGCCGCGCAGATTTCCTTCAGCTGACCCGCGACGTCGAGCTGCAGCTGCAGCGACTCGACGACGCAGGGTCCGGCGATGACGAACAGAGGCCGATCGAGACCGGCCTCGAATCCGCACAGCTTCATGAGCATCAGCGCTCGCACGCGACGAGCTCGGGGGCAGCCCTCGCGCCGCGGCGATCGACGACCGCTCGGCGCCGCTACGGCCGCGCCGGCCGCGCGCCGCTTCTGCTCGAGCGCGGCGCGCACGAAGCTGATGAACAGCGGGTGCCCGCGCCGGGGGTTCGACGTGAACTCGGGGTGGAACTGGCAGCCGAAGAACCACGGGTGCCCCGGCAGCTCGACCATCTCGCACAGGTCGCCGGCCACCGCGCTCTTCGCCCAGGCGCCGACGGCAAGCCCCGCCGCCTCGATCCGCGGCAGGTAGTGGTTGTTGACCTCGTAGCGGTGGCGGTGGCGCTCGGCGACCGTCGTCGTGCCGTAGATCTGGTGCGCGAGCGACCCGGGCACGACCTCGCAGGGCTGCGCGCCCAGGCGCATCGTCCCGCCGAGGTTCGACGTCTCGCTGCGCCGCTCGACCGAGCCGTCGCGGTTCTGCCACTCGGTGATCAGCGCGACCACCGGGTGCGGCGTCGCCGGATCGAACTCGGTGCTGTTGGCGTCGGCGAGGTCCGCCTTGTGCCGCGCGTACTCGATGACCGCGAGCTGCATGCCGAGGCAGATGCCGAGGTACGGGACGCCGTTCTCGCGCGCGTGGCGGATGGCGGCGATCTTGCCCTCGACGCCGCGCTTGCCGAAGCCGCCGGGGACGAGGATCGCGTCCATCGGCGCCAGCGCGGCGATGCCGTCGCGCTCGATCGTCTCGGAATCGACGTAGTGGATGTTGATCTTGCTGCGCGTGTGGATGCCCGCGTGCGTCAGCGCCTCGGACAGCGACTTGTACGACTCCGTCAGGTCGACGTACTTGCCGACCATCGCGATGTTGACCGCGTGCTCCGGGTGCTCCAGCGCCTGGACCAGGTGGCGCCACGTCGACAGGTCGGCGGGCGGCGCGTCGAGCGCGAGCTTCCTGCAGACGATGCCGTCGAGGCCCTCGCCGTGCAGCGCCGCCGGGATCTTGTAGATCGAGTCGGCGTCGGCCGCCGGGATCACCGCCTCGGGCGGGACGTTGGTGAACAGCGCGATCTTGCGCCGGTCGCCTTCGCGAGCGGCCGGTCGACGCGGCACAGCACGACGTCGGGCTGGATGCCGATCTCGCGCAGCTCCTTGACCGAGTGCTGCGTCGGCTTGGTCTTCATCTCGCCGGCGGCGGCGATGTAGGGCACCAGCGTCAGGTGGATGTAGCAGACGTTGTCGCGGC
Organism: uncultured beta proteobacterium; assembly: GCA_963832705.1. Classification (GTDB taxonomy): domain Bacteria; phylum Pseudomonadota; class Gammaproteobacteria; order Burkholderiales; family Casimicrobiaceae; genus CAIWHR01. The sequence continues at coordinate 432,371 of CAWHVP010000010.1, read as the reverse complement.
CCAGCGTGATGCCGAGCTGCCGGATCGCCTCGAGGAACGGCAGCGACTCGATGTCGCCGACGGTGCCGCCGACCTCGACCACCGCGACCTCGGCGTCGCGCCGCGCCGGCGATGATCCACGCCTTGATCTCGTCGGTGATGTGCGGGATCACCTGCACGGTGCCGCCGAGATAGTCGCCGCGGCGCTCCTTGCGGATCACGCTCTCGTAGATCTGGCCGGTCGTGAAGTTGTTGCGCTTGCCCATCTTCACGTCGACGAACCGCTCGTAGTGGCCGAGGTCGAGGTCCGTCTCGGCGCCGTCCTCGGTGACGAAGACCTCGCCGTGCTGGAACGGGCTCATCGTTCCAGGATCGACGTTGATGTAGGGGTCGAGCTTGAGATTGGTGACGCGGATGCCGCGGGAGGCGAGGATCGCGGCCAGCGACGCGGCGGCGATGCCCTTCCCGAGCGAGGAAACGACGCCGCCGGTCACGAAGACGAACTTGGTCATGGGGGGCCAGTTCCGGAAATTCGCATTTTATCCGATGCCGGAAGTTTGGCCAACGATCCCGTGACACGACCCCGTGACACGATGCCGCGGTACGCGCCCTCACCCCGGCCCTCTCCCGCGCGCGGGAGAGGGGGACGCGCCAGCGGCGGGTGAGGGTCAGCCGGCTGCGCCGACCGCGGCGAGCCCGGCGGCCAGGCGCGTGCGTGTCGCCTCGCGGCCGAGGAGCGCGAGGACCGCGTCGATGGCCGGGGTTTCCTTCGTCCCGCAGGCGATCACGCGCAGCGGCATCATCACCTGCCCGGGCTTGAGGCCGTGCCGCGCGGCCGCGGCCTTCACCGCCGCGCCGATCGCCTCGCGCGTCCAGTCGATCGATCGCGAACTCGGCGGCGAGCTCGGCGAGCGCCGGGCGGTTGGCGGCGCTGACCTGCGCGGCGATCGCCTGCGCGTCGGGATGCGGCGTCGCGTAGAAGTAGTGCGCGGCGTCGGCCATCTCGGCGAGCGTGGACACCCGCTCGCGCAGCAGCGTCGCCACCGCGCCGGCATCGGGCCCCGCCGTCGCGTCGAGCCCGGCGCGGGCGAGATACGGAAGGAGCCGCGGCCCGAGCTCGTCCGGCGGCAGCCGCTTCAGGTGCTCCTGGTTCACCCACGCGAGCTTCGCCAGGTCGAAGCGCGCGGGCGACGGGCTGATGCTGTCGAGGTCGAACCACGCGACGAGCTCCTCGCGGCCGAAGATCTCGTCGTCGCCGTGCGCCCAGCCGAGGCGCGCCAGCGCGTTGATCATCGCCTCGGGCAGGTAGCCCATCTCCTCGTACTGCATGACGCTGACGGCGCCGTGGCGCTTGGAGAGCTTCTGCCCGTCCTCGCCCAGCACCGTCGGCAGGTGCGCGTACACGGGCACCTCGGCGCCCAGCGCGCGGATGATGTTGATCTGCCGCGGCGTGTTGTTGACGTGGTCGTCGCCGCGGACGACGTGCGTGATCCGCATGTCGAGGTCGTCGACGACGACGCAGAAGTTGTACGTCGGCGTGCCGTCGGGGCGGGCGATGACGAGGTCGTCGAGCTCGGCGTTGGCGATCTCGATCCGGCCCTTGACGCGATCGTCCCAGGCGACCGTGCCTTCCAGCGGGTTGCGGAAGCGGATGACCGGCGCGACCCCCGCGGGGGGCACGAGCCCCGCCGCCGCCGCATGCTCCGGCCGCCAGCGCCCGTCGTAGCGCGGCTTCTCGCCGCGCGCCATCTGCTCGGCCCGCAGCGCCTCGAGCTCGGCCGGCGACATGTAGCAGCGGTACGCGAGCCCCCGCGCCAGCATGTCGGCGACGACCTCGCGATAGCGGTCCATCCGCTGCATCTGGTAGTACGGGCCCTCGTCGTAGTCGAGGCCGAGCCAGGTCATCGCGTCGAGGATCGCCTTCACCGCCTCGGGGGTGGAGCGCGCGACGTCGGTGTCCTCGATGCGCAGGATGAACGTGCCGCCGTGGCGGCGCGCGTACGCCCACGCGAACAGCGCCGTGCGGGCGCCGCCCAGGTGCAGGAAGCCGGTGGGACTCGGCGCGAAGCGGGTGCGGATCATCGGCGCGGATTCTCGTGTGGAGTCGCGACAGGCTTCCGGCGCAGACCGGCAGCGGGCGTCATGTCCAATCCGGTTCGGGCAGCTGGCCGAACACCCGGCGCAACCCCTCGCCCCACTGCGCATGCAGCATCCGGAAATAGGGGTCGGATTCGTCGATGCGCCGCTGCAGCTTCACCCGCAGCGCGTCGGCCTCGTAGACGAGCAGGTCGATCGGGAGCCCGACGGAGATGTTCGAGCGCATCGTCGAATCGAACGACACCAGCGTGCACTTGGTCGCGTCGACGAGCGACGTCGAGCGGTTGATGACGCGGTCGATGACGGGCTTGCCGTACTTCAGCTCCCCGATCTGGAAGTAGCAGGTGTCGGGCGTCGCCTCGATGAAGTTGCCCTCGCTGTAGATCCTGAACAGCCGCGGGGGCTCGCCGCGTACCTGGCCGCCGACGAGAAAGCTCGCGCTGCAGTCGATGCTGTTCCGCTCGAGATGCTCGCCGTCGCGCTTCTTGACTTCGCGCAGCGCGTCGCCGATCAGCCGGGCGACGTCGAACATCGACGGCGCGTTCCACAGGTGCATCGCGTTGTCGCCCGACCGTGAGCGCTGGTCCAGGATGTTGAGCGTGTTCTGGGTGATCGACAGGTTGCCGGAAGACAGCGTGACGATCACGCGGTGCCCGTCGCGGGCGAACACGCGCATCTTGCAGAAACGGGAGACCTGGTCGACGCCCGCGTTGGTGCGGGAGTCCGACGCGAAGATCATCCCCGCGTCGAGGGACATGGCCACGCAGTAGGTCATCGGCGATCCGCGCCCGGCAACGTGCAGAAGCTGCTCATCTTACAGCGGAAGCCGTTCCAGCTCGCCGTAGGTCCCTTTCAGCCAGGTTTTCACGCGTTGACGTTCGAGCATGCCGAGGGCGTCGACCTCCGGCCGCGTGTTGATCGCCGCCCAGAAGCTCGCGTTCCGGCGGTCGATCTTGCGCATGCTGGCCTCGTCCAGTGCCGGCAGCGCCATGACGCGGGCGCCCAGCGCGCGGGCACTCGCCAGCGCCGGCGATTCGTCCAGCTGCGAGAAGTCCCGGCCCCGGCCGAGGTTCTTGACCACGATGTAATTGGGGCCCCCGACCGTACGTGGCGATCAGCCGCTCCAGAAGGTCGACCGAATCCTTGCCCGTGTCCGCCAGGTGCCAGAAATTGACCGTGATGCCCATTTCGTCCAGCACGGCCAGCAAGTCCGAATCCCTGATCCAGCTCGCCAGCGGCGCGGCGGTCTGCGCGGCGAGATCGACGATGACGCTGTAGTCTCCTTCCTGATCGGCGGCCTCCTCGAACGCCGTCGCGATGAGGTCGAGCCCGGCATAGCTGTCGACGATCAGCGGCGAGGCGTAGTCCGCGTAGAAGCGGGTGAACGAGGTGTGGGAGCGATCGGTGTCGAAGCCGGTGAACGGCCGGCCCTGGTCGATGAAATACTGCGCCAGCACGCGCGCCGCAACCGACTTGCCGACACCGCCCTTTTTCGCCACCGATGAAATTGAGAGACCGCATCGACCTTCCCCGCAAACGGATTGGCAACTGTCGGACACCGCGGGCCAGATTGCCAATCCGATGCGGGAAGGTTCGCGCGAATGCGGCCTTGGTTCGATTTTAGCAGCATCGACTGCGGTCGCTTCGCGTATGATCTCACTCGCCATCCCGCCCGATTCCGCGCCACCATCGCAGACCCATTTCCGACGTCGTTCCACAGGGCAACATCCGCCTCCGCGCACCTTCGCGGTGCATCGAATGGCCGGATCCTCCATGAAATGGGGCGATCCCGGATTGGCACCGCCCTTGCTTGACGACTCCCTGCCCTTTCTCCGGAGTTTGCCGTGTCAATCCACGTCGCCCTCAACCACGTCACGCGGTATCGCTACGACCGCCTGGTCGGCCTTTCGCCGCAGGTCGTCCGGCTGCGCCCGGCGCCGCATTCGCGCACGCCGATCCTCAGCTACTCGCTGAAGGTCACGCCGGAAGAGCACTTCATCAACTGGCAGCAGGATCCGCAGTCCAACTACCTCGCGCGGCTGGTCTTCCCCGAGAAGACGCGCGAGTTCTGCGTCGAAGTCGATCTCGTCGCCGAAATGTCGGTGATCAACCCGTTCGACTTCTTTCTCGAGCCCTCGGCCGACAAGTTTCCGTTCGCGTACGAGCCCGGCCTGCACCACGAGCTGCTGCCCTACCTCGAGAAGCTGCCGGCCACGCCGCGGTTCGCGCAAGTTCCTCGCCGCCGTGCCGCGCGACGCCGACGCCGAGCGTCGATTTCCTCGTCGAGCTGAACCAGCAGCGTGCAGAGGGCCATCGGCTACGTCATCCGCCTGGAGCCGGGCGTGCAGACGCCCGAGGAGACGCTCACCAAGGCGACGCGGCTCCTGCCGCGATTCGGCGTGGCTGCTGGTGCAGGTGCTGCGCCACCTCGGTCTCGCCGCGCGCTTCGTCTCGGGCTACCTGATCCAGCTCATGCCCGACGTGAAGTCGCTCGACGGGCCCTCCGGCACCGACGTCGACTTCACCGACCTGCACGCCTGGTGCGAGGTCTATCTGCCGGGCGCCGGCTGGGTCGGCCTCGACCCGACCTCCGGCCTGCTTCGCCGGCGAAGGCCACATCCCGCTCGCCTGCACGCCGAATCCGTCCTCCGCCGCGCCGATCACCGGCTTCACCGACGAGTGCGAGTGCGAGTTCGAGCACACGATGAAGGTCGAGCGGATCCGCGAAGCGCCGCGCGTCACCAAGCCGTACACCGACGAGCAGTGGGCGCGCATCGAGGCGCTCGGCCATCGCATCGACGCCGACCTCGACGCCGGCGATGTGCGGCTGACGATGGGCGGCGAGCCGACCTTCGTCTCGATCGACGACCCCGACGGCGCCGAGTGGAACACGACGGCGCTCGGACCGACCAAGCGCCTGCGCGCGGCCGAGCTGTTCCAGCGGCTGCGCGCGAGGTACGCGGCGCAGGGGCTTGCTGCATTTCGGCCAGGGCAAGTGGTATCCCGGGCGAGCAGCTGCCGCGCTGGTCGCTCAACTGCTACTGGCGGCGCGACGGCGAGCCGATCTGGAGCAACGCCGCGCTGATCGCCGACGAGGCGAACGACCACGGCGCCGACGAGGCGCTCGCCGGCCGCTTCCTGCGCCGCGTCGCCGAGCGGCTCGGCCTCGATCCGCGGCACGTCTTCCCCGCCTACGAGGACGCCTTGTACTACCTGTGGCGCGAACGGCGCCTGCCGGTCAACGTCGATCCGTTCGACGCCCGCCTCGACGACGCGCTCGAGCGCGACCGCCTGCGCCCGCATCTTCGACGAGGGCCTCGACACGGTCGTCGGCCACGTGCTGCCGCTGCATGCGCGACCCGGCCTCGGGCCGCTGGCAGACCGGACCGTGGTTCCTGCGCAGCGAACGCTGTACCTGATCCCCGGCGATTCGCCGATGGGCTTCCGCCTGCCGCTCGACTCGCTGCCCTGGGTCGCCAAGAGCGACTATCCGTACATCCACGAGCCGGATCCGACCCAGCCGTTCGCGCCGCTTCCCGCCTACGCCGAAATCCGCCGCCAGTTCGCCGGCGGGTGGACACCGATCGCGCGGGCGGGCAAGGCCGCGGCGCGGACCGGCGGCCCCTCGTCGGGGACGACGCGCGCGCCAGTGGCCCGGCCGGCATCGCCGGGGAAGCCGCGCTCGACCGGCGGCCGCAGAGCGAGGAGTCGGCCGGCTGGATCACGCGCACCGCCATGTCCGCGCAGGCGCGCGCCGGCACCCTGTACGTCTTCATGCCGCCGACGACGATCGCTCGACGACTACCTCGAGCTGGTCGCCGCGGTCGAGGCCACCGCCGAGGAGCTCGCCACGCCGGTCGTCATCGAGGGCTACGACGCCGCCGTCCGATCCGCGCCTCGACGCACTTCCGCGTCACGCCCGATCCGGGCGTCATCGAGGTCAACATCCACCCGTGCGCCGAGCTGGGACGAGCTGGTCGAGCGCACGACGCACCTCTACGAGCAGGCGCAGGCTCTCGCGGCTCGACCACCGAGAAGTTCATGCTCGACGGCCGCCACACCGGCACCGGCGGCGGCAATCACTTCGTGCTCGGCGGCGCGACGCCGCTCGACTCCCCGTTCCTGCGCCGGCCCGACCTGCTGCGCAGCCTGATCGGCTACTGGCACAACCACCCGTCGCTGTCGTACCTGTTCTCCGGCCTGTTCATCGGCCCGACCAGCCAGGCGCCGCGCGTCGACGAGGCGCGCAACGACTCGGTCTACGAGCTCGAGATCGCCTTCCGCGCAGCTGCCGCAGCCGCGGCAGGCGAGCGCGCCGCCGTGGCTGGTCGACCGCGTGCTGCGCAACCTGCTGATCGACGCCACCGGCAACACGCACCGCGCCGAGTTCTGCATCGACAAGCTCTACTCGCCCGACGGCCCGACGGGCCGCCTCGGCCTGCTCGAGCTGCGCGCCTTCGAGATGCCGCCGCACGCGCGCATGAGCCTGGCCCAGCAGCTGCTGCTGCGCGCGCTGGTCGCGCGCTTCTGGAACGAGCCCTACGCACCCGAGCGGCTGGTGCGCTGGGGCACCGAGCTGCACGACCGCTTCATGCTGCCGCACTTCGTCGAGCAGGACTTCGACGACGTGATCGCCGAGCTGCACGGCGCCGGCTATCGCGCTCGAGCCCGCAGTGGTTCGCGCCGCACTTCGAGTTCCGCTTCCCGCTGCTCGGCGACTTCGCCGCGCAGGGCATCGAGCTCGAGCTGCGCCAGGCGCTCGAGCCCTGGCACGTGCTGGGCGAGGAGGGCGCGAGCGGCGGCACGGTGCGCTACGTCGACTCGTCGCTCGAGCGCCTGCAGGTCAAGGTGACCGGGCATGGCCGGCGACCGCTACGTCGTCACCTGCAACGGCCGCGCCGTTGCCGCTGCAGCCGACCGGCACCGTCGGCGAATTCGTCGCCGGCGTGCGCTACCGCGCCTGGCAGCCGCCGTCGGCGCTGCATCCGACGATCGGCGTGCACGCGCCGCTGGTCTTCGACCTCGTCGACACCTGGATGCAGCGCTCGCTCGGCGGCTGCCCGTACCACGTCGCGCATCCCGGGCGGGCGCAACTACGACACGCTTCCCGGTCAACGCCTACGAGGCCGAGGGCCGCCGCCTGGCGCGCTTCGCGCGCTTCGGCCACACGCCCGGGCGCGTCGCCGTCGTGACCGGCGCAGCCGCGAATGCCGGCTTCCCGTTCACGCTCGACCTGCGCCGCGATCTGAGCGCGTCCTGCCCGAGAGATCCGCGCCTGCCGCATGCCGCGCTCGCTGCTTGCGAGCTATCCGACGCAACACGGCGCGCTTCGACGAGATGCTCGCCGACGACGGCGAGCTGCGCCCGCCCTGGCGGCCGTTCTTCGAGCACCTCGGCGCGCGCGACGCCCGAGCAGATGCGGCACCGGCTCGACGACGCCGCGGCGGCGATCCTCGAGAACGGCGTCACCTACAACGTCTACGCCGATCCGCAGGGCGCCGACCGCCCGTGGGAGCTCGATCCGCTGCCGCTGATCCTGCCGCCGGACGAGTGGCAGGAGATCGGGCCGGCCGTCGCGCAGCGCGCGCGCGCTGCTCAACGCGCGTGCTCGGCGACCTCTACGGCGCCGCAGACGCTGCTCAGGGACGGCATCCTGCCGCCGGCGCTGGTCTTCGGCCACAACGGCTTTCTCCGGCCCTGCCAGGGCGTCACGCCAGCCCGGCGACATCTGGCTGCATCTCTATGCCGCCGACCTCGCGCGCTCGCCCGACGGCCGCTGGTGGGTGCATCGCCGACCGCACGCAGGCGCCCTCGGGCGCCGGCTACGCGCTCGAGAACCGGCTGATCGTCTCGCGCGCGTGTTCCCGGAGCAGTTCCGCGACCTGCGCGTGCAGCGTCTCGCCTCGCTTCTTCGCCGACGCTGCGGGACAGCCTCGCGCACTGGGCGCCGCGTCGGCGAGCGAGCACGCCGCTGATCGTGCTGCTGACGCCGGGCCCGTACAACGAAACCTATTTCGAGCACGCCTATCTCGCGCGCTATCTCGGCTTCCCGCTGGTCGAGGGCAGCGACCTGACGGTGCGCGACGATCGCGTCTACCTGAAGACGCTGACCGGCCTGCGCCGCGTGCACGCGATCCTGCGCCGCCTCGACGACGACTTCTGCGATCCGCTCGAGCTGCGCGGCGACTCGGCGCTCGGCGTCCCCGGCCTGCTGCAGGCGGTGCGCGCCGGCAACGTCGCTGGTCGCCAACGCGCTCGGCAGCGGCCTGCTCGAGTCGGCGGCGCTGCCGGGATTCCTGCCCGGCGCCTGCCGAGAAGCTGCTCGGCGAGCCGCTGGCGATGCCCTCGGTCGCCACCTGGTGGTGCGGCGAGCAGGCCGCGCTGCGACTTCGTCGTCGAGCATCTCGACCAGCTGGTCATCAAGCGCGCCTTTCCCTCGCAGCGCTTGGAGCCGATTTTCGGCAGCGACTGACGGGCGGCCAGCGCGACGAGCTGGTCGCGCGCCTGCGCGCCCGGCCCCAGGCCTACGTCGCGCAGGAGACTCGTGCGCTTCTCGCAGGCGCCGTCGTGGAGCCCGCGCGACGAGCGCGCAGCTCGCTCGCCGCGCGGCGTGGCGCTGCGGGTCTTCGTCGTCGCGACGCCGGACGGCTACGCGTCATGCCGGGCGGCCTGACGCGCGTGGCGTCGGCGACCAGCGCGCGACTTCATTTCGATGCAGCGCGGCGGCTCGAGCAAGGACACCTGGGTGCTCAGCCGACGAGGCGGTCAGCACGTTCAGCCTGCTCAAGCACGCAGGTCGGCAAGGCCGATCTCGTCCGCGGCGGCAGCAACCTGTCGTCGCGGGTGGTCGAGAATCCTTCTGGTTCGGCCGCTACGCGAGCGCTGCGAGGACGACGGCCCGCCTGCTGCGCGTCGCGCTGGCCCGCCTCGGTCGATGCCAGCGGCGACGATCTGCCGGCGCTGCATTCGGCCTACGCGGTCGGCCGCGCGCTCAAGCTGCTGCCGACGGAAGCGCGAGGAAGAGCGCCGAGCCCGCGGACGAGACGCCGACGCTCGCCGACATCGAGCTGCAGACGCTCGCCGCGCTTTGCACCGACGAGCCGGACGAGGGCCTCGCCGGCGACATCCGGCGCCTGCTGTGGGTCGGCGCTGCAGGTGCGCGAGCGCCTGTCGGTCGACAACTGGCGGGCGATCAACCACCTGCAATACCAGCTGCAGGCCTACAGCGCGCGAAGAGCCGTCGGAATCAGCGAGGCGCTCGCTTTTCTCGACCAGATGCTGCTCGCGTCCTCGGCGCTGGCGGGCTTCGCGATGGACGACATGACGCGCGACGACGGCTGGCGGTTCCTGATCATCGGCCGCCGCTCGAACGCCTGATCTTCCTGGCCGGCGCGATCGGCCAGTTCCTGCGGCTCGACTCGGCGCGCGTCCGCCGGCTGCCTCGAGTGGCTGCTCGAGCTGGCCGACAGCATCATCACCTACCGCTCGCGCTACATGAGCCGCCCGCAGCTGCTGCCGGCCCTCGACCTGATCGTCTTCGACGACGCGCAATCCGCATTCGGTCATGTTCCAGGTGCGAGAACCTGATCCGCTATCTCGGCGGCCTGTCGCGCGAGCTGGGCAGCCCGGAGGACGACCTGCTGCTCGCGAGCCTCGAGCGCCTGCGGCAGTTCGACCTGGGCGTGCTTCGAAGGCCGCATCGCCAACGACGCCGGCGCGTCGACCGCCTGCGGGGACCTGGCCAACCTGCTGGGCGACGTCGTATGGCAGGCGTCCAGCCTCTCGGATCGCCTGGCGATGCGCTACTTCACGCACCTCGGCGACGTCGGCCGGCAGACGCTGGCGGCGTGAAATGACCACCGGCGCGCCGGCCGTCCGTTACCGCGTCGTCCACGAGACGAGCTACGCCTACGAGAGCCCGGTCTCGCTGTCGCGCCAGCAGCTGCACCTGACGCCGCGCGAATGCCCGTGGCAGACGTGCCTCGCGCACGACATCGTCATCGAGCCGGCGCCGACGCTGCTCCACACCCGCCTCGACTATTTCGGCAACCCGATCCGGCATTTCACCATCGAGTTGCCGCACAGCACGCTGCTCGTTCGCGCCGAAAGCGTCATCGAGGTGCGCGCCCGCGCGCCGGCGTCGGCGCCGGCCGACTCCCCGGCGTGGGAAAGCGTCGCCGGCGCGCTGCGCTACGCGGCACAGCCCCCGCATCTCGACGCCTGCACCTGCCTGTTCGAATCGCCCTATGTGCGGGTCAAGCGCGAGTTCGGCGCCTACGCCGCCCCCTGCTTCGCGCCCGGGCGGCCGCTGCTGCCGGCCGTGGAGGCGCTGATGCACCGGATCTACAGCGAGTTCGAGTACGACCCCAAGGCCACGACGGTCGCGACCCCGGTCCTCAAGATCCTGGAGACGAAGCGCGGCGTCTGCCAGGATTTCGCGCACCTGATGCTCTCCTGCCTGCGTTCGCTGGGCCTGGCCGCGCGCTACGTCAGCGGCTATCTGCTGACCGAGCCGCCGCCCGGCCAGCCGCGCATGGTCGGCGCCGACGCGTCGCATGCCTGGGTCTCGGTCTACTGCCCCGACGAGACCGGCGGCTCCTGGGTCGACTTCGACCCGACCAACGACCTCCTGCCCGGCACCCAGCACATCACGCTGGCCTGGGGGCGCGACTTCGGCGACGTCTCGCCGCTGCGCGGGGTCATCCTCGGCGGCGACACGCAGGTCCCCGAGGTCGCGGTGACGGTGACTCCGCTCGCCGAAGAGCCGGCGGGCGAAGCCGTGACCGGCGCCGGGTGAGGCGCGGGGTCAGCGCGCCGCGGCGTCGACCTCGCCCGGCCCGGTGAGGGTCAGCAGGATGCTCGCGTACCAGGCGCAGTTCAAGCCCAGCGATTCGTCCTGCTCCAGGTCGCGGGTGCGCATGTCCATGCGGGCCGAGTGCACGCCGAGCAGTTTCCACGGCAGATCGCCGCCGACCACGGCCGAAGCCGGCGCGCGCATCACGACCGCCGCCCCGCTGGTCCCGCGATGCGTGCGGGCATCGGTGAGAAAGAAGCCCTGCCCCTGGAACCGCAGGCCGAACGACGACGCGATCACCGCGTGACGGACCACCGGCAGGTGGTGCAGCGTGTCGTGGAACCCCAGCGGAAAGCCCACGATCAGCAGCGGCGAGCCGACCTCGACGTCGTGCAGCGTCGCCTGCAGATGCTCGGGCGTGAACGACCGCAGCACGGCGGTGGCCGGAAGCGCCGCGCGGTCGAGCTCGATGACGGCGACGTCGATCTCCCCGGCGGAATCCTCGCCCTGCCGCCAGATGCTCCTGCCGTCCTTGTACAGCAGCACCGAAAACCCGGTGGACCGGGTCAGGTTCACCTCGTCGACGTGCAGCTCGATCTCGATGCGGTCCGGAAAGTGCTTGCTCGGCTCGTCGCAGACGACGTGCCGGCTCGTCACCAGGAACAGGCGCTGGTCACGCGAGAAGAAGAAGCCGCTCGCCTTCGTCAGCAGTCGTCCGCCGTCGAAGGTCGAGATCTGGGTTGCCGTCAGCAGCAACGGTTCAATCATCACGATCGCAGTCCCCGCACGCCGCGCCGCACCTCGCCCATTGTGGGCCGGGCGCGCCGCGCCGTCCAAGACTCTTCGGGATCCGGCAGGACGCGGCGCCGGCTAATAGGACGGCACGAGGAAGACGCGGCTGATCTCGTCGCCCAGCGCGGAGATCTGCGCCAGGAAGTCCATCAGGTACTCGTGCAGGCCGAAATCGATGATGTCCTCGGTGCGGCCGTAGTGAAGCTGCGCGTGCAGCTGCCCGGACAGGCGCTTCAGCTCGCGCCCGTGCCCGTTGGAAAGGTGCGCGATCGTCTCGTCGATCAGGTTCATGCAGCCGTGCAGCGAGCGCGGCATGTCGTCGCGCAGGATCAGCAGCTCGGCGACGCGGCGCGGCGTGATGACGTCGCTGTAGATCTTGCGGTAGGACTCGAAGCTCGACACCGAGCGCAGCAGCGCCGACCACTGGTAGTAGTCGACGGCGCCGCCGACGTCCGCCGTCGACGGCAGCAGCAGGTGGTACTTGACGTCGAGGATGCGCGCCGTGTTGTCGGCCCGCTCGAGGTGCGTCCCGAGGCGGATGAAGTGGTAGGCCTCGTCGCGCAGCATCGTGCCGAAGGTGACGCCGCGGAACAGGTGCGAGCGCATCTTCACCCACTCGAGGAAGTCCGACACCCCCATCTGCTGGACGGTGTCGTAGTCGTAGTCGCGCATCTCCAGCCAGGCGGCGTTCAGGTCCTCGTACATCTCGGAGGTGATCGCGCCGCGCACGCTGCGCGCGGACTCGCGGGCCGCGCGCAGGCAGCAGTAGACCGACGACGGGTTGGCCGCGTCGAAGATCAGGAACTTGAGCACCGCCTCCGCCGACAGCGTCGGGTTGCTTGCGTAGTATTCGGTCGCGAGACCCGACGTGATCAGCGGCACCGCCCACGGCTCCGCCCAGGCGAGCCCCGGTTCGGTCACCTGGTAGGGCATCAGCGACGTCCGATAGGTGACGTCGAGCATCCGCGCCGTGTTCTCGGCGCGCTCGATGTGACGCGACATCCAGAAGAGCTCGTTCGCCACCCGGCACAGCATTCGTCCTGCTCCTGTCTCTGTCCTGCTGGTGTCTTTCGTCGGTGTCCGCCGGTCCGGCCGTCAGTTCTCGACGACCCACGTGTCCTTGGTCCCGCCGCCCTGCGACGAGTTCACGACCAGCGACCCCTCGCGCAGCGCCACCCGGGTGAGCCCTCCGGGGCAGAGGTTGATCGTGCGGCCCGACAGCACGTACGGGCGCAGGTCGATGTGCCGGGGGGCGAGTCCCGAGGCGACGAACGTCGGACAGGTCGACAGCGCCAGCGTCGGCTGGGCGATGTAGGTCTCGGGCGAGGCGAGGATCCGCGCCCGGAACGTCTCGCGCTCCTCGGCGGTGCTGGCCGGCCCGATCAGCATGCCGTAGCCGCCGGCGCCGTGCACCTCCTTCACCACCAGCTCGGCGAGATGCGCGAGCACGTGGTCGCGCTCCGGCGCCTTCGCGCACTGGAACGTCGGCACGTTGTTGAGCACCGGCTCCTCGGCGAGGTAGAAGCGGATCATGTCGGGCACGAACGGGTAGATCGACTTGTCGTCGGCCACGCCGGTGCCGATCGCGTTGGCGAGCGTCACCCGCCCGGCCCGGTAGGCGGAGAACAGCCCCGGCACGCCGATCATCGAGTCGGCGCGGAACGCGCGCGGGTCGAGGAAGTCGTCGTCGACCCGGCGGTAGATGACGTGGACCCGCTCGGGGCCGCGGGTCGTGCGCATGTAGACGGTGTCGTTCTGGACGAACAGGTCCTGCCCCTCGACCAGCTGCACGCCCATCTGCTGCGCGAGGAACGCGTGCTCGAAATAGGCCGAGTTGTAGGCGCCGGGCGTCAGCACGGCGACCGTCGGCGCGTCCTCGCCGGCCGGCGAGACTTCGTGCAGGTTCGAGAGCAGCAGGTCCGGATAGTGCTGCACCGGCCGGATCGACTGCGTCGCGAAGAGCTCCGGCAGCAGCCGCATCATCATCCGCCGGTTCTCGAGCATGTACGACACGCCCGACGGCACCCGCAGGTTGTCCTCGAGCACGTACCACTCGCCCTCCCCGGCCCGGACCAGGTCGACGCCGGCGATGTGCGCGTAGATGCCGCCGGCCACGGCCACGCCCTGCATCTCGGGACGGTACTGCGTGTTGCCGAGGACGCGCTCGGCCGGCACGATGCCGGCGGCGAGGATCTTCTGGTCGTGGTAGATGTCCTGCAGGAACGCGTTGAGCGCCCGCACGCGCTGCTTCAGGCCGCGCTCGAGCATCTCCCATTCGGTCGCCGGGATGATCCGCGGCACGAGATCGAACGGGATCAGCCGCTCGGTGCCGCCCTCGTCGCCGTAGACCGCGAACGTGATGCCGAGGCGATGGAACGCGCGCTCGGCTTCCTCCCGCTTCTGCGCGATCCGCTCGGGCGGGGTCCGCGCGAGCCAGTCGGCGAACGGACGGTAATGCGGCCGGACGGTGCCGTCCGGCAGGGCCATTTCGTCGTATGGGAGGGGGGACATGTCGGCTTTTGCAGGGGGTCACCTTGACCCAAGCAAGCAGCGGGCCATCGGCGATTTCGCCTGTCGGTGGGAGGACTTACGATTTCGGGCGGGCGGCGGAAGGGCCTGAACGGTCCGAAATGAGGCGCGAAAGCACCATTATGGTGCGTTTTTTGTCCAGGACGGTGTTTGACAACGAAGCCAAGCCGGTTTGACCCTCGGTTTGGCGCTGTGGTTAAATGCGGGCTCCTGTCTGGGTTCGCGGGGCGGTTAGCTCAGTGGTAGAGCACTGCCTTCACACGGCAGGGGTCACTGGTTCGAAACCAGTATCGCCCACCATGCGAATCAAGGGGTTGTCCGTTCTGGGCAACCCCTATTTTTTTGCCCGCGCCGTCGCCCCGCACGTGCCGCTCAGGGCATGTACTGGCCGCCGTTGATCTCGATGATCTGCCCGGTGACGTAGCCGCTCATCTCGTCCGACGCGAGGTAGACGAACGTGCCCGCGCATTCGTCCGCGGTGCCGAGCCGGTTCATCGGGATCGTCGCCTGCATCGCCGCGAGCTGCGCCGGCGTCGAATAGCGCTCGTGGAACGGCGTCGTGATGACGCCCGGCGACACCGCGTTGACGCGGATCCGGTCGCCGACGACTTCCTTCGCCCAGCCGTGCGTCGCCGTCGAGACGAAGCCCTTCGCGCCGGCGTAGACGATCGCGCCGGCCCCGCCGCCGTGTCGCGCGGCGACCGACGTCACGTTGATCACGTTCCCGCCGCCCTGCCGGCGCATGATCGGGATCACCTCGCGCATGAACAGCGCCACCTGCTTGACGTTGAGCTCGAGCACGTCGTCGAGGAACGCCTCCGTGTACTCCTCGATCCGCGTCCGCCGGACGAGCCCGCCGGCGTTGTTGATCAGCACGTCGATCCGGCCGAACGCCGCCAGCGCCTCGGCGACGATCCGCGCCGACCTCCGCCGCCTTGGTGACGTCGCCGCGGACCAGCGCCGCCTCGCCGCCCAGGCGCCGGACGTCGGCCGCGACGCCCTCGGCCGCCTCGGCGCTCGCGTGGTAGTGGATGACGACCCGGCTGCCGCAGCGCGCGAACGCGCGCGCCGCCGCCGCGCCGATGCCCGTCGAGGCGCCGGTGATCAGGACGACCTTGCCTTTGAGATCCGCTGCCATCGCTAGCTCCTTGGTTTCGATTTTGCCGCCGTCGCGAGGGCGGCCGGGGCGGCCGCGCCGCGCGGCCGACGCCCACGGCACGAGCGTACCGCATCGCGGATCGCGGCGACGGCCTCGGGCCGCGGAAAGCTCTTGCGGCTGGCGATCGCGATCCGCCGGGTCGGCACCGGGCGCGCGAACGGCACCGGCACGACCAGGCGGCTGTGGTACTTCGGCGTCAGCGCGTCGCGCGGCAGCACCGACACGCCGAGCCCCGACGCCACCATGTTGCGCACCGTCTCCAGCGAGCTCGTCCGCGTCACGTGCGCGTCCGCCCGGTTGAGCTCCGGGCAGGCGTCGAGGACCTGGTCGCGAAAGCAGTGGCCGACCGACAGCAGGATCGTGTGCTCGGTCGCGAGCTCCTCCGGCTGCACCGACCGGCGCTTCGCCCACTTGTGGTGCAGCGGGACGACGACCTGGAACGGCTCCTCGTACAGGAGCTCGGTCGTCGCGCCGGCGAGGTTGAACGGCAGCGCGATGATCGCGACGTCGATGCTGCCCGACTTGAGCGCGAGCTCGAGGTTCTCGGTCAGGTTCTCCTCGATGTCCAGCGGCATCTGCGGCGCGAGGTCGTGCAGCGCCGGGATCAGGTCGGGCAGCAGGTACGGCGCGACCGTGTAGATGACCCCCAGCCGCAGCGGCCCCGCGAGCGGGTTGCGCCCGGCCTGCGCGACCTCGCGCACGCTCGCCATCTCCTCCAGCACCTTCTGCGCCTGCTCGACGACCCGCGCGCCGACCGGCGTGACGGTGATCTCGCTCTTGCTGCGCTCGAACAGGCGCGCGCCGAGCTCCTCCTCGAGCTTCTGGATCGCCACCGACAGCGCCGGCTGGCTGACGTAGCACTTCTGCGCCGCGCGGCCGAAGCTCCGCTCGTTGGCGACCGCGACGAGGTAGCGCAGCTCGGTGAAGGTCATCGATGCCAGTGCTCGCCGCGATCGCGCAGGAAGGTGGCGAACTCCTCGGCGACCTCGGGGTGCTTCAGGCCGTAGTCGACGGTGGCCTCGAGGTAGCCGAGCTTGTTGCCGCAGTCGTAGCGGCGGCCCTCGAACTCGTAGGCGAGCACCGTCTCCTCGTCGAGCAGGCGGGCGATGCCGTCGGTCAGCTGGATCTCGCCGCCCGCCCCGGCCGGCATCGTCCGCAGGTGGTGGAAGATCCGCGGCGTCAGCAGGTAGCGGCCGACGACCGCGAGGGTCGATTTCGACGTGCCCGGCTTCGGCTTCTCGACGATGCGCCGGATCGGCGCGTGCCGGCCGCTGCGCTCGCCGGTCTCGACGATGCCGTAGCTGCCGGTGTCCGCCGGCGCGACCGGCATCACGCCGATGACCGCCGCGTCGTCGCTCCATCGCCAGCTCGGTCATCTGCCGCATCACCGGCACCTCGGCGTCGATCAGGTCGTCGGCCAGCAGCACGGCGAACGGCTCGTCGCCGATCACCGGCGCGGCGCAGAGCACCGCGTGGCCGAGGCCCAGCGCCTCGACCTGGCGGATGTAGATGCAGTTGACGCCCGGCGGCACCGCCGACTGCACGAGCTCCAGCAGCGCCGTCTTGTTGCGCAGTGCCAGCTCGGTCTCGAGCTCGTAGGCCTTGTCGAAATGGTCCTCGATCGCCCGCTTGCTGCGGCCGGTGATGAAGACCATGTCGGTGATGCCCGCCGCCGCCGCCTCCTCCACCGCGTACTGGATCAGCGGCTTGTCGACGATCGGCAGCATCTCCTTCGGGCTGGCCTTGGTCACCGGGAGGAAGCGGCTGCCGAGGCCGGCCACCGGGAATACGGCTTTCGTGATCTTGCGCATCGTGGTCTCTGGTTGGAATGCTTCGGGCGACAGGTCAATGATCGGGCGGTGCCAGCAGCGCGCGCAAGCCCGCCTCGTCGAGGACGGCGATGCCGAGCTCCCTGCGCCTTCGCCAGCTTGCTGCCGGCGTCCTCGCCGGCGACGACGTAGTCGGTGCTTGGCGGACACGCTGCCGGCGACCTTGCCCCCCTGCGCCTCGATCAGCGCCTTGGCGTCCTCGCGGGTCAGCGCGGGCAGCGTGCCGGTCAGCACCAGCGTGCGCCCGGCGAGGCGCCCCGGGGCCGCGCGCTGCGGCGCGCCTTCCTGCCAGCGCACGCCGGCGGCGACCAGCGCGGCGATCACCTCGCGGTTGTGCGGCTCGGCGAAGAAGCGGGCGATGCTCTCGGCGACGATCGGGCCGACGTCGGGCACGGCCTGCAGCTCCTCCTCGGAGGCCCCGAGCAGCGGCTCCAGCGCGCCGAAGTGACGGGCGAGGTCCTTCGCCGTCGCCTCGCCGACCTGGCGGATGCCCAGCGCGAACACGAACCGGGCGAGCGTCGTGTCGCTGGCTCTTCGCGATCGCCGCGACGACGTTGCCGGCGGACTTTTCCGCCATCCGCGGCAGCGCGGCCAGCTGCTCCACCGTCAGCCGGTAGATGTCGGCCGGCGTGCGCACGATCCCGGCGTCGACCAGCGCGTCGACGAGCTTGTCGCCCAGGCCCTCGATGTCCATCGCCCGCCGGCTCGCGAAGTGCAGCAGCGACTGCTTGCGCTGCGCCGGGCAGACGAGCCCGCCGGTGCAGCGCGCGATCGCCTCGTCGGGCAGGCGCACGACCGCCGACCCGCACTCGGGGCATGCGCGTCGGCATCACGAAGGCGCGCGCGTCCGGCGGCCGCGTGCCCGGCACGACGCGCACGACCTCGGGAATCACGTCGCCGGCGCGGCGCACGATCACGCGTGTCCCCGACGTGGACGTCCTTGCGCCGCACCTCGTCCTCGTTGTGCAGCGTCGCGTTGGTCACCGTCACGCCGCCGACGAACACCGGCGCGAGCCGCGCGACCGGCGTCAGCGCGCCGGTGCGGCCGACCTGCACGTCGATGCCCAGCACCTCGGTCGCCATCTCCTCGGCCGGGAACTTGTGCGCCAGCGCGAACCGCGGCGCGCGCGACACGAAGCCCAGCGCCTCCTGCCGCGCGAGGTCGTTGACCTTGTAGACGACGCCGTCGATGTCGAACGGCAGCGCGCTCGCGGCGCTCGCCGATCCGCCGGTAGTAGCCGAGCAGGCCCGTCGAGCCCGGCGACGACCGCGCGCTCGGCGGTCACCGGCAGGCGCAGCGCCGCGAGGCGGCGCATCAGCTCGTCGTGCGTCGCCGGCGCCGGATGCCGCGGCCCCAGTCGACGCTGCCGATGCCGTAGGCGAAGAACGTCAGCCGCCGCGCCGCCGTGATGCGCGGGTCGAGCTGGCGCAGCGACGCCGGCCGCGGCGTTGCGCGGATTGGCGAAGGTCTTCTCGCCCTTCGCCTCCTGCGCCGCGTTCAGCGCGTCGAAGTCGCGCCGCGAGCATCAGCACCTCGCCGCGCACCTCGATGAGCGGCGGCGCGTCGCCGGCGAGCTTCAGCGGGATCGCGCCGATCGTGCGCAGGTTCGCGGTCACGTTCTCGCCGCTCTCGCCGTCGCCGCGCGTGGCGCCGACGGCGAACACGCCGTGCTCGTAGACGAGGCTGATCGCCAGGCCGTCGAACTTGGGCTCGACCGCGTACTCGACGCGTTCCAGCCCGAGCCCCTCGCGCACCCGCCGGTCGAAGGCCTCGGCCTCCTCGTCGGTGAAGGCGTTGGCCAGCGACAGCATCGGGATCCGGTGCCTGACGCTCTCGAACGTCGCGGCCACCGCGCCGCCGACCCGCTGCGTCGGCGAGTCGGGCGTCGCCAGCGCCGGATGGTCGCGCTCCAGCGCCTGCAGCTCGCGAAACAGCGCGTCGTACTCGGCGTCGCTGACCGTCGGCGCGTCCTCGACGTAGTAGTGGTAGTTGTGCTCCTCGATCTGCGCGCGCAGCTCCGCGGCGCGCCGGACGGCCGCGGCTGGCGGCCGGTCGGGCGGTGCGGCCGAGGATGAGCTCATCGAGCGCGCGGCGGCGCCTGGGGCGTCAGCCGCCGAACAGCGCCAGCGCGCGCGGGCTGCCGGGATCGACGCGCATCGCCTGCAGCGCCGACGTCGTCGCCTTCACCTGCTCGCGGATCGCCGCCAGCGCCGGGTCGGTCAGCGGCCGCCGGTTGTCGTCGACGAGCGTCGCGTCGAGCGTCTGCGCCATCCGCTTGGCGAGCAGCTTCATCTGGTCGAACACGCGCACCGGATCGGCGACGCGCGGCACGTCGAGGATGAACACGACGCCCGGCGTCGACCCGAGGCGCAGGCTGTCGGCGGTGAACGGGTCGGACCGGAAGTTCTGCAGCACGTACAGCACGTTGCCGGTCTCCTCCTGGACCCACTCGAAGCGGCCGCTGTCGGCGAGCCGGAAGCCGGACGCCTCGGCGACCCCGCGCAGGCGCGTGCCGGCGATCGTCGACGGACCCGGCTTCAGCAGCGTGATGCCGATCTGCACGTCGACGTCGGCGCACATGCGGTCGAGCGTCTCGGCGCGCGCCACTTCGGCGTCGGCATCCGGGGCCACGAACGCGCCCGGCAGCGCCGCCGCCTGCTCGGCGACCAGCCGGAGGAAGCGGTCGAGCAAGGGCCTGCGTCGCCGCGCCGGTGCGGTCGGCGAGCAGCATGCAGGCGGCGAGCTCGGTCCACTGCCCGCCGGTGTCGGACTTCAGCAGCCGCCACGGCGAGCGCGGCGTCTCGCGGCCGAACCAGCGCAGCGGCTTGCCGACGCGCGCGTGGAGCGCGGCGGCGATCGCGCCGGCCGAGACCGGGTGCGCCGGCTGCAGCGTGACGATGCACTCGATGTCGGGATCGGGCTGCGGCAGGCGCTCGGCGCCGGCGGATTTCGCCAGCGCGACCGGCGCGGGCTCGCGCTCCGCCGGCGGCGCCGCCGTCCGCGGGCAGCTCGGGCTCGAAGTCGAGCGGCGGCACGAAATCGCGCGAGGCCTCGTCCTCGGGCACGTCGCGCGCGAGGTTCGCGCCGACGGGCGCGACACTCTTCGCCGCGGCCGGCGGCGGCGCCCCGGTCTCGCCGTCCGCGGGGGCCAGCGTGGGCTCGACGCGCGCCCCGGCCGGTGCCGTGCCGCCGGCATCCTTCGGGAACGCGGCCGCGATGCTGCGCCGGACCCGGCGCTCCTGCAGCCAGTTGTAGATCAGCACGCCGGCGACGAGGACGACGCCACCGATGATGAGGCCCAGCTGCAGCGAGGTCATGCGGGTCCGATCCGAAAGGCGCGACGACGTGCGGGGGGAAGGTGCCGACGATTATAGCTCGCCGCCGGTCCCGCCCGCGTCAGGCGCTGCCGGTCTCGGCGATCTGCAGCGCCTCGGCGATGTCGACGGCGACGACGCGCGACACGCCGGGCTCGGGCATCGTGATCCCGACCAGCTGGTTCGCCATCTCCATCGTGATCTTGTTGTGCGAGATGAACAGGAACTGCGTGCTCTCCGACATCGCCTGCACCATCTTGCAGAAGCGGTCGGTGTTCGGGTCGTCGAGCGGCGCGTCGACCTCGTCCAGCAGGCAGAACGGCGCCGGGTTGATCTGGAACAGCGCGAACACCAGCGAGATCGCGGTCAGCGCCTTCTCGCCGCCGGACAGCAGGTGGATCGACGTGTTGCGCTTGCCCGGCGGCTGCGCGATCGACCTGCACGCCCGCGTCGAGGATCTCGTCGCCGGTCAGCACCAGGCTCGCCTGCCCGCCGCCGAAGAGCGTCGGGAAGAGGCGCGAGAAATTGGCGCTCACGGTCTCGAAGGTCTGCTGCAGCAGCTGCGCGCGACTCCTTGTCGATCTGCCGGATCGCGCTTTCGAGCGTCGTCAGCGCCTCGGTCAGGTCCCCCGCCTGCGCGTCGAGATAGACCTTGCGCTCGCGCGCGACGCCGAGCTCGTCCAGCGCCGCGAGGTTGACCGCCCCCAGCTCGACGATCGCCTTCTGCACGCGCTCGATCTCGCCCGGCAGCGCCGACTTGGCGCCGAATTCCTTCAGCTGCGCCGGGCAGGCCCGCGAGATCCGCGCTGGCCGCGGCGAGCTGGTCGACGAACTGCTGCTCCTGCAGCGCCGCCGCCTGCTCCTTGAGGCGCGGCGTCCTCGATCTTCACGCGCGCCGGCTCCAGCCGCTGCTCCGACGGCCATCCGCGCCTCCTCGGCCTGCGCGCAGCTGCCCGCCCAGGCCCTCGAGCGCGTCGCGCGCGGCGGCCAGCGCCTGCTCGGCGACGCCGCGCGCCGCGAGCTGCCGCTGCAGCGCCTGCTCGACCGGCGTCCAGTCGATCGCGGCCCGCTCCGAGCCGAGCTGCTCCAGCAGCCCCTGCTGCTCGCCGACCTGCGCGGCCAGCGCCTCGCGCCGGCGCTCCATCTCGGCCAGGCGATCGCGGCAGCTGCGCTCGGCGAACGCCGCTTCCTGCGCGGCGCGCTCGGCGAGGCGCAGCCGCTCGCGGCCGCGGGCGAGCGCGACGTCGGCCTCGTTGCGCGCGTGCCTTCGCCGCGTCGCGCCGGGCGATCTCGTCGTGCAGCCGCGACTGGGCGTCGGCGTGGTCGCGCGGCGATCGCGCGCGCCTGCTCCTGCTCCTGCGCTTCCTGCGCCGCGAGGTCGGCGAGCTCGCCGGTGATCTGCACGCGCCGGCGCTCGGCGGCCTCGGCCGCCTGCTGCAGCTGCAGCAGCTCGAGCTCGAGGTCGTGGCAGCGGCGCTGCTGCGACGCGAAGGCGAGGCTCTCGGCGTGGTAGGCCTTCTGCGACGCATCGAGGTCGGCGGCCACCTCGCGAGCGCGTCGCGGGCTGCCGTCGCGGCCGCGGCCGCCTCGGCGATCGCCTGCGCGAGCTCGGCGAGCTCCCGCTGCCGCGCGAGCACGCCGTGGAGCTCGCTGTCGGGCGCGAAGAAGCCGATGCCCTGCGCGGCGACCAGGTGGCCCTGCGGCGTCACGAACGCTTCGCCGGTGCGAAGCTCGGACCGCGCGGCCATCGCTTCCCCGGCGGTCGTCGCGACAGCGCACGCCGGCGAGCCAGTCGCCGAGCAGGCGCGCGATCTCGGGCCGCGCCGAGCGGACCTTCGCGAGCAGCGCGTCGGGCGCGGCGCCCGCGGCCCCGTCCGCGCCGGCGTCGTCCGCCTGCGGCGCGATACACCGCCAGCCGCCCCGGCGGCGACGCGTCGTCGGCGAGCCACGGCAGCGCGGCGTCGAGACGCTCGATCTCGATCGCGTTCAGCCGCTCGCGCAGCACCGCCTCCAGCGCGTTCTCCCAGCCGGGCTCGATGTCGAGCCCCTGCCACAGCCGGTGCGCGTCGGTGAGGCCGCGCGCCGCCAGCCAGTCCGCGTTGTCCTTGCCGTGGCCGATCTTCTGCCTGCAGCGCGGCGAGCGCCTGCGCGCGCGCCTCGAGCTCGGTCAGCCGGCGGCCCGCCTGCTGCGCGGCGGCGGTCGCGGTCCGCTGCTCCTCCTGCAGCGCCTGCACGCGCTCGCGCAGCGCGTTGAGGCTCGCCTCCTTGCCGGCGAGGTCGGCCCGCTCCTGCGCCAGCTGCTCCTCGACCTCGCGCAGCGGGTCGGTCGCCGGCGGCGCGAGCCCGTCGAGCTCGGCCTTCAGGCGCGCCTGGCGCTGGGCGAGCTGCGACAGCACGCGCGCGTGGCTGTCGCGCTTGGTCTCGGCGACGCGGATCGCCTGCTCGGTCTGCGCGATCCGCTGCTGGATCTCGGCGGCCGCGCGCGCCGCCTGCCGCGACCGCCTCGTCGAGCGGCGGCAGCGCGTCGGCCGCGGCACGCTCCTCGGCGGCCGCGGTCTCGCGGGCGGACAGCGCCTGCTCGAGCACCTGCTCGGCGGCGGCGCGGTCGGCGGCGAGCGCCGTCTCCTGCGCGCCGAGCGCCGCCAGCTGCTCGGTGAGCCGCGCGAGCTGCGCCGACAGCCGCGACTCGTTCTCGCGCGCGAACGACAGCTGCTGCTCCAGCCGCGTGACCTCGGCGTTGGCGGCGTAGAACTCGCCCTGCCGCTCGTGCATCGCGTCGCTGGCCGCGTAGTGGTCGCGGCGCAGCGTCTCCAGCTTCGACTCGCCGGCGCGCACGTCGGCCTGCAGGCTCTCGTAGGCGACGGTCAGCGTCGCGATCTCGGCGGCGGCGCGCTCGCGCGCCCGCGCGGCGTCCTGCTGCTTCGAGAACCACAGCATCTGCTGCGTCTTCGCGAGCCGCGCCTCGAGCTCGCGGTACTCGGCGGCGACCTTGGCCTGCGCCTCGAGCTTCTCGAGCTGGCTGCCGAGCTCGCTGCCGGATGTCCTCGACCCGCGCCAGGTTCTTGCGCGTGTCGGCGATCCGGCTCTCGGTCTCCTTCCGCCGCTCCTTGTACTTGGAGACGCCGGCCGCCTCCTCGAGGAAGACGCGCAGCTCCTCGGGCTTCGCCTCGATCACGCGCGAGATCATCCCCTGCTCGATGATCGCGTACGCGCGCGGGCCCGAGCCCGGTGCCGAGGAAGAGATCGTGGATGTCGCGGCGGCGGACCGGCTGGTTGTTGATGTAGTACGACGAGTCGCCGTCGCGCGTCAGCACCCGCTTGATCGACAGCTCGGTGTACTTCCCCCACTGCCCGCCGATGCGCCCGGCGCTGTTGTCGAACGCGAGCTCGACCGATGCGCGGCCCACGGGCTTGCGCTCGCCGGCGCCGTTGAAGATGACGTCCTGCATCGACTCGCCGCGCAGCGCCGAGGCCTTGGACTCGCCCAGCACCCAGCGCACGGCGTCGATGACGTTGGACTTGCCGCAGCCGTTCGGGCCGACGATCCCGACCAGCTGGCCGGGCGTGCCGATGGAGGTCGGATCGACGAAGGACTTGAACCCGGAGAGTTTGATCTGCGTGAGGCGCACGGAAGCTTGGAGACCGGCTGTGGCTGGAGGGGCGGAGGCAGCGCGGGGCGTGCCTTGGGGCGCGCCCGACGTAAACGGGAAATTATAGCGGAGATGACCGTCCCGCCGGTTCCCCGTGTTCCGCCGCGCCCGCCGCGCGATCGCCCGCGGTCGCCCCGTCCGGCCGCCTCCGCGAGCCAGCCCTCGGCGACGCCGTGGCACGCGACCTCGCCGCCGCCCGCGACCGGCTGCAGCGCCGGCAGCTCGCGCCGGCAGCGCTCGTGCGGCGTGCGGGCAGCGCGGGTGGAACGCGCAGCCCGCCGGCGGGTCGAGCGGGTTCGGCACCTCGCCGGCGACCGCCACGCGACGGCTGCCGGCGAGCGCGAGGTCGGGCACCGCCGCGAGCAGCATCCGCGTGTAGGGGTGCCGGGGCGCGGCGAAGAGCCGCCGCGTCGGCGCGAGCTCGACGATGCGGCCGAGGTACATGACGCCGACGCGGTCGGCGACGTGGTGGACGACGGCGAGGTTGTGCGAGATGAACAGGTACGTCAGCCCGAGCCGCCGCTGCAGGTCGCGCATCAGGTTCAGCACCTGCGCCTGCACCGACACGTCGAGCGCCGACGTCGGCTCGTCGCAGACGAGGAATTCGGGCTGCGGTCGCGAGCGCGCGGGCGATCGAGATGCGCTGGCGCTGGCCGCCGGAGAACTCGTGCGGATACTTGTCGCCGTCGACCGCGGCGAGGCCCGACCTGCTCGAGCAGCGCGCCGCCACGCGCCGCCGCGACCTCGTCGCCCGGCAGTCCCGGCTCCAGCCGCCGCGGATCGGCTCGGCGACGATGTCGCGACGCGCCAGCGCGGATTGAGGCTCGCGTACGGGTCCTGGAAGATCATCTGCATCCGCCGCCGCAGCCGCTGCCGCAGCGCCGGATCGGTCGCGTCCGCCCCCTCGCCCGCGAGCACCGTGCCGGCGTAGGCGATGCGTCCCGCGGGTCGGCGGCTGCAGGCCGACGATCAGCCGCGCGACCGTCGACTTGCCGCAGCCCGACTCGCCGACGAGGCCCAGCGTCTCGCCGCGCGCGATCGCGCAGCTAGACGCCGTCGACCGCGCGCAGCAGCGCGCGCGGCCTGCGCTCGAGCACGCGCTCCAGCCACGGCGGCGAGACGTCGAACGTGCGCGCGACGTCGTCGAGCGCGACCAGCGGCGGCGACGTCGATTCACGGCTGCGCCGCCCATGCGCGAGCCAGCACGCCGCCGAGGTCGCGCCCAGCGGCACGCAGCTCGGGCCGCTCGCGCCGGCAGCGCTCGATCGCCCGCGGGCAGCGCGGATGGAACGCGCAGCCCGCCGGAATCGGCGTCGAGCCGCGGCATCGCGCCGTCGATCTGCGTCAGGCGCTCGCGCTCGACGCCGATCGACGGGATCGCGCCCATCAGCCCGGCGGTGTACGGGTGCCGCGGCCGATGGATGACCTCCGCCGTCGGGCCGACCTCGACGATGCGGCCCGCGTACATGACGGCGACGCGGTCGGCGGTCTCGGCGATCACGCCCATGTCGTGGGTGATCAGCATCACCGCGGTGCCGTGATCGCGCGCGAGCCGCTTCATCAGCTCGATGATCTGCGCCTGGATCGAGACGTCGAGCGCCGTCGTCGGCTCGTCGGCGATGACGAGCTTCGGCCGCGCGGCGAGCGCCAGCGCGATGCACGACCCGCTGCCGCATGCCGCCGGAGAACTGGTGCGGATAGTGGTCGAAGCGCTGCGCGGCGCCCGGGATGCCGACTTCCTCGAGCAGCGCGATGCGCCGCGCGCCCGCGCCGCGGCCGGCGATCTCCGGCAGGTGGGTGAGGATCGTCTCGGTCAGCTGCCGGCCGATCGTGTACAGCGGGTTGAGCGAGGTCAGCGGGTCCTGGAAGACCGCGCCGATCTCGCGGCCGCGGATCCGGCGCATGCTCCGCGTACGGCAGGTTGTCGATGCGCCGCCCCGCGAGCCGGATCGTCGCCGGCGGCGATCCGGCCCGGGCGGCTCGAGCAGGCCGATGATCGCCGCGCCGGTCAGCGACTTGCCGGCGCCCGATTCCCCGACCACGCCGAGGATCTCGCCGGCGGCGATCGTCGAACGAGACGTCGCGCACGGCGGCGAGCGTGCCGCGGCGCGTCGGGAACTCGACGCGCAGCCCGTCGACGGCGAGCAGCGGCTCGGCCGGCAGGGCTCGCCGTGCCCGCGCCGGGCACGTCCGCGGACCGGATCGAGGCGCGGCGGCGGACGCGATCGGGAGCTTCGGAGCGGACGGGCTGGCCACGGGCAGGAAGGCTCAGCGCAGCTTCGGGTTGAGCGCGTCGCGCAGCCAGTCGCCGAGCAGGTTGATCGACAGCACCATCACCACCAGCGCCGCGCCGGGGAAGATCGTGATCCACCACTCGCCCGAGAACAGGAAGTCGTTGCCGACGCGGATCAGCGTGCCGAGCGACGGCTGCGTCGGCGGCACGCCGACGCCGAGGAACGACAGCGTCGCCTCGGTGATGATCGCCGTCGCGATGTTGATCGTCGCGAGGACCAGCACCGGCCCGAGCACGTTGGGCAGCAGGTGCCGGCGCATGATCGCCGAGCGGCGCGATGCCGATCACCCGCGCCGCCTGCACGTACTCCTTGTTCTTCTCGACCATCGTCGAGCCGCGCACCGTGCGCGCGTACTGCACCCAGTTCGCCAGCGCGATCGCGAGGATCAGCACCGGCACCGCGGCGCTCGCGTGCGCGTCGCGCGGCAGCGCGGCCCGCGCGACGCCGTCGATCAGCAGCGCGATCAGGATCGCCGGGAACGACAGCTGGACGTCGGCGACGCGCATGATGACGGCGTCGACGCGGCCGCCGGCGTAGCCGGCAACGAGGCCCAGCGACACGCCGACCACCATCGACAGCGCGACCGCCGCGATGCCGACCGCCAGCGAGACCCGCGTCCCGTACATGATCGTCGACAGCACGTCGCGTCCCTGGTCGTCGGTGCCGAGCCAGTACTGCGCGCGCCCGCCCGCGAGCCACGCCGGCGGCGCGAACGCGTCCTGCAGGTTCAGCGTCCGCAGATCGAACGGGTCGTGCGGCGCCAGCCACGGCGCGAACAGCGCCCCGGCCGACGCACGCGAGCAGGACCAGCGCCGACGACGAGCGCCACCGGCGAACGGCGAAAGCTCCAGGCGAGGTCGCCGTTCCAGATCGCGGCAAGGCGCGCGGGGCCGCCGGGACGCCACTTGCTCGCTCGCTCATCGTCTCCGGCCCGAGACGCCGGATCGCGGTCAGCGCCGTCTCGCGGGCCTGCGCGTAGACGCGGAGCTTCCAGTCGTCGGCCTCGACGTAGAACGCGGCCCGCACCTGCTGCCGGATCGACCGGCGCAGGTCGTCCGGCGCGTCCGGGTGGAGGTGCAGCCAGTGGTCGGCGCGCAGCGCGGCGAACACCTCGGGCAGCGGCACGGTCCCGTATTCGAGCGCGATCGGCGCGAGCTCGACGCCGTGGCACTCGTCGTAGGCGGCGTTGGTGACGAGGCCGGTCAGCCGCGCCGAAGTCGACGAGCCGTCGTAGAACGACGTCACCTCGCCGCCCCACCAGCTCTTGGTGCGCGCGAGGTCCGCCGCGGCGTCGCGGCCGGCGTAGATCTTCTCGCCGTGGCCGCGGGGCCCGAGCGCCGTGTGGAAGTCGATCCAGCCGATGCGCCCGCGGTGCGCCCCGTGCCGGCGCACGACGCCGCGCAGCGTGCGGTTGCTCCACGTCGGCCGGCTGCCGCCGTAGAACAGGCCGTCGGGAAACGAGTACTGGCCCGACGGTCAGCGCCGCCTGGAACGCGCGCTCGCCGCGGCGCCGCGATCCACGCGGCGATCTTCGCCTCGTTGTCGGCCGGCGGCGGCCAGGTCTCCGGCAGCAGCAGCGGATGGATCTCGGCGTACGCCGCGTTGTCGGCGATCGGCTGCGCGAAGTCGCGGAAGTTGCGGTTGAAGTCGACGTTGTCCTCGTTGACGCGGCGGCCGTGCGAGAAGCCGTGGGGATTCACCGCGTGGACGAAGAGCGACCGCCATCCGCGCGTCGCGGACGGCGTCGACGAACCGGTCGTCGCGCAGCAGCCCCACCTGGCAGCCGGAGCCGCAGTAGCCCTCGATGCCGTGGGTGGCCGAGGTCAGCACCAGCAGGCCCGAGGCGTCGCCCGGGCCCAGCAGCGCGACGTCCATCGCCAGCGGCTCGCCCTCGCTGCCGTGGAGGTCGGGCAGCGCGTGCGTCTCGACCGTGAGCTGGCGGGCGCGCGCGGCCGAGTGGAACTTGTCCCGCGCCATCCGGTAGGACTGCGAAAACTGGCCGATGGGATCCATGGGCAAGGCTCCTTGGCGGGCCCGGGGGTGCGGTCGCCGCGCGCGGCCCGGTTCAGCCGCGCGCGAGCGGCATCCGGGATTCCGCGATCGCCGCGAGGTAGCCGGCGCCGAGCGGAATCACCGCGTCGTTGAAATCGTACTTGCTGTTGTGCAGGAAGCAGCCGCTTTCGGTGCCGCCCTGCCCCAGCCGGGCGAACGCCCCGGGCTTCGCCTGCAGCATGAACGAGAAGTCCTCCGAGCCCATCGACGGGTCGAGGTTGCGCACGACGTTGTCGCGCCCGACCAGCGCCTCGGCGACGGCCACCGCGAGCTCGGCCTGCGCCGGAGTGGTTGACGGTCGCCGGATAGACGCGCTCGTACTTGAGCGTCGCGACCGCGCCGAACGCCGCGGCGATCGCCGGGACGAGCTCGTGGAGGCGCCGCTCGATCATGTCCTGCGTCGCCGGCCGGAACGTGCGCACGGTGCCGACGAGCTTGGCGTGCGACGGGATCACGCTCATCGCGCCGGGGTTGCCCGCCTGCATCGAGCACAGGCTGACGACCGCGGTGTCGATCGGGCTCACGTTGCGGCTGACGATCGACTGCGCGGCGGTGATGATGTGCCCGGCGACCAGCACCGGGTCGATCGCGGCGTGCGGGTGCGCGCCGTGGCCGCCGCGGCCGTCGATCGTGATCTCGATGCGGTCGGCCGCCGCCATCGCCGGCCCCGGCGTCATGCCGATCTGGCCCGGCGGCAGCCCCGGCCAGTTGTGCAGCGCGTAGACCTCGTCGGCCGGGAAGCGCTCGAACAGGCCGTCCTCGATCATCGCCTTCGCGCCGGCATAGCCCTCCTCGCCCGGCTGGAAGATCAGGAAGGCGGTGCCGTCGAAGTTGCGCGTCTCGGCGAGGTAGCGCGCGGCGGCCAGCAGCATCGTCGTGTGGCCGTCGTGGCCGCAGCCGTGCATCCGGCCGTCGTGGCGCGACCGGTGCGCGAACTCGTTCTCCTCGACTCATCGGCAGCGCGTCCATGTCGGCGCGCAGGCCGATCGCGCGGCCGCTGCCCGTCGCCCGGCCGTGGATGACCGCGACGATGCCGGTGCGGCCGATGCCGGCGTGGTGCTCGATGGAGAGCGCCGTCAGCCGCTCGGAGACGATGCGCGCGGTGCGGTGCTCCTCGAAGCCGAGCTCGGGGTGCATGTGCAGGTCGCGGCGCAGCGCCGTGTACTCGGCGTGCCAGTGCTGGATGTGTTCGACGGGGCTCATCGGCGGGCGGGTCCTCGGGGTTCCTCGGGATCAGTGGGCCGCGCGCGCGCTCGAGGCGCAGCCGCGGGTCGACGGCGTAGTAGAGAAGGTCGACGACCAGGTTGATCAGCACGAACACCAGCGCGATGAAGCACAGGTAGGCGGCCATCACCGGGATGTCGGCGAAATTGACCGCCTGGATGAACAGCAGGCCCATGCCCGGCCACTGGAAGACGGTCTCGGTGATGATCGCGAACGCGATGATCGCGCCGAGCTGCAGCCCGGTGATGGTGATGACCGGCACCAGCGTGTTCCTCAGCGCGTGGCCGAAGTGGATCGCGCGGTCGGTGAGCCCCCGGGCCCGCGCGAAGCTGATGTAGTCGGTGCGCAGCACCTCGAGCATCTCGGCGCGCACGAGGCGCATGATCAGCGTCATCTGGAACAGCGACAGCGTGACCGCCGGCAGGATCAGCGCCTTCAGGCCGCTCGCCGTCAGGAAGCCCGTCGTCCACCAGCCGAGCGCGACGGTGTCGCCGCGCCCGAACGACGGCAGCCAGCCCAGCATCACCGCGAAGACGAGGATCAGCAGGATGCCGATCAGGAACGTCGGCAGCGAGACCCCGACCAGCGACAGCGCGAGCAGCGCCTGCGCCAGCGGCCGCCCGCGCCGCAGCGCCGTGTAGACGCCCGCGGGAATGCCGACGACGAGCGCGAGCAGCGCCGCCACCAGCGACAGCTCGAGCGTCGCCGGGCAGCCGCTCGGCGATCAGCGCCGACACCCGGCGCCCCTGCCGCAGCGAGATGCCGAAGTCGCCCTGCACGGCATTGCCGGCGAAGCGCGCGAACTGCACGTAGAACGGCTGGTCGAGGCCGAGCTCGGCGCGCAGCTGCGCGCGGTCGGCGAGCGTCGCCTCCGGCCCCACCATGAACGCGACCGGGTCGCCGGTGAAGTTGAACAGGGCGAAGGCGATGAAGGCCACGACCGCCATCACGGCGGCGGACTGCAGGAGGCGGCGGAGGATGAAGGCGAGCACGGAATCCCGGTGATCGAGCGCGGCGTCAGCCCTCGCCGGGCGGCCGCGCGCCGCCCGATCATGCCCAAGCGGGTCGGGACCGTCAATGCGATGCCCCGGGCGCGGCGGCAGCGTCCGGCGGGCGTTCAGGCGTTGAGCTCGGCGGCGCGGTGGCAGGCGACCTGCGTCTCGCCCAACGGCTGCAGCGCGGGGACCTCGGCCGCGCAGCGCGGCACCGCGTACGGGCAGCGCTTGTGGAACGCGCAGCCGGGCGGCGGATCGAGCGGCGACGGCAGCTCGCCGGTGAGGCCGACGCGCTCGCGCCGCGCCGCGGGATCGAGCACCGGCGTGCTCGCGAGCAGCGCGCGGGTGTACGGATGCGCCGGCCCGCGCGAACACCGCCGCCTTCGGCCCGTGCTCGACGATCCGCCCGAGGTACATCACGGCGACGATGTCGGCGATGTGCCGGACGACCTGCAGGTTGTGCGAGATGAACAGGTAGGCGATCCCCATCTCCTGCTGCAGGTCCATCAGCAGGTTGAGCACCTGCGCCTGGATCGAGACGTCGAGCGCCGAGACCGGCTCGTCGGCGACGACCAGCCGCGGCTTCAGCATCAGCGCCCGGGCGACGGCGATGCGCTGCCGCTGGCCGCCGGAGAACATGTGCGGATAGCGCCGGTAGTGCTCGGGGCGCAGGCCCACGCGCGCCATCATCGCTCTCGGCCGCGTCGCGCCGCGCCGCCGCATCGAGCGTCGTGTTGATCGCCAGCGGCTCCTCGAGCAGCGTGCCGACCTTCTTGCGCGGGTTGAGCGACGCGTAGGGGTTCTGGAACACCATCTGCACCAGCGGGCGCAGCCGCCTGCGCGCGGCCGCGTCGGCCGTCCCGACGTCGGTGCCGTCGAGCAGCAGCGCGCCGGAGGTCGGCCGCTCGATCATCGTGACCTGGCGCGCGAGCGTGGACTTGCCGCAGCCCGACTCGCCGACGACGGCGAGCGTCTGCCCCGCGGCCACGGTGAACGTCGCGCCGTCGAGCGCGCGCACGAGCCCCTTCGGCTTCCACAGCCCGCGCGAGACCGTGTAGTGGCGCGTCAGCGCGCGCGCCTCGAGCAGCGGCGCCGCGGTGGTCACGCGATCGCCTCGCCGGCTGCGGACTCGGCCTGCCAGCCTCGCCCCGGCCGGCCGTCGGCGCCGAGCGGGTAATGGCAGCGGACGAGCCGCCCGTCCTGTCCGGCCAGCGCCGGCGACTCGCGGCGGCAGCGCGCGAGCGCGTACGGGCAGCGCGGGGACAGCAGGCAGCCGGTCGGCCGGTCGTGCTGCCCGGGAACGACGCCGGGGATCGCCTGCAGCCGGTCGCGGCCCGACGTTGTGCTCGGGCAGCGCGGCGAGCAGCGCCTGCGTGTACGGATGCGTGGGCGTGGCGAAGATGCCGGGCACCGGCCCGGTCTCGACCTGCTGCCCGGCGTACATGACGACGACGCGCTGCGCGGTCTCGGCGACGACGGCGAGGTCGTGGGTGATCAAGATCAGCGCCATCCCGCGGTCGCGCTGCAGCGCGACCAGCAGATCGAGGATCTGCGCCTGCATGGTGACGTCGAGCGCCGTCGTCGGCTCGTCGGCGATCAGCAGGCGCGGGTTGCAGGCGATCGCCATCGCGATCATCACGCGCTGCGCCATGCCGCCGGACAGCTGGTGCGGGTAGGTGTCGAGCCGCGTCCGGGGCGTCGGGAATCTCGACCTGCTGCAGCAGCTCCAGCGCGCGCGCCCGCGCGCGCCTTCGCGCTGCCGCCCTCGTGGATGCGCAGCGTCTCCATCAGCTGGAACGCGACCGTGTAGCACGGGTTGAGGCTCGCGAGCGGCTCCTGGAAGATCATCGCGATGTCCTTGCCGACCAGCGCGCGGCGCTCGCGGTCGGACAGCGCCAGCAGGTCGCGGCCGGCGAACTCGAGCCGCTTCGCCCGCACGCGGCCCGGCAAGTCGATCAGGCCCATCAGCGCCAGCGCGGTGACGCTCTTGCCCGAGCCCGATTCGCCGACGATGCCGACGATCTCGCCCGGCGTCGAGCGTCAGGTCGACGCCGTCGACGGCGACGAACGGCGCCGCGTCGGTGCCGAACTCGACGGTCAGGTCTGCGATCTCGAGCAGTGCCATCGCGCCGCTCTAGCGCTTCAGCTTCGGGTCGAGCGCGTCGCGCAGCCCGTCGCCCATCAGGTTGAACGCCAGCACGGTGACCAGGATCGCGAGCCCGGGGAAGGTCACCACCCACGACGCGCGCTGGATGAACTCCAGCGCGCCGGCCAGCATCGAGCCCCATTCCGGCGTCGGCGGCTGCGCGCCGAGGCCGAGGAAGCCGAGCGCCGCGGCGTCGAGGATCGCCGTCGAGAAGCCGAGCGTCGCCTGCACGATCAGCGGCGCGACGCAGTTGGGCAGGACGGTGCCGAACATCAGCCGCAGCGTCGCCGGCGCCGGCGATGCGCGACGACGGCGACGTACTCCTTGCCAGCCTCGGCCATCACCGAGGCGCGCGTCAGGCGCACGTAGTGCGGCAGCAGCACGATGCGCGATCGCGTACATCGCGTTGGTCAGCCCCGGCCCGAGGATCGCGACGACGGCGATCGCCAGCAGCAGCGACGGCAGCGCCAGCATCATGTCCATCAGGCGCATGATGAAGGTCTCGGTCAGCCCGCGCAGGTAGCCCGCGAGCAGGCCGAGCAGCGACGCCGAGCACGAGCGAGATCGCCACCGAGATCGCGCCGATCAGCAGCGACAGCCGCGTGCCGTGGATCAGCCGCGACAGCATGTCGCGGCCGACGCGGTCGGTGCCGAGGATGAACGACCGCTGCCGGCCGCGTCCCACATCGGCGGCACCAGCGTCGCGTCGCGGTACTGCTCGTTCGGCGGGTGCGGCGCGATCGACGTCGGCGACCAGCGCCAGCACGACCAGCAGCACGATCAGCGCCAGGCCCGATCAGCGCGCCGCGGTTCTGCGAATAGGCGAGCCAGAACTCGCGCAGCGGGCCCGGCGCCGCGCGGCGGCTCGATCCGGCGGTGGTCAGCGCCGGCCGCGTCAGCCATGGCGGATGCGCGGGTTGACCACGCCGTAGAGCAGGTCGACGATCAGGTTGACCGATGATCACGATCGTCGCGATCAGCAGGATGCCGCCCTGCACGACCGGATAGTCGCGCGACTGCACGCCGTGGATCAGCCAGTTGCCGACGCCGGGCCAGGAGAAGATCGTCTCGGTCAGGATCGCGCCGGACAGCAGCAGCCCGACCTGCAGGCCGATCACCGTGATCACCGGGATCAGCGCGTTGCGCAGCGCGTGCACCAGCACGACCTCCCAGTACGGCAGGCCCTTGGCGCGCGCGGTGCGCACGTAGTCCTCGCGCAGCACCTCGAGCATCGCCGAGCGCGTCATGCGCGCGATCACCGCGAGCGGGATCGTGCCCAGCACGATCGCCGGCAGCACGAGGTGCGACAGCGCCGACCGGAACGCGCCCAGTCGCCGGCCCGCAGCGTGTCGATCAGCATGAAGCCGGTACAGCGCCGCGACGTCGTACTGGACCGACGATGCGGCCCGACACCGGCGTCCAGCCGAGGTGCACCGAGAAGAACAGGATCAGCAGCAGCGCCCACCAGAAGATCGGCATCGAGTAGCCGGTGAGCGACACGCCCATCACCGCGTAGTCGGCGACGCGTGTTGCGCTTCAGCGCGGCGAGGATGCCGGCCGGCAGCCCGAGCACGACCGCGAACAGCATCGCGAACAGCGCCAGCTCGATCGTCGCCGGGAAGCAGCGTCAGGAACTCGGTCAGCACCGGCTCGTGCGTGCGTCAGCGACGTGCCGAGGTCGCCGCGCAGCACCTGCCCGACGTAGTCGGCGTACTGCTGCGGCAGCGGCCGGTCGAGGCCGAACTCGTGCAGCAGCCGCGCGCGCCGCGCCGGGTCCATGCCGCGCTCGCCGGAGAGGTTCTCGACCGGGTCGCCGGGGATCAGGTGGATCAGCGCGAACGCCGAGCAGCGTCACCCCGAGGAACGTCGGGATGATCAGCGCGACGCGGCGCAGGACGAAGGTGAACACCGGACGGCGCCGGATGCGGCGCCGGGCGGCGCGTCGCGCGCGCCGGCGGTCGCCGGACGGGCTATTTCCCGGCGATCTCGGCGTTGTTGAAGTAGTGGTGCGCCGTCGCGTCCATCTTGTAGCCCTTCACTTCCTTGCGGATCGGGTCGAAGCGGACCGAGTGCGCGACGGTGATCCACGGCGCCTCTTCCTTGAAGATCACCTGCGCCTGCTCGTAGAGCTTGGCGCGGTCGGCCTGCTTCGGCGTCTGCGCGGCCTTGATGATCAGGTCCTCGAACTCCTTGTTGCACCAGCGCGCGACGTTGCCGCCGCCCTTGACCGCCTCGCAGCCCAGCAGCGGCACGAAGAAGTTGTCCGGGTCGCCGTTGTCGCCGGACCAGCCGAACATCATCACCGACTGCTCGCCGGTCTTGCTGCGCTTCCGGTACTCGGCCCACTCGTAGGTGACGAGCTTGGCCTTGACGCCGATCTTCGCCCAGTCGGCCTGGATCAGCTCGGCCATCCGCTTGCCGTCGGGGTTGTACGGCCGCGTCACCGGCAGGTACCAGAGGTCGACCTCGAAGCCGTTCGGATAGCCGGCCTTCGCCAGCAGCTCCTTCGCCTTGGCGACGTCGAACGCGTAGTCCTTGACGTTGTTGTTGTAGCTCCACAGGATCGGCGGGATCGGGTTCTTCGCGACCTGGCCCTGGCCCTGGTAGACCGCCTTCAGGATCGCGTCCTTGTCGATCGCCATGTTGAGCGCCTGGCGGACGAGCTTGTTGTCGAAGGGCTTCTTCTCGGTGTTGAACGCGATGTAGCCGATGTTGAGGCCTTCCTTCTGCAGCACGTTGAGCGCCGGGTCCGCCTTCATCTCGGCCAGGTCCGCCGGCTTCGGGAACGCCATCACGTGGCACTCGCCGGTCTTCAGCTTGGCGTAGCGCGCCGTCGCGTCGCGGGTGATCGAGTAGACCAGCGTTGTCGACCTTCGGCCTGCCGCGGAAGTGCTGGTCGAAGGCCTTGTAGCGGATCGTCGCGTCCTTCTGGTAGGAGACGAACTCGAACGGCCCGGTGCCGATCGGGTAGATGTCGGCGGCGTTCGGCGTGCCCTTCTTCATCATCGCCTCGAAGTACTCCTTCGACAGGATCGACGCGAAGTCCATCGCCATGTCGGCGAGGAACGGCGCCTCGGGCCGCTTCAGCGTGAACCTGCACCGTGTAGTCGTCGACCTTCTCGACCTTGTCGACGATGTTCTTCATGCCCATGTCTTCGAAGTACGCGAAGGTCTGGCCCGCGGTGATCTTGTGGAACGGGTTGCTGTCGTCGGCCATCCGGGTCCAGCTGAAGAGCACGTCGTCGGCGTTGAAGTCGCGCGTCGGCTTGAAGTTCGCGTTGCTGTGGAACTTGACGCCCTGGCGCAGCTTGAACGTGACGACCTTGCCGTCCGGCGAGATCGTCCACGATTCGGCCAGCGCCGGCACGATGTTGGTCGTGCCGATCTCGAACTCGACCAGCCGGTTGAACATCGGCACCGACACCGCGTCGAACGTCGTGCCGGTCGAGAAGAACTGCGGCTGGAAGCCTTCGGGGCTGCCTTCGGAGCAGTAGACGAGCGTGCCCTTGGCGAGCGCGGTGCCGGCGAGCGGCAGGGCGGCGACGAGCGCGGCGGCGAGCGCCGAGCGCAGCAGGCGCGTGCGCCCGGTGACGGTGTGTTTCGGCATGGCTTCCTCGGGGAAAGGTTCGTGGAAATCGCCGATCGGCGATGAACCGATCAATGCTAGCTGCCCGGCGAACGCAAGGCAACTGCCGACATGCCGCGGCGCCCGCGCGCTGCGGCTCGCGTGCCGCGGGCCGGCTTACCCGCGCGCGCTGCTGCCGGGTGGCGTACAGGCAGATGCCGGCGGCCACCGACACGTTGAGGCTCTCGACGGTGCCGATCAGCGGAATGCCGACGATGCGGTCGCACAGCTCGCGCGTCAGCCGGCGCAGGCCCGCGCCCTCGGCGCCCAGCACCCACGCGACCGGCCCGCGGACGTCGGCGGTCGAACAGGCTCTCGCCGCCGGCGTCGGCGCCGAGGATCCAGATGCCGTGCTCCTTCATCTCGCGCAACGCCCGCGCGAGATTGGTGACGGTGACGACCGGCACGGTGTCGGCGGCGCCGCTCGCCGCCTTGGCGACGGTCGCGTTGACCGCCACGGCGCGGTCCTTGGGGATGACGACGGCGTGCGCGCCGAAGGCATCGGCGCTGCGCAGGCAGGCGCCGAGGTTGTGCGGATCGGTCACGCCGTCGAGCACCAGCAGCAAGGCGGGCTCGGGCAGCGTCTCCAGCACGTCCGCGAGCGTCGACCGGCGCGGCCTGCGCATCGACGATCGCGACGACGCCCTGATGGCGCGTCGAGCCCGACAGCTCGGCGAGCCGGGCGTCGTCGGCGCCGTGCACGACGCAGCCGCGCGGCCTTGGCGCAGCGCAGCCAGATCGCGCGCGCGCGCGTCGCTGCGCGCGACGCGACAGGTAGACGGCGCGGACCGATTCCGGCCGCTGCCGCAGCCGCGCGGTGACCGCGTGGAAGCCGTGGAGCGTGCGCGTGGCGGGCATCGCAAGGGTGGGTGACGGCGTGGATCGGTTGGCAGGCGCTGCCCCGGCGCCGAAGGATCACCGGCGGCACGGCGGCGTGTTAGTGTAGCGCAGCCCCCTGCCGAAGCGCCCTTCCACCGCCTCCCCCACCGCCGTCGCTGCCTCCCCATGAGCGGACAACTGCGCCAGATCGTCGAAGGCGTGCTGCTGGTCTTCGCCGCCCTGCTCCCGATCGTCAATCCGTTCGGCGGCGCGCCGGTGTTCCTGGCGATGACCGCCGACTGCTCCGCGGAAATGCGCAAGGCGCTGGCGACGCCGCGTCGCGATCAATGCCTTCCTGCTGCTGCTGTTCTCGGTGTTCGTCGGCACCTACGTGCTCGATTTCTTCGGGCTGTCGGTCCCGATCGTGCAGGTCGCCGGCGGTCTCGTCGTCTGCGCGCTGGGCTGGGACATCCTGCGCCAGGACACCGCCGTGCCCCCGCCGTCGCCGGCCGTCGGGCGACGCCGCCGCGGACATCGCCACGCGCGCGTTCTATCCGCTGACGCTGCCGCTGACCGTCGGCCCGGGCACGATCTCGGTGGCGATCACGCTGGGCGCCAACCACTCGGGCGGCATGCGCTCGCTGCTCGTCAACGGCGCCAGCGAGCTGATCGGCGTCACGCTGATCGCCGCGACGATCCTGCTGTGCTACCGCTACGCCGATCGCATGCTGCGCCGCCTCGGCGCCGCGGGCACCAGCGTGCTGGTGCGGCTGTCGGCATTCATCCTGCTGTGCATCGGCGTGCAGATCTTCTGGAACGGCGTCAGCGCGCTCGCCGCGACGCTGCCGCTCGCGCGCGGTCACTGATCGGCCGGGACAGTTTCCGTTGCCGGTGACCTTCCGTTGCCGGTGACCTTGGCAGCGGCTCGAGCCATCCGGTATAATCGCGGGCTCGCTGACTTCGTGCGGCTGGTTGCTGATGAACCGGCCGAGCGGTCAGATTGGTTGGATTTTCTCCCGGCATGTCCTGCGAGCGTCAAGCGATGCCGGCAGGTTGCAGGCGGGAAGCAGGTTTAGTGCCGGTGTAGCTCAGTTGGTAGAGCAGCGCATTCGTAATGCGAAGGTCCGCGGTTCGAATCCGTGCATCGGCACCAGTAGGAAAAAAAGGGCGGTCCTCCGGGCTGCCCTTTTTCTTGGGCATCCCTGGCCTGATTCGTCGGCCGCGGCCGTTCAGAATGCCTCTCATTGCGTTTGAGCGATGACGGGCGTATATCGTCTCCTTGCTGATCGCGGCACGCTTGGGTGACCTCGTTTCCTGGTGGCTCGCCCGATGCGCGTGCCGGGGTGGGCTCCATGCCCATGTGGACATGCGGACCTGCGATGAGGAGCAAATGCCATGACAGCGTTCAACGTCGTGCGCTTCCGCGTCAAGCCTGGCCGTGAACCGGAGTTTGTCGCCGCGCACCAGAAGACCCATCCCGATTTCACCGGTTTCAAGCGATTCGTGCTGATCAAGACCGGCGAGCGGACCTACTGTGCGATCGGTGAGTGGGAGAGCTACCAGGACCTGGTCGCCGCGCGACCGCGAATGATCGCGATGCTCGACACCTTCCGCGACACGCTGGAAGACCTGGGCGCGGGGCTCGGCGTTACCGATCCGGCGTCCGGCGAGGTGATCGTCGAGATGTAGCCCGCTGCACCCCATCTCCCGCTGAGCGTGGAGATGGACTACCGGAGTACGCCGCTCAATGTCGGCCGACCGGGAGAACAGATTCAGCACGACAACCCCGGCAACGATGAGGCCGATGCCGATGCATGCCGCCAGGTCCAGGGACTGGTGGTATAGGGCCCAGCCCAGGATGGCAATCAGCGCCACACCGACGCCGGACCAGACCGCGTAGGCGATGCCCAGCGGAAGCGTGCGCAGGGTAAGCGACAGGAAGTAGAACGCCGACGAATACCCGACAATGACGATCAGCGAAGGCACCCAACGGGTGAAGCCGTCCGCTGCCTTGAGCGCCGAAGTTGCAATGACTTCGGAGACGATCGCGATGGTCAGATAGAGCCAGTGCATGTGATGGTTGATGCCCGACGTTGAAATCACGTGCGGGCGCAAGGTGGCGCATGCCGTTTGCGACGCAGACGCGCTGACTGGAGTCCTCCGGCGACGAGCGCAGCGAGGAGCGGCCGCAGCGCTCGCGGCTCAGCCTCCGCGGCGAGTGAACCGGTCGGTGGCGACCCCGTAGCCGACGACCAGCGCGACGATGATCGCCGCGACGCCGATCATCTGCAGCCCGTCGTAGTCCTTCGGATCGAAGATGATGATCTTGCGGCCGATCGCGATCAGCGCCACGCTGAAAATCACCTTGAGCTCGATCGAGCCCTTCTCGAAATAGATCTTGATGGTGTCGAGGAGTTCGAGGCCGATCAACACCAGCAGGAAGAATCCAAAGACCTCCAGGAGTTCGTCGACCTCGAGCAGCAGGCTCGGCGGCGAAAGGATGTCCTTCAGCAGGATCCAGCCCAATTCGACGGTCGACAACGCCACGACCACCGCAAGCATCGCGATCAGCGTGCCCACGATCACGCGCTCGTACTTCCGGAGCCATTGCGACATCTGCTGTTCTCCCTTGGACCGCGGGGCCAGTGCTTTGCCCCTTGCAGTCGAGTATAGCGCCCGGGGGCGCTGGCGTTCC
Organism: uncultured beta proteobacterium; assembly: GCA_963832705.1. Lineage (GTDB taxonomy): Bacteria > Pseudomonadota > Gammaproteobacteria > Burkholderiales > Casimicrobiaceae > CAIWHR01. The sequence goes on along the minus strand of CAWHVP010000010.1, from coordinate 392,377 downwards.
GCCCGTTGCCGTCGTTCGCGCCGGGTGGCGGCGGAGGCGGCCGCATTGCGCGGCGACGCGGCCGCTCGATCCCTTGCCCCGTGGCGGCCAGGCGGCGCGGACGGCGATGCGATCAGGTCGTGCCTGTTACCAAGCGTCTACAATATGACTTCCGCGGTGCCCCGCTGGACGCAGGATGACACGACTTGGCGGACAGTCACCTCTCGATCCGCCGCGTCGGCAGATTCCCGTGTTCCACGTGGAGGGGCCCTCCATAGCACTGCGCGGGGGACGGACGCGCTGGGTTTGCCGGATGGGTTCAGGGGAGCGGTGAATGATGCTGATGCAGTTCGTCTGGTTCGCGGTCGGGCTCGTTCTATTGGTCGCCGGCGCCGAGGCGTTGGTGCGCGGGGCGTCGAAGATCGCGCTGTCGTTCGGCGTCTCGCCGCTGGTCATCGGGCTGACCATCGTGGCATTCGGCACGAGCGCGCCGGAGATGGCCGTGTCCGTCCAGGGCGCCGCGTCCGGGCAGGTCGACATCGCCATCGGCAACGTCGTCGGCAGCAACATCTTCAACGTGTTGTTCATCCTTGGGGCTTCCGCATCGATCGCGCCGCTGGTCGTCAACGCCCAGCTGATCCGCCAGGAAGTGCCGGTGATGATCGGTGTCTCGCTGCTCCTCTGGGCGCTGGCCGCCGACCGCCGCATCGGCGGGCTCGACGGCGCGCTGCTGTTCGGCCTCGTCGTCGCGTACACCGCCTTTCTGGTCATCCAATCGCGGCGGGAAACCAAGGCGACCAGGCAGGAGTACGCCGCTGAGTTCGTGCCGAAGGACGGCTGGGACAGTCATTGGGGCGTGCAGGTGCTGTTGGTGGTGACCGGTCTCGGGATGCTGGTGCTCGGGTCGACACTCCTGGTCGACGCGGCGATCACCATCGCTCGGGCAATGGGAGTGTCGGAGCTGGTCGTCGGGCTGACCATCGTCGCCGCCGGCACGTCGCTGCCGGAAGTCGCGACTTCCATCATGGCGACGATCCGTGGCGAGCGCGACATCGCCATCGGCAATGTCGTCGGCAGCAACACGTTCAACATCCTCGCCGTGCTGGGGGCGTCGAGTCTGGTCGCCCGTGAGCCGCTGGCGGTTGCCCCCTCGGTGCTGGCCTTCGATCTGCCGGTGATGACGGCGGTGGCCGTCGCGTGCCTCCCGGTGTTCTTCACCGGACGGCAGATCGCGCGTTGGGAAGGCGTCGTCTTCCTCGGCTACTACGTTGCGTACACGGCCTATCTGATTCTGTCGGCGCAGCACCACGATGACCTCCCGCTCCTATCGATGACGATGCTCTGTTTCGTCGTCCCGGTGACGCTGATCACGCTGGTGGTCGGCCTGAAGCGCGAGGCGCGCAGCGGACGTCCGGAGCGCAGGACCGGCAGATAATCGCGGCGACGGCGCAGTCGAAGCCGCGCAGGCCGCCCGCGCGGCCGAGCGGCTGGACATGGCGGTGCAGACGATAAGCGCCCAGGTGTGGGAACTCGAAAAGGCGCTCGGCCACCAGCTGCTCAAGCCGGCCGGCCGCGGTGTGGCGATGACCGAGGCGGGCCAGGCCGCGTTCGCCCGCGCCGAGGAGATTTTTCAACTGGGCCAGGCGATCCCCGACGAAGTGCGCGAGGCGGCCAGCGGCAAGGTCGCCCGTCTGGCCGTCGGCATGTCGGACGGCATTTCCAAGCTGGCCGCCCACGCACTGCTGGAGCCCGTGCTGGCCACGCCATCATTGCGGCTCGTGTGCCACGAAGGCGAGTTCGAGCAGCTGCTGGCTGAACTGGCGCTGCACCACCTGGACTTGGTGCTGGCCGGGCAGCCGGCACCACGCAACCCGAACCTTCGCCTGACAAGCGAGCGGCTGGTCGAATCGACGGTGGAGTGGTTCGGGCCCGCCGCGCATGTGCACAAGGCCGACGTGGAACAATTTCCGCACTCGCTGAACCGACTGCCGGTGCTGCTGCCCACCGGCCACTCGGCCTTGCGTCCCGCCCTCGATCGCTGGTTCGAAGCCATGGGATTGAGGCCGCACATCGTCGGCGAATTCGAGGACAGCGCGCTGCTGGCAGTGTTCGCCGCGCGCGGACTGGGGGTGTTCCCGGTCTCCCGCCTCGGTGCCGACGACGTGGGCTTGATGCGCGGACTGCGACTGCTCGGGCGCTGCGACGACGTGAAGGAGGAAATCCACGCCATCCGCTCACGCCGCGGGCAGCAGCACCCTCTGGTACTGCAGGTCATCGCCGCGGCGCGCGCCTGAGCGCTTTCATTCAGCCGGCCCGCGGGTCGGCAGCGAAGAGGTTGCCCGCCTCTGCCCCTCCACCGATGCACCAATGGCGGCGAGCAGCCGCCAGGACCCGGTTTCCCCCATCGGCAAGGAGTCGATCGGCGCGGCTGGTGCCGCAGCCGGCAAACGCCGAAGTCTGCCACTGAAGCCTTGCCTGGTGTTCAGGTTTTTCCGATGTTGGCGTTCTCCAAAAGCTGCTTTCTCGGAACCGTCAATGCGGCCCACAGTTCGACTGTCCCTCACCCGATGGAGACCAGCGATGCAAGTGCTATTCAAGTCCCGCCATCCTGCACGCCACCGAGTTCCGCGACCTGACGGAGCGCCGCGTGCGCTTCGCATTGCGGCGCCTGAGCTGGCTTGTCCCTCACGCCGAGGTGCAAATGTCGGACGTGAACGGCCCGCGCGGCGGTCTCGACAAGCGCTGCCAGGTGCAACTCAAGACCGACGGCGCAGGGTCGGTGGTCGTCGCCTCCGTGGCAAGCGATTGGCGCACCGCGCTCGACAGTGCGCTGGCGCGCGCCGCGCGACTCCTGCTGCGCCTGTGGCGCCGGGGCAGTGTCTCCCGCCGCTATCGCCAGCGCTTCATCAGCCTCGAGCACTGAACCCGAACGCACAACGGACCTCACACCATGAACCCCATGACCCCCGTCCCCTCCACCTCGCGCCCGCACTCCGCAGCCGGTTTCCCGGTCGTCGTCGGCCCTGCAAGCTCGCCGAGCGCTGTCGGCGCAAACCGGGTCTTGCGCAACACGTACGCGCTGCTGTCGATGACGCTGCTGTTCAGCGCAGCGGTCGCCGCCGCCAGCATGGCCCTTCAGCTGCCGGCGCCGGGCATCCTGCTGACCCTGGGCGGCTATTTCGGCCTGCTCTTCGTCGTCTACAAGTTCAAGAACAGCGGCTGGGCGCTGCCGACGGTATTCGCACTGACGGGTTTCATGGGCTACACGCTGGGGCCGGTGCTGGCCAAGTCGCTGGCCCTGCCCGGCGGTGCGCAGGTCGTGGCTCTCGCCCTGGCGGCGACGGGCGTCACCTTCCTGGCATTGTCGGCCTGGACATTGACGACCCGGCGCGATTTCAGCTTCATGGGCGGCTTTCTGTTCGCCGGCATGGTCATCGCGCTGATTGCGGGCCTGGGCGCGGTGCTGCTGCAGATCCCGGCGCTGGGCCTGGCCGTGGCGGCCATGGTCGCGCTGCTGTCTGCCGGCCTGATCCTCTTCGAGACCAGCCGCATCGTCAACGGCGGCGAGACCAACTACGTGCTGGCTACCGTGGGGCTGTACGTCTCGATCTTCAACCTGTTCACGAGCCTGCTGAGCCTCTTCGGCTTCGGCGGCCTGGATGAGTGAAACGTCACCAGGAGCAAGCCAGCACCGGTCGGGACGCCACCGACCAAACTGCCTATGGCGATGTCAGCCGGGGACGACGGGGTCGGGCCGCCGCGCATCAATGCGGCACGACACCGCCCCGGCATCTTGATCCCGGCCAGGACTTCGGACGACGCCGGTCGCCCCTTTCAGAAAGCCTTCAGGATTCGCCGCTAGCCTTGCACGGGTGTCATCCACTCGAGGAGGGCTCCCATGCGAACGCGCGATCAAAAGGATTTGACCCTCTACGTCGCGGCCGTCTGCGTGACCATTGTCTCCGCGGCCTTCATCCTGGCGTCCCTCGGATGATGGTGCCGGGCACGGCAGCACCGAGCCACCACAGAGTCAGTATCGGCAGGGATGGAACGGGGCGACGACGCCATAGCGGATCACCGGCCCCCCGGTGATCTCCCAGTGCGCGTATCGCCGCTCGATGTCGCGCCGCTCGGCGCGCTGCGGGGCGCGGACCCAGCGACCCGTCACCGGGTCGAGGAAACGGAACGGGTACAAGAAGACGATGTGCACCCCGCTGTCGTCGCCGGTCGCGCTGTTCCCGGCCGTGGTCGCTGCGTCGTTCATCGCCGCACCCCGTTCGCGGGGATGGCCGCGGCGGCAACGGCGGCAGGAATGGCGCCCCGGCCGCGCCGCGTCCTTCGCAAACACGGCCCGAGCTTCCGCTCGACGAAGTTGGACATCGGTGCCGTTGTCTCGAACGGCTCGGGTCAGATCCGCGAAAGTTCCGCCAGCACGATCGTGGCCAGCACGGTCAGGAAGATCGCCCCGGCGTAGAGGGCGAATTCCATCTGCTCCGGTGTTCGTTTCATGGTGAGCGTTCCTCGAAAGATGACACCCCCATGAGAGTACCGGCGAAGCCTGAAGATTTCCTGAACGCGCGGACGATGTCGCAGGCAGGCGCCGGGCGCTTCAGCGGCGTGCAGTGGTCAACGACGACACGTTCGCGACCTGGGCCGAAGCGGTCGCGTTCTTCAAGTCGTTCCTCAACCAGCGCCTCGCGTGGCTCGACACGGTCCATTCGAGCACGGACCTTTTCAACGCAATTTGCCGCTGAAGATGCCGACCGCGGCGCCACGCCCGAAGCACCCGGCGCCGGACCGACCGCGGACAGCCAAGTCACTGTTTTTATGCGTGTTCCGCCCGAACCCGGCATTGCATTCGGTGCGACAAAGGGCGATAATGGAGCACGGGTGGCGTTCGCCGCCCGACGCAGCTGACCGTCGCCTGGATCGGCTCGCTGCTTTACCTTCCCGGCCCGGGCCAGCGGCCCAGCAGAGGCGGGCTATTTCATGAACAATCGATCGAGACCGGTGGCCGGGTTGCCGACCCGGGTTGCCGTGTGGCTGCTGGTCGGCCTGGTTGCGATCGCCGCGCTGCCCGTGGGCGCGCAGACGGTCACGCGCGGGCCGTACCTGCAGATGGGAACGTCGTCGACGCAGATCGTGCGTTGGCGGACCGACGTCGCGACCGACAGCCGGGTGCGCTTCGGCACCGATGCGGCCGCGTTGACGGCGAATGTCGACGTCGCCGTCCCGACGACCGAGCACATCGTCACGCTGACCGGGCTGTCGCCGAGCACGCCGTACTACTACTCGATCGGCACGACGGCGAAGACGCTCGCCGGCGGGGACGCCAATCACTTCTTCATCACGGCCCCTCCGCCGGACACCGCGGACCTGACGCGCGTGTGGGTCCTCGGCGACGCGGGAACGGCGGGCGTGACGGGAACGAGCGACCGCCAGGTGCGCGTGCGCGATGCGTACACCACGTGGACGCAGGCGCAGTACACCGACCTCATCCTGCTGCTCGGCGACAACGCCTACGAGAACGGCACGGACACGCAGTACCAGGCCGCGGTGTTCGACATGTACAAGGCCTCGCTCCGGCGCAGCAACCTGTGGTCGACCATCGGCAACCACGACACCGACCAGCTGACCGATCCGGACGTCGCGACGACGCCGATCTTCAAGGTGTTCTCGGTGCCGAGCGCGGGCGAGGCCGGCGGCGTGCCCTCCGGCAGCCGAAAGTATTACTCGTTCAACTACGCCAACATCCACTTCGTCTGCCTCGACTCGATGACCTCGGACCGGTCGGTGAACGGCCCGATGCTGACCTGGCTCGCTTCCGATCTCGCCGCCAACCGGCAGACGTGGACGATCGCATTCTGGCACCACCCGCCGTACACGCGGGGCTCGCACAATTCCGACGACGAAAAGACGATGATCGGAGATGCGCGCCAACGCGCTGCCGATCCTCGAAGCCAACGGCGTCGACCTCGTGCTCAACGGCCACAGCCACTCGTACGAGCGATCGAAGCTGATCGGCGGCCACTACGGGTCCTCGTGGACGCTGACTCCGGCGATGATCAAGGACGGCGGCAGCGGGCGGCCGGGGACACCGGCGCGTACAGCAAGCTCACCAATCCGGGACGCGCCGTCTACGTCGTGACGGGCAGCGCAGGCCAGGTGAGCGGCGGCCCGCTCGACCACCCGGTGATGTACAAGTCGATCAACGAGCTCGGCTCGCTGGTGCTCGACGTCAACGGCGTCCGCCTCGACGCGACGTTCCTGCGCGACACCGGCGAGGTCGCGGACACGTTCACGATCGTCAAGCCCGCGCCGAACACGCCGCCCGCGATCGCGATCACCGTCCCCGACGCCGGGCGCCAAGTTCACCGCGCCGGCGGACATCGTCATCGGCATCCAGGCGACCGGAGGCAGCGGAACGATCCGCAAGGTCGAGTTCTACGGCGGCGGGACGCTGCTGGGCACGGCGACGACGCCGCCCTACACGCTGCCGTGGCGCGGCGTCCCTGCGGGCGCGTATTCGCTGCTGGCGAAGGCGACCACCGATACCGGGGCGCTGTCGACGTCGACGCCGGTCCACGTCACCGTCCTCCCGGCCGTGCCGGCCGCGCCCGGCAACCTCGTGGCCAAGGCATCCCCGCCGACCCGGATCGACCTCGCCTGGCAGGACGCCGCGACGAACGAGACCGCGTACGTGGTCGAGCGCTCCTCCAACGGCTGGAGCTACGACTGGGCCTTCACGCCGATCGCGACGCTCCCCGCCAACGCGACGAGCTACGCCGACACCAGCCTGCCCGCGCCCGGCGCCATGTACTACTACCGCGTGGCCGCGAAGGGAGACGGAGGCACCTCCGATTACTCGAACGTCGCGAGCGCCAGCGCGGCCGCGCCGGCCGCGGCCAATTTCCAGGGCCTGTGGTGGAAGTCGCCCGGCGGCTCGGAATCCGGATGGGGCATCAACTTCGCCCACCAGGGCGACGTCATCTTCGCCACGTGGTTCACGTTCGACGCGAACGGCAAGCCGTGGTGGCTGATCGCGGAGCTGCACAAGAGCGCGGCCGGCATCTACTCGGGCAACGTCGCGACGGTGAGCGGACCGGCGTTCAACGCGACGCCCTGGGACAAGTCGAAGGTCAAGGAATCGGTCGTGGGCACGATGACCGCCAGCTTCACCACGGCCAACGACGGCACGCTCGCGTACACGGTCAACGGCATTTCGCAGACCAAGGCGATCACGCGACAGGCCTTCGGGCCGCTCCCCGTCTGCAGCTGGGGCACGCAGCCGGATCTTTCGCGCGCGACGAACTTCCAGGACCTGTGGTGGAGCGCTCCGGCGGGCGGAGAGTCCGGCTGGGGCGTGAACCTGACCCACCAGGCCGACATCATCTTCGCGACCTGGTTCACCTACGACGCCGCGGGGAAGCCGTGGTGGCTGGTGGCCGAGATGCACAGGACGCTCGGGAACGCCTACTCCGGCAACGTCTCCACGGTCACCGGCCCGGCGTTCAGCGCGGTGCCGTTCGACCCCGCCAAGGTCAGGGAAACGACCGTGGGCACGGCGACGGTGACGTTCGCGCACGGCAACAGCGGCAGCTTCGCCTACAACGTGAACGGCGTCTCGCAGACCAAGTCGATCACGCGCCAGGTCTTTCGCGGCGCCGGGCACGGTCTGCCAGTAGCGACCGCGGGCGGCGACGCCGGCGTGCAGCGTCAGGCGGCCTTGCGTGCAGGCATCGAGCTTCATCGATCGGTCGTGGTGGCGCCCGCTGCGGGCCCCGTCCGAATTGACCACAGTTCGAGGCCGGCCACCGGGCTCCGGGTGTGGCAAACTTCGCTTCCGCCGCCCGGCGCCGCCCCCGGCACGAACCCCGAACCATGACGCTGCTCGACATCCTCGCGCTGACGCTGGCCGCAGCCGGCCTGTGGCTGGTCTGGGACAGCCTCAAGACCCGCGAGCTCGCCAACACGGCGATGCGCGACGCGTGCCGGCTGGAAGGCCTGCTGTTCCTCGACGACACCGTCGCGCTGGAGTCGCTGCGGCCGGCGCGCGACGCCGAGGGCCGGGTGCGGCTGCGCCGGGTGTACGGCTTCGAGTACAGCGACACCGGCAGCAACCGGCGCCGCGGCCGGCTGACGATGCTGGGCGACGTCGTCGACGCGCTCGACATCGGTCCGCGGCCCGTGACGGTGGATGGCGTGCTCCACTGACCCGGCGCGACCGGGCCGTCTGGCATAATTCGCCATTTGGCCGAGGCGCATTGCCCGCGCCTTCGCCCTCCGAGGAACGTCACCCATGAAGCATCGGGCATCGCTTGCCGCCGTCGTCGGCGCCATCGCGCTCGCACTCGCGCAGCCTGTCGCCGCGGGACCGCTGGAGGACGGCATCGACGCCTACCGCCAGCAGGACTACGAGAAGGCACTGGAGCTGTGGAAGCCGCTCGCCGAGCAGGGCAACGCCGCCGCGCAGTTCCAGATGGGCACGCTCTACGCCGAGGGCAAGGGGGTCGAGGAGAACGACACGACGGCGGCGATGTGGTTCGCACGTGCCGCCAACCAGGGCAACGCCACGGCGCAGTACAACCTCGCGGCGAGCTACGCCGAAGGCCTCGGCGTGCCGAAGGACGACGCCACCGCGGCCCGCTGGTTCCGCCGTGCGGCCGAGCAGGGCATGGCGTACGCGCAGCTGAACCTCGGCATCCTGTACACGACGCAGCGCGGCGTGCCGGCCGACTACGTCGAGGCCGTCAAGTGGCTGGAGCTCGCCATCTACGCGCTGCCGCCGGGCGGCGCCCGCTCGGACGCGGCACGGATGCTGAAGGAGGCCGCCGACAAGCTGACCGAGGAGCAGCTGCTCGAGGCGCGCGTGCGCGTCAAGGCATTCAAGCCGAAGCCCGAGACCAAGTAGCGCCGCCCTTCGCGCGTCCCTGTCGCCTAGTCGAGCCGGAGGCGCCGCAGCAGCCAGGTCTTCACGACCTGCGTCAGCGTCAGGTAGGCGGCGAGCATCGCCGCCAGCGCGACCCAGTACGCCGGCGGCAGCGGCACGAGGCCCAGCGCCCCGGCCAGCGGCGAGAACGGCAGCCAGACGCCGAACGCGCAGACCGCGAGCGTCATCGCCAGCAGCGTCCCGCTCGGCCGGCTGTCGACGAACGGCACCCTGCCCGTCCGGATCACGTGGACGATCAGCGTCTGCGACAGCAGCGACTCGACGAACCACCCGGTGTGGAACAGCGCGCTGTCCTGCAGCGCGCCGAAGCCCCAGGCCATCAGCGCGAACGTCGCGTAGTCGAAGATCGAGGACAGCGGGCCGATCGCGACCATGTACCTGCCGATGCCCGAGATGTCCCAGCGCCGCGGCTTCGCCAGGAACTCGGCGTCGACGCGGTCGGTCGCCACCGCCGTCTGCGACACGTCGTAGAGCAGGTTGTTGAGCAGGATCTGCACGGGCGCCATCGGCACGAACGGCAGCAGCGCGCTCGCCCCGACGACCGACAGCATGTTGCCGAAGCTGGAGCTGCCCGCCATCCGCAGGTACTTGGTCACGTTGCCGAACACGCGCCGCCCCTCGATGACGCCTTCCTGCAGCACGAGCAGGCTGTGCTCGAGCAGGATGATGTCGGCGGTCTCCCTGGCGATGTCGACCGCCTCGTCGACGGAGACCCCGACGTCGGCGGCCCGCAACGCGGGGCCGTCGTTGATGCCGTCGCCCAGGTACCCGACGACGTGGCCGGCGGCGCGCAGCGCCCGGATCACGCGCGCCTTCTGCTCCGGATTGAGCCGGGTGAACAGCGTGACCGGGCCGACGCGGGCCGCGAGCTCGGCATCGGACAGCGCGTCGACGTCGGGGCCGCGCGAGCGTGCCTTCGACCGCCAGCCCCACCTGCCGGCAGACGTGGCGCGTGACCGCCTCGTTGTCGCCGGTCAGCACCTTCACCGCGACGCCGGAGTCGCGCAGCAGCTCGAGCGCGCGGCCGGCGGTCTCCTTCGGCGGATCGAGGAACGCGATGAAGCCGAGCAGCGTGAGACCGGCCTCGTCGGCGACGGAATAGGTCGCCGGGCCCGCGGGCACTTCCTTGTACGCGACGGCGATGACGCGAAAGCCGTCCTCGTTGAGCTCGCGCGTCACGGCCCGCAGCTCGTCCTCGTGTCCGGGCACCACCGGCGCCGCCGCGCCGTCGCGCTCGGCGCGGTCGCAGGCCGCGAACACCTCCTCGACCGCCCCCTTGCAGATCAGCAGGTGCCGCGCGCCGTCGCTCGACTCGACGACGACCGACATCCGCCGCCGCTCGAAGTCGAACGGGATCTCGTCGATCTTGCGGTAGCCCGCGCCCGACCTGATGTGCTCGTGCACCTCGGCGTGCGTGAGCATCGCCTTGTCGAGCAGGTTCGGCAGGCCCGACTGGAACACGCTGACGAGGCAGGCGTACTCGAGCACGCGGTGTCGACTCCGCGCCCGAGATGTCGACGTGGCGCTCGAGCAGCACGCGATTCTGCGTCAGCGTGCCCGTCTTGTCGGTCGCCAGCACGTCCATCGCGCCGAAGTTCTGGATCGCCGCGAGACGCTTGACGATCACCCGCTTGCCGGCCATCGCCAGCGCGCCCTTGCCGAGGTTGATGGTGATCACCATCGGCAGCATCTCGGGCGTGAGGCCGACGGCCACCGCCAGCGCGAACAGGAACGCCTCCATCCAGTCGCCCTTGGTGAGGCCGTTGATCAGGAACACCGCGGGACCATCACCGCCATGAAGCGCAGCACCAGCCAGATGTAGCGCGCGATGCCCTGCTCGAAGCCGGTGGCATCCCGCGCCGCGGTCGTCGTGCGCGCGATCGCGCCGAAGTGCGTGCGGGCGCCGGTCGCGAGCACGACGGCGGTGGCCGTCCCGCTGACGACGTAGGTCCCCATCAGCGCCAGATTCGACGCTCGATGGCCGCTGCCGGCGCCGCCCGCCGTCGCCACCTTCTCGACCGGCAGCGATTCCCCGGTCAGCGCCGCCTGGCTGACGAACAGGTCCTTGGCCTTGAGGATGCGCACGTCGCCAGGCACCAGGTCGCCGGCCGCGAGCAGCACGATGTCGCCGGGAACGATGTGCGCGAGCGGGACCGAGACCCGGGCCCCCGGCCCCGCCGGCTCGCCGTCGCGCGGGCGCGGCCGCCGCAGCAGCTCGACGCGCGTGTGCACCAGCGCGCGCAGCGCCTCGGCCGCCTTGCTCGACCGGTGCTCCTGCACGAACGCGAACAGCGACGACAGGACGACCATCGCCATGATCATCACGGCGCCCTCGCGCCCGCCGGTGAAGTAGCTGACCGCCGCCAGCGCGAGCAGCAGCAGCGACAGCGGACTCGACGACCAGCTGGGCGATCTGCAGCCACAGCGACCGCGGATGCTCGTCGCCGACGGTGTTGGGCCCGACGTCGCGGTAGCGCAGCGCGGCTTCGTGGTTGGTCAGGCCGTCGGGGTGGGAGCCGAGCCGCGCGAGGAGCGCATCATCGGCAAGCTGCGCCTGCTCGACCAGCGCCCGTTCCGCCGCGGCGGCGTCGATGCGCACCGGCCGCGCGCGGCGGCGGAGGGGCAGTCCGAAGAGGTGGAAGGTCATGCGGGCGGCCCGGCCGCGGCGACTGAGTCCGCCGACCCTCGCGGGACGCGATCCGATCGCGACCGGTCGACGCTTCATTCTACCGTGGCCGCGGCGCGCCGGAGACGCCGACGGCCGGCGATTCACGGCATCCTGCGTCCCGCGCGCCGTCGCCTGCGGGTGCCTGGCGTACGCGGCGGCGTCGCCGTCGGGCAAGAGCGGTCAAGGAATCGCCGGCCGAAGCTTGCGCGGGCCGCGCCCTGCCTCTATCTTCCGTGGAAACGTCCCCGGCCGCCCTCCCGCCGACGCCCCAGCACCGCCCTGCCCCCTGCTCCGGAGTCCCCATGAACGCTCGCCGCCTGGTCGCCGCCGCCGTCGGCGTCGATTGCCGTCACGCTGTCGCTGGCCGCCGCCGCCCAGCCGATCAAGCTCGGCGAGCTCAACAGCTACAAGGTCTTCCCCGCCTTCCTCGAGCCGTACAAGAAGGGCATGGACCTCGCCGTCGACGAGATCAATGCGGCCGGCGGCGTCCTCGGGCGGCCGATCGAAATCGTCTCGCGCGACGACACCGGCAACCCGGGCGACGCCGTGCGCGTCGCCGAGGAGCTGATCGCGCGCGAGAAGGTCGCGCTGCTGATGGGCACGTTCGCGTCGAACGTGGGCCTCGCCGTCGCCGACCTCGCCAAGCAGCGCAAGGTGCTGTTCCTCGCCGCCGAGCCGCTGACCGACAAGATCGTCTGGGAGAACGGCAACAAGTACACGTTCCGGCTGCGCGCGTCGACGTACATGCAGACGGCGATGCTGGCGCCCGCCGCCGCGAAGCTCGGCAAGAAGCGCTGGGCCATCGTCTATCCGAACTACGAGTACGGGCAGTCGGCGGCCGCCGCGTTCAAGAAGCAGATGATCGCGCTCTCGCCCGGAGGCATCGAGTTCGTCGAGCAGGCCGTGCCGCTGGGCAAGATCGACGCCGGCCCGGTCGTGCAGGCGCTGATCGACGCCAAGCCCGACGCGATCTTCTCGTCGCTGTTCGGCCCCGACCTCGCGCGCTTCGTCCGCGAGGGCCAGCTGCGCGGGCTGTTCAAGGACCGCCCGGTGTTCAACCTGCTGGGCGGCGAGCCCGAGTACCTCGACCCGCTGAAGGACGAGGCGCCGGTCGGCTGGTACGTCACCGGCTACCCGTGGTACGCGATCGACACGCCCGAGCACAAGCGCTTCCGCGACGCGTACCAGGCGAAGTTCAAGGACTATCCGCGGCTGGGCTCCGTCGTCGGCTACAGCGCGGTCAAGGCCGCCGCCGCCGCGATCCGCAAGGCGGGCTCGACCGACACCGCGAAGCTCGTCGCCGCGATGAGCGGCCTCGCGTTCGAGACGCCGTTCGGCCCGGTCACGTTCCGCCCGCTCGACCACCAGTCGACGATGGGCGCGTACGTCGGCCGGACCGCGCTGAAGGACGGCAAGGGCGTGATGGTCGACTTCCGCTACGCCGACGGCAAGGACTACCTTCCCTCGGACGACATCGTGAAGAAGCTCCGGCCGGCCGACTGACGTGCGGCGCCCTCTGCCGCCCCCGCGAGCGGGGCGGTGCGAGGGGCAGTTGAATCGCCGGTATCCCCGGCGTCCGGCCGGGACGCCCCACCCGCGTGTCCGTCGCCTCCTTCCTCGCCCAGCTGCTGAACGGCCTCGCCGGCGCGTCGGCGCTGTTCCTCGTCGCCGCCGGGCTCACGCTGATCTTCGGCGTGACCCGCGTCGTCAACTTCGCCCACGGCTCGCTGTACATGCTGGGCGCGTTCGTCGCCTGGTCGCTGGTGCAGGTGCTGGGCGCGGGCCCGTTCGGCTTCTGGGGCAGCGTGCTGCTGGCCGCGGCCGCGGTGGCGATCGTCGGCGTCGCGATCGAGGTGCTGCTGCTGAAGCGCATCTACGCGGCGCCGGAGCTGCTGCAGCTGACCGCGACGTTCGGCGTCGTGCTGATCGTGCGCGACGCGGCGCTGGCGCTGTGGGGCGCCGAGGACCTGCTGGGGCCGCGCGCGCCCGGCTTCACCGGCGCGATCGACGTCCTCGGGCGCGCGGTGCCGACCTACGAGCTGCTGCTGCTCGCGATCGGCCCGCTCGTGCTGCTGCTGCTGTGGCGCCTGCTGACGCGCACGCGCTTCGGGATGCTGGTGCGCGCGGCGACCGAGGATCGCGTGCTCGCCGGCGCGCTGGGCATCGACGAGCGGCTGCTGTTCACCACCGTGTTCGCGCTCGGCGCCTTCCTCGCCGGGCTCGCGGGCGCGCTGCAGCTGCCGCGCGAGCCGGCGAACCTCGGCATGGACCTCGCGATCATCGCCGAGGCCTTCGTCGTCACCGTCGTCGGCGGGCTGGGCTCGATCCCCGGCGCGTTCCTGGCGGCGATCCTGATCGGCGTCGTCAAGGCGCTGTGCGTCTCGCTCGGCACCGTCACGCTCGCCGGCATCGGCGTCGACTTCCCCAAGCTGACGCTGGTCGCCGAGTTCGTCGTGATGGCGATCGTGCTCGCGGTGAAGCCCTACGGCCTGCTGGGCCGGAAGCCGTCGCTGCCGGCGACCACGCAGATCGCCGAGCAGCGCGCGCTGGTCGTGCCGGCCGGCCGCAAGGCGGCGCTCGCGCGCCCTCGCGGCGCTCGCGCTCGCGGCGCTCCTTCCCTTCGTCGGCGACGAGTACACGCTGGTGCTCGCCACCGACGTGCTGGTGTTCGCGCTGTTCGCCGCCAGCCTGCAGTTCATCATGGGACCGGGCGGCATGGCGTCGTTCGGCCACGCGGCGTATTTCGGCCTGGGCGCGTACGCCGCGGCGATCGCCGTCAAGCACGGCGTGCCGATGGAAGCGGCGCTCGTCGCTCGCGCCGCTCGCGGCGCTCGCGGGCGCGCTGGTGTTCGGCTGGTTCTGCGTGCGCCTGTCCGGGCGTCTACCTCGCGATGCTGACGCTCGCGTTCGCGCAGATCGTCTGGTCGGTCGCGTTCCAGTGGGACAGCGTCACCGGCGGCTCGAACGGGCTCGTCGGCGTCTGGCCGGCCGAGTGGCTCGCCGGCAAGCGCGCGTACTTCTGGCTCGACGCTCGGCATCGACGGCGGCGGCGCTCGCCGCCATCGCGTGGATCGCGCAGTCGCCGTTCGGCTACGCGCTGCGCGCCGGGCGCGACTCGCCGCTGCGGGCGGAGGCGCTGGGCATCGACGTGCGCCGGATGCAGTGGGCGGCGTTCGCGCTCGCGGGCACGTTCGCCGGCCTCGCCGGCGGCTGTACGCGTTCTCGAAGGGCAGCATCTCGCCCGAGACGCTCGCGATCCCGCGCTCGATCGACGCGCTGGTGATGGTGCTGCTGGGCGGCATCAACGCGCTCGCCGGGCCGCTGCTCGGCGCGGCCGCCTTCACCTGGCTGCAGGACTCGCTCGGCCGCGCCACCGAGTACTGGCGCGCGGTGCTCGGCGGCGCGATCCTGCTGCTCGTGCTCGCGTTCCCGATGGGCATCGGCGGCGCGCTGCGCCTGACCTGGGCGCGGCGGCGAGGCGAGGCGGCATGACGGCCGGGCCGCAGCCGGTGCTGCAGGTGCGCGGCGCTCGCCAAGAGCTTCGGCGGCGTGCGACGCCGTCCGCGACGTGTCGTTCACCGTCGGCGACCGGCGAGATGGTCGCGCTGATCGGGCCCAACGGCGCCGGCAAGACGACCTGCTTCAACCTGGTCAACGGCCAGCTGCTGCCCGATCGCGGCGACGGTGATCCTCGGCGGCGAGCGCATCGACGGCCTGCGCGCCGCGG
This sequence comes from uncultured beta proteobacterium, assembly GCA_963832705.1. Lineage (GTDB taxonomy): Bacteria > Pseudomonadota > Gammaproteobacteria > Burkholderiales > Casimicrobiaceae > CAIWHR01. The sequence goes on along the minus strand of CAWHVP010000010.1, from coordinate 377,053 downwards.
GCGATCGCGCGGCAAGGGCGTCGGGCGCACGTTCCAGGTCGCGGCGACGTTCGCCTCGATGACGGTGCGCGAGAACGTCGAGGTCGCGCTGCTCGCGCACGCCGGCGCGCATCGCCGCATCGCGGCGCCCGCTGCCGACCGCCCTGCGCGCCAAGGCCGATGCGCTGCTCGAGCGGGTGCGGATGGCGAAGTTCGCCGACCAGGGCTGCGCGACGCTCGCGTATGGCGACGCCAAGCGCGTCGAGCTCGCGCTGGCGCTCGCCGGCGCGCCCCGGCTGCTGCTGATGGACGAGCCGACCGCCGGCATGTCGCCGCGCTCGCGCGACCGGGTGATGAAGCTCGCGGCGGAGCTCGCGCGGCAGCAGCGGATCGCCGTGCTGTTCACCGAGCACGACATGGACGTCGTCTTCGGCTACGCCGATCGGGTCATCGTCCTCGACCGCGGCGCGATCATCGCCGAAGGCCCGCCGGCCGCGATCCGCGCCGACGCGCGGGTGCAGGCGGTCTACCTCGGCGAGGACGACGGCCGGACGCCGCGCGCGGCAGCGAGCCGGGTCGGCTCGAGCGCCGCCAGCCGCTCGAAGCCCGCGGCGAGATCGGCGATCAGGTCCTGCGGATCCTCGAGGCCGATCGCGCAGCCGCAGGCACGGCCCGCCCGCGTCCCACCGCGTCGCCGTGCGCACGCGCTCGGGCCACATCGGGATGACCAGGCTCTCGAAGCCGCCCCAGCTCCAGCCCATCGCGAACAGGCGCATGCCGTCGAGCATCGCGTCGATCCGCTCGCGCGCGACCGGGTGCAGCACGACGCCGAAGAGGCCGGTGGCGCCGGTGAAGTCGCGCTTCCACAGTTCGTGGCCGCGGGCGCCGGGCAGCGCCGGATAGATGACCTCCTGCACCTCGGGCCGCGGCGGCGAGCCACGCGGGCGATCTCGAGCGCGCTCTGCTGGTGCCGCGCGAGGCGCAGCGGCAGCGTGCGCAGGCCGCGCAGGCCGAGGAAGCAGTCGTCGGACGACGCGGTGACGCCCGATGTCGGTCCAGAGCCGGTGCAGCGCCGGCGTCGTCGCCGCGTTGGTCGACGATGAGGCCGAGCAGCACGTCCGAGTGCCCGCCGATGTACTTGGTGGCGGCGTGCACCGACACGTCGACGCCGTGGTCGAACGAGCGGAAGAAGAACGGCGTCGCCCACGTGTTGTCGAGCACGACCTTCGCGCCGCGCGCGTGGGCGACCGCGGCGATCGCCGGGATGTCCTGCACCTCGAAGGTCAGCGATCCGGGCGATTCGGTGAACACGACGCGCGTGTTCGGCCGGAAATCGCGCTCGATCGCCGCTCCGGCCAGCGGATCGTAGTAGCTCGACCTCGATCCCGAGGCGCTTCAGGTGCAGGTCGCAGAAGCGGCGCGTCGGGCCGTAGACCGAGTCGGTGACGAGGACGTGGTCGCCCGCCGAGAGCAGCGCCAGCAGCGGCAGCGTCGTCGCGGTGAGGCCCGAGGGCACGGCGAACGCGGCGTGCCCGCCCTCGATCTCGGCGACCGCCGCCTGCAGGTCGCGCACCGTCGGCAGCCCGTGCAGGCCGTAGCCGATGCCCGGCTGCTCGCCGCGCGCCGACGGCTTCGAGGTCGGCCACCGTCGGGAACACGATCGTCGACGCCCGGAACACCGGCGTGTTGACGGCGCCCAGGAAGCGCTGCGGATCGCGGCCGAGGTGGCCGGCCGCGGTGTCGGGCCGCCGGCCCGGGTGCTTGGTGTCGCTGCTCATCGGGCGCTCGGCTTCAGGTCGAGCGCGGCGGCGATCGACGCCGCCTGCTCGGGAACGGACAGGCGGATGTCGACGACGATCGCATTGCGCGGCTCCTCCAGCGTCGCCAGCTGGCTGTCGAGCAGCGTGGCGGGCATGTAGTGGCCGGCGCGCTCGGCGAGGCGCGGCGCGATCGTCGTCGCGGTCGCCCTTGAGGTGCACGAAGCGGACGTCGCCGGCGCGCATCGAGCCGGTCGCGGTAGGCCTGCCGCAGCGCCGAGCACGCCAGCACCGCGTGCCCGCCGCGGGCATTGATCGCCGTCATTTCGTCGGCCAGCCGCTCGAGCCAGGGCCAGCGATCGTCGTCGGTCAGCGGAATGCCGGCGCGCATCTTGGCGACGTTGGCCGGCGGATGGAAATCGTCGGCGTCGAGGAACGGCCAGCCGGCCGTTTCCGCCACCACCCGGCCGACGGTCGTCTTGCCGCAGCCGCACACCCCCATCACCACCACGATCACGCCGCCTCCGTCGCTCGTGCCGGAGCCTGCGAGCGCCGGATCAACGAGATGCTACCCAAAAAGCCCGCCGGCGTCCAAGCGGCGCGCGGGATCGCTAGACATCGCGCCGCCGGGCGTGGGCGCGGGTGGCGTAGAGCGCGGCCGCGAGGATCAGCGCGCCGCCGAACAGCGTGCGCGGCGACGGCACCTCGCCCAGCAGCAGGAACGCGAGCGCGATGCCGTAGACGGGCTCGAGGCCGGCGACGACGCTCGCCGTGTGCGCGGACACGCGCGCCAGCGCGTCGATGAACAGCGTGTGCGCGAGCGCCGTGCACAGCACGCCCAGCACCAGCAGCAGCCCGATCTCGCGCGCCCCGATGGCGATCGGCGCGCCCGCGACCAGCAGCAGCGGGGCGAGCGCCACCGCGGCCCAGAGGTTCTGCCAGAACGCGACGTCGGTCGCGGGCCGCTCCGCCGCGAGCCGGCGGTTGAAGACCGCGAGCAGCGCGAACGTGAAGCCGGACAGCAGGCCCCACAGCAGCCCCTGCACGGTGCGGTCGGCGAGCGAGAACTCGGGCACGAGCAGCGCGAGCCCGGCAGTGACGAGCCCCGCGGTCAGCCGCCTCGCGCCGCTGCCAGCGGCGGCCGAGCAGGACGCGCTCCAGCGCCAGCACGAACAGCGGAAAGCTCGCGAAGCCCAGGAGCCCGATCGCGACCGTCGACACCTGGATCGCGGCGAAGAAGGCGACCCAGTGCAGCGCCAGCGTCGCGCCGTTGGCGACGAGCCGCCACTCGAAGGGCAGCCGGATCCGCGCGCCGGGACCGGGACCGCAGCCGGCGCAGCAGCAGCAGCGCCGCCGCGGCGACGACGGTGCGGCCGAAGACGATGGCGATCGGCGGCAGGTCCAGCCACTTGCCGAACAGTCCCGCGAAGCCGAACAGCAGCACGGCGCCGTGCAGGGCGAGGAGCGCGGCGTGGCGAGTCATCGGCCGAGGATAGCAGCCCGGCCGCCTGAACCGTAGCCCGGCGCTGCGGCACTCGGCGCGCGAAACCCGGGATCGCCGCCGTTGCCGTGCCACCGTCGGCTTCGCCGCGCTCCACGCCGCGCGACGCCCGATGCCGGGCTACGCTAGAATTGCGCGGGACTGCACCCACCGGCCGCGCGGCACCCGACAACGCCGCGCCCGACCCCCGCAGGAGGAACCCCGATGCCCACCCCGACCACCGTTGCCAAGGCGATCGCCGCCGTGAGGAACGCCCCCGGCACCCGCGTCAAGGTCGCGGTCTCCGACATCGACGGCGTGCTGCGCGGCAAGTACATCAACAAGGAGAAGTTCTACTCGGCCGCCGAGGGCGGCTTCGGGTTCTGCGACGTCGTGTTCGGCTGGGACATGATGGACGTCACCTACGACAACACGAAGCTCACCGGCTGGCACAAGGGCTATCCCGACGTGCTGGCGAAGATCGACCTGGGCACGATGCGCACGGTGCCCTGGGACGGCGGCGTGCCCTTCTTCCTCGGCGAATTCGTCACCGAGCACAAGGGCAAGGAGGCGCCGCTGCCGATCTGCCCGCGGCAGGTGCTGAAGCGCGTGCTGAAGCGCGCCGAGAAGCTCGGCTATGTGCCGATGTGCGGGATGGAATACGAGTGGTTCAACTTCCGCGAGACGCCGCAGTCCTGGGCCGACAAGCAGGGCGTCGTCGCCGACGCCGATCACGCCGGGAATGTTCGGCTACTCGCTGCTGCGCGCGAACGAGAACCGCGAGTTCTTCGAGGCGCTGTTCGGCGACATGGCCGCGTTCGGCGTGCCGATCGAGGGACTGCACACCGAGACCGGTCCCGGCGTCTACGAGGCGGCGATCCTGTTCTCGGAAGCGCTGGAGCAGGCCGATCGCGCGGTCCTGTTCAAGACCGGCGCCAAGGAGATCGGCTCGCGCTTCGGCATCATGCCGAGCTTCATGGCCAAGTGGAACAAGGACTACCCGGGCTGCTCGGGCCACGTCCACACGTCGCTGTCGGACGGGAAGAAGAACCTCTTCTACGATGCGCGCGGCCCGCATTCGATGAGCAAGCTGTTCGAGAGCTTCCTCGCCGGGCAGGTCGCGACGCTGCTCGAATTCGCGCCGATGTTCTGGCCGACGATCAACAGCTACAAGCGGCTGGTCGACGGCTTCTGGGCGCCGGTCAAGCCGACGTGGGGCGTCGACAACCGCACGGCCTCGTTCCGCGTGATCTCCGGCAGCCCCAAGTCGACGCGCCTCGAGACGCGCTGCCCGGGCGCCGACGTCAACCCGTACCTGGCGATCGCCGCGGTGATCGCCGCGGGCCTCGCCGGCGTCGAGCAGAAGATGAAGCTCACCGCGCCGCCGATCCACGGCACCAACCAGGGCGCCGAGGACGTGCCGCGCGCGCCGCGCACGCTGATCGAGACGACCCGGATCTTCCGCGCCTCCGAGCGCGCCCGCGACTGGTTCGGCGACGATTTCGTCGATCACTTCGCGGCGACGCGCGAATGGGAGTGGCGGCAGTGGCTCGACGCCGTCACCGACTGGGAAAGGAAGCGCTATTTCGAGATCATCTGACATCGCCATCCGCCGGCTGGCCGCGGCCGATGCGCCGGCCTATCGCGCGCTGCGGCTGCGCGGCCTCGAGGAGCATCCCGAAGCGTTCACGTCGAGCTACGAGGAGGAATCCGCGAGGCCGGTGGCCGTGGCCGCGGCGCGGCTCGCCGCCGACGGCGCGGACACCGTCTGGGGTGCGTTCGTCGGCGACGAGCTCGCCGGCATCGTCGGCCTCGGGCGCGAGGCGCGCGCGAAGGTCCGGCACAAGGCGACCGTGTTCGGCATGTACGTCGCCGACGAGCACGCCGGCCGCGGCCTCGGCACGGCGCTGCTGCGGCAGGCGATCGCCGCCGCCCGCGCCGGCAATCGGGCTGGAGCAGCTGCTGCTGACGGTCACCGCGACCAACGCCGGCGCGCGCGCGCTCTACGAAAGGGCCGGCTTCCGCGCCGTTCGGCATCGAGCCGCGCGCCACCCGCATCGGCAGCGCGTACCATGACAAGACCCACATGATCCTCTTCCTGACGCCGCCATGACCTCTCCCTCGATCTCCCGCTTCAGCTTCCCCACGACCATCCATTTCGGCGCCGGCGCGCGCAAGCTCGTCGCCGGGCACCTCAAGGAAGCCGGCGTCCGCCGGCCGCTGATCGTGACCGACCGCGGCATCGCCGCGCTGCCGCTGCTGCCGGCGTTCGTCGCCGACCTCGCGGGACTCGACGTCGCCGTCTACTCGGAGATCTGGGGCAACCCGGTCGCGAGCCAGGTCGGCGGCGGCGCCGCGGCGTACAAGGCGCATCGCGCCGACGCGGTGATCGGCCTGGGCGGCGGCGCCGCGCTCGACGTCGCGAAGGCGATCGCGCTGATGGCCGACGCACCCGGGCGACGTGCTCGAGTACGCGTGGGACCACCCGCACGTGCGCCCGATCGACCGGCCGATCCCGTACTTCGTCGCGCTGCCGACGACGGCGGGCACGGGCTCCGAAGTCGGCCGCTCGAGCGTCGTGTCCGACGACGTCACGCACGTGAAGAAGATCATCTTCTCGCCGAAGCTGCTCGCGAAGGCCGTGTTCGCCGATCCGGAGCTGACGCTCGACCTGCCCGCCGGCGATCACCGCGGCGACCGGCATGGACGCCCTCACGCACAACGTCGAGTCGTACCTGTCGCCCGAATACCACCCGCTGTGCGACGGCATCGCGCTCGAAGGCGTGCGCATCGCCGCGCGCGCGCTGCCGGTCGCGGTCCGCGACGGCCGCAACCTGCAGGCGCGGGCGACATGCTGATGAGCTCGATGATGGGCGCGATCGCGTTCCAGAAGGACCTCGGCGCCGTGCACTCGTGCGCGCACGCCCTGTCCACGGTCGCCGACCTGCACCACGGCCTCGCCAACGGCATCATGATCGACCACGTGATGCGCTTCAACCTGCCCGCGGCGACGGCGAAGATGGCCGAGCTCGCGCGCGTGGCCGGCGTGCCCGGCGCCGCCGGCATGGCCGACGAGGCCGCCGCGCTCGGCCTTCATCGCCTGGCTCGGCAGGCTCAAGGCCGACGCTGGGCATCCCCGCGACGCTCGGCGCGCTACCGCGCCGCGCGCCCCGTGACCGCGGCCGACATCCCGGCGCTGACCGACGTCGCGATCAAGGACACCTGCCACCTCACCAACCCGCGCAAGTGCACGCGCGAGGACTTCGCGGGCATCTTCGCGCAGGCGATGTGAGCGGCGCGCTCCGGACGGCAACCATGCTGAAGATCGGCATCTCCGCCTGCTTCTTCCACGAGGATCCCAAGCGGGCGATCTTCAAGGGCATGACGCTGCAGTACATCGAGCAGAACGTCGCGCACTGGCTGATGCAGCGCGACGTGCTGGCGTTCATGGTGCCTTCGCCCGAGGGCCGCACGCGGCGTCCGGGCAGCAGGGCGACCGTCGACGCCTACGCCGGGGAGCTCGACGGCCTGGTGCTGATGGGCGGCTCCGACGTCTGCCCCGAGTCCTACGGCGAGACGGCGCTGCGGCCCGAGTGGAACGGCGACCGCATCCGCGACGACTACGAGATCGCGCTGCTGTCGGCCTTCATGGACGAGGGCAAGCCGGTGCTGGGCGTGTGCCGCGGCGCGCAGGTGATCAACGTCGCGCTGGGCGGCACGCTCTACCAGGACATCGCGACGCAGCTGCCGCACGCGCTCAACCATCGCGACTGGGCGATCTACGCGCGACAACTGCCACGCGACCTCGCTCGTGCCCGGCACGCGCCTCGCCGCAGCTCTATCCGGGCTCGCCGCTGGTCAAGACCAACTCGATCCACCACCAGGCCGTGAAGGACCTCGGGCCGCGACCTCGTCGTCGAGGCGTACTCGGAGCCCGACCGCATCGTCGAGGCGCTGCGCTACACCGGCCGGGTCGTACGTCTTCGCCGTGCAGTGGCACCCCGAGTTCCACGCGCCGGACGATCCGTCCTTCATCGACGACACGCCGATCCTCGACGACTTTCTCGACCACGCCGCGCGCCACAAGGCCGCGGCCTTCGCCCTCTGACGAGGTACTCCCGATGAAGATCACCAATCCCGCCACCGGCGCCGTCATCGCCGAAGTCGCCGCCGACAGCGCCGCCGCCGTCCGCCGCAAGTACGAGGCGGCGCGCGCGGGCCAGGCCGCGCTGGGCGAAGGTCCCGTTCCGGAAGCGCCTCGCCGCGATCGCCGCGTTCCGCGAGCGGATCGTCGCGATGCAGGAGACGCTCGCGCGCACGCTGACCGAGGAGGTCGGCAAGCCGATCCGCCAGTCGCGCAACGAGCTGAACGGCCTCCTGACGCGGATCGACTTCTTCCTCGCCGAATCGGCGCGCGCGCTGCGCGAGGAGAAGGTCTTCGCCGACGCCGGGCAGAAGATGGTCGAGCGGATCACCCACGAGCCGCTGGGCGTCGTCGCCAACATCTCGGCGTGGAACTACCCGTACTTCGTCGGCAGCAACGTGTTCGTGCCCGCGCTCGTCGCCGGCAACGCGGTGCTGTACAAGCCGTCCGAGTACGCGACGCTGACGGGCCTGCACATCGCCGAGATGCTGCACGAGGCCGGCGTTCCGCGAAGACGTGTTCGTGCCCGTCGTCGGCGACGGCGCGACCGGCGCGGCGCTGCTGAAGCAGCCGGTCGACGGCGTGTTCTTCACCGGCTCGTACGCGACCGGCGCGAAGATCGCCGCCGCCGCCGGCAGGCGGATGATCAAGGTCCAGCTCGAGCTCGGCGGCAAGGACCCCGTCTACGTCTGCGAGGACGTCGACGTCGAAGGCCGCCGCCGCGGGCATCGCCGACGGCGCGTTCTACAACACCGGCCAGTCGTGCTGCTCGGTCGAGCGCATCTACGTCCACGCGTCGATCTACGACGCGTTCGTCGCCGCGTTCGTCGCCGAGGTCGGCAGCGTACCGGATGGGCGACCCGATGGACGAGGCGACCTACATCGGCGCGATCACCCGCCGGCCGCAGCTCGACGTGCTGAAGAAGCAGGTGGCCGACGCGAAGAAGCAGCGGCGCGAAGCTGCTCGCCGGCGGCAGCGTCGTCAAGGGCAAGGGCAACTGGTTCGAGCCGACGGTGTTCGCCAACGTCGACCACTCGATGGCCGCTGATGCGCGACGAGAGCTTCGGCCCGATCATCGGCATCCAGAAGGTCGCCGACGACGCCGCGGCGGTCGCGCTGATGAACGACACCGAGTACGGCCTGACGGCCGGCGTCTACACGGCGGACGAGCGGCGCGCGAAGAGGATCCTCGCGCAGGTGCACGCCGGCTCGGTCTACTGGAACTGCTGCGACCGCGTGAGCCCGCGGCTGCCGTGGTCCGGCGTCGGGCACTCGGGGATCGGGCTGACGCTGTCGACCTACGGCATCCAGACGTTCACGCGGCCGAAGGCCTGGCACCTGCGCGGCGTCTAGAAATCGGGGAAATTGGGGTCGAGCCCATAGGCCCTCGAACGGCCTCGGGCCTATGGGGCTCTGACCCGTCGCTGAGCCGTTACCTGCGCGCGTCCTGCAATTCGGCGGCGTGCACGGTGTTCGCGAGCAGCGTCGCGATCGTCATCGGCCCCACCCCGCCGGGCACCGGCGTGATCCAGGCCGCGCGCTCGCACGCCGGCGCGAAATCGACGTCGCCGCAGAGCTTGCCCTCGGCATTGCGGTTGATGCCGACGTCGATGACGATCGCGCCCGGCTTGATCCAGTCGCCCTGGACGAAGCCCGCGCGGCCCACGCCGGCGACGACGATGTCGGCCTGCCGCACGAGGCCCGGCAGGTCGCGCGTCTTCGAGTGGCAGATCGTCACCGTGCAGCGCGCCATCAGCAGCTCCAGCGCCATCGGCCGCCCGACGATGTTCGACTGCCCGATCACGACCGCGTGCTTGCCGGCGAGCTCCTCGCCGGTCTCGTCGAGCAGCGTCATGCAGCCGTAGGGCGTGCAGGGCCGCAGCGTCGGGCGCTTCAGCACCAGCCGGCCCATGTTGTACGGATGGAAGCCGTCGACGTCCTTCAGCGGGTCGATGCGCTCGGTGACGAGGTCGGCGTCGATCTGCGGGGGCAGCGGCAGCTGGACCAGGATGCCGTTGACCGCGGGATCGGCGTTCAGCCGGTCGATCAGCGCCAGCAGCTCCGCCTGCGACGGTCGATGCCGGCAGGTCGGCGGTGTACGAGCGCATCCCGATGGTCTCGGTGGACCGGCGCTTGTTGCGCACGTAGACCTGCGACGCGGGATTCTCGCCGACGAGGACCACGGCGAGGCCGGGGGCCGTCCTGCCGCCCGCGACGCGCGCGGCGACGCGGTCGCGAACTTCGTTGACGAGTCGCTCGGCACGCGCCTTGCCGTCGATGATGCGCGCAGTCATGGGAGGGCCTTCTTGCGGGAGGTGTTCGGAGGGGCGCTCGGATGCCGGCGTGCGCCGCGCCGAATGCCTGCGACGGCGCGTGGCGCGCCGGAAGCTACAATCGGCGCATGATCGCAGACTCCATTTTAGCGGACATCCGCACGCGGCTCGAACGCGCGCTCGCGCGCCCTGCGGGCTCCTACCGGCCGCTCATCGTCGACGGCGACGTCGTCGGCTGGCTCGATGCCGCGCGCGCCGCGCGCCTCGCCGACTTCGCCGACGTCTTCGTCGCCGGCGCCGACGGCCGTGCGCTTCGCCGACGCGCTGTCGACGCCGGCCGCCCGGACCGCGGCGCTCGACGGCGTCGCCGCGCACGCTCGCGGCCGAGGGCGCGCTGTCCGCCTGGCGCGACGAGCGCTACGCGGCGGCCGCCGGCCTCCACGCGCCGCCCCGGTTCCTGCTCGAGCGCTGCGCGGCGCGCTACTTCGGCATCCGCACCTGGGCGGTGCACGTCAACGGCCTCGTCGTCGGCGACGGCGACGGCGGGCCGGACATGTGGATCGCGCGGCGCAGCCCGACGAAGGCGATCGATCCCGGCATGCTCGACAACCTCGTCGGCGGCGGCATCGCGGCGGGCGCCGACGCCGCGCGCACCGTCGTCAAGGAAGCGTGGGAGGAAGCGGGCATCCCCGCCCCGCTCGCCCGGCAGGCCAAGCCGGCCGGAGCCGTCCACATCTGCCGCGAGCAGCCCGACGGCCTGCACCGCGAGACGATCTTCGTCCACGATCTCGTGCTGCCGGCGGACTTCACGCCCGTCGGGCAGGACGGCGAGGTCGTCGAGGAGCGGCGCGTTTCGCTGGCCGCGGCCGCGCGCCTCGTCGCGAACGCGAGCGGCCCCGACGTCGTGACGGCCGACGCGAGCCTCGTCATCGTCGACTGCCTGCTGCGTCACGGCGCGATCGCGCCCGATGCGCCGGACTACCTCGCGCTGGAAGCGCTGCGGCACCCCGACCTGGACCTGGCGCGGCGCTGAACGCTACTGCGGGGCTGCCCGGCTGCGCTGCAGGCCACAGGGCTGCGCGGCTGACAGGCCGCAGAGCTGCTCGGCTGCGCGTCTACGCGGCCGCGCGCGCCGGCGACGGCGCGACCTGCCGGATGCCCAGGTCCGCCAGCGAGTCGCGAACGGCGTTGACCGCCTGCCGCATCTCGTCGGGACCGATGGCGCCGATGCAGCCGACGCGGAACGTCTCGACCTGCGTCAGCTTGCCCGGATAGAGGACGAAGCCCTTGCCGCGCACGCGTCTCGTAGAACGCCTTGAACGCGTACTTCGGATCGGCCGGCGCGTGGAAGGTGACGATGATCGGCGCCTGGATCTCGGGCCGGAGGAACGGCCGGAAGCCGAGCTCCGCCATGCCGGAGACGAGCGTCGCGCAGTTCTGCGTGTAGCGCGCGAGCCGCGCCGGCTGGCCGCCCTCGGCGAGGAGCTGGTCGAGCGCGGCGTTGAAGGCGACGACGATGTGCGTCGGCGGCGTGTAGCGCCACTGCGTCGTCTTCTCCATGTACGCCCACTGGTCGTGGAGGTCGAGCGACAGCGACGTCGAGTTGCCCTCGCAGCGCTCGAGCACCGAGCGGCGCGCCAGCACGAAGCCCATTCCCGGCGGGCCCTCGACGCACTTGCCCGACGCCGCGATCAGCGCGTCGAACGGCACGCTGCGCGCGTCGACGTCGATCGCGGCGAACGAGCTCATCGCGTCGATGATCAGGCTCCTGCCGTGGCGGGCGACGACGGCGGCGATCTCCGGCAGCGGATTGAGGATGCCGGTCGACGTCTCGCAGTGGATCAGCCCCACGTGCGTGATCGACGGATCGGCGGCGAGCAGCCGGTCGACGTCCTGCGGCGTGGTCGGGACGTCCTCGGCGGTCTCGAAGATCGACAGCCGCCGGCCCATCATCCGCGTGAGCTTCGCCATCCGCGTGCCGTACGCGCCGTTGATCAGCACCAGCACGTGGCCGTCGCGCGGCACCAGCGTGTTGATCGCCGCCTCGACCGAGAACGTGCCGCTCCCCTGCAGCGGCACGCAGACGTGCGTCGCCTCGCCGTGGACGATCGCGACCACCTTCCGGCGGACCTCGGCCGTCACGGCGTTGAACGCCGCGTCCCAGGAGCCCCAGTCGCGCAGCATCGCGGCCTTCGTCGGCAGCGACGTCGTCAGCGGACCGGGGGTGAGCAGGATCGGATCGCGGGAAAAGAGGCCCATGTGAGCTCCTTGGATGTCTGGTGCGCGCCTAGATCGTGGGCGTCGGCGCGCGCCAGGCCTGCGTGCGCGTCAGCAGCACGCGGGTGACGAGGGCGTAGAGGACGCAGACGATCGTCGACGACGCGACGATCAGCGTCGCCATCGCCGCCGCGGGCCCGATCTCGCCGGTCTCGTCGAGGTTGAGGATCGCGACGGCGGCGAGCCGGGTCTCCGGCGCGTACAGGAACACGACGGCGGAGATCGTCACCATCGCGTTGACGAAGAGATACCGGCCGATGTCGAGGATCGCCGGCAGGCACACCGGCACCGTCACGCGGTGGAAGGTCTTGTAGAACGGCACCTTCAGCGACGCCGACACCGACTCGAACTCGGCGTCGAGCGCCTTCAGCGCGGTGACCGCGGTCAGGTGGCTACGACGTGTAGTAGTGGACGACCGTCGACAGCACCAGGATCGTCATCGTGTGGTAGATGCCGTTGAGCGGATTGTCCGGGTGGTTGAAGAACAGGATGTAGCCGAGGCCCAGCACCATGCCCGGCACGCCCATCGGGATCGCCGCCAGCAGCCGGATCGACGGCGCGCGTGCCCGGGAGCCCGCGCGTCTTCTCCAGCAGGTACGCGCATGCCGAAGATGAACACCGTGCCGGCGAGCGCCGACGCGAACGCCATCCGCAGGCTGTTGAAGAACGAGTCGATGACGCCGGCGTCGACCAGCCCGAACGTGTAGTGGCGCAGGCTGAAGCGACCGGTCGTACGGCCACAGCTTGATGAACGACGTGTAGACCGCCATGCCCATCACCGCCAGCAGCAGCAGCGACACGACCAGGCAGTAGACGAACATCGCGCCGTCGAACCAGGGCTTCTGCTTCGGCACGTAGGGCACGGCGCGCGCGGAGAACTGCGACTGCTGCCTGCCCTGCATGATCCAGTCGACGATGAACGCGAACAGCACCGGCAGCAGCAGCACCAGGCTGACGACGGCGCCCTTGTTGAAGTTCTGCTGGCCGATCACCTGCTTGAAGATGTCGACGGCGAGCACGCTGAAGTTGCCGCCGATGACCTTGGGGATGCCGAAGTCGCTGACCGTGTACGAGAACACGACCATCGCCGCGCTGATCAGCCCGTACTTGGCGCCGGGCAGCGTGATGGTGAAGAACCTGCGCGGTCGTGCGCGTGCCCAGCGCCTCGGCCGCCTCGTACAGCCGGCCGTCGGCGAGCAGCAGCGACGTCAGCACGATCATCAGCGCGTGCGGGAACGTCGCGTAGATCGAGCTGATGATGATGCCCGGCGCGCCGTAGATGCTGGCGCCCTGGAGCAGCTCCTTCAGCAGCCCCTGGTTGCCGAACCACTGGATGAACGAGATCGCCGCCATCAGCGACGGCGCGAGGATCGGCGTCAGGCCGATGACGCGGAACAGCGCTGCGCCCCGGCATCCGCGAGCGCGTCAGCGCGTAGGCGAACGTGAACGCCAGCGGGATCGTGATCGCGGTGACGACCAGCGCCACCCACAGCGTGTTCCAGATCGACTGGCGCAGCCGCGGCGTGGCGAAGTACTCCTGGAACTGCAGCAGGCCGACGAACGCGCCGTCCTTGTCCTGCACGCTCTTGACCAGGATCATGAACAGCGGCGCCGAGCAGGAACAGCGCCAGCGCCGCGCAGCAGACGACGAGCAGCGTCTGCGCCAGCCGGTCGTGCCAGTGCACGAGCGGCTTCACCGCCGGCGCCGGCGGGCGGCAGCGGCAGGCTCGCGGCCGGCGTGCTCATCGGTCGCATCGAGCGCGACGGCGCCAGCCCAGCACGCGCAGCGCCGACGGCGCGATGCTGACGGTCACGGCGGCGCCGGGGTCGAGGCCGCCGGCGTCGACCGCCTGGCGCGGCACGTTGGCGACCAGCGGCGGCGCGCCGGCGGCGGCGAGCGCGATGCCGACGATGCAGAACGCGCCGAGGAACTCGACCTTGGTGACGCTGGCCGGCAGCGCGTTCGGCGCGCCCGCCGGCAGCGCTGCCGTCGACGTGGACGTTGACGTCCTCCGGCCGCAGGTAGATCCGCGCCGGCGCGCCGGCGACGAGATCGGAGCGCGCCGACGGCGAGCGCGATCCCGCCCACGCGCACGCGCCCCGCCGCCTCGGCGACGCCGGGGAGCACGTTGACCTTGCCGATGAAGTCCGCGGCGAACGGCGTGGCCGGCGTCTCGTAGACCTCGCGCGGCGTGCCGACCTGCTCGATGCGGCCCTGGTTCATCACGACGATGCGGTCGGCCATCGACAGCGCCTCCTCCTGGTCGTGCGTCACCAGGATCGTCGTCACGCCGAGCCGCTGCTGCAGCGCGCGGATCTCGCCGCGCAGCCGGAGGCGCTCCAGCGCGTCGAGCGCCGACAGCGGCTCGTCGAGCAGCAGCAGCCCCGGCGCCGACGCCAGCGCGCGCGCCAGCGCGATGCGCTGCTGCTGGCCGCCGGACAGCTGCCCGGGATACTTGCCGCCGCTGTCCGGCAGGCCGACGAGCTTCAGCAGCTCGGCCACGCGGCGCGCGGATCTCGGCCGCGCCCTTGCGGCGGTTGACGAGCCCGTAGGCGACGTTGTCGTAGATCGTGAGGTTCGGGAACAGCGCGTACGACTGGAACACGATGCCGTAGTCGCGCCTGATCGCCGGCAGCCGCGAGATGTCCCGGCCGCCCTGGACGATCGTGCCGGTGTCCTGCGTCTCCAGTCCGGCGATGATCCGCAGCAGCGTCGTCTTGCCGCAGCCCGACGGGCCGAGGAAGGTGACGAGCTCGCCGCGCTCGATGGCGAGCGCGACGTCTCAGCGCCTGGAACGGCCGAAGCTCTTGCTGATGCCGCGAGCTGAGAACGCCCCGCCGGCCCCTGCCGGGTGTCTCCGGTCGCTGATCGCCGCGCCTCGAGCGCGCGGCGGAGCGCTGCCGGGGCGCGACGCGTCACTTCGGCTCGGACTTGCCGTCGTAGCGCTTGGTCCACTCGGCGAGGATCTTGTCGCGGTTCTTCGCCGACCACGCGAAGTCGTTCTTGACCAGCCGCTTCTCGTAGTCGGCGGGCACGAAGTCGAGCGGCTTCGCCATGCCGGGCATCGCCAGCACCGCGAAGTTCTTCGCGTAGAGCTCCATCGCCGCGGGCGTGGCCAGCCAGTCCATCAGGCTCTTCGCGGCCTCGAGCTTCTTGGTGTTCTTCATGATGCCCGAGGCCTCGAGGTCCCAGCCGAGGCCTTCGGACGGGAAGATGATGTCGATCGGCGCGCCGCTCTTCTTGGTCGTGACCGCGCGGTACTCGAACGACACGCCGATCGGGAACTCGCCGGCGCCGGCCTGGCGGCAGGGCTTGCTGCCCGAGTGCGTGTACTGCGCGATGTTCTCGTGCAGCGCGTCCATGTACTTCCACGCGTCGGCCTCGCCCCACATCTGGATCCAGCCCGCGACGTCGAGGTAGCCGGTGCCCGACGACGCCGGGTTCGGCATCACGATCTTGCCCTTGTAGACGGGCTTGGTCAGGTCCTTCCACGACTCGGGCTTCGGCAGGTTCTGCTTCGCCGCCTCGACGGTGTTGAAGCAGATCGCCGCGCCGTAGACGTCCATGCCGACCCACAGCGGCGGGTTGGCCGGATCGCGGTACTGCGGCGAGATCTTGTCGAGGCCCTTCGGCGCGTACGGGCAGCAGCATGCCTTCGTTCGCGAACACGGCGAGGCTCGACGCCGACGTGCCGACGACGAGGTCGGCCTGCGGGTTCGCCTTCTCCGCGAGGATCTTGGCGGTGATGACGCCGGTCGAGTCGCGGACCCACTTGATGTCGATGTTCGGATAGGCCTTGTTGAAGGCTTCCTGGTAGGCCTTGATCTGGTCGGTCTCGAGCGCCGTGTAGACGAGGAGCTCGGTCTTCTGCGCGGCGGCGGGGCCGGCGAACAGCAGGCCGATCGCGGCGGCGCCGGCGGCGAGCGTCGAAGCCGCGGATTGCCACCAGGTGCCATGGGTACGCTTCATGTGCTCGCTCCTTCGGGGTTGGTTGCGTGCGGGACGACTTGATCTTCGAGCCGGCGGATTGCAGCGTCGTGACGGTCGCGGCGGTCGCGCGCGCCGGCATTCGCGCGTTCGCGCTCCGCGGAACTGCGGAGGATCGTATACCGGCCTCGCCGGCGCCGGCAACCGCGTTTTTGCAGATTGTTGACAATCTACACGGCCGCGGGGTTGAATACGCAACATGCTGAAGACCGCCGCCAGGACCCCGCCCTCGGGGCACCGGAACGCCGTCGCCGCGCGCGCGCCGGGCGCGGCGCCGCCGCCATCGCGCTGGTGCAGTCGGCGTCGCTGCCGACGCTCGTGCAGGAGGAGCTCGAGCGGATGATCCTCGCCGGCGAGCTCGCGGCCGGCAGCAAGCTGAACGAGGCGGCGGTCGCCGAGCTGCTCGGCGTGTCGCGGGGACCGGTGCGCGAGGCCTTCCGCGCGCTCGAGGAATCGGGCCTCGTCCGCCTCGAGAAGAACCGCGGCGTCTACGTGCGCGAGATCAGCCTCGCCGAGGCCGACGAGATCTACGAGCTGCGCGCGGTGCTCGACGAGTTCGCCGGCCGGCGCGTCGCGCAGGCCGTCACGCCCGAGATCGCGCGCGAGCTCGCAGGCGCCGCGTCGAGCGGATGGAGAAGGCCGCGGCCAAGGGCGACGTCGACGCGTACTACCAGGCGAACCTCGCGTTCCACGACCGCCTGGTCGAGCTCGCCGGCAACGGCAAGCTCCTCGCGACGTACCGCCGGCTCGTCAACGAGCTCAACCTCTTCCGGCGCACGACGCTGGCGCAGGTCGGCACGCTGCCGGTGTCGACGCGCGAGCACCGCGAGATCGTCGAGCGCATCGCCGCCGGCCAGGCGGCCGCCGCCGGCCGCGCCCTGCAGGACCACGTGCTCGCGAGCCGCGAGCGGATGCATCGCACGCGCGCCCCCGGCGCGCCCACCCCGGGCGGCGAGTCCAAGGCCGCCCCCAGCCCGAGGAAGATCCGGTGACCCCTCCCCCCTCCGCCCCCGCCGGGGCCACGCTCGTCGTCAACGGCCGCAGCTACCGCTGGCCGCAGGAGCCGCTCGTCGTCGTCTGCGTCGACGGCTGCGAGCCCGAGTACATCAACCAGGCGATCGCCGCCGGCGTGGCGCCCTTCCTCGCGTCGCTGGCGCGAGCACGGAACCTGCCTCACCGCCGACTGCGTCGATCCCGTCGTTCACCAACCCGAACAACCTGTCGATCGTCACCGGCGCGCCGCCGTCGCTGCACGGCATCTGCGGCAACTACTTCTGGGACCGCGACGCCGGCGCCGAGGTGATGATGAACGACCCGCAGTACCTGCGCGCCGGAACGATCCTCGCCGCGTTCGCCGACGCCGGCGCCCAGGTCGCCGTCGTCACCGCGAAGGACAAGCTGCGCGCGCTGCTCGGCCACCGGATGCGCGGCGTCTGCTTCTCGTCGGAGAAGGCCGCCGAGGCGACGCGTCGGCGACAACGGCATCGACGACGTCGTCGCGCATGGTCGGCATGCCGGTGCCCGTCGGTCTACAGCGCGGAGCTGTCCGAGTTCGTGTTCGCCGCCGGCGTGCAGCTGATGGAGCGCGAGCGCCCCGACATCATGTACCTGTCGACGACCGACTACATCCAGCACAAGGCCGCGCCCGGGCGTCGGCGCCGCGAACGCCTTCTACGCGATGCTCGACCGCTACCTCGAGCGCGCTCGACGCGCATGGGCGCGACGATCGTGCTGACCGCCGACCACGGCATGAACGCCAAGACCGACGCCTTCGGCCGGCCCAACGTCATCTACCTGCAGGACGTGCTCGACGCGGCGTTCGGCGCCGGCACGACGCGCGTGATCCTGCCGATCACCGATCCGTACGTCGTCCACCACGGCGCGCTCGGCTCGTTCGCGACCGTCTACGCGTCGACGCCGGCGCGCCGTGCCGGCGTCGCGGCGCGCATCGCCGCGCTGCCCGGCATCGAGGCGGTGCTCCACGCGCGAGGACGCCGTGCGCGCGCTTCGAGCTGCCGGCCGACCGCATCGGCGACCTCGTCGTCGTCGTCCGAGCGCCTGACGGTGATCGGCACCAGCCGCGACCGCCACGACCTCTCCGGCCTCGACGTGCCGCTGCGCTCGCACGGCGGCATCTCCGAGCAGCAGGTGCCGCTGATCGCCGAACCGCCGCGCCGCCGCGCTGCCGCCGCGGCGGCGCTGGCGCAACTTCGACGCGTTCGACCTCGGCCTCAACCTGCTGCATGACGCCACGCACCGCCACGAACGGGATCGCATGAACCTCGCACGACGTGCGGCGCGGCGGCGTGCTGCGCGAGACGATGCGCATCGCCGGCGAGCACGTCGGCGGCGAGCGCGTCGATCGACGTCCGCAACCCGTACACCGGCGCGCTCGTCGGCACGGTGCCCAAGGCCACCGTCGACGACGTCCGGCGCGCGTTCGCCGATCGCCCGCGGCTACCGCCCGACGCTCACGCGCCACGACCGCTACCGGATCCTGCACCGCACCGCCGAGCTGATCCGCGCGCGCGGCGACGGCGATCTCCGACCTCATCACCGCCGAGTGCGGGCTCTGCAAGAAGGACTCGCTCTACGAGGTCGGCCGCGCCTGCGACGTGTTCGTGTTCGCCGGCAACGCGGCGCTGCAGGACGACGGCCAGGTCTTCTCCTGCGACCTCACGCCGCACGGCAAGAAGCGCAAGGTCTACACGCTGCGCGAGCCGCTGCTGGGCGTCATCGCCGCGATCACGCCGTTCAACCATCCGCTGAACCAGGTCGCGCACAAGGTCGCGCCGTCGATCGCGACCAACAACCGGATGGTGCTGAAGCCCACCGAGAAGACGCCGCTGACCGCGCTGCTGCTCGCCGACATGCTGTACGAGGCCGGGCTGCCGCCGCAGATGTTCTCGGTGGTCACCGGCGACCCGCGGGAGATCGCCGACGAGCTGCTGACGAACCCCGCCGTCGACCTCGTCACGTTCACCGGCGGCGTCGCCGATCGGCAAGTACATCGCGGCCAAGGCCGTGTACAAGCGGCAGGTGCTGGAGCTCGGCGGCAACGACCCGATCATCGTGCATGGAGGACGCCGACCTCGAGGAAGCCGCCTCGCTCGCCGCCGCCGGCTCGTACAAGAACTCGGGCCAGCGCTGCACGGCGGTCAAGCGCATCCTCGTCCACGAGGCGGTCGCCGACCGCTTCGTCGAGCTGCTGCTCGCGAAGACCGCGCGCCTGGACCTACGGCGACCCGATGGACCGCGCGATCGACATGGGCACGGTCATCGACGAGGCGGCGGCGCAAGTCGTTCGAGGCGCTGGTCGACGACGCCGTCGCGCGCGGGCGCGCGGCTGCTGTACGGCAACGTCGCGCCGCGGCGCGCTGTACTCGCCGACGCTGCTCGATCACGTGACGCCCGACATGCCGGTCGTCAAGCACGAGACCTTCGGCCCGGTTTCGCCGGTGATCCGCTTCACGGACATCGACGACGCGATCCGCGATCGTCAATTCGACCGACTACGGCCTCTCGTCGGCGGTGTGCACGAACCGCCTCGACTACATCACGCGGCTTCGTCACGCGAGCTCACGTCGGCACGGTCAACGTGCGCGAGGTCCCCGGCTACCGGCTGGAGCTCACGCCGTTCGGCGGCATCAAGGACTCGGGCCTCGGCTACAAGGAAGGCGTGCAGGAAGCGATGAAGAGCTTCACCAACACCAAGACGTACTCGCTGCCGTGGTGACGCCGACGCGCGCGCGGCGACCGATGACCGACGCCGGATCCGGCCGCCGACCTCGCTGCCGAAGGCGACGTCAACCTGTCGCCGCTGCGGCGCGCGTACGAGGCGGAGCACGTGCGCGGCGCGACGCGCGCGCTGCTCGACGCCGACGCCGAGCACTTCCTGCACCAGTCGCTGTCCACGCCCTGCTTCGACGCGCTGGTCGCGAGCGACGGCATCTGGCTCGAGGACGTCGACGGCCGGCGGATCATGGACTTCCACGGCAACAACGTCCACCAGGTCGGCTACCGCCATCCGCGCGTGATGGCGGCGGTCAAGAGCGCGCTCGACACGCTGCCGTTCTCGCCGCGCCGCTTCACCAACGCCGCCGGCCGTCGACCTGGCCGCGCAAGCTCGCGGCGCTCGCGCCCGATCCGCTCGGCAAGGTGCTGTTCGCGCCCGGCGGCACGCTCGCGATCGGCATGGCGCTGAAGCTCGCGCGGCTCGCCACCGGCCGGCACAAGACGCTGTCGATGTGGGACTCGTTCCACGGCGCGTCGCTCGACGCGATCTCGATCGGCGGCGAGGCGGTGTTCCGCAAGGGCATGGGCCCGCTGCTGCCGGGCACCGAGCACGTGCCGCCGTGCGATCCCGCGCGCCTGCCGCTTCGGCTGCGGCGGCGACCTGCAACCTGCGCTGCGCCGAGTACGTCGACTACGTGCTCGGCAAGGAAGAGGACGTCGGCGCCGTGATCATCGAGACGGTCCGCTGCACCGACGTCGAGATCCCGCCGCCCGACTACTACCGGATCGTCCGCGACGCCTGCGACCGGCACGGCGCGCTGCTGATCCTCGACGAGGTGCCGATCTGCCTCGGCCGCACCGGCACGATGTTCGCGTTCGAGCACTACGGCATCGTTCCCGACATGGTCGTGCTCGGCAAGGGCCTCGGCGGCGCCGTCTTCCCGATGGCCGCGCTGATCGCGCGCCGCGACCTCGACATCGCCGCCGACCGCGCGCTCGGCCACTACACGCACGAGAAGAGCTCGGTCGGCTGCGCCGCGGCGCTCGCCACGCTCGAGGTGATCGAGGAGGAGCGCCTGCTCGAGCGGGCGCGTCGCGCTGGGCGCGCAGCGCGCTCGCACGGATGCGCGATCTCGAGGCGCGCCATCCGCTCGTCGGCGACGGTCCGCGGCATCGGGCTGCTGCTCGGCATCGAGCTCGTCCGCGACGGCGCGCCGGCGCGGCGTCGAGGCCGAGCAGCCGTCATGTACGACTGCCTCGCCCGCGGCCTGTCGTTCAAGATCGGCCAGGGCAACGTGCTGACGCTGTCGCCGCCGCTCGTCATCGCCGACGACGAGCTCGACCGCGCGTTCGCGATCATCGACGCCGCGCTCGACCGCGGTCGAGGCCGGACGCCCGGTAGCCGATGCAGCACCTGCTCAACCTGCTCGCCGGCGTGTCGCTGCTCGTCTGGGGCACGCACAACGTGCGCACCGGCGATCCTGCGGATCTACGGCGGCGACCTGCGCCGGCTGCTGCGCCGCAGCGTCAGCAACCGCGTTCGGCGGCGCTGTTCGCCGGGCCTCGGCGTCACCGGCCTCATCCAGAGCAGCACGGCGACCGCGCTGATCGTCGCCGCCTTCGCCGGCCAGGGCCTGATCGCGACCGCGCCGGCGCTGGCGGTGATGCTCGGCGCCGACGTCGGCACCAGCCTGATGGTGCTGGTGTTCTCGTTCGACCTGTCGTGGCTGTCGCCGTTCCTGATCTTCGTCGGCGTCGTGCTGTTCCTGACGCGGCAGGAGACCAACGTCGGCCGCTTCGGCCTGCATCCTGATCGGCCTCGGCCTCATCATCCTCGCGCTGCAGTGGATCGTGCTCGCCGCCAAGCCGGTCACGCAGGCCGCCGGGCGTCAAGGTGATCTTCGCCTCGCTCACCGGCGACACGCTGCTCGACATGCTGTTCGCGGCGCTGCTGACGATCCTCGCCTACTCGAGCCTCGCCGTCGTGCTGCTGATCGCGACGCTGGCCGCGTCGGACGTCATCGGCATCCACGTGGCGCTGGGGCTCGTGCTCGGCGCGAACCTCGGCAGCGGCCTCCTCGCGATGCTGTCGACCGCCCGCTCGCCGCCGGAGGCGCGCCGCGTGACGCTCGGCAACTTCCTGTTCAAGCTCATCGCGCTGCATGCGTCGTCGTGCCGCTGCTCGGCGTGCTCGAGCCGCAGCTCGCGCGCCTCGGCGACGAGGCGCGGCAGGTCGTGCTGTTCCACCTGCTGTTCAACGTCGCGCATCGCCGTCGTGTTCCTGTTCCTGACCGAGCCGATCGCGCGCGTCGCCGAGCGGCTGATGCCGGCAAGCGCCCGGACAGCGAGGATCCCGGCCAAGCCCCGCTACCTCGACCCGTCGGCGCTGGCGACGCCCGCGCTCGCGATCTCCTGCGCGGCGCGCGAGGCGCTGCGCATCGGCGACGTCATCGAGGAGATGCTGACCGGCATGCTGACGGTGCTGAAGACCAACGACCGCGCGCTGGCCGAGCGGCTGCGCAAGCATGGACGACGTCGTCGACGAGCTCTACACGGCGGTCAAGCTCTACCTGACGCAGATCTCGCGCGAGGCGCTCGAGGAGAAGGAAGGCCGGCGCTGGGCCGACATCGTGTCGTTCACGATCAACATGGAGCAGATCGGCGACATCATCGAGCGGATCATCATCGACGTCGAGGACAAGAAGATCGACAAGGGCCGCAACTTCTCCGAGGCCGGGATGGCCGAGATCTGCGACCTGCACGCGCGGCTGATCGCCAACCTCAAGCTCGGGCACTCGGTGTTCCTCAACGGCGACCTCAAGAGCGCGCAGCAGCTGCTCGCGCAGAAGGTCCTGATCCGCGAGCTCGAGCGCGCCTATGCCGACTCGCACCTCGCGCCGGCTCGCCGGCAACGCGCAGGACAGCATCGAGACGTCGTCGCTGCACCTCGACCTGATCGCCGATCTCCGGCGCATCAACTCGCACATCTGCTCGATCGCCTACCCGATCCTCGACCAGGCCGGCGTGCTGGCGAAGACGCGGCTGAAGG
The DNA here is from genome assembly GCA_963832705.1 of uncultured beta proteobacterium. GTDB lineage: Bacteria > Pseudomonadota > Gammaproteobacteria > Burkholderiales > Casimicrobiaceae > CAIWHR01. The sequence continues at coordinate 354,370 of CAWHVP010000010.1, read as the reverse complement.
AGCCCGCGCCGGACGACCCGGTCGCCGCCCCGCCGCGCCGCGCGCCGGTCGCGCGCCGGCGGCGAGCCCGGCGAGCGGCAAGGACGGCTGGCAGAAGCGCAAGCCGCGCGCCGTCTAGGCCCGCGCGCCGTGATGCCGGCCGCGGACCTCACGCTCGGCGTCACGCTGGCGGTGCTCGCCGCGGCGCTGCTGCACGCCGGCTGGAACGCGCTGCTGAAGGCGCGCGCCCGGCGGCGATCCGCTGCTCGACATGGCCACCGGTCGTCGCCGGGCTCCTCGCTGTGCGGGCCTCGTCGTCACCCCGTTCGTCCCGCTGCCCGAACCCGCCGCGTGGAAGTTCGCGGCTCGCGTCGATCGTCGATCCACTTCGGCTACTACGTGACGCTGGCCAGGCCTACCGGACCGGCGACCTGTCGTTCGCCTACCCGCTGATGCGCGGCACGGCGCCGCTGCTGGCCACGCTGCTCGGCATCGTCTTCCTCGGCGAGTGGCCCACGCCGCGCAGGCGCCGCTGGGCATCGCGCTGATCTGCGCCGGCATCGTCAGCATCGCCCTCGTTCCGCCGCGGCCGCCATCCGCCGGCCGCGCTCGGCTGGGCGCTCGGCCAACGCGGCGATCATCGCCTGCTACACGCTGGTCGACGGCGCGGGCGCCCGCGCGTCGGGCAACGCGGCTGAGCTACGTGGCGTGGCTCACCTTCCTCGAAGGCATTCCGTTCCTCGCGTGGGTCCTGCTGCGCCGCGGCCCGACCGCGCTACGCTACCTGCGGCGCGGCTGGCGGCGCGGGCTCGTCGGCGGCGCGGCGAGCCTCGCCGCGTACGGCATCGTGCTGTGGGCGATGACGCGCGCGCCGGTCGCCGCGGTGGCCGCGCTGCGCGAGACGTCGGTGCTGTTCGCCGCGCTGATCGGCGCCGTGTGGCTGAAGGAAGGCTTCAACCTGGCGCGCCTCGCCGGCGCGGCCAGCGTCGTGCTGGGCATCGCGGCGCTGAAGCTCTGATCGCCAACGAGGAACAAGCCATGACCACGCCACCTCCCCACCCACGCGCGCGTCGTCGTCGTCGGCGGCGGCATCGCCGGCGTCTCCACCGCGTATCACCTCGCGCAGCTCGGCGTGCGCGACGTCGTGCTGCTCGAGCAGGGCAGGCTCACCTGCGGCACGACCTGGCACGCCGCGGGCCTCGTCGGCCAGACGCGCGCGACGCGCAACGCGACGCGGATGAGCCGCTACGGCATCGACCTCTACTCGTCGCTGGAAACAGGAGACGGGGCTCGCGACCGGCTGGAAGCAATGCGGCAGCCTCAACGTCGCGCAAGACGCCGGAGCGGCTGACGCTGATGAAGCGGCAGATGGCGCGCGCGAAGAGCTTCGGCATCGAGTTCGAGTTCGTGTCGCCGGCCGAGAGCGCGGCCGGATCGCGCCGATCCTGCGCACCGACGATCTCGCCGGCGGCGTCTGGATTCCCGGCGACGGCAAGGCCAACCCCACCGACCTCACGCAGTCGCTCGCCAAGGGCGCCCGCATGACGCGGCGCGCGCATCTGTCGAAGGCGTCAAGGTCACCGGCGTGACGACCGCGCGCGGGCGCGTCGCCGGCGTGCGCTGGACGTCGCGCCGACGGCGAGGGCGACGATCGCCTGCGAAACCGTCGTCAACTGCGGCGGCCAGTGGGCGCGCGAGTTCGGACGCCTGGCCGGCGTCAACGTGCCGCTGTGCTCGGCCGAGCACTTCTACATCGTCACCAAGCCGATCGCGGGCGTGACGCCCGACCTGCCGGTGATCCGCGATCCCGACGGCTTCATCTACTACAAGGAGGAAGTCGGCGGCCTCGTGATGGGCGGCTTCGAGCCGGCAGGCGAAGCCGTGGAGCCCGGACGCGATTCCCGACGGCTTCGAGTTCCAGCTGCTGCCCGAGGACTGGGACCATTTCGAGGTGCTGATGGAGAACGCGATCCACCGCACGCCGTGCCTCGAGACCGCCGCAGGTCAAGCTGCTGCTGAACGGTCCCGAGAGCTTCACCGGCGACGGCAACTTCATCCTCGGCGAGGCGCCGGAGCTCGCCGGCTATTTCGTCTGCGCCGGCTTCAACTCGGCGGGCATCGCCAACTCGGGCGGCGCGGGCAAGCTCGTCGCCGAATGGATCGTCGCCGGCGAGCCGCCGCTCGACCTGTGGGACGTCGACATCCGCCGCTTCGCGCCCTTCCACGCCAACCGCCGCCACCTCGCCGACCGCACGGTCGAGAGCCTCGGCCTGCACTACGCGATGCGCTGGCCGCGCGAGGAGCTCGCCACCGTGCGCCCGCTGCGCCGCTCGCCGCTGTACGACCGGCTGCGCGGCGAAGGGCGCGGTGTTCGGCAGCAAGATGGGCTGGGAGCGCGCGAACTACTTCCTGCCGCGCCGGCGCGACGGTGCCGCCGCCGACGCTCGGCACGCCCGGCTGGCTGCCGTACGTGCTCGACGAGCAGCGCGCGTGCCGCGAGGACGTCGTCGTCTTCGACCAGACGTCGTTCTCCAAGTTCGTGCTGAAGGGCCGCGACGCGCTGGCCGTGCTGCAGCGGCTGTGCGCGAACGAGATCGACGTCGCGCTCGGGCCGGATGGTGTACACGGCGATGCTCAACGCGCGCGGCGGCTTCGAGAGCGACCTCACCGATCGTGCGCACTCGCCGAGCGCGAGTTCTTCATCGTCACGGGCTCGGCGCAGACGACGCGCGACTTCGCGTGGATCGAGCGCGGCATCCGCGACGACGAGCACGCGGCGCTGGTCGACGTGACCTCGGCCTGGTCGGTGCTGTCGGTGATGGGCCCGAAGGCGCGAGGCCTGCTCGCCGCGGCTGACCGCCGACGACCTGTCGCCGGCGGCGCTGCCGTTCTCGACGACGCGCGAGATCGACGTCGGCTACGCCCGCGTCCGCGCGGCGCGGATGAGCTACGTCGGCGGCCCGGGCTACGAGCTCTACGTCCCGACCGATCAGTGCGTCACGCTCTACGACGCGCTGTGCGAGCGCCGGCGCGCGATTTCGGGCTGCGCGACGCCGGCTACTACACGATCGACGCGCTGCGCGTCGAGGCCGGGCGTCGGGCCTGGGGCGCCGAGCTCTCGCCCGACGAGACGCCGTGGGAGGCGGGGCTCGGCTACGCGGTGAAGATCGACAAGCCGGTCGCCGTTCATCGGCCGCGACGCCCTGCTCGCGCAGCCGGCGGCCGCGGCGGCCGAAGCGCCTGGTCAGTTCACGTTCGACGATCCCGCCGCGTTTCCCTGGGGCGGCGAGCCGATCCTGATGGACGGGCGCAACGTCGGCGAACTGACGTCGGCCGGCTACAGCCGCAGGCACGGGCGCGCGGTGGCGATGGGCTACGCGCGCGGCGACGCGCCGCTGACCGACGCGGCGATCCTCGCCGCGCGCTACCAGGTCGACATCGCCGGCGTCCTCCACGCGGTGACCCCGCACCTGAAGCTCGGCTGACCGGCGCGTTCGCGCACCCGCGACCATGCCCCATCGCTACACGACCCCGCCCCGCCGCGGCCGCACGCCGGCGAAGCCCGGCGCCGTCACCGGCCAGGTGCAGAGCCTCACCCGCGGCCTGCAGATCCTCGAGGCGCTGGCGCGGCCGAGGGCGGGCTGACGCTGACCGACGTCGCGCGCCGCGCCGCGCTGCCGCCGTCGACGACGTACCGGCTGCTGACGACGCTGGAGAAGCTCGACTACGTCTACCAGGCCGGCGATCTCGGGCTGTGGTACGTCGGACTGCAGGCGTTCACCGTCGGCTCGTCCTTTCTCGCCAACCGCGATTTCGTCGCCGTGTCGCACGTGTCGATGCGCCGGCTGATGGAGCAGGCGGGCGAGACGGCGAACCTCGCGATCCTCGACGGCACCGACGCGGTGTTCATCGCGCAGGTGCAGAGCCGCGAGATCATGCGCATCCTGGTGAGGCTCGGCAGCCGCGCGCCGCTGCACGCGTCGGGCGTGGGCAAGGCGATCTTCGCCGCGCTGCCCGACGAGCAGATCGACGCGATCCTCAAGGTCAAGGGCCTGCCGCGGATCACCGAGCACACGATCACGTCGCCCGAGACGATGTGGGCGACGATCAGGGTGATCCGGCAGCGCGGGTACTCGTTCGACGACGAGGAGCACCTGCCGGGCACGCGCTGCGTCGCGGCGACGATCTTCGACGAGCACGCCGAGCCGCTGGGCGCGATCTCGGTCGCCGGCCCCGCGTCGCGCCTGCCCGACGAGCGGATCCGCAAGCTGGGACCGCTGGTCGCGCACACCGCCGAGGAGCTGACCCGCAAGGTCGGCGGGCGCTGGCCGCATCCGTACTGATCGGCCGCGCTCGCCCGAGGCGGACGCCGGCCGGGTCGGTCTGGGGCGCGCTTCGAGTGCCGGCGATGCGTGTCCGCGCGGCGCCGAACGGGCCCTCCGGGGCGGGCTTCGAGTGCCGCCAAGCGTGTCGCTGCGCCGCGTGTCGATCGCCTTGGGCGGTCAAAACACGACCGCCCAAGGCGAGCCGCACGCGGCGCAGCGACGGCGGCACAGGCGCCCGCCCCGGAGGGCCCGTCCGGCGTCGATACGATGGCGTGGAGCGCCGCGACCGAACCCCGTCTCGTCGACCGCCTCGGCGCGAGCGGACGGTAGTGCGGGCCCGTGCGACCGCAATGGGGTACTGAGGATCGCGCGGGCCCGCACTATCGTCCGCGGCCCGGCGCGCACGGGTACCGGGAATCGCGCGGTACCTTCCGCGGCCCGGCGCGCACAAACGTCGGGGATCCCGCCTCAGACCGGGCAGGCCTGCGGCGCCCTGCCCTCCATCCGCGCCGCGCGGCGGGCGAGGTCGGGCTGCGCGTGCGGGCGCCAGCGGTCGAGCACTTCGTCGGCGCCCGCCGGATCGTTGCACACCAGCACCATGTCGCAGCCCGCGGCGCAGGCGGCCTCGGCGCGCGCGACCATGTCGCCCGCGCCGCGCGCGCCGGCCATGCCGAGGTCGTCGGAGAAGATCATGCCGTCGAAGCCGAGCTGCCCGCGCAGCACCTCCCGCAGCCACAGCCGCGAGAAGCCCGCCGGGTGCGGATCGATCGCGCTGTAGATCACGTGCGCCGGCATGATGCCGGCGAGCCCTGCCGCGATCAGCGCGCCGAAGGGCACGAGGTCCGCGGCGCGCAGCGCGGCGAGCTCGCGCCCGTCGACCGGGACGTCGACGTGCGAGTCGGCGGCGACGAAGCCGTGCCCGGGAAAGTGCTTGCCGACCGCCGCCATCCCGCCGGCCGCGAGGCCCGCGACCAGCGCCGCGCCGAGGTGCGCGACGGCGTTCGGATTGCGGTGGAAGGCGCGATCGCCGATGACGGCGCTGGTGCCGTAGTCGAGGTCGAGCACCGGCGTGAAGCTGAAGTCGACGCCCTGCGCGCGCGAGCTCGCTCGCGAGCGTCCAGCCCAGCCGCGTCGCCTCGCGCGCGGCGGCGGCGACGTCGCGGTCCCAGGCCTCGCCCAGCGTGCGCATCGGCGGGATCGGCGTGAAGCCCTCGCGAAAGCGCTGCACGCGCCCGCCCTCGTGGTCGACGGCGATCAGCAGCGCCGGCTGCCGCAGCGCGCGGATCGACGCCGTCAGCGCGGCGAGCTGCGCCGGCGACGCGTAGTTGCGGGTGAACAGGATCACGCCGCCGACCAGCGGATGCATGAGGCGCTCGCGCTCGGCGGCGTCGAGCTCGAGCCCGGCGACGTCGACGACGACCGGGCCGCGCGGCAGGCTCGTCATCGTCAGGCTCCGCGCGCGGAGGCCTCGCGCAGCAGCGACTTCATCTGCCGCACCGCCTCGCGCAGGCCGGTGAACAGCGAGCGCGACACGATCGCGTGGCCGATGTGCAGCTCGCGCACGCCGGGCAGCGCGGCGATCGGCTGGACGTTGAAGTAGTTGAGCGCGTGCCCGGCGTTGAAGCGCATGCCGAGCGCGCGGATCGCCGAGCCGGCGTCGCGCACGCGCGCGAGCTCGGCGACGACGGCCGGGCTCTCCGGATCGCGGCCGCGCTGGTGGAACGCGTGCGCGTACGGGCCGGTGTGGACCTCGCAGACCCGCGCGCCGATCCGCGCCGCCGCCTCGACCTGCGGCATCTCGGCGTCGATGAACACGCTGGTCATGATGCCCGCCGCGGCGAGCCGCTCGACGATGGCCGCGAGCCGCGGCTGCTGGCCGGCGACGTCGAGCCCGCCCTCGGTCGTGACCTCCTGCCGGCCCTCGGGCACGAGCATCGCCATCTCCGGCTTCAGCCGGCAGGCGATGTCGACCATCTCGTCGGTCGCGGCCATCTCGAGGTTGAGCTTGATGTGGACGAGGTCGCGCAGGCGGCGCACGTCCTCGTCCTGGATGTGGCGGCGATCCTCGCGCAGGTGGACGGTGATGCCGTCGGCGCCGCCGAGATGCGCCTCGACGGCCGCCCAGACGGGATCGGGCTCGTGCGTGCGCCGCGCCTGGCGCAGCGTGGCCACGTGGTCGATGTTGACGCCGAGTTCAATCATTCCCTTCGCTCCGTTCGCCCGAAAGCGCCTGCAGGTCCTGCAGCAGCCGGCGGCTCTCGACGCCGCGCTGCTCGAGGTGGTGGTCGAGCACTTCGCGCATCAGCCGCTTGGCCTCCGCGGCCACCGCCGCCGTGTCGAAGCGGCGCCCGGCGAGCGCGAGCAGCGTCGCGCCGGAGACGACCGGCGCGCCCCGGCGCGGCTCGGCCGCGACGTGGGCGGCGGCGCCGGACTCGAGGCGCTGCGGACCGCGATCGAAGACGTAATGGTAGCGCGCGCCCGGATCGATCGGCGCGCCGGTGCCGGCCTCGCGGTCGAGCGGCAGCGCGTAGCCGAGCTCGGACAGGAGCTCGAGCTCGAACCGGCGCAGCACCGGCGCCTGCGCGCTGCCGGCGGCGAGGTCCTGCAGCGCCGCCTCGTAGACGGCGTAGAGCTGCGGGTGCGGGTCCTCGCGCGGCAGGAGCTTCAGCAGCAGCTCGTTCAGGTAGAAGCCGCACAGCAGCGCCGGGCCGCCGAGCAGCGGCAGGCCGCCGCGCCACTCGGCCTTCTGCAGCGTCTTCATCTCGCCCGCGCCCGACCACGACAGCAGCAGCGGCTGGAACCCCTGCAGCAGGCCGCGCAGCTCCGAGCGCGGGCGCTTCGCGCCGCGCGCGACCAGCGCCACCCGGCCCCAGGTCGCCGTGTACGCCTCGATGATCAGGCTCGTCTCGCGATACGCGTACGAGTGCAGGACGTACGCGGGCTGTTCGTCGCGCCGCTGCGCCTGGCCGCGCGGAGGCATTCTAGTAACCGAGCCGCGTCAGCTGGGCGTCGTCGTCGGCCCAGCCCTGTCTCACGCGCACCCACACGTCGAGGAACACCGGGCCGCCGAACAGCCGCTCCATGTCGGCGCGCGCCTTGGTCGCGATCTCCTTCATCTGCGCGCCGCCGGCGCCCAGCAGGATGCCCTTCTGGCTCTCGCGGTCGACGAAGACGGTGGCGCGGATGCGGCGCAGCGCGCCCTCCTGCTCGAACTGGTCGATGACGACGGTCGCCGCGTACGGCACCTCCTCGCCCAGCAGCCGGAAGATCTTCTCGCGGATGAACTCGGCGGCGAGGAAGCGCTCGTCGCGATCGGTGACGTCGTCGGCGTCGAACACCGGCGGCGCCTCGGGCAGGAGCTCGCGCAGCGCGGCGAGCAGCGCGTCGAGGCCCCGCTCCTTCTCGGCGCTGACCGGGACGATCGCGGCGAACGGATGGCTCTGCGCGAGGTCGGCCATCTGCGGCAGCATCCGGTCGCGGTCGGCGAGCTGGTCGATCTTGTTGAGCGCCGCCACCACGCGCGCGCCCGGCGGCAGCAGCGCGATGACGGCGCGGTCGCCGTCGGTCGTGCGCCCGGCCTCGAGCACGAGGACGACGGCGTCGACGTCGGAGAGGCTGTCGCGCACCGACCGGTTCATCCGCTCGTTGAGCCGCGAGCGATGGCGCACCTGCCAGCCCGGCGTGTCGACGAACACGTACTGCGCGTCGGCCGTCGTCAGGATGCCGGTCACGCGATGGCGCGTCGTCTGCGCCTTCTTCGACGTGATGCTGATCTTCTCGCCGACGACGTGGTTCAGCAGCGTCGACTTGCCGACGTTGGGGCGGCCGACGATCGCCACGTAGCCGCAGCGGAACGGCGGCGCGATCCGGCCGCGGCGTCGGCGGCGTCAGCCACGGCGTTCCCTCGCGGCGACGGCGCTGCCGGCCGCGGTGACGAGATCCTGCGCGCCCGCCGCGGCCGCCTGCTCGGCCGCCCGCCGGCTCGGGCCCGTGCCCGAGGCGACGACCGACGAGCGCGGGAATCCGGCACTCGACGGTGAACGACTGCGCGTGCGCCTCGCCGTCGACGGCGACGATCGCGTACTCGGGCACGGGGATGCCGGCGCGCCTGCAGCCACTCCTGCAGCCGGGTCTTCGGGTCCTTGCCGAGGATCGCGGGGTCGAGGACGGCGAGCTCCTGCGCGTAGACGGACTCGATCACGCCGCGCGCGGCGTCGAATCCGCCGTCCTCGAACACCGCGCCGAACACCGCCTCGAGCGCGTCGGCGACGATCGACGCGCGGTCGGCGCCGCCGCTCCGGTGCTCGCCCTCGCCGAAGCGCAGCGCCGTGCCGAGGTCGAGCCCGCGGGCGAGACGCGCCAGCGTGTCGCGATTGACGAGGTGCGCGCGGATCCGCGACAGGTCGCCCTCCTGCATCTGCGGAAAGCGCGCGTACAGCACCACCGCGATCGACGCAGTTGAGCACGGCGTCGCCGACGAATTCGAGCCGCTCGTTGTGGAGCGTCCCGTAGCTGCGGTGCGTGAGCGCCTGCTCGAGCAGCTCGGCGCGGCGGAACGCGCGCCCGAGGCGCTCGGCGAGCCGGGCCTGCGGCGTGGCCGGGCGCGACGGCGCCGGCGCGGGCGGGGACGTCGGATTCAGCGCTGCGCCTTCGTGTCGAACTCGATCACGAGGTAGACGTTGCCGAGCAGGTGCAGCTTGCGCGTCCACGCGAGCGAGGCGACGAACGTAGTTGCCGACCTTGGTGAGCTCGATGTCGCGGCCGCCGACCGACTCGATGTAGCCGGCGTCGGCCCGCTTCTGGAAGCACCTGCGGACCTCCGCCGGACTCGAGAAATCGCGCGTTTCCACAAGGCACTGCTCCAACGCGCCCTTGACCGAGAAGTACTCCATGTACGCCGGCAGCACGCGGAAGCCGACGACGGTGAAGATCAGCACGACGACGACGACGAACAGGAACGCGATGATCGACAGCCCGCCCTGCTTCCTTGCCCGGCGCGCGGCGCCGATCGGTGATTCGCTAGTGGATGCCATTGCCGATCCGCTTGAACGCGAAGGTGCTGATGTCGTCCCAGTTGAACCAGATGAAGAACGCCCGCCCGCGGATGTGGTCGTCGGGGACGAAGCCCCAGTAGCGGCTGTCGTCGCTGTTGTCGCGGTTGTCGCCCATCATGAAGTAGCTGCCCTGCGGGAACGCGGCAGACGAATCCTCGTTCATTGTAATCGCAGTTCTCGCGGTGGGGAAACGGCCGCACGTTCTGCGGGTAGACCGGCTGCGCCTGCGGATTCTCGGCGATCGAGTACTCCTTCAGGCCCTCGCCGGCGTCGGCGGTCTCCTTCAGCCGGTTCGTCGACTCGAAGCGCAGGCCCTCGAGGTAGCTGTACGTGCCGTCGGGCACCTGCGGCAGCGGCTTCCCGTTCACCGTCAGCTTCTTGTCGCGGTAGGCGACCTCGTCGCCGGGAACGCCGACGACGCGCTTGATGAAGTCCTGCGACGGGTTCACCGGATAGCGGAACACGACGACGTCGCCGCGCTGCGGGTCGCCGATCGGGATCACCTTCTGCTCGATGATCGGCAGGCGGATGCCGTACGCGAACTTGTTGACCAGGATGAAGTCGCCGACGACCAGCGTCGGCCGCATCGACGACGACGGGATCTTGAACGGCTCGGCGATGAACGAGCGCAGCAGGAACACGACCAGCAGCACCGGGAAGAAGCTCTTCGGGTACTCGATCCACCACGGCTCCGGCTGGCCGGCGGCGCGCTGCCGGGCGAAGACCAGGCGATCGGCGAGCACGACGGCGCCGGTGACGACGGTCGCGAGGAAGAGGATCAGGGCGAAGTTCATTGTCGTTGTGCGCGTGGGGTCCGGACGATGGGCGCGGCGGCGGCGGTGACCGGCGGCATCACTTCTCCCCGACCTGGAGGATCGCGAGGAACGCCTCCTGCGGGATCTCGACGCTGCCGACGGACTTCATCCGCTTCTTGCCGGCCTTCTGCTTCTCCAGCAGCTTGCGCTTGCGCGTGATGTCGCCGCCGTAGCACTTGGCGAGGACGTCCTTGCGCATCGCCTTGACCGACTCGCGGGCGATGATCTGCGCGCCGATCGCGGCCTGGATCGCGACGTCGAACATCTGGCGGGGGATGAGGCCGCGCATCTTGTGCGACGACCTCGCGGCCGCGGTACTGCGACACCGAGCGGTGCACCATCACCGACAGCGCGTCGACGCGGTCGCCGTTGATCAGGATGTCGAGCTTCACCACGTCGGCGGCGCGGAACTCCTTGAACTCGTAGTCCATCGACGCGTAGCCGCGCGAGACGCTCTTCAGGCGGTCGAAGAAGTCCATCACGACCTCGGCCAGCGGCAGCTCGTAGTGGAGCACCACCTGCCGGCCGCGGTACTGCATGTCCTTCTGCACGCCGCGCTTCTCGGTGCACAGCGTCAGCACCGGGCCGACGTAGTCCTGCGGCACGAGGATCGTGACGGTGATCACCGGCTCGCGGATCTCCTCGACCTTGGACAGGTCGGGCAGCTTGGACGGATTCTCGATCTCGAGCGACGGTGCCGTCGCGCAGCAGGAGCTGGTAGATGACGGTCGGCGCCGTCGTGATCAGGTCCATGTTGTACTCGCGCTCGAGCCGCTCCTGCACGATGTCCATGTGCAGCAGGCCGAGGAAGCCGCAGCGGAAGCCGAAGCCCAGCGCCTGCGAGACCTCGGGCTCGAAGTGCAGCGACGAGTCGTTGAGCTTCAGCTTGTCCAGCGCGTCGCGCAGCGCCTCGTACTGGTTCGACTCGACCGGGTAGAGGCCGGCGAACACCTGCGGCTTGACTTCCTTGAACCCCGGCAGCGGTCCGGCGGCCGGCTTCTGCGCGTGGGTGATCGTGTCGCCGACCTTCGCCTCGGCGAGCTCCTTGACGCCCGCGATGACGAAGCCCACCTCGCCCGCGGCGAGCTGGTCGCGGCCGACGGCCTTCGGCGTGAAGACGCCCACCTGCTCGCACAGGTGGACGGCGCCGGTCGCCATCAGCAGCACCTTGTCGCGCGGCTTCAGCGTGCCGTTGACCACGCGCAGCAGCATCACGACGCCGACGTAGTTGTCGAACCACGCGTCGATGACCAGCGCCTGCAGCGGCGCGTCGGGATCCCCGGCGGGCGGCGGGATCCGCGCGATCACCGCCTCGAGGATGTCGTCGACGCCTTCGCCGGTCTTGGCGCTGGCGCGGATCGCGTCCTGCGCGTGGATGCCGACGATGTCCTCGATCTCCTCGATCACCCGCTCGGGCTCGGCCGACGGCAGGTCGATCTTGTTCAGCACCGGCACGACCTCGACGCCCTGCTCGATCGCCGTGTAGCAGTTCGCGACCGTCTGCGCCTCGACGCCCTGCGACGCGTCGACGACCAGCAGCGCGCCCTCGCAGGCGGCGAGCGAGCGCGAGACCTCGTAGGCGAAGTCGACGTGCCCCGGCGTGTCGATCAGGTTGAGGCGGTACTTCTGCCCGTCGCGCGCCGTGTAGGACAGCGCGGCGGTCTGCGCCTTGATGGTGATGCCGCGCTCCCGCTCGAGATCCATCGAGTCGAGGACCTGCGCCTCCATCTCCCGGTCGGCCAGCCCGCCGCAGCGCTGGATGAAGCGGTCGGCCAGCGTCGACTTGCCGTGGTCGATGTGGGCGATGATCGAGAAGTTGCGGATATGCTGCATGGAGTCGGCGTCGTCAGGCGCGCCGCGGAATGGGTGCTGGCGGGTGCCCGTGGTCCGGGGCGGTACCCGCCGTCATCCGGCGGGCGGGCTGGCACGGGCAAACAAAAAGGGCACTTCGAAAGTGCCCGCGGCGTGCGCACATCATGTTGAATTTTAGCAGAATTACGCGCCCGCCGCCGGGTTGTCGATCGTGCGGAGGGCGGCTGCCACCCGCGCCGCGTCCAGGTGGTAGTGGCACAGCTCGACGCCGTCGGCCGCGCTCCCCAGCAGCAGCACCGGGACGAGCTCGCCCCAGGCCGCCTCGAGCGCGGGATCGGCGTCGACGTCGAGTGTGGTCACCACGGCGCCGTGCGCGGCGGCGAGCGGCGCCAGCGCCGCCGCCATCTCGTCGCAGAGGTGGCAGTAGGCGCGGGAGAGCAGCGTCAGCCGCGCCACGGCGGCGCCGGAGCGCAGCGGGGAGCGCGGGCGCGGAGCGGCGCCCGCTGCCCGCGGCCGGCGGCGACGGTCACTCGGCGCCGTTGAGGCGGACGGTGGCGATGAACTGCTGCTCGCCGCGCCGCAGCCGCAGCGCGACCGAGGCGCCCTTGTCGAGCTTCGCCAGCAGCGCGTTGACCTGCTCGGCGCTCTTCACCTCGGTCGTGACGCCGCGGTTGATGACGGCGAGGATCACGTCGCCCGGCTGCACGTTGCCGCGCACGCCCGCCGCGACGTCCTCGACCAGCACGCCGCCCTTGATGTCGAGCTCGCGCTTCTGCTCGTCGGTGAGGTCGGCCAGCGACAGCCCCATCCGGTTCGGCTTGGCCTTCTCCTTGGCCGCCGGCCCGCGGCGCGGCTGCGCCGGCGCCGTCGTCGGGCATCTCGGCCACGGTCAGCGAGAGGTCGCGCGCGGCGCCCTTGCGCCAGATGCCGAGGGTGATCTTCGTCCCGGGCCGGATCGCGGTGATGATCCGCGGCAGCTCGTTGGACGAGCGCACCTCGCGGCCGTCGACCTTGAGGATCACGTCGTCGACCTCGACGCCGCCCTTGTCGGCGGGCCCGCCCTTCTCGACCGAGTTCACCAGCGCGCCGGAGGGCTTCGGCAGGCCGAAGGCTTCGGCGAGCTCCTTGTTGACTTCCTGGATCTGGACGCCGATCCGGCCGCGCGTGACCTTGCCCTTGTCCTTCAGCTGGCCGACGGTGTTCATCGCGACGTCGATGGGGATCGCGAACGCGAGGCCCATGTAGCCGCCGGAACGCGAGAAGATCAGCGAGTTGATGCCGACGACCTCGCCCTTGAGGTTGAACAGCGGGCCGCCCGAGTTGCCCGGGTTGATCGCGACGTCGGTCTGGATGAACGGGACCAGGTTCTCCTGCGGCAGGTCGCGGCCCTTGGCGCTGACGATGCCGGCGGTCATCGTGTTGTCGAGGCCGAAGGGCTTGCCGATCGCCACCACCCATTCGCCGACCTTGAGCTTGTCCGGGTCGCCGATCGTGACCTTCGGCAGGTTCGCCGCCTCGATCTTGAGCAGCGCCACGTCGGTGCGCTTGTCGACGCCGACGACCTTGGCCTTGAAGTCGCGCTTGTCGGCGAGGTTGACCTTGACCTCGTCGGCGCCGTCGACGACGTGGGCGTTGGTGATCAGGTAGCCGTCGGCCGAGATGATGAAGCCCGAGCCGACCGACTGCGCCTCCGGCTCGCGGTCCTGGCCGCGCGGACGGGGGACCTGCCCGAAGCGGCGGAAGAACTCGTAGAACGGGTCGTCCTCGGAAATCTCCGGGAAGCGGCCGCGGCGGGCCTTCTGGGTGACGTCGATGCTGACGACCGCGGGGCTCTGCCTCTCGTAGAGCTCGGTGAAGTCGGGAAGGCCGCCGCTCTTCGTCTGGGCGAGCGCCGGGACGGCGAGCCCGACGAGCGCTGCGGACAGCGCGGCGAGCACGGCGGCGAAGCGAAGGCGGGACAGGGGCAGCATGGAGGAATTCATCGGGCGACTCACGGCAAGTGGTGGAACGGGACGAAGATGAGGACGAAGCCGGCGCGCCTCAAGAGGGCGCCGGACGGCCGCCGCGGTCAGCGGCGGGTCACCGAGTGGGCCATCTGCCGGACCGCGGCGACGGGAACCTCGCCCAGCACGGTCACGACGCGGTCGTCGAACGGCCGGACGTAGATGTTGATGCCGCCCTGCTGCGCCGGCCCGATCGAGCGCTGCGCGCCGCCGATCTTCTCGATGAACACCGACACCGCGGTCAGACCGTCCGAGTAGACGAGATGGGCGACCGGGTCCTGCCGCTCGCGCAGCACGCGGTAGCCCTCGGCCACCTTGACGAAGCCGGGCGGGACGCGGTTGACGATCCAGCCGGTGTCCTGCATCTCGATGTCGTTCGGCGGCGAGCGCTGCAGCTTCCAGTCGGGCCCGGTGCCGGGCCAGCTCGGCTTCACCAGCGCGCGGTCGACCGGGACGCCGAGCGCGAGGTCGGTGAACGAGATCTGCTCGACGACGTCGCCGCGCTCGTTGTGGACGCGCGCCTTCAGCAGCAGGCCGCTGGCGACGTCGATCCAGAACTTGTGGCCGAAGCGAAGGCCGTCCTTCGGCTCGAACACCCAGGCCTGGGCTTCGAGGCCGGCGACGCGTCCCGCCTCGGCCCGGCGCAGCTCGTAGAACTCGGCGAGCGCCTTCTGCTCGGGCAGCGACAGCGACGGAAAGGCGTTGCGGAAGGCGATCGGCTCGACCCGGACGACCTTGGCGTCGGGGTAGAACGAGCGGACCTCACCCTGCCCGCGGATCACCTCGCGCGTCGGGCCGTCGAGGCTCGTCAGCTTCTCGAGCTCGACGCCGCGGTCGTTGAAATGGACGAGCCGCGAGGTCTCGATCCGCGGCCCCTGCTGATAGACGACGGTTCCGATGTAGTTGTGCAGCTTCGCCGCCGCGGAAACGCGGGCGAGCCACAGGTTGACGTCCTCGCCGGCGGCGACGGGGCCGGCGACGAGCCCCGCCAGCGCGAGCGACGCGACCGATTTCAGCAGTCGCCGGCGGCGGGCCGCCGCGACGGTGGGCATGCGTGCGGCGGTGGGCGCCAGGCGTTCCATCGGTTACGGCCGGGCCCCATCCACCGGGGTCGCGACGCTGCGCAGGTGGCTGCCGGCCCCCTGGATCTGCACGGTCGGCGCGAACTCCTCGTGCGCGATCAGGTAGTCCGCGGGAATCGTCCGCGCCGTCAGCTGCGCCGGCCGGATCGTGGCCGCCTCGCCCGCCTTGGCCATCGCGGTCGGCTGCGTCTGCAGCGTGCCGAACGCGACCCAGCCGACCAGCGCGACCGCGGCGACGCCCGCCGCGGCGGCCCAGGCGTAGCCCAGCGGCCGTGCCGGCTGCCGGCGCGGCGCCAGCACCGTCGGCTCGGCCGCGAGCCGCGCGGCGAAGCGCCGCGAGAACCCGGGCGAGCAGCAGTCGGTGCCGCGCAGCGCGTCGCCGATCACGTGATAGCACTCCCAGGCCTGCCTGCCTTCGTCGCGCTTCAGGCGCGCCCAGGCGACGTCCTGCTCGCCCTCGTCGATCTCGCCATCCATCAGGCGCGAAATGTCCTCACCCATCACCATCTCCGGTTTTCTTCGGTCCCCAGCAACGGCCGCAATTCCGTTGCGATCGCTTCCCGCGCCCGGAAGATCCGGGAGCGCACCGTGCCGATCGGACAGTTCATCACGTCGGCAATCTCTTCGTAGCTCAGGCCCTCGATCTCGCGCAGCGTGATCGCGGTCCGCAAATCCTCGGGCAGCGCCTCCATCGCCTTGTTGACGACCGCGGCGATCTGCTTGCCCTCGAGCTCGCTCTCGGGCGTGTTGTTGTCGCGCAGCTGCTCGGCATCCTCGAAGCCCTCGGCTTCCTCATTGTCGAACTCGGTGGTCGTCGGCGCCCGGCGTCCCAGCGCCACGAGGTAGTTCTTGGCGGTGTTGATGGCGATCCGGTAGAGCCACGTGTAGAACGCGCTCTCGCCGCGGAAGCTCGGCAGCGCCCGATACGCCTTGATGAATGCCTCCTGCGTCACATCCTCGACCTCCGCCGGGTCCCGCACCCAGCGCGACAGCAGCCGCCCGAGCTTCCGCTGGTACTTGATGACCAAGAGCTCGAACGCCTGCTTGTCGCCTCGCTGCGCGCGGGCAACGAGCTGCTGATCGATTTCCCGATCACCCATCTAGGGCTTTCCCTGGATCACTCGTTGTTATGCCCGCCGAACGGCGGGTGCGGCATCGGCCGGAAATCCGTTGGTATTCGTCCGCTTCCGGACCGGAATCCGCGGCGCAACGTGCGCTTGCTCCTACAGACCGCGGTGCGCACGGGAAGTTCACGGTGTCGCGCGTTCCAGCACGACCGCGGGCCGGACCTGCCCGGTGACGGTGCCGCGGTAGTTGCGCACGGCCGGTTCGCGCCACGGCGCCAGCTCGGCGCGCTGCCCGGCGTCGAGCAGGCCCAGTTCGTCCAGGACAGCGACGGTGGCTGGATGGAGCCCGCGCTTGGCGCCGTCGACGACCTTCACGGCGATGCCCCAGCCCCGGCTCCTGACGCCGATCGCCTGGACGCCCTCGGCCCCGATCTTGGTGACCCAGTCGCCGCGGCCGGTGCGCATGTAGGCGAGGTCGTTGCGGCCTTCGCCGGAAACCATCTCCGGGTGCGCGGTCATCGCGTCGGCGAGGATGCGCGGCGCCCGGCCGAAAGCCGGGTCGTCGTCGACGCTGGCGAGCCGGGCGTAGGCGAGCGCCAGCCCGGCGAGCGGCACCGCGTAGTTGGGCGCCGAGCAGCCGTCGATGCCGGCGGCCAGGGCCGACTCGGGCGTACCGGTGAAATGCGCGACGGAAGCCCGGATCGCCTGCTGCAGCGGGTGGTCGAAGGCGAGGTAGCTGTCCTTCGGCAGCCCGCAGTGGACGCAGTACGCGAGCATGCCGCTGTGCTTGCCCGAGCAGTTGTGCGCCAGCGGCGAATACGGCGGCTGCGGCGGCACCTCGCCGCGCACCTCGTAGTAGCCTGGGGCGTGGGTGCCGCACTGCAGCTCGTCGGCCGTGCACCCGGCGCGCGCGAGCATGCCGGCGACCGCCGCCACGTGCCGCGGCTCGCCGGCGTGGCTCGCGCACAGCAGCGCCACCTCCGCCGGCGTGTAGCCGAAGCGCTCGATGCCGCCGGCGGCGACGAAGGGCATCGCCTGCAGCGGCTTCAGCGCGCTCCGCGTCATCGTCGGGAACCGCGGATCGCCGGCGGCGTACAGCAGCCGCCCCGCGGCGTCGACGACCGCCACCGAGCCGTAGTGAACGGACTCGACCACGGCCCCGCGCGTAACCTCGGCGAGCGGGACGTGCGCGGTCGCGCCGCGGTCGGGGGCGGTCGGCATCTAGTTGGCGGCGAGCGCGTTCCTGATCTGCTCGAGCGCGCTGGGGTCCTCGATCGTCGTCAGGTCCCCCGGATCGCGGCCCTCGGCCAGCGCCTGCATCGACCGGCGCAGCAGCTTGCCCGAACGCGTCTTCGGCAGCAGCGTGACGAAGTGGACGGCCCCCGGCCGGCCGATCGCGCCCAGCTGCTTGTCGACGGTGTCCATCACCTCCTTGCGCATCTTCGCGACGCCCTCGGCGGTCGCGACCGTCGACGGGTCCTTGACGACGGCGAAGGCGACGGGAATCTGCCCCTTCAGCTGGTCGGCCACGCCGACGACGGCGACCTCGGCGATGCCCGGGTGCACCTGCACCGCCTCCTCGATCTCGCGCGTCCCCAGCCGGTGCCCGGCGACGTTGATGACGTCGTCGGTGCGGCCGAGCACGAAGTAGTAGCCGTCGGCGTCGCGCGTCGCCCAGTCGAACGTCGAGTACGCCCAGTCCTGCGGGAAGTCGGAGAAGTAGGTCTTGACGAAGCGCTCGTCGTCGCCCCAGACGGTCGTCATGCACCCCGGCGGCAGCGGCGGCTTCACCACCAGCACGCCCTTCTGGTCGGTGGCGACGTCCTTGCCGGTGCCCTCGTGCAGCAGGTGCACGTCGTAGCCGTAGACCGGGAACGACGGGCTGCCGAACTTGCGCGCCGTCT
Source organism: uncultured beta proteobacterium (assembly GCA_963832705.1). Taxonomy (GTDB): domain Bacteria; phylum Pseudomonadota; class Gammaproteobacteria; order Burkholderiales; family Casimicrobiaceae; genus CAIWHR01. The sequence goes on along the minus strand of CAWHVP010000010.1, from coordinate 336,329 downwards.
CCTGCACGCCGAGCTGCGCCGACAGGATCGGCCAGCCGGTCTCGGTCTGCCAGTAGTTGTCGATGATCGCCACGCCCAGCGAGTCCGAGGCCCAGCGCGCCGTCGGCTCGTCGAGCGGCTCGCCGGCGAGGAACACGTACTTCAGCGACGACAGGTCGTGCTTGCTCATGTACGCCGTGTCCTGCTTCTTCAGCACCCGGATGGCGGTCGGCGAGCTGAACATCGTCTTGACCTTGTTCTCCTGCACGATCTTCCACCAGATGCCCGGGTCCGGCCGGATCGGCAGGCCCTCGTACATGATCGTCGTGCTGCCGTTGATCAGCGGCCCGTAGATGATGTACGAGTGGCCGACGACCCAGCCGATGTCGCTGGTGGTGAACATCGTCTCGCCGGGCTCGACGCAGAAGATCCGGCGCATCGACGACGCCAGCGCGACGGCGTAGCCGCCGGTGTCGCGCTGCACGCCCTTCGGCTTGCCGGTCGTCCCCGACGTGTACAGGATGTACGAGGGCTCGGAGGACTCCATCCACTCGCAGGGCACCTGCGCGTCCATGTGCGCGGCGCGCAGCGTCGCGTAGTCGAGGTCGCGGCCGGCGACGACGTTCATCGCCGGATCGAGCCCGCGGTTGATGATGATGACCTTGGCCGGCGGATTCTTCGCGAGGCGGATCGACTCGTCGACCAGGTGCTTGTACGGGACCGGCTTGCCGCCGCGCATGCCGGCGTCGGAGGTCACCATCACCTTGGGCTGCGCGTCGTCGATCCGGGTGGCGAGGCTCGCCGCGGCGAAGCCGCCGAACACGACCGAGTGGATCGCGCCGATGCGCGCGCAGGCGAGCATCGCGAACATCGCCTCGGCGACCATCGGCATGTAGACCAGCACCCGGTCCCCGCGGCCGACACCCTGCGCCTTCAGCATCGCGGCGAAGCGGTTGACCTCGGCCGCGAGCTCGTTGAACGTGTACTTCCGGTCCTGCCCGGTCTCGGTCGAGATGTAGATCAGCGCCGTCTGCCCGCCCCGCGTCGCGAGGTGCCGGTCGATCGCGTTGTGGCAGAGGTTCGTCCTGCCGCCGACGAACCACCTGGCGAACGGCGGGCGCGAGTAGTCGAGGACCTTCGTGAACGGCGTCTGCCAGTCGATCAGCTTCGCCTCCTCGGTCCAGAAGGCGTCGCGATCCTCGATCGAGCGGCGGTGGAACTCCTTGTAGCTGGTCATCGTCCTTCCTCCTCCTGTTATTGGTATGTGTGCGCGGGTCAGAGCCCGACGTGGTCGGCGGCGACCTTGACCACGGTGCGTCCGCGGACCAGGCCCTTGATGTAGGCGTCGAAGTGCGTCGGCAGCTCGTCGAAGTCGATCGTGCGGACCTGGTCGTGGACGATGTCCGGGCGCCAGTCGACGGCGAGCTTGTTCCAGATCTTCTGCCGCACCGCCATCGGGCAGTTCACGCTGTCGGCGCCGAGGAGCGCGACCCCGCGCAGGATGAACGGGGCGACCGTCGTCGGCAGGCCCATCCCGGCGGCGAGCCCGACGGCGCCGACGGTGCCGCCGACCTTCATCGTCGACAGCAGCCACGCGAGGATGTCGCCGCCGAGGTTGTCGACGGCGCCCGCCCAGCGCGCGCTGTCGAGCGGCCGGATCTTGGCGAGGTCGAGCGACTGCCGCGCGATCACTTCCTTCGCGCCCAGCTGCTTCAGGTAGTCGGTCTCCTCCTCCTTGCCGGTGATCGCGACGACCTCGTAGCCGGTCTTGGCCAGGATCTCGATGGCGACCGAGCCGACGCCGCCGGTGGCGCCGGTGACGGCGACCGGGCCGTTGCCGGGCGCGAGGCCGTTGTGCTCCATCAGCATGATGGCGAGCGCGGCCGTGAAGCCGGCGGTGCCCAGCGTCATCGCGTCGAACGCCGTCATGCTCTCGGGCCGGCGGACGACCCACTCGCCCGGCACGCGCACGTACTCGGAGTAGCCGCCGTCGTGCGCGACGCCCATGTCGTACCCGTGCACGATCACCTTGTCGCCGCGCTTCCACCGCGGGTCGGCCGACGACTCGACGGTGCCCGCCATGTCGATGCCGCCGATCGTCGGGTACTTGCGCATGATCCGGCCGGTGCCGTTGTAGGACAGCGCGTCCTTGTAGTTGATCGTCGAGTACTTGGTCTTGACGACCACCGAGCCGTGGTCGAGCTCGTCGATGGTCGTCTCGACGAACCGGCTCGAAACGACCTTGTTGTCCTCGAACGTCCGGTAGGCCTTGAATTTGTTCACGTGGATCTCCTTGGATGCGACGACGTTGACGGTGGTCCGGTGGGGTCGGAGGGAATCTGGGGGGCCCGGGGGCGGCTCAGGCGGGGCGGCCCGCACCAGGCAGGTGCGGCAGCGCCATGTAGTCGTGGGTCTGCATCTCGACGAGCCGGCTCACCGTGCGCGGGAATTCCCGGCTGTTCGGTCCCTCGAGATAGAGCTCCCCGGGCGGCACGGCGGCGGACAGCAAGAGCTTCACCCGGTGATCGTACAGGATGTCGACCAGCCACGTGAAGCGCCGCGCGCGATCGCCCATCGCGGCGGTCATCCGGGGCACCCCGGACAGCATCAGCACCGAAAAGCGCTCGGCGAGCTCGAGGTAGTCGAGCTGCGACCGGGGCCCGTCGCACAGCGCGGCGAAGTCGAACCACACGGCGCTGCCGGCGCGCTTGCGCGCGGTCAGCGTCCGGCCCTCGATCGCCAGCCGCGGGTCCTCGTCCGGCCCGGTCCGCATCCGCTCGAACGCGCGCTCGAGCAGCGCGTCGGCCGCGGGCCCCGACGGCACGTGGTAGGCGTCGACCTGCTCGAGCACGCGCAGCCGGTAGTCGGTCCCGCCGTCGACCTCCACGACGTCGAGCCAGCGCTCGAGGAGCGCGATCGCCGGGACGAACCGCTCCCGCTGCAGGCCGTCCGGGTAGAGGCCCTTGGGCGGGTAGTTCGACGTCAGCACGAACACGACGCCGGCGGTGAACAGCGCCGACAGCAGCCGCGCCAGGATCATCGCGTCGGCGATGTCGGCCACGTGGAACTCGTCGAAGCAGACGAGCCGGTAGCGGCGGGCGATCCGCGCCGCGACGGCGGCGAGCGGGTCGGGCTGGTCGGTGAGCGTCGCGAGCTCCTCGTGGACCGAGCGCATGAACGCGTGGAAGTGGACGCGCGCCTTGCGGCGGATCGGCACGGTCGCGTAGAAGCCGTCCATCAGGAAGCTCTTGCCGCGCCCGACGCTCCCCCACAGATAGACGCCGCGGGGCACGTCGGGCGGCGCGAACAGGCGCTTCAGCTTCGACTGCCGCGCGGCGCGGAAGGCGCCGAGCTCGTCGGACAGCTGCTGCAGCCGCTCGAGGGCGGCCGCCTGCGAATGGTCGAGCGTCGAGCCGCGCGCGGCGAGGATCGGGTCGAGGTGCGCGAACAGCGATCCCGGCGCGCGGCGATGTCGCCGGTGACGACGCTATCGTTCACGACCTCGCTCCGGCGCTGGCGGCCGCGGCCGCGGCGGGGCGGGACGACACGGTCAAGGCGCGTTCGCCGCTCAGAGGTTCAGCGGACGCCCGTCGACGGCCAGCGCGGCTTCCTTCGTGACCTCGGACAGCGACGGGTGCGCGTGGCAGATCCGGGCGATGTCCTCGGCCGAGGCGCCGAACTCCATCGCCACGACGCCCTCGCTGATCAGCTCGGACGCGTACGGGCCGATGATGTGCACGCCGAGGATGCGGTCGGTCGCGGCGTCGGCGAGGATCTTGACGAAGCCGGTCGTGTCGCCCAGCGCGCGCGCCCGGCCGTTGGCCGAGAACGGGAAGCTGCCGGCGCGGTACGCGACGCCGGCAGCCTTCAGCTGCTGCTCGGTCTGGCCGACCCAGGCGATCTCGGGCGCCGTGTAGATCACCCACGGGATGGTGTTGAAGTCGACGTGGCCGTGCTGCCCGGCCATCCGCTCGGCGACCGCGACGCCCTCCTCCTCCGCCTTGTGCGCGAGCATCGGGCCGCGCACGACGTCGCCGATCGCCCAGACGTTCGGCAGGCTGGTCCGGCACTCGGCGTCGACGGTGACGAAGCCGCGCTCGTCGACGGCGAGCCCCACCGCCTCGGCGCCGAGGCCGTCGGTGTTGGGCACCCGGCCGATGGCGACGATCAGCCGGTCGAACGTCGCCGCCTGCGCCTTGCCGGCGGCGTCGGCGTACTCGACGGTGACGTCCCTCTTCCCCTTCTTCACCGCGGTGATGTTGACCCCGGTCTCGATCGCGAGGCCCTGCTTCGCGAACACCTTGCGCGCCTCCTTCGCCACTGCCTCGTCGGCGGCGCCCAGGAACGCGGGCAGCGCCTCGAGCACCTGCACCTTCGACCCCAGGCGGCGCCAGACGCTGCCCATCTCGAGGCCGATGACGCCGGCGCCGACCACCCCCAGGCGCGCGGGCACCGCGGGGATCGCCAGCGCGCCGGCGTTGTCGAGGATCATCTCGCCGTCGAACGCGACCATCGGCAGCGCGCGCGGCTTGGAGCCGGTGGCGACGACGACGCGCGCCGCCGCGAGCTCCGCCTTCGCCGCGCCGTCGACCCGGATCTTCCAGGCGTCGCCGTCCCTGCCGGCGAACGCCCCGCGGCCGTGGAAGAACGCGACCTTGTTCTTCTTGAACAGGAACGCGATGCCGTCGTTGTTCTGTGCGACGACCTTGTCCTTGCGCGCGAGCATCTTCGCGACGTCGATCGCGAGCCCCTTGACCTCGATGCCGTGCGCGGCGAACGCGTGCCCGGCGTGGTCGAAGTTCTCCGACGACTGCAGCAGCGCCTTCGACGGGATGCAGCCGACGTTGGTGCAGGTGCCGCCGAGCGCCGGCTTGCCGCCGTCGCGCGTCCAGTCGTCGATGCAGGCGACCTTCATGCCGAGCTGCGCGCAGCGGATCGCGGCGATGTAGCCGCCGGGGCCGCCGCCGATGACGACGACGTCGAATTGTTCAGCCATGGCCGCGGTCCGTCACAGGTCGAGAAGCATGCGCGCCGGGTCCTCCAGCGCTTCCTTGATCGCGACCAGCGACAGCACCGCCTCGCGCCCGTCGATGATCCGGTGGTCGTAGGACTGCGCGAGGTAGTTCATCGGCCGGACGACGACCTGCCCGTTCTCGACGACGGCGCGCTCCTTGGTCGCGTGCACGCCGAGGATCGCCGACTGCGGCGGGTTGATGATCGGCGTCGACAGCATCGAGCCGAACACGCCGCCGTTGCTGATCGTGTAGGTGCCGCCGGTCAGGTCCTCGACCGACAGCTTGCCGTCCTGCGCCTTCCTGCCGAACTCGGCGATCTGCATCTCGATCTCGGCGATCGACATCAGGTCGCAGTCGCGCAGGATCGGCACGACGAGGCCGCGCGGGCTGCCGACGGCGATGCCGATGTCGAAGTAGCCGTGGTAGACGATGTCGCTGCCGTCGATCGACGCGTTGACGACCGGGAACTTCTTCAGCGCGTGCACGGCCGCCTTGACGAAGAAGCTCATGAAGCCGAGCTTGACGCCGTGCTCCTTCTCGAAGCGGTCCTTGTACCGGTTGCGCAGGTCGATGACCGGCTGCATGTTCACTTCGTTGAACGTGGTCAGGATCGCGGCCGTCGACTGCGACTGCACGAGGCGCTCGGCCACGCGCTGGCGCAGCCGCGACATCGGCACGCGCTGCTCGGGCCGGTTGCCCAGCGCCGCGGGCAGCGCGACCGCGGGAGCCTTCGGTGCCGCCGGTGCCGCGGGCGCTGCCGGCGCCGCCGCGCGCGCCTGCGTGGCCGCGAGCACGTCGCCCTTGGTCACCCGGCCGCCGCGGCCGGTGCCCTCGACGTCGCCGGCGCGCCATGCCCTGCTCGGCCAGCAGCTTGCGCGCCGCGGGAAGCGCCGTGGCGCCCGCCCCGGCTGCCGCGACCGCGCCGGCCGAGGCTGCGGCCGCGGGTGCGGCCGGTGCGGCAGCGGCAACGGCGGCCGCCGGCGCCGCCACGGCCGTCGCCGTCGCCGCGCTGTCGATCACCGCCACCACCTCGCCGCCGGCGACGGTGCTGCCGTCGCCCTTGATGATCTCGACCAGCACGCCGTCCTGCGGCGCGGGGAGCTCGAGCACGATCTTGTCGGTCTCGACGTCGACCAGGTTCTCGTCGCGCTTGACCGCCTCGCCGATCTTCTTGTGCCAGCCCACCAGCGTGGCCTCGGCCACGGACTCGGGGAGCTGCGGGACTTTGACTTCGATTCGCATGGTCTTTCCTGTCAGGTGCCGACGAGCATCTCGCCTTCGGAGAGCTTCGGCGCGAAGGCGTCGGCGACGAGCTGCGCCTGCCGGGCGAGGTGCTTGGACATGGAGCCGACGGCCGTCGTCGCCGCGACGGGCCGCCCGGCGTAGGCGACGACCTGCTTCGGCAGCGCGTCGGCGCGCAGGTACGCGCGCAGCCGGTACCAGGCGCCCTGGTTCTGCGGCTCCTCCTGGCACCAGACGATCTCCCGGGCGTTCGGGAACTTCGCCAGCGCCGCCTTGAAGTCGGCGTGCGGGAACGGGTACAGCTGCTCCATCCGGATGATCGCGACGTCGGCGATCTTGTGCTCGCGCCGGTAGGCGGCGAGCTCGTAGTAGACCTTGCCGTTGCACACGATCACGCGCCTCACGTTCTTCGCGACGACCTTCTCGACCTCGCCGATCACCGTCTGGAAGCTGCCGCCGGAGAGCTCCTCGAGCGAGGACACCGCCTCCTTGTGCCGCAGCAGGCTCTTCGGGCTCATCACGATCAGCGGCCGGCGATACGGGCGGATCATCTGCCGGCGCAGCAGGTGGAAGATCTGCGCGGGCGTGGTCGGCACCGCCACCGTCATGTTGTGCTCGGCGCACAGCTGCAGGTAGCGCTCGGGCCGCGCCGACGAGTGCTCGGGGCCCTGGCCCTCGTAGCCGTGCGGCAGCAGCATGGTGAGGCCGCACATCAGGCCCCACTTCACCTCGCCCGACGCGATGAACTGGTCGATGATCACCTGCGCGCCGTTGGCGAAGTCGCCGAACTGCGCCTCCCAGATGACCAGGCGGTTCGGGTCGGAGGTCGCGTAGCCGTATTCGTAGCCGAGCACCGCGAACTCGGCGAGCACCGAGTCGATCACCTCGAACGACGGCTGGCCCTCCTTCACGTGCTGCAGCGGGACCCACGTGCCCGAGTCCCACTTCTCGCGCTGCTGGTCGTGCAGCACGGCGTGGCGGTGCGAGAACGTGCCGCGCCCCGAATCCTCGCCGGAAATGCGCACGCCGTAGCCCTCGTTGAGCAGCGTCGCGTAGGCGAGCGTCTCGCCCATGCCCCAGTCGACCGGCAGCTTGCCGTCGGCCATCGCCCGGCGGTCCGCCATCACCTTCTCGACGCGCGGATGCAGCCGGAAGCCCTCGGGCACCTCCGACACCTTCCGGCCGAGCGCCTTCAGCGTCCGCGGCGCGACCGTCGTGTCGCCGGCCACCGTCCACGGGTGGCCCCTGAACTTCTTCCAGTCGCCGGTGACCGCGCCCTTGTAGTTCGACAGGATCGTCTTGTTCGTGTGCAGGTTCTTGTCCATCGCCGCGCGGTAGTCGGCGACCATCGCGTCCGCGTCCTCCGGCTTGATCACGCCCGCCTGCGCCAGCCGGTCGGCGTAGAGCTTGCGCGTGCCCGGGTGCTGCGCGATCTTCTTGTACATCAGCGGCTGCGTGACCATCGGCTCGTCGGCCTCGTTGTGGCCGAGGCGCCGGAAGCAGATGAGGTCGATGAACACGTCGCGGTGGAAGGTCTTCCGGTACTCGAGCGCCAGCTCGACGGCGAGCAGGCAGACCTCGGGGTCGTCGGCGTTGACGTGGAAGATCGGCGCCTCGGCCATCTTGGCGATGTCGGTGCAGTAGAGCGTGCCGCGGGTGTCGCGCGGGTCCGACGTCGTGAAGCCGATCTGGTTGTTGACGACGATGTGGATGGTGCCGCCCGTGTAGTAGCCGCGGGTCTGCGCCATGTTCAGCGTTTCCTGGATGATCCCCTGCCCCGCGACGGCCGCGTCGCCGTGGATCAGCACCGGCAGCACGAGGTCGCCCTTGGCATCGCCGAGCTTGTGCTGGCGGGCGCGCACCGAGCCCTCGACGACCGGGTTGACCGCCTCGAGGTGCGACGGGTTGAACGCGAGCGACACGTGGACCGGGCCGCCCGGCGTGACGACGTCGGAGGCGAAGCCCTGGTGGTACTTGACGTCGCCGCCGGAGAGCTCCGTCGCCGCCTTGCCCTCGAACTCGGAGAACAGGTCCGACGGCATCTTGCCCAGCGTGTTGACGAGCACGCACAGCCGCCCGCGATGCGCCATGCCGATGACGAGCTCCTTCGCGCCGCCCGCGCCCGCCTTCTGGATCAGGTGGTCGAGCATCGGGATCATCGTGTCCCCGCCCTCGCCCGAGAAGCGCTTCTGGCCGACGTACTTGGTGTGCAGGTAGCGCTCGAGCGTCTCGGCGGCGGTCAGCCGCTCGAGGATGTGCCGCTGCTGCTCCGGCGTGTAGGTCGGGCGCGAGCGGATCGGCTCGATGCGCTCCTGGACGAAGCGCTTGACCGCCGTGTCGTTGATGTACATGTACTCGGCGCCGAGCGTGCGGCAGTACGTATCGCGCAGCGCGGCGACGAGGTCGGTGAGGCGCATGCGCGCCGGGCCGAGCTTGAACGAGCCGACGTCGAACTCGGTGTCGAAGTCGGCGTCGGTGAAGCCGTAGGTGGAGAGGTCGAGGTCGACCAGGTGCCGCTTCGACTGCCGCCCCAGGGGATCGAGGTCGGCGTGGAACATCCCCAGCGTGCGGAAGCGCCCGATCATCTGCAGCACCAGCACCTGCTTGTGCATGGTCGTCGCGTCGACCATCGCGCCGGCGACCCGGCGGCTCTTGCCGAGCTGGATGAACGAATCGATGACCGGCGCGTGCGCGACGTCGGCGGCCCCGCCGCGCAGCGAGTCGAAGTACGCGCGCCAGTCGGGGGCCACGGAGTCCGGATTCGCGAGGTAGTTCTCGTACTGCTCCTCGATGAACGGCGCGTTGCCGCCGAACAGCGTGCTCGTGGATTCGTACTCGTGCATCACACTCATAGGAGGGTCCCCGGAAACATTGAAGCGAACACCGGGCGCGCGCGCGCGGGATGCTCCCCGCGCGCGGCGCCCGGTGCCCTTTGCCGCGCTCAGCGCTGCGCGAGCGGCGCCACCGAGCGCCGCGTCTTGCCGGTGAACAGCTGCCGCGGCCGGCCGATCTTGTACTCGGGATCGGCGATCATCTCGTTCAGCTGGGCGATCCAGCCGACCGTGCGCGCCAGCGAGAAGATCGCGGTGAACAGCGGCACCGGGATGCCGATCGCCTTCTGCACGATGCCCGAGTAGTAGTCGACGTTCGGGTACAGCTTGCGGCTGACGAAGTAGTCGTCCTCGACGGCGATCTTCTCCAGCGCCATCGCCAGCTTGAACAGCGGGTCGTCGCCGAGGCCCAGCGCGTCGAGCACCTCGTAGCAGGTCTCGCGCATCAGCTTGGCGCGCGGGTCGTAGTTCTTGTACACGCGGTGGCCGAAGCCCATCAGCTTGACGTTGCTGTTCTTGTCCTTGACCTTGGTGATGAACTCGCCGATCTTCTCGACGCCGCCCTGCCGCTGGATGTCGTAGAGCATGTTGAGGCAGGCCTCGTTGGCGCCGCCGTGCGCCGGGCCCCACAGGCAGGCGACGCCCGCGGCGATCGCCGCGAACGGGTTGGTGCCGGAGGACGCGCACAGCCGCACCGTCGACGTCGACGCGTTCTGCTCGTGGTCGGCGTGCAGGATGAAGATGCGGTCCATCGCGCGCACCAGCACCTCGTTGATCTTGAAGTCCTCGCAGGGCGTGGCGAACATCATCCGCATGAAGTTCGCGGCGTAGGAGAGGTCGTTGCGCGGATAGATGTACGGCTGGCCGACCGAGTACTTGTACGCCATCGCGACCAGCGTCGGCATCTTGGCGATCAGGCGCACCGCGGAGATGTCGCGCTGCCGCGCGTCGTTCAGGTTGATCGAGTCCGGGTAGAACGCCGACAGCGCGCCGACGAGCCCCGTCATCACCGCCATCGGATGCGAATCGCGGCGGAAGCCGGAGAGGAAGGCCTGCATCTGCTCGTTGACCATCGTGTGCTTGATCACGCGATTGGTGAACGCCGGCTTCTCCGTGGAGTTCGGCAGCTCGCCGTAGAGCAGCAGGTGGCAGACCTCCATGAAGTCGCACTTGGTCGCGAGCTCCTCGATCGGGTACCCGCGGTAGAGCAGCTCGCCCTTGTCGCCGTCGATGTACGTGATCGTCGAGTTGCACGACGCGGTCGACAGGAAGCCCGTGTCGTAGGTGAACTTGCCGGTCTTCGCGTACAGCGTGCGGATGTCGATCACATCCGGCCCGACCGTCCCGGACAGGACCGGAAACGTGACGGATGGCGTCCCGTCGGAGAAGTTGAGCGTGGCAGTGCGGTCGGTCATGACATTGGCTCCATGCGCGGTTGATCACTCGGTCGGTACGTCCGCGGTCTGCGGCTGCCCGCCCTTCGGGTTCTCCTCAAGCTCTCGCCGGCTTTTCCCATCGGTGTCCCGTCGATGGCACGTTTGGCATGGGATCGCGGCGTCAGGCTGACCGCAGCAGCGCCACCAGCGGACGCAAGGACTGCGTCCGCGGGCTCCGCGCGGCCCGACACAATGTCCCACAGCTCGTTGTCGCTGAGGTCGAGCAGCCGGTCCAGCGCCGCCACCTCGTCCTCGGAGATTGCCTCGCCCCGCGCGTCGAGGAACCGCGTGAGGATCAGATCGTTTTCCAGCATGCCGCGGCGGCAGCGCCAGCGCAGGCGCGCGAGGCTCCGGTCGTCCCGGCCGGGCGGACGCGTCGCCGCCGCGGAAGGCATCGGGTGGGAGGTCGCAGTCATGGGCGTTCGGGGCTCGCGGCGGGCGGGAAGGCGTGGCGCTAGACCGCCCGCTTGACCATGATTTCCTTGATCTTCTCGATCGCCCGCGTCGGGTGCAGGCCCTTCGGGCAGACGTCGACGCAGTTCATGATCGTGTGGCAGCGGAACAGCCGGTACGGGTCGTCGAGGTTGTCGAGGCGCTCGTCCGTCGCCTGGTCGCGCGTGTCGGCGATGAAGCGGTACGCGGCGAGCAGCCCCGCCGGGCCCACGAACTTGTCGGGGTTCCACCAGAACGACGGGCAGGCCGTCGAGCAGCACGCGCACAGGATGCACTCGTACAGGCCGTCGATCTCCTCGCGGTCCCCGGGGGCCTGCAGGCGCTCCTTCTCGGGCGGCGCGGTGTCGTTGACGAGGTAGGGCTTGATCGAGTGGTACTGCCTGAAGAACTGGCTCATGTCCACGATCAGGTCGCGGATCACCGGCAGCCCGGGCAGCGGCCGCAGCTCGACCGGCTCCTTCAGCTCGCGCAGGTTGGTGATGCACGCGAGCCCGTTCTTGCCGTTGATGTTCATCGCGTCCGAGCCGCAGACGCCCTCGCGGCAGCTGCGCCGGAACGACAGCGTGTCGTCGACCGCCTTCAGCCGCATCAGCGCGTCGAGCAGCATCCGGTCGTGCGGGTCGAGCGCGACGTCGTAGTCCTTGATGTACGGCGCGGCGTCCTTCTCGGGGTCGTAGCGGTAAACGCGGAATCTCATCCGGGGCCTCGATGCTTCAGCTTCAGTAGGTCCGCGCCTTCGGCGGGAACGGCTCGACCGACAGCGGCTTCATGTTCACCGGCTTGTACTCGAGCCGGTTGCCGTCGCGGTACCACAGCGTGTGCTTGTGCCAGTTGACGTCGTCGCGGGTCGGGTAGTCGCTGCGCGCCTGCGCGCCGCGCGACTCGCGGCGGGCCTCGGCCGACACGACGGTCGCCTTCGCGGTCTCGATCAGGTTGTCGAGCTCGAGCGCCTCGACCCGCGCCGTGTTGAAGGTCGCGCTCTTGTCCTTGATCGCGATGCGCTTCACGCGCTCCTCGATCGCCATCACCTGCTTCACGCCCTCGGACAGCAGCTGCTGGTTGCGGAACACGCCGCAGTGCGCCTGCATCGACGTGCGCAGGTCGCGCGGCGACCTCGGACACCGACTCGCCGCTCGTCGCGCCGTCGAGCCGCGCGAGGCGCGACAGCGGCAGGTCGGCGGCGTCCTTCGGCAGCGGCTTGTGCGGCCTGCCCGCGAGCCTCTGGTCGACGATGAAGTTGCCGGCCGAGCGGCCGAACACCAGCAGGTCGACCAGCGAATTGGTGCCGAGCCGGTTGGCGCCGTGCACCGACACGCACGAGCACTCGCCGACCGCGTAGAAGCCGGGCACGACGGCGCTGTGATCGCCGTCCTTCGGCGCCACGACCTGGCCGTGGAAGTTCGTCGGGATGCCGCCCATCTGGTAGTGGATCGTCGGCACCACCGGGATCGGCTCCTTGATGCAGTCGACGTTGGCGAACTTCAGCGCGATCTCGCGGATCGACGGCAGCCGCTTCAGGATCACGTCGGGCCCGAGGTGGTCGAGCTTCAGCATCACGTGGTCCTTGTTCGGACCGCAGCCGCGCCCTTCCTTGATCTCCTGGTCCATCGAGCGGCTGACGACGTCGCGCGACGCGAGGTCCTTCAGGTTCGGCGCGTAGCGCTCCATGAAGCGCTCGCCGTTGCAGTTGAGCAGGATGCCGCCCTCGCCGCGCACGCCCTCGGTGATCAGCACCCCCGCGCCGTGCACGCCGGTCGGGTGGAACTGCCAGAACTCCATGTCCTCGAGCGGGATGCCCGCGCGCGCCGCCATGCCGAGGCCGTCGCCGGTGTTGATGAACGCGTTGGTCGACGCGGCGAAGATGCGTCCCGCCCCGCCGGTCGCGAACAGCGTCGCCTTCGCCTGCAGGATCATCACGGCGCCGGTTTCCATCTCCAGCGCGACGACGCCCAGCACCTCGCCCTCGGCGTCGCGGATCAGGTCGAGCGCCATCCACTCGACGAAGAACTGCGTGCGCGCGCGGACGTTGCGCTGGTAGAGCGTGTGCAGCATCGCGTGGCCGGTGCGGTCGGCGGCGGCGCAGGCGCGCTGCACCGGCTTCTCGCCGAAGTTGGCCGAGTGGCCGCCGAAGGGCCGCTGGTAGATCGTGCCGTCGGCGTTGCGGTCGAACGGCATGCCGAAGTGCTCGAGCTCGTAGACGACCTTCGGCGCCTCCTGGCACATGAACTCGATCGCGTCCTGGTCGCCGAGCCAGTCGGAGCCCTTGATCGTGTCGTACATGTGCCAGAGCCAGTGGTCCTCCGACATGTTGCCGAGCGAGGCGCCGATGCCGCCCTGCGCCGCCACCGTGTGCGAGCGCGTCGGGAACACCTTCGACAGCACGGCGACCGACAGCCCGGCCTCGGCCAGCTGCAGCGACGCGCGCATGCCGGAGCCGCCGGCGCCGACGACGAGCGCATCGAACTTGCGGACCTGCAGGTTTGCCGTCGAGCTCACTTGCCACCCCAGAGAATGCCGATCGTCCAGCCGATGTAGCCCGACGAGCGCGAGCAGCGTCAGCACCTCGAGCGCGAGGCGCAGTCCCACCGGCTTGACGTAGTCCATCCAGATGTCGCGCACGCCGACCCACGCGTGCCAGACGAGCGCCAGCATCGTGACGAACACGGCGACCTTCCACGCGGCGTTCGCGAACAGCGCCTTCCACAGCGCGTGGTCGATGCCGCCGTTCCACAGCGCGACGCCCAGCACCAGCACCGTGAACGCCGCCATCACGATGGCGGTGATGCGCTGCGCGAGCCAGTCCTTCCAGCCGTAGTGCGCGCCGCTCGCCTGGCGCAGCGGACGGGTCACCACAGCCGCACCGCGACGACCAGCGTCAGCGCGAGGCTGACGACCAGCACGATCGTGCTCGAACGGCGCGCGGCCGGCAGCTCGTCGCCGATGTGCGCGTCGAGCAGCAGGAAGCGGATGCCGGCGCAGAAGTGATGCAGGTAGGCCCAGCAGAGACCGACCGCCACCAGCTTGGCCAGCGGGTGGGCGAACGCGCCCTTCAGCGCGGCGAAGGATTCCGCGGACGAAAGGCTCGCCTGCAGCGCGAGCAGCGCGAGCGGGATGCCGAACAGGAACAGCGCGGCGCCGCTGACGCGGTGGAGGAACGAGACGATGCCGGGGAGCGGCAGCCGTATCGCGACCAGGTTGAGGTAAACCGGCCGCGGCTTGGCGGCGGGACGATCAAGCGTGGACATCCTGCTCCTCGAGTGAACGGTCGGGCGCCCCGGGCGATGCGGCCGGCACGGGTGCGGCCCGGCGGCGCGAGAACGGGGAGGCGTTCGCCCTGCTGCCAAAGGTCCCCGCGGCGCGCCGGAGCGACGGAACGGCGATCGAGGCTACAGTGGGGCTCGCAGTCCAGGCAACGCACATCTTTCGGGTTCCGCATCGGGGCCGCGGCGCCATCGGCACGGAGACGATTCGACCGTGTCGGAGCCGCGGGCATCCACAGCCGGAAAGGCGCTGCGGACGGCGCCCGATTATACCCCGATTCGCGCGCTCTCCGGCAATGGCGGCGCCCCTGTCGCGGGCCCGTTCCCGCCGGCGCGCGGCGGCGCCGCAATCGGGCTCTCCCGGCCTCATCCCAGGTCGTTCGCGTAGTGGTGGCGGTCGGTGCGGCACAGGCTGCGGCGCAGCTCGACCGGGCGGTCGCCGTAGGTGTAGGCGATGCGCTCGATCGCCAGCAGCGGGCTGCCCGGCGCGACCCGGAGCGCCGTCGCGCTGGCGGCGTCGGCGGCGATCGCCGTCAGCCGCTCGTGCGCGCGCAGCATCCGCACGCCGAACTGCGTCTCGAAGAAGCCGTACAGCGAGCCGGGAGAGGCATCGACCTTCGCCTGGCCGAGCCCGGGAAACAGCGCCGCCGGGAGCGTGATGTCCTCGAGGATGACCGGCTCGCCGCCGAACTCGAGCACCCGCCGCAGGGCGACGATCGCGGCGCCGGGCTTGATCCCGAGCCGCCGCGCGACGTCGGCCCCGGCGCGGGCGCGCCGGAACTCGAGCAGGCGGCGCGTCGATTCCTCGTCGCGCCCGTCGGAGCGGCGCACCCGCAGGAAGCGGAAGTTCGACGTCTTCTCCTCGGTGTGCGTGCTGACGAACGTGCCCCTGCCCTGCCGCCGCACGACCAGGTTGTCCGCGGCGAGGGCGTCGATCGCCTTGCGCACCGTGCCCTGCGACACCCCGAACCGGCGCGCGAGCTCCTGCTCGCTCGGGATCGCCTCGCCCGGGCGCCACTCGGCCGCCTCGAGGCGACGCTCGAGCAGCGCCTTGATCTGCAGGTACAGCGGCTGGTACGACGGCGACGTGTTCGGCATCGGGGCAATGGGCGGGCGTCGCGGCGGGCAGCCGGCTCCCGGGACGGCGGAGCGGGCGGCGCCGGGTCCGCGCGTGCGCCCATTATTCGCCGATCCCGCGCCGTCGTCCATCTCCTATCATTTGTCTTGTATAAGACATAAGACTGCGTTGACAGGCCACCGGCGGCGACCGTATAGTTTGATCTATCTCAGCCCCGGTCCGGCGCCGCCGGTTTACCCTTGCTGCGCGGTGACGCCGCGTCCGGGACGTTCCCGGGCCTCCGGCGCGCCGACAGCGCCATTGCGGCCAACCCACGACACCCTTCCGCCAGGAGAGAGCTCCATGAAAAAACCCGTTCGCGTCGCTGTCACCGGAGCCGCCGGCCAGATCGGCTACAGCCTGCTGTTCCGGATCGCCGCCGGCGAGATGCTCGGGCGCGACCAGCCCGTCATCCTGCAGATGCTCGAACTGCCGATCGACAAGGCCCAGGCGGCGCTGCGCGGCGTGATGATGGAGATCGAGGACTGCGCGTTCCCGCTCGTCGCCGGCATGGTCGGCACCGCCGACCCGGCGGTCGCGTTCAAGGACGCGGACGTCGCCCTGCTCGTCGGCGCCAAGCCCCGCGGACCGGGGATGGAGCGCAAGGACCTGCTGATGGAGAACGCCAAGATCTTCACCGTGCAGGGCAAGGCGCTCGACGCCGCGGCGAGCCGCGACGTGCCGCGTGCTGGTCGTCGGCAACCCCGCCAACACCAACGCCTACATCGCGATGAAGTCGGCGCCGTCGCTGCCGAAGAAGAACTTCACGGCGATGATGCGCCTCGACCACAACCGCGCGCTGTCGCAGCTCGCGACCAAGACGGGCAAGCCGGTCGGCGCGATCGAGAAGCTCGCCGTCTGGGGCAACCACTCGCCGACGATGTACCCGGACTACCGGTTCGCGACGGTCGACGGCGCTTCGGTCAAGGGCCTCGTCAACGACGAGAACTGGAACCGCACGACGTTCCTGCCGACCGTCGGCAAGCGCGGCGCGGCGATCATCGAGGCGCGCGGGCTGTCGTCGGCGGCCTCGGCGGCGAATGCCGCGATCGACCACATCCGCGACTGGGTGCTCGGCACCAACGGCCGCTGGGTCACGATGGGCATCCCGTCCGACGGCAGCTACGGCATCCCGCAGGAGATCCTGTACGGCTTCCCGGTCACCTGCGCCAACGGCCAGTACAGCATCGTCCAGGGGCTCGAGATCGACGAGTTCTCGCGCGAGCGGATGAACGCCACGCTGAAGGAGCTCGAGGAAGAGCGCGCCGGCGTCGCCTCGCTGCTCGGCTGAAGCCCCGGGGCGGGAGCGAGCGCCGTTGAACGCCCGAGCCCGCCGCCCCGCCGGCCCGGCACCCGACGAGGTGCTGGGCCGGATCGCCGACTACGCCGTTTCCCGCCGCGTCGCGAGCCGCGAGGCACGCGAGACGGCGCAGCTGTGCCTGATCGACACGCTGGGCTGCGGCTTCGAGGCGCTGTCGTATCCCGCCTGCACGAAGCTCATCGGCCCGATCGTGCCGGGCACGATCGTGCCCAACGGCGCGCGCGTGCCGGGCACGCCGTACGTGCTCGACCCGGTGCAGGCGGCCTTCGCCATCGGCACGATGGTCCGGTGGCTGGACTTCAACGACACCTGGCTCGCCGCCGAGTGGGGCCACCCGTCGGACAACCTCGGCGGCATCCTCGCGACCGCCGACTGGCTGTCGCGCACCGCCGTCGCCGAAGGCCGGCCGCCACTGGCGATGGCCGACGTGCTGGCCGCGATGATCAAGGCGCACGAGATCCAGGGCGTCCTCGCGCTCGCCAACAGCTTCAACCGTGCCGGCCTCGACCACGTCCTGCTGGTCCGGGTCGCGACGACCGCCGTGGTGTCGGCGCTGCTCGGGCTCTCCCGCGACGAGATCGTCGCCGCGCTGTCGCAGGCCTTCGTCGACGGCGCGCCGCTGCGCGCCTATCGGCACGCGCCGAACACCGGCTCGCGCAAGAGCTGGGCCGCCGGCGACGCGACGGCGCGCGGCGTGCGCCTGGCGCTGATCACCCGCACCGGCGAGATGGGCTATCCGACGGCGCTGACGGCCGGGACCTGGGGCTTCCAGGACGCGCTGTTCCGGGGCGACGCCGTCACGCTGGCGCGGCCGCTTGGCAGCTACGTGATGGAGAACGTTCTGTTCAAGATCTCCTATCCGGCGGAATTCCACGCGCAGACGGCGGTCGAATGCGCAATGGCCCTCCACCCGCAGGTCGCCGGCCGCGCCGACGACGTCGCCCGCATCACGATCCGCACGCACGAGTCGGCGCTGCGGATCATCGACAAGCGGGGGCCGCTGGCCAACCCGGCCGACCGCGACCACTGCCTGCAGTACATGGTCGCGGTCCCGCTGCTGCACGGCCGGCTGACGGCCGCCGACTACGAGGATGCGGTCGCCGCCGATCCCCGCATCGACGCGCTGCGCGCGAAGATGACCTGCGTCGAGGACCCGCGGTTCTCGCGCGACTACCTCGACCCGGCCAAGCGCTCGATCGCCAACGGGATCACCGTCGAGTGGAAGGACGGCACGACGAGCCCCGAGGTCGTCGTCGAGTACCCGGTCGGCCACCGCCGGCGGCGCAGGGAAGGCGTGCCGCTGCTGCTCGCCAAGTTCCGGGCGAACCTCGCCCGCCGCTTCGCGCCGAAGCGGCAGCAGCGCATCCTCGACGTCGCGCTCGATGCCCGGGCGCTCGCCGCGATGCCGGTTCACGATTTCGTCGCTATGATGGTCGATTGACCGGCGCCGCCGGTCCGCCGCCCGCCCAGGAGAAGCCGATGTCCATCGCCCGCGCCCCCGCCGTCACGCCCGCCGCCGCCCTGCTGGCGGTCGCCCTCGCGGCCTCGCCGGCGCTGGCCGCCACCGAGTTCCCGACGCTGAAGAGCGGCCAGTGGGAGATGACGACGACGTCCTCCGCGGCGCCGGCGAACACGCGCAAGACGATGGTCTGCCTCGACGCCTCGACGCAGAAGCAGATGCTCGACATGAGCCAGGGCATGCAGAAGGAGATGTGCACGAAGATGGAGATGCGCCGCGACGGGGCGAAGTACATCACCGACGCGGAGTGCCGGCTGGGCGATTCGGTCGTCCGGTCGCACGGCGTGATGACGATGCTCTCCGACACCGCCTACCGGACCGAGGCGTCGGCGACGTTCGACCCGCCGATCAACAAGGACCTGAAGGAATCGAAGACGACCGTCGAGGGCAAATACCTCGGCCCCTGCCGGGACGGCATGCAGCCCGGCGACATGCTGATGCCCAACGGCCAGAAGATCAACCTCAACAAGCTCCCGCAGCCCCCGGCCGCGCGGGGCAAGCAGTAGCGCCGGCGCGACCGCGTCACCGTCGCGCCGGCATCCCGACGTCCAGCGAATCGAAACCGTACCCACCCTCTCTTCCCCAGGAGCCACCATGCTGCAAGCCTATCGCCAGCACGCCGCGGAACGCGCCGCGCTGGGCATCCCCCCGCTGCCGCTGTCCGCCGCGCAGACCGCCGAGCTGATCGAGCTGATCAAGGCGCCGCCGGCCGGCGAGGAAGCCTTCCTGCTCGACCTCCTGACGCACCGCGTGCCGCCGGGCGTCGACGACGCCGCCAAGGTCAAGGCCTCGTTCCTGTCCGCCGTCGCGCACGGCGACCTGAAGGTCGCGCTGATCTCCAAGGCCCGGGCGACCGAGCTCCTCGGCACGATGGTCGGCGGCTACAACGTGAAGCCGCTGATCGACCTCCTCGACGATCCCGAGGTCGCCGCGGTGGCGGCCGCGGCGCTGAAGAAGACGCTGCTGATGTTCGACTTCTTCCACGACGTCGCGGCCAAGGCGAAGGCGGGCAATGCCCAGGCGCAGGCGGTCCTGAAGAGCTGGGCCGACGCCGAGTGGTTCACCTCGCGCCCCGAGGTGCCGCAGAAGATCACCGTCACCGTGTTCAAGGTCGCCGGCGAGACCAACACCGACGACCTCTCGCCGGCGCCCGACGCGTGGAGCCGGCCGGACATCCCGCTGCACTACCTCGCGATGCTGAAGAACGCGCGGCCGGGCATCGTGCCCGAGGAGGACGGCAAGCGCGGGCCGATGAAGTTCATCGACGACCTGAAGAAGAAGGGCCACCTCGTCGCCTACGTCGGCGACGTCGTCGGCACCGGCAGCTCGCGCAAGAGCGCGACCAACAGCGTCATCTGGGCGACCGGCGAGGACATCCCCTTCGTCCCGAACAAGCGCTTCGGCGGCGTGACGCTCGGCGGGAAGATCGCGCCGATCTTCTTCAACACGCAGGAGGACTCGGGCGCGCTGCCGATCGAGGTCGACGTGTCCGGGCTGGAGATGGGCGACGTCGTCGACATCGAGCCCTACGCCGGGAAGATCGTGAAGAACGGCGCGACCGTCGCGCAGTTCAAGCTGAAGAGCGAGGTCCTGTTCGACGAGGTGCGCGCCGGCGGGCGCATCAACCTGATCATCGGCCGCTCGCTGACCGCCAAGGCGCGCGAGTTCCTCGGCCTGCCCGCGAGCACCGCGTTCCGCCTGCCGTCGGTGCCGGCCGCGAGCCAGCGCGGCTTCACGCTGGCGCAGAAGATGGTCGGCCGCGCCTGCGGCCTGCCCGAGGGCCAGGGCATCCGCCCGGGCACGTACTGCGAGCCGAGGATGACCACGGTCGGCAGCCAGGACACGACCGGCCCGATGACCCGCGACGAGCTGAAGGACCTCGCCTGCCTCGGCTTCTCCGCGGATCTGGTCATGCAGTCGTTCTGCCACACCGCCGCGTACCCGAAGCCGGTCGACGTCAAGATGCACCGCGAGCTGCCGGCGTTCATCGGCGAGCCGCGGCGGCGTGTCGCTGAAGCCGGGCGACGGCGTGATCCACAGCTGGCTCAATCGCCTGCTGCTGCCCGACACGGTCGGCACCGGCGGCGACTCGCACACGCGCTTCCCGATCGGCATCAGCTTCCCCGCGGGCTCGGGCCTCGTCGCCTTCGGCGCCGCGACCGGCGTGATGCCGCTCGACATGCCGGAATCGGTCCTCGTCCGCTTCAAGGGCACGATGCAGCCGGGCATCACGCTGCGCGACCTCGTCCACGCGATCCCCTACTACGCGATCAAGCAGGGCCTGCTGACCGTCGCCAAGCAGGGCAAGAAGAACGCGTTCTCGGGCCGCATCCTCGAGATCGAGGGCCTGCCGGACCTGAAGGTCGAGCAGGCGTTCGAGCTGTCCGACGCCTCGGCCGAGCGCAGCGCCGCCGGCTGCACGGTGCACCTCAACAAGGAGCCGGTGATCGAGTACCTGCGAAGCAACGTCGTGCTGATGAAGAACATGATCGCCGACGGCTACCAGGACCGCCGCACGCTCGAGCGCCGCATCAAGGCGGTCGAGGCCTGGCTCGCCGACCCGAAGCTGCTGCAGCCCGACGCCGACGCCGAGTATGCCGAGGTGCTCGAGATCGATCTCGACCAGCTGAAGGAGCCGGTGCTGTGCTGCCCGAACGATCCGGACGACGCGAAGCTGCTGTCCGAGGTCGCCGGCGTCAAGATCGACGAGGTGTTCATCGGCTCGTGCATGACCAACATCGGCCACTTCCGCGCGGCCTCGAAGCTGCTCGAGAACAAGCGCGACATCCCGGTCAAGCTGTGGGTCGCGCCGCCGACGCGGATGGACGCGGCGGAGCTCACCAAGGAAGGCCACTACGGCGTGTTCGGGACGGCGGGAGCGCGGACCGAGATGCCCGGCTGCAGCCTGTGCATGGGCAACCAGGCGCAGGTGCGCGAGGGCGCGACCGTCGTGTCGACGTCGACGCGCAACTTCCCCAACCGCCTCGGCAAGAACACCAACGTGTACCTGGCGTCGGCGGAGCTGGCGGCGATCGCGTCCAAGCTCGGGCGCATCCCGACGCTCGCCGAGTACCAGGCCGACATGGGCGTCATCAACGCCGACGGCAGCAAGGTCTACCGGTACCTGAACTTCAACCAGATCGACGAGTACGCCGAGGCGGCGCGCGCCGTCACCGCCTGACGCCGGGGCCGAGGTCTTCCTTCGAGGTTTCCCGATGAACGCTGATCCGTTCGGCACGCTGCGCGAATTCCGGCTCGCCTCCGGCGCCACCGGCCGCTGTTACTCGCTGCCCGCGCTGGAGGCGGCGGGACTGGGCGCGATCTCGCGCCTGCCGGTGTCGCTGCGCATCGTCCTCGAGTCGGTGCTGCGCAACTGCGACGGCCGGAAGGTGACGCCCGGGCACGTGCGCGAGCTCGCCGGCTGGCGGCCGAACGGCGCGCGCACGGCGGAGATTCCGTTCGTCGTCGCCCGCGTCGTGCTGCAGGACTTCACCGGCGTGCCGCTGCTCGCCGACCTCGCCGCGATGCGCGACGTCGCCGCCGGCCTCGGCCGCGACCCGAAGATCGTCGAGCCGCTGGTGCCCGTCGACCTCGTCGTCGACCACTCGGTGATGATCGACTACTTCCGCCGCCCCGACGCGCTCGACCTCAACATGAAGCTCGAGTTCGCGCGCAACCGCGAGCGCTACGAGTTCCTCAAGTGGGGGATGCAGGCGTTCGCGACGTTCAAGGTCGTGCCGCCGGGCGTGGGCATCGTCCACCAGGTCAACCTCGAGCACCTCGCGCGCGGCGTGCACCAGAAGGACGGCGTCTGGTATCCGGACACGCTGGTCGGCACCGACAGCCACACGACGATGATCAACGGCATCGGCGTCGTCGGCTGGGGCGTGGGCGGCATCGAGGCGGAGGCCGGCATGCTGGGCCAGCCGGTCTACCTGCTGACGCCCGACGTCGTCGGCGTCGAGCTCACGGGCCGGCTCCCCGAAGGCGCGACGGCGACCGACCTCGTGCTGACGGTGACCGAGATGCTTCGCCGCGAGAAGGTCGTCGGCAAGTTCGTCGAGTTCTTCGGCGAGGGCACGGCGACGCTCGCCGTCCCCGACCGCGCGACGATCGCCAACATGGCGCCCGAGTACGGCGCGACGATGGGCTTCTTCCCGGTCGACGACGCGACCGTCGACTACCTCGTCGCGACCGGCCGCAGCGCGGCGGAGGTCGACGCGTTCGCGTCCTACTTCAAGGCGCAGGGCCTCTACGGCGTCCCGCGGGCGGGCGACATCGACTACTCGACCACGCTCTCGCTCGACCTCGGCTCGATCCGCCCGTCGCTCGCCGGCCCGAAGCGCCCGCAGGACCGGGTGGAGCTCACGCGGCTCAAGTCGACGTTCGACACGCTCTTCAGCGCGCCCGCGTCCGGCAACGGCTTCGGCCGGCCGGCGGCGGAGCTCGACCGGCGCGCGCCCACCGCCGACGGCGTCGAACTCGGGCACGGCGACGTGCTGATCGCCGCCATCACCTCGTGCACGAACACGTCGAACCCCGGCGTGCTGCTCGCCGCCGGCCTGCTCGCGCAGAAGGCCGTGGCGAAGGGACTCACGGTCAAGCCGCACATCAAGACCTCGCTCGCGCCCGGCTCGCGCGTGGTCACCGACTACCTCACCCGCGCGGGCCTGCTGCCGTACCTCGAGCAGCTGGGCTTCGGCGTCGCCGCCTACGGCTGCACGACCTGCATCGGCAATGCCGGCGACCTCGCTCCGGCGATCAACGCGGCGATCACCGGGCGCGATCTCGTCTGCGCGGCGGTGCTCTCGGGCAACCGCAATTTCGAGGCGCGGATCCACCCGAGCCTCAAGGCCAACTTCCTCGCCTCGCCGCCGCTGGTCGTCGCCTATGCGATCGCCGGCACCGTGCGGATCGACCTCGCCACCGAGCCGCTCGGCACCGGCCGCGACGGGCCGGTCTTCCTGCGCGACATCTGGCCGACCTCGCGCGAGATCGCCGCGCGTGCTGCCCTTCGCCCGCGACCCGGCGGCCTTCCGCGCGCTGCTACGGCGACCTCGCCAACGCGAACCCGCTGTGGGCGACGATCCACGGCGGCGCCGGCGACGTCTACGCGTGGCCGACGTCGACCTACATCGCGCGGCCGCCGTTCTTCGCCGGCTTCGCGACGACCGGCGGCGAGGTCGCCGACGTCCGCGGCGCGCGGGCGCTGGGCATCTTCGGCGACTCGGTGACGACCGACCACATCTCGCCCGCGGGCGCGATCGAGGAGGCGTCGCCCGCCGGACAGTGGCTGCTCGCGCACGGCGTGGCCCGGGCCGACTTCAACAGCTACGGCTCGCGCCGCGGCAACCACGAGGTGATGCTGCGCGGCACGTTCGCCAACGTGCGCATCCGCAACCTGATGCTGCCGCCCTCCGCCGACGGATCGCGCGAGGAAGGCGGCGTGACGCTGCTGCAGCCGTCCGGCGAGAAGCTCCCGATCTTCGACGCGGCGATGCGCTACGTCGCCGCGGGCACGCCGACGATCGTGCTCGCCGGCGAGGAGTACGGCACCGGCTCGTCGCGCGACTGGGCGGCCAAGGGCACGCAGCTCCTCGGCGTCCGGGCGGTGATCGCGCAGAGCTTCGAGCGCATCCATCGCTCGAACCTCGTCGGCATGGGCGTGCTGCCCTGCCAGTTCAGGGACGGCGACAGCGTCGAGACGCTCGGCATCCGCGGCGACGAGACCTTCGACGTCGTCGGCCTCGAGGCGGGCATCCGGCCGCAGATGGACCTGACGCTGGCGATCCGCCGCGCCGACGGCACCGTGCGCGAGGTCCCGGTGCTGCTGCGGATCGACACGCCGATCGAGGTCGAGTACTACGAGAGCGGCGGCATCCTGCCGTTCGTGCTGCGCGAGCTGATCGGCAGGACGGCGTGACCGCGTGAGCGGGTGACGGTGGGGGTCGGTTAAACTCGCCGGGTGCCGCACTCTTCGCCGACCACGCGCTGCGCCGGGCGTTGCGCGCGTAGCCGATGACTCCGACGCGCCCTCCCGCCCGGGACCGGCCGCCCCCGGCGCGCGCCGCTGTCCGACGGGACGGCGGTCGTGCTGGTCGGCTGCTTCCTGATGCTGCAGCCGCTGGCGACCGACTTCTACCTCGCGTCGCTGCCCGGCCTCACGCGAACGTTCGCGGCGTCGATCGCCACCGTCCAGCTGACGCTGTCGGTGTTCATCCTGGCGTTCGGCACGATGCAGCTCGTGATCGGCCCGCTGTCGGACCGGATCGGCCGCCAGCCGGTGATCCTCGGCGGCCTGGCGCTGTACCTGCTGGCGAGCGTCGCCTGCGCGCTGGCGCCGTCGATCGAGCTCCTGATCGCGGCGCGTGCGTCTGCAGGCGATCGGCTGCTGCGCCGCGGTCGTCGTGGCCCGGGCGATCGTCGCCGACGTCTTCGACCGCTCCACGGCGCGAAGGTGATGGCGCAGGCGTCGACGCTGCTGGCGATCGGCCCGCTTGCTCGGCCCGATCCTCGGCAGCTGGCTCGAGGTCCGCTACGGCTTTCGCGCGACGTTCGCCGTCGTCGCGCTCTTCGCGGCGGTCCTGCTGGTCGCCACCACGCGCCGAGCTCACCGAGACGCAACGAAGGGCGCGACCCGCTGGCGACGCGGCCGCGCTTCGCTGCGTGCGCACCTACGCGCGCGTGCTGCGCTCCCGCACTTCCTCTCCTACAGCTGGTCGGCGCCGCGTCCTACGCCGGGCTGTTCGCGTTCATCTCCGGCTCGTCGTTCGTGCTGATCCGCGTGGTCGGCGTCGCGACCGAGAACTACGGCTTCTGCTTCTCGTTCGGCGTGCTCGGGCTACATCGGCGGCACGATCGCCTGCCGCCGCCTGCTCGCCGCGCGCGGCATGGTCCCGGACGCTGAAGTTCTCCTCGGCCGTGTCGGCGGCAGCCGGGCTCGCGATGGCCGGGCTCGCGGCGGCGGGCGTCGTGCACTGGGCGGCGATCGTCCTCCCCCAGTTCGTCTACATGTTCGCGCACGGCATGAACTTGCCCTGCCCGCCAGGCCGGGGCGGTGACGGCGTTCCCGCGGCAGGCCGGCGCCGCCGCCCGGGTCCTCGGCTTCCTGACGATGGCGGCGGCGGCGGACCGTCTGGCTGGTGGATCGGCGCGTCGAACGACGGGACGGTCATCCCGCTGACGTTCACGATCGCGGCGGCCGCGCTGGCTGGTGCTCGGCGCCGGCCTCGGGCTCGGGTCGCCCGGCTGCCCGCGGCCTCCACGCCAAAGCTCAGCGGCTCAGCGCCCTGGGGACAACACATTGTTTTGCGTCCACGGAGGCGACATCGGTCGATTTCCAGGCGACGAACGTTGCCAGACGGCCGGGCGTCGGGTCGGGTATCATGACAACGGGATATTGGGTGTGAGGCCATGCGCAGACGCGGCAATGGCAAGCTTCCCGAGGCAGTGATCCCCGTCGGGTCTCGATTTCCGCAACAAGGCGGGACTTCTTCGTTCCTGGCCGGAAATGCAGTCGTTGTTCGGTACCTGGCAAAACCATGAGAAGATGGTGACGCAAAGCCTACCCGCCCAAGCGCCTCCGCGGCAATGGCAGCGGGGTTGCAGAGCGGCGCCAAGCTGGTTGACCGGTGTCGGCTGCCGGGTTCCGGCGGATCGACCTCGCGCGTCGCTTCCCTCTTCGGTGGTCGGATCTCAGAAGAGGGTTCGTGAACCGTCGGCAGTCAATCGCATCAGCCAGCCCCCGCGGCGCCGAGCGCGGCGGGGAGGCGCGCGCGCGGCGCTGCCGCCGGCCGCATCGGTTCCGCGGCTACACGCTGATGGAGATCGCCACGGTCTCGCGATCCTCTCGATCCTCGTCTCCGTCGCCCTGCCGTCGATACAGACGGCAGCGTGATGCGGGTGAACCGCACGGCGGCCGAGCGCTTCATGCTCGACATCGCAAACCGGCAGGAACAGTTCCTGATCGACACGCGCAGCTACACGACGACGATCGGCTCCGGCGGGCTGGGCCTCGCCCGAGGTCGAGCTCGCGGTCAGAGTACACGTTCGCCGTCGCCCTCACCGGCGACGACTGCGCCGGCGCGGCGCTGGCAGGCCCCGCCTACGTGATCACCGGAACGGCCATCGGCGGACAGTCGGCGGACGGCAACCTGTGCCTCGACAGCCGCAACAACCGGACCCCTTCCGACAAGTGGCAGCGATGATCGGCAGATCGCAGCGACCGCCCTGTCATTCGCGCGCGCTCTGGCTTCCGGGCGCGCGGTCCTCCGTCCGGTGCGCGGGCAGTCGGGCTTCACACTGATCGAGCTGTTCGTGACCATCACGATCATCGCGGTCCTGGCGGCGCTGGCGTACCCGGCGTTCCGGACGCTGATCCAGACGCAGGGCGTCCCGACCAGCGCTTGGACCTGCAGTCCGCGCTGATGTTCGCCGCGCAGCGAAGCGGTGAAGCGCGCGTCGAACGTCGACGTGATCCCGGTCGACAACGACTGGAAGAACGGCTCGACGATCCAGCCTCCGATGCGACGGTGATCCGCCGGAGGCCGCGCTGAGCGAGCAGCTCGACGCGATGCCCGTCGCCACGGGCACCAAGGTCACCTACCAGAGCGACGGGCACGTCGCTGTGGCGCCGAAACCGGTGACGGTCCGCGTTTCCGGCAATTCCCTGGTGACCGCCCGCTGCGTCCTGGTCGACCTGAGCGGGCATTCCGAAGCTCGTCGCCGACACGCGCGGCGGTTCCACCAAAGGGTGCAACTGACGGGCCCACCTTTTCCCGCATCGCCCGGTCGCCGCCGCCGAGCCGCGCGTGGCCTCGCGCGCCGGCCGGGCGGGCGCGGCTTTCGCTGATCGAGGTGCTGGTCAGCCTGGTGTATT
Organism: uncultured beta proteobacterium; assembly: GCA_963832705.1. Taxonomy (GTDB): domain Bacteria; phylum Pseudomonadota; class Gammaproteobacteria; order Burkholderiales; family Casimicrobiaceae; genus CAIWHR01. The sequence goes on along the minus strand of CAWHVP010000010.1, from coordinate 309,278 downwards.
GCTGGTCGGATTGCTCGGTTCATCGGCCTCCAGGCGCGGGCACAGTCGGCGGAGATGGAGTCCTACCAGCGCTCGCAGGCGCTGGTCCTGCTGCAGGACATGGTCGATCGCATCAACGCGAACCGCAAGGATGCGCACGACGGCAAGTACGACATCGTCAACAACACGGCCAATGCCGAGGCGGTCGGCGCGGTGAACGGCGCGGTCGGGGGCGGCGAGCTCGATCGCGACCTGCGGCGGCAGCGGCGCAGCGTTCGACTTCTGCGAATGGGCCAACCAGCTGAACGGCGCCGCGGAGCGCAGTGGCGGCAACGCGGTGGGAGCGATGATCGGCGCGCGCGGATGCGTCAGCTACGACGCCGCGACCGAGCTCGCCGACAGCAGCGGCAACGCGCTGCCCGGCACCGGGATCTACACGGTCACGTCGCGTGGCAGGGGCTGTCGGAAACCGGGGCTCCGGCGAGCACGCTGACCTGCGGCCGGAACGCGTACGGCACCGAAGCCCGGCGCCGGGTCGCGGCATCGACGCTGCGCATCGGGGCGTTGGGCGCGCTATGAACAATCCTGTCGGCAGGCACGCACGATCCCGACCGGCCGCGAACCGGCGCGCCGGGGTGGCTTCACGCTCATCGAGCTGCTGGTGGCCACGGCGCTGGGCCTGCTGCTGTTGATGGGCATGGCGACGATGTTCGTCGAGCAGCAGCCGGAACTTCGCGGAAAACGAGCGGGCGAGCCGGCAGATCGAGAACGGCCGGTACGCGATCGACCTCTTGAGCGAGGACATCCGCCACGCCGGGTTCTACGGCGAGACGTCGAGCTTCGGCGACGTCCCCGCGCTGCCGCCGGCCCCCTGCGCCACCGCCATCGCCACGCTCGTCACGGCGCTGCCGATACCGATCTACGGCGTCGACGGGCCCGACACGATGCCGACCTGCCTGCCGGACCACGTCGCGGGCACCGACGTCCTGGTCATCCGCCGCGCGAACACGACGACGATCCCCGCCGCGAGCGCCGTTGCCAACGGCTACTACACGCAGACCAGCAGCTGCGCCGAGGACACGACGCGCTTCCTGCTCGCCACCAGCGGCTTCACCCTGAAGAAGCAGACCTCGACCGGCTGCACGGTGGCCGACGTCCGCCAGTTTCACACCGGCATCTACTTCGTGAGCCCCTGCAGCATCGGCACGGGCACCGGAGGCGCCTGCACGAACTCGGACCCGGCGCTGCCGACGCTGAAGCGACTGGATCTCGGCCCGTCGGGATTCACGTTGACGCCGCTGGTCGAGGGCATCGAGAACCTGCAGCTCGAGTACGGGCTGGACACCACCGGCGCCATCGGCGCCCCGACGGCTCGCCGGACGCCTACACGGCGAAACCCGCGAACACCGGGGCGGCCTGGGCCGCGGTCGCGTCCGTCCGCATCTACGTGCTCGCCCGCAACATCGACGCGACGCCCAGCTACACCGACGCCAAGACCTACCACATGGGGAAGCTGGCCGACGGCACGACCGCCAACGACGTGACCCCGGGCGGCGGCTTCAAGCGCCACCTGTATTCCGCGGCGGTGCGTGCCGTCAACCCGAGCCAGCGCAAGGAGATTCCACTGTGAAGGCGAATGTCCGCGCGCAGCGGGGCGCTGCGCTGTTCGTCAGCCTGATCATGCTGGTGATGATCACGCTGCTCGTCCTCGCCGGGGTCAACATGTCGACGACGAACCTGCGCATCACGACCAACGTGCAGGCGCGCGAGGAGGCGGCAGCGGCGGCGCAGCAGGCCATCGAGCAGGTCGTCAGCACCGATTTTCCGATGAATCCGCGGGCGGCAGCATCGCCGTCGACATGTACGTCGACAGCACCAAGAGCACCAAGCTCACGTACACCGTCGCGGTCGCCAAGCCGAAGTGCGTGATCTCCGTGCCGGTCACGATCGAGCAGCTGCACGCCGAGGGTCCGCCCGGGCCATCCCGCTGAACGACGCCTGCCAGCCCGGAAGCATCCAGGCGGGAAGCATCGGCGGAAGCGGCAACTCGATCTGCTCGCAGATGATATGGGACGTCGACGCAACGGTGACCGACACCGAGCGCAGCGGCGCCGCCGTGCAAGTCCATCAGGGCGTCGGCGAGCGAAACCTCACTTCGAAGTCCATCTGTCCCGCGTCGTGACCGCGACGATCCGGCAGCGACACCACTCCGAGCCCAAGCGATGACCAACCGACGTTCGACCTCCTGCTGGCTCCCGATCATCGCGGCCTGCTGCCGGGCCTGTCGACTGCCCGCGCCAGCGACATCGACATCTACGGCGGGGTGGCGCCGACCGGGGTAACCCGAACGCGCTGATCCTGATCGACAACGCGTCGTCCAACAACGCAGCGTTCGCGTCGACCTGCGCCGCCAGCGCGACGTGGACCACCGGCAAGCTGATGGACGCCGTGACCTGCGCGCTCTGACACCGCGCTGCAAAAGGTCGGGCAGCAGACGTCGCTGCTGGGCAAGCTCAACGTCGGCCTGATGGATTACGGCGCGCAGGACAACCAGGGCGGGCAGTGGATCATCCCGGCCGCGGCACCGGCGAGCCTGCCGACGATGGACGCGGCCGGCATCGGCAGCGCGCTGACGCTGCTGACCAACCTGAATGCGAATTCCAAGGCCACGAGCAACAGCCGCGCGGCACCCTCGGTCTTCCAGGAATCGTGGGCCTTCTTCACCGGCGGCAGGGGCCTGTCCGGGACCAGCTACGCCGACCACATCACGCTGTCCTGCCAGAAGAGCTTCATCATCTTCATCGGCGCCGCGGCCAAGCAGGGGCATCCGGCCGAAGGCAACGGCAACGCGGACCTGACCGGCACCACGGCGAGCGCCGCGCAGAAGGTGCAGATCAACACGTCCGGGCTCGGCCCGTACACCGGCGAGGACGTCGCCTGGACCGACGAGTGGGCCAGGTACCTGCGCCAGGGGGACTTCGACGGCAGCTGACGGCACCCAGAACATCATCACCTACACGATCGCCGCCACCGGCGGCGACCCGTCCGCGGACTACGTCCAGCACCTGAAGAGCGTCGCGAACCAGGGCGGCGGCAAGGCCTTCGTGGCCGCGAACGTCAACGACATCGTGCAGGCGCTGCTGCAGATCTTCAACGAGGTGCAGGCGGTCAACAGCGTGTTCGCGTCGTCGAGCCTGCCGGTCAGCGTCAACACGCAGGGGACCTACGAGAACCAGGTGTTCATCGGCATGTTCCGGCCCGAGGCCAACGGCCTGCGGCGCTGGCACGGCAACCTGAAGCAGTACCAGTTCGGCGTCGACAAGTCGAATGCGGCGAACCCCAAGCTCTTCCTCGCCGATTCGACCGGCGCGCAGGCGATCAGCGGCGCCGGCACCGGCTTCATCTCGCCGAACGCGATCAGCTTCTGGACGACGAAGGACACGTCGAAGTCCCCCGACGCGAGCCCGCCCACCGGGCCCGGCGGCTTCTGGGTCAACGACCCGCAGGGCGTGGGCGACGCCTTCGACTCGCCCGACGGCGAGCTCGTCGAGAAGGGCGGCGTCGGCCAGCAGCTGCGCCTCGCCACGCTGAAGGCCGACTACGATGCGAGCCCGGGCACGGCGGACAACCCGCGCAACCTGTACACGTGCGTCGGCTCCTGCGGCGCCGGCAGCAGCCTGTCGTCGTACCCGTTCGCGACGACCAATGCCAGCCTGACGTCGAGCCTGCTGGGGCTCGACCCGATCTCGAGCAGCGTCTCGTCGATCTCGCGCGTCGGCAACACCGTCACGATGGCGCTGACCGCGGCCCCGACGCCGGCGCTGGTCAACGGCCAGTCGGTCACCGTCGCCGGGTCGGCGTATCCCGAGATCAACGGCACGTTCACGATCACGCTGGTCGACTCGCGGACGTTCACGTACACGATCAGCGAGACCCCGCCGCCGACCGCCGCCGGGACCTATACGACGACCCGCCGCGGCACCGTCGCGAACATCGCCTCGCTGACCCGGTCCGGCACGACGGTCACGGCCACCGCGTATGGCCACGGGTACGTGACGGGCCAGAAGGTGCTGATCTCCCGCGCCAACGGGACCGAGTACAACGGCAGCTACACGATCACCGTGCTCGACGCCAACCGCTTCACCTACACGATCGCCGACGGCCCGTCCTCGCCCGGCGGCGGCGGCACGGCCAAGCTGGGCCTGCAGGTCGCGACCATCGTCAGCGGCAGCGGCATCGTGCGGCAGGCGACGGCCGCCGACAACACGGCGACGGTCACCGTCACCGCGACCGCCAACCTCGCCAACGGCTTCGTCGTCGGGGCGAAGGTCACGATCTCGGGAGCGACGCCGGTCGCCTACAACGTGACCAGCGCGACGATCACCGGCGTCGGCACCAGCTGTCCCGGCGGCAGCAACAAGAAGAGCTTCTGCTTCAAGATCAGCACGACGCCGGTGTCTCCCGACTCCGGCGGGACCCCGCGGGCCGACGACACGTACACGACCGCGACGCTGACGTCGCTGACGCACGCGACCGGCTGCACGTCGCCGAGCTACTCGCGGACCGTGACCGCCACCGCAACGATCGCGACGCTCGCCGAGTACGACGCGCTCTATCTCGCGAGCCAGGGCGGCGCCCGGCTGATCGACATCTCCGGCAACCCGGTCGGCGCCAACGAAGCCGCCTATGTCGACGGCCCCTTCGACGTCACGTTCGGCCCGCGCTCGGCGCCGTACCGCTTCACCTACCCGATCACGACCTCGCCGCCCTGCTACCCGGCGCACTCCGGCGTAACCGTCGCGACCAACGCCGCCGGGATCGACCGCACGTCGTTCATCCAGTGGGTCCGCGGCGAGGACGGCGTCGGCGACGAGCTCTCCCCCGGCTACGGCATGACGGTCCGGCCCTCGGTGCATGGCGACGTGCTGCATTCGCGGCCGACGATCATCAACTACGGCGGCTGCGACCGGGCCGGTCGTGTTCTACGGCGCCAACGACGGCATGCTGCGCGCGGTCAACGGCAAGCAGACCGGCAGCATCGGCTCGACGCCGCCGGCGGCGAGCTCTGGAGCTTCATCCCCGTCGAGTTCTTCACCCCGCTGCGCATGCTGTCTCCGAAGAACCTGTACCTGAACAGCCCGCGATCAAGCTCTACACGACGCCCGACGGCCTCGCCCCGCCGCCGCACCCGAAGGACTACTTCTTCGACGGCGTCACCGGCGTGTACGTGAAGTCAGCACCTCGACTCGAGCAAGAACACGGTGGATCGACGCCGCGTACATCTTCCCGTCGGCCCGGCGCGGCGGCCGCCTGCTGTACGCGCTCGACGTCACGGATGCCGGCCGACCCGAAGTTCATGTGGAAGAAGGGCTGCCCCAACTTCGACGAACAACACCGGCTGCAGCCCCGGGCTTCGAGGAGCTCGGGCCAGACGTGGTCGCAGCCGAAGCCCGCGATCGTCAAGGGCTGGAGCCACGCAACCCGGTCGTGTGATCCTCGGCGCGGGCTATTACGCGGCTACGACGCGGCAACGAACACCTACACGCGAGGATGCCCCTCCGGCACCGACACGATGGGCCGCGGCATCTACGTCCTCGACGCCACCAGCGTGCATCATCCTGTGGCCGGCGCGCGGCCGGCGGCAGCGTCGGGCACCTGCACCGGCACCCCCTGCACGCTGAAGTCGATGACCTACGCGGTCGCCGCCGACGTCACGCTCGTCGACCGCGACGGCGACCGGCTTCATCGACCGCGTCTACGCCGCCGACACCGGCGGGAACATCTGGCGCGTGGACCTCGAGCCGGCCGCCGGGACCGCGCCGGCGAACTGGCAGCGTCACGCGGCTGGCGGCGCTGGGCGGGCCCCGGCACGACCAAGGCGCAAGTTCCTCTACCCGCCCGACGTCGTGGCCGCCCGAACTTCGACATCGTCGTGGCGGCCACCGGCGACCGCGGAGCACCCGATGTACGGGAACTCGTCGCCCGCGATCGCCAACCGTTCTACGGCATCAAGGACGTCAAGGGCAAGGACGCCAGCGGCAGCACGACGGTGGTCGACAACACCAGCGCCACGGGCAACGACGCGCCGGCCGGCCTGTTCAACGCGCTCGGCGCGGCGGCACGTACGACGCCTCTGTCGGCCAGCGGGTACTACATCACCTTCCCCAACGACGGCGAGAAGGGCGTCAACGCGCCGCTCACCATCGGCCAGTACACGTACTTCTCGACCAATACGCCGCCGCAGCCTTCCGCGCTGTCCTGCGCGACCAACCTCGGCACCGCGCGCGGCTACCGCGTCAACTACTTCACCGGCGCGTGGTCGTCGGGCATCTTCGACGGCGGCGGGCTGCCGCCCTCGCCGATCGCCGGCATCGTCAAGTCATCGGCGACCAGCGGCGTCGTACCCGTTCGCATCGGGGCGCTCGACCCGACGAAGACGCTGTGCGTCGGGCCGGACTGCAAGTCCGCGATCGGCGCGATCGAGCGGGAGCCACAACTACACGCCGTCGCGCAGGCGCGCTACTGGTACATGCAGAACACGATAAGTAGACGCCTGCCCGCCGCGCGCTGGTCCGGCGCCGCGCGCGTCGGGCGGTGCGCGCGGGGGCCGGTGCGGCCGTGCTAACATCGGCCGCCTGACGCCCCCACGTTCGCTCCCCGTTCCCGCACGCCACCCCGACCATGGATGACGCGACCACCCGCCGGCGCTGCCGCGCCCGCCGCGGCGCCGCCCCGCCCGCGCGACCCGCGCAAAGCCGAGTTCGAGGCGAACAAGCTGAAGAAGCGCCTGCGCCGGCAGGTCGGCGAGGCCATCGGCGACTACGGCCTGATCGAGGCCGGCGACCGGGTGATGGTCTGCCTGTCGGGAGGCAAGGACAGCTACGGCCTGCTCGACGTCCTGCGCTCGCTGCAGGACCGCGCGCCGCTGTCGTTCGAGATCATCGCCGTCAACCTCGACCAGAAGCAGCCGGGATTTCCCGCCGACGTGCTGCCGCGCTACCTCGAGGGCCTCGGCGTGCCGTTCCGCATCGAGGAGCAGGACACCTACAGCGTCGTCAAGCGCGTCATCCCCGAGGGCGGGACGATGTGCTCGCTGTGCTCGCGGCTGCGGCGCGGCGTGCTCTACCGGGTCGCGAGCGAGCTCGGCGCGACCAAGATCGCGCTGGGCCACCACCGCGACGACGTGCTGGCGACGTTCTTCCTCAACCTGTTCTTCGGCGGCAAGATCAAGACGATGCCGCCGAAGCTGGTGTCGGACGACGGCCGCCACGTCGTCATCCGTCCGCTCGTCTACGTGCGCGAGCGCGACCTCGCGCGCTACGCCGACCTGATGCGCTTCCCGATCATCCCGTGCAACCTGTGCGGCTCGCAGGAGCACCTGCAGCGCCGGCAGGTGTCGGCGATGCTGCGCGAGTGGGAGAAGAAGCATCCGGGCCGCGTCGAGTCGATCTTCAACGCGCTCGCCAAGGTCGTGCCCTCGCACCTCCTGGATCGCTCGCTGTTCGACTTCGCGGCGGTGCGCGCGACCGGACAGCCGGAGCCCGACGGCGACATCGCGTTCGACGTCGACGCGGCGCTCGAGCGCGCGACCGACACGCTCGGGCCGGGCGTGGCCGACATTCGCGTGCTGGTGCGCACGGACTGAGATCGGGTACCGCGCGACCGGATGGCCGCGCGCGCGGATCAGCTCAGCTTCACCTCGAAGCCGCGCCGGACGGCGGGGCGCGCCATCATCGATTCGTACCACCGGCGCACCTGCGGAAACTCGGCGAGATCCACCTTGTGCCGGGGGTGCCGCCACACCCATCCGAGGATGGCGAAGTCGGCGATCGACAGTTCGCCCGCGAAGTACTCGCGCCCGGCCAGCCTCCCGTCCATCACCGCGTACAAACGCCGGGTCTCCTTCGAATAGCGCTCGAGCCCGTAGCGACGGTCGTCTTCGCTCTCGACCGTAACGAAGTGATGGACCTGTCCCGGTATGGGCCCGAAGCCGCCCATCTGGAACATCAGCCATTCCAGCACCGGGATGCGCGCCGCCAGGTCGCGCGGCCAGAACTTGCCGGTCTTCTCGCCCAGGTAGATGAGAATGGCGCCCGATTCGAAGACGCTGACCGGCTGTCCGCCGGGGCCGTCCGGGTCGACGATCGCCGGAATCTTGCCGTTCGGGCTGATCTTCAGGAATTCCGGCGCGGACTGCTCGCCCTTGCGCAGATCGACGATCCTGACCGTATAAGGAAGCGCCATTTCCTCCAGGGCAACGCTGATCTTGCGACCGTTCGGCGTATCGAAAGCATGGAGTTCAATCGGCATCGAGCGTTCCCTTGAATCGGATTTTCGAAGGTCGAGGGCTGGCCGCCGGATTCGCCGCGGTCAGAACGTGCCCGGATACGCGCCGCCGTCGAGCAGCAGGTTCTGGCCGACGATGAAGCCCGCGTGCGCGCTGCACAGGAACGCGCAGGCCGCGCCGAACTCCTCGGGCGTGCCGAAGCGGCCGGCGGGATTCGCGTCGCGGCCGGCCTGCATGACGGCGTCGAACGCCTGCCCGGTCGCCGCGGCCCGGCCCGCGAAGATCGAGCGCAGCCGGTCGGTCTCGAACGGTCCGGGCAGCAGGTTGTTGATCGTCACGTTGTGGCGCGCGACCTGCCGGGCGAGCCCGGCGACGAAGCCGGTCAGCCCGCTGCGCGCGCCGTTGGAGAGCCCGAGGATGTCGATCGGCGCCTTCACCGCGGCCGACGTGATGTTGACGATGCGCCCGAAGCGCCGCGCGATCATGCCGTCGACGCTCGCCTTGATCAGCTCGATCGGCGCGAGCATGTTGGCGTCGAGCGCGGCGATCCAGGCCGCGCGGTCCCAGTCGCGGAAGTCGCCGGGCGGCGGCCCGCCGGCGTTGTTGACGAGGATGTCCGGCGCCGGGCAGCGCGCGAGCGCCGCGGCGCGCCCCTCGGCGGTGGTGACGTCCGCCGCCACCCACTGCACCGTCCGGCCGGCGCGCGCGCCGATCTCCGCGGCGGCCGACTGCAGGTCGCGCTCCGTCCGCGCGACGATCGTCACGGCGACGCCCGCGTCGGCGAGCGCCTGCGCGCAGCCGCGCCCGAGTCCCCTGCTCGCCGCGCACACCAGCGCGCTCCTGCCCGCTATCCCGAGGTCCATGCCCGTGCTCCCGTCAACGGCGCTTCGCCGATGCTGCCCTGGTCCGATGTCCGGCCGCGTTACCTGCCCGCCTGCGGACGTGGTAGGGTAAGAAATCGAAGGGCGCGATCACCCGTGCCGTCATCGCGCCATCGTCCCCGAACCCGACCGCTTCTTCCCGCCACCATGCCCATCCCCCGCAAGTCGTACTTTCCCAATCCGCGCCTGCAGTTCCAGATCATCTTCGCGGCGAACGTGCTGGCGCTGATCTCGACCACGCTGATGGCGATGCTGATGTTCCTGGCCGACCTGCACGCCCAGAGCTGCGTCAGCGTCCTCCAGCTGGCGCCGGGCCAGGGCGCGCTGCGCCAGTCCCTCGTCGAGCAGGAGCGCAATCTCCTCTACATCGTGCTGCTCGTCGCCTTCGTGCAGTTCGTGCTGTTCAACCTCATTGCCGTCATCTTCTCGCACCGCATCGCCGGCCCGCTCTATCGGCTGCAACGGCACCTGAAAGCCGTGGCCGCCGGCAGCGAACCCTCCGACGTGAGGTTTCGCAAGGGCGACCTGTACCAGGAGCTCGCGGAGGCCTGCAACGAGCTGATGGCACGGATGCGCGGCAGCGCCACGAAGCCATAGGCGGGGCCTATCGCGCCTGCTGCCGCGCCGCGCCGGCGGACTGCTCCGCCGGGACCTTCGCGCGCCGCACGGTCAGCACCGTGCCCATCGCGAGCGACGAAGCACGCCGCCACGGCGTACAGGACCTCGCGCGCCGCGCCGTGGTCGAGCAGGAATCCGAACGCGAGCGGCCCGACCACGCCGCCGACGTCGAGGCCCGAGTAGACGAAGCCGTACACGCGCCCCGCCGCGCCCGCGGGCGTCGCGCCGCGCACGATGAGGTCGCGCGACGGCCCGGTGCAGCCGAGCGCGAAGCCGGTCAGCGCGAACAGCGGCAGCAGGGCGACGCGCGCCGCGGCCGACGAGGCGATCAACGCGACGAGCAGCGCGGCCGCCAGGAGCCCGGCGCCGGCGATGCGATCGTGCCGGGCGGTGCGGGTCGCGAACACGCCGCCCGCGACGATGCCGGCGGTGCTCCCGAGCAGGTACGCGGTCAGCGCCGATGCGCCCATCGCCAGCGGGATCGCGAACGCCGCGTCGAGCACCGTCGGGGTGAACGACGTCAGCCCCGACGTCGCCATCGTGCTGATGAGGAAGTAGCCGAAGCACATCAGGATCGCGGGCTGCCGGAACAGCGCGAGGCTGCCGGCGAGCGTGTGCCGGACGCCGCCGGCGCGGTGGCTGCAGGTCAGCGCCGCGCGCTGCGCCGCGAAGAGGCCGAGCACCACGATCCCGGCCAGGCCCATCGCAACGCAGCGCGAAGCGCCAGCCGAACGCGGCGCCGAGCCCGTAGCTGACGACCGGCGCGAGTGCGTAGCCGAGGTTGCCGCCGACGCCGTGCGTGCTGTAGGCGTGGCCCAGCCGCTGCGGCGCGACGTTGGCGTTGAGGATCGCGAAATCGACCGGGTGGAAGACGCCGTTGCCCACGCCCATCAGCGCGGCCAGCGGATAGAGCGCGGCAAAGCCCGGCACCAGCCCGGCGGCCAGCGTCCCGCCGCAGACCAGCGCGAGCCCGGCGAAGAGCACCGGGCGCGCGCCGAAGCGATCGACGACGAAGCCGGCGGCGAACTGCGTGATCCCGCTCGCCAGGTAGAACGTCGCCACCAGCGCGCCGAGCGCCGCGAACGACACGCCGAACTCGTCCTTCAGCAGCGGGAAGAGCGGCGGCAGCGCGAGCTGGAAGAAGTGCGAGAGCCCGTGCGCGAGACCGACGAGCCCGATGACCCGCAGGTCGCGGCGGAACGAAACGTCGGCCATGGGGCTCAAAGCTCTCGCGGCGGGGCACGGTGGGCGTGAGGCTCGACTATACTCGCATCCGCCATCACGCCCCCCGCCGCAGGAGACCAGCGATGACCGACAAGATCGTGAAGACCGACGCCGAGTGGCGCGCGCAGCTCACGCGCGAGCAGTACGAGGTCGCCAGGAAGCGCGGGACCGAGCGCCCGTTCACCGGCAAGTACTGGAACCACGACGCCGAGGGCACGTACCGCTGCGTCTGCTGCGGCGCGCCGCTGTTCGCGTCGGCGGCCAAGTTCGACGCCGGCTGCGGCTGGCCCTCGTTCTGGGCCCCCGCCGACCCGGCCAACGTCGGGACGCGGCCCGACGACAGCCACTACATGCAGCGCACCGAGATCGTCTGCAGCGCCTGCGACGCGCACCTCGGTCACGTCTTCGACGACGGTCCCGCGCCGACCGGCGAGCGCTACTGCGTGAACTCGGCATCGATCGAGTTCGAGCCCAAGTCCTGAGCCGCGCCGCGGCCGCCACGCCCGATCGCGATGCGCCTGCTGCTCGCCGAGGATGACCGGATGATCGGCGCCGGCATCGTGCAGGGGCTGAAGCAGGACGGCTTCACCGTCGACTGGGTCGAGGACGGCCGCGCCGCCGAGCTCGCGCTCGGCGAGAACGTGCACGACCTGCTGCTGCTCGACCTCGGCCTGCCGCGCCGCGACGGGCTCGCGGTGCTCGCCGCGATGCGCCGGCGCGGCGACGCGCGGCCGGTGCTGATCCTGACCGCGCGCGACGCCGTCGCCGATCGCGTCGCGGGCCTCGATGCCGGCGCCGACGACTACCTCGTCAAGCCGTTCGAGCTCGCCGAGCTGGCCGCCCGCATCCGTGCGCTCGCGCGCCGGCACGCGGGCCGCGCCGACCCGGTGATCGCCCACGGCGCGCTGGAGCTGAAGCCGGCCACGCGCGAAGTGCGGCTCCACGGCGCGCCGGTCGCGCTGTCGGCGCGCGAGTACGCGCTGCTCGAGGCGCTGCTCGCGCGGCCCGGCGCGATCCTGTCGCGCGCGCAGCTCGAGGAGAAGCTCTACGGCTGGAACGAGGAGGTCGAGAGCAACGCGGTCGACGTGCACCTGCACGGCCTGCGGCGCAAGCTCGGTGCCGACACGATCCGCAACGTCCGCGGCGTCGGCTGGATGATCGGGACGCCATGACCGCAGGCCCCCGCTCCCCCTCGCTGCGCCGGACGCTCATCGGCTGGATCGCGCTCGGCCTCGTCGTCGCGATCGCCGCCGCCGCCGTCGCGACGTACCTGCGCGCCCGCGAAGAGGCGAACGTGCTGTTCGACCACCAGCTGGCGCAGGTGGCGGCGTCGGTGACCGGCATGCCGCTGGCCGCGCCCGCCCCGCCCGCGCCCCTCGGGGCCGACGCGCTGGTCGTCGAGGTGTGGACGAGGGACGGCGTCGACGTCTACCTGTCGCAACCGCAGCAGCCGCTGCCGCGGACGCGGGAGCTCGGCTTCCACACGGTGGCGACCGACCGCGGCGCGTGGCGGGTCTACAGCGTGCTCGCCGGCGACCAGGTCGTGCAGGTCGCGCAGCCGATGGCGCTGCGCCGCGAGCTCGCGGCCGGGATGGCGCTGTCGACGATCCTGCCGCTCGTCGCGGTCCTGCCGTTCCTGATGGCGTTCGTCTGGTTCGCGATCGCGCGCAGCCTCGGCCCGCTCGACCGCCTCGCCGCGGCGCTCGCGCGGCGCTCGCCGCGCGCGCTCTCGCCGCTTGCGGAGACGGGTCTGCCGGTGGAGGTGCGGCCGGTCGTGCAGGCGCTCAACGGGCTGCTCGGACGCCTCGACGCCGCGGTCGGCGCGCAGCGCGCGTTCATCGCCGACGCCGCGCACGAGCTGCGCACGCCGCTGACCGCGATCTCGCTGCAGGCCCAGCTCGCCGAGCGTGCCGGCACCGAGGCCGACCGCGCAGCGGCGCTCACCGAGCTGCGCGCCGGGCTCGACCGCGCGACGCACCTCGCGGGCCAGCTGCTCACCCTCGCGCGCGAGGAGCCCGGCGTCACCGACCGCCCGTTCGCGCCGGTCGATCTCGCCGCCCTCGCGGCCGAGGTGATCGCCGAGCACGTCGCCGAGGCGACCGCGCGCGGCATCGACCTCGGGCTCGCGGGGCCGGAAGCCGGTTCCGCCGCGACGGCGGCCACGACGGCGCCGGTCGTCGTCGACGGCGACGCGGCGAGCCTGCGCACGCTGCTCGGGAACCTCGTCGCCAACGCGGTGCGCTACACGCCCGAAGGCGGCCGCGTCGACGTCGAGGTCGCCACGATCGCCGGCGCGCCCGCGCTCTCGGTCATCGATTCGGGCCCCGGCATCCCCGAGGCCGAGCGCTCGCGCGTGTTCGACCGCTTCCACCGCCTGCCGGGAACCGCGCACCTGCCGGGCAGCGGCCTCGGGCTCGCGATCGTCAAGAGCGTGGCCGAGCGCCACGGCGCCACGATCGCGCTCGGCCCGGGCCTCGCGGGCCCCGCCGGCCCCGGGCTCACCGTGACCGTGCGCTTCGCGCCGGCGCCTCCCGCCTCGACGGCCGGCCGCTCTTAATTCTCGCTTAACTCTGCGCCTCTATCTTGTGCCGCAACCGGCTCGCTCGTCCCGAGCGCCGGGCGAGAGACAAGGAGAGATCGATGCAAGCGAGAACGTTCCAACGCAGCGCCATCGCGCTGGCCGTCGCCGGCGCCTTCGCCACCGGAGTCTTCGTGGCCGATCAAGTCGGCCTCAGGCACGCGTTCGCCGCGCCGAGCGCCGCCGTGGCCGCGACGCCCGCGACCGCGACGCCCGCGACCGGCAGCCCCGGCATCGCGCTCCCGGACTTTTCCAGCCTCGTCGCCAGGCACGGCCCGGCCGTCGTCCAGATCAGCGTCAGCCACGGCGTCGAGAAGGCCGCGGCGCGCGGTGGGCGGGGCATGCCGGACCTCGAAGGCATGTTCCCGGGGATTCCCGGCTTCCGCGGGATGCCGCGTGCGCCGCAGCCCGACGAGGCGCCGTCGCGCGGCATGGGCTCCGGCTTCATCGTCGCGGCGGACGGCATCGTCCTGACCAACGCGCACGTCGTCGCCGACGCCGACGAGGTCACGGTGCGGCTCACCGACAACCGCGAGTTCAAGGCCAAGGTGCTGGGCAGCGACCGGATGACCGACGTCGCCGTGCTCAAGATCGACGCCAAGGACCTGCCGGCGGTGAAGATCGGCAACCCCGAGGCCACGCACGTCGGCGAATGGGTCGTCGCGATCGGCGCGCCCTACGGGCTCGACAACACGGTGACCGCCGGCATCGTCAGCGCCAAGTCGCGCTCGCTGCCGGGCGAGACCGCGGTGCCGTTCATCCAGACCGACGCCGCCGTCAATCCCGGCAACTCGGGCGGCCCGCTGTTCAACCTCGGCGGCGAGGTCATCGGCATCAACTCGCAGATCTTCAGCCGCAGCGGCGGCTTCCAGGGCCTCGCGTTCGCGATCCCGATCGACGTCGCGATGAACGTCAAGGATCAGATCCAGCAGCACGGCAAGGTCGAGCACGGCCGCTTGGGCGTGACCATCCAGGAGGTAAGCCCCGCGCTGGCGGAGAGCTTCGGCATGGCCAAGGCGGAGGGCGCGCTGGTCGGCTCGCTGCAGAACGACGGCGCCGCGGCGAAGGCCGGCATCGAGCCGGGCGACGTGATCCTGAAGCTCGACGGCAAGCCGATCCGCAAGTCGGCCGAGCTGCCGCCGATCGTCGCGGCGCTGAAGCCGGGCTCGACCGCCACGCTCGAGGTCTGGCGCGACGGCAAGGCGAAGGAGATCGCGGTGACCGTCGGCACGTTCGCGGACAAGACCACGGTCGCCTCGGCCGAGGGCGCGGCGGCCAAGGGCAAGCTGGGCGTGGCCGTACGGCCGCTGACCGCCGAGGAGAAGAAGGCGGCCGATCTCGCCGGCGGCGTCGTCGTCGAGGAGGTCGCCGGAGCCGCCGCGAAGGCTGGCGTGCGGCAGGGCGACGTCATCGTGGCCGTCAACCGGACGCCGGTGAAGAGCCCCGAGCAGCTGAAGGAGCTGATCGGCAAGGCCGGCAAGTCGGTGGCGCTGCAGGTGCAGCGCGACGACGCGCGGATCTACATCCCGGTGACGATCGGCTGACCGGCCCGACCGGTCGCCGCAGCGCGGGCGGGCGCCGACGGCCCCGCCCGCCTTATCCTGCGCCGCGCCGGAACGACGTCAGCTCGAGGACCGTGTTCTGCGCGCGGAACTCGATGCTGGAATTCATGTCGCCCCTCTCCCGGTACGTCGCGTAGCGCTCCTCGCGCACCGTCGCCCCGACGGCGGGCGACCAGGCGAACAGGTAGTTGCACTGCATCGGCCAGCGGAACGGATTGTTGAGGTCGAGCTGCATGAAGATGCGCATCAGCAGCGCATCGAAGGTCCCGGCCGGCGTCGTGACGGGCGCCCAGCCGCCGACGGTCGTCGAGCGCTGCAGCGGATCCTCCTGCCCGATGCTCTCGTTGAAGTTGGCGAGCGACTGCCGCCAGCTCGCGCCCGGCGTCAGCGGAAAGACGAACCGCTGGAGCGGCGTCGCGAACACGCGCGTCTCGGCGTCGAACACCGCGCCGACGGCGACGAGCCCCGGCGCGACGAGGCGCTCGCTGCGCTGCGTGTCGACCTGGGGCCCCTTCTGCGTGATCCGGAACTCGATGCCGTCGGGGCCGACGCGCGTCACCTCGCGCACCTCGTCCCACTCGACCGGCATCCGAAAGCCGTCGCGGCCGTGGTACGTCCACCGGTCCCCGACCGCATAGATTGGCGCAGGCGCGGGAGCGCCGGGGGACCCGCCGACGGACACGCAACCCGCGAGCGCGGCGGCCGGCGCAGCAAGCAGAAACGAACGGCGATCCATGATCGAGCTCCAATGTCGTCGTTGCAGACCAAAGGCAGTCGCTGTCATTCTACCCGGCATGCCGCACGTCCCGACCCTGCAACGCGAGCCGCGCAGCCCGGGCGGGGCTGCCGATCCGTTCACGCCCGCGCGCGCCTGGTTCGCGACGCAGGGCTACGCGCCCTTCGCGTTCCAGGAGGAGGTCTGGGCCGCGTGCGCCCGCGGCGAGAGCGGGCTCGTCCACGCGCGCGACCGGCACCGGCAAGACCTACGCGGCGGCGCTCCCGCCGATGGTGCTGGGCCCCGCCGGGGCGCCCGGCGCGCCGCCGCCGCTGACGCTGCTGTGGCTCACGCCGCTGCGCGCGCTGGCCGCCGACACGGGGCTCGCCCTCGCCCGCGCCGCCGCCGCGCTGCGGCCGCACTGGACGGTCGACGTGCGCACCGGCGACACGACGACCGCGGTCCGGGCGCGGCAGGATCGCCGGCTGCCGACGGCGCTGGTCACGACGCCCGAGAGCCTCACGCTGCTGCTCGCGCGCGCCGACTGGCGCGAGCGCTGCGCGCACGTCGCGGCGGTCGTCGTCGACGAGTGGCACGAGCTGCTTGTCGACCAAGCGCGGCGTGCAGGTCGAGCTGGCGCTCGCGCGCATCGATGGCATCCGGCCCGGCCTCGTGGTCTGGGGGCTCTCGGCCACGCTGTCGAATCTCGACGCCGCGCTCGCGAGCCTCGTGGGCGTCGGCCGCGACCGTCCCGCGCGCATCGTCCGCGGCCACGAGGGCAAGGAGATCGTCATCGAGACCGCGCGGCCGCGGACGATCGCGCGCTTCCCCTGGGCCGGCCACATCGGGCTCGCGCTGCTGCCCGAAGTCGTCCGCGCGATCGAGCGCGCGCGCTCCACGCTCGTGTTCACCAACGTGCGCTCGCAGACCGAGACCTGGTACCAGGCGCTCCTCGGCGCGCGCCCGGACTGGGCGGGGACGATCGCGCTGCATCACGGCTCGCTCGAGCGCGGCGTCCGCGACTGGGTCGAGGCGGGGCTGCGCGAGGGGCGCCTGCGCGCCGTCGTCTGCACGTCGAGCCTCGATCTCGGCGTCGACTTCTCGCCGGTCGACCAGGTGCTGCAGATCGGCAGCCCCAAGGGCGTGGCACGCCTGCTGCAGCGCGCGGGCCGCAGCGGACACCAGCCGGGCGCCGTGTCGCGCGTGACCGTGGTGCCGACGCAGGCGCTGGAGCTCGTCGAGGCCGCGGCCGCGCGCGAGGCCGCCGCCGCGCGCACGATCGAGGCGCGCGAGCCGACGATCGCCCCGCTCGACGTCCTCGTCCAGCATCTCGTGACCTGCGCGCTGGGCGGCGGCTTCCGCCCCGACGAGCTCAGGGCGGAGGTCCGCCGCACGCACGCGTACGCCGCCCTCACCGACGCCGACTGGCAATGGGCGCTGGACTTCGTCGTCCACGGCGGCGCGACGCTGAACGCGTATCCCGAGTATCGCCGCGTCGTCGTCGGCGACGACGGCGTGGCGCGCGTCGTCGACGCGCGGATCGCGCGCCGCCATCGCATCGGCATCGGCACGATCGTCAGCGAGAACTCCATCAGCGTGCAGCTGAAGCACGGCGCGCGCCTCGGCCAGGTCGAGGAAGGCTTCGTCGCGCGGCTCTCGCCCGGCGACTGCTTCGTCTTCGCCGGCCGGATCGTCGAGTTCATCGAGTTGCGCGAGCTGACCGCGTGGGTGAAGCCGGCGCGCCGGAAGGACGCGCTGGTCGCGCGCTGGATGGGCGGCCAGATGGCGCTGTCCACGCAGCTCGCCGACGCGACCCGGCGCCTCGTCGCCGCCGCACGCCGCGGCGAATTCGCGTCGCCGGAACTGCAGCTCGTCCGCCCGCTGCTCGACCTGCAGGCGCGCTGGTCGGCCCTGCCCGGCGAGCGCGAGTGGCTGATCGAGTCGATCGCCACCGCCGAGGGCCACGGCCTCTTCTTCTACCCGTTCGAGGGACGGCTCGCGCACCTCGGGCTCGCGACGCTGTTCTCGTACCGGCTCGGCCGCGAGACGCCGCGGACGTTCACGCTGACCGCCAACGACTACGGCTTCGCGCTGCTCTCGCCGGAGCCGCTGGCGCTGTCGGTGGCCGGGCTCGGCCGGCTGCTCGCCGCGCCGGACGTCGAGGCCGACATCCTCGCGGGACTCAACGCCACCGAGCTCGCGCGCCGCCAGTTCCGCGAGATCGCCCGCGTGGCCGGCCTCGTGTTCCAGGGCTATCCCGGGCAGCCGCATCCCGCGCGGCAGCTGCAGGCGTCGTCGGGCCTGCTCTACGACGTGTTCGCCGAGTACGATCCCGACAATCCGCTGCTCGCGCAGGCGGTGCGCGAGGTGCTCGAGCGGCGGCTCGAGGCGCCGCGCCTCACGGCCGCGCTCGCGCGCCTGCGCGGCAGCCGCGCGCTGATGACGCGGCCGGCGCGCCCGACCCCGTTCGCGTTCCCGCTGCTGGTGGAGATGTTCCGCGACACGCTCTCCACCGAAGCGCTGGAGGCGCGCGTCGCGCGGATGGTCGCGGCGCTGGAGGAAGCGGCGGCGGGACCCGTCTCGGCGCCATCGCGCCGGCGGCGCTAGGCGCAGCTAGCAAGCTGCCATGTTGGCCTTCACCGCACTCTCGTTCCATTCGATGCCGACGCCGGGCACGTCGGGAATATGCAGGTATCCGTCCTTGATCGCGTACGGCTGCTGCAGGATCGGGATCGGCCCAATCCTGCCATTCGAGCCAGTGCGCCGTCTCCGTGACGCGCATGACGTGGGCGGCGACCTCGGGATAGAGATGCGTCGACATCGGGACGCCGGCTGTACCGGCGATCGCCGCCGCCCGCATCCATCCGGTCACGCCGCCGATGCGCATGAAGTCAGGCATCACAAGTCGCAGGCCTTGCACTGCAGCGCCTTGTACAGCTCGCGCGGGCCGTAGAAGTTCTCGCCGATCTGCAGCGGCGTCTTCAGTTCGGCGGCGAGTTGCGCATAGCCGTCGAGATTGTCGTAGACGATCGGCTCCTCGATCCAGTCCAGACCAAGGTCGTCGATCATGTGGCAGCGCTGCAGCGCCTCGCCGAGGTGAGCCCCTGGTTGAAGTCGACCATCAGGTGCATGTCGTCGCCGACCGCCCTCCGGACCGCGTCGATCGTCGCCAGATCATCGCGCACGCGCTCGCGCCCGAGCCGGAGCTTGAGCCCGGTGAATCCCCCTTCGTCGCGCAGTTCGATCGCCTCCGCGGCCACCGCCTCCGGCTCCTTCAGCCACAAGTCCGTTGCTGTTGTACGCGCGCACCGGGCCGACCGAGCCGCCGAGCAGGACGCAAAGCGGCACGCCCGCCGCCTTGGCCAGCGCATCCCAGGCCGCCATGTCGAGGCCCGCGACGGCGATCATCGACATGCCCTGGTAGCCGACGAAATGCAGCGACTTGCGCGCCAGGCGTGAAGCTCGACCGGCGCTACCGCGCGCCCCTTCAGCATTTCGCCGAGATCCTGCAGCGCCGGCACCAGGTACCGCATGGCCTTCACCGTGTAGGGCTCGAGGTAGCTGCGGCCGACGATGCCTTCCTCGGTGTCGAGATCGATCAGGATGACCGGCCATTCGGTGATCGTGGCGATGCGCGCCACGACGGGCCGTTTCAGCTTCAGCACCACCGGCCGCGCTCGTATGCCTCTGACCTTCAATGTCGACGCGCACGCCGGCCGCTCCATTGCTGTCATTCATGGGTCTTCCCCCCGGCGTCGAGGATGAGCTATGTACTATATAGACTGGTCTATATCGAAAGTCAAAGATGAGCACAGCCGACGCGACCACCACCGGTACCCGCGACAAGTTGATCGAAGCCGCGATTACGTTGTTGCGGCGCTCTGGACTGTCGGGCGCTGGAATCAACGAAATCGTCCGCCAAGCGGCGCGCCCAAGGGTTCGGTCTATTACTTCTTTCCCGAGGGGAAGCAGCAAATCGTCAAGGAAGGGCTCGCGCGGCATTCCGAGCAAGTCGTCGCGTTCATCGATTCAGCCCTGTCGAGCAAGCGCAAACCCGGCGAGAAGGTCAAAGCCCTGTTCAACGCGTTTGCAGAGACGAATCGAGCTGGGAGAGTTCCATCACAGTTGTCCTGTCGGTACCGTCTGCCTCGACCTGGATTCGGAACTCGAAGGTCTGCGACTTGTGGTAGCCGGGGCGTTCGACCAATACGTGAAGGCGATCGAGGCCCACTTCCCTTTCCAGGATCGAAGGCGGGCGCGGTCCTTCGCGGGCTTGTTGCTGACGGCAATCGAGGGCGCCTATATCCGAGGTCGCGCCGACCGTTCGAGCAAGCCATTTCGAGAGGCCGGTGCATTGCTCGCTGAATTGGTGGAGCGTGCGGGGACCCGGTAGGAAGCCGGATTCGCAGGGAGCAATGCGTCAACCCGGCCGCCGCGGGCTGACGATCGGTCGACAGCTTGCAGCGCGCGCAACGCGAACACGGATCCCATCCTCGCCCCACGCGCGGCTGAAATATACTGGTGGTCTCTGCGCAGCGGGTGCCGCTGCCCATCGGATCACCACCGACGTACACCCCGTTCCCCCTTACCACGACCCCGCCTCGAGGAACCGCCATGCCCGCCTCCACCCACCCCTTCGACCTCGCCGGCCGCGTCGCGCTCGTCACCGGCGCCTACCGCGGACTCGGCTTCGCGATCGCGCAGGGCCTCGCGCGCGCCGGCGCGACCGTCGTCGTCAACGGCCGCAAGCACGACGAGGTCGTCGCGGCGGCGAAGAAGCTGACCGATGCGGGCCTCGCCGCGACCACCGAGGAGTTCGACGTCACCGACGGCGCGGCCGTGCGCAAGGGCATCGCCGCGATCGAGGCGCGGCACGGCCACCTCGACATCGTCGTCAACAACGCCGGCATCCAGCGCCGCACGCCGTTCGTCGACTTCTCGCAGAAGGACTGGGACGACGTGATCGCGACCAACCTGACCGCCCCGTTCCTCGTGTCGCAGGCGGCGCTGCCCGGGATGATCGCGCGGCGCAGCGGCAAGATCATCCACATCGCGTCGCTGATGAGCGAGCTCGCGCGGCCGACCGTCGTGCCCTACACGGCGGCCAAGGGCGGCGTGCGGCAGCTGACGCGCGGCATGGCGGTCGAGCTCGCGCCGCACAACATCCAGGTCAACGCCATCGCGCCCGGGTATTTCGCCACCGAGATGAACCGCGCGCTGATCGACAACGCCGAGTTCAACGCCTGGGTCTGCAAGCGCACGCCGGCCGGGCGCTGGGGCCAGCCCGACGAGATCGCCGGGCTCGCGGTGTTCCTCGCCTCGAGCGCCGCCGACTACATGACCGGGCAGATGCTGGTGATGGACGGCGGCATGAGCGTGGCGCTGTAGCCGGGATCGCGCAGGAGCGAGACGCGGGACCCGTGACCCTCGCTCGAACCGCCCGGGTTCCGCCCGCGGCGCAGCCCGGGCCCGGCACGCCGCAGGGCACCGACACGCTCGCGACGACGCTCGCCGGCGAGCACGTCGTCCTGCACGCGCAGCGCGCGCTCCACTGGCCGCGCGAGCGCACGCTCTTCGTCGCCGACGTGCACCTCGGCAAGGCCGCGGCGTTCCGCGCCGGCGGCGTGCCGGTGCCGCGGGGCGCCACGGCCGGCGACCTCGCGCGGCTGTCGGCGCTCGTCGCCCGCACCGGACGCGACGCGCCTCGTCGTGCTCGGCGACTTCCTGCACGCCGCCGCGGGCCGCGTCGCCGCGCTCGACGCGGTGTTCGCGGCGTGGCGCGACGCGCATCGCGCGCTCGAGCTCACGCTGGTGCGCGGCAACCACGATGCGCGGGCCGGCGATCCGCCCCCGTCGTGGCACGTCCGCGTCGTCGACGCGCCGCACGACGCCGCGCCCTTCCTGTGCTGCCACGAGCCGCACGATCCCGTGGCCGGCTATGCGCTGTGCGGCCACGTGCACCCCGGCGTGCGCCTCGCCGACGGCCGCGGCGACGCCGTTCGGCTGCCCTGCTTCCTGCTGGGCCCGCGCCACGCGCTGCTGCCCGCGTTCGGCCGCCTGACCGGCCTCGCGCTGGTCAGGCCCGCCCCCGGCGAGACCTGTGTCGCCATCGCCGGGGACGCGCCTCTTCCCGCTGCCCCCGTCGTAGCCCGCGCCGCACCGATCCCGGCGCGCCTGTGGACAACCCGGTGGACCGCCGGTGGAGCAAACGGGGATCGTGCCGAAACGCGGCGCCAGGCGCCTGTTTTTTCAGGCGTTTCCCGAGAAGTTTGCGGTGGATCAAAAAATTCTTGCCAAGCCGGCCGCGGCTCACTATCCTTGGTGCCGACTCGCCGTTTGAACACAAGATGTAGTAGATTTCGATGCTTCCGGTCGCCTCGACCGGCGCGGTTCGGGAGGACCGCGTCGAGGCGATCGGGCAGACGAATGACCGGCGCAGGCGCGGCCTCGAGTCCGCGCCCGGCCGAGCGCGAGAACGAGGGCCGGGGGGAGCCTCGCCGCCGCCACGGGCGGCCGGCTCGGCCCCGCATAACAAGATCCAGCCAGGAGATGACCCATGCAATTGAACAGCGCGACTGCCGCTTCGACGCCGTCCCAGCCGCCGCGTGACCTGATGGCCGGTGACGCCGGCAGTCCCTTGTCCGCGAATGCGGATCCCCGCTTCGCCCAGTACAAGGTCATCCGCCGCAACGGCGCCGTCGTCGGCTTCGAGCCGGCCAAGATCTCGATCGCGATGACCAAGGCGTTCCTCGCCATCCACGGCGGCCAGGGCGCCGCGTCGGCGCGCGTGCGCGAGCAGGTGGCGAACCTCACCGATGCCGTCGTGTCGGCGCTGATGAAGCGCAAGCCCGAGGGCGGCGCGATCCACATCGAGGAGATCCAGGACCAGGTCGAGCTCGCGCTGATGCGCGGCGGCGAGCACGAGGTCGCGCGCGCGTACGTCCTGTACCGCGAGCGCCGCTCGCAGGAGCGCGCGCACGAGAAGGCGCAGCGCGGGCCGCAGGTCGACGTCGCGACGGCGATCACCGTCGTCGAACACGGCGTGTCCCGGCCGCTCGACCTCGCCCGGCTGACGGCGCTGGTCGACGAGTCCTGCGCGGGCCTCGTCGACGTCGACGCCGACCGGATCATGAAGGCGACGCTGAAGGACCTCTACAACGGCGTGCCGATGGACGAGGTGAGGAAGTGCGTCGTGCTCGCCGCGCGCACGCTGATCGAGCAGGACCCCGCGTACAGCCTCGTCACCGCGCGGCTGCTGCTCGACGCGATCCGCTACGAGGCGCTCGGCGAGGAGGCGACGCAGGCCGACATGGCGACGCGCTACGCCGAGTACTTCCCGCAGTTCGTCAAGCACGGGATCCGGATCGGGCTCCTGAACGAGGCGCTCGCCCAGTACGACCTCGGCAAGCTCGGCGCGGCGCTCAAGCCCGAGCGCGACCTGCAGTTCGGCTACCTCGGCCTGCAGACGCTCTACGACCGCTACTTCCTGATCGACCAGCACGCGGACTTCGCCGGCGGCGGGCGGCGCTTCGAGCTGCCGCAGTGCTTCTTCATGCGCGTGGCGATGGGCCTCGCGCTCAACGAGGTCGACCGCGAGACGCGCGCGATCGAGTTCTACAACGTGCTGTCGACGTTCGACTTCATGAGCTCGACGCCCACGCTGTTCAACTCGGGCACGCACCGCTCGCAGCTGTCGTCGTGCTACCTGACGACGGTCGCCGACGACCTCGACGGCATCTACGAGGCGATCAAGGAGAACGCGCTGCTGTCCAAGTTCGCCGGCGGGCTCGGCAACGACTGGACCAACGTCCGCGCGATGGGCGCGCACATCAAGGGCACCAACGGCAAGAGCCAGGGCGTCGTGCCCTTCCTCAAGGTCGTCAACGACACCGCCGTGGCCGTCAACCAGGGCGGCAAGCGCAAGGGCGCCGTCTGCGCGTACCTCGAGACCTGGCACCTCGACATCGAGGAGTTCCTGGAGCTGCGCAAGAACACCGGCGACGATCGCCGCCGCACGCACGACATGAACACGGCGAACTGGATTCCCGACCTGTTCATGAAGCGGGTGATGGAAGGCGGCGACTGGACCCTCTTCTCCCCGTCCGACGTGCCCGACCTGCACGACAAGTGGGGCCGCGCGTTCGAGGAGGCCTACACCCGCTACGAGGACAAGGCCGCGCGCGGCGAGCTGAAGCTCTTCAAGAAGATTCCGGCGCTGCAGCTGTGGCGCAAGATGCTGTCGATGCTGTTCGAGACCGGGCATCCGTGGATCACGTTCAAGGACGCCTGCAACGTCCGCTCGCCGCAGCAGCACCTCGGCACCGTGCACAGCTCGAACCTGTGCACCGAGATCACGCTGAACACCAGCGAGACCGAGATCGCCGTGTGCAACCTCGGCTCGGTCAACCTGCTCGCGCACATGAAGCGCGACGGCGACGGCTGGGTGCTCGACCACGACAAGCTGCAGCGCACGATCCGCACGGCGATGCGGATGCTCGACAACGTCATCGACATCAACTATTACGCGGTGGCGAAGGCGCGCAACTCGAACCTCAAGCACCGGCCGGTGGGGCTGGGCGTCATGGGCTTCCAGGACTGCCTGCACCTGCTGCGCACGCCGTACTCGTCGGAGGCGGCGCTCGATTTCGCCGACCGCTCGATGGAGGCCGTCTGCTACCACGCCTACTGGGCGTCGACCGAGCTCGCCGAGGAGCGCGGCCGCTACTCGTCGTACAAGGGCAGCCTGTGGGACCGCGGCCTGCTGCCGCAGGACACGCTCGCGCTGCTGCGCGACGAGCGCGGCGGCTACGTCGACATCGACGACACGGCGACGCTGCCCTGGGACGCGCTGCGCGAGCGGATCAGGAAGTTCGGCATGCGCAACTCCAACTGCGTGGCGATCGCGCCGACGGCGACGATCTCCAACATCATCGGCGTGGCCGCGTCGATCGAGCCCGAGTACCAGAACATCTACGTCAAGTCGAACCTGTCGGGCGAGTTCACCGTCGTCAACGAGCACCTCGTCGCCGAGCTGAAGCGCCTCGGCCTGTGGGACGAGGTGATGGTCTCCGACCTCAAGTACTTCGACGGCTCGCTGGCGAAGATCGACCGTGTGCCGGCCGACCTGCGCGCTCTTTACGCGACGGCGTTCGAGGTCGAGCCGAAGTGGATCGTCGAGGCCGGCGCGCGCCGGCAGAAGTGGATCGACCAGGCGCAGAGCCTCAACATCTACATGGCCGGCGCCTCGGGCAAGAAGCTCGACGAGACCTACAAGCTCGCGTGGACGCGCGGCCTGAAGACGACCTACTACCTGCGCACGCTGGCGGCGACGTCGGCGGAGAAGTCGACCGGCAAGGGCGGTGAGCTCAATGCCGTGCCGACGACGCGGCGGGGTCGCGTCGGCCTACACGGCGGCCGAGCCCGAGGCCAAGTTCTGCTCGATCACGGATCCGACCTGCGAGGCCTGCCAGTAGGGCGGGCGGCGCGGGCAGGAGCGCGCCAGGGCGCCCGCGAAGAGGCGCCCGCCGCGCGGTAGTCGCAGCTGAGGTGGCAGAGGAAGTCGCAGTTGCAGTCCCGCGAAACCCGGACAGGAGGGCAAGCGATGAACGCAAAGACCGACGGATGGGAGCTCTGGACCGACCTCGCGGGCCGGCGCCACTGGCGCTGGCCCGCGACGGACGGGCAACCAGGCACCCGCGCGCCGCAAGGCGACGCGCGGCCCCGTCAGAAGATCGGCGTGCCGCAGCAGCAGCAGACGGTGCCGCCGGCGCCGGTGCGGCTGCCAGGCAAATAGCGCGCGATCCGGTGCGGGGCGCGGCCACTGGCGCCCCGCACCGGTTGGACTCGATCGCCGGCGGCGCGGCCCGGGGGCACCCGGGCGCGGCGCCGATGCCGGCGGCCGGGAGCGGACATCAAGCTGCCCATGGGAGGCGATGTGGCCCGTTACGAGCACGTACAGCGACATGTGATCGATGCACGGTATCTCGGGGACTACAAGGTCTGGCTGGAATTCAACGATGGACGCAAGGGCGTGGTGGATCTGGCGGACGACCTCTTCGGCGAGCACTTCGAGCCGCTGCGGGACCGCGAGCGCTTCGCCGAGTTCTACCTCGATTACGGGCTCGCGACGATCGCCTGGCACACCGGTGCCGACTTCGCGCCCGACTACCTTTACGAACGCTTGAGCGCGATGCACTGACGGCAGGCATGCGCTTCACGGAGACATGACGAAATGCTGACCTTCGAAGACGATTTCGCCGCCCCCGCGGCGAAGCCGCGCTGCAGCCCGCCACGCCGGAGACGATCCGCGCGCAGACGACCGGCGGGATCCTCTCGCGCGAGCCGGTGCACGACCTCGACGTCGAGCAGCAGGCGCTCGCCAACGGCTTCCGGCGCGTGCGCATCGAGGACAAGCGCGTCATCAACGGCCAGGCCGACGTCAACCAGCTGGTCCCGTTCAAGTACCGCTGGGCCTGGGACAAGTACATCGCCGCCTGCGCCAACCACTGGATGCCGCAGGAAGTGAACATGCAGCGCGACATCGAGCTGTGGAAGAACCCGAACGGCCTGACCGACGACGAGCGCCTGATCATCAAGCGCAACCTCGGCTTCTTCGTCACCGCCGATTCGCTCGCCGCCAACAACATCGTGCTCGGCACCTACCGCCACATCTCGGCGCCCGAGTGCCGGCAGTACCTGCTGCGGCAGGCGTTCGAGGAGGCGATCCACACGCACGCCTACCAGTACATCGTCGAGAGCCTCGGCCTCGACGAGGCCGAGATCTTCAACGCCTACCACGAGATCAAGTCGATCCGCGACAAGGACGAGTTCCTGATCCCGTTCATCGAGGTGCTGACCAACCCGACGTTCAAGACCGGCACGATGGAGGCCGACCAGGCGCTGCTGAAGAGCCTGATCGTGTTCGCCTGCATCATGGAGGGCCTCTTCTTCTACGTCGGCTTCGCGCAGATCCTGGCGATGGGCCGGCAGAACAAGATGACGGGATCGAGCGAGCAGTACCAGTACATCCTGCGCGACGAGTCGATGCACTGCAACTTCGGCATCGACCTCATCAACACGATCAAGCTCGAGAACCCGCACCTGTGGACGCCCGAGTTCCGCGAGGAGACTTGGCGTGCTGTTCCGCAAGGGCGTCGACCTCGAGTACGCCTACGCCGAGGACACGATGCCGCGCGGCGTGCTGGGCCTCAACGCGACGATGTTCAAGGAGTACCTGCGCTTCATCGCCAACCGCCGCTGCCAGCAGATCGGCGTCGACCCGCTGTTCGACAAGGCCGACAACCCGTTCCCGTGGATGGCCGAGATGATCGACCTCAAGAAGGAGAAGAACTTCTTCGAGACGCGGGTGACCGAGTACCAGACCGGCGGGACGCTGTCCTGGGACTGAGGCGCTGACTGACCGCTCATGGCATTCTAGCGACGCGCCCTTCCTCGTGCCACCTGGATGCGTGGCCGGTCAAAGTAGGACAAGTCAAAGCGATTATCGAAGTCGCCTCGAGCTTTGGCGAGCAATCGCGTTGTGCACTTCGATCGCTTCCAAGGCGCCGTGACGGTACTGCTCAGAGTTGGCGAGATAAAGGGACTCCGCTCGGCGACTGACCTCATCGACAGTCGGGTTGGCGTTGCCTTGTTCAGCTAACGCGCGCCGTGCTTCCTGAACGAGTGCGGCCGCAATCTCGTCAGCGATGCGCCTTTGCTCCTGAGGCGAGGTCGTGTTGCTTAGCAACGTTATGAGCCAACTCATAAGCCGATCTCCCTGCCCGCGATCATGTCGCAGACTTGGGCCCTCGTCTACGTTTCGGCAATCTGCTCCCCCGGACCTGGCGCGCGAATCGGGCCCGCAGCATCACCAATTCGTAGAGGAGCCACAGCGGCACCGCCAGAAAGATGCTCGGTATCTGACAAGCTTTCGCAGCGTCGCGCGGATCAGGCCGCGTCCCTCTGGCGGTAACGGCGCGGCCGGTCACATTGTCCTTGCGCGTGGCGTCGAGCGCATCGCGATGATTTCGCGAAGCATGGGCCGCGGCCGACTGTACAATCGCAACGATGGCGCAGAGAAATATCCCCTCGAATCGCTGTTCGGCCGCATCATCTCCCCGTTCGAGGAGTTCCTCCACCGCACCACCGCGGGTGGCTTGGTACTCATTGCCGCCACGATTGTGGCGCTCGGGCTCGCGAGTTGGCTGGGCGGAGATGCGGTCGGCCACTTCTGGGAGCAGAAGCTCGGCGTCTCGTGGGGAAGCCGTTTCGCGATCGAGCTCACCCGGCACGACCTGGTGAACGACGGGCTGATGGCCCTCTTCTTCCTGCTGGTGGGCCTCGAGCTTAAGCGCGAAGTCCTCGTGGGTGAGCTTTCGTCATTCAAAGATGCGGTGCTGCCCGTGATGGCGGCAGTTGGGGGAATGGTCGTGCCCGCGCTCATCTACGCGATGTTCAACGCCGGCACGCAGACCGCCTCGGGATGGGGCATCCCGATGGCGACGGATATTGCCTTCGCGATCGGCATCCTCGTGCTGCTGGCTTGCGCATCCCGAGAAATCTGATCATCTTCCTGACCGCGCTTGCCATCACCGACGACCTGGGCGCGGTGCTAGTGATAGCGGTCTTCTATACGGCGCACCTCGACTGGAAGGCGCTAGGCATCGCGGCGGCGCTCCTGCTCGTGCTCGGGCTGCTCAACCGCGGCGGCATCCGCAATCCCTTGCCGTACTGGCTGGTGGGGATCCTGCTCTGGTACGCGGTGATGAAGTCCGGAATCCATGCAACGATCGCAGGCATCGTCCTCGCGATGACCATACCCGCGCGCCCCGCGCACACGCCCGCCCAATTCGAGCAGCGCATCGAGGAATTGCAGTCGGCGCTTCGGGCCGATCGCCGCGACCTCTCGACTCCCGACGACCCGCTGCAGAACGCACGAATGGCGACGATAGCCCGGGCAATGGAACGTTCGTCCGCAACCGTGCAAAGTCCGCTGCAGCGCATCGAGCACGGGCTCACGCTGTGGGTGACGTTCCTCGTAATTCCAGTCTTCGCGCTAGCGAACGCGGCCATCGATCTCACCTCGATCGATCTTCCCGCGTTGCTTGCCAGTTCCGTGACGAGTGGCGTCTTGTTCGGGCTGGTCGTGGGCAAATTCGCGGGGATCAGCCTCTTCAGCTTGATCGGTGTGAAGCTCGGATGGGCACGGCTGCCGGCTGGCGTGGAGTGGCGACACCTCCTGGGGCGGCTGGCTGGGCGGTATCGGCTTCACGATGTCGCTCTTCATCGCGCAACTCGCCTTCCACGATCCCGCATTGGTCGGTCAGGCCAAGCTCGGCATACTGCTCGCCTCCGCGATCTCGGCTGCGATCGGCATGACGTGGCTGTTCCTCGGCGCGAAGTCACCCGGCGCAACGCGGGCCTGAGCGCCAAGTCCCAAGAAGACCACCTTGTCTGCGGCTCACGACTCTCCTGGCCGCTGCCGTCGTAGGGTTCACCGACAGCATAGGCAGCGGTCGCGGGGTTCCTTGTCGATCACACCACGCACGTGCGTGCCGCCGCGCTCCAGCACCCAACGCACAACGCACAAGAGGAGCGCCTGCTACTTCTCGGTGTCGCGTCGGGCTCCGGACCCGACATCATCCCCTGCTGGTCCATCATCGTCTGCATCATCGTTTCCATCATGTCCATGCGCTTCTGCATCATCTGCATCTGCGCATTCGCGTGAGACGGCATGGCCTTCTGTCCATCATCCGCCGCCCGTCCGCCCGTCTTGCCATCGGCTTTCCTCATCTCGTCCATCATGGCCATGCATCCCTGCATTTCCTCCGCTGCCTGTCCATCACGATCTGGCGTGCTTCGGGCGTCGCCGCGCTCATCAGCTTTTCATGGACGTCTTCATCATCTGCATGTGCTCGTCCATCTGAGCCATCCGACCGCCCATGCCCGTGGTCGCGCCGGATGCGGAACGATGACCGCCGGGTTCGACGCCGGCGCTCTCGCGTCCTGCGTCGACGCTGTGCCTGCGACCAGTAGGAACGCGGTACCAACCGCTACTGCGAGCGATGTCTTCATGTGAATCTCCAGGTGAAGCGATTGAACCGCGGACCACTTCCGTCGAGGCCGGGCGAACCACGGAACGCTGCGTGGCCCGCCATGGCCGGCGGGCTGCCGGACCGGCCGCTCGCTTGCCTTTGCGCTGCATGAAGGGTCTTCATCAGCTCTCCCACTCGCAACGGTTCGAGAGTTCGACCATGCCGGTCACCTCGAGATCGAGTAGCCTGCGCCGGCCCGGTGCCCTGGTCCGTTCGATATCGAACATAGTCGCTTCCGTCGCGCGCGCCCGAGCACGCCGTTTGCCGGGCGCGTGCGGCTCCAAGCCGGGACCGATCGGAGCACATTTCAGTCGACGTACGCTACCGAACAGACCGACCGTACCGCGCAGGTGCACGATCCGACGACCGACTTGACGACACGACGTTGCGGAGCGACCACACCATGAAACACACGCCATCGATGATTGAAGATTTCAACGTCACGGCTTCTTACCGTGCGACAGACCACCCAGGTCCGCGGGCTTCGGTACAGGATCCGGCACGGATCCAGGGCGGCCACTTGAGGATCCCCGGAGTTCACCTGCTGGCCGCCATCACCGTCGCGGCGGCGCTTGTGGCGTGCGGCGACAAGCCGTCGTCGCCGCCGCAGATCAGCGTTTCGCCACCGGCCTCGAGCGTTCCGCCACCACCTGCCGCCGGCACGCCGCCCGCGCTGTCCACGCTGCCGTCAATGGGCGCGGGGGCGAATCCCGCGGAGACCGCACGCGACAGCGCGGCGACCAACCCGCAGGAAAGGATGTCCAAGGAGGAGGAGTCGAAGTCGATGCCGATGTCCGGACAAGCCGGCAGCCATTCGTCTACGGCGCTCGACGCCAAGCAGGCACCGAAGAAGTGAGCCTGGCGCTGGAAGAGCTGCGTCGCAGGGAAACGCGCGCGAGCATCGTCGCGGCGGCCGCGGCCGCTGCCGCAGCGGCAGAGGCGACGGCGCCGCAGTCATGATGATCGGGAGACGAACGTGGTCGAAGTCGCCTATTTCTCGGACGTGTTGTGCATATGGGCCTACGTCTCGCAAGCTCGCATCGACGCCGCCAAGGACACCTTTGGCGATGCCGTCCGGATCGAGCCTCGGTTCTGTTCCGTCTTCGCCGATACCGCAGGGAAGATTGCCTCGGCCTGGAAGGACAAAGGCGGGTATGCGGGGTTCAACTCGCACCTCCGGCAGGTCGCCGAGAGGTTTCCGCACATTGAGGTTCACCCCGAGATCTGGCTGAACACGCGCCCATCGACTTCGGCCAGCACGCATCTCTTCATGAGAGCGGTCCGGCAGTGGGACCGCGAATCCACGGTGCCGGGAAGTCGATCCGCACCGAGCCATTTTGATCAGGTGATGTGGGCCTTCCGCTGTGCGTTCTTCCGCGACAATCGGGACATTGCTCGCTGGGATGTCCAGTGCGAGATAGCCGAGGCCCTCGGCGTGGACATCGGCGCCATCGAAAACGCCATTCACAGTGGCAGCGCGTTCGCCCGCCTGGCTGCGGATTACCAGGACGCCGACAGGATGCGGATCGAAGGCAGTCCGAGCTTCGTGTTGGACGAGGGGCGCCAGAAGCTTTACGGGAACATCGGGTTCCGCCTGCTGGAGGCGAACATACAAGAGCTCCTGCGGGCCCCCCGCAGCGACGAGGCCAGCTGGTGCTGATCCCAGCCGAGCATTGAGCGGCGTGGGATCGGACCGTCGGGCCGCGCGGAATTCCACATCCGCCGCCTCGCCCCGATGGTGCCGAGCCCGGGTGGCAACGCGCGCCCTCACCGGGGTCGGATTTTCGACGCGGCCTTGCCCGCCGCCAGCAGCACCGGGTCCGAGACCGGCGAGAAAGGCGGCGCGTAGGAAAGGTCCATGCCGGCCACCGCCTCCACCGTCATGTCGTTCCACAGCGCCGTGGCCAGCACGTCGATGCGCTTGCCCGCGCCCTCGCCGCCAACGATCTGCGCGCCGAGCAATCGGCCCGTCCGCCGCTCGGCCACGATCTTGATCCGCATCGGCTGCGCGCCGGGATAGTAGTGCGCCCGGCTCGACGCCTCGGTGGTCACGCCGATTGCGTCGAACCCCGCGGCCCCGGCCTCCGCTTCGGTCAGCCCGGTGCGACCGATCTCCAGGTTTCGGAATTTGGTGATCGCCGTGCCGAGCACGCCGGCGAAGGCCGCGTCGCCGCCGGCGATGTTGGTGCCGGCGACGCGGCCCTGCTTGTTGGCGTGCGTGCCGAGGGCGACCACGACCGACCGCCCGGTGATGCGATGGTACGACTCCACGCAGTCGCCGGCGGCCCAGACGTGCGGCGTGTCGGTGCGCAGGTGATCGTCGACGACGATGCCCCCGGCCTCGCCCACGCCGATGCCCGCGGCCCGGGCAAGGTCCGCGTTCGGGCGCACCCCGAGGCCGATCACCACGAGGTCGGCGGCGAGCGGGCCCGCAGCGGTCTCGGCGGCGGTGACTCGCCCGTCGACCGTGGCAAAGCCGGTGACCGCGGTGCCGAGCCGCAGGTCGATTCCAGCGGCCCGCAGCGCCTCCGCGACACCGGCGGCCATGTCGGCGTCCAGCACCGCGCCCATCGGCGCGTCGAGCCGCTCGACCACCGTCACGGCGAGGCCGCGATCAAGCAGGGCCTCCGCGACCTCCAGCCCGATGTAGCCGGCGCCGACAACCACGGCGTGCCGGGCCCCCGCGTCCAGCCGTTGTTCCACTTTCGCCGCGTCGTCGAGGGTCCGGAGCTGCAGCACCCCTTCCGCGTGAATGCCCGGCCACGGAGGGACGATGCCCGACGCGCCGGTGCCGATGAGGAGTTCGTCGTAGTGTTCGACCGCTTCCCGGCCGGTTTCGAGGCTGCGCACCGTCACGGTCGATGCCTTGGCGTCGATGGCGGTGACCTCGTGCCGGATCCGGACGTCGATGCCGTTGGCCCGGTGTTGTTCCGGGGTCCGGGCGATGAGCAGGTCCGGCGCATCGACGAGCCCCCCGACCAGGTAAGGGAGGCCGCAGGCGGCGTAGGAGGTGCGCGACCCGCGCTCGAAGGCCACGATCTGGAGCTCGCCGGCGGACGTCATCCGCCGCGCCTGGGCTGCCGTGGACATCCCTGCGGCGTCACCGCCGATGATCACCAGTCGTCGTGCCATCTCTGTCTCCCGTCGCCGCGCGACTCCCGTTCGATTGCCCTGTCGGGCGCCCCGCCCTCATCGCTCGCGCTCCAGGCGCGCGCGATCGCAGGCTTGTGGAAGTGACCCGCCCGGCTGCTCGCTCGATCGGGCCGGCGTCAGCGCGCAGCGGGCGCCTGCACCGGGATCTGGATCTCGTTGCGTCGCAGGAACCACGGCATGAACGGCGGATCGTAGCGCGCAAAGACAGGCTCGCCGACCGCCGTCAGCCCGCGCTCGCCGATGAAGTTCCGCAGCATCGCCAGCTCTTCGCCATAGCGCGCCTCGGTCCACGTTCCGCGGTAGCGCACGACCGCCATCCGGCGAGGGGGAGCCTCGGCGAGGACCACACGATCGTCCGTCGGCCGTGGCGCGGTCGCCAGCGTGTACGACGAGGGCAGCACGAACGCGATCCGCCATCGCGCGCCGGCCCGCTGCTGCTCCACCGGCGCAGTCATCGCGATCTTCGCGGACGCTTCCTCCTGCTCGACCGGTGCCGTCATCGATATCTTTTCGGCGGCGCGGTTGTCGCCGGAAATGTAGCGGAACAGCCGTCGAAAGCCCTCGCTGCCGACGGCGTCGAACGAACCCTCGACGAAGGTTTCGGCCACGACATAGGCCTGGTAATCGCGAACCTCGAATGCTTCCTCGCGCTCGATCACGGTGTGGGCAGGTTCCTCGATGGCCATTGCAGCGGCACTCCAGAGCGCAAGCATTGACAGCAGCACGCGCAGGCCGACGCGGCGATGCGGCGTGATCGGTGGGCGGGCTACGCGGGCCGGCATGGGTTCACTTCCTGGGGCTTCGGAGCAGCAGCGACGGGTCGTCCTTGACCTTGGCGGTCAACGCACCCACGCCGGTCACGACTCATCCTGCGCGCCGCGAAAGCGCAGCGCAGTGAATGATCGAGACTCGATGTTTCCTCGCGTCGCCATGGGCACCTCGTTCTGACCCAAAGGCTAGTCGAAATGCCTGGCCTCCTCTGTGCGCTATCGCACATGCCATCGGCGGCCATCCACCATCGGCCGGCCACGCCTGAGCTCTGCAGGCGGTCCAATGATCATTCCGGCCTTCCGCCCGGCCGACGGATATGCGCTCAGTCCTCCGTTTCCGCCCGGGCCTGCGAGAGACTGTCGCCAACCATATCGGCGGGGATGACCCAACGGTCGAACTCTTCCCCGGTCACATATCCAAGCGCCAATGCAGCCTCGCGCAGCGTAGTGCCTTCGCGGTGCGCCCGCCTGGCGATCTCGGCGGCACGGTCGTACCCGATATGGGGCGTGAGCGCCGTAGCCAGCATCAGCGACCGCTGCACGAGCTCGGCGATGCGCTCCCGGTTGGCTTCGATCCCGCGCGCGCAGTGGGCATCGAAACTGGCCATGCCGTCCGCCAGCAGCCGCAGGCTTTGCATGAAGTTGTGGGCGATCAGGGGCTTGTAGACGTTGAGCTCGAAATTGCCCGAGGCGCCGCCAATGCCGACGGCCACGTCGTTGGCCATGACCTGACAGCAGAGCATGGTGAGCGCCTCGCACTGCGTCGGATTGACCTTGCCGGGCATGATCGAGCTGCCGGGCTCGTTTTCCGGGATGGCGATCTCGCCGATTCCTGACCGCGGCCCCGAGGCCAGCCAGCGGATGTCGTTGGCGATCTTCATCAGTGCCACGGCCAGCGTCTTCAGCGCGCCGTGGGCCGCGACCAGGCCGTCGTTCGCAGCCAGCGCGGCAAACTTGTTGGCAGCGCTCACGAAGGGCAGCCCGCTGCTGCGCGCCACGTCCGCCGCGACGCGGGCGCCGAATTCGCGATGGGCATTGAGGCCGGTGCCGACCGCCGTGCCGCCAATGGCGAGCGGGTACAGCGACGGCAGGATGGCGCTGATGACCGCCTCGGCATGGTCGAGCTGGGCGACGTAGCCGGAGAATTCCTGCCCCAGTGTCAGCGGTGTCGCATCCTGCAGATGGGTGCGTCCGATCTTGACGATGTCCGCGAAGGCGGCGGACTTCTCCGCGAGCGTGCCGCGCAGCCGTGCCAGCGCCGGCAGCACTGCGCGCGCGATGCCAAGACCGGCCGCCAGGTGCATGGCGGTAGGAAAGACGTCGTTCGAGGACTGTCCGAGATTGACCTCGTCATTGGCGTGCACACGGCGGTGCTCGCCACGCTCGCCGCCGAGCAGCTCGGAAGCCCGGTTGGCGAGCACCTCGTTCAGGTTCATGTTGCTTTGCGTACCCGAGCCGGTTTGCCACACGGACAGCGGAAACTCCTGTCCATGTCGCCCGGCCAGCACTTCCTCCGCGGCGGCGATGATCGCGGCGGCCTTGTCCCCGGGGATTTGCCCGAGATCGCGATTGACCCGGGCGCAGGCGGCCTTCACGGTTGCGAGCGCCAGCACGATCTCTTCGGGCATCCGCTCCGTGGAGATTCCGAAGTGTTCCAGCGAGCGCTGCGTTTGCGCGCCCCACAGGCGGTCGGCAGGTACCTCTATGCCGCCAAGAGAATCGCGTTCGATGCGCGTTGCGCTCATGGTGTGCTCAACGAAGTCATGGCCGGTACCCGCCCTGCACTCCCCCGCCTACGCCGCCACCGGCAGCGCCGGGTAATCGGTGTATCCCTTCGGGCCGGGCGTATAGAACGTGCCGGAGTCGGGCGCATTCAACGCCGCGCCCGCCTTCCAGCGCGCGACCAGATCCGGGTTGGCGAGGAACGGCCGCCCGACCGCGACCAGATCGCATTTGCCCGCGGCCGAGATCGCTTTCGGCGCGCGCGGCGTCGTAGCCGCCGGACAGGATCAGCGCGCCGCTTGAACACGCTGCGGAACGTCGCCTTGATCGAATCGGGCACCGGCGGCGCGCCCATCGGCGAGTGATCGACCAGATGGATGTAGACCAGCCCGCGCGCATTGAGCTGCTGCGCCAGATAGGTGTAATCCGCCTCCATCGCCGGGTAGATGCGGCATGTCGTTGAACACGCCGAACGGCGACAGGCGGATGCCGACCTTGTCCTTGCCGATGGCCTCGATCGCCGCATCGGCGACTTCGAGCACGAAGCGCGCGCGGTTCTCGATCGAGCCGCCGTAGCCATCGGTGCGCTGGTTCGAGTTCGGGCGGATGAACTGCTCGAGCAGATAGCCGTTCGCCGCCGTGCAGCTCGACGCCGTCGAATCCCGCCGCCACGGCGTTCTTCGCGGCCTGCGCATATTCCTCGATGGCGGCCCTGATGTCCGCCTCGGTCATCGCCTGCGGGATCGCGTTCGGCTTCATCCCCTCGGCGTCGGTGTACATCTCGCCGGCGGCCGCACCGCCGACGGCCCCAGCACGCGCGCGCCCGCCGGCAGGTTGAGCGGATGGGCGATGCGCCCGCAGTGCATGAGCTGCATGAACATCTTCGCGCCCTGCGCGTGACCGCTGCGGTGACGCGCTTCCAGCCCGCGACCTGCGCGGCGGAAAATATCCCGGGGATGCGCGGATAGCCCAGCCCGTTGGGCGAAGGCGACGTGCCTTCGGTGATGATCAGTCCGGCGGACGCCCGCTGCGCGTAATACTCCGCCATCAGTTCGTTCGGAACGTTGCCGGTGGCGCGGTTGCGCGTCAGCGGCGCCATGACCAGGCGATTCTGCAGCGCGAGCGGGCATCCAAGCTTGGTCTTTCGAAAACAATCAGCAGCGACATGATCGTGATCCTTGGCCTTTATGTCATGCGTCACGCACGTCCCGGACCTCCACCGCACCACGCTTCCTCTCAAGAGCGCCTACACCGGCGCGATTCGATGCACGGGCCTGGCTACTTCGCCTCGTCGACCATGCGGATCGTCTTCTCCTCGACTTCCTTGGCCACTTGCAGCAGAACTGCGTCCTGCGACAGCGCCGAGAGCATCTGCACCGGCTTGATGAGGCCGATCTTTGTCCTGCCGCTTTCGGTAAATACCGGAGATGCGGCAGGGCAATGCCATGTTCAGGCGCATGTCGGCGGACAGCACCTTTGCCGCCTGCGCGGGATTGCACACCTCGAAGACCTTGCACTCTTCATCGAATGCAATGCCCTTGCTGCGCAGCGTGGCCGCCAGGTCGTGAACGTGCAGGATTCCGAAGCCATGACGCACGACCGCCGCCGCGAGGTCTGTCGACGCCTGGTTGAACGACTTTCCGGTCTCAACGATGTAGTACATCGGGTAGCCTCGATCGAGTGGGGCGCTGCATGACGACTGCGAGTTCGATCGCCCAGTGGTGGAAGACGACAACACCCGCTATCGAATCTACGCCGGCCGCCGATGCCGATCCGTTCGATAGCGCACAAAGCCTTGCCCGAGTGGCGCGCCCGCAAATGGCAATGTGTGGCGCCGCACAGATCGGCACACAATCGCTGCGCATCACTGCCGCTGCCAACACACGCCGTTCGACACATCACCCGGGCCCCTCGATGCGTCCAGGAGATCGCGAACAAGGCCAATCCGCACTGGAGCATACGCATGCCGATCACGACACCATTCGCGCCGCACGTCGTTCCGAAGAACCTCTCCGACCGGATCGCGTTCGCCTTCACGCGGCTGCTGCGATTCTTCGCCGATCTCTTCTTCCCCCGGCGGTACGGCCATCGGGCGGTCGTCCTGGAAACGGTCGCCGCCGTGCCCGGAATGGTCGGCGGCACGCTGCAGCATCTGCGCTCGCTGCGCCGGATCGAAGGAGATCGCGGCTGGATCCACACGCTCCTGGAAGAAGCGGAGAACGAGCGCATGCACTTGATGACCTTCGTGCACATCGCCCGGCCCACCGGCTTCGAGCGCCTGCTGATCCTGCTGGCGCAGGGCGTCTTCTACAACTTCTTCTTCCTTCTCTATCTGCTATCCCCGAGGACCGCGCATCGCGTGACCGGCTACTTCGAGGAGGAAGCGGTCCGCAGCTACACGGAATATCTCGCCGGGGTCGACGACGGCACCTACGCCAACGTTCCGGCGCCGCCGATGGCCATCGACTACTGGAAGCTTGCGCCCGACGCGCGGCTGCGCGAAGTGATCGTCGCCGTGCGCGCCGACGAGGCCCACCACCGCGACGTCAATCATCGCTTCGCCGACGACATGGCGTCGTGATCCGGAGTAGGCCTGTGGCGCGGGCTCGAGGCGCTATTCGGTCGTCTTGCCGTCGAAATGTTCTCGGTCCGCCTCGGCATCAGCGCGGGTACGGTGGACCACGCCATCGCGATGATTGGGCGGAGCGTAAGCGTATAAGCCTCATCGGAACCCTCCTCCACGCGAAAAAACTGGTCGAGCCTGTGCACTTCCGCACCGATTTCCTCCCCCGCCTTCAGCGCCATCAGCACCAGCTGGCAATGCTTTGCCGTGTGCAGCACGCGCCGAAAATCCTCGTGCTGGGTGTGCCGGTGAGCGGCCGGCACGCCGAAAGTTCCGCGAAGCCAGTATCGGCGACCGGGTGCTGCGTGTATGTACGATGACGTACGCAGCGGTGATCTCGCTCGGATGTGGGGCTCCGGGCGGCGCAACTGGTCGCCGAGTGGCCCATTCGCCGCGACATCGAAAACTCCGCGCGCACGTGCGCCATCGAACAGAGCCACCGCGGCTGATTGCCGCATGATTGACGCCCTGCCGTGACCAACACTTGAGGACAAAGATGAATCGCTATTACCTCGGCTACCCGTACTTCTCCCCGCTCATGCTTTGGACGAATCTCGCCATGAAGACGCTCGAAATGATGCTGGCCTCGGCGCAGGTCGTCGGTCACCGTACCGGCCGCATGGCGCTGGCCGGACCCGCTCCCAGTGCGCGCGACCGGCGCGAATTCCCATCGATGGGGCAGGAAAAAATCGAAGCGGGCGCGCATTCCGCCCAGGCGATGGCGGCGCAGATGATGTCCATCAGCCCGCCTTGGGGCGCCCTGGGCCGCCCGCCAAATGCTGCGGAACTCGGCGGCGCTGATGTCGCTGGCGAGCAGCCGAACGCCAAGCGAGCTGATCGCGCGGCAAGCGGCCCTCGCGCGCGCGCTGGGGCAATCGGCAAGCAGCATGGCACACGTTTCGGGCAGCGCCGCAAGGATCGCGCATCGCGGTCTGAAGCCGATTCACGCCAAGGCCACCGCGAACGCCAAGCGGCTAGGAAAGCGCTGACTGCCGATTCCGCCGGGACCCGTGCCGCCGGCGATCCTCCCGCAACGCTGGAGCGGGCGCTGCGCAGCGGCTGAGCTGGCCGCTGCACGCGTCAGGTTGGCGAGCGCCCGGCGGGCCGGAGCCCTCCGTCCTGCGTCGAAGCGAAGCCGCGCGGGCGATAGGCATGCCCTACCCGGTGTGGCACCATGAGGCCGGACTTCGCCGCCGGAATCCGCGCCATGCTCAACATCGTCGCCATTCTGCTCACGCTGACGGCGACGTTCTCGTACGTAAACCATCGGTACCTGAAGTGGCCGATGACGATCGGCGTCATGGCGATCGCATTGGCGGTGTCGCTCGCGATCATCGGCCTCGACCGGCTCGGCTTCGCGACCCGCACGGGCACGAGCACGCCCTGCTCACGTCGATCGACTTCTCGGAAGTGCTGATGCAGGGCATGTTGTCGTTTCTGCTCTTCGCCGGCGCGCTGCACGTCGACCTCAGCCAGCTGCGGCGGGTGGCCTGGCAGGTCGGCGCGCTCGCCCTCGTCGGCACGGCGCTTTCGACGCTGATCATCGGCTTCGGCAGCTGGTAGCTGCTTTCGCGCTGGGCGTCGCGATTCCGTTGAGCCTACTGCCTGCTGTTCGGGGCGCTCATCTCGCCGACCGACCCGATCGCCGTGCTCGGCCTGCTC
Source organism: uncultured beta proteobacterium (assembly GCA_963832705.1). Taxonomy (GTDB): domain Bacteria; phylum Pseudomonadota; class Gammaproteobacteria; order Burkholderiales; family Casimicrobiaceae; genus CAIWHR01. The sequence continues at coordinate 269,411 of CAWHVP010000010.1, read as the reverse complement.
AAGTCGGCGAACGTGCCGCAGAGCGTCGAGGCGACGATTGCCGGGGAATCGCTCTTCAACGACGGCGTGGGAGTCGTCCTTTTCGCGCTCCTGCTCGAGATGCTGCGGACCGGCGCGGCGCCGACATTCGGCGCGGGGCTCGCGCTCTTCGCGCGCGAGGCTCTGGGTGGCGTGGTCTTCGGCCTCGCGGTTGGATACTTTGTCTTTCGCGTTCTGCGCACGATCGACGCTCCCCAGATCGAGGTCCTGATCACGCTCGCCACGGTCGTCGGCGGCTACGCGCTCGCGCACGCGCTACGCGTCTCGGGGCCCCTGGCGATGGTGGCGATCGGCCTCCTCATCGGCAACAGGGCCGTGCGTTCGCGATGTCGGAGCAGACCCGAAATCGAGCTCGACATGTTCTGGCAATTGGTCGACGAGATCCTTAACGGCGTGCTGTTCGTGCTGATCGGCCTCGAGTTCACGGTGATCGTGTTTCCCGCCGGGATCGTTCATCGCCGTATTGCCGGTCCTGGTTCTATGCCTGCTCGCGCGCTACCTGGTCGTGGGCCTGCCAACCACGGCTGCGGGCGCGCTGGTTCGGTCTTGCCCGCCGACGCTCGGGCCTGTTGCTGACCTGGAGCGGCGTTCGGGGCGGCATCTCGGTTGCGCTCGCGCTGTCGATGCCTCCGGGCCCCGAGCGCAATCTGGTTCTGATGCTGACCTATTCGTCGTCGTCTTCTCGATTCTGGTGCAGGGTCTGACCGTCGGGCGGCTCGCCCGGGCCCTCGGTCTGGGTACGGACCACTCTTCCGAATCACGCCGCTGACTTCGATTGAACGCCGAGCGATGCGCAGCGATGCGCGGAACTCGCGAGCGGAACCGCATCATTCAAGCGCCGCGAACGACCGCTGTTGAGGCGAAAGCGAAGTGATTGCTTCCGGCCGGCACCGCGGATCTGTAAAAGCGCCCGGCCGCTGCCGTCCGCCCCAGCCGCTGAACCAGTCGAACGTCGGCGACGGTCCCTACGGCTTCAGCACCTCCGCCACGAACGTGGCCGTCGCGCCGCGCGCCTGCGGGAGGTTGATCAGCGTGTGCGGGGCGCCGGGGACGAGCACGATCGTCGCCTTCCTGTTGTCCTTCAGCGCGTCGGCGCAGTGCCCCTTGGCGGCAGGGTTGCCGAGCCACGCGTTCGTCGGCGAGAAGTACGGATTGACGGAGCTGATGACGTTGAGCGCAGGCTTGTCGGGCTCGAAGGCGTTCCTCGGCTCGGCGACGAAGTAGTTCGGCTCGCAGCTCCACGAGTACACGATCCGGCCGGCGAACTCGTTGCCGCCGTACCGGGCGACGGCGACCGCGCCCTCGCTGGTGCCGGCCAGCGCGATGCGGCCGGGATCGACCCACGGCTGCTTCAGCAGCACCGCCAGCGCTGCCGCGATCTCGGACGCGCGCAGCGCGTGGATCCTCTCGTACGAGGCCTTGTCGATCGGCGACGTATACGTGATCCGGTCGGGGAGTGCAAACGAATCCGGCGCGAGGCTCGCCACGCCCAGCGACGCGAGCCAGAGCTGCCACTCGCCGATGGCCTTGAGGCCGAGGCCGGACGAGCCATGGATGAAGATCACCGCGGGAAACCGCCCCGCGACCGTCTGGCGCATCCCGGAATCTTCCGGCGTACACGCCCTTGCCCGTCGCGGCGGCCGGCAGGACCAGCGCGCCGTTGGCGACCGCGTCGGCGAGCCACGCCGGTGTGTGCCGTCCAGCTGCGCCCTCGATCTCGCCGGCGGGCGGCGCTGTCTGCGCGAACGCGTTGGCGGTTGCGGCGGCGAGTGCGAGGGCGATGAGCAGCGGCGGGAATCGTGTACGCATCTTGTGGTCCTGGTGAGTGTGGGGCGCCGCCAGGGCGCCCATTGCCGATCGACGCCGCGGGCTACACCCGCGGCTCGCCCCGCCCGTTGACGGTGATCGTCGCCCCGGGCGCGAACGAGAGCTGCGCGCGGTGCGTGACGCCGCGGAACACGTAGGTGACGTCCCAGTACTCGACCTTCTCCGATCCGGGAACGGCCTGGCACTTCTGCACGTTCTGCGTGTAGCCCCCGCTGCCGCGATTGACGTTCGCGCCGATCGCCGCGCCGCCGACCGCGCCGACGGCGGTCGCCACGTCGTTGCCGCGCCCGCTGCCGATCTGATGGCCGAGCACGCCCCCGAGGATGCCGCCGATGACCGCGCCGCCGACGTTGGGCTGGCTCTGCTGGCACGTACTGCTGCTCGGTCCAGCAGCGCTGCTCGGGCGGCCCGACGACCGCGCGCACGGCGACGACATTCGCCTGGTACAGCGTCTCGCCGTACTGCCGGTAGTACGGATACGCTGGCCCCGACGGCGGTGCAACTGGGGGGGCCGGAGGCGGGCCACCCTTCACGCGGCGCAGCGACGACACGCTGCTGTTCAGGCCGAACGCCGCGAGTGACGGATACTGCCCCTTCTTCAGCACGACGCAGCGCCCGTGGAAGTTCGCGTCCTCGCAGATCTGCCACTGGCCGCGGTCGATGATCACCGACGACGCACGATCGTTGTACGCGTAGTGGTCGAAATTGACGATGTCGAAATTGGCGGAGAACGGCTGGCCGCGGAAGTTCTCGTACTGGTAGAACGTGACCTGTGCGAGCGCGCCCGGCGCAAAGACAAGGGCGCCCAACCCGAGGGCGGCGAGGATGCGTTTCATCGGATGATCTCCAGGGAATATTGAGAGGCCATGATGGTCTCCAAGTGTGGGTGAAACCACGCAGAGGGGGAAGCTCCGCACCCTCGTCCTTCGAGCGCGGGGCCGCGGGGCGGGCTAGCCGTCCGCCGCCTCCCGCAACTTAACGAGTGCGTGCAGCGTTGCGTTGACCGGCGTCGGCACGCCGCGCTCGGCGCCGCGCCGCGCGACGAAGCCGTTCAGCGCGTCGATCTCGGTCGTCTTGCCGCGCTCGATGTCCTGCGCGGTCGACGAGAACTGCTGCGGCATCGCCGCCGCGAGCTTCCACGTGGCGGCCACCAGCTCACCGGCGTCGAGCGCGACACCGTCGGCGCTCGCGACGGCGACGACTTCGCGCACGGCGTCCTCCATCACCGCCCGGATCGGCGGACTCGCGGCCATGCGGCCGTAGCGGGATTGCGCCAGCGCGGACACCGCATTGAACGCGCAGTTCAGCGTCAGCTTGGTCCACAGCGCGGCGTCGACGTCCGGCGAAACCGGACAGCGAATGCCGGCGCGCTCGAACATCCCCGCGATCGCGTGCAGGTCGGCTTCCGCGTCGCCGCAGGGCGCGATCGCGCGCGGCAATCCAAGCACCAGGTCGCCGCGGCCGGTGTGGCGGACGCGGCCGGCGCCGTCCATGTTCACTCCGACATAGACCACGGCGGCATAGACGGGCTCCCTCAGCACGGCGGCGATGCGCGCCGCGTTGTCGACGCCGTTCTGCAGGCTGACGATCCGCGCGCCCGCACCGATGTGGGGCAGGAGCGCCTGCGCGGCCTCGCCGGTGTCGGACGACTTCATCGTGAACAGCACGAGGTCGGCGTCGCGCGCCGCCGCGACGTCGGTGGCGGCGCGCACCCGCGCCTGCCACTCGCGCTCGCCCTGCAGCACGCGCACGCCGTCGCGGGCGATGGCCTCGGCGTGCAGCGGGCGCGCGATCAACGTCACGTCGACGCCGGCGCGCGCGAGCATCGCGCCGAAATAGCTGCCGACCGCCCCGGCGCCGAGCACGGCGACGCGGGACGGGACGAACGGATGCGGGGAGGGGTCGATCATGGTGCGGGAAAGAAGGCCGGGGCGGCGATACTCTACGCCGGATCCGCCGCGCAACGCCATTGACGCTTGTCAACATCGCGCCATGGGAGGCGCGCAGCATAGAACTTGAGGCGTCGATCGATGTCGATAACGGTTCGGGACCGTATCGGCGCCCGGCACCGCTGATGAGGTAGTCATGACCAGGAAATCGGAAACTGCGCCCAAGAGCGCACCCGCGGCGACCGCGAAGAAGGCCGCCGCCGCGTCACGCCGCGGAGTGGCAACCGCCGCGGAGGCCGAGGCGCCGAAGACACCCCGCACGGCATCTCCAAAGACCGAGAGCGCCTCGACGAAGCGTCCTGCCGCGCCGCCCAAGGCCGAGAGCGCGCCGAAGGCTCGCCCGCAAGGCATCGCCGAAGCCGCCGGCGCCGGCGCCGGTCGCCCACCCGCACACCGTGGCGAACCTCGCGGAAGTGGACGAGATCGATCGCGTTCCCGATCAGCCGTTCGCCGAAGGCGTGCAGGACGGCCTCGACGCGGACCTGCGCCAGCGGATGATCAGCGAGCGCGCGTATCGGCTGTACTGCGAGCGCGGCGGCAGCGAAGGCTACGACGTCGACGACTGGCTGCAGGCCGAGGCCGAGGTCGATCACCTGCTGCTCAATCCCGCGTCCAAGTGACCGGAGCGGGATTCTGCCGTGCCCCCCGTCGTCACCGCTGTGGCGCGAAGCCGCGCGGCGGCGTGTCCGCGACGCGCGGCGAGGTCATGCGATCCGGTTGAACCACGCGACCGAGAGCGCGCCGGCCGCGAGCAGCGCGATCGCGGCGAGCGCCGCGGCCAGCGCGGTGATCTCGGTCGGCTTCCTCTCCAGCACGTAGCGCGCGTTGAGCCCCTCGTACACGCGCTTCAGATCCGCCCCGCTGGCGGCGTGGAAGTATTCGCCCTGCGTGAGCCCGGCGATCGTTTGCAGCGTCTCGGCGTCGTAGCGCATGAAGACCGAGCGCCCGTCGACGTCCGCGTTGCCGCCCGCCTTCGGTGCCGAAGCCCACCGCGTACACCTTGACGCCGTGATCGGCGGCCAGCCGCGCCGCAGCGACCGGATCGGGACCGATCGTCCGCCGGCCGTCGGTCAGCAGGATGATCGCGCCCGACTCGTACGTGCCCGGCGCCACGGGCTTGACTTCCTTCTTCGCCGGTCCCTGTGCGCTCTCGATCGGCGCCGCCTTTGGCCGGTCGCGCGCAGCCGCCGGCGCCAAAGGATTCGGCTTGCTGCTCGAGCTGCTCGTCGGGAAACAGCGTCGCGAGCGACATGATGATCGCGCTGCCGATCGCCGTGTGGACCTGCAGCTGCAGGCGATCGATCGCCGCGACGAGCTCCTCGCGGTCGCGCGTCGGCTGCTGCACGACCACCGCCTGCGCGGCGAACGCGACGATGCCGATGCGCACGTCGGATGGCTGCTCCTGCACGAACGCCTTCGCCGCCTCGCGCGCGGCCGCGATCCGGCTGGGCGCGACGTCGGTGGCGCGCATCGACAGCGACGTGTCCATCGCGAGGACGATCGTGCGCTGCTCGGACGGCAGCGTCACCGTGGCCCGCGGCCGCGCGACGGCGACGATGAGAATGACCAGCCCCAGCAGGAACAGCAGCGGCGGCACGTGCCGCCGGATCCGGCGAGAACCGGCCGCCGCCTCGCGCAGCAGCGCGAGGCTCGCGTAGCGCAGCGCCGACCGGCGCCGGCGGCGCAGGATCGCGAGGTAGAGGACGACCAGCGCCGGGACGGTCGCGAGCAGCCAGAGCGCCTCGGGCCAGACAAAGGACATCGGTTGCGGTCACGCCAAGCGGTAGCGATCGCGCGAGGGTAACACCAGACACCAGCGGTTCCCACACCTCCGCGGCCGGCGCCTGCGCGCCGGTGCCGCGGGCCACACGCCAGACGAAGGAGCAACGACGATGACCGACATCATGAGCATTCTCGGAAACGAGGCCGACGACCTGCTTGGCCACGTGTGCAAGGGCATTCCGCGGCAGAGCCTCCACCTGCCCGGGCCCGACTTCGTCGACCGCGTCGTCGCCGGCAGCGACCGGTCGCCGGCGGTGCTGCGCAGCCTGCAGCAGATGTTCGGCCACGGCCGGCTCGCCGGGACCGGCTACCTGTCGATCCTGCCGGTCGACCAGGGCATCGAGCACAGCGCCGGCGCGTCGTTCGCGAAGAACCCGCTCTACTTCGACCCCGAGAACATCGTGAAGCTGGCGATCGAGGGCGGCTGCAACGCGGTCGCCTCGACGCTGGGCGTGCTCGGCGCCGTGCGCGCGCAAGTACGCGCACAAGATCCCGTTCCTGCTGAAGTTCAACCACAACGAGTTCCTGACCTACCCGAACAAGTACGACCAGATCATGTTCGCCAGCATCGAGCAGGCGCGCGACATGGGCGCCGTCGCCGTCGGCGCGACGATCTACTTCGGTTCGCCGGAATCGAGCCGGCAGATCGTCGAGGTCAGCCAGGCGTTCGCGCGTGGCGCACGAGCTGGGCATGGCCACGGTGCTGTGGTGCTACCTGCGCAACCCGGCGCTTCAAGCTCGACAAGGACTACCACGTCTCGGCCGACCTCACGGGCCAGGCGAACCACCTGGGCGTGACGATCGAGGCCGACATCATCAAGCAGAAGCTGCCGGAGAACAACGGCGGCTACCTCGCGCTCAACACCAAGGAGAACCCGTACGGCAAGAACGACAAGCGGATGTACTCGGAGCTCGCGACCGACCACCCGATCGATCTCACGCGCTACCAGGTCGCCAACTGCTACATGGGTCGCGCGGGCCTCATCAACTCGGGCGGCGCGTCGGGCGCGAACGACCTCCACGACGCCGTGCGCACGGCGGTGATCAACAAGCGCGCCGGCGGCATGGGCCTCATCTCCGGCCGCAAGGCGTTCCAGAAGCCGATGGCCGACGGCGTGACGCTGCTGAACGCCATCCAGGACGTCTACCTGTCGAGCGCGATCACCGTCGCGTGACGCGCGTCGCGGCCGGCGCCGGCGCGCGACCGACGAAAAAAACGCCCGGGCGGCACGTCGGCACGGCCCGGGCGCCCGCCGCCGGCGAGGCCGGCGGCAGCGGCGACGGCGATCAGGCCTTCGCGAGGTTCTCCGCGGCGAAGTCCCAGTTGAGCAGCTTGTCGATGATCGCGGCGGCGTAGTCGGCGCGGCGATTGCGGTAGTCGATGTAGTAGGCGTGCTCCCAGACGTCGATCGTCAGCAGCGGCACCTGGCCCTTGGTGAACGGCACCTCGGCGTTCGGCGTCTTGACGATCTTGAGCGCGCCGCCCTCGGCGACGAGCCACGCCCAGCCCGAGCCGAACTGCGTCAGCGCGGCGTTCTGGAATTCCTTCTTGAAGTTGTCGAAGGAGCCGAAGGCCGCGTCGATCTTCGCCGCGATGGCGCCCGTCGGCGTGCCGCCGCCGTTCGCCTTCAGGCAGCTCCAGTAGAACGTGTGGTTCCACACCTGCGCGGCGTTGTTGAAGAAGCCCGCCTTGTCCGCCTTGCCGGCCGTCGCGTTGATGATGTCCACCAGCGACTTGCCCTCGAACTCGGTGCCCGGAACCAGCTTGTTCAGGTTGTCGACGTAGGTCTTGTGGTGCTTGCCGTAGTGGAACGAGATCGTCTCGGCGGAAATGACCGGCGCGAGCGCGGTGTCGGCATACGGCAGGGGGGAAGCGTGAATTGGTCAGCCATCGTGATGCTCCTCGGTGATGCGGCGCGAAGTGCCGGCAGACCGCTATGATCGCATGAAGCGCGATCGCTGCGCACCGGGCTTTGCGGCGCGGCTCATCCCCGGTATGCTCGCCCGGTTTCTTCCACCGGCGATGCCGGCAACCCTCTCAAGACCATGACCAAGGCATTGGTTTTCGGCGCCAGCGGCTACATCGGCACCCACCTCGTCCCCTGCCTCGCCGCGCGCGGCATGTCGGTGCGCGCGGCCGCGCGACGGCGCGCGGCGCTCGAGGCGCGCGGCTGGCCCGATACCGTCGAGATCGTCGCCGCCGACGCGCAGCAGCCGGCGACGCTCGCGGCGGCGCTCGAGGGCGTCGACGTCGCCTGGTACCTCGTGCACTCGATGGCCGCCGGCGCGGATTTCCCGCGCCTCGACCGGCAGGCGGCCGAGAACTTCCGCGACGCGGCCGCGAAGGCCGGCGTCAAGCGGATCGTCTATCTCGGCGGCCTGCAGCCCGCGGGCGACGCCTCGGCGCATCTCGCCTCGCGCGGCGAGACCGGCGACATCCTGCGCGCGGGCCCGGTGCCCGTCACCGAGGTGCGCGCCGGCATCATCATCGGCCCGGGCTCGGCGGCGTTCGAGGTGATCCGCGACCTCGTGTTCCACCTCCCGGTGCTGCTGACGCCGCGCTGGGTGCGCTCGCACTCGCAGCCGATCGCGCTCGACAACGTGCTCGAGTACCTCGCGCGGCTGCCCGACTTCCCCGAGGCCGCGGGCGCGATCTACGACGTCGGCGGCCCCGAGGTGCTGACCTACGAGCAGCTGATGCGCGACTTCGCCGGGCTCGTCGGCCGCTCGCCGCTGATCGTGCCGGTGCCGGTGCTGACGCCGCAGCTGTCGTCGTACTGGCTCAACTTCGTGACGGCCGTCCCGACCAACGTCGCCCGCGCGCTGATCGACGGGCTCGAGCACGACGTGCTGGCCGACGATGCGGCGATCCGCGCGCTGATACCGCTCGAGCTCAGGACGTACCGCGACGCGGCGCGGGACGCGCTGGCGCTGGAGCGCGCCGGCGAGCCCGGCGAGCGCTGGACCGAGGGCTCGATGCTCTACCGGCGCAACCGCCCCGACTTCGCGTTCTACGCCAAGCGGATGGGCAGCGAGACGACGACCGCGGCGCCGATCGCGGCGGTGTGGAAGCGAGATCGCGACGATCGGCGGCGAGAACGGCTACTACTTCCTCGACGCGCTGTGGAAGGCCCGCGGCTGCCTGGACGAGCTGACCGGCGGCACCGGCCTCGCGCGCGGGCGCCGCGATCCGCAGGCCGTGGCGGTGGGCGACGCCATCGACTTCTGGCGCGTCGTCGGGGTCGAGCCCGGGCGGCGCCTGACGCTGATCGCCGAAATGAAGCTGCCCGGCTCGGCGGCGCTCGAGTTCGAGGTCGAGCCCGCACCCGCCGGCCGCACCCGGATCGTCGTCACCGCCTACTTCCATCCCGCCGGGGCCCCCGGGCTCGTCTACTGGGCGGCGCTGGGCCCCGTGCACGCCGTGCTGTTCGGGGGCCTGGTGCGCGCGATCGCCGAGCGGGCCGAGCGCGCGACGGCGCAGGACGGCGCGGACGCGTCGCCCCTCGAGGCGAATTCCTAGGGCGCCGCCGCCTCGCTCATGGCCAGCGCCGCGGGCCGGTCGTGCAGTCGGGTCCCGACCCGGGCGGCGTCACGGCAGGCCGAGCGCCGCGCGCGCCGGTCCCGCCCAGCACTGATTGGCAAGCCTGGTGAAGCCGCTGGACCGCGGGTGCAGCTCGTTCGCCCACGCATCGTCGGCCAGCGTTCCCGCCGACCAGACGAGATCGACGTGCGGCCGGCCCGTCGTGCCGGCGGGCGTCAGCAGGTCGTCGAGGCACAGCGTGAATTGGTCGATCAGCCCGCGCACGACGTCGCGGCGGACGCCGCCCAGCGGCGCGCCGGGCGGCGGCACGCGGCAGTTGTCCATCGGCAGCTTCAGCCAGCTCTTGAGGCCCAGCACGGTCTTTCCCGTCGGGAATCGCGTAGTCGTAGTTGTGCAGCAGGATCGTCGCATCCGGCCGCGCCGCCGCGACCGCGGCGATCAGGATCCGATACGCGTTGGCGACGTCGGCGAACACCCCCACCGGCTGCCCCGGCCGATAGCAGGCATCGGCCGACGGCGCGCCCGTGCAGTCCGGGCGCAGGATGCGCGCATCGAGATCGCCGATGCCGGCGAAGTCGTTGCCGCCCGCGCTGATCGCGACCAGCTCGATCGTCGGGTAGTCGGCCAGCATCGAGCGGAAGCTCGCGAGCCAGTGGCCGGCGCACAGCTCGTCGGCCCGCGCGCCGTTCTCGCCGATCACGTACGTCGTCGGGCGCTCGAGCGCCTCGTGCAGCGGCGTGATCAGGTTGTTCGCCGGGTAGTGGAACCACGAGTCGCCGATGGCCAGCACCTTGACCATCTCGCCGCTGTCGATCAGCTTGATCCGCTCGTTCCAGAAGATGTGGCCCACGTCGCCTCCCGCTCCGAATCGCGCGGGCAGCGCGCGGCCCGCACCGCCCCCACTATGCGGCGCGCGACCGGGCGTGACAAGTCCGCGCGACCGGGTCGGCGAATCCACCCGAGTTTGGCGCAAGTCAAGGAATGGGCAAACGGTTCGCGTTCAAGCGCCGCGCGCTTGATCTGCCACAAGGTTCGCGATGCCCAGGCGCCGATCATGTGTCCGAGACGCCCCGCATCCGATCCGCAGCCATGAGCTCCTCGCGCAAGACCGACAGCCCCGCCACCGCGCCGGACAAGGCATCGGTCGTTCCCCTGCGTCCCGGGCGCGAGCGCGCACGCCCCACCGCGACCCGCCCGAACGTCGTCACGCTGCGCGCCAAGACGCACTGCATCCAGTGCACGCTGCGCGAGCACTGCCTGCCGGCCGGCCTCGAAGCCGAGGACCTGTGGGAGTTCGACGAGCTGTTCGAGGGGCAGCGCCGCCTGCGCAAGGGCGACATGCTGCTCCACGCCGGCGGCACGTTCGTCGCGCTGTACGCGATCCGCGTCGGCTCGCTGAAGATCAGCATCCTCGCCGAGGACGGGCGCGAGCAGGTGGCGGGCTACCAGATGGCCGGCGAGATCATCGGGCTCGACGGCATCGCGCACCGGCTGCCACACCTGCAACGCCGCGGCGCTCGAGGATTCCGAAGTCTGCGCGGTGCCGTTCGACCGGCTGGAGCAGATGGCCCAGGCGAATCCCGTCATCCGGAACGCGGTGCGGCAGCTGCTCGCCGCCGAGGTCCGCCGCAACCACGGCGCACATGCTGCTGCTCGGCAGCATGCGCGCCGAGGAGCGCGTCGCGTCGTTCCTGCTCAACCTGGCCGAGCGCTACCGGCGCCGCGGCTACTCGGGCAGCGAGTTCGTGCTGCGGATGACGCGCGAGGAGATCGGCAGCTACCTCGGCCTCAAGCTCGAGACCGTCAGCCGCGTGTTCTCGCGGATGCAGGCGGACGGCCTGATCCAGGCGCAGGGACGCGACGTCAAGCTGCTCGACCCGCCGCAGCTCAATCACCTCGTCGGCCGCGAAGTCCCGCCCTCCGGCCTCTAGGCCGCGGTCACGGCCAGCCGGCCGCCGCCATCGCGATCCCGGCGAGGATCGCCACCGTGTAGACCAGGAAGATCGACGAGATGCCGCCCATCGCGGCCGCCTTGGTCGCGTGGCTGTAGCCGCGCGCGTGCATGCCGGCGAGCGTGCGCGCGCCGAAGACTCCCGCCAGGGCGAGCGGCGCCAGCGCCGACAGCGGCAGCACCGCGAGCGGCACCAGGGCGACGGCCAGCACCAGCGTCAGCGCCGCCTGCGCGCGGATCATCGTCGCCGCGCGCGCCGGCCCGAGGACGATCGCCAGCGTGCGGCGCCCGGCGCGGCGGTCGCCTTCGCGGTCGCAGGCGTTGTTGACCGACAGGATCGTCGCGATCAGCGTCGACGACGGCAGGCCGAGCCAGAGGACGCGGGGGTCGACGCTGCCGGACTGCACGAAGGCGGCCAGCGCGATCAGCACCCAGCCGAGGAATCCGCCGGCGAACACCTCGCCGACCGGCAGCCGCGCGATCGGCAGCGGCCCGCCGCTGTAGGCGAGCGCGACAGCCATGCAGGCGCCGCCGACGAGGACGATCCGCCAGTCGACGAGCGCGCCGAGCGCGAGGCCGGTCGCGGCGGCCAGCGCGAACATCAGCCACGAGATCCGCAGCGCGACGGGGGGCGGGATGCCGCGCTGGACCAGCGCCTTCCACTTCTCGACGTCGGTGTGCACGGTGTCGACGCCGTGCACGAAGTCGAAGTAGCTGTTGAATCCGGTCGTGCCCATGTCGACGAACAGCGTCGCCGCCAGCATCAGGAGGAAGGGCCCGGGCGAGAACGCGTGCGCCGCGTACGCCGCGTACGCGGTGCCGATCGCCAGCGACGACACGCTGACGACCTTGGTGCGGATGTCGACGATCTGGAGGAAGTCGACGAGGGTGAGGCGCGTCGCGGTCACTCCACGGCCTCCTTGCACCGCCGGTACCGTGCCACCGTCCGCGCGTCGGCCGTGCTCGATCGTCTGCCGCCGCAGCCCTTCGGGCGCAATCGTGGCGGCAGACTCACTCGCGGACCCCCTCGCGCTGCTCGAGGTCCATCTGGAAGTTGAACAGGTCCTCGTCGAGCGCGTCGCGCGACGACACGACGCCGAGCGGCCGGCCGTGCTCGACGACCGGCAGGTGCCGGAACCCGCCCTGGTGCATCACCCGCAGCGCGTGCAGGAAGGGCTCGTCGGGATGGATGCTCTGCGGCTGCGGCGTCATCACGTCGCCGACCGAGGTCGTGGCCGGATCGCGCCCGGCGGCGATCACGCGGTACAGCGCGTCGCGCTCGGTGAAGATGCCGACGAGCTTGCTGCCGTCGAGGACCAGCAGCGCGCCCTTGCCGCGCTCCTTCATCAGCAGCGCCGCCTCGTGGACGGTCGCGGTCCGGGCCGTGGTCGTCGGCGGCTGGGTGGCGACGATCGAGCGCAGCGAGCGTATGGACATGAGGGTCTCCGGGTTGGGGATTCGTCGACTCCATTGAGCCCTTCCGCCGGCCCCGAAGTCAAGGCCGCGGCTAACGTCCCCGCAGCCGGCGCGCGGCCGCGTCGGCGAAGGCCACCAGCGCGTCGTCGGCCACGCCGGCGCCCTTGACCCAGAGCATCACGCCGGCATCGTCGGCGAGGACCTCGACGCCCTTGCCCGCTGCCCGGCCGCTGGATCAGCGCCGCCCGGCGCCACGCGCCCTTCACCGGCGTCACGGTGGAGCCGCTCGCCTTCACCTCGGCCAGCCACGTCTCGACGTAGCGGTCGGTGCCCACGGGCCGCCCGGCGCCTTTCGACAGCATCCGCTGCGTCGTCACCGACACCCAGACGTAGCGCTCGTGCGCCGCGGCGCCGCCGGCCCCGGGCAATTCGGCGTAGCAGACGTCCATGCCCGGCTGCTTCTGCCCGCGGATCCCGGTCTCGACCTGCACCGGCGCTTCCGGCAGGCCCGTGCGCATCAGGTCGCCCAGCTTCGCGCACACGTCGACGTCGGTGAGCCCGACGAGCGGATGGTCGCCGCTCGCCATCCACTTCGGCAGCAGCAGCAGGCCCAGCGCGACGACGAGGAGCCCGAAGCCGCCGTAATAGAGTCGCGAGAATCCCATGATCGTCTGGAGCCCGTCCGCGGTTGCCGCCAGGCACGAGGTTACACCACGGGCACCCGGCCGCGGCCAATTCTGGTACCGTTGCCAACCGATGAAGAAGGTCGCGCTCTACAGCCGTTCGCCCGGGCCGCGCACGCCGGCGGGGCCGGCCGCGCCCGCGTCGCGCGCGGTGCCGCCGGGCCCGGCCGAGGCGCCGGCGACCGGCGCCGCGCAAGCGACGCCCGCGGCTGCGCCCTCCCGCTCGCGCCTGCGCGCATTCCTGGCGCGCCACGAGCGCCCGCTGCTGTTCGCGGCGGGCGGCGTCGTCGTGCTCGCGCGTCGCCGTGGGCCAGGCGCTGCTGCGGCCGCCGGGCCGCGCGCTGACGCAGCAGGACATCGACGCCGCGGTGCTGCACACGCTGGAGACCGCGCGCCTGCCGTCGACCGCCTCGCGGGCCTACGAGGCGGTCCGCCGCTCGGTCGTGCGCGTGCGCGGCCGGGCCGAGGAGGACCAGCCCGGCCGCCACCCGGTCGAGGGCATCGGCAGCGGCGTCGTCATCGTCGACACCGGGATCATCCTCACCAACCTGCACGTCGTCGCCGGCGCCGACCGCATCCAGGTCGAGTTCGACGACGGCACCGAGAGCGAGGCGGCGGTGATCGGCGTGCGGCCCGAGCACGATCTCGCCGTGCTGCAGGCGAAGCAGCTGCCCGACGACCTGCCCGCGGCGACGCTGCGCTCGACCGCCGATCTCGCCCCCGGCGACGAGGTGATCGCCGTCGGCTTCCCGTTCGGCATCGGCCCGTCGGTGTCCTCCGGCGTGATCTCGGGCCTGCACCGCGACTACTACTCGGCGAAGGGCAAGCGGGTGCTGACCAACCTGATCCAGTTCGACGCGGCGGCCAATCCGGGCAACTCCGGCGGCCCGCTGGTGACCGCCGACGGCGAGGTCGTCGGCATCGTCACCGGCATCCTCAACCCGACCGAGCAGCGCGTGTTCGTCGGCATCGGCTTCGCCGTGCCGATCGAGAACGCGGCGGCCGCGGTCGGCATCTCCCCGTTCTGATCCGCGTCGGCGGCGCCGCGTCCCGATTCCCGTCCCCACCCGCAGCGAGCGAGGCAGCAACGCATGAACGAAACCACCGGCAGCCGCAGCGACGTGACCGCGGTCATGGAGCGCATCCTCTACGAGGTCAAGCGGGTCGTCGTCGGCCAGGACCACTTCCTCGAGCGCGTGCTGGTCGCGATCCTCGCGCAGGGCCACCTGCTGGTCGAGGGCGTGCCCGGGCTCGCCAAGACGCTGACCGTCAAGACGCTGGCGCGCACGATCCACGGCTCGTTCAAGCGCATCCAGTTCACGCCCGACCTCGTGCCGGCGGACCTCGTCGGCACGCGGATCTACAACCAGAAGACCGGCGAGTTCAACACGGCGCTGGGTCCCGTGTTCGCGAACCTGCTGCTCGCCGACGAGATCAACCGCGCGCCGGCGAAGGTGCAGAGCGCGCTGCTCGAGGTCATGCAGGAATACCAGGTCACGATCGCCGGCGAGACGCACAAGGTGCCCGAGCCCTTCCTGGTGATGGCGACGCAGAACCCGATCGAGACCGAGGGCACGTACCCGCTGCCCGAGGCGCAGGTCGACCGCTTCATGATGAAGGTGCTGGTCGGCTACCCGACCGAGGAGGAGGAGTTCGTCATCGTCGAGCGCGTGACCGGGACCGCGCCCGACGTCGTCGCGGTGGCGACGACCGACGAGCTCGCCGCGCTGCAGCGCGAGTGCCGCAAGGGCTACGTCGACCCGGCGCTGATGCAGTACGCGGTGCGCCTCGTCGCGGCGACGCGCGATCCCGAGCGCTACGGCGTCAAGGACGTCGCGCGCTACCTGACCTACGGCGCCAGCCCGCGCGCGACGATCCACCTGATCGAGGGCGGCGCGCGCGCTCGCGTTCCTGCGCGGGCGCGACCTACGTGCTGCCCGAGGACGTCTCCGATCTCGCGCCCGACGTGCTGCGCCACCGGCTGTCGCTGTCCTACGAGGCGCTGTCCGACGGCGCTCACCGCCGACGAGCTGGTCCGGCGGATCATGCAGGCGGTGCGCGCGCCGGACAAGCCGCTCGAGACCCATGTCCGCATCGACGCCCCCGGCCCGGACGCCTGAGTCGGTCCTGCGCCGCCTCGAGTGGACGGTGATCCGTCGGCTCGACGGCGCTGCTGCACGGCGACTACCGGACGCTGTTCCGCGGCTACGGCCTCGACCTCGCCGACCTGCGCGAGTACGCGCACGGCGACGACGTCCGGCACATCGACTGGAACGTCACCGCGCGGCTGCAGATCCCCCACGTGCGCGAGTTCAACGAGGAGCGCGAGGTCGCCGCGTGGTTCCTGCTCGACCTGTCGCCGTCGGTCGCGTTCGGCTCGCGCGCGCAGGACAAGCGCGCGGTGGCGGCCGAGTTCGTCGCCGTGCTGGCGCGCATCCTCACGCGCCACGGCAACCGCGTCGGCGCGCTCTTCTACGGCAGCGACGTCGACACGCGTGATCCCGGCGCGCAGCGGCCGCCGCCACGTGCTGCACCTGCTGCACCGGCTGCTCGCCGCGGCCGGAACGCGAAGGCGGCGACGGCCACCGACCTCGGCGAGCTGCTGGACAGCGTCTGGCGGCTCGCGCCGCGCCGCTCGCTGGTGTTCGTCGTCTCGGATTTCATCAGCACGCCGGGCTGGGCCGAGCCGCTCGCCCGCCTCGCGCCGCGCCACGACGTCGTCGCGGTGCGGCTCTACGACCCGATGGAGATGGCGCTGCCCGACCTCGGCCTCGTCGTCATCGCAGGACGCGGAGACCGGCGAGCAGCTGTTCGTCGACACGCACGACCGCGCGCTTCCGCGAGCGCTTCGCCGCGGCCGCCGCCGCGGCGCGAGGCGGAGCTGCGCAACGCGTTCGCGCGTCGCCGGCGTCGACGCGCTCGAGCTCGCGACCGACGACGACCTCGTCGACACCGTCCTGCGCTTCGCCGACCTGCGCGAAGAGCGCAGCCGCCTCGCCACCGGCGGCGGCCTGCCGCAGCACCTGGCGGTCGCACCGATGAAGTTCCTGTGGCCGGAGCTGCTGCCGCTGCTGGCGCTGCTGCCCGCGGTCGTCGGCGTCTACCTGTGGCTGCTGCGCCGCAAGCGCAGCGTCGCGCTGCGCTACGCGAGCCTCGCGGTGATGAAGGACGCGGCCGGCGCGGGCTCGCGGATCCGGCGGCACGTGCCGCCGGCGCTGTTCCTCGCCGCGCTCGCGCTGCTGCTGGTCGCGGTCGCCCGGCCGACCGCGGTCGTCACGCTGCCGTCGCAGCACGAGACGGTGATCCTGGCGATGGACGTCTCGGGCAGCATGCGCGCGACCGACGTCAAGCCGACCGCGCCTCGTCGCCGCGCAGGAGGCGGCGAAGGCCTTCATCGCGGAGCAGCCGCTGACGACGCGGATCGGCATCGTGTCCTTCGCGGCCACCGCGTCGGTCGTGCAGTCGCCGACGCACAGCAAGGAGGACCTGATCGCCGCGATCGACCGCTTCCAGCTGCAGCGCGGCACGGCGGTCGGCAGCGGCATCCTGGTCGCGCTGAAGATGCTGTTTCCCGACGCCGAGTTCGACCTGCGCGCGAGCAATCCGCGGCGCGAGGCGGCGAAGGCGTCGCCGCTCGACCCGGCGAAGCCCGACGCAGCGAAGTCCACCCCGAGGCGCCGCCGAAGGTCGTGCCGCCCGGCTCGTACAAGTCGGCGGCGATCATCCTGCTGACCGACGGCCAGACGACCGCCGGCCCGGACCCGATCGAGGCCGCGCGGATGGCCGCGCGAGCGCGGCGTGCGCGTGTACACGGTCGGCGTGGGCACGCAGGCCGGCGAGATGATCGGCGCCGAGGGCTGGTCGATGCGCGTGCGCCTCGACGAGCAGGCGCTGAAGACGATCGCCAACGTGACGCAGGGCGAGTACTTCTACGCCGGCACGGCGCCGGACCTGCGCAAGATCTACACGGACCTCAACACCCGGCTGTTCCTCGAGCAGCAGCGAGACCGAGATCACCGCGCTGTTCGCGGCCGCGGCGGCGGCGCTGGCGCTGCTGTCCGGGCTGCTGTCGCTGCTGTGGTTCAACCGGATCCTGTGAGCGACGGGCGCCGCCGGGCATCGACGCTCAGATCGCCAGCCGCCCGCCGCGTGCCCGCCAGCGCCTCCGTCAGCCGCGCGACCGTCGGCAGCAGGTTGAGCCCCGTGTCGCGCTTCAGCGCCCGCGCCGCCGCGGCGAGGTCGCCGCAGGCCACGTCGACCGGCTCGTCGCCCGCGGCGAGGAGGATGGTGTTGCCGCTGCCGCACGGCGGCAGCGCCAGCGCGCGGCCTTCGAACGCCTCGCGCAGCCGGTCGAGCGCCGCCTTGACGCCGCGCGTGCGCGTCAGCAGGTTCGCCGCGAGCAGCCCCTGCGCGCTGAGCCGCGCCCGCGCATTGCAGTAGAACGGCAGCATCTCCAGCGCGCCGGCCCGCCCCTTGGCGTCGAAGCCGTCGACGAGGATCAGGTCCCACTCGCGCGTCGCCGCGGCCAGGTAGTCGTGACCGTCGCCGATGACGACGGTCAGCTGCGGCGAGCCGTCGGGCAGCTTGAAGTGCTGCCTCGCCGCGGCGACGACCTGCGGCTCGATCTCGACGACCGTCAGCGTGCGCGGCGGGCCGGTGGCGGTGGAGGAACTTGGTCAGCGACGCGGCGCCCAGCCCGATCTGCAGCACGTGCCGCGGCCAGCGCCGCCCCTCGCGCAGCAGCAGCGGCAGCAGCATCTCCCGCGTGTACTCGAGCTCCAGCGCGTACGGCCGCGCGATCCGCATCGCCCCCTGGATCCAGTGCGAGCCGAAGTGCAGCGACCGTACGCCCGCTTCCTCCAGGACCTCGATGGAAGTCGCCACCCGGCCCGCTACGGCCGCTCGCCGCGCGCCAGCCGCGCCTCGATGTCGTCGATGCAGGGCATGATGTCGGCGATCGAGTCGACGACGTAGTGCGCGCCCGACTGGTACATCCGCGTGTAGGCCCCTTCCGACAGCCGCGCCTGCTCGGCCTTCGCGAGCTTCTTCCAGGCCTTCAGCGGCATGCCGATCTCGTTGCCGCTGATCGCGAGCCCGATCGTCCACATCCCGGCGTTGAGGCCCTCCTCGATCCCCGGCCGCGTGTCGTCGATCTTGACGCAGGCCTCGACCGGCGAGACGCCGAGGTTGATCGCGTTCTGCAGGCACATGAACGGGTACGGCCGGCCCGCCGGCACGTCGGACGCGCAGACGGTCGAATCCGGCTTGTAGCCCTGCTTCGCCGCGTCCTCGAGATTGATCTTCATCATCTCGGTCGTGTAGCCGGTCGTCGAGCCGATCTTGTAGCCGCGGTTGCGCAGCTTGGCGATGATCGGCAGCGTGCCCGGGATCAGCTGCGAGTACTCGGACAGGCACTGCAACTGCAGCGGCACGAATTCGTCGAACATCGCGTCGACGTCGGCCTCGTCGGGCAGGCGCCCGTGCTGCTCCTGCCAGCGCTTGCGCACGCCGTCGAGCTCGGTGATCTTCCGGATGTGGACGCGCTTGTGCGCGCCCATCGGCGCGCGCGCCTCCTCCATCGTGATCGGCACGCCCTGCCGCTTGAAGACCTCGACGAAGACGACGGCGGGCGCCATGCACCCGAAGTCCATCGTCGTGCCGGCCCAGTCGAGCAGGACCGCCTTGATGCCGCCGTGGTAGTGCCGGCGATACTTGAACGTCATTGCTGCGCCTCCGTGTGGCCCGTGGGTTGTCCGGCGAGCATAGACGCGCGCCGGCGTGCGGGTCAATCGCGCGCCGCCGGCAGCCCGCCCGGGCTACGGTTTCATCAGCCCGAGCATCAGCGCGTTCATCCGCCGCACGAAGCCGGCCGGGTCCTCGAGCTGCGCGCCCTCGGCCAGCATCGCCTGGTCGAACAGCAGGCCCGCCCATTCGGGCAGGCGCTCGTCGGACTCGTGCTGCAGCCGCTGCACGAACGGGTGCTGCGGGTTGATCTCCAGGATCGGCACGACGTCGGGCGCCTTCTGCCCGGCCATCTTCAGCAGGCGCTCGAGGTTGCCCGACAGCTCGCCCTCGCCGACGACGAGGCAGGCCGGCGATTCGGTCAGCCGGTGCGTGATCCGGACTTCCTTCACCTTGTCGCCGAGCGCCCTGGCGATGCGCTCGACCAGCGGCTTCATCTCCTCCGCTTCCTTCTGCTGCTCCGCCTTCTCGGCCTCGTCCGCGAGCGCGCCGAGGTCGAGCGCGCCCTTGGCGACCGACGTCAGCGGCTTGCCGTCGAACTCGGTCAGCGCCGAGGCCATCCACTCGTCGATGCGGTCGTACAGCAGCACGACCTCGATCCCCTTCTTGCGGAAGATCTCGAGGTGCGGGCTGTTGGCGGCGGCGGCGTACGAATCGGCGGTGACGTAGTAGATCGCCGTCTGCCCGTCCTTCATCCTGCGCGACGTAATCGGCGAGCGATACCGTCTGCGTCTGCCCGTCGCCGCCGCCGGCGGTCGTGGCGACGCGGACGAGCTTCGCGAGCTTGTCCTTGTTGCGCGGCATCCTCGACGAAGCCTTCCTTCAGCACCCTGCCGAACTCGGTCCAGAACGTCGCGTACTTGTCCTTCTGGTTCTCGGCGAGGTCCTCGAGCAGCCCCAGCACGCGCTTGACGCAGCCGCTCCGGATCGCCTCGATGTCGCGCGACTCCTGCAGGATCTCGCGCGAGACGTTGAGCGGCAGGTCGGCGGAGTCGACGACGCCGCGGACGAAGCGCAGGTACGCGGGCAGCAGCTGCTCGGCGTCGTCCATGATGAACACCCGCCGGACGTAGAGCTTCAGGCCGTGCCGGTGGTCGCGGTCCCAGAGGTCGAACGGCGCGTGCGCGGGGATGTAGAGGAGCTGCGTGTACTCGCTGCGGCCCTCGACCTTCGCGTGGACGTGCGCGAGCGGCGCCTCGCTGTCGTGCGCGACGTGCTTGTAGAACTCCTCGTACTGCTCGGCCGTGATGTCCTGCTTCGGCCGCGCCCACAGCGCCGAGGCCTGGTTGACCGTCTCGTCCTCGTCGGTCGTCTTCCAGCCCTTCGCCTCCTCGTCCCACACCTCCTTCCTCATCAGGATCGGCAGCGGGATGTGGTCGGAGTACTTGCGGATGATCGAGGCGAGCTTCCAGCGCGACAGCAGGTCGTCGTGGCCCTCGCGCAGGTGCAGCACGATCTCGGTGCCGCGCGCCGGGCGCTCGACCCGCTCGATCGTGTACTCGCCCTCGCCCGCCGATTCCCAGCGCACGCCCTCGCCCGCCGGCAGTCCCGCCCGGCGCGTGGTCAGCGTCACGCGGTCGGCGACGATGAACGACGAGTAGAAGCCCACGCCGAACTGGCCGATCAGCCGCGCGTCCTTCGCCGCGTCGCCCGACAGCGACGCGAAGAACTCGCGGGTGCCGGACTTGGCGATCGTGCCGATGTGCGCGATCACCTCGTCGTGCGACATGCCGATGCCGTTGTCGCTGACGGTGATCGTGCGCGCGTCCTTGTCGAAGGCGACGCGGACGGCGAGGTTCGGGTCGTCCTCGTAGAGATCCGGGCGCTCCAGCGCCTCGTAGCGCAGCTTGTCGGCCGCGTCCGAGCCGTTGGAGACGAGCTCGCGCAGGAAGATCTCGGGGTGGCTGTAGAGCGAGTGGATCATCAGGTGCAGCAGCTGCCGCACCTCCGCCTGGAAGCCCAGCGTTTCCTTGCCGGCCGCGGGAGCCGCCGCGGCCGCGGCGTCGTTCTGGCCGGCAGGATGGTCCGCCGGGGGTTGGGTCGTGTCCTGTTGCACAGCTGCCTCCTCGGAAAGCGTCGAAGAACCGAAACCCGCTATTATTGGGCCGGAGAGCGGAAATTCAAGCCGCTGGAGGTCCCGATGTCGCTGCTCGCTGCCGGCCTGGCGCTGTTTCTCGGTGTGCACCTGCTGCCCACGGTCCCGCGGGCGCGCGATGCCGCCGTCGCCCTGCTGGGCGCGAACCGGTACAAGGCGGTCTTCTCGCTGGCGTCGGCCGCGGGTCTGGTCCTGATCGTGCTCGGATTCCCGCGCGTGGCCGACCGGACGCCGCTGTTCGCGGGCTTCCCCGCTCGCCGCCGCGCTGGCGCCCTACGCGATGGTCGTCTCGTTCATCCTGCTCGCGGCGGCGAACATGCGCGGCTACCTGCGCCGGCGGCTGCAGCACCCGATGCTGCTCGGCCTCATCCTC
Source organism: uncultured beta proteobacterium (assembly GCA_963832705.1). GTDB lineage: Bacteria > Pseudomonadota > Gammaproteobacteria > Burkholderiales > Casimicrobiaceae > CAIWHR01. The sequence goes on along the minus strand of CAWHVP010000010.1, from coordinate 248,013 downwards.
TGGTCGACGGTTCACCTCCTCGCCAGCGGCGACCGCGCCGGCACGCTGCTGTTCGGCGCGTTCCTCGCCTACGCCCTCGTCGACCTCGCGTCGTCGATCCGGCGGCACGCCGTCAAGCCGTTCGAGCCCGAGGCCCGGTTCGACCTGATGGCCGTGGTCGGCGGCACGGTCCTCGCGCTGGCGGTGATGACGTTCCACCGCACGCTGTTCGGCGTCGCGGTCGTGCCGTTCGGCGTCTGATTCCGGCATCGATGACCGCGCTCGCCTGCAGGATCGCGCTGGCCGCGCTGGCGGCGTCGCTGTGCTGGCGCCGCCGGGGCGCCGGCCGCGCCGCGCCGGCGTCGTTCGACACGCTGTGCGCGGAGCTGCCGCCGTCGCGCTTCGAGATCGTCCAGACGCCGCTCGCCTGGACCGAAGGCGAGACGCTCTCGATCGACCAGCTGACGGTGCGAAGCGGTTACACGCCCGGCCGCCACATGACCTTCGGACTCGACGACGGCGAATTTCGGCCGCCCGCACGCAGATCCGACATCCGCACGATCGACGACCGCGCCACGCGGCCGCGCCTGCGGGACCGTCGACGTGCGGGTCGAGCTGTCGATGCAGCCGGTGATCGTCCACCTCGCGCAGGAGCTCGAGGTCTCGCGCTGCGCGCGCCTGGCCACGATGGAGCACGAGCTGCAGCACGTGGAGGTGTTCCGCCAGGTGCTCGCCGAAGCCGCTCGCGATCTCGCGGCCGAGCTTCCCGATGCCGTCGGCCGCGGCGTGCAGCGCGCGGCGAGCCGGCGGACCTGCAGCAGCGCGTCGCCGCGCGGATCAACGACTACGTCGCGGAATTCATCCGCGAGCGCAGGCGGGTGCTCGAGGAGCGGCAGGCCGCCGTCGACTCGCCGCAGGAGTACGCGCGCGTCAAGAGCGCCTGCCCGCAGTGACGGCGGCGGCAGCGGGTCATGTACGGCCCCCACACCCCCCGAGGGGGCGTGGTTCGCGCTCGGGGCGGCCCTTCGCGCTCACTCCGTCCGCGCGCCCTCGAAGTAGCTGCGGGCGTCGGCCAGGAAGTGCGGCCCCTGGTCCGAGCGCAGCGCCGTGCCCACGCCGGAGTTCGTCAGCACCTCGAGCAGCAGCGCGCTCTCGACGCCGCCGTCGATGATGTGCACGGAGCGCACGCCCTCGCGCACGGCGGCCAGCGCGGCGACGAGCCGCGTGCGCATGCCGCCCTGCACGGTGCCGTCGGCGAGCAGGCCGTCGGCTTCGGTCGCGGTCAGCACGTAGGCGAGCTGGCCGTCGCGGCCGAAGACGCCGGGAACGTTGGTCATCATGATCAGCTTCTCGGCATTGAGCGTGCGCGCGAGCTGGCCGGCGACGAGGTCCGAGTTGATGTGGTACGCGGTGCCGTCGGCGCCGACGCCGATCGGCATGATCACCGGGACGAAGCCGCGGGACAGCAGCAGCTGCACGACCTCGGGATCGATGCGCTCGACCGCGCCGACGAAGCCCAGGTCCGGCGCGGCCGTCCCGGCCTCGTCGGGCGTGGCCAGCAGCTTGCGCGCGTGGATGAAGCGCCCGTCCTGGCCGCTGACGCCGACGGCCTTCGCGCCGTGGCGGTTGATCAGGCCGACGAGCTCCTGGTTGATCTCGCCCAGCACCATCTCGACGACGTTGAGCGTCGCGGCATCGGTGACCCGCCGCCCCTGGTGGATCCGGTTCTCCATGCCCATCTGCTGCAGCAGCTGGTCGATGCGCCAGCCGCCGCCGTGGACGACGATCGGGTTCATGCCGACGAGGCGCAGCAGCGCGACGTCGCGCGCGAAGCCGGCCTTCAGCGCGGGATCGACCATGGCGCCGCCGCCGAAGCGGACGACCAGCGTCTTGGCGTGGAAGCCGCGGATGAACGGCAGCGCTTCGGCGAGGATCCTCGCCTTCTGCGCCGGGTGGATGGTGGCCGCTGCCATGGGAGTCCTGATGCCGCCCGCCGAGCCTGGACGATGGGAGTGCCGGGAAATCCGGCCCGTTCCCGAGGATAATGCAAACATGTCCACGAAGGAAACACGGAGCGATCGATGAGCACCGAAGTCCGCCTCCCCACCTACCAGCGCCTCAACGTGCAGCTCGACGGCAACGTCGCCGTCGTCGAGCTCGCCCGGCCCGAGAAGGCCAACGCCTTCGACCTCACGATGTGGCACGAGCTGCGCGACGCCATGCACTGGCTGGACGCCACGCCCGCGGCGCGCGTCGGCATCCTGCGCGGCGCCGGCGCGCAGTTCACCTCGGGCATCGACCTGGCGATGCTGGCCGGCCTGCGGGCGCAGATCGCCGACGACTGCGACGGCGCGCTCGCACGAGAAGCTGCGGCGCGTGATCGTCGACCTGCAGGACGTGGTGCTGGCGATCGAGCGCTGCCGCAAGCCGGTCATCGCCGCGGTCCACGGCGTGTGCCTCGGCGGCGGCGATCGACGTCGTCACCGCCTGCGACATCCGCTACTGCTCGGCCGATGCCGTCTTCTCGGTGAAGGAGATCGACGTCGGCATGACCGCCGACCTCGGCACGCTGCAGCGGCTGCCGCGGCTCGTCGGCGAGGGCATGGCGCGCGAGCTCGCCTACACCGGACGCAACTTCGGCGGCCGCGAGGCGCGCGAGATCGGGCTCGTCAACCGCTGCTACGACACGCCGGCCGAGCTCGCGGCGGGCGTGGCCGAGCTGGCCGCGACGATCGCCGGCAAGTCGCCGCTGGCCGTGCGCGGCTGCAAGGAGATGATCACCTACGCCCGCGACCACTCGCGTCGCCGACGGCCTCAACTACGTCGCGACCTGGAATGCGGCGATGCTGATCTCCGCCGACCTGCGGCGAGGCGCTCGGCGCCGCGCGCGAGCGGCGGCGGCCGGAGTTTCGCGACTGACGGAGGAGACTGCCATGCCCGCCCTGCCGATTCGTTCCTGCCTCGTCGCCATCGCGATCCTGGCCGCCCCTGCCGCCGCCTCGGCGGCGCCCGTCGACTGCGAGCTGGCGATGCTCAAGGCCACGACCGTCGTGGACCTCGGCCGCCGGGCCGCGGCGAGCCAGTTCTATGTCGAGGCTTCCGATCTCGCGACCGGAGCGCGGATTCCAGCCATCGATGCCGCGCACCGGGCCAAGGCCTGCGGCTGCCCGGAGGCGATCCCGTTCCTCGCCGACGCGGCGCTCGCCGCCGAGCGCACGACGGCGTCGACGTTCCTGACATCGATGCAGCAGTACGGCAACGAGATCCGCAAGAGCGGCGAGGCGGCGATCGCCGCGCTGCAGAAGTGCGCGGCGCGCTGAGCTGCGCGGCACCGAGCGGCCCGGGGGCGGGCGCCCCGGCAAAGCCACTCGAGTTTCGCCCGCGCGTCCCGGCCCACGGCGGGCGCGGAGGGCCCGCACCGCAGGCGCGCTGACCCACCGGCGGCGCGGCGCCGCGTTTACTTCCCTGTGTACAGCGCCGGGAACTGCGCCTTCAGCGCGACGAGCTTCGGCGCGTCGTGCATGACGATGTAGGGCTGCATCGGATTGAGCGCCATGTAGTTCTGGTGGTAGCCCTCGGCCGGATAGAACTTCGGCAGCGGCGCCACCTCGGTGACGATCGGGCGCGCGAAGGCCTTCGCCTCGGTCAGCTGGCGGACGTAGTCCTGCGCGACGCGCTTCTGGTCGTCGCCGACGAAGAAGATCGCCGAACGGTACTGCGGCCCGACATCGGGGCCCTGGCGGTTGCGCTGCGTCGGGTCGTGCGCGACCGAGAAGAAGACGCGCAGCAGCTGCCCGTAGGTCACCTGCGCCGGGTCGAAGGTCACCTCGACCGCTTCGGCGTGCCGGGTTCCGCCGGAGCTCACGGCATCGTAGGTCGCGGTCGCCGCGGTGCCGCCGGCATAGCCCGAGACGGCGGTCTTCACGCCCTTGACGTGGCGGAACACGCCCTCGACGCCCCAGAAGCAGCCGCCGGCGAACACCGCGGTCTGCAGCCCCGCCCCGGCGGCGGCCGGCAGGTCGACCGCCGGCGGCGGCAGCGGTGTCGCACCGCCGGCGGCGCCGACGGCCTGCGCGAGCACCATCAGTCCAGCTCCCAGCGGCAGGCGCAGCAGGCGCCAGGACCATTTCGCCATCACGGATCTCCTTCGGGTTTCGGTGCCCAGGCCACGGCCGGGCGGAGCGCACCGGCGGCAATCTAGCACAGCTTCGACCACGGCTTCGGCCGCCGGTTCGGCCGCAGCCGGACCTCCGGAGCGCGGGCTCGCCTCGGCCGACGGGCCATCGCCGTTTCCCGGTAAAATGAAACCGAGGTGCGCCGTGTCCCGTTCCGGCGCCGCCCGTCCTCCGCACCCAAAGGAACTTCCATGCGCATCTGCGTCGTCGGCGCCGGCTCCATCGGCGGTCATCTCGCCGTCCTGTTCTCGACGGTCGGTCACAACGTCACGGTGATCGCGCGCGGCGCGCATCTCGCCGCGATCCGCGAGCGCGGGCTGCGGCTCATCATGGATGACGGCGACGAGCACCTGGCCCGGCACATTCCCGCGACCGACGACGTTCGCTCGGTCGGCCCCTGCGACCTGGTGATCCTCGCCGTCAAGGCCAACCAGGTCGAGCCGATCGTCGACGACCTCACCGCGCTGTTCCACGACGAGACCGTGCTGATCCCGATGCAGAACGGCATTCCGTGGTGGTACTTCCAGCGGCACGGCGGCCCGCACGAAGGCTACTGCGTGCGCACCGCCGACCCGCACGGGAAGATCATGGCGACGATCGACCCCCGCCGGATCGTCGGCTGCGTCGTCTACCCCGCCGCGGGCATCGCGGCGCCGGGGGTCGTCAAGCACATCGAAGGCAACCGCTACCCGCTGGGCGAGCTCGACGGCTCGACCAGCCCGCGCATCGAGCGCATCGCGCAGCTCTTCGTCACCGCGGGCCTGAAGTCGCCGATCCTCGACAACATCCGCTCCGAGATCTGGCTGAAGCTCTGGGGCAACCTGTCGTTCAATCCGATCAGCGCGCTGACGCACTCGACGCTGGTCGACGTGTGCCAGTACCCGCTGACGCGCGAGCTCGCCGCCGGCATGATGACCGAGGCGCAGGCGATCGCGAACAAGCTCGGCGTCACGTTCCGCGTGACGATCGACAAGCGGATCGCCGGCGCGGAGAAGGTCGGCAAGCACAAGACGTCGATGCTGCAGGACATCGAGGCGGGCCGCGAGCCCGAGATCGACGCGCTCGTCGGCTCGGTCATCGAGCTCGGCCGGCTGACCGACACGCCCACGCCGCACATCGACACCGTCTACGCGCTGGTCAAGCTGCTCGCGCACACGATGGCGACCGAGAAGCTGTGCGTACGCGGGCTGCCGCACGACGCCGTGCCGCGCGCCGCCGCCTGAAGCGGGCGCCGCACCCCACGCGCCACCCACGGAGGACGAACATGGACTCGCCCAGGAAATTCGCCGTCGTCACCGGCGCCGGCACCGGCATCGGCAAGGCCGTGGCGCTCGCGCTGCTCCACCACGGGTACGGCGTCGCGCTCGTGGGCCGCCGCCTGGAGCCGCTGCAGCACGTCGTCGCCGCCGCCGGCCTCGCGGCCGAGCGCGCGCTGCCGATTCCCACGGACGTCGGCGACCCCGCGTCGGTGCAGGCGCTGTTCGCGCAGGTCGCGCGGAAGTTCGGCCGGCTCGACCTGCTGTTCAACAACGCCGGGATCGGCGCGCCGGCGGTGCCGCTCGAGGACCTGACCTACGCGCAGTGGAAGAGCGTCGTCGACATCAACCTGACCGGCTCGTTCCTGTGCACGCAGGAGGCGTTCAAGCTGATGAAGAGCCAGACGCCCCGCGGCGGGCGCATCATCAACAACGGCTCGATCTCGGCCCACGCGCCGCGGCCCAACTCGGCCCCGTACACGGCGACCAAGCACGCGATCACCGGGCTGACCAACTCGACGTCGCTCGACGGCCGCAAGTACGACATCGCCTGCGGGCAGATCGACATCGGCAACGCCGCCACCGAGATGACCGAGCGGATGACCGCCGGCGTGCCGCAGGCGAACGGCACGATGGCGGTCGAGCCGCGGATGGACGTCCAGCACGTCGCCGATGCCGTGCTCTACATGGCGAGCCTGCCGCTCGACGCCAACGTCCAGTTCATGACGGTGATGGCGACCAAGATGCCGTTCATCGGCCGCGGCTGATCGCGGAGGCATGCCCCTCCTCTCGCTCGCGCGCGCCCGCCTCGCCTACGGCCACCACGCGCTGCTCGACGGCGCCGACTTCCAGCTCGATCCGCGCGAGCGCGTCGGCCTGATCGGCCGCAACGGCGAAGGCAAGTCGTCGCTGCTGAAGGTGCTCGCCGGCGGCGCGGACCTCGACGACGGCGAGCGCTGGATCGCGCCCTCGGCCCGGATCGGCTGGGTGCCGCAGGAGCCCGAGCTCGATCCCGATAGCACCGTCTACGACGCCGTCGCGCTGGGCCTCGGCGCCGACGGGGAGCTCCTCGCCGCCTACCACCACGCGACGGCGACGCTGGCCGAGGATCCGCACGATGCCCAGGCCTTGCGGCCGTCGACGCGCTGCACGCGCGGCTCGACGCGATCGACGGCTGGGCGCTCGGCAACCGCGTCGACGCCGTGCTCACGCGCCTCGCGCTGCCGGCCGACGTCCGGATCGGAACGCTCTCCGGCGGCTGGAAGAAGCGCGTCGCCCTCGCGCAGGGCGCTCGCGGCCGAGCCCGACGTGCTGCTGCTCGACGAGCCGACGAACCACCTCGACTTCGCCGCGATCGAGTGGCTGGAGGCGCTGCTGCTGGGCTTCGCCGGCGCCGTCGTCTTCGTCACCCACGACCGCCGCTTCCTCGACGCCGTCGCGACGCGGATCGTCGAGCTCGACCGCGGCCGGCTCGCGGACTATCCCGGCAGCTTCGCCGCCTACCAGCAGACGCAAGGCTCCGGCAGCTCGCCGACGAGGCCGCCGAGCAGGCGCGCTTCGACAAGCTGCTGGCGCAGGAGGAGGTGTGGATCCGCAAGGGCATCGAGGCGCGGCGCACGCGCAACGAGGGCCGCGTGCGCCGGCTCGAGGCGCTGCGCCGCGAGCGCGCCGCGCGCCGCGACCGGCTGGGGCAGGTCAACCTGCGGGTCGACGACGGCGCGCGCTCGGGCCAGATGGTCGCCGAGCTCACGCACGTCGCCAAGGCGTTCGGCGACCGCGTCGCTGATCCGCGACTTCACGACGCGCGTGCTGCGCGGCGACCGGATCGGCCTGCTCGGCCCCAACGGCAGCGGCAAGACGACGCTGCTGAAGCTGATCCTGGGCGACCTCGCGCCCGACGCCGGCACGGTCCGGCGCGGCGCGAACCTCGTCGGTCGCCTACTTCGACCAGCTGCGCGAGCAGCTCGACCCCGACGCGACGCTGCAGGACACGATCAGCCCGGGCGCCGAGTGGGTCGAGATCGGCACCGAGCGCCGGCACGTGATCAGCTACCTCGGCGACTTCCTGTTCCCGCCGGAGCGCGCGCGCTCGCCGGTGCGCTCGCTGTCCGGCGGCGAGCGCAACCGCCTGCTGCTCGCGCGCCTGTTCGCGCGGCCGGCCAACGTGCTGGTGCTCGACGAGCCGACCAACGACCTCGACATCGAGACGCTGGAGCTGCTCGAGTCGCTGCTGCAGGACTATCGCGGCACGATCTTCCTGGTGAGCCACGACCGCGCCTTCCTCGACAACGTCGTCACGCAGGTGATCGCGTTCGAGGGCGACGGCGTGCTGCGCGAATACGCGGGCGGCTACAGCGACTGGGCGGCGTACCAGGCGCAGCGCGCCGGGGAGCTGCGCGCTCCCGAAGCGCGGGCCGCCGCGCGCGCCGCGGCGCCGTCTGCCCCGCCGCCCGCCGCCAACGCGCGCGCCGAGGCACGACCGCGTCGCCCGCGCTTGAGCCCTCCCGACGAGCGCGAGCTCGCCGCGCTGCCGGAACGGATCGAAGCCCTCGAAGCCGCGCTGGCCGCGGCCCGCGAGCAGCTGGCCGACCCGGCCGTCTATCGCGACGGCGCCGAGCGCGTCAAGGCGCTCAACGCCGGGCTCGAAGCGCGCGAGGCCGAGCTCGCGGCGGCCTACGCGCGCTGGGAGGAGCTCGAAGCCCGCGCGTCTCCGCGTTGAACGCTCGCATCCGCGCCTTGGCGCGCTGCCGCTCGGCGGCGGCGCAGGAGCTCAGCCGATGTGCTCGCGCATGAACGCGACCGAGCGCTCGCGCGCGAGCTTCGCCGCGGCGGCGTCGTACGAGCCGCGCTGGTCGCAGTTGAAGCCGTGGTCGGCGGCGTAGAGCAGGACCTCGATCTCCGGATGCGCGGCGGCGAAGCGCCGCACGCCGTCCACGGGATGTTCATGTCGCGCTCGCCGAAGTGGCACAGCACCGGGCACCGCGGGCGCTCGGCCGACGGCCTCGAGCATGCCGCCGCCGTAGTACGGCACCGCGCAGGCGAATCCCGGAAGCCGCGCCGCGGCCATCCAGGCGACGTAGCCGCCCCAGCAGTAGCCGACCACGCCGACCTTGCCGGCCCGGCGACCGCGTCGCGCGCGGCCGCGACGTCGAGCAGCGCGGCGTCGATCCCGGCCACGGCCTTCAGCTCGCGCCCGCGGGCGATGTCGGCGGGCGTGTAGCCGACCTCGACGCTGCGCGCGCAGCGGTCGAACAGCGCCGGCGCGACGACGCGGTAGCCGTCGGCCGCGTAGCCGTCGCAGACGCCGCGGATGTGGCTGTTGACGCCGAAGATCTCCTGGACCACGACGAGGCCGCCGCGGGCGTCCCGTCGGGCTCGGCGCGGTAGGCGGCGAGCCGGAAGCCGTCGGCCGCCGTCAGCTCGATCATCTGTCCCATCGTCGTTCCTCCTGCCTGCGGGTGCGCTTTGGTATGCTGATTATCGCATCGGCGCCGTCACCGCCGCCGCCATCGATCCCGCCCGGGGCGCGTCGCCGCCGCCGTCCGCACCTACCGTCCGCCATGCCCCTCTCTCCTCTCCCGTCCGCATCCGCTCGCGGCTGCCCGCGACCGGCACGTCGATCTTCAGCGTCATGTCGGCGCTCGCGCAGCAGCACGGCGCCGTCAACCTCGGCCAGGGGTTTCCCGACTACGCGATCGACCCGGCGCTGATCGACCTGGTCGCCGCGGCGATGCGCGCCGGGCACAACCAGTACCCGCTCATCGCCCGGCGTGATGGCGCTGCGCGAGGCGATCGCGGCCAAGGTCCTGCGGCTCTACGGGCGCGCCTACGACCCCGAGCACGAGATCACCGTGACGACCGGCGCGACGCAGGCGATCTTCACGGCATCGGGCGCTCGCGCATCCCGGCGACGAGGTGATCCTGTTCGAGCCCGCCTACGACAGCTACATCCCCGCGGTGCGGCTCGCCGGCGCGACGCCGGTGCCGCTGCCGCTCGCCGTGCCGGGCTACCGGATCGACTGGGCGGCGGTCCGCCGCGCGATCACGCCGCGCACGCGGATGATCCTCGTCAACACGCCGAACAACCCGGGCACCAGCGTGCTGTCGGCGGCGGACCTCGACGAGCTCGCCGCGGTGACGCGCGGCACCGACATCGTCGTCGTCAGCGACGAGGTCTACGAGCACATGGTCTACGACGGCGCGCGGCACGAGAGCCTCGCGCGCAGCGGCGAGCTCGCGGCGCGCAGCGTGGTCATCGGCTCGTTCGGCAAGACCTTCCACGCGACCGGCTGGAAGGTCGGCTACGCGCTCGCCCCGCGCGAGCATCACCGCCGAGATCCGGCGCGTCCACCAGTTCACGGTGTTCACCGTCAACAGCCCGGCGCAGCACGGCCTCGCCGGGTTCCTGCGCGACCCGTCCGCTACGAGTCGCTGCCGGAGTTCTTCGCAAGCGAAGCGCGACCTCCTGCGCGCGGCGCTCGCCGACACGCCGCTCGAGCTCCTGCCCTGCGCGGGCAGCTATTTCCAGCTCGCCCGCTACGACCGCGTCAGCGACCTGCCGGCGGCGGAGTTCGCGCAGTGGCTGACGCGCGAGATCGGCGTCGCCACGATCCCGCTGTCGGCGTTCTACCACGACGGCACCGACCACCACGTGATCCGCTTCTGCTTCGCCAAGCGCGAGGAGACGCTGCAGGCCGCCGCCGAGCGCCTGCGGCGCCTGCGCGCTTAATTAGGGTCAGACACTACTTCTGCCACTTTGGCGGCAGGCTCCGCCGCGGCCGCCACCACCGATAAGTCGTGTCTGACCCTACTTACAGGTAGCGCAGGTACAGGTACGCGTGCGAGAGCACGATGCTGATCAGCATCAGCGGGAACGCGACCTTCAGGTACTCGACGAAGCGGAAGTGCGTGCCGGCGCGCTCGGCGATGCCGGCGACGACGAGGTTGGCCGACGCGCCGATCAGCGTGCCGTTGCCGCCGAGGCAGGCGCCCAGCGACAGCGCCCACCACAGCGGCAGCAGCGCGGCGTCGCCGCCGAACGTCGGCGCCATCGCCTTGATCAGCGGGATCATCGTCGCGACGAAGGGGATGTTGTCGATGAACGCCGACAGGACCGCCGAGGCCCACAGGATCGCCAGCGCCGTGATCGTTGAAGTCGCCGCCGGTCGCGGTGAGCAGGCCCTGCGCCATCATGTCGATCAGCCCCGCCTTCTGGATGCCGAAGACGAGCACGAACAGGCCGAGGAAGAACATCAGCGTGATCCACTCGGCCTCGGACAGCGCGGCGTGGACGTTCTTCGACTGCTCCTCGGGGCTCTTGCCGAAGTTGTCGAGCAGCAGCAGCACGGCGGCGCCGAAGATGGCGATGCTCGCCGGCTCGACGCCGATCTGGCGCTGGCAGCATGAAGCCCGGCGATGACCAGCGCGATCACGGTCAGCGACTGCTTCAGCAGGCGCGGGTCGGTGATCGCCTCGCGCTCGTTGAACTGCATCACCCGCTTCCGGTCGGCGTCCGCCGCGCGCAGGTGCCGGCCCCACAGGTAGTACAGCGGCACCATCGTCGCCACCAGCATCACGACGACGACCGGCGTCAGCGCCAGCGCGAAATCGTTGAACGTGAGGCCGGTCGCCGAGCCGATCATGATGTTCGGCGGGTCGCCGATCAGCGTCGCCGTGCCGCCGATGTTCGACGCGAAGATCTGCGCGAACAGGTACGGATACGGCTTGACCCGCAGCTCCTCGGTGATCAGCAGCGTCACCGGCACCGTCAGCAGCACCGTCGTCACGTTGTCGAGGAACGCCGAGAACACGGCGGTCACGATCGACATCATCAGCAGGATGCCCCACGGGCGCGCGTCGACCTTCTTGCTCGCCCAGATCGCCACGTACTGGAACAGGCCCGAGCGCCGCGTGACGTTGACGATCAGCATCATCCCGAGCAGCAGGCCGAGGGTGTTCCAGTCGACCGCGCCCATCGCCTCGTGCTGCGTCGCCACGCCGGACAGGATCACGAGCCCGGCGCCGACCAGCGCGAGGATCGCGCGGTTGACCTTCTCGGTCATGATGATCGCGTACACGGCGACGAACAGGATCGTCGCCACCCACAGCGGCGACAGCCCGAAGACGACCGAGCCCGCGTGCTCCGCCGCGCCGTGCATCACCGGCTCCCGCGCGGCTGCAGCGCGACGAGGACCTCGCGCGCGGTGACCATGCCGACGAGCCTGCCGGTCGCGGGCGCGACGACCGGCACCGCGTTGGCGCCCTTGTAGAGCAGCAGCACCGCCTCCAGCGGCGTCGTGTCCGGGTGGACGACGTGCTCGGGCGCGACCATGAAGTTGCGCACCGGCTGGTCCTCGATCTCGCGCATCCGCCGCTTCAGCTGGTCGACGGTGTCGCCCATGAACGAGAGGTCCGGCATGCCGTAGTCGAGCTGCGCGGCCGGGGCAGCAGCACCTCGAACAGGCGCGCGAGCCGGAACATGCCGACCAGCGTGCCCGAGCCGTCGGTGACCGGCAGGTCGGAGACCCGGTCCTCGAGCATGCGGCGCGTCGCCGTCGGCCACCGTATCGGTATCGCGCAGCGAGGCGAAGTCGGTGTTGTAGATGGCGGCGGAAGTCATGGCGGAGCGCCTCTCGCGGGGAAGGGTCGGGCCGTTGCGCGGACCCGCGGGGCCCGGCCGGGCTCCGCGTCGCCTGGCCGAGGATTCTAGCCGATAACGCGCGCGCCGCCGCGGACCGCCGCCGCGCGCAGTCATTACAATGCGGGATTGGACCTCGCCGCCGCATCCGCCGGCGGACCCTCCCCGGAGAACGCGCATGAACGTCATCGACACCCGCCTGCCGTCGCTGTTGCGCGGAGAGCGCGCGCTGCTCGGCAGCTTCATCGGCATCCCGTCGCCGGCGCTGGTCGAGATGTGCGGACACGCGGGCTTCGACTTCGTCATCGTCGACAACGAGCACGGCCCGGCCGGCATCGAGTCGACCGAGCAGATGGTGCGCGCGGCGCGCGCGGCGGGCGTCATCCCGGTCGTGCGCACGCTCGAGCCCGAGATCCTGCGCGTGCTGGACGTCGGCGCGTCGGGCATCCAGGTGCCGCAGGTGAACACGGCGGCGCAGGCGGCGCGGATCGTCGCCGCGGCCAAGTATCCGCCGGTCGGCACGCGCGGCGCGGCCTTCTCCACGCGCGCGGCCGGCTTCGGCTTCTTCGGCGGCGAGACCCACGTGCGCGACTCGAACGAAGGCACGGCGGTGATCGTGATGTGCGAGACGCGCGAGGCGATCGCCAACCTCGACGCGATCCTCGCCGTGCCGGGCATCGACGCCGTGTTCTTCGGCCCCAACGACCTGTCGTTCTCGTTCGGCTTGCCCGGGCAGATGCAGCACCCCGAGGTCGTCGGCGCGATCGAGCACGGCATCCGGCGCGCGGGCGCCGCCGGGGTCGCCGCCGGCGTGCTGGCGCTGACGCCGGCCGACTTCCACCGCTGGCGCAAGGCCGGCGCGCGCTACCTGCCCGGGGTGCTCTCGGGCCTGGTCGGGAACGCGCTGCGGGCGATGGTCGCCGGCGCGCGCGCCGAGACCCGCGGCGGCCTGAACGACTTCCGGGCGCGCCCGCCGCCCGGGCCCGCCGATGTCACGCGCTGCCGCACCTCCTCGCGCTGACCGCGCCGCTGTTCCTGCTCGTGCTGGTCGGCTACGGCGCTGATCCGCTGGGGCACGCTGGGAACAGGCGGTCGCCGACGCGCTGACGCGGTTCGTGTTCGCCGTCGCCGTGCCGACGCTGCTGTTCCGCCTGATGAGCGGCTTCCCGCGCCTGCCGCCGGTCGACTACCGGCTGCTGCTCGCCTACTTCGGCGGCTCGCTGCTGGTCTTCTTCCTCGCCCGCGTCGCCGCGTGCCGGCTGTTCCGGATGGACGGCGCGTCGCAGTCGGTGTTCGGCATCGGCGGCATCTTCTCGAACAACCTGCTGCTCGGCGTGCCGCTCGCCGAAGACGCTGCTCGGCGACGCGTCGCTGCCGGTCGTGTCGCTGGTGCTGGTGTTCAACTCGTTCCTGCTGTGGACGCTGGTCACGGTGTCGGTCGAGTGGGCGCGCCATCGCGTCGGCGTCGGTCGGAGCGCTCGCCAAGACGGCCACGGAGCGTGCTCGCCAACCCGATCGTCGCGAGCATCGTCGCCGGCACGGCCTACGGCTACGTCGGCGTGCCGCTGCCGCGACATGGTCGACCGCACGCTGGAGCTGATCGGCCAGGCGGCGGTCCCGCTGTCGCTGATCGCGCTGGGCATGGGGCTCGCCGAGTTCGGCATACGGCAGGGGCTCGCGAAGAGCGCCGCGATCTGCGGCATTCAAGCTCGCCGTCCATCCGGCGGTCGTGCTGCTGGCCGCGCGGCTGCTCGGGCTGCCGCCGCTGGAGACGCAGGCGATCGTGCTGATGGCGGCGCTGCCGGTCGGCGCCAACGTCTACCTGATGTCGCGCCAGTTCGAGACGCTGGGCGGGCCGGTCGCGGGCAGCCTCGTGCTGTCGACCGTGATCGCGGCGGCGACCGCCCCGGTCATGCTGGCGGCGGCGGTCCTCGTCACGACGTCGGGGCATTGAGCAGCGGCGAACGCCGCGCCCGATCGTCGCGGGCAAGGCACTGCAACCGAGCCGACAAGTCGATGGTCCGAAGACAACGTGGGCAGGCCCGCGCCGACGCCGGTCCGCACGCCCGCCAGCGTGACGCCCGCTCGGCAGCGCACGTCAACCCGCGGCGAAAAAGGATGAACGCCAGCGGCCAGGAAGCCGACCGCCGATCGCCCGCCCCGAGACCGCCGCCGCCGCGCCGGCCGCAACCGCCGCCGGCCGGCCGGCGCCCGCGCCGCGCGGTCGCGGCGACGTCGGGCCGACGGCCAGCGCCCGAGGCGATCGAGACGCCACGCGGTCGGCGAGAGCATCGCCGCCGCGCAGGAAGCGCAGGCCAACGCGCTGGAGGACATCCTCGCCGGGCGGTCGCCGGTCGACGCCGCGCTGCTGATGCGGGCGGTGCTGAAGGAGCAGCAGGCGCTGGCGCGGCAGCTGCCGGTCGACGCCGACGACGAGCTCGCCGACGACTGGCGCACCGGCGGCTACCCGTACAAGAACCTGATGTCGCGCAAGACCTACGAGCGGCAGAAGTACCGGCTGCAGGTCGAGCTGCTGAAGCTGCAGGCCTGGGTCAAGGAGACCGGCAGAAGGTCGTGATCCTGTTCGAGGGCCGCGACGCCGCCGGCAAGGGCGGCACGATCAAGCGCTTCATGGAGCACCTCAACCCGCGCGGCGCGCGCGTCGTCGCGCTGGAGAAGCCGACCGAGCGCCGAGCGCGGCGAGTGGTACTTCCAGCGCTACGTGCGCCACCTGCCGACCGCCGGCGAGATCGTGATGTTCGACCGCTCGTGGTACAACCGCGCCGGCGTCGAGCGGGTGATGGGCTTCTGCACGCAGCAGGAGTACCTGGAGTTCATGCGCCAGGCGCCGGACTTCGAGCGGATGCTCGTGCACAACAACATCCACCTGATCAAGTTCTGGTTCTCGGTCAGCCAGAAGGAGCAGCGGCGGCGCTTCCGCGAGCGCGAGGCGCATCCGCTGAAGCAGTGGAAGCTGTCGCCGGTCGACCTCGCGTCGCTCGACAAGTGGGACGACTACACGAAGGCCAAGGAGGCGACGTTCTTCTACACCGACACCGCCGACGCGCCGTGGACGGTGATCAAGTCCGACTGCAAGAAGCGGGCGCGGCTCAACGCGATGCGCTACGTGCTGCACCGCCTGCCGTACACGAACAAGGACCTCGACCGCATCGGCCCGCTCGACGCGCTGCTCGTCGGCCGCGCGCACGTCGTCTACGAGCAGCGGCGAGCGCGTCAGCGACCCGCTGCTGTAGCCCGCGCCGCCGTCGCCCGGGCGCGGGCGCGAAGCGCCGTGACGACGCGCCGGCGGGAGGCCGCTGCTTCTCAACCCCCGCCGCTTCAGGCATGATGCGCGTTTTTTCGCGTGCCCGAGATGCCTGCCGCGAAGCTTCCCCGACCCTACGTCGTCCGCAATTCCAGGATCCACGGCCGCGGCGTCTTCGCCACGCGCGACATCCGCAAGGGCACGCAGATCATCGAGTACCGCGGCGACCGCACGACCTGGGACATCGCGCTCGAGCGGCCGCCGTGCGATCCGGACAATCCGCACCACACGTTCTTCTTCGAGGTCGAGCGACGGCACGGTCATCGACGCCAACGTCCGCGGCAACGCCGCGCGCTGGATCAACCATTCGTGCGACGCCAACTGCGAGTCGCAGGAGGACGACGACGGCCGCGTGTTCATCGAGGCGCGGCGCAAGATCCGCGCCGGCGAGGAGCTCACCTACGACTACCGGCTGTCGCTCGACCGCAGGATCGGCAAGAAGACGCGGGCCGCGTACGCCTGCCGCTGCGGGTCCGAGAACTGCCGCGGGTCGCTGCTGATCAAGCCCCGCAAAAAGCGGTCGGCCGCGCAAGGCGCTGAAGGCCGCGCAGGACCGCGAAGTGCCTGAGCGCCGGCGACGCGGCGCCGCAGACGAACGCGCGGCCTGGCGAGCCGCGCGGCCGCGACCAAGCGCGCCGACCGCCGCCGGACCGCGCCACTGCAGCGCAGCAGCAGCGCGCCAGCGCCGGCATCGAGCGTCGGCAGCCGATGCCGGCGACAGCGTCGGCACGACCGGCGGCGGCGCGGTCTCGACGATCAGCGTCGTCACGCCCAGGCGGATGCGCACGTCGGAGGTCTGCACCGCCGTCAGCGTCGCCGCCGCCGTCGTTCAGCGCGAGCAGTTCGCGTCGGCCGTGAACGTGTGGCTCCACGGGCCGCTGGCCGATGTCGCCGATCCAGCAGCTGGGGTCGGGCTTCACGCACTGCGCGACCTCGACGCCGTCGAGGCAGACGTCCACCCCGGCGGTGCTGTTCGGATCGCCGCTCGTCCCCAGAATCCGGAAATCGTCGCGGACACGACGCGCTTCACCTGCCGGAATCGTGAACGTCGCGGCTGCCGACGTTGATCGCGGGGCGGAAACGGCCGGCCGCTCGAGCGCGCGGCGCCGTTGAACTCCGGGAACGCAACGAGGACCGTCGCGGCGGCGGCCAGGCCCGCGGCAATGCGCGGCGACGACGAACGTCACTCCACCGATGCTGCAAAACGCGCATTTTTGCCTTGCGCCGAAATCATGGTTGCAAGATTCAGGATAATCAGACGGCGAGCTTCCGGCGCAATCGCAGATGCGCCACGGCGCGCAAATTGCCACTGGAATGTCCCTTTGGTCACAGTCCATCGGCTCGTCGGCGTGATGTCGCCATCTGGCGACAACAGTCGTCGCCATTGCGACAACTGCACTTCGGCTCGGAAAAATCGCGGTTCATCGCGTCGCCTGCCGGTTTGCCGGCGCCGCCGCGCCGGCACAATCGCGGCACGACGCTCCGACTCGCATCGTCTCCGACCGGACGAACCCCATGGCCCGGAAACGCGCTCTCCGCGCCTCCGGCACCGTCGTCGTGCTCGAGCACGCCTCGCAGATCCTCGCCGACAATCCGCTCGGCGATCCGCACGTGCGCAGGCTGGCCGTCTGGCTGCCGGCCGAGTACGACGACGCCGCGGGCGCGCGGCCGCGGCCGGCGGTTCCCGGTGCTCTACGACCTCGCCGGCTTCACCGGCTCGGGCCTCGCCACGTCGACTGGAAGCCGTTCGGCGACAACGTGCCCGAGCGCGTCGCGCGCCTCGTCCACGCGAAGCGGATGGGGCCGGCGATCGTCGTCTTCCCCGACTGCTTCACCTCGCTCGGCGGCAACCAGTACGTCAATTCGTCGGCGATCGGCCGCTACGCCGACTACCTGACGCGCGAGCTCATCCCGTTCGTCGACCGCGAGTTCCGCACGCTCGCCTCGCGCGAGCATCGCGGCTGCTTCGGCAAGTCGTCGGGCGGCTACGGCGCGATCATCCACGGCATGAAGTACGCGAAGCACTGGGGCGCCGTCGCCGACCACTCCGGCGACGCCTACTTCGACTTCGTCTACGGCCACGACTGGCCGAACACGCTGAACGAGCTCGCCAAGTACCGCGACGCCGCGCGCGCAAGCGCGGGCGCGTTCGACGTGCGGGCCGAGCGTCGCCGCGCGCCCGGGCCTCGCCGAGGGCCAGGACGACGGGCGCGTCAAGCGCTTCCTCGACGCCGTCTGGGCAAGCGAAAAGCTCTCGCCGGCCGAGGGCCACGCGCTCATGAACGTGTGCATGGCCGCGACCTACGACCCGGACCCGGCGGCGCCGCTCGGCTTCCGCCTGCCGTACAACCTCGAGACCGGCGAGCGCATCGAGGCGCGCTGGAAGAGCGTGGCGCCGGCACGATCCGATCCACCTCGTCGGCCGCAGCCGGAGCAACCTGCTGTCGCTGCGCGGCATCTACATCGACTGCGGCTGGCGCGACCAGTACCACATCCACTACGGCACGCCGGATCCTGTCGCAGCGCCTCGCGGCCGCCGGCATCGCGCACACCTACGAGGAGTTCGACGACAACCACTCCGACATCGACTACCGGATGGACGTGAGCCTGCCGTTCCTGTACCGGGCGCTGAAGCCGTAGGCGAAACCTGACGCCCCGCGCGCGGCCGCGGCACGGCGACCCGCGCGCCCGGCGGATCCGCGCGTCCGCCGCGCTACAATGAGCATTGCGCACGCCCGACCGCCCCGTCCGCCCCCCCGCCCCCCGACTGCCCGCCCGAGAGTCCGACCGATGCCGATCGCTTCCGCCGCCCTGTCCGCCCGCCAGGCCCCGCCGGTCGAGCAGGCCCGGGCGATCGCGCAGGCGCTGCTCGAAGGTTTCGACAAGCACTACGCGCTGTTCCGCGAGTGCGCGCGCGCGGCGCGCCGCCATTTCGAGGCGGGCAACTGGCTGGCGATCCAGCACGTCGCGCGCGACCGGATCGACTTCTACGACCGGCGGGTCGTCGAGACCGCCGAGCGCGTCGCTGCGCGAGTTCCGCTCGGCGGGCCTCGACCGCACCGGCAGCGACAGCCTGTGGGAGCAGGTGAAGCTGCACTACATCGGCCTCCTGATCGACCACCGCCAGCCGGAGTGCGCGGAGACGTTCTTCAACTCGGTGTCGACCAAGATCCTGCACCGCGCGTACTTCCACAACCGCTTCATCTTCCTGCGCCCGGCCATCTCGACCGAGCACATCGACGCCGACCCGCCGACGTACAAGTCGTACTACCCGCTGCAGCAGGGCCTGCGCGCCGCGGCTGTGGACATCGTCCTCGACCTCAGGTTCGAGCGGCCGTTCGCCGATTTCCGGCGCGACCTCGCCAACCTGTTCGCCGCGTTCCGCGCGCGCTTCCCGCGGCCCGTTCACGCTGGAGGCCAACCACCAGATCCAGGTGCTGTCCTCGCCGTTCTTCCGCAACCAGACCGCCTACATCGTCGGCCGGATCGTCAACGGCATCCACACCTACCCGTTCGTCGTGCCGGTCAAGCACGACGCCGACGGCAAGCTGTGCTTCGACGCGCTGCTGATGGACGACGCCGAGCTCGCGACGCTGTTCTCGGCCAACCGCGCGTACTTCCTCGTCGACATGGAGGTGCCGTCCGCCTACGTGAGCTTCCTGCTCGACATCCTGCCGGGCAAGTCGGCGTCCGAGCTCTACTCGATGGTCGGCCTGCAGAAGGGCGGCAAGAACCTGTTCTTCCGCGACTTCCTGCACCACCTCAAGCACTCGCGCGACAAGTTCATCATCGCGCCCGGCATCAAGGGGCTGGTGATGAGCGTGTTCACGCTGCCCTCGTACCCGTACGTGTTCAAGGTCATCAAGGACAAGATCGCGGCCTCCAAGGACACCGACCGCCAGCAGGTGAAGGACAAGTACACGCTGGTCAAGCACCACGACCGCGTCGGCCGGATGACCGACATCCTCGAGTACTCGAACGTCGCGTTCCCGCGCGACCGCTTTTCCGACGAGCTCGTCGCCGAGCTCCTCAACGTCGCGCCGTCGGTGATCGAGTTCGAGGCGGACCGCATCGTCGTCAAGCACCTGTACATCGAGCGGCGGATGGTCCCGCTCAACATCTACCTCGAGCGCGCCGACGACGCGCAGCGGATGCACGCGATGCGCGAGTACGGCAACGCGATCAAGGAGCTCGCCGCGGTCAACATCTTCGCCGGCGACCTCCTGTTCAAGAACTTCGGCGTCACCCGCTTCGGCCGCGTCGTGTTCTACGACTACGACGAGATCGACTTCCTGGTCGACTGCAACTTCCGCAGGATCCCGCCGCCGCCGCCGGGCTACGACGACATGGCGGACGACGTCTGGTACGCGGTCGGGCCGAAGGACATCTTTCCCGAGGAGTTCGCGACCTTCCTGCTCACCGACCCGAAGACGCGCGACTGCTTCATGTACTACCACGCCGACCTGCTCGACGCCGCGTGGTGGCAGGGGATGCAGCGCGAGATCCGGTCGGGCCGGCTGGCCGAGGTGCTGTCGTACCCGGAGGCCGCGCGCTTTCCCAACCCCCGGCGGGCGGCGGTCGTCGCCACGGCCGGCTGAATCCGGTCCGGCCCCCGCGCCCCGCCCGCTCGGCCCCACCGCCCGTAACGAGGACCGCCGATGACCCGACCGCCGCTGGCCCGGTTCCCGACTCCCCTGGCGGCGCGCGCCGCCGCCGCGCTCGTCGCCGCGGCGCTCTGCGCCTGCGCCGGCCCGGCGGAGAAGGAAGCCGCCGAGGCCGCCAAGAACACCTACGCCTGCCAGCTCGACGGCGAGCGCATCGTGATCCGCTACGACACCGGCGAAGCGCGCATGCTGCTGCCCGGCGGCGACCGGGTGACGCTCTACCAGATCGCCTCGGCCTCCGGCGTGCGCTACACCAACGGCATGATGGAGCTGCGCGGCAAGGGGCTGGACCTGCAGCTGCTGCGCGACGGGAACCCGACCGCGCTCGAAGGCTGCGGGCCGTACGCGCCGCCGAAATAGGAGCTCCGCGATGGAAATGAAGCGACTCTCCGGCGGCAGCCTGCGCGCGGCCGGCTACGACGACCGGCGGCGGGTGCTCGTCGTCGAGCTCACCGGCGGCACGTTCGAGTACTCGGGGATCACCGCCGAGACCTGGCGCCGGTTCGCGACCGCGTCCTCGCCGTGGAGCTTCTTTCGCGACAACATCGAGGAAGAGTACCCGGGAAAGCGCGTGCGCTGACCGCATCGGACCGGGATCGCCCCGCCCGCCATCGACAACTTGCTAGAATCGTCCGCATGACCTCCGCCAAGCTCACCGCCGCCGACCGCGCGCGCATCGAATCCATCCTCGAGAACCGGCGCAGCGCGCTGCGCGCCGAAGTCAAGGCGCAGCTCGAGGGCAGCGGCGACGAGCGCGTCGTCGGCCTGCGCAACCGCCTCGACGAGACCGACGACTGGGCGGTCGCCGACGGGCTGGCCGAGCTCGACATCGCCGGCCTGCGCCACGCGCTCTCCGAGCTCGCCGACGTCGACGCCTCGCTGGCGCGGCTCGCCGGCGATGCCTACGGCGAGTGCAGCGACTGCGGCGAGCCGATCGCCCCGGCGCGGCTGGCCGCCTACCCGACGGCGACCCGCTGCATCGAGTGCCAGCAGGCGCACGAGGCCCGGCCGGGTCGGACCTAGGCCGCCGCGGCCACGGCCGCCCTCCTTTCACCTTCAGCACGGATCGATTCGATGACGATGAACTATCGGCGCCTGGGCGCGTCCGGCCTCAAGGTGAGCGAGCTGTCGTTCGGCACCTGGGTGACCTACGGCAACCAGGTGACGGGCGACCTCGCCCGCGACTGCAT
This sequence comes from uncultured beta proteobacterium, assembly GCA_963832705.1. Lineage (GTDB taxonomy): Bacteria > Pseudomonadota > Gammaproteobacteria > Burkholderiales > Casimicrobiaceae > CAIWHR01. The sequence continues at coordinate 226,787 of CAWHVP010000010.1, read as the reverse complement.
GGCGGCCGCGTACGACGCCGGCGTCAACTTCTTCGACAACGCCGAGATCTACGCCCGCGGCGCGTCCGAGACGATCATGGGCGAGGCGCTGGCGAAGCTCGGCTGGCGCCGGGCGTCCTACATCGTCTCGACCAAGCTCTACTGGGGCCTCAACGACGGGCCGAACGAGAAGAACACGCTGAACCGCAAGTACCTGCTGCAGGGGATCGAGGGCTCGCTCGAGCGGTTGAAGCTCTCCTACGTCGACCTGCTGTTCTGCCACCGCCCCGATCCCGACACGCCGATCGAGGAGACGGTGTGGGCGATGCACGACATCGTCGCCGTCGGGCAAGGCGACGTACTGGGGCACGTCCGAGTGGAGCGCCGCCGAGATCATGGCCGCGTGGCAGATCGCCGACCGCCGCAACCTGCACAAGCCGGTGATGGAGCAGCCGCAGTACAACCTGCTGCACCGCGACCGCGTCGAGAAGGAATACGCGCGGCTGTACCGCGACATCGGCCTCGGCACGACGACCTGGAGCCCGCTGGCGTCGGGGCTGCTGACCGGCAAGCACAACGACGGCATCGCGCCCGACTCGCGCGGCACGATCAAGGGCTACGAGTGGCTGGCCGAGCGGCTGACCAATGCCGCCCAGATCGCGACGGTGCGGCGGCTCGCGCCGATCGCCTCCGATCTCGGCTGCACGCTGGCGCAGCTCGCGCTCGCCTGGTGCCTGAAGAACCCGCACGTGTCGACGGTGATCACCGGCGCGAGCCGCCCCGCGCAGGTCGTCGAGAACATGCGCGCGATCGACGTCGTGGGGAAGCTCGACGCCGCGGTGATGGCGCGCATCGAGGCGGCGCTTGCGCCGCAGTGAGCCGACGGGCCGCCCGACGGTGTCGCCTGGGGGCGACGGCGCACGCGCCGCGGTGTCCCGAGCCTCGCCGCGGGCGCCTGAGCCGCGGCATGAACCCGCTGGAGAGCTGGCAGGAGGAGCAGGGCTCGGCGTTCCTCTACCGCGTCTGCGCCGAGGCGGAGACCGACGGCACGCGGGCGGAGCTCTTCCGCCGGCTGGCCGGCGAGGCCGAGGCGCAGGGCGCGATCTGGCGCGCGCAGCTGACGGCGCGCGGCCATCCGCCGCCGCCGCCCTACCTGCCCGATCGCCGCACGCGGCTGGTCGCCGCGCTGGTGCGGCGCGTGGGCCCGCGGCGGATGCGCGCGGTGCTGGCGGCGATGAAGGTCCGCGGCATGTCGGTCTACGGCTCCGCGCCGGCGCGCGACCCCGGGCACGCGGCGCCGACCGCGTCGACCGGCATCGAGCACCGCCACCGCGGCCTCGGCGGCGGCGGCAACCTGCGCGCCGCGGTGTTCGGCGTCAACGACGGCCTCATCTCCAACGCGAGCCTGATCCTCGGCGTCGCGGGCGCGAGCCCCGATCCGCAGGTCGTGCTGCTGACCGGCGTCGCCGGCATGTGCGCCGGCGCGTTCGCGATGGCGGCCGGCGAATACGTGTCGGTGCGCTCGCAGCGCGAGCTGTTCGAGTACCAGATCGGCCTCGAGCGCGACGAGCTCGCGCAGTATCCGGAAGCCGAGGCGCAGGAGCTGGCGCTGATCTACGTCGCCAAGGGCCTGCCGCCGGACGAGGCGAAGCGCCTTGCCGACGGCATCGTCGCCGATCCCGAGCACGCGCTCGACACGCTCGCCCGCGAGGAGCTCGGCCTCAACCCGGACGAGCTCGGCTCGCCGTGGGGCGCCGCGATCTCGTCGTTCCTGTCGTTCGCGGCCGGCGCGCTGCTGCCGCTCGCGCCGTTCCTGCTCGCGCCCGGGCCGAACGCGCTGCCGATCGCGGTCGGCGTCGTGGCGCTGGCGCTGTTCGGCGTCGGCGCCCTGCTGTCGCTGTTCACCGGTCGCAACGCGCTGGTACTCGGGCCTGCGGATGCTGGCGCTGGGCGCCGCTCGCCGGCGGCGTCACCTACCTGATCGGCCGCATCGCCGGCGTGAGCCTTGGCTGAGTCCGCGGCGCGCCGCGGCGCCGCCGTGACGCTCAAGCCGGGCCGCGACAAGTCGCTGCGGCACCGGCATCCCTGGATCTTCTCCGGCGCGATCGACCGCGTCCACGGCGATCCGGGCGTCGGCGACACCGTCGCCGTCGTGGGCGCCGACGGAACGCAGCTCGGCAGCGCCGCGTACTCGCCGCAGTCGCAGATCCGGGCGCGCGTGTGGTCGTTCGATCCCCGGACGCCGATCGACGCGGCGTTCTTCGCGCGACCGCATCGCGCGCGCCGCGGCGGCGCGCGCGGCCTCCTCGACGACCGCCACACCGGCTGCCGCCTCGTGCACGCGCGAGTCCGACGGCCTGCCGGGCGTGGTCGCCGACCGCTACGGCGCGGTCGTCGTCGTGCAGCTCTCGTCCGCCGGGGCCGAAGCCTGGCGCGGCGCGATCGTGGACGCGCTCGCGGCGCTGCCCGGCGTCGCCTGCGTCTACGAGCGCTCCGACGCCGATGTGCGCGCGCTCGAAGGCCTGCCGCCGCGGAACGGCGTCGCGCACGGCGAGCTGCCGGCGACGGTCGCGTTCGTCGAGGACGCGCTCGCCTACCGCGTCGACGTGACCGCATGGGCAGAAGACCGGCTTCTACCTCGACCAGCGCGACAACCGGCGGGCGATCCGCGCCCACGCCGCCGGCCGCGACGTGCTGAACGTGTTCTGCTACACCGGCGGCTTCACGCTGGCGGCGCTGGCCGGCGGCGCCGGGCGCGTGACCTCGATCGACAGCTCGGCGGCGGCGATCGGCGAAGCGCGGGCGAACCTCGCGCTCAATCCCGGCCTCGACGGCGACCGCGCGGACTGGATCGAGGCCGACGCCTTCGCGACGCTGCGCAAGCTCCGCGACGCGGCGCGCGCGTTCGATCTCGTCGTCCTCGACCCGCCGAAGTTCGCGCCGACGGCGGCGCACGCCGAGCGCGCGGCGCGCGCGTACAAGGACATCAACCTGTGGGGCCTGAAGCTGCTGCGCCCCGGCGGGCTGCTGGCGACGTTCTCCTGCTCGGGCGGCATCGACGCCGAGTTCTTCCGCAAGATCGTCGCCGGCGCCGCGCTCGACGCCGGCGCCGACGCGACGATCGTCGGGCGGTTCGGCCCCGGCGCCGACCATCCGGTCGCGCTCGCGTTCCCCGAGGGCGACTACCTGAAGGGCCTGCTGATCCGCAAGGGCGCGTGAGGCCCGGGCGGCGGCAGCCGAAAGCCCCCACCGCAGGTGTACCATTACCGGTCAGGTCGCCCGTGGTCGACGCAAGTCGGCGGCGGGAGCGGCCGGCACCCCAAAACCATCACAAAGGAAACCGCATGAAGGCCATCACCGCCGTCGCCCTGCTCACGTTGTTCGCCAGCACCGCCGCGTTCGCCGCCGATCCCGCCTGTGAAGCGCAGGCCACGGAGAAGAAGCTGGCCGGCGCCGCCAAGACGAGCTTCGTCAAGAAGTGCGAAAAGGACGCGACCGCGGCCGCGACGACTACGTGCAACGCCCAGGCGGCCGAGAAGAAGCTCGCCGGCGCCGCGAAGAACAGCTTCGTGAAGAAGTGCGTGACCGACGCGACGGCCGCTCCGGCCGCCGCGAAGCCCGCGGCGCGCGGCGCCCGCGCCGGCGCCAGCGGCAGCACCTGCTCCGGCGCCGGCCCCCGCAGCACCGAAGAAGTAATCCACCTGCGGGCCGGCGACGGCATCGGCACCGCAGCTCCTCGGTGCCGGTGCCGGTGCCGCGCGGCACCGGCTGCAGATCGTCGATGCCGCGCCTGCGCGACAAACGCCGTTCGCGCGGGTCGACGGAGAAAAAACAAGGCCGCGACCGGTTGCCCGGTGCGGCCTTGTCAGCCTCGGCCGGGTGGACAGGAGGTCACCCGACCGTGATTTCGATTCGGCGGCGGCTTTTCGCCGCTGCGACATCGATGCAGAGTCTACGACAGCCGCCGCGCCGACCGCAACGATTTCGCGGCGCTCCCGGCGACCACTGTGGCAATTTCGGCTAATGCGGTGCAACAAAACCTGGCGGGCGGCGCTGGCCTCGGCCGCGCTTAGACGTTAATATGTTGTTTTTTCTGTGAAAATGTTGTCCGGAGCCTCGCCTTGACCCAACCGACCGCCAAGCATCGCCGACCGCCCGCTCCGTTCGCGCCGGCGGCCGCCCTGCCCGATCGACGACACCCGGATCCGCGAGATCATGGAGCTCGCGCCGCCGTCGCACCTGCTGCGCGAATTCCCGGTGTCGGCGCAGGCCGCGACGACGACGTTCGAGGCGCGCCAGGCGATCCACCGGGTGCTCCACGGCGCCGACGACCGCCTGCTCGTGGTCGTCGGTCCCTGCTCGATCCACGATCACGACGCGGCGATCGACTACGCGCAGCGGCTCGCGGCGCTGCGGCGCGAGCTCGCCGCCGACCTCATCGTCGTCATGCGCGTCTACTTCGAGAAGCCGCGCACGACCGTCGGCTGGAAGGGCCTGATCAACGACCCCTGGCTCGACGACAGCTTCGGCATCAACGACGGCCTGCGGCTCGCGCGGCGCATCCTGCTGGAGATCAACGAGCTCGGCCTGCCGGCCGGCACCGAGTACCTCGACATGATCACGCCGCAGTACCTCGCCGACCTGATCGCGTGGGGCGCGATCGGCGCGCGCACGACCGAGAGCCAGGTCCACCGCGAGCTCGCCTCGGGCCTGTCCTGCCCGGTCGGATTCAAGAACGGCACCGACGGCGACGTCCGCATCGCCGTCGACGCGATCAAGGCCGCCTCGGCGCCGCACCACTTCCTGTCGGTGACCAAGGGCGGCCACTCGGCGATCGTGCACACCGCCGGCAACGAGGACTGCCACATCATCCTGCGCGGCGGCAAGGCGCCCAACTACGACGCCGCCAGCGTCGAGGCGACGTGCCGCGAGCTCGCCGGCGGCCGGGCTCGCCGCGCGGCTGATGATCGACTGCTCGCACGCCAACAGCCAGAAGCGCCACGACCGCCAGGTCGACGTCGCCCGCGACGTCGCGGCGCAGGTCGCCGGCGGCGACGAGCGGATCTTCGGCGTGATGATCGAGAGCCACATCAACCCGGGCCGGCAGGACCTCGCGCCGGGCGAGCCGCTGCAGTACGGCGTGTCGATCACCGACGCGTGCATCGGCTGGGAAGCCACGGTCGCGGTGCTGCGCGAGCTCGCCGCCGCCGTGCGCACGCGCCGCGTGCGGATTTCCGAGGCCGAGTGACCGCCGCCACGGCCCGCGCGCGCCCGCCTTGACGGCCGAGATCGAACTCAAGCTGGCGATCGATCCCGCCGCGGTCGCCGCCACCGCCGCCGCGGTGCCGCGCCACCCGGCCGTCGTCGCGATCGCGCGCGGCCGACCGCGGAAGACGCGCCTCGTCAGCACGTACTACGACACGCCCGACGGCCGCCTGGCGCGGGCCGGCATCGCGCTGCGCGTGCGCCGCGACGGCGAGCACTGGCGGCAGACGGTGAAGGGACCGCCGCTGGCCGGCGCCGGCGGCGCGCTGTACGCGCGCGGCGAGTACGAGTGGCCGCTTCCCGGCCCGCGGCTCGACCCGCGCCTGCTCGCGACGACGCCGTGGAAGCAGCGCCTCGAGCGGGCGGTCGCGAGCGGCAGGCTCGGCCCCCGCTTCACGACCGACTTCGAGCGGCGGACGCTGCAGCTCGCGTTCCCCGACGGCACGCGCGCCGAGCTCTGCATCGACGTCGGCGAAGTCCGCGCCCCGCGCCGGCCGCCGGGACAGCGCCGCGCCGCGGTCGTGCGCGCACCCATCGCCGAGATCGAGATCGAGCTCAAGACCGGCCATCCGGCACGGCTGTTCGAGCTCGCCCGCGCGCTCGCGGAAAGCCTGCCGCTGGCCGTCGGCACCGCGAACAAGGCCGAGCGCGGCCATGCGCTCGCGCACGGCGAGCCCGACGGCTGGCGGAAGCCGGTGCGCGCCCGCGACGTGGCGCTGGACCCCGGGATGCCGGTCGCGCCAGCGCTGGCGGCCCTCGCCGTCGAGTGCCTCGACCAGGTCGCGGCCAACGCGACGGGCCTCCTCCACGACGACGACCCCGAGTGGGTGCACCAGATGCGCGTCGGCACGCGGCGCCTGCGCTCCTGCCTCGCCCTCGGCCGCGACCACTTCCCCGCCGCCGCGCTGCAGCCGCTGCGCGCCGAGCTCAAGTGGCTGGCCGGCACGCTCGGCGCGGCGCGCGACTGGGACGTGTTCGCGACCGAGACCATTCCCGCCGCCGCCGGAGCGTTCGCGGCGCATCGAGCCTCGCGCCTCCGACCTCGCCCGGCTGCGCGCGCGCGTCGGCGCCAACCGCCGCGCCGCCCGGGCCGATGCCCGTGCCGCCGTGCGCTCGCCGCGATTCGCGCAGCTGCTGCTCGCCGCCGGCGCGCTGTGCGCGGAAGCGAGCCAGCCGGCCGGTCCGGCCGCCGGCACGCCCGACGACGCGGGCGATGCGACGTCGATCGCCGCCTTCGCGCGGCGGCTGCTGCGCCGGCGTCACCGTCGCCTGCTGCGCGAGGCGAAGGTCGCGCTGCACGGGGACGCGCTGCAGCGGCACGCGCTGCGCATCGCGGCGAAGAAGCTGCGCTATGCGGCCGAGTTCTTCGCGCCGCTGTTCGAGCGCGAGCAGGCCCGAACCTACGCGACGGCGCTGGCCGGCGTGCAGGACGTGCTGGGGCACGCCAACGACGCCGCGACGGCGGCGCGGCTCATCGGCGAGCTGGCGCCCGCCGGCGACTCGCCGGCCACGGCGGCCCTGCGCGGCGCGGCCGCCGCGGCGACGACGGCGATCGATCGCGACCTCGGCGGCGCCTGGGAGGGCTTTTCGCGCGCCGCGGCGCTTCTGGCGCACGCCCTGATCGGCAGACGGAGGAAACGACGATGCTCGAATCGGCCGAGATCGGCCACACGGTCGACAAGAAGACCTATGCGCGCGAGGAGCTCCGGCTGCGCGAGGCCCTGCTCAATGCGCAGTTCGACCTCTCCGCCAAGGCCCGCGGGCCGGTGCTCGTCATCGTCAGCGGCGTGGAAAGCGGCGGCCGCGGCGAGATCGCCAACCAGCTGACCATGTGGATGGACCCGCGGCACATCCGCGTGCGCGCGTTCGGCCCGCGCTCCCCCGAGGAGCTCGCGCGACCGCCCGCCTGGCGCTACTGGCAGGCGCTGCCGCCGACCGGCAGGATCGGCATCCTGATGAACGCGTGGTACCGCGAGGCGCTGCAGGAACGGATCGCCGGCCGGATGGACGACGCGGCCCTCGACGCCTACCTGCAGCAGGTCCGGCGCGCAGGAGCGGATGCTCTCCGACGAGGGCGTCGTCCTCGCCAAGTTCTGGATCCACCTGTCGCGCGACGCGCAGAAGAAGCGCATCGCCGCGCTGGAGGCCGATCCGCGGACGAGCTGGCGGATCACTCCCGCCGACAAGCGGGCGCTGAAGCTCTACAGCAAGTCGCACGCGGTGTGGGAGCACCTGCTGCGCGAGACGTCGACCGGCATGGCGCCGTGGTACGTCGTCGACGGCTCGGACGAGCGCTACCGCAACCTGGCCGTCGGCAAGATCCTGCTCGACACGCTGCAGCGGACGATCGCCGCGCCGGCGAAGCGGGCGCCTTCGGTCAAGGCGCCGCCGATCATCTCGGTCGCCGACAACGTCAAGCTGATCCGCGAGCTGGAGCTGACGAGGCGGATGACCGAGAAGGACTACGAAACCGCGCATCGCGAAGTACCAGCGCCGGCTCGCGCGCCTGTCGCGGGCGAAGGGCTTCGCCGAGCGCTCGCTGATCGTCGTGTTCGAGGGGGCCGACGCCGCCGGCAAGGGGGGCGCGATCCGCCGCGTGGCCGGCGCGCTCGACGCGCGCTTCTACACGATCGTGCCGATCGCCGCGCCGACCGACGAGGAGCGCGTGCACCCGTACCTGTGGCGGTTCTGGCGCCACGTGCCGGCGCGGGGCGGGATCACGATCTTCGACCGCAGCTGGTACGGCCGCGTGCTGGTCGAGCGCGTCGAGGGCTTCTGCTCGGCCGACGACTGGTCGCGCGCCTTCGACGAGATCAACCACTTCGAGGAGCAGCTCGTCCGGCACGGCGCGATCGTCGTCAAGTTCTGGCTGCAGATCAGCAAGGAGGAGCAGCTCGCGCCGCTTCCGCGCCCGCGAGCGCACGTCGTTCAAGACGCTTCAAGATCACGGCGGAGGACTGGCGCAACCGGCGCAAGTGGGGCGTCTACGAGCGCGCCGTCTGCGACATGGTCGACCGCACCAGCACCGAGCTCGCGCCGTGGACGCTGGTCGAGGCGAACGACAAGCGCTACGCGCGGGTGAAGGTGCTGAAGACGATCGTCCAGCGCGTCGAGTCGGCGCTGCGCTGACGCCGGCGTGACGATGTCGGCGGCAACTCCCGGCGCGGCACGCGCAGCGGCGACGGCGGCCGGCGCGGCGGCGCCGGTGCCGCCGTACCGCGCGCCGGCCTGGCTTCCCGGGGGGCACGCGCAGACGATCTACCCGTTCTTCCTGCCGCGGCCGGCGCTGGCCTACCGGCGCGAGCGCATCGACACGCCCGACGGCGATTTCTGGGACCTCGACTGGCTCGACCCGCCGGACGGCGACGCCGCCCGCGTGCCGACGGTCATCCTGTTCCACGGACTCGAGGGCGGCTCCGGCTCGCACTACGCCCGCAACCTGATGGCCGAGGCCGCCGCGCTCGGCTGGCGCGGCGTGATCCCGCACTTCCGCGGCTGCAGCGGCGAGCCCAACCGCTTTCCGCGCGCCTACCACTCCGGCGACCACGAGGAGGTCGGCGCGATGCTCGCCGCCGTGCACGCGCGCGTGCACGATCGCGAGAGCGGCCTGCCGCTCTACGCGGTCGGCGTGTCGCTCGGCGGCAGCGCGCTGCTCAACTGGCTCGGCCGCGCCGGCGCCGACGCGCGGGCGGTCCTCACCGCCGCGGCCGCGGTCTCGGCCCCGCTCGATCTGACCCAGGCCGGTGCGGCGATCGACCGCGGCCTCAACCGCATCTACGCCGCGCACTTCCTGTGGACGCTGCGGCCGAAGGGCCTCTCGCTCGCCGCGCGCTTCCCGGGGTCGGTGGATCCGGAGCGCATCCGCCGCGCGCGGTCGATGTACGAATTCGACGACGCCGTCACGGCGCCGCTGCACGGCTTCGACGGCACCGCCGACTACTGGCACCGCGCGTCGTCGAAGCCGTGGCTCAGGCAGGTCGCCGTGCCGACGCTGGTGCTCAACGCGCGCAACGACCCGTTCGTGCCCGCGGCCTCGCTGCCGCACGCGGGCGAAGTCGCGCCCGACGTGCTGCTCGAGCAGCCCGCCGGCGGGGGACACGTGGGCTTCCTCGTCGGCCCGTTTCCCGGCCACCTGCGGTGGCTGCCGCGGCGGTTGGTACAATTCTTCGTCGCGCGCCGCTGAAATCGCCCGGCGCGCACCGCACCGGCCGCCCGCGTCGCGCGCCCGTCCCTCGCCTCCCCCCGAGCCTCCCGCCCGCGCCATGACCGTGACTTCGCTTCCTCCCGAGATCTTCAAGGCCTACGACATCCGCGGCGTGGTCGGACGCACGCTCACGCCCGCGATCGTCCACGCGATCGGCCGGGCACTGGGCTCGCTGGCGCGGGAGCGCGGCCGCGACACCATCGTCACCGGCCGCGACGGCCGCCTGTCCGGGCCCGAGCTCATCGGCGCGCTCAACGACGGCATCCGCGCGGCGGGGACCGACGTCATCGACATCGGCATGGTGGCGACGCCGATGACCTACTTCGCCGCCCACGAGCTCGGCACGCAGTGCAGCGTGATGGTGACCGGCAGCCACAACCCGCCCGACTACAACGGGCTCAAGATGGTCGTCGCCGGCGAGACGCTGTCGGGCGCCGACATCCAGGCGCTGCGCGCGCGGATCGAATCCGGCGACCTCGCCAGCGGCGCCGGCGCCTACCGCACGCACGACATCGCGCCCGCCTACCTCGAGCGCATCGTCGGGCACATCCGCCTCGCCCGGCCGATGACGATCGCGATCGACAGCGGCAACGGCGTCGCCGGCGCGTACGCCCCGGAGCTCTTCCGGCGCCTCGGCTGCACGGTCACCCCGCTCTTCTGCGACGTCGACGGCCACTTCCCGAACCACCACCCGGATCCGTCGGTGCCGGCGAACCTCGCGCGACCTGATCGCGCTGCTCGCGCGCGGGCAGCACGAGCTCGGGCTCGCGTTCGACGGCGACGGCGACCGGCTGGGCGTGGTGACGCCGGCCGGCCACGTGATCTACCCGGACCGGCAGCTGATGCTGTTCGCCGCCGACGTCCTCTCCCGCGTGCCGGGAGCGACGGTCATCTACGACGTGAAGTCGACGCGCAACCTCAAGCCGTGGATCACGCGCCACGGCGGCACGCCGCTGCTGTGGAAGACGGGGCACTCGCTGATCAAGGTCAAGATGAAGGAGACCGGCGCGGCGCTCGCCGGCGAGATGAGCGGCCACACGTTCTTCAAGGAGCGCTGGTACGGCTTCGACGACGGGCTCTACGCCGGCGCGCGCCTGCTCGAGATCCTGTCGCGCCACGCCGACCCGGCGAGCGTGCTCGAGGCGCTGCCGGACGCGGTCTCGACGCCGGAGCTCAACGTCGCCTGCGCCGAGGGCGAGCACCACGCGCTGATCGCGAAGCTCGCCGCGGCCGCGCGGTTTCCCGGCGCCACCGACGTGATCCGCATCGACGGCCTGCGCGTCGAGTACCCGGACGGCTTCGGCCTCGCCCGCGGGTCGAACACGACGCCGGTGATCGTGCTGCGCTTCGAGGCCGACGACGAAGCGGCGCTCGAGCGGATCAAGGGCGAGTTCCGGCGCGTGCTGAACGAGGCGAAGCCGGGGATCGCGCTGCCGTTCTGAACGACGCTCGCATCGGATCGATTCTTGCCGCGACATCGATTCCGCGGCGAGGACTCGGGTGCGGCGAAGGTCGGGGCCGACGCGCCTGTGACCGGGCGTCCCCGGGTTCCGCTGCGCTCCACGCCGGGCTACAATCTTCCCCTGTCGACGGCATGCGCCAAGCCATCGACAACCAGCACATTCCTGGCGGCAGTCGACCGCCGTAGTCGTCTCCTGGAGGATGCATGACCGTTTCATTTCGCCGTTGGGTTCGCGTCGCGCTCGTCGCCGCGGGTGCGCTGCTGGTCCAGGCTCCGTCGCTCGCCGCCGACCAGTTCATCAACGTGCTGACCGGGGGGACGAGCGGCGTCTACTATCCGCTCGGCGTCGCGCTCGGCAACAGCATCGGCAAGGCCATGCCCGGCGTGAAGACCTCGGTGCAGGCGACCAAGGCCTCGGTGGAGAACCTCAACCTGCTGCAGCCGGGCGCGGCGAGATCGCGTTCACGCTCGGCGACTCGCTGTCCGACGCGTGGAAGGGCAACGAGGAAGCCGGCTTCAAGACGCCGCTCAACAAGCTGCGGGGCGTTGCGGCGATCTACCCCAACTACATCCAGATCGTCGCCCGCGCCGACGCCGGCATCAAGACGCTGGCCGACCTCAAGGGCAAGAAGATCTCCGTCGGCGCGCCGAAGTCGGGCACCGAGCTCAACGCGCGCGACGATCCTGAAGGCCGCGGGCCTGACCTACGAGGACTTCGCCAAGGTCGAGTACCTGCCGTTCGGCGAATCGGTCGAGCTGATGAAGAACCGGCAGCTCGACGTCACGCTGCAGTCGGCGGGCCTCGGCGTCGCCTCCCTGCGCGACCTCGCGACGTCGATCGACATCGTCGTCGTGCCCGTTCCCGCCGACGTCGTGAAGAAGGTCGGCGACCCGGCCTACCTCGTCGGCCTCGATTCCCGCCAATACCTACAAGGGCCAGACCACGGACGTGCCGGCGGCCGCCGTGCAGAACTACCTCGTCACGCACGATGGCGTCAGCGTCGACACCGTCTACGGCATGACCAAGGCGCTGTGGACCAACCTCGACCAGCTGGTCGCCGCGCACTCGGCCGCCAAGGCCATCGACCCGAAGCGCGCGCTCGAAGGCATGCCGGTGCCGCTGCATCCCGGCGCCGAGAAGTACTACAAGGAAGTCGGCATCCTCAAGTGACGCGCCGCGGCGCGGCGACGAGGCGGCCCGCCCTCGCCGCGCACCGGTCCGGCCCCGGCCGGACGCATCGGGGCGGCATCGCTGCACCGGAAACCGATTCGATGGACTGCCGATGGCCTCGCCACCCGAGCGTAAACGCCGTCCCCGTCCAGGCGGCCGAAGCCGCATTCGAGGAAGCCGGCATCAAGCGCGAGCTGACCGGCTTCGATGCCAGGGCGCTGGCCGCCGTCGCCCTGGCCTTTTCGAGCTACCAGCTCGTCATCGCGGCGTTCCAGCCCGCTGTCGAGCCTGGTCATGCGGTCGCTGCACGTCGGCTTCCTGCTGCTGCTCGTCTTCCTGCTGCACCCGATCGGCAAGCGCGCGAACCGGCACCGGATCGCCGTGGTACGACGCCGCTGCTCGGCGCCGCTCGCGTTCGCGCTCGCGTTCTACCACTGGGTCTTCGAAGCCGAGCTGATCCAGCGCTCCGGCGACCCGACGACGGCCGACCTCGCGGTCGGCACGCTCCTGGTCGTGCTGCTGTTCGAGGCGACGCGGCGCGTGATGGGGCCCGCGCTGCCGATCATCTGCCGGCCTGTTCCTCGCCTACGGCCTCTTCGGCCAGTACCTGCCCGGCCGCGATCGCCCACCGCGGCTACGGCTTCGACCAGGTCATCGCGCAGCTCTTCCTCGGCACCGAGGGCATCTTCGGCATCCCGACGCTGGTGTCGGCGACCTACATCTTCCTGTTCATCCTGTTCGGCAGCTTCCTCGAGCACGCGGGGATGATCAACCTGTTCAACAACATCGCGCTGGGCTTCGTCGGCCACGCGCGCGGCGGGCCGGCCAAGGTCGCGGTCGTCTCGTCGGGCACTGATGGGCACGATCTCGGGCTCCGGCGTCGCCAACGTGCTCACCGTCGGCCAGTTCACGATTCCGCTGATGAAGCGCTTCGGCTATTCGCCGGTGTTCGCCGGCGCCGTCGAGGCCACGTCGAGCATGGGCGGCCAGATCATGCCGCCGGTGATGGGCGCGGTCGCCTTCATCATGGCCGAGACGCTCAACGTGCCGTACGTGATCGATCGTCAAGGCGGCGGTGATCCCGGCGATCCTCTATTACGCCACCGCGTTCTGGATGGTGCACCTGGAGGCCGGGCGGGCCGGCCTGCACCGGCCTGCCGAAGGAAGAGTGCCCCGATCCCTGGCAGGCGATGAGCCAGAAGTGGTACCTGGTGCTGCCGCTGGCGGTGCTGGTGTTCATGCTGTTCGACGGCTTCACGCCGATGTTCTCCGGCATCGTCGGCCTCGCGCTGACGGCGGTGCTGATCCTCGGCGTCGGCATCGCCGCGGGGTTCGGCTCGATGCTGTTCCGCATCGTGTTCTGGGTGATCCTCGGGCGTCGGCACCGCGAGCTTCTTCAAGTACGGCATCTGGCCGATCATCGTGATGATCGCGATGCTCGTCGGATGGAACTTCGTCGTCAAGGGCGGCCGCGAGACGCTCGCGATCATGCGCGGCAGCCTGATCGACGGCGCGCGGCAGGCCGTCGCGGTCGGCATCGCCTGCGCGATCGTCGGCGTCATCATCGGCGTGCTGACGCTGACCGGCGCCGCGTCCACTTCGCCGGCTTCGTGCTCGCAGATCGGCGAGAAGAGCCTGTTCCTGTCGCTGCTGCTGACGATGCTCGTGTGCCTCGTGCTCGGCATGGGCATTCCGACGATCCCGAACTACATCATCACCAGCGCGATCGCCGCGCCGGCGCTGCTGAAGCTCGGCGTGCCGCTGATCGTCTCGCACATGTTCGTGTTCTACTTCGGGATCATGGCCGACCTGACGCCGCCGGTGGCGCTGGCCGCGTTCGCCGCGGCCTCGATCGCCAAGGCGTCGCCGATGACGATCGGCTGGAAGGCGACGCACATCGCGATCGCCGGCTTCGTGATCCCCTACATGGCCGTCTACGACCCGTCGCTGATGCTGCAGGGCGGCACGCCTGTTCGACACCGCGCTACGTGGTGCTGCAAGGCGGTCGTCGCGATCGGCCTCTGGGGCGGCGCCGCGATCGGCTACCTGCGCGGCCCGCTCAATGGCCCGAGCGGTCATCGCGGTCGCGCGCGGCGTCGCTGCTCGTCGTCGCGCTGCCGCTGACCGACGAGGCCGGCTTCGTCGCCTGCGCCGCGTTCGTCGCGCTGGCACTGGTACCGGACGCGCGCCGCGGTCCGCGGCACCCGGCGCGCCTGACCGCTGCGCGCTGCGGCGCGACGCCGAGCGCGTGAGCGCCTTCTGCCTCCTCGTCGCCGGCGTCGTTCGCGCGACGCTGCCGGGACCCGAATTCACCCTCGCGTGGCAGCACTCGGTCGCGAAGACGCGCTGGGAGGAGCGCTACCGGGTCGAGGGCGACCGCCTGCTGCTCGCCGAGGCCTGCGTCGAAGGCACGGGCGCGGGCATGGAGCCGCCGCCGGAAGCGGTGCGGCGCGGCGGGCGCATGGTCGTGGCAGCCGCAGCGCGCGCTGCCCGAGCTGCGCTCACCTACGTCGACGCTCACGGCCGATTACCGGCTGTGCTCGCAGGACCTGCAGTGCTCGCGATCGTCGGTCCCTCGCGGGCCGTCGTCACCGTCCGCCCGTGCAATGCCGCCCGAGCGCTGACGAGGTTCGCCGTGGTCGAGCCAGTGATCGCTCGGCTCGGGTGCCGCGAAGCCGCTGGGTTCGGAGGCGGCAGCGGCACCGAGCCGGGTCAGCCGGCGCCGAGCAAGGCCGTGGCTCGCGCGGGCAGCGACGCCGCCGTCAGCCGGCGCCGCTCAGGTCCGGCTCGCCGGCGGCCGGCGCACCAGCGTCGACGCCGCGCGGGAACGCGCCCTGCCTTGCGGTCGAGGAAGTAGTTGCGCAGCGTCCGCGTGATCGTGCGGAACGCGAGCTCCTCCCACGGCACCTCGCTCCTCGTCGAACAGCCGCACCTCGAGGCTCTCCGGCCCGGGCCCGAAGTCGAGGTCGGCGAGCCGCGCGCGGAACATCATGTAGACCTGGTTGATCTGAGGGCAGGCTGATGACCGTGTAGAGCTCGCCGATCTCGCACGCGCGCGTTCGCCTCCTCGAGCGTCTCGCGCGCCGCGCCGGCGGCGATCGTCTCGGCGTTCTCGAGGAACCCGGCGGGCAGCGTCCACAGCCCGTGCCGCGGCTCGATCGCGCGCCGGCACAGCAGCACGCGGTCGTCCCACTCGGGCAGGCAGCCGACGACGACCTTCGGGTTCTGGTAGTGGATCGTGCCGCACGCGGCGCAGACGTAGCGCGGCGCGGTTGTCGCCGTCGGGAATGCGCAGCGCGATGTCGGCCGAACCGCAGTGGCTGCAGAATCGCATCGCATCAGGTCCGGATGAAGTGCTGGCGGTAGTACTTGAGCTCGCCGATCGACTCGTAGACGTCGGCGAGCGCCTCGTGCTTGCCTTCCTTCGGCACGCCCTTCATCAGGTCCGGCTTCCAGCGCCGCACGAGCTCCTTCAGCGTCGAAACGTCGAGGTTGCGGTAGTGGAAATAGTCCTCGAGCGCCGGCATCCAGCGCGCGAGGAAGCGCCGGTCCTGGCAGATCGAGTTGCCGCACATCGGCGACGCCTTCGGCCGGCACGTGCTCGCGCAGGAACGCGAGCGCCTGCGCCTCGACGGTCGGCGTCGTCCAGCACCGACGCCTTGACCTTGTCGATCAGCCCCGAGCGGCCGTGCGTGCCCTTGTTCCACGCGTCCATGCCGTCGAGCATCGCGTCGCTCTGGTGCACGACCCAGACCGGCGCTTCGGCCACGGTCGCGAGGTCGCCGTCGGTGACCACCAGCGCCATCTCGATGATGCGGTCGGTATCCGGCTTGAGGCCGGTCATCTCGAGGTCGATCCAGATCAGGCGGTTCGGGTCTTGCGGCATGTTGAATTCGCGTAAAATCGGCCGCATATTCTCGCACATCGGTCGCGGTACCCGTCCGGAGCCGCGTGCGATCGTGGCCAACGTGTCCCGCGCCCCATGCCGGATCGATTCCTCCGCAACCTCACCCAACGGATTCGCTTGACCGCCGCCACGTTCACCGCCGTCTTCCTCGCCGCCCTCGCGCTGTCGCTCGCGCTGCGCTGTGGCTCGCGCAGCGCCACGTCGCGCACGTCCGCGCGCATCGCGGCGCCGTCCCCGAGCGCGTTCGCCGACCGCATCGCGCTCCCCGCGCACCAGAAGGCCGCCGACTACACGATCGCGCGCACGCGCTTCGGCATGATCGAGACGCTGTTCGACGCCGGCGTGCTGCTCGTGCTCACGCTGGGCGGCGTGCTGGGCGCGCTGGTGGGCTGGACCGGCTCGCTCGCCGTCGGGCGCGCTGTGGCAGGACCTGGCGCTGATCGTCGCCGTCGCCGTCGCTCGGCAGCGTCGTCGCGCCTGCCGTTCGGCGCACTGGCAGACGTTCGTCATCGAGGCGCGCTTCGGCTTCAACCGGATGACGCTCGCAAGCTCTGGCTCGCCGACCTCGCCAAGGGCGTGCTGCTCGCCGTCGTGCTCGGCCTGCCGCTCGCCGCGCTCGCGCTGTGGCTGATGCGGCGCCGCGGGGCCGCTGTGGTGGCTGTGGGTGTGGGCGCGTGTGGGTCGCGTTCCAGTTCCTGTGCTCGCGCTCTATCCGACGCGTCATCGCGCCGCTGTTCAACAAGTTCTCGCCGCTGCCGGAAGGCGCGGCGCGCGAGCGGATCGAGGCGCTGCTCGCGCGCTGCGGATTCGCGAGCCGCGGCCTGTTCGTGATGGACGGCTCGCGGCGCTCGAGCCACGGCAACGCGTTCTTCACCGGCTTCGGCCGCGGCCGCCGGATCGTCTTCTTCGACACGCTGCTCGCGCGCCTCGCGCCCGACGAGATCGAGGCGGTGCTCGCGCACGAGCTCGGGCACTTCAAGCTGAAGCACGTGCTCAAGCGGATGCTGTGGATGGCGCGCGCTGTCGCTCGCGTTCCTCGCGCTGCTCGCGTGGCTGACTGGACTCGCCGTGGTTCTATGAGGGCCTCGGCGTGCCGCCGGCGCCCGGGCCGCCCCGGCGTCGCGCTGATCCTGTTCTCGCTCGTGCTGCCGGTGTTCACGTTCCTGCTCGCGCCGCTGACGTCGCTGTACTCGCGCCGGCACGAGTTCGAGGCCGACGCGTTCGCCGCGCAGCATGCCTCGGCCGCCGCGCTGGTGCAGGCGCTGGTCAAGCTCTACCAGGACAACGCGGCGACGCTGACGCCCGATCCGCTGCACTCGGCGTTCTACGATTCGCACCCGCCGGCGGCGATCCGCATCTCCCGGCTGGCGGCCGGCACGACCGGCGCGGCCGCCGCGCCGGCGCCGGCCTGACCGCGCCTCCACTTGGCGCCTGCCCTGCGAGCCTGCCGCCGATGCCCGTGACCGACGACATTCCGCTCGCCGCCGACACCCGGCTCCTTGCGCTCGCGGCGATGCGCTGCCGGCCGGGCGCGCCGCGGCTGTCCGACGAGGAGCTGCGCGCGCATCTCGCCGCGCTGCCCGGCTGGACGTTCGCGAACAACCGGATCGAGAAGGCCTTCGCGCTTCGCCAACTTCCACGAGACGATGGCGTTCGTCAACGCGGTCGCGTACGTCGCGCACCGGCAGGACCACCATCCCGAGCTCGCCGTCGGCTACGACCGCTGCAGCGTCGGCTACACGACGCACGACGCCGGCGGCGTGACGCTCAACGACTGCATCTGCGCCGCCGCATCGAGAGGCTGGCAGCGTGAGCGGTGCGCCGGCCGCGGACGCACCCGGCGCCGCATCGGCCGCTCGCTTCACCGGCCTCGTCGTCGCGAGCTTCCGGCGCCATTTCGCCGTGCGCACCGATGCCGGCGAGACGATCGAGTGCGTGCTGAAGGGCCGCTCGCTGACGCTCGCCTGCGGCGACCAGGTCCGCGGCGCGCGCACGCAGGGCGGCGGCGCGATCGACGAGGTCGCTGCCGCGCGCGGACGCTGCTGTACCGCTCCGACGCCTGGAAGGAGAAGCTGATCGCCGCCAACGTGACTCAGGTCGTCGGCGTCGTCGCGCCCGACCTCGGCGTCGACGAGGAGCTCGTCAACCGCTGGATCGTGGCGGCGGAGGACCAGCGCTGCCGGCTGGTGCTGGCCGCGAACAAGTCCGACGTCCCCGATTTTCCCGCGCTGCTCGCGCGCCTCGCTCCGTTCGCCGCGCTCGGCTACCCGGTCGTCCCGCTGTCGGCGAAGCGCGACGTCGCGCCGCTGCTGCCCTGGCTCGCGGGCCAGCGGAGCGCGCTCGTCGGCCAGTCGGGCATGGGCAAGTCGACGATCCTCAACGCGGTGATCCCGGGCACGGCGGCACGGACCAACGAGGTCTCCGCGTCGCTCTTCGCCGGCAAGCACACGACCAGCCACTCGACGCTGTACGTGCTGCCCGCGGCGATGGGCGACGGCTGGCTCGTCGACTCGCCCGGCGTCAAGGCGTTCGGGCTCGCGCACATCGCGCCCGACGCGATTCCCGAGGCGTTCGTCGAGATGCGTCCGTACCTCGGGCACTGCCGCTTCCGCGACTGCCGCCACGACGCCGAGCCGGGCTGCGCGCGTCACCGCCGCGGTCGAGGCCGGCGCGATCGCGCCGCACCGCCTCATGCTGATGCGCACGCTGGTCGCGGAAAGCCGCGGGGCGCGCGTACCGGGGCGCTAGGTTCCGGGTCGGATGCGGGTGTCACCCTCCGAGACCCAGTCGGGTGACACCCGCATCCGACCCAGAACGCGTTGCGCAGCCGGGCGTGCCCAGGGCTGGGCCCAGCGACGCCGAGCCGCGGGTTGGGCGCCGCCGTCACCCGACTGGGGTTCGGAGGGTGACGGCGGCGCCCAACCCGCGGCGACCCCGCGAATCAAGGCAACTTAAGGCGCGACGTAAGCGAGCGTCAGCAGCAGGATCAGCAGCAGCCAGAGGATCAGCGTCCGCCAGCCGAGCGCGACCGCCGACGGCAGCTGGTCGGCCGAGGCCGGCTCGCCCAGGCCCAGCGTCGGCCGGAACTCCGGCTCGCCGGTCTCGACGGGCAGCGTCCCGCCGACGATCACCCCGAGCGCGCCGGCGCCGCTGGCGAGCAGGATGCCCGCGTGCAGCCCGCCTTCCTGGCCGGCCCACTCCTTCGCCTGCGTGCGCCAGCAGAAGATCGCGTCCTCGAAGTCGCCGACGATCGCGAACGACAGCGCGGTCAGCCTGACCGGAACCCAGTCGAGCAGCCACAGGAGCTGCCGCGCCGGCCGGCCGAACAGCGCCAGCGCGGCGCCGATCGGCGTCACCTCGGCGCCGGGGACGTTGTCGTGCCACTCGTCGGCGAGAAGCACGGCGGCGCGGTAGAGGACCGCGCCGGCGGGCCCGGGCAGGACCATGAACCAGAACAGCGTCGCGAACACCTGCCGGTAGGCGTCGACCAGCCCCCGCTCGACGGCGACCCGCGCCACCTCCTCGCTGGAGAGCTCCGTCGCCGTCCCGCCGCGCCAGTGCGCCAGCGCCCGGCGCGCGTGCCCGACGTCGCCGGCCTTGCAGCGCGGCGGCGATGGCGGTGAACGCGTGGCTGAACCGGCGAAAACCCATCAGCAGGTAGAGGATCAGCACGTTCCACACCAGCGCCAGCAGCGGATGCGCGGCGTCGAGCAGCCAGAACGCGCCGGCGGCGACCAGCACCGGCGGCGCCAGCGCGGCGACCGCGGCGATCGCGCCGTGGCGGAGGCTGCCGCCGTTGAGCTTGCGCTCGAGCATCCGCGCGTAGCGGACGAACAGCCGCTCGAGCGCGTTGCGCCAGCGGAAGGCGCGCCACTGCTCGAGCGCCAGCGCCAGGAGGATCGCGAGGAAGTTCACGGTGCGCGGCGGCGCCCGGGCGGCTCAGCTCTTGAGCTCGGGGCGGTCGCGGAACTGCTCGAGCGCCTCGGGATTGGCGAGCGCCTCGATGTTCCTGACCTCCATCCCGTGCACGACGTTGCGCACGGCGAGCTCGACGATCTTGTTGCTCTTGGTCCGCGGGATGTCGGTCACCTGGACGACCTTGGCCGGCACGTGCCGGGGCGTCGTGTTCACGCGGACGTGCTGGCGGATCTTCTCGGTCAGCGCGTCGTCGAGCACGAGGCCGTCGCGCAATCGCACGAACAGCACGACGCGCACGTCGCCGACCTCGTTCGGCGGCCAGTTCTGGCCGATGACCAGGCTCTCGACGACCTCGTCGAGCTGCTCGACCTGCCGGTAGATCTCGGCGGTGCCGATGCGCACGCCGCCGGGGTTGAGCGTCGCGTCGGAGCGGCCGTAGATGATCATGCCGTCGTGCTCGGTCAGCTCGACGTAGTCGCCGTGGCACCAGACGCCGGGAAAGCGCTCGAAGTACGCGGCGTGGTACTTGGCGCCGTCGGGATCGTTCCAGAAGCCGACCGGCATCGACGGGAACGGCTCGGTGCAGACGAGCTCGCCCTTGTCGCCGCGGACCGGCCGGCCGTCCTCGTCGTAGACGTCGACGGCCATCGCCAGCGCGCGGCACTGCAGCTCGCCGCGCCACACCGGCAGCGTCGGCGCGCCGCGCGGCGAAGCACGAGAGGATGTCGGTGCCGCCGGAGATCGACGCCAGGCAGACGTCCTCCTTGATGCACTGGTAGACGTAGTCGAAGCTCTCCGGCGACAGCGGGCTGCCGGTCGAGAAGATCGTCTCGAGCGCAGGCGAGCTCCCAGTTCTTGCGCGGCACCAGCGCGATCTTCTTGATCGCGTCGATGTACTTGGCCGACGTGCCGAAGTGCGTCATCCGCTCCTGGTCGGCGAAGTCCCACAGCACGCGCCCGCGGTCGATGAAGGGCGACCCGTCGTAGAGCATCAGCGTCGCGCCCGAGGCGAGCCCCGACACCAGCCAGTTCCACATCATCCAGCCGCAGGTCGTGAAGTAGAACAGGCGGTCGCCCGCCTTCACGTCGCCGTGCAGCTGCTGCTCCTTCAGGTGCTGCAGCAGCGTGCCGCCCGCGCCGTGCACGATGCACTTGGGCACGCCGGTCGTGCCCGACGAGTACATGATGTAGAGCGGGTGCGTCGAACGGCAGCTGCGCGTACTCGATCGGCCCCGGCCGGATGCGGGGCGAGCCACTCGTCCCAGCCGATCGCCGCCCGCACGCCGTCGAAGCCCTCGCCGGCCCCGCCGCCGGTGGACGCGAGATACGGAATGACGACGACCCGCTCCACCGTGGGCAGCCGCGCGACGATCGCCGCGGTCTTCGCCAGCGTCGGCTGCGGCTTGCCGTTGTACCAGTAGCCGTCGACGGTGAAGACGACGCGCGGCTCGATCTGCCCGAAGCGGTCGAGCACGCCCTCGATGCCGAAGTCGGGCGAGCACGACGACCAGATCGCGCCGATGCTCGCCGCGCCCAGCATCGCGACGATCGCCTCGGGCATGTTCGGGATGTAGGCGGCGACGCGGTCGCCCGGCCGGATCCCGGCGGCGCGCAATGCCGCGGCGACGCGCGACACCTCGGCGACGAGCTCGGCGTGCGAGACGCGGCGCGCGGCCTTGTCCTCGCCGCGAAACACCAGCGCGTCGCCCGCGTCGTCCGCCGGCCGCCGCGCGAGCAGGTTCTCGGCGAAGTTGAGCCGCGCATCGGGAAACCACTGCGCGCCGGGCATCCGGTCGCCGTCGACGAGCGTGCGCCCGCCCTGCGTGCCGATGACGCCCATGTAGTCCCAGATCGCGCGCCAGAACGCTTCCTTCTGCTCGATCGACCACCGCCACAGCGACGCGTAGTCGGGCAGCTTCACGCCGGCCAGCGTCTCGACGTGGCGGGCGAAGTCGGTCAGCACCGCCCGCGCGATGCGCTCGGGCGACGGCTGCCACAGCAGATCCGGCGTGGTCCGATCCATCACGACTCCTCCCTCCCGATGTTCTTCTTCGATCCGCGGAAGCGCGCGCGCTCGGCCCGCGATGCGCCGGCCCCGGTGCCGGCCGTCACGGCGCGAGCGCCCGCAGCGGCGCCGCGACCGACTCGGGCAGCGGCGCCGGGCGCCCGGTCGCGGGGTCGAGGAACACGATCTTCGCGGCCCCCTCGGCGTAGCGGCACTCGTTCATCCACAGCTCGTAGTGGCTGCCCACGCTGGTGCGGCCGGGGTCGGCGAGGAACATCCGGACCTCGACGACGCCGGGGTAGACCAGCGGCACCTGGAACGTGCAGCTCGCGTTGACGATCACCAGCGGCAGCGACCCCGCGTCGCGGTGCGCCGGGAAACGCGGCATCGAGCCAGTCGATGCCGCGCCTGCTCCATGTAGCGGAAGTAGATCGTGTTGTTGACGTGGCCGAGCGCATCCATGTCGCCCCAGCGGATCGGGATCGCGCGACGTGTGCACGAGGAGCCTCGGCTTGTGCATCGCGTCAGGCCGCGGCCGCCGGCGCCGCGGCGGCGGCCGCGCGCGGCTTCAGCGCCGCGGCGACGAGCTCGACGATGTCGGCGGTCTTGATCGCGTCCTCCTGCTGCAGCGCGCCGATGCCGTCGGCGATCATCACCGCGCAGTACGGGCACGCGGTCGCGATCAGCTTCGGCGACGAGCGGCAGCGCCTGCTCGACGCGCAGCACGTTGATCCGCTTGCCGATCGACTCCTCCATCCACATCCGGCCGCCGCCCGCGCCGCAGCACATCGCCTTCTCGCGGTTGAGCGCGAACTCGAGCGGCTCGTCCTTCGCGATCCGGCGCAGGATCGCGCGCGGCGCCTCGAACTCGCCGTTGTGGCGGCCGAGGTAGCAGGGCTCGTGATAGATGACGCGCTCGACTGCTGCGGGACGACCTCGAGCCGCCCCTCGGCGAGCAGCCGCGCGATCAGCTGCGTGTGGTGGACCACCTCGTAGCTGCCGCCGAACTCGGGGTACTCGTTCTTCGAGCGCGTTGAACGCGTGCGGATCGCAGGTGACGATCCGCGTGACGCCGAGCGCCGTTCAACGTCCCGACCAGCGTGCCCGCGAGCTGCTGGAACAGCATCTCGTTGCCGGCGCGGCGCACGCACTCGCCGGTCGACGTCTCGGCGGCGCCGAGGATGCCGAACTTCACGCCGGCCGCCTGCAGCACCTTGACGAACGCCGTCGCGATCCGCTGCCCGCGCGGGTCGAACGACTCGGCCGAGCCGACGTAGAACAGGTAGTCGAGCCCCTTGCACGTCCTCGGCGCCGGCGACGACCGGGACGCCGAGGCCCTCGGCCCAGTCGCCGCGCGTGTCGGCGGCGAGGCCCCAGGGATTGCTCTGCACCTCGTAGGCGTCGAACACCGGCTTCAGCTCGTGCGGGAACTCGCCGTCCATCATCACGCGGTGCTGGCGCATCCGGTAGAACTTGCGGCAGGTGCTCGAGCTCGATCGGGCACGCGGCCTCGCAGTAGCCGCAGGTCGTGCACGCCCACAGCGTGTCCTCGGAGATGACTCGCCGACGAGCGGCGGCAGCGCGTCGTCGGCGGCCGCCGCCGACGATCGCCTCGCGCTGCGCCAGCAGGTGGTGCTTGACGCTGTCGTTGACCCACTTCAGCGACAGCGGCTTGCCGGTGAGGAACGTCGGGCAGGCGTCCTTGCAGCGGCCGCACTCGGTGCAGGTGAAGGCGTCGAGGCCCTCCTTCCACGTCAGGTCCTTGACCGTGTGCACGCCGATGCGCATGTCGGCGTCGTCGCCGCCCTCGCCCATGATCGTCTCGAGGTCGACCTTCGGCACCGCGTTGGTCGGCCCGCCCTTGCGGAAGAAGAGCGTCGGCAGCGCGGTGACGATGTGGAAGTGCTCGCCGACCGGCAGGATCACGAGGAACGCGAACACCACGAGCAGCTGCGCCCAGTAGAAGAACTGGTAGCCGGCCGCGAGCGCGGCCGGCGACAGCCCCGCGAGCGCCGTCGGCCACGCGGCCGCCGACGAACGCGAAGTCCCGCTCGTGCGCGATCCCGGGATCGCCCGCCGACGAAGATCGCGAAGCGGAAGCCGTCGAACAGGAAGTCGGTGATCATGATCGCCATGATCAGCGACAGCACCAGCAGCGCCTCCCTGTTCGGCTCGAGGCGCTGCGGCTTCAGCACGAAGCGGCGGTAGTACGCGTAGCCGAGGCGACCAGCACGGCGAGCTCGACGAAGTCCTTGAACGCGGAGAACAGGCCGCCGGCGAGCCCCGGGTAGACGAACGGCTCGTAGTAGCCGATGACGATCAGCTGGACCTTGCGCAGCAGCAGCGACATGAAGCCGAGGAAGATCACCGCGTGCATCAGGCCCGGCTTCCAGTCGCGGCGGATCATCCGGACCTGCAGGAAGCCGTTGGTCGACGACCGCCTTCAGCCGCGCCCACGGATGGTTCCACCGCACTTCCGGCTGCAGCGCCGCGACGATCGACAGCTTGCGCGCAGGTCAGGTAACCGAACCCGGCGAAGGCGACCAGCATCAGCAACGTGATCCCGAGGGGGCTCATCGACGGCATCCCGGCTGGGCGGCGCACTCCCGGGCCCCCTGCCGGGGGCTCGGTCGCGACCAGGGAATTATACAATTGGGTACTTTCGACCCATTTCGGCGGCGCGACCGCAAGCAGGGAACGAGCGATGGAACGCGAAGCGATGGAATACGATGTCGTGATCGTCGGCGGCGGCCCGGCGGGCCTCGCCGCGGCGATCCGGCTGAAGCAGCTCGCCGCCGAGTCCGGCCGCGACGTGACCGTCTGCGTGCTGGAGAAGGGCTCCGAGATCGGCGCGCACATCCTCTCCGGCGCGATCATGGATCCGCGGGCGATGAACGAGCTCTTCCCCGACTGGCAGGCGCTGGGCGCGCCGCTGGAGACGCCGGTGACCGAGGACCGCTTCCTGGTCCTCACCGAGACGAAGGCACGGCGCATCCCCAACTGCGCTGCTGCCGCGGCTGATGGACAACCACGGCATGTACATCGTGAGCCTCGGCAACGTCTGCCGCTGGCTCGGGCAGCAGGCCGAGGCGCTGGGCGTCGAGATCTACCCCGGCTTCGCGGCCGCCGAGATCCTCTACGACGACAACGGCGCCGTGCGCGGCGTGGCGACCGGCGACATGGGCATCGCCCGGGACGGCTCGCACAAGGCCGAGTACCAGCGCGGCATGGAGCTCCACGCCAAGTACACGCTGTTCGCCGAGGGCTGCCGCGGCTCGCTCGCGCAGGAGCTGATGGCGCAGTTCAACCTGCGCGACGGGCGTCGAGCCGCAGAAATACGGCATCGGCATCAAGGAGCTGTGGGAGGTCGCCCCGGACAAGCCACCAGCAAGGGCCTCGTCGCTGCACAGCCAGGGCTGGCCGCTCGACTCGAACACCGGCGGCGGCTCGTTCCTCTACCACCTCGGCGACAACCTGGTCTCGGTCGGCTTCGTCATCCACCTCAACTACGAGAACCCGCACCTGTCGCCCTACGACGAGTTCCAGCGCTTCAAGACCCACCCGGCGATCCGGCCGATGTTCGAGGGCGGCAAGCGCCTCGCCTACGGCGCGCGGGCGATCAACGAGGGCGGCCTGCAGTCGGTGCCCAAGCTCGCCTTCCCGGGCGGCGCGCTGATCGGCTGCGCCGCCGGCTTCGTCAACCTGCCGCGGATCAAGGGCTCGCACAACGCGATGAAGACCGGCATGCTCGGCGCCGAAGCGGCCTTCGCCGCGCTGCGGCGCGGGCCGCGCGCACGACGAGCTCGTCGCCTACCCCGAGGCGTTCCGCAAGTCGTGGGTCTACAAGGACCTGCACAAGGTGCGCAACGTCAAGCCCGGGCTCTCGCTGGGGGATGTGGGCCGGGCACGATCCACGGCGGCCTCCACATGTGGCTGAACGACCTGGGCCTGGGCGCGCTGGTGCGGTGGACGCTGAAGCACGGCAAGGCCGACCACGAGTCGCTGAAGCCCGCGGCCGAGATGCCGAAGATCGACTATCCGAAGCACGACGGCGTCGTCAGCTTCGACAAGCTGTCGTCGGTGTTCCTGTCGAACACCAACCACGAGGAAGACCAGCCGGTGCACCTGCAGCTGCGCGACGCCGGCGATGCCGGTCGCGCGTCAACCTCGCGCGCTACGACGGCCCGGAGCAGCGCTACTGCCCGGCCGGCGTCTACGAGTTCGTCGACGCCGACGACGGCTCGGGCCGGCGGCTGCAGATCAACGCGCAGAACTGCGTCCACTGCAAGACCTGCGACATCAAGGACCCGCGCAGAACATCCACTGGGTCACGCCCGAAGGCGGCGGCGGGCCGAACTACCCGGGGATGTAGCCGGGG
Source organism: uncultured beta proteobacterium (assembly GCA_963832705.1). GTDB lineage: Bacteria > Pseudomonadota > Gammaproteobacteria > Burkholderiales > Casimicrobiaceae > CAIWHR01. The sequence goes on along the minus strand of CAWHVP010000010.1, from coordinate 200,498 downwards.
CGGCGGCGTACGGGCGATCTCGGCGGCCCCAACGCGGCGCACGGACCAACTCGGCTGCCCCAACGCGGCGCACGCTTCGGCCCGGATTGGGGCCCGTTTCCGCCCTCCGTACCCCAGTCGGGCTGCAACGGGCCCCAATCCGGGCCTGGAGTGGTGGCACGCAATCGGGAGAAACGGCTCGCGTGCCTGGCCCCTCACTTGCACGGTGCATCCTTCGGACGTACGCGCACGGGGTTTGCGCAGCACGCGCACGCGAGCAGCCCGCACCGGGTACCGGCAAAGCCCGACTGGGGTACGGAGGGCGGCGCCGGTGCCACGGCGCGCCGATCGCCGTGGCAAGCGAGCAGCCCGCACCGGGTGCCGGCAAGCCCGACTGGGGTACGGAGGGCGGCGCCGGATCCGGTCGGGCTGCGACGGCGTCAATCGCACGCGAGTTGGTCACCGTTCCGCAGGCAACGCCGACGCGCGGCCGCTCAACGCTCCCAGAGCCAGGCCGCGCCGCGCACGCCCGACGAATCGCCGTGGACGTGGCGGACGAGCCGCGTGTCGACGCGGTCGGAGAACACCCACGGCGCCCCAGAGCCGCGGCACGCGCTCGTAGAGCCGCGTCGACGTTCGACATGCCGCCGCCCAGCACGATGACGTCGGGATCGACGATGTTGATGACGTGGGCGAGCGCGCGGGCGAGGCGCTCCTCGTAGCGGACGAGCGTCGCCGCGCAGGCGCCGTCGCCGCCCGCGGCCGCGCGCGACGATCTCGGCGGCGCGACGGCGTCCCCGGTCGCGTGCCGGTGGTCGCGCGCCATGCCGGGCCCGGACAGCCAGGTCTCGATGCAGCCCGCGCGGCCGCAGAAGCACGCGGGGCCGGGCCGCTCGTCGTCGCGCGGCCACGGCAGCGGGTTGTGGCCCCACTCGCCGGCGATCGCGTTGGCCCGTCGAGCACGCGGCCGTGGACGACGATGCCTCCGCCCACGCCGGTGCCGAGGATCACGCCGAACACGACGGCGGCGCCCTGCCCCGCGCCGTCGCTCGCCTCCGACAGCGCGAAGCAGTTGGCGTCGTTGGTGAGGCGCACCTCGCGGCCGAGCGCCGCCTCGAGGTCCGCCTGGATCGGCGCGGCCGTTGAGCCACACCGAGTTGGAGCCGCGCAGCAGGCCCGGTCGCGCGCGACAGCGAGCCCGGCGTGCCGATGCCGACGCGTGCCGCGCGACGCCGAGCTCGCGCTCGGCCCCCTCGACCAGCCCGGCGACCGTCGCGATCGTCGCCGCGTAATCGTCGCGGGGCGTCGGCGACCCGGCGGCGCAGCGATCTCGCGGCCGCCGTCGTCGAGCGCGACGATCTCGGTCTTCGTGCCGCCGAGGTCGATCCCGAGGCGGATGCGTGCAGTCGGTCATGGTTCCCGTCGACTTGTGCCGCCGTCCTGCGGCATCGCGGCACGCACCGCGGCTGCCGGCCGCATGTCGATCGGTGTTTTGACCGCGGCGCGCGCGAAACGGCCGCGGTCGATGTAGACTTTAACCCTGCGCCGCGCGTTTGCGGCCATGCGCCCGCCGCGCCCCGCGCTTTTCTTCCCTGCTCCCCGCTTCTCGCCATGGCCCCTCCGACCTCCTCGCCGAGCCGGCATCGACCTGCCGGAGCGCGAGCCCGACCGACACTCTCACGACCTCGCCCCGATGACTCCCGACTCCGGTCGCCGCCGGCATTGCCGCAGCCCACGCCGTCCACGGCGCCTTCGCCGACCCGAAGGCCGTCGAACAGTTCCGCGCGACGATCCTCGACAAGCTGATCTACGCGGTCGGCAAGGACACCGCGCAGCGCCAGCGAGCGCGACTGGTTCGTCGCCACCGCGCTGGCGGTGCGCGACCGCATCGTCGACCGCTGGATGGACTCGACGCGCAGGACCTACCGCGACGGCCGCAAGCGCGTCTACTACCTGTCGCTCGAGTTCCTGATCGGCCGCCTGCTGTTCGACGCGCTGGGCAACCTCGGCCTCACCGCGACGGCGCGCGAGGCGCTGGCGGAACTCGGCGTCGACCTCGAGACGCTGCGCGCGGATCGAGCCCGACGCGGCGCTCGGCAACGGCGGCCTCGGGCGCCTCGCCGCCTGCTTCATGGAGAGCATGGCGTCGCTGGCGATCCCCGCGCTACGGCTACGGCATCCGCTACGACCACGGCATCTTCCGGCAGGTCGTGAACGACGGCTGGCAGCACGAGCTGCCCGAGGACTGGCTGTCGGCCGGCAATCCCTGGGAATTCGAGCGGCCCGAGGTCAGCCTATCCGATCGGCTTCGGCGGCACCGTCGAGGCGATCGACGACGGCAGCGAGCTGCCGCGCTGCGCCTGGCACCCCGCCGAGTCGGTCGCCGCGGTCGCCTACGACACGCCGATCGTCGGCTGGCGCGGGCGGCACGTCAACACGCTGCGGCTGTGGTCGGCGCGCGCCGACCGACCCGCTGTCGCTCGACGACTTCAACCGCGGCGACCACGTCGGCGCGCTGGCCGACCGCGTCCGGCTGGAGTCGATCTCGCGCGTCCTCTACCCCAGCGACGAGACGCCGGCCGGCCAGGAGCTGCGGCTGCGGCAGGAGTATCTTCTTCGCGTCGGCGTCGCTGCAGGACCTCATCCGCCGGCACCTAGCAGCAGCACGGCGAGCTCGCGCACGCTCGCCGACCACGTCGCGATCCAGCTCAACGACACGCACCCGGCGATCGCGATCGCCGAGCTGATGCGCCTGCTGGTCGACGTCCACGGCATGCCGTGGGCGCAGGCCTGGCACGATCACGACGGCGACGTTCAACTACACCAACCACACGCTGCTGCCGGAAGCGCTGGAGAGCTGGCCGGTGCCGCTGATGGAGCGGCTGCTGCCGCGGCACATGCAGATCATCTACCTGATCAACGCGCTCCATCTCGACGCCGTGCGCGCGGCCGGGCGCGAGCGACGGCGCCTTCCTGTCGTCGGTGTCGCTGATCGAGGAGAACCACGGCCGCCGCGTGCGCATGGGCCACCTCGCGTTCCTCGGCTCGCGCCGGGTCAACGGCGTGTCGGCGCTGCACACGCGGCTGATGCGGCAGACGGTGTTCCGCGACCTCGCCGCGCTCTCACCCGCTGCGCATCGTCAACAAGACCAACGGCATCACGTTCCGGCGCTGGCTGCACCAGGCCAACCCCGAGCTGACGCGCGCTCATCGCCGACGCGATCGGGCCGCGGTTCCTCGACGATCCCAGCGAGCTCGCGGAGCTGGCGCCGCTCGCCGACGACCCGGCGTTCCAGCGAGCGCTTCGCCGCGGCCGGCGCCGCGCGAACAAGGTCGCGCTGGCGCGGCTCGTCGCCGAGCGCGAAGGGCGATCAGCCTCGATCCCGACGCGATGTTCGACGTGCAGATCAAGCGCATCCACGAGTACAAGCGCCAGCTGCTCAACATCCTCGAGACGATCGCGCTCTACAACGAGATGCGCGCGGAGCCCGGGCGCGACTTGGGCGCCGCGGGTGAAGATCTTCGCCGGCAAGGCGGCCGCCAGCTACCACCAGGCGAAGCTGATCATCAAGCTCGCCAACGACGTCGCGCGCATCGTCAACCGCGACCCGACGGTCCGCGGGCTGCTCAAGGTCGTGTTCCTGCCGAACTACAACGTGCAGCCTCGCCGAGGCGATCATTCCGGCGGCCGACCTGTCCGAGCAGATCTCGACGGCGGGCATGGAGGCGTCCGGCACCGGCAACATGAAGTTCGCGCTCAACGGCGCGCTGACCATCGGCACGCTCGACGGCGCCAACGTCGAGATCCGCGAGCACGTCGGCGCCGAGAACATCTTCATCTTCGGGCTGACCGCCGCCGAGGTCGAGGAGCGCCGCCGCGCGGGCATCGACGCGACCGCGACCATCGCCGCGTCGCCGCGCGCTGGCCGAGGTGCTCGATGCCATCGGCTCGGGCGTCTTCTCGCCCGACGACCGCACGCGCTACGCCGGCCTCGTCGACGGCCTGCGCCACCACGACTACTTCATGGTGACCGCCGATTTCGACGCCTACCGCGACGCGCAGACCGCGGTGTCCGACGCTTTGGCACGACCGCGCGCGAGTGGTGGGAGCAAGTCGATCCTCAACACCGCGCGCGTCGGCTGGTTCTCGTCGGACCGGGCGATCCGCGAGTACGCGCACGAGATCTGGCACGCCGACCCCGTGCGGGGCTGATCCGATGACGCGAAGGCCGCCACCGACGCTGCCCGACGCCGCGATCGCCGCGATCGTCGCCGGCCGCCACGGCGATCCGTTCGCGGTGCTCGGGCCCGCACGACGACGGACGGCAGCGTTCGTCGTCCGCGCGTTCGTTCCCGGCGCGGACAGCGTCGACGTCGTCGACGCCGCGACGGCGACGCTGCGTCGCGCACGCTCGTGCGCCGGCATGCCGCCGGCTTCTTCGAAGGCGCGCTGCCGCCAGGCGCGCTGCCGTACCGGCTGCGCGCGGCCAACGCGCGGCGGCGCGTGGGACGTCGACGATCCCTACGCGTACGGGCCGGTGCTCGGCGCCGCTCGACGACTGGCTGCTGGGCGAGGGCACGCACGTCGAGCTGTACGACCGCCTGGGCGCGCACGCGATGGTGCACGAGGGCGTCGCCGGCGTGCACTTCGCCGTCTGGGCGCCGCACGCGCAGCGCGTGTCGGTCGTCGGCGACTTCAACGCCTGGGACGGCCGCCGCCACCCGATGCGCAAGCGCCTCGACACCGGCGTCTGGGAGATCTTCGTCCCCGGCGTCGGCGAGGGCACGCTCTACAAGTACGAGATCATCGGCGCCGACGGCGCGCTGCTGCCGCTCAAGGCCGATCCGGTCGGCTTCGGCGCCGAGCTGCGGCCGTCGACCGCGTCGGTCGTCCGCGACACGGCAGTTTCGCGTGGTCCGACGACGACGTGGATGAGCGGCGCGCGCCGCCCGCGACGCGCGCCGCGCGCCGATCGCCGATCTACGAGGTGCATCTCGGCTCGTGGCGGCGCGGCGACGGCAACCGCTGGCTGTCCTACGACGAGCTCGCCGACACGCTCATCCCCTACGCCGTCGACATGGGCTTCACCCATCTCGAGCTGATGCCGGTCAACGAGCACCCGCTCGACGCGTCGTGGGGCTACCAGCCGATCGGCCTGTTCGCGCCGACCAGCCGCTTCGGCGAGCCCGCGGCCTTCGCGCGCTTCGTCGACCGCTGCCACGGCGCGGGCCTCGGCGTCATCCTCGACTGGGTGCCCGCGCACTTCCCGACCGACGCGCACGGCCTCGCGCGCTTCGACGGCACCGCGCTCTACGAGCACGCAGGACCCGCGCCAGGGCTTCCACCCGGACTGGAACACGGCGATCTTCAACTTCGGCCGGCAACGAGGTCGCGAACTTCCTGCTCGCCAACGCGCTGTTCTGGCTCGACCGCTACCACGTCGACGGCCTGCGCGTCGACGCCGTCGCCTCGATGCTCTACCTCGACTACTCGCGCAAGGACGGCGAATGGATCCCGAACCGCGAGGGCGGCAACGAGAACCTCGAGGCGATCGCCTTCCTGCGGCGCCTGAACGAGCTCGTCTACGCGCGGCATCCCGGGCGTCGATGACGATCGCCGAGGAATCGACGGCCTGGCCCGGCGTGTCGCGGCCGACGTCGATGGGCGGGCTGGGCTTCGGCTTCAAGTGGAACATGGGCTGGATGCACGACACGCTCGAGTACATCAAGCGCGAGCCCGTCCACCGCCGCTGGCACCACGACCAGATCACCTTCGGCCTCCTCTACGCGTTCGCCGAGAACTTCGTGCTGCCGCTGTCGCACGACGAGGTCGTCCACGGCAAGGGCTCGCTGCTCGCGCGGATGCCCGGCGACGACTGGCAGCAGTTCGCGACGCTGCGCGCGTACTACGCGTTCATGTGGGCGCATCCGGGCAAGAAGCTGCTGTTCATGGGCCAGGAGTTCGGGCAGGGCCGCGAATGGAACTTCGACGCGAGCCTCGACTGGCACCTGCTCGACATCCACTGGCATCGCGGCGTGCAGGCGCTGGTCCGCGACCTCAACCGCCTCTACCGCGCGCAGCCCGCGCTGCACGAGCGCGACTGCGAGGCGCGAAGGCTTCCGCTGGATCGTCGTCGACGACCGCGCGCACTCGGTGTTCGCCTGGCTGCGCACCGGCGGCGAAGGCGCGCCGCCGGTCGCGGTCGTCGCCAACTTCACGCCGGTGCCGCGCCACGGCTACCGGATCGGCCTGCCGCTGCCGGGGCGCTGGCGCGAGATCCTCAACACCGACGCGCAGCGTCTACGGCGGCATCCGGCTGGGGCAATGCCGGCAGCATCGTCGCCGACGGGCCGCCGTCGCACGGCTACCCGCACTCGGCGACGATCGCCGTGCCGCCGCTGGCGACGCTGTGGCTGGTGCCCGAAGGCGGCCAATGACGGAGGGAAAGCGATGGACCAGGTAACCTACTCGGCGCCGCTCTCACGCTCGACGATGGCCTACGTGCTCGCCGGCGGCCGCGGCAGCCGGCTGATGGAGCTGACCGACCGCGCGCCAAGCCGGCCGTCTATTTCGGCGGCAAGTCGCGGATCATCGACTTCGCGCTGTCCAACGCGCTCAACTCCGGCATCCGCCGCATCGCCGTCGCCACGCAGTACAAGGCGCACAGCCTGATCCGCCACCTGCAGCGCGGCTGGAACTTCCTGCAGCCGGAGCGCAACGAGAGCTTCGACATCCTGCCGGCCTGCCAGCGCGTCTCCGAGGACATGTGGTACGCCGGCACCGCCGACGCCGTCTACCAGAACATCGACATCATCGACAGCTACGCGCCCGAGTACATCGTCATCCTCGCCGGCGACCACGTCTACAAGATGGACTACGAGCTGATGCTCGTGCAGCACGTCAACTCCGGCGCCGACGTCACCGTCGGCTGCCTCGAGGTGCCGCTGGCCGAGGCGACCGGCTTCGGCGTCATGCACGTCGACGACGACGACCGCATCGTGTCGTTCGTCGAGAAGCCGGCCGACCCGCCGGCGATGCCCGGCCGGCCCGACTGCGCGCTCGCCAGCATGGGCATCTACGTGTTCCAGCGCGAGCATGTTGAACTGGCACCTGCGCCGCGACGCCGCCGACGCCGACTCGACGCACGACTTCGGCAAGGACATCATCCCCTAGATCGTCAAGAACGGCAAGGCGGTCGCGCACCGCTTCTCGCGCTCCTGCGTCAGCTCGCAGGCCGAGGACGAGCTCTACTGGCGCGACGTCGGCACGATCGACGCCTACTGGGAGGCCAACATCGACCTCACCGACGTCGTGCCGGAGCTCGACCTCTTACGACCGCAACTGGCCGATCTGGACCTACGGCGAGATCACGCCGCCGGCGAAGTTCGTCCACGACGAGGACGGCCGGCGCGGCATCGGCGTCTCGTCGCTGGTCTCGGGCGGCTGCATCATCTCCGGCGCGTCGCTGCTGCAATTCGCTGCTGTTCACCGGCGTGCAGATCCACTCCTACGCCACGTCGAGGACGCGGTGATCCTGCCCTACGTCGACATCGGCCGGCACTGCCGGCTGTCGAAGGTCGTCATCGACCGCGGCGTGAAGATCCCCGAGGGCCTCGTCGTCGGCGAGGATCCCGAGCCGACGCCGCGCGCTTCCGCCGCACCGAGCAGGGCGTCTGCCTGATCACCCAGCCGATGATCGACCGCCTGGCGCTAGTCCCGATGGCAAGACTGTCGGTCCTCTCCGTCGCCTCCGAGGTCTTTCCGCTGGTGAAGACCGGCGGGCTCGCCGACGTCGTCGGCGCGCTGCCCGCGGCGCTCGCGCGCGAGGACGTCGACACGCGCACGCTGGTTCCCGGCTACCCGCAGGTGCTCGCCGCGCTGCCGGACGCCGAGTCGTCCACGCGTTCGCGAGCCTCGGCGGCGCGCCCGCGCGGCTCCTCGCCGCCCGGCAGCGGAGCGCTCGACCTGCTCGTCCTCGACGCGCCGCACCTCTACGCCCGGCCCGGCAACCCCTACCTCGGCCCCGACGGACGCGACTGGCCCGACAACGCGCTGCGCTTCGCGGCGCTGGCGCAGTGCGCGGCGGCGATCGCGCGCGGCGGGATCGGCGGGACGCCGCCCGACGTCGTCCACGCGCACGACTGGCAGGCGGGGCTGGTGCCGGCCTGCTCCACTACGCCGAGGGCCGCGCCCGCGCACGGTGATGACCGTGCACAACCTGGCGTTCCAGGGCCTGTTCCCGCGCGAGCTGCTGGCGGCGATCGGCCTGCCCCCGCACGCGTGGTCGCTCGACGGCGTCGAGTACTACGGCGCGATCAGCTACCTGAAGGCGGGCCTCGCGCTGGCCGACCGCATCACGACGGTGTCGCCGACCTACGCGGTCGAGATCCGCACGCCCGAGGACGGCATGGGCATCGACGGCCTGCTGCGCAAGCGCGCGGCCGTGCTCACCGGCATCCTCAACGGCATCGACGACGACGTGTGGAATCCGGCGACCGATCCGCTGCTCCCGTCGCGCTTCGACGCGAAGCGCCTGTCGCGGCGCGCGGCGAACAAGGCCGCACTGCAGGCGAAGCTCGGCCTCGCCCTGGAGCCCGCGGCGCCGCTCTTCGGCGTCGTCAGCCGGCTGACGCTGGCAGAAGGGCATCGACCTGCTGCTCGACGCGCTGCCGAAGCTGATCGACGCCGGCGCGCAGCTGGCGCTCCTCGGCAGCGGCGACCGCGCGCTCGAGGCGGAGCTGACGGCGGCGGCCGGGCGCCACCCGGGCCGCGTCGGCGTCACCTCGGCTACGACGAGGCGCTGGCGCACCTCGTCCAGGCCGGCGTCGATGCGCTGCTGGTGCCGTCGCGCTTCGAGCCCTGCGGCCTCACGCAGCTGTGCGCGCTGCGCTACGGCGCGATTCCCGTCGTCGCGCGCGTCGGCGGGCTCGCCGACACGATCATCGACGCCAACGACGCGGCGCTCGCGGCCGGGGTCGCCACCGGCATCCAGTTCGCGCCGGTCACCGCCGCCGCGATCGGGCTGGCGCTGGAGCGCGCGCTCGCGCTCTTCCGCGACGCCCGCGCCTGGCGGCGGCTGCAGGCGCGCGGCATGGCGGCGGACGTCGGCTGGACGCAGCCGGCCCGGCGCTACGCCGCGCTGTACCGCGAGCTCGTCGCGGGCAGCACGACCTAGCACGGCAGCGAATGCGGCGCCTGCGCACCGGCGATCCCGAGCCGCTCGGCCTCACGCTCGTTCCCGGCGGCGCCAACGTCGCCGTCTTCTCGGCGCACGCGACGGCGATCGAGCTCTGCCTGTTCGACGCGTCCGGGCAGACCGAGCTGGAGCGCATCCGGCTGCCCGAGCGCACCGGCGACGTCTTCCACGGCTTCGTCCCCGGCATCGCCGCCGGCGCCCGCTACGGCCTGCGCGCGCACGGCCCGTACGACCCGGCGCGGCGGCCACCGCTTCAACGCGGCCAAGCTGCTCGTCGATCCCTACGCGACGGCGCTCGACCGCCCGTTCGCGCTGCACCCGACGCTCTTCGGCGAGCTGCCCGACGGCCGGACGCGCAACGACGCCGACAGCGCGCCGTTCGTGCCCAAGGCCATCGCGCTGCCGCCGCGCGCGCCCGCGCCGAGCCGGGCCGCGTGCGCGTGCCCTGGCCCGACACCGTCGCTCTACGAGCTGCACGTGCGCGGCTTCACGCGGCAGCTGGACGCCGTGCCGGACGCCGTGCGCGGCACCTGCGCGGGCCTCGCGCATCCGGCGGCGATCGCGCACCTGCTGCGCCTCGGCATCACCACCGTCGAGCTGATGCCGCTCGCGGCGGCGATCGACGAGCGGCACCTCGCGCGCGCTCGGGCTCACCAACTACTGGCGCTACAACCCGGTCGCGCTGCTGCGCGCCGGATCCGCGGCTGGCGCCGGGCGGACGCGCCGAGCTCGCGGCCGCGATCGCCGCGCTGCACGCGGCCGGCATCGAGGTCGTCCTCGACGTCGTGCTGAACCACACCGGCGAGGGCGACGCGCTCGGGCCGACGCTGTCGCTGCGCGGCCTCGACAACGCGACCTACTACCGGCTCGCCGCCGGCGGCCCGCGCGCGTACGTCAACGACACCGGCTGCGGCAACACGCTGGCGCTCGACCGCCCGCCGGTGCTGCGGCTCGCGCTCGACGCGCTGCGCCACTTCGCGGCGATGGGCGTCGACGGCTTCCGCTTCGATCTCGCCACCACGCTCGGGCGCGCGCGCACGACCGGCTTCGATCCCGCCGCGCCGCTGCTGCAGGCGATCGCGCAGGATCCCGCTGCTGCGCGAGCTGAAGCTGATCGCCGAGCCCTGGGACATCGGCCCCGGCGGCTACCAGCTGGGCGCGTTCCCGGCCGCGCTGGGGCGAGTGGAACGACGCGCTACCGCGACACCGTGCGCCGCTTCTGGCGCGGCGATCGACGGCGTCGTCGGCGAGCTCGCGACGCGGCTCGCCGGCTCGGCCGACATCTTCGGGCCGCGCGTCGCGCCCGCCGTCGCGCTCGGTCAACTTCGTCACCGCGCACGACGGCTTCACGCTCGCCGACCTCGTCGCCTACGAGCGCAAGCACAACGCGGCCAACGGCGAGGACAACCGCGACGGCACCGACGCCAACCTTTCGTGGAACCACGGCGTCGAGGGCGCGACCGACGATCCCGCGATCCGCGCGGCGCGCGCGCGCGACGTGCGGAGCCTGCTCGCCACGCTGCTCGTCTCGCGCGGGCACGCCGATGCTGGCGATGGGCGACGAGCTCGGCCGCACGCAGCAGGGCAACAACAACGCCTACGCGCAGGACAACGCGCTCGCCTGGGTCGACTGGGCGCGGCGCCGACGACGCGCTGTGCGCGTTCACCGCCGCGCTCGTCGCCCTGCGCCGCGCGCATCGCGCGCTGCGCGACGATCGCGCGCTCACCGGCCGGCCGCCGTCGACGCGAGCGGCGATCCCCGACGTCGAGTGGCGCCGCGCCGACGGCGCGACGATGACCGGCGCCGACTGGACCGACGGCGGCAGCCGCGTGCTCGTCGCCGTGCTCTACGCCGCGGCGCGCCGGCGACCTGCCGGCCGACCGCGTCGCGCTGGCGTTCAACGCCGGGATCGGCGGCGCAGCGCGTCCGCTGGCCGGAGCCGCGCCCGGGCATGGCCTGGCGGATCGCCATCGACACCGCGCTGCCCGCGGGCACCCCGGCCGCACCGATGCCGGCGGGCGCGACGACCCCGCTCGCGGGCGCGCGCGGTGCTGGTGCTCGTCGAGGAGCCGGGCGCCGCCGCCCGCGGCAGCGTGGCCGACGGCGTCGAGCCGGCCGTGCTCGCGCGCCTCGCCGCGGCCGCCGGCATCGCGCCGACGTGGCAGGACGTGACCGGGAAGCGGCACGAGGTCAGCCCCGACACCACGCGCGCGCTGCTCGCGGCGATGGGGCTCGACGCGCGGACGACCGGCCAGGCGCGCGAGCGCCTGGTGGCGCTCGCCGACGGCGCGCGAGCGGCGGGCGCTGCCGCCGGTGCGCATCGTCCCGCGCCGGCGCGCCCGGATCGATCGCTGCTGCGCCGACGGCGGGCCGTCGCGACGCCATCCGACCGCGCTGCGGCTCGCGCTCGAGGACGGCCGCGAGACGCTGCTGCCCTTCGATGCCGACGCCGCGCCGGCGAGCGTCGTCGACCGCGGCGGACGGCCGCGACGTCGTGCAGCGCCGGCTCGCGCTGCCGCCGCTGCCCGCGGGCTACCACACGCTCGTCGTTCGCCGACGCGCCCGAGCTCGCCGTGCCGCGATCGTCTCGCGCCGCCGCGCTGCCACCTGCCGCCGGAGCTCGCGCGCCGGCGGGCGGCGCTTCGGCGTGGCCGCGCACCTGTACGCGCTGCGCCGCGCCGGCGACCAGGGCATCGGCGACTTCACGTCGCTCGCGCGAGCTCGCCGTCGCGACCGCGCGCGCGGGCGGCGCGACGGTCGGCATCAATCCGCTGCACGCGCTGTTCGCCGCCGATCGCGAGCGCGCGAGCCCCTACCATCCGTCCGACCGGCGCTTCCTCGACCCGCTGTACATCGACGTCGACCGCGTGCCCGAGCTCGCCGGCGTCGTCCCGCGCGCGCACGCTGCTCGCCAGCCGGGCCGAGGCGATCGCGCCGGCTGTCGCGCGCTGGACGCCGTCGACTACCCCGGCGTCTGGGCGCTGAAGCGCGCGGTCCTCGACGCCTGCTTCGCCGAGTTCGAGGCGCGCGCCGGCGACGCCGGCGATCCGCTGGCCGCCGAGTTCGATCGCTTCGTCGCCGCGGGCGGCCGACGCGCTGCGCGACTTCGCGCTGCTTCGAGGCGATCGCCGCCGCGCATGCCGGGCGCGCGTGGCCCGACTGGCCCGCGGGACTGCGCTCGCCCGACGGCGCCGACGTCGCCGCGTTCGCGGCGGCGCAACGCGCGCGACCTGCGCTTCGCGCTGTACCTGCAGTGGCTCGCCGACCGCCAGCTCGCCGACGCGGCGCGCGACCGACGCGCGCGCGGCCGGCCTTGCGCTCGGCTTCTACCGCGACCTCGCCGTCGGCGCCGCGCCCGACGGCGCCGAAGCCTGGGCGAATCCCGACGGCGGACCTCGCCCGCGGCGTCTCGATCGGCGCGCCGCCCGATCCGCTGGCGCCGGGAGGCCAGGTCTGGTGCCTGCCGCCGCCGATCCCGGGCGCGCTGACCGCGTCGGGCTACGCCGGCTTCCGCGAGCTCGCTCGCCGCCAACATGCGCCACGCCGGCGCGCTGCGCATCGACCACGTGATGGGCCTCGCGCGCCTGTTCTGGATTCCCGACGGCGCGACGCGCGGCCGACGGCGCCTACGTCGCGCTACCCGCGCGACGACCTGCTTCGCGCGTGCTCGCGCTCGAGAGCCACCGCGCGCGCTGCCTCGTCGTCGGCGAGGACCTCGGCACGGTGCCCGACGGACTTCCGCGAGCGGCTCGCCGCGGCGCGACATCCTCGTCCTACCGCGTGCTGTGGTTCGAGCGCGACGGGCGCGGCGTTCCAGCCGCCGGCGCACTATCCCGCCGAAGGCGGCCGCCTGCGTGTCGACGCACGACCTGCCGACGCTCGCCGGCTGGTGGGCCGGCGCCGACATCGCGGAGCGCGCAGGCGCTCGGCCTCGATCGACGACGACGCCGCCGACACTCGCGCAGGCCGAGCGCGGCGCCGACGAGCAGGCGCTCGTCGCCGCGCTCGCCGCCGCCGGCGTGGCCGGCGGGCCGCGGCCGGCACGGCGAGCCGCTCGATCGCCGCCGACGCCCCGCACACGCCGGCCGTCACCGCGGCGATCCACCGCTACGCCGGCGCGTCGCCGTCGGCGCTGGTGCTGGTGCAGGCCGACGACCTCGCGCGGCGAGACCGTCGCGCTGAACCTGCCCGGCACCGACCGCGAGCGTCCGAACTGGCGGCGCAAGATCCGCGTCGCCGCCGACGCATTGTGGGCGACGCCGGCGGGCCTCGCCGCCGACCCGCGACCTGTCGTCGCGCCGGCGCTGACGCGCCCGGCACCACGGCGGTGCGTCGGCGGCCTCGCGCCGGCCGCGGCGTCGGTGCCTCCGCACTTTCCTTCGCGCTCCCGTCGCGCGCCATTGATCCGCCGCAAGCCCGCGGCCGGCCATCGGCGCGATCATGGACGCTGTTCCCGCACAACCACCTTTGCAGGTCCGACGCATGCCCAATCCCAAGTACATCTACACGTTCGAAGAAGGCGACCCGGCCGACAAGATGCTGCTCGGCGGCAAGGGCGCCAACCTCTGCGCGATGACGCAGATCGGGCTCAACGTCCCGCCGGGCTTCATCATCACCACGGCGGCCTGCCTCGCGTACCTCGAGGCCAGCCGGCTGCCCGACGGGCTGATGGACGACGTGCGCGCGCACGTCGCGGCGCTCGAGCGCAAGACCGGCAAGCGCTTCGGCGGCGGCGACCAACCCGCTGCTCGTGTCGGTGCGCTCCGGCTCGGCGATGTCGATGCCCGGCATGATGGACACGATCCTGAACCTCGGCCTCAACGCCGCGACGCTGCAGGGCCTGATCGCGCGAGCACCGGCAATCCGCGCTTCGCCTGCGGACGCGTACCGGCGCTTCATCCAGCTCTTCGGCAAGATCGCGCTCGGCGTGCCCGACGAGAAGTTCGACGAGGCGATGGCGGCGCTCAAGGCGAAGCGCGGCGCGGTGCACGACGTCGACCTGTCCGCCGACGCGCTGCAGGAGCTCGCCGGCGCGTTCCTCGCGCTCTGCGCGGAGCACACCGGCAGCGCCGTTCCCGCACGACCCGTACGCGCAGCTGCGAGCTCGTCGATCGAGGCGGTGTTCCGCTCGTGGATGGGCAAGCGCGCCGTCGACTACCGCCGCCAGTTCCGGATCACGCCAGGAGATGGCCAACGGCACCGCCGTCAACGTCTGCACGATGGTGTTCGGCAACATGGGCAACGATTCGGCGACCGGCGTCGGGCTTCACCCGCAATCCCGGCACCGGCGAGAACGTCGATCTACGGCGAGTACCTCGTCAACGCGCAGGGCGAGGACGTCGTCGCCGGCATCCGCACGCCGAAGCCGATCGCGGCGATGGCGCAGGAGATGCCGGACCTGTACCGGCAGCTCGTCGCGCTGCGCGACCGGCTCGAGGCGCACTACCGCGAGGTGCAGGACTTCGAGTTCACGATCGAGCGCGGCCGGCTCTACTGCCTGCAGACGCGCAACGGCAAGATGAACGCGCGGGCGATGGTGATCACGTCGGTCGAGATGGTCGGCGAGGGGCTGATCACCAAGGAGCAGGCGCTGACCGCGGATCAACCCGATGCTGCTCGAGCAGCTGCTCGTGCCGCAGCTCGACCCGGCGCACGCGGCGCAAGCCGCTCGCGCAGGGCCTGCCGGCCTCGCCCGGGCGCCGCGTCGGGCAGCATCGTGTTCGACGCCGACACCGCGGAGCAGCGCGGCAAGCACGGCGAGAAGGTGATCCTCGTGCGCGAGGAGACCAAGCCCGAGGACATCCACGGCTTCTTCGCCGCGCAGGCGATCCTGACCAGCCGCGGCGGCAAGACCTCGCACGCGGCGGTCGTCGCGCGCGGCATGGGCAAGCCCTGCGTGTCGGGCTGCGACGCGATCGCGATCGACGTCCGCGCGCGCACGCGCGACGGTCGGCGGCACCGATGCTGCACGAGGGCGACGTCATCACCATCGACGGCTCGACCGGCAACGTCTATGCCGGCGAGATCCCGACGGTCGAGGCCGAGTTCTTCGCCGAGCTCGGCGACGCTGCTCGGCTGGGCCGACGAGGTCGCGCGGCTCGAGGTGATGGCCAACGCCGACACGCCGCGCGACGCCGAGCGCGCGCGCGCGCTACGGCGCGATGGGCATCGGCCTGTGCCGGACCGAGCGGATGTTCAACGACGTCGCAGCGGCTGCCGATCGTGCAGGAGATGATCCTCGCCGACACGCCGCGAGGAGCGGCAGGCCGCGCTCGACCGGCTGCTGCCGATCCAGCGCGCGGACTTCAAGGGCATCTTCACGGCGATGGCGGGGCTGCCGGTCACCGTGCGCCTGCTCGACCCGCCGATGCACGAGTTCCTGCCGACCGTCGTCGCAGCTCGAATTCGAGATCGCGCCACCTGCGCAACCTGCAGCGCGCGACGCGCTCGATCGCCGAGCTGCCGGACACGCTGAAGATGCTCGACCCGGACCTGCCGCGCGACTACGTCGACAGCCTCGCCAAGCTGCAGGAGAGCCTCGACGCAGTACCGCGAGTCGGCGCGCGGCGACGCGGCGCTCGCGCGGCGCGAGGCGATGCTGCGCAAGGTGCACGCGCTGACCGAGGTGAACCCGATGCTCGGGCCACCGCGGCGTGCGGCTCGGCATCAGCTTCCCCGAGATCTACGAGATGCAGATCCGCGCGATCCTCGAGGCCGCCGCCGAATGCCTGCGCGAAGGCGTCGACGTGCACCCGGAGATCATGGTGCCGCAGGTCGTGCACGGTCGAGGAGCTGAAGCGCGTGCAGCGCGATGATGGACAAGGTGCAGCGCCGAGGTCGAGGCGCGCTACGGCGTGCAGCTGCACGTGCAAGTTCGGCACGCATGATCGAGGTCGTGCGCGCGTGCATGCGCGCGGCGCGGCTCGCCGAGGTCGCCGAGTTCTTCTCGTTCGGCACCAACGACCTCACGCAGGCGACGTTCTCGTTCTCGCGCGAGGATGCCGAGAACAAGTTCCTGCCGCTGTACAACGAGACCGGCATCCTGCGCGACAACCCGTTCGAGGTGCTCGACGTCAAGGGCGTGGGCCGGCTGATGCAGCTCGCCGTCGAGTGGGGCCGCGGCGCGCGGCAGAACCTCAAGATCGGCATCTGCGGCGAGCACGGCGGCCAGCCCGATTCGATCCGCTTCTGCCACCACGTCGGCCTCGACTACGTGTCGTGCTCGGCGCCGCGCGTGCCGATCGCGCGGCTCGCGGCGGCGCAGGCGAAGCTGAAGGAAGCCGAGGTCGGCGACGCGCTGTTCGCGTAGGCGGACGCACCGCATCGGCGCGCGCGCCTCGTCGGTCGTCGCCTGCAATGAGCCGCAGGCGAAGCGCGGGTCGATCGCGCCGGACGAACTCGTGCTTTGCGGGGATCGGGCTTCGAGTGGCGCCAGACCGGTGCGGGAGGGGGCCGCGGGGGCGGGCTTCGAGTGCCGGCAAGCTTCGTCGTTGCGGCGCGTGTCGATCGCCCTGGGCCGGCAAAACACGCCGACCCAGGACGAGCCGCACGCGCCGCAACGACGCCGGCACAGGCGCCAGCTCCCCGCGGCCCCCTCCTCGCACCGACCGAGACTTCGACTGACTGTTGACGGCCGTCCGGCGGATCGTTGAAGATCAGGGTTTCGCCGCGCGCTTGCGGCTGCCCGCCAGGAATCCCGATGCCATCCGCCCTCCTCCGCCGCGTCCCGGTTCGCGCTCGCGGCCGCGGCCGCGCTCCTCGTCGGCGCGCCCGTCGCGGCCGGTGCCCAGCAGCTCAACGTCATCTGCTCGGTGCAGGCCGAGTGGTGCCAGGCGATCGCCACCGAGTTCCAGCGCGAGTCCGGCGTCAAGGTCGCGATGACGCTCAAGGGATCCGGCGAGACGCTCGCGCAGATCGCCGCCGAGAAGGCGAACCCGAAGCTCGACGTCTGGTTCGGCGGCACCGGCGACCCGCACCTGCAGGCGGCCGAGCAGGACCTGACCGCCGCCTACAAGTCGCCGCTGCTCGCCGAGCTGCAGCCGTGGGCGAGGAAGCAGGCCGAGCAGTCGGGCTTCCGGACCGTCGGCATCTATCTCGGCCTGCTCGGCTTCGGCTACAACACCGAGCTCCTGGCGAAGAAGAAGGTCCCGCCGCCGGCGTGCTGGAAGGACCTGCAGAAGCCCGAGTACGCGGGCGACGTGCAGATGGCCAATCCCAACGCCTCGGGCACGGCGTACACGGCGATCGCGACGCTGGTGCAGCTCTTCGGCGAGGACGAGGCGTTCAAGCTGCTGAAGGGCATGCACCGGAACATCAGCAACTACCCGCGCCAGGGCGTGGGCCCGATCAAGGCGACGGCGCGCGGCGAGAACCTGATCGCGGTCGCGTTCATCCACGACGTCGTCACCGAGGCGCAGGCGGGGTTTCCGGTGAAGAGCGTCGCGCCCTGCGAAGGCACCGGCTACGAGATCGGCTCGCTGTCGATCGTCAAGGGCGCGCGCAACCTCGACACGGCAAGGAAGTTCGTCGACTGGGCGCTCACCGCCAAGGCGCAGGCGCTCGGCGCGCAGAACAAGCAGTTCCAGATCCCGTCGAACGTCGGCGCGCCGCTGTCCCCGCTCGCGCCGAAGCTCGCCGAGGTCAAGCTGATCGACTACGACTTCGCCAAGTACGGTCACGCGGCCGAGCGCAAGCGCCTGCTCGAGCGCTGGGACCGCGAAGTCGGCTCGCAGGCCAAGTGACGCCAACCCCGGAGTCCCGCATGAAACGCATCGCTTACGTTCTTTCCCTCGCCGCGGTGCTCGCGGCCGCCGCCCCCGCATCCGCGCAGGGCACGCTGAACCTCTACTGCAGCTCGCCCAACACCGCCTGGTGCCAGGGGATGGCCGTGGGATTCGAGAAAGCCACCGGCATCAAGGTCGCGGTCGCGCAGAAGGCGACCGGCGAGATGCTCGCGCAGGTCAAGGCCGAGCGCGCGAATCCGAAGGGCGACGTCTGGTGGGCGGGTCCCGCGGACTCGTACCTGCAGGCGGCCGAGGAAGGCCTGCTCGAGCCCTACCGGTCGCCGAACCTCGCCGGCCTGTTCGAGTGGGCGCGGAGCATCTCGACGGTGTCGAAGGACCGCGTCACCGGCGTCTACGGCGGCATCCTCTCGCTCGGCTACAACACCGAGCTCGTGGCCAAGCGCAACCTGCCGGTGCCGAAGTGCTGGAAGGACCTCACCAACCCCGTCTACAAGGGCGAGGTGATGCTCGGCAACCCGAACTCGTCGGGCACCGCGTACCTGATGCTCGCGTCGCTGGTGCAGGTGTTCGGCGAGGACGAGGCGTTCAAGTACATGAAGGCGCTGAACGCGAACGTGAGCTCGTACGCGCGCTCGGGGATCGGCCCGATGACCTCGGTCAAGCGCGGCGAGGTCGCGATCGGCAGCTCGGTGCTGCACGGCGTCATCAATGAGATCGCGCAGGGCTTCCCGGTGAAGCCGGTGCTGCCCTGCGAGGGCGTCGGCTACGAGGTCGGCTCGATGGCGATCATCAAGGGCGCGCGCAACCTCGACGCGGCGAAGAAGTTCGTCGACTGGGCGCTGACCGTCGACGCGCAGAAGATCGGGCTCGAGCTCAAGGAGTACGCGATCCCGACCAACCGCAGCGTGCCGCTGCCCGCGATGGTCCCCGACCTCGCCGACGTCAAGGTCATCAATTACGACTTCGCGAAGTTCGGGGCCAGCGACACGCGCAAGCGCCTGCTCGCGCGCTGGGAGGCCGAGATCAACGCCGGCGGCAAGTGACGACCGGCACGGACGCAGCAGCGCGGGCGAGCCCGCGCGCCCCCTCGCTGGCCGATCCGCGCCGGGCCATCGCCCTCTGGCTCGCGGTCGGCGCCGCCGGCTTCCTGCTGCTGCCGTGGTACGCGCTGCAGGACTCGGTGTGGGCGCTGCGCTGGCTGGCGCAGTTCGCGGGCAAGGAAGAGGCGCCGGCGCTGCTGCAGGTCCTGCTGCACGGCCGCGCCTGGCTCGCGCCCGCCGGATTGCTGCTGCTCGCGGGCGCGGTCGCCCTTGCCCGGCCGGTTGCGCCGCGCGCCCGGGCCGCCGTGCTGCTCGCCGTCGGCGGCACGGGCTTCGCGTACTGCTTCGCCCAGGGCTTCGCGGTCGGGCCGCAGGGGTGGTACTACGAGACGCTCGCGTCGGCCTTCGGTCCGCTGCAGGGCGGCCAGTTCGGCATGGGGCTCGGCGCGTTCCTCGTCGTCACGGCGTTCGGCATGCTGTTCGCGCTGGGACTCGCCGGCCGCGGCTACTTCAAGGGCGACGGCTTCATCGCCGGCAGCGTCGTCACGGTGACGGTGCTGGTCGCGACGTTCACCTTCTTCCCGGTCATCCGCATCCTCGTCTCGGCGTTCGAGGAGAGCGGCGGCGCGTACTCGGTCCACGCGATCGCCGCGCGCCTGTTCACCGAGAAGATCTGGGGCGTCTCCTGCCTGACCGGCGCCGCGCGCTGCGGCGTCGCCTGGAACACGCTGCTGCTCGCGCTCCTCTGCGCGACCTGCTGCACGGCGCTCGGCCTTGCGTTCGCGCTGATCGCCACGCGCACGAGCTTCCGCTACAAGAAGCTCCTGCGGATCCTCACCGTGCTGCCGATCATCACGCCGCCGTTCGTCATCGGCCTGGGGCTGATCCTGATCTTCGGCCGGTCGGGACTCATCAACCAGCTGCTCGAGTGGGCGTTCGGCTTCGTGCCGGGGCGCTGGATCTACGGCATGCAGGGCGTGCTGCTGGCGCAGGTGTTCGCGTTCACGCCGATCGCGTTCCTGGTGCTGATCGGCGTCGTCGAGGGCGTGGCCCCGAGCATGGAGGAAGCGGCGCAGACGCTGCGCGCCGACCGCTGGCGCGTGTTCACCGCGATCTCGCTGCCGCTGATGCGCCCGGGGCTCGCCAACGCGTTCCTGGTCAGCTTCATCGAGTCGATCGCCGACTTCGGCAACCCGATCCTGCTCGGCGGCAACTTCGGCGTGCTGTCGACCGAGATCTTCTTTTCCGTCGTCGGCGCGCAGCTCGACCAGGGCCGCGCCGCCACGCTCGGCATCCTGCTGCTCTCCTTCGCGCTCGTCGCGTTCTTCGCGCAGCGCCGGGTGCTGGGGAAGAAGGTCTACACGGCGCTCGCCGGCAAGGGCGACTCGGGGCTGCCCACCTCGCTCCCGGACGGCGCGCGGCGGGCCTGCTACGCGGTCGCGATGCCCTGGGCGCTGCTGACCGTCGTCATCTACACGATGAGCCTCGTCGGCGGCTTCGTCGAGACCTGGGGCCGCGACTACACGCTGACGCTGCGCCACTACGTGAAGGCGTTCGGGATCGAGTGGTCGGGCCACGGCATCATCTGGACGGGCGCCGCCTGGAACTCCTTCTGGACGACGATCCGGCTGTCCGCGATCGCGGCGCCGCTGACCGCGGCGCTGGGCATCCTGTCGGCGTGGCTGCATCACCCGGCAGAAGTTCGTCGGCCAGTCGGCGTTCGAGTTCGGCACCATGCTGTCGTTCGCGATCCCCGGCACCGTCATCGGCGTGTCCTACATCCTCGCCTTCAACGTGCCGCCGGTCGAGATCACCGGCACCGCCATCGTGCTCATCGTCTGCTTCGTGTTCCGCAACATGCCGGTCGGCGTGCGCGCGGGCATGGCGGCGATGTCGCAGATCGACCGCAGCCTCGACGAGGCCGCGGGGACGCTGCGCGCGCGCGGGCTCACGACGCTGCGGCGCGTCGTGCTGCCGCTGCTGAAGCCGGCGATCGTCGCCGCCCTCGTCTACAGCTTCGTCCGCGCGGTCACGACGGTGTCGGCGGTGATCTTCCTCGTCTCCGCCGAGTACGAGATGGCGACGACCTACATCATCAACCGCGTGATCAACGGCGACTACGGCGTCGCGATCGCCTACTGCTCGGTGCTGATCGTGCTGATGCTCGCCGCGATCTGGGTCATCCAGCGGCTCGTCGGCGAGCGCCGTCTCGGGCGCCGGACCGGCGCCCCCGCCGCGGCCGCCCCCGCGCCGGTGGGCGTGCCGGTCGGGCGCAGCGCGGTCTGATGCCCGCCCATCCTTCCGCGAGACCACGATGACCGCCGCCTCGATCGAATTCCGCCACGTGACCAAGGCCTACGGCGACGTCGTCGCCGTGCAGGACGTCTCGTTCGCCATCGCGCCCGGCACGCTGGTGACGCTGCTCGGCCCCTCCGGCTGCGGCAAGACGACGATCCTGCGGATGATCGCGGGCCTGGAGCTGCCGACCGGGGGCACGATCACCATCGGCGAGCGCGACGTCACGCACATCCCCGCCGTGCGACCGCGACGTGTCGATGGTGTTCCAGAGCTACGCGCTGTTCCCGCACATGACGGTGCGCGAGAACGTGCGGTTCGGCCTCGAGGTGTCGGGCGTGCCGAAGCCGGAGCTCGGATCCGCGCGCCGACACGGCGCTCGCCACCGTCGGCCTCACCGGCCTCGACGCGCGCCTGCCGTCGGAGCTCTCCGGCGGCCAGCAGCAGCGCGTCGCCGTCGCCCGCGCGCTGGTCCTCGAGCCCGCGGTGCTGCTGTTCGACGAGCCGCTGTCGAACCTCGACGCGCGGCTGCGCCGGCAGATGCGCGAGGAGATCCGCGAGCTCCAGCAGCGGCTGTCGCTGACCGTCGTCTACGTGACGCACGACCAGGCCGAGGCGCTGGCGGTGTCCGACCGCATCATCGTGATGAACAGGGCGGTGATCGCGCAGGAGGGCGCGCCGCGCGAGCTCTACGGCGAGCCGAAGGACGCGTTCGTCGCCGGCTTCATGGGCGAGGCGACGCGGGTCCGCGGCCGGCTCGCGCGCGGCGACGCCGGCCGCGCCGAGATCACGCTCGGCTCGCTGACGCTGACGATCCCGCACCGGGGCATCGAGGACGGCGACGTCGACATCGCGATCCGGCCCGAGGCGATCGCGCTGCGGCCCGCCGGGACGACGCCGCTGGCCGGCGTCGTCCGCAAGGCGGCGTATCTCGGCAACGTCATGGAGTACACGGTCGAGACGGCGATCGGCGCGCTGTTCGTCGTCGACCCGGCCGTCGACCGGCCGCTTGCCGTCGGCACCGACGTCGCCGTCGCGCTCGCGCCGCACGGCGTGATCGCCATTCCGCCGGACTGACCGGCGGCCTCCGCCCCGCCTCTCGCCGACCGCCGGAGCAAGCGATGCGCTGGGGCTGGATTGGACTGCTCGTCGTCGCGGGCCTTGCCGGCGGCTGGCACTGGTGGACGAGCGAGCGCCCCGTCGCGCGCGTGCCCGGCATCGTCGCCGCGAACGACCCGGTGCAGCAGAATCTCGATCCTCCGCCGAGCTTCGAGGCCCGCGGCCACACGTTCGTCGCGCGTGCCCGCTACGACATCACGGCCCGCGTGCTGCGCAAGGAAATCTACCGGCTCGACGGCGGCGCCGGCATCGCCCCGGTCGACCTGGGCGTGGGCTGGGGGCCGATGTCGGACAGCCGCATCGTCGGCGAGCTCGAGTTCACGCAGATGGGCCGCTTCTTCTACTGGCGGCCGAAGAACGGCAACGGCTTCCCGATCCCGACCGCGATGCTGGTGTCGCACGCGGCGCAGATGCACCTCGTGCCTTCGACCGACACGCTGGAGCGGCGGTTGAAAGCCCTGCGGCCGGGCCAGATCGTGACGCTCACGGGGCTGCTCGTCGACGTGCGCGACGCGAACGGCTATCGGTGGAACACGTCGCTGTCGCGGACCGACACGGGCGACGGCGCGTGCGAGCTGATGTGGGTGGAGGCGCTCGAGGTCGAGTGACCGCCGCGCGATCTCGTGCGCAAAGGAACCGTGACCGCCGGCGCGCAGCCGGCGGCCGGAGGAATCAGAACGCGTCGGCCGCGAGGGCCAGCGTGGCGTCGCCGCCTTCCATCAGCGTGTGCGCGTAGCCATCGGCCTGCGGCAGCAGGCAGACGGCGTAGTACCGCGCCGTGGCGATCTTGGCGTTCAGGAACGCGGGATCGCCCTTGCCCTCCTGCAGGCGGCGGGACGCAGCGAGCGCGGCGCGGCCGAGCTGCCAGCCGCCGGCGACGAGACCCCACACCCGCAGGTAGGCCACCGCGCCGGCGTGCGCCGCGCGCGGGTGATCGCGATAGGCGGGCACGACCCAGTCGATCGCCTTGCCGAGCGTGGCCACCGCCGCCGCCAGCCGGGTGCCGATCGCCTGCAGCGACGGATCGGCGTGCGCCGACATTTCCTTCGCCACCGCGCCGATTTCCGCCGCCACCGCGCGGGCAACCGCGCCGCCGTCGCGCGCCGTCTTGCGGCCGATGAGGTCGTTGGCCTGGATGCCCGTGGTGCCTTCGTAGATCGTCGTGATCCGCGCGTCGCGGTAGTACTGCGCGGCGCCGGTCTCCTCGATGAAGCCCATGCCGCCGTGGATCTGCACGCCGAGCGAGGCGACCTCCTGCGCCGTCTCGGTCGAGTGGCCCTTGACGATCGGGATCATGAACTCGAGGAAGGCCTGGTGGCGCTTGCGCGCCTCGGGGTCGGGATGGCGGTGGGCGTTGTCCATCGCCGCGCCGGTGACGTAGGCCACGGCGCGAATCGCCTCGGTGTACGCGCGCATCGTCATCAGCATCCGGCGGATGTCCGGGTGGTCGATGATCGGCCCGGTCGGCGCGGCCTTGTCGAGCCCGACCGCCCGGCCCTGCACGCGGTCGCGCGCGTAGGCGACCGCGCGCTGGTAGGCGCGATCCGAGATCCCCACGCCCTCCATGCCGACGGAGAAGCGCGCGAGGTTCATCATGATGAACATGTACTCGAGGCCGCGGTTCTCCTCGCCGACGAGGTAGCCGATCGCGCCGCCCTTGTCGCCGTAGGCCATCACCGCCGTCGGGCTCGCGTGGATGCCGAGCTTGTGCTCGATCGACACGCAGACGACGTCGTTGCGCGCCCCGAGCGAGCCGTCGTCGTTGACCAGGAACTTGGGCACGACGAACAGCGAGATGCCCTTGACGCCCTCGGGCGCGTCCGGCGTGCGCCCGAGCACGAGGTGGATGATGTTCTCGGTGTAGTCGTGCTCGCCGTAGGTGATGAAGATCTTGGTGCCGAAGAGCTTGTACGTGCCGTCGCCCTGCGGCACCGCGCGCGTGCGCACGGCGGCGAGGTCCGAGCCCGCCTGCGGCTCGGTCAGGTTCATCGTGCCGGTCCACTTGCCGGACACCATGTTCGGCAGGAACTTGTGCTTGAGCGCGTCGGAGCCGCGCAGCTCGATCGCCTCGATCGCCCCCTGCGTCAGCAGCGGGCACAGGTCGAACGCGAGGTTCGACGCGTGCCACATCTCCTCGGTCGCCGTCGCGAGCAGCTGCGGCAGGCCCTGCCCGCCGAACTCGACGCTCTTGTTGAGGCCGAGCCAGCCGTTCTCGCAGAAGCGCAGGTAGGCGTCGCGGAAGCCGGCCGGCGTCGTGACGGTGCCGCCGTCGTGCCACTTCGAGCCTTCCTGGTCGCCGGTCCAGTTGAGCGGATCGAGGACGTCGGTGGCGAACTTGGAAGCCTCCTCGAGGATCGCGGACGCGACGTCGGGGGTGGCCTCCTCGAACCCGGGCAGGGTCGACACCTGCTCGAGTCCGGCGAGCTCGTTCAGCACGAACTCCATGTCGGCAAGGGGGGCGCGATATTGGCTCATGTTCGGATTCACCTGACGAAGGGTTGCGGCGCCGGGCCGCCGGTTCAGCCGAGCTCGGCGGTCAGTTGCGGCACCAGCTCGAACAGGTCGCCGACGAGGCCGTAGTCGGCGATCGCGAAGATCGGCGCCTCGGGGTCCTTGTTGATCGCGACGATCACCTTGCTGTCCTTCATCCCGGCAAGGTGCTGGATCGCGCCGGAGATGCCGACCGCGACGTAGAGGTCGGGGGCGACGATCTTGCCGGTCTGGCCGACCTGGTAGTCGTTCGGGACGTAGCCCGCGTCGACGGCGGCGCGCGAGGCGCCGATCGCGGCGTTGAGCTTCCCGGCGAGCGCCTCGAGCATCTTGAAGTTCTCGCCGCTGCCCAGGCCCCGGCCGCCGGAGACGACGACGCGCGCACTGGTGAGCTCGGGCCGGTCGGACTTGGTGAGTTCCTGGCCGATGACCTTGGCGAGACCCGTTGCCGGAGCGGCCGCGACGGCCTCGACCGCAGCCGAGCCGCCGGTCGCCGGCGCCGCGTCGAAGCCCGTCGCCCGCACCGTCGACCACGACGACCGGGTCGGTCGTCTGCACGGTCGCGAACGCGCTGCCCGCGTAGATCGGCCGCACGAACGTGTTCGGCGACTCGACGGTGATGATCTCGGACACCTGCGCGACGTCGAGCAGCGCCGCGACGCGCGGCATCACGCTCTTGCCGAAGCCCGTTGCCGCGGCGAGCACGTGCGAATAGCCGCCGGCCTTGGCGATGGCGACGACGGTCGCCGCGACGTCCTCGGGAACCGGCGACGCGAAGTACGGCGCATCGGCGTGCAGCACCTTCGCTACGCCGGCGATCGCCGCCGCCGCCTGCGCGGCGGCACCGGCCGCGGCGCCCGCGACCAGCAGGTGGATGTCGCCGCCGATCTTCAGCCCGGCGGTCACCGTGTGCAGCGTCGCCGGCTTCAGCGACGCGTTGTCATGATCGGCAAGAATCAGGATGGCCATGTCGGTTCCCTGGTTTCGGAAATGGGTTCAGATGACCTTGGCCTCGCCGCGCAGCTTGGCGACGAGCTCCTTGACGTCGGCGACCTTGCCGCCGCCCTTGCGCTTCGGCGGCTCCTGCACCTTCAGCGTCTTCACGCGCGGCGCGACGTCGACCGACGAGCGCCGCGGGGTTGGTGGTCTCCAACGGCTTCTTCTTGGCCTTCATGATGTTCGGCAGCGTCGCGTAGCGCGGCTCGTTCAGGCGCAGGTCGGCGGTGACGACCAGCGGCAGCGCCGTCTCGATCGTCTCGAGGCCGCCGTCCACTTCGCGCTTGATCGTCGCGCGGCCGTTGGCGAGGTCGAGCTTCGAGGCGGACGTCGCCTGCGCCCAGCCGAGCAGCGCGGCCAGCATCTGGCCGACCTGGTTCGAGTCGTCGTCGATCGCCTGCTTGCCGAGGATGACGAGCTGCGGCGCTTCCTTCTCGACGACGGCCTTCAGCAGCTTGGCGACGGCCAGCGGCTGCAGGTCGGCATCGGTCTCGATCAGGATCGCGCGGTCCGCGCCGAGCGCCAGCGCGGTGCGCAGCGTCTCCTGCGAGGCGCCGGGACCGCAGGACACGGCGACGATCTCGGTGGCGACGCCCTTTTCCTTGAGCCGGACGGCCTCCTCGACCGCGATCTCATCGAAAGGGTTCATCGACATCTTGACGCTGGCGGTGTCGACGCCGCTGCCGTCCGGCTTGACCCGGATCTTGACGTTGTAGTCGACGACGCGCTTGACGGGAACGAGGATTTTCATGGCGGGGGGCGCAAGGAATGTGCAGAGAGGGAAGATGCTTACCAATTATATCGCGCGCCCGATGTTGGCATCCCTGCATCCCGGGCGAGCATCACGCAACGGCATCACATTCGGCCAGCCAAGCGGTGACGGTCGGCCATAGCGTCGCCCGGCACCGCGAGCGGAAGAAGCCGAAGTGCCCGATCCTGCGTCCGTCGACATCCGCGGGCGCAATTTCTATCCGGCGGGCCACGCAGGACGCGTAGAGTGCGATGATCCGGTCGGTCGCCGCTACGGTGGCAAACGGATCATCCGAAAAGCGCAACGCTAGCGTCGGCGCCTTGATCGCCTGAAAGCGCCCGACCAACTCCGCGATCAGCTGGATATCCGGGGAGCCATCCGGCAGGGTAATGTTCCACCAGAAATCCGGCTGGCGTCGGGCCGCCCATTGCAGCGCGACGCCGGCCGGCAGGTCCTCGAGCAGGCGCAGGCTCCGTCCGGGGAAATAACCGACGGTGCGAGCGAGGATCGGCATCACCCGATGCCAGAGCAGGTACATGCCGAATCGCGCACCGGGAGCGTAGTCGCGCCAATAACCGGTATGCGCGCCGATCAGCAGCATGCGGTCGATCAGGTGCCCATTTTCGGCAAATCCGGTCAAAAATCCGCCAACGCTATGCCCGATGACCAATCGCCGCGAGTACGGATACCGCGCCGCCAACCACTCAAGTGCTGCGGCACAATCCTTGCTTCCCCAATCGTCAACGGTCGCCTGGAAGCCGCGAAGCGAACCGTGGCGGGACTGGCCAATGCCGCGGTAGTCGTAGACGACGGTTGGGTAGCCGGACTCGGCGAGGAACGCCGCAAAGCGGTCGTAGAACAGCGAGTTGATGCCGGCGCCAGCGTTGATGAGCCCAACGGCCGCGGGTACGGTTGCACCTGGCGCAGTCCAAAGGCGCCCCACTAACGGATAGCCATCCTGCGCGTGGATCGTCAGGCGCTCGGCTTGGGCACGCGTCGGCGGAGTTTCTGGAACGGATGACGGCATTGCTTCAGGGAGACAATCTCGGTACTGAAGGGACTAACAGGCCCCCGCCGCTGGCGCCGGCGCTAGAATAGCAATTTTCGCGACTGCATGACGATGCTATCGAGGATGCACGATGCGTTGAAGCGATGGCCGTGGGTTGCCGCACTTAAAGGCGATGGCGGCCAAGGCCCCGCGCCACGAGCTTGAGCAGGCGTCGCTGCGCGTCGGCATCGCCGCCGTCGTCCTCGGCTACCTGGTCTGGTACGCCGTCCGCAACAATATCGACGACGCCCGCATGACGGAAGTCCTGTGGGTCGCGGTCGCCTTCACGGTGTTCTCCGCCGGCCTCATCGTCCGAATCTTCGTCAGCGGCGCCGACTCGGTGTTCCGCCGAATCCTGGGAATGGTCGCCGATAACGGCGTGACCTCGTACTGCCTGATGCGCATGGACGAGGGCGGCGCGGTGATCCTCGGCGTATATCTCTTCGTAACGTTCGGCAACGGCTTCCGCTACGGCCGCCGCTACCTGCACGCGTCGCAAGTGCTCGGCCTGATCGGTTTTTCGCTGGTGCTGACATTCTCGCCATACTGGTCCCAGCACGTATCCATCGGCGTGGGCTACCTGGTCGCGATGATCGTGCTGCCGTTCTACGTCGGCGTGCTCGCCGAACGCATCAACGAGGCGCGTAAGCGGGCCGATGAGGCCAACAAGGCCAAGGGCAGGTTCCTCGCCAACGTCAGCCACGAGATGCGCACGCCGCTCAACGGAGTGCTCGCGATGGCCGACGTCCTTCGCGAGACCCGACTCAACGACGCACAGCGCGAGATCGTCGACACGCTCGGGACGTCGGCGCACCTGCTGCTAGCCCAGATCGAGGACGTGCTCGACATGGCCAAGATCGAGGCCGGCCGCGTCCAGATCGAGAAGCGCCCCTTCGATCTCGGGTCGCTGCTGACGTCGACGATCAAGGTCATGCTACCCCAGGCGCGGTACAAGGGTCTCGACGTCCGCACCGAGATCGCACCAGAGGCCGCTCGCTGGTTCGAGGGGGACGCGCACCACCTGCGGCAGGTGCTGCTCAATCTGCTGTCGAACGCGGTGAAGTTCACCGAGCGCGGCGAGATCCAGCTCAAGGTCGCGATCGTCGAAGCGCAGGAATCCGGCGTGCGCCTTCGCTTCGAGGTCAAAGACACCGGCATCGGCATCGCACCAGGCAAGCAGGTCGGCGATCTTCGAGCCGTTCACGCAGGCCGACGATTCGATCACGCGCCTCTACGGCGGCACGGGCCTCGGCACTACGATCGCCCGCCAGCTCGTCCTGCTGATGGGAGGCAAGATCGGCGTGCAGAGTGCGTTGGGCGTGGGCTCGCTGTTCTGGTTCGAACTGCCGTTGGCGTTCGGCGAGCCCGCGGGAATGGACCTCACCGCGGAGCTGGGCTCGAACCAGCGCCTGTCGGCCACGGCGATGGGCCTGCGTCACCCCTCGAAGGTGACCAAGATCCGCGGCGCTCGGATCCTGGTCGCGGAAGACAACGCCACCAACCAGCGTGTCGCGCAGATGGTTCTCGAGAGTGCTGGCCACCAGCCGACAATCGTCGGTGACGGCGAGGCAGCGCTCGACGCGCTGGAGCGCGGCGGCTTCGACCTGGCGCTGTTCGATCTGGCAATGCCAGTCGTTAGCGGCCTCGAGGCTTTGAAGCTTTACCAGTACACGACGCCGAAGCCTATCCCGATCCTGATCCTTTCGGCGAACGTCACGAGCGAAGTAATCGCCGAGTGCCAGCGCGCCGGCGCCGCTGAGTTCATCCCCAAGCCGCTGCGACCGGGCATGCTGCTGGCAGCGATCGAGAACCACCTCGCATCGATCGCCCCCGAAGCGGCGCCAGCGCCGGCGCCGCCGGCGCGCAGCGACGAGCGGCCCTCGCTGGTCATCGTCGAGACGCCGCTGATCGATCCGGCGGTGCTCGCGGATTTGGCCAAGATCTCCAGCGATCCGACGTTCGTCGAGCGCCTGATCCGCGGCTTCCGGTCAGACGCTCAGCGGATTCTGCAGACGACCGTCGACGCGTTCGCGAAGCGGAACTACGAAGAGGTCAAGGACTCGGCGCACGCGATGCTCGGTGGCGCGATGAGCGTGGGCGCAGTGCAGTTGGCGCAGGTCGCGCAGCGCATCGAGAAGGCTGGCCACGACACGCTGAGGATGAAGTCCGCCTTGTGGTGCGACGAACTCACCGCCGCGACCGAAGCAGCGCTCACTGCCCTCGAGCGACACCTCGAGGAACGTCAGCGCCAGATCGGCGGCTGATTCAGGCTGTGCGCTGAATCGGCGTCGGCGCCGACGACACTACCTCGAGGTCCACCGACCGGTTTTGCGCGCGCACCAGGCGCTCCATCATTCGCAGGTCACGCTCCGTCAGGCGCAACGCCGCGTCGGCCCAAAGCGTGACCACGCGCATCAGTTCCTCGAAGCTGACCGGATGAATCTCGCGACGCACCTGCTCGACCGCGCGGCGACCGTTTGCCGACTTGGCGTGCTTGCGGACGTATCCATAGACAGCCGCCTCGCCGGCACCGTCGGGCGCGAGCACGTCGACGACGCCCATATCGTAGAGCTGGCGCGCGGTGTACATATTGCCGCTGGTAATGAGCTCCTCCGTGGTCCGCCGCCCCACCTTGCGCTCGAGGAAGCTGTAGGCACCCATGCCTGGGAACAGGTTGAACAGGATCTCGGGGAAGCCCATCCGCACGGATTCCTCCGCAACCAGGACGGTGCTCGACAATGCGCATTCGAAGCCGCCGCCGAGCGCATCGCCCTGCACCAGCGCGATCGTCGTCAGCGGAAGGTCGCAGTTGTGCGACCACGGGTATAGGTTCTCGACACAGCGCTGCCCGTAGCGGATCAGGCGCTCGCGATCCCCCCGCGCGATCGCATCCTTGAACAGCGCGAGATCTCCGCCGAGGTTGTACACGCCCGGGGTCTTCGAGCCGATGACCGCATAGTTGATCGTGTGCTCCTGGCCCTGGTGCCAGATCTTCCCGCCCGGCTGCGCGATGCCATCGATATAGGCGCGTAGCTCCGCGAGCAGTTGCTGGTTGAAGCACGGACGCGGCTTCGGGTCCATGAAGCCCCACATGACGCCGTACTCCGGATCGAACCGCGTTTCGAGTTGCTCGAAATGGGTTTGGGGAATGAACCTTGCGTGGGCGATCGCGTTCATGGGGGGCTCCTGCGGGTCAAGCGATGGATGGGTCGACGGGGTTGGTGACGCAGCAAGGGATCAACGAGCATTTTGTCGTGCTTTGTGGCGAACAATTTACTCCGTTTTCGGAAATCGGTCTGCCCTGCCGCGACATGCGCCAATGGACAGGCGCGCGCCGTCGCATCGCGACAACATCATTCGACCATTTTGTAGTCTACACTTACCCGAGTGCAACTGCGCAGAAGCGGCATTGCCATGCCGGCGATCGCACCCTGTGTTATGGCGCGCCCACGGGCTCCAGTCAGGCCCCGTGCAGGACCCGCCAGCCCTCCTCCCCAAGGCCCTCGATCGGCCGAAACATCCCCTTGTACGCCATCTTGCGGCTGGCTTCGATCCAGTACCCGAGATAGAGGTGCGGCAGCCCTCGCTGGCGGCAGCGCTCGATCTGCCAGAGGATGTTGTAGGTGCCGAAGCTGGCACCCGGGACGCCGGGCTCGAAGAACGTGTAGACCGACGACAGCCCGTCGGCGAGGCGATCGACCAGGCTCACCATCCGGAGCACGTTCCCCTCCCGGAACTCGACCAGGTCGGTCGCAACGTTGCTGTGGAGCAGGAAATGCTGGTACTGCTCGCGGCTGTCCTGGTCCATGCCGCCGCCGGCATGCCGGTGCTGCTGGTAGCGCAGGTAGAGCGCGTAGTGCTCCGGGTCGAATGCGAGGCTGCGGCTGACGACGCCGAGCCCCTGGTGCGCGGCGCCAGCACTTGCGCTGCGTCCGGTTGGGCCTGAAGTCGCCGACGCGCACGCGCACCGGAACGCAGGCCTGGCACTGGTCGCAGTACGGACGATAGGTGAAGGCGCCGCTGCGGCGAAAGCCGGAGCGAACCAGCGCGCTGTAGACGTCGGTGTCGATCAGGTGGCTGGGCGTCGCGACCTGGGAGCGCGCCGCGCGGCCCGGCAGGTAGCTGCACGGGTACGGTGCCGTCGCGTAGAACTGCAGCGAGGCGAGCGGGAGGTCGTTGAGCTTCGTCATCCGGACACTTCGGCCGCCGGCAGCGGAATCCAGGCACTGTCCGGCGGGGGCGAGTTTACCAACGCAACGAGACGCTCGGCAAACTCGCGGCGCGGGATTGGCCGCGCGCCGAGCGAGGCGAGATGCGAGGTTTCCTGCTGGCAGTCGATCATCGGCATCCCGGCGCGGCGCGCCATCGCGACGAGGTGCGCGAGCGCCACCTTGGAGGCGTCGGTCTCGCGGGCGAACATCGACTCGCCGAAGAACATCCGGCCGATCGTGACGCCGTAGAGACCGCCGACGAGCGCGCCCTCGCGCCAGGCCTCGACGCTGTGAGCGTGGCCGCGGCGGTGGAGCTCGCAATAGGACTCGACGAGGTCGGGCGTGATCCACGTCCCGGCCTGCCCGGCACGCGGGATGCCGGCGCAGCACTGCATCACCGTCCGGAACGACGCGTCGACGCGGATCTCGAAGCGCTCCTGCCGGATCGCCTTGCGCAGCGAGCGCGAGACGCGGAACTCGGCGGTGAACAGCACCATCCGCGGATCGGGGCTCCACCACAGCACCGGCTGGTCCACGTCGTACCAGGGAAAGATGCCCCGCCGGTACGCGGCGAGCAGCCGCTCGGCGGACATGCCGCCCCCCGCTGCGAGCAGGCCGTTCGGTTCGGCCAGCGCAGTCTCGATCGGCGGGAACGGACTGTCGTCGCGAAGCCAGGGAATCACTCGACGATTGTGCCACGGCGGTCCGGTGCCGGCGCGCGCCCGAGGCTGCGCCGGCGAGACGGCCGACGGACGTCCCGGCGCTTACCCGATCCCTCGTGTTCGGCTATCATTCGAGGTTCAGCCCCGGTAGCTCAGTGGATAGAGCAGCCCCCTCCTAAGGGGCAGGTCGGACGTTCGATTCGTCTCTGGGGCGCCATCTCCGCCAGCCCCTCCCCGCCCTGCCGTGAGCCGCGCCGCCCCCGTCCGCTATCGCATCGCTCCGCTCGACGTCCACGCGCACCTGTTCGAGGTGCGCTGCACGGTCGCCGACCCCGATCCCGAACGGCCAGCGCTTCCGGCTGCCGGTCTGGATTCCCGGCAGCTACCTGATCCGCGAATTCGCGCGCCACTTCGTCGCCGTCCGCGCGGAAGGCGCCGGCGGCGCGCTCGCCGTCGTCAAGGAGGCGAAGGACACGTGGCGCGCGGCCGCCTCTGCCGGGCCGGTCACCGTGTCGCCGAGGTCTACGCGTTCGACCTGTCGGTGCGCGCCGCCTACCTCGACGCGACGCGCGGCTACTTCAACGGCGCGTCGCGTGTTCCTGCGCCCCGACGGCGCGCGCCGACCGGCGCTGCGAGGTCGAGATCGCGGCCCCGGCCGGCGACGCCTGCCGCGGCTGGCGCGTCGCGACGACGCTGCCGCACGACGAGATCTCGGCCGCCGGCTTCGGCCGCTACCACGCCGCCGATTACGACGAGCTGATCGACCACCCGGTCGAGCTCGCGCGACTTCAGCGGCGTGTCGTTCACCGCCGGCGGCGCGCCGCACGACGTCGCGATCAGCGGCCGCCACCGCGCCGATCTCGACCGCCTCGCCCGCGACCTCGCGCGCATCTGCCAGTGGCAGTGCGACCTCTTCGGCGGCGCCGCCGGCAGCCCCGCGCCGTTCGACCGCTACCTGTTCCAGGTCGCGGCCGTCGGCGACGGCTACGGCGGCCTCGAGCATCGCAGCAGCACGAGCCTGCTGTGCCGCCGCGACGAGCTGCCGCAGCCGGGCGTCGCGACGGTCACCGACGACTACCGCCGCTTCCTCGGCCTCGCGAGCCACGAGTACTTCCACAGCTGGAACGTCAAGCGGATCAAGCCCGCCGCGTTCACGCCCTACGACCTCGGCCGCGAGAACTACACGCGGCAGCTGTGGGCGTTCGAGGGCATCACCTCCTACTACGACGACCTCGCCCTCGTGAGGAGCGGCGTCATCGGGACGTCGAGCTACCTCGAGCTCCTCGGGCGCGCGATCACGACGCTGCTGCGCAACCCCGGCCGCCACCGGCAGAGCGTCGCCGAGTCGAGCTTCGACGCGTGGATCAAGTACTACCGGCGCGACGAGAACACGCCGAATGCCGTCGTCAGCTACTACCTGAAGGGCTCGCTGGTCGCGCTGGCGCTCGACCTCGTGCTGCGCACGCACGGCGCATCGCTCGATGCCGTGATGCGCGCGCTGTGGGAGCGCCACGGCCGCACCGGCACCGGCGTGCCCGAGGACGGCATCGCCGCGGCTCGCGACGGAGCTCGCCGGCCGCGATCTCTCCGACTTCTTCGCCCGCCACGTCGACGGCACCGAGGATCCGCCGCTCGCCGCGCTGCTCGCGGAGTTCGGCGTGGCGCTGAACCTGCGCGCGGCCCAGGACGCGCGCGACGCCGGGCGGCCGCCCCGGCAAGGCCGGGCGGGACGGGCGCCGTCACGCTCGGCTGCGATGCCGGGGCCGGCGGCGAAGTGAAGCTGCAGCACGTCTTCGCCGGCGGCCCCGCGGCGCAGGCGGGACTGTCCGCCGGCGACGTGCTGGTCGCGATCGACGGCCTGCGCGCGACGGGCGCGATGCTCGACGCGATCCGCAGGGAGCGCCGTCCCGGCGACGTGCTGGCGATCCACGCCTTCCGCCGCGACGAGCTCATCGCGACGACGCTGACGCTCGCCGCGGCGCCGCTCGACACCTGCTGGCTGGCGCTCGACGACGAGGCGGGCGCGGAAGCGGCCGCGCGCCGCGCGGCCTGGCTCGGCGAGGGCGCCTGACGCCCGCGCCTCCGGGCGCGGGGCGGCGCCGGCGCGACCTCGCGGGCCGCGCCCGTCCTAAAGGCTGACCTTCGGATTCAGCGTGTAGCGCCCGGTGACCGCGGCCTGCGCGAGGACGTGGCCCTTCATCGCCGCGAGCGCCTCGGGGCCGCCGAAGACGCCGCTGACCGCAAGGCGCGGGACGTCGAGCGCGTACAGCGTGAACACGTAGTGGTGCGGCAGTTCGTCGTTCCACGGCGGGCACGGCCCGTCGTAGCCGAAGTAGTTGCCGCCCATGTCCTTGTCGCCGGCGAACCAGTCGGTGTAGTTGCTGATGCCCTGGCGCGCGCCGCGCGGCGCGTGCGGCCCGGGCTTGCCGCGCGCGGTGACGCCGTCGGAGAACTCGCCGCGCGCGATCGGCGGCGTGTCGGGCGGCAGGTCGACGAGCACCCAGTGGAAGAAGTCGACGCGCGGCAGCGATGCGGGCACGACGTGGCCTTCCTTGTTGACGTCGTCGCCGCGCGACGGCACGTCGGGGTCGTGGCAGACCAGCGCCAGCGACTGCGTGCCGGCGGGCAGGTCGCTCCAGCTGAAATCGGGATTGCGGTTCGCGGAAAGCGCGACGTGCTGCGCCGGATCGATCCTGCCGAACGCGAACTCGGCCGGGATGACGCCCATGTCGGCGAACGCGGTGGTCGAGAGCTTCATCGTCCTGTTTCCTCCGGAGTCGTTTGCGGGCCGCGCGTCAGGCGGCGCGCCAGTGCGGCGGGTAGGTCGTGGCGAAGAACGGCAATGCCTCGATGCGGGCCATCCAGGCCACCA
The DNA here is from genome assembly GCA_963832705.1 of uncultured beta proteobacterium. Lineage (GTDB taxonomy): Bacteria > Pseudomonadota > Gammaproteobacteria > Burkholderiales > Casimicrobiaceae > CAIWHR01. The sequence continues at coordinate 165,093 of CAWHVP010000010.1, read as the reverse complement.
GCGCCGGCGTCAGCAGCGTGTCGAACGCGAGGTCGGGCAGCTTCTTCTCGCAGCGCTTGCCGAACGCGACCAGCGGATAGAGCGCGAAGTCCGCGGCGGACAGCGCGCCCGCCAGGAAGTCACCGCGCATCGCCTGCGTGAACAGCGCGCTCTCGGCCGCGATCGCCTCCTTCGACTTCGCGATCGTGTCCGCATTGCGCTCCTCCGGCTTGACGAAGAACGCCTGCCGGATCAGCGGGTCGACCGCCTCGTCGAAATAGTTGTCGACCTCGAGCACGAGGCGCCGCGCCAGCGCGCGCGTGCGCGCATCGCCCGGAAACAGCGGCGCGCCCGTCGCCGGGTAGGCCTCGTCGAGATACTCGACGATGGCGTTCGACTCGTAGAGCACGAAGTCGCCGTCGACCAGCACCGGCACGCGGTGGCGCGGGTTGAGCGCGAGGAACTCGGGCTTGCGCGTGTCGCCGGCGGAAAACGACAGCACCTTCAGCTCGTAGGGCAGCGCCTTGTGCTCCAGCGCGAACTGCGCGCGCCAGGCATAGGGCGAGCCGGAACCGTAGTAGAGGACAAGGCTCATCGGATGGGGTCTCGGTGGGGAAGGCAATGGATTGGACGACGGGAGCGACTCAGGATTTCCGGCGCGAGCCGCTGCCGCCCTCGGGAGCGGCGGCGGCCGGCGCCGGGGCCTGCGCGGCGCGCAGCGCCTCCAGCGCCGCCTTCTGCAGTTCCAGCGTCTTGATGCTCATCTGCATCATGCTGAGGCTCATCGTCAGCCAGCCCTCGACGATCTTGAGCTCGCCGATCTTGCGGTCGACCTCGGCCGGATCGAGCGTCGCGAACATCGCCGCGGGATTCGGGAACGGCATCGCTCCCGGCCGGGCCGCGGCCCCTGCGTCCCGGGCAGGCTGAAGCCCGGGATCGGCACGCCCAGCGGATTCCACATCTTCTGCATGAAATCCATCGCGTCCTGCGGCGAGAACGGGAACGGGGCGACGGCGACGACGGATTCGGCGGCGGTGATTTCATCGGGATTCCTCGGTGGCCATGGGCGTGCACGCCCGCGTCGTCGCTTCAGTGCGCGGGACGGGTCTTTTCGCTATTATCCTCGTCCATGACGGACGATCACGCAACCCTCGAGGCCGCGCTCGGCGCGGCCGTCGGCGCCGGGCACGTCCTGACGACGCCCGGACGACATGGCGCCCAGCCTCACCGACTGGCGGGGACCTACCACGGCCGCGCGCGCGCCGTCGTGCGCCCGCGCATCGACCGCCGAGGTGGCCGCCGTCGTCCGCGCCTGCGCCGCGCGCCGGCGCCCCGATCGTCGCCGCAGGGCGGCAATACCAGCCAGGTGCGGCGGCGCGACGCCGACCGCCGCGGGCGACGCGGTCGTGCTCTCGCTCGCGCGGATGACTCGCGTCCGCGAGATCGATCGCGACAACGCGACGCTGACCGTCGAGGCCGGCGCGACGCTCGCCGCGGTCCAGCAGGCGGCGGCGGATGCCGGCATGCTGTTCCCGCTCTCGCTCGCGGCCGAAGGCAGCTGCACGATCGGCGGCAACGCTGTCGACGAACGCCGGCGGCATCGCGGTGCTCCGCTACGGCAACACGCGCGAGCTGGTCCTCGGCGTCGAGGCGGTGCTCGCCGACGGGCGCGTGTGGGACGGCCTGCGCGGCCTGCGCAAGGACAACACCGGCTACGACCTCAAGCAGCTCTTCATCGGCGCCGAGGGCACGCTGGGCATCGTGACCGCCGCGGTGCTGAAGCTCTTCCCCGCGCCCCGGGTCCGCGTGACGGCGCTGGTCGCCGTGGACGAGGTCGCCGCCGCGGTCGGCCTGCTGCGCGAACTGCGCGGGGCGCTCGGCGATCGCCTCGTCGGCTTCGAGCTGATGTCCGCGCTGACGATCGCGCTGTCGCGCCGGCACCAGCCGGCGCTGCCCGACCCGCTGCCCGGCCACCCCTGGTACGCGCTGGTGCAGGTCGACGAGTGCACGGCCGGCGTCCCGCTCGCGGCGCAGGTCGAGGGCGGCGCTCGCGGCCGCGCTGGAGTCGGGCACCGCGCGCGACGCGGTGATCGCGCAGTCCGGACGCGAGGCCGCCGAGCTGTGGGCGCTGCGCGAGAACCTTGCCGAGGCGCAGCGGCGCGACGGCCCGAACATCAAGCACGACATCTCGCTGCCGGTGTCGGCGATCCCGCGTTTCCTCGACGAGGCGGCGGTGGCGCTGACCGCCGCGCTTTCCCGGGCTGCGGTTCATCACTTTCGGCCACCTGGGTGACGGCAACCTCCACTACAACCTCGCCGCGCCGGAGGGCGTGGCGCGCGACGGCGTTCATGGCGAACGCGGCGCGCGCGAACCGGATCGTGCACGATCTCGTCGCGGCGCACGGCGGCAGCATCAGCGCCGAGCACGGCATCGGGCAGTCGAAGACGCGGCGAGCTCGTCCGCTACAAGAGCGAGGTCGAGCTGGACCTGATGCGCGCGATCAAGGCGGCGTTCGATCCGCGCGGCCTGCTCAATCCCGGCAAGGTGCTCGCCTAGTGTCGACGCCGGCCCTGCCCGCCCGCATGGACGAAGGCCGCTGATGGGCAAGATCGTGCTCTGGATCGTCGTCGTGTTCGTCGTCCTGTTCGCGCTGCGGCTGATCAACGCCGGCAAGGCCCGGCGTCGCGCCGACGCCGCGCGCCGCGGCGGCACGCCGCCGGACGTGCCGATGGTCCGCTGCGCTGCGCTGCGGCGTCTTCCTGCCGCGCGCCGACGCCACGCCGGCTCCCGGGGGCTACACCTGCGGCGACGCGGCTTGCAGGTCGCGGCGCTGACGGCGATGGACGTCCCCGCGGCACCGTCCAAGCCCGCAAGCTCGCGCTGCCGAGCCCGCCGCCGGCCGTGGCGCGCGGTGACCCCGGCGGGGCGCCGCAACCTGCTGACGGTCGGCCTGTACCGCGTCGCCTGCGCGGCGGTCCTGCTCGGCATCGCGCTGGTGCTCGACCTGAAGACGATCAGCGTGGCGGCGCCGTATTCGTTCGTCGCGGCGGCGGCGTTCTACTTCGCGTTCGGCCTCGGCAGCACTTGGTGGATCCGGCGCGACCCCTACCCGGTGCCGCTGCCGTTCCTGCTGTCGGCGCTGCTCGCCGGCGACATCTTCTTCATCGCGCTGATGACGGTCGCGAGCGGCGGCACCGGCGGCCCGCTGCCGATCCTGCTGTTCCCGCAGCTCGCCGCGAGCGGCTGGCTGCTGCGCATGCGGATGGCGTTCTTCCACGCCGCGCTCGCCGCCGTCGTCCTGCTGGGGCTCGACGTCTGGGGCACTGCTCGAGGGCCGGGTCACCAGCGCGCAGCCGTTCCAGACCGGCCTCATCGGCTTCGGCTACTTCGCCACCATCGGCATCTCGCGCCGTCGCTCGGCAGCTACGCCAAGGCATCGGAGGCGCTGGCCGCGCAGCGCGGCATCGACATCGCGAACCTGGAGCAGGTGAACCGCTGATCATCCAGGACATGCAGGACGGCGTGCTGGTCGTCGACCGACGCGGCATGGTGCGCAGCTGCAACGCGCAGGTCGACGCGGCTGCTCGGCGGCCTACGGCCGGCATGCGCAGCGGCGATCCCGCTCGCCGAGTTCTCGCCGCGCTCGACGCCACTGGCGGCTGTGGCGCGCCGAGCGCGCCGATCCGGGAACGCCGCTGAAGGTCGAGGCGACGCAGCGCGCTGCTCCGCGTGCGGCTCGTGCAGATCGGGTCGGGCCTGGGCGGCGGCACGATGATCTACCTCGAGGACCTCGGACGCGCCCAGCACGAGGCGCAGCAGATGAAGCTCGCGGCGATGGGCCGCCTGACCGCGTCGATCGCGCACGAGGTGCGCAACCCGCTGTCGGCGATCAACCACGCGGCGCAGCTGCTCGAGGAGGACCGCGCCGTGGCGCCCGAGGGCCAGCGCCTGCTGACGATGATCCGCAACAACGCCAAGCGCATCGACCGGATCGTCGGCGAGGTGCTGCAGCTCACGCGCCGCGACCGGCAGGATCCGGAGGCGATCCCGCTCGCCGAGTTCATGCGCTCGCTGATCGACGAGATCGTCCATGCCGAGCACATCCCGCGTCGGGGATCACGCTGACCAGATCCCCGCCGACCTCGTCGTCGTGTTCGACCGCGGCCAGCTGAACCAGATCGTCTGGAACCTCGTCCGCAACGCGCTGGCAGCACTGCCGCAGAGGCCGAGCGCAGCATCCGGATCTCGGCCCGCGCCGGCTACATGGGCGACGCGGTCATCTGCGAGATGCCGACGACGGCCCGGGCATCCCGGCGGACCTGCGCGGCCAGATCTTCGAGCCGTTCTTCACGACGCGGCCGGGCGGCACCGGCCTCGGGCCTGTACGTCGCGCGCGAGCTCGCCGACGCCAACGGCGCGACGCTCGACCTGCTGCCGAAGGCCCGGGCGCGCACTTCCGCATGACGCTGCGGCGAAGCGGCAACGCGGCCGGCCGACGCTGCCGGCGCCGAACGATCGCCCTGAACCGCCGAGACGCATCCGCCATGTAACGCAAGTCCGCGCCCAACCGAAGGTGCTCATCGTCGACGACGAGCCCGACCTGCTCGAACTGCTCGAGCTCACGCTGTCGCGGATGGGGCTCGACACCGTCCGCGCCGATTCCGTCGGCGAGGCGATCGCGCCTGCTCGACAGCGAGCCCTTCGACCTGTGCCTCACCGACATGCGCCTGCCCGACGGCGAGGGCCTGCGCATCATCGAGCACATCAACAGCAAGGGGCTCGACGTGCCGGTCGCGGTGATCACCGCCTACGGCAGCGCCGACCAACGCGGTCGCGGCGCTCAAGGCCGGCGCCTTCGACTACCTGTCGAAGCCGGTGGCGCTGGAGCAGCTGCGCGCGCTGGTCAAGCAGGCGCTGAAGGTGCCCGACAGGCGCAGCGCCCGCGTCGGCTACCAGCTGCTCGGCGATTCGCCGGCGATGCAGCAGGTGCGCGCGCTGATCGAGCGCCTCGCCCGCAGCCAGGCGCCGGTGTTCATCACCGGCGATTCGGGCAGCGGCAAGGAGCTCGCCGCGCGGATGATCCACGCGCGGCGGGCTGCGCGCCGAGCAGCCGTTCATCGCGGTCAACTGCGGCGCGATCCCCGAGAACCTGATGGAGAGCGAGTTCTTCGGCTACCAGCAAGGGCGCGTTCACCGGCGCCGACGACGACCGCGACGGCTTCTTCCAGGCGGCCAACGGCGGCACGCTGTTCCTCGACGAGGTCGCCGACCTGCCGCTGGCGATGCAGGTCAAGCTGCTGCGCGTCGATCCAGGAAAAGAGGGTGCGCAAGGTCGGCGCGACGCAGGAGGAGCCGGTCGACGTGCGCATCATCAGCGCGACCCACAAGAAGCTCGAGGCGCTGGTCGAGTCCGGCGAGTTCCGGCAGGACCTCTACTACCGGCTGCACGTGATCGAGCTGGCGATGCCGTCGCTGCGCGAGATGCGCGAGGACATCCCGCTGTTCGCGAGCACGCATCCTCGCCAAGTTCGCGCGCGGGACGCCGGCGAAGCTCGATGCCGACGCGCTCGCCGCGCTCGAGGGCTACCCGTTCCCGGGCAACGTGCGCGAGCTCGAGAACATCCTCGAGCGGGGCCTGTCGCTCGCCGCGGATCCGCTGCAGCATCACCGTCGAGGACCTGCACCTGACGCCGGTAGCCGCGAGGAGTCCGACGCCGCGCTGCCGCCGGCGAGAAATGGCCGCTGCAGGACTACCTCGACCGCGTCGAGCGGCAGGCGATCAACGAGGCGCTGGAGAAGACCCGCTTCAACCGCACCGCCGCCGCCAAGCTGCTCGGCATCACCTTCCGGGCGATGCGCTACCGGATGGAGCGGCTGGGCATCAAGTGAGCGGCGACAGCGGCGCGCCGGGGCACCGGCCGCCTCGACGTCGACGCCGGCGGATCGCGACGCTCGCGCGGCAGGTCCCGTCGCCGAACCGCGACGCGCGCCCGACGGGCGCGGCGATCACGCTGGTCGTCGTGCACGGCATCTCGCTGCCGCCGGGCGAGTTCGGCGGCGACGGCATCATCGACGCTCTTCACCAACCGCCTCGATCCCGCGGCGCACCCGTACTACGCGACCGTCGCCGCGCTGCGCGTCTCGGCGCATTTCCTGATCCGGCGCGACGGCGCGCTGTCCAGTTCGTCGCCTGCGCCGAGCGGGCGTGGCACGCGGGCGCGTCGGCGCTGGCGGGGCCGCGAGCGCTGCAACGACTTCTCGATCGGCATCGAGCTCGAAGGCACCGACGACGATCGCCCTACGCCGCCGCGCAGTACGCGATGCTCGCGCGACTGGCGCAGGCGCTGCGCCGCCGCTATCCGATCGCCGATGTCGTCGGCCACAGCGACATCGCCCCGGGGCGCAAGACCGATCCCGGGCCGGCGTTCGACTGGGCCCGGCTCGCCCGCCTCGCCGGCGCCGCCGCCGGCTGTCCGCCGAGCCGCGCCGCGGCCGACATCGCGGCGCGGACGGCCGGCCCTGCCGGCAGGGTATAATGGGCGGTTATGCAACTTCTCGCGGACTACTTTCCGCTGATCCTCTTCTTCATCGCGTTCAAGTGGCAGGGCATCTACGTCGCCACCGCGGTCGCGATCGCCGCCTCGATCGCCCAGATCGCCTGGCTGCGCTGGAAGCGCGGCCGCGTCGCGCCCGTGCACTGGCTGTCGCTCGCGATCATCGCCGTGTTCGGCGGAGCGACGCTCATCCTGCACGACGAGACGTTCATCAAGTGGAAGCCGACGGTGCTCTACGGCCTGTTCGGCACGATCCTCGCGGTCGGCCGGCTCGGCTTCGGCCGCAACCTGATCTCGTACGTGATGCAGGGCATCGACGCTGCCGGCCGCCGTCTGGGACGCGCGTCACCTGGTCGTGGGTGGCTTTCTTCGCGTTCATGGCCGTGCTCAACTGGTACGTCGCGTTCAACTACCCGACCGACACCTGGGTCAACTTCAAGGTGTGGGGCGGCATCGGGCCTGTTCCTCGTCTTCGCGCTGGCGCAGGGCCTGTTCCTGGCGCGCCACCTGAAGGAGGAAGCCGCGATGACCGCCGCCGCGGCCATCGCCGAGCGACGCTGCGCGCCCGGCTCGCGGCGCTCGCGCCGTCGGTGCTCGAGATCCACGACGACAGCGCCGAGCATGCCGGCCACGCCGGCGCGGCCGGCGGCGGCGGGCACTTTTCGCTGCTGATCGTGTCCAACGCGTTCTCCGGGCTGTCGCGCCTCGCGCGGCACCAGCGGGTGCTGCGCGAGGTTGCCGATCTCCTGCCCCATCCGGTGCACGCGCTGTCGATCAAGGCGCTGGCGCCGGACGAATTTCCTTCCTGAAACCAACCACAAAGGACTCCACCCGTGATGATCAAGCAACCCATCGCCGCCTTCGCGCTCGTCGCGCTGGCCGGCATTCCGGCCGCCCACGCGCAGGACGCCAAGGCGCCGGCAAGGGCGCCGCCAAGGGCGCGCGCCGCGGCCGCGCCGGCCGCCGGCGCGAGCAAGGACCTCTATCCGAAGGCCTACTTCGACTTCGCTGCTCAAGGAGCGCCTGGCGCAGGGCCAGCCGGATACGCCCGAGCTGCGCAACGCGATCCGCGAGGAGCTCAACACGCGCGAGCTGCTCGCCCGCGAGGCGAAGAAGAAGGGCCTGGACAAGAACCCCGACGTGAAGAAGCAGATGGAGCTCGCGGCGCAGACCGTGCTCGTGCGCGACTTACGTCACCGACTGGGTGAAGGAGAACCCGGTGCCCGACGCGGCGCTGCGCAAGGAATACGACCAGATCAAGTCGCAGATCGGCGACAAGGAATACAAGGTCCGGCACATCCTGGTCGAGAAGGAAGCCGACGCCAACGAGATCATCGCGTCGCTGCAGAAGGGCGACAAGTTCGAGAAGCTCGCCGAGCGCTCGAAGGATCCGGGCTCGAAGGACAAGGGCGGCGACCTCGACTGGAACGCCCCGGGCAACTTCGTCAAGCCGTTCTCCGACGCGATGGTCGCGACGCCCAAGGGCAAGTTCACGACCAAGCCGGTGCAGACGCAGTTCGGCTGGCACGTGATCCTGGTCGAGGACGTCCGCGAGGCCAAGATCCCGAGCTTCGAGGAAGTGAAGCCGCAGCTGCAGCAGCGGATGCAGGCGCAGATGCTCGACCAGTACTTCAAGGAGCTGCGCGCCAAGAACGGGCATGTAACGCGCGCTTCGCCGGCCGGGCCCGCCGCGATCGGCGATGCTCCGGCGAGGATCGAACGGGGGCAGGCGGTGACGCCTGCCCCTTTGCATTGCGGCGGCCAGCGGCGCGGACCACGCGGCGCGGGGCTTCGATGCTATTCTTGCCGCGCTGTCGCCCGGCCCGCGGCCGACGTCGCCGGATGAGACGGGCGCGAGGACCGGAGGAGGTGCGCATGGCGTTGATCCGCCACCCGAAGGACTTCTATGCCGGAGTGCTGTTCATCGCGTTCGGCGTCGGCCGCGATCGTCATCGGATCGAATTACGCGCTGGGCACCGCCGCGCGGATGGGTCCCGGCTATTTCCCGCGCATCCTCGGCATCCTGCTGGTCGGGCTCGGCGCGCTGCTCGCGCTGCGCTCGATGCGCGGCCCGGCCGCCGCGATGCCGCGCTTCAAGTGGCGGCCCACGGCGGTCGTGCTGGCCAGCGTCGTCGGCTTCGGCCTGATCGTCGAGCATGCCGGGCTGCTCGTGTCGACGATCCTGCTGATCGTCGGCGCGAGCGCGGCGAGCCACGAGTTCCGCTGGAAGGAGGCCCTCGCCAGCGGCGTCTTCTTCGCGCTGCTCGCGATCGCGGTGTTCGTGCTGGGGCTGAAGCTCCAGCTGCCGGTGTGGCCGCCGTTCCTGTCGGGCCTGCGCTGAGGACCGCGCGATGGAGCTGCTGAACCACCTCGCGCTCGGCTTCTCGGTCGCGATGACGCCGGTGAACCTGATGTACGCGTTCATCGGCTCGCTGCTCGGCACGCTGATCGGCGTGCTGCCCGGCATCGGGCCGGTCGCGACGATCGCGATGCTGCTGCCGACGACCTACGCGCTGCAGCCGGTGTCCGCGCTGATCATGCTCGCGGGCATCTACTACGGCGCGCAGTACGGCGGGTCGACGACGTCGATCCTGCTCAACATGCCCGGCGAGACGTCGTCGGCCGTGACCTGCCTCGACGGCCACCAGATGGCGCGCAGGGGCCAGGCCGGCGCGGCGCTCGCGACCGCCGCGCTCGCCTCCTTCTTTGCCGGCACGGTGGCGACGGTGTTCGTCGCGACGGTGGCGATCCCGCTGTCCGAGTTCGCGCTGAAGTTCGGGCCGGCCGAGTACTTCTCGCTGATGGTGCTGGGCCTGATCGGCGCCGTCGTGCTGGCGCACGGCTCGCTGCTGAAGGCGATCGCGATGATCGTGCTGGGCCTGCTGCTCGGCATCGTCGGCACCGACGTCAATTCCGGCGCCGCGCGCTTCGCGTTCGGCATCCCCGAGCTCACCGACGGCCTCGGCGTGGTCAGCGTCGCGATGGGCCTGTTCGGCTTCGCCGAGATCATCACCAACCTCGAGTCGCACGGAAAAGCGCGAGATCGTCACGACCAAGGTCCGCGGCCTCTGGCTCAGCAAGGAGCAGTTCCGGAAGGCGTGGCCCGCGGCGCTGCGCGGCACCGGCCTCGGCTCGTTCCTCGGCCTGCTGCCGGGCGGCGGCGCGATGCTTTCGGCGTTCGCCTCGTACGCGCTGGAGAAGAAGGTCGCCAAGGACCCGAGCGAGTTCGGCAAGGGCGCGATCCAGGGCGTCGCCGGCCCCGAGTCGGCGAACAACGCCGGCGCGCAGACGTCGTTCATTCCGCTGCTGACGCTGGGCATCCCCGAGAACGCGGTGATGGCGCTGATGGTCGGCGCGATGACGATCCACAACATCCAGCCGGGCCCGCAGGTGATGACGTCGAACCCGGCGCTGTTCTGGGGCCTGATCGCGTCGATGTGGCTCGGCAACCTGATGCTGGTCGTGCTGAACCTGCCGCTGATCGGCATCTGGATCAAGCTGCTGACGGTGCCCTACCGCGTGCTGTACCCGGCGATCCTGCTGTTCTGCTCGATCGGCGTGTACACGATCAACAACACGAACTTCGACATCATGCAGACGACGGCCTTCGGGCTGCTCGGCGTGATCTTCGTCAAGCTCGAGTGCGAGCCCGCGCCGCTGCTGCTCGGCTTCGTGCTGGGCCCGATGATGGAGGAGAACCTGCGCCGCGCGCTGCTGCTCTCCCGCGGCGATCCGACGGTGTTCTTCACCCGCCCGCTGTCGCTGGTCATGCTGCTGATGGCCGCGGCGCTGCTGCTGATCATCATCGCGCCGAACATCCGCAGGAAGCGCGAGGAAGCCTTCCAGGAGGAGTGACCGTTGAAGTTCGATTGGACCCTGCCCTACGCATCGCGCCGCCAGCCGGTCCTCGCCGGCAACGTCGTCGCCACGTCGCAGCCGCTCGCCGTGCAGGCCGGCCTGGCGATGCTCGCCCGCGGCGGCAACGCCGTCGACGCCGCGCTCGCGACGGCCATCGCGCTGACGATCGTCGAGCCCTGCAGCAACGGCCTCGGCAGCGACCTCTTCGCGCTCGTCTGGGACGGCCGCGAGCTCGCCGGCCTCAACGCCTCGGGCCGCGCGCCGGCGGCGGTGACGCCGCAGCGCTACGCCGGCCACACGCAGATCGGCCCCCGCGGCTGGGAGGCGGTGACGATCCCCGGCGCGGTCTCGGGCTGGGTGGCGCTGTCGCGGCGCTACGGCAAGCTGCCGTTCGCCGACCTCTTCGCGCCGGCGATCCGCTACGCGCGCGACGGCTACCTGGTGTCGCCGATCATCGCGGAGAAGTGGGCGCTGGCCGCGGCCGCGCTGCCGCACGACCTGGGCTTCGCCGACCACTTCCTGCCGCACGGCCGCGCGCCGGAGCCCGGCGAGCGCTTCGCGTCGCCCGCGATGGCCGCGTCGATGGAGAAGATCGCCGCGACGCGAGGGCGAGGCCTTCTACCGCGGCGAGCTGGCCGAGGCGATGGCCGCGCACGCGCAGGCGCACGGCGCCGCGCACACGCTCGCCGATTTCGCGAGCCACGAGGCCGACTGGGTGCCGCCGCTCGCGCAGGACTTCCGCGGCGCGCACGTCCACGAGATTCCGCCGAACGGCCAGGGCATCGCCGCGCTGATGGCGCTCGGCATCCTCGAGCATTTCGACCTCGCCGCGCTGCCGCCGGACTCGGTCGCCAGCCAGCACCTGCAGATCGAGGCGATGAAGCTCGCGTTCGCCGACGCGCACCGCTACGTCGCGATCCGCGGACGATGGAGGTGACGCCCCGCCGCGCTGCTCGACCCCGGCTACCTCGCCGCGCGCGCGAAGCTGATCGATCCCAGGCGCGCGCAGGACTTCGGCCCCGGCAAGCCGCCGAAGGGCGGCACCGTCTACCTGTGCGCGGCCGACGAGCGCGGCATGATGGTGTCGCTGATCCAGTCGAACTACATGGGCTTCGGCTCCGGCGTCGTCGTGCCCGGCACCGGCATCAGCCTGCAGAACCGCGGCGCCGGCTTCTCGCTGGCGCCAGGGCATCCGAACCTGATCGGCGGCGGCAAGCGCCCGTTCCACACGATCATCCCCGGGTTCCTCACGCGCGACGGCGCGCCGCTCGCCGCGTTCGGCGTCATGGGCGGCCCGATCCAGCCGCCCGGGCACGTGCAGACGCTCGTGCGGATGCTCGACTACGGCATGAACCCGCAGGCCGCGCTCGACGCGCCGCGCTGGAAGGTGAACGGCGGGCTGTCCATCGACCTCGAGCACTCGGCGTCCGACGAGCTGCGGGCGGGACTCGCCGCGCTCGGCCACCGCTACGAGGCGGTCGCCGACTCGTACATGGACTTCGGCGCCGGGCAGTTCATCGTGCGCACCGAGGGCGGCTACGTCGCGGCGTCCGATCCGCGGCGCGACGGGCAGGCGGCCGGGTTCTGAGCACGCGTCCGCCGGAACCCCGCGGAGGCTCGAGGCCCGGCAGTGGTCCGGGCAATCCGACTGGGGTACGGAGGATGGAACCGGACCGCTCGTCAGGGCCGGCGCGCGACGCGACTACCGGACCACGCCGCGCCTCAGAGCAGGCGTTCCTTCAGCGTCGACAGCGGCAGCAGCTCGGGCAGCTCGAGGCCGCTTGCGGTCGGGCTCGGGCTCGGCGAGCGGCATCGTCGCGCGCATCGTCGCGCGCGAGCGGCGGTTGAGGTCGTGGTAGCTCTCGGTGCCCTCGATCTTCCACGCGAGCTCCAGCTCGGTCAGCGCGCGGACGACCTTGGCCGGGATGCCGGCCACCAGCGTGCGCGGCGGGATGATCATCCCGGCCTTGACGAACGCCATCGCCGCGACGATCGCCGACTCGCCGATGACGGCGTTGTCGTTGACGACCGCGTTCATGCCGACGAGCGAGTTGCGCTGCAGCGTGCAGCCGTGCAGCACCGCGCCGTGGCCGACGTGGCCGCCCTCCTCGATCAGCGTGTCGTGCCCGGGAAACGCGTGCAGCACGCAGGTGTCCTGCACGTTGGCGCCGGCACGGATCTCGAGCCGCCCGAAGTCGCCGCGCAGGCAGGCCGCCGGCCCGATGTAGCAGTCGGGGCCGACCATCACGTCGCCGATCAGCACGGCGGTCGGGTGGACGTAGGCCGTCGGATGCACGACCGGCGTGACGCCGTCGATTTCATAGACCGTCAGAGCATGGTCATCGCGTCGCCTCGTCTTGCAGACGCTGGGACGCGCCGGCGCGCGATCCGCGCGAGAAACGCGCCGCGCTTCAGCCGAGTGCGACCCGCGCGTTGCGGAACATCCGCAGCCACGGCGACGCGCCGTCGCCCTCGTCCCACGCCTCCGGATGCCACGACATCTGCACGCTGCGGAACACGCGCTCCGGGTGCGGCATCAGGATCGTGAAGCGGCCGTCGGCCGTCGTGAGCCCGGTGATGCCCTGCGGGCGAGCCGTTCGGATTGTACGGATAGCGCTCGGTCGCTTGGCCGCGGTGATCGACGAAGCGCAGCGCCACGTGCGGCTGCGCCGCGGCGAGCTGCGCGCGCGTCGCGGAACTCGGCGTAGCCCTCGCCGTGCGCGGTCGCGACCGGGATGCGGCTGCCGGCCATGCCGCGGAAGAACAGCGACGCCGACGGCTGCACTTCGAGCAGCACCAGCCGCGCCTCGAACTGCTCGGAGCGGTTGCGGACGAAGTGCGGCCAGTGCGCGGTGCCGGGGATCAGCTCGTGCAGGTTGCTCATCATCTGGCAGCCGTTGCACACGCCCAGCGCGAAGGTGTCGGCGCGCGCGAAGAACGCCGCGAAGTCGTCGCGCAGCCGCGCGTTGAACAGGATCGACTTCGCCCAGCCCTCGCCGGCGCCGAGCACGTCGCCGTAGGAGAAGCCGCCGCAGGCGACGAAGCCGTGGAACTCCGCGAGCGAGCGCCGCCCGGACAGGAGATCGCTCATGTGCACGTCGTGCGCGGCGAAGCCGGCGCGGTCGAACGCGGCCGCCATCTCGACCTGGCCGTTGACGCCCTGCTCGCGCAGGACGGCGATCGCCGGCCGCGCGGCCGGTCGCGACGAACGGCGCCGCGACGTCGTCGCGCGGATCGAAGGTCAGCACGCGGAGCGAGCCCCGGATCGCCGGCGTCGAGGATGCGGTCGTACTCCTCGGTCGCCGCGTCGGGGTCGTCGCGCAGGCGCTGCAGCGCGTGCGTCGTCGCCGACCACGCGCGGTGCAGGTCGACGCGCGCCTCGTCGAGGAGCAGCGCGCCGCGCGGCGCGAATGCGGATGCGGCCGTCGCCGGCCGGCGCGCCGATCGCGTGCGCCGCGAGACCCGCGGCGGCGAGCCGCGCGAGCACGCGTCTCGCGATCGCCGGCCGCGACCTGCACGACCGCGCCCAGCTCCTCGGCGAACAGCGCGGCGAGCGCATCGTCGGTCACGCCGTCGAGCGTGACGGCGAGCCCGCAGCGCGACGCGAACGCCATCTCGGCGAGCGTGGCGAACAGGCCGCCGTCGGCGAGGTCGTGGTAGGCGAGCAGGCGCCCTTCGCCGCGCAGCGCCTGCACGGCGGCGAAGAACGCGGCGAGGCGCGCGGGATCGTCGAGATCGGGGCAGTCGTTGCCGAGCTGCCCGTAGACCTGCGCCAGCGCCGAGCCGCCGAGCCGGTGCCGCCCGGCGCCGAGGTCGATCCAGCACGAGCGCGGTCTCGCCGCGGTCGAGGCGCAGCTGCGGCGTCAGCGCGCGGCGCACGTCGGCGACCGGCGCGAAGGCCGTGACGATCAGCGACAGCGGCGCCGTCACCGCCTGCGCCGTCGCCGTCGCGGGTCGCGCCACGTCGTGCGCATCGACATCGAGTCCTTGCCGACCGGGATGCGCGACGCCCAGCGCCGGGCACAGCTCCATCGCGACCGCGCGGACCGTGTCGTAGAGCGCGCGCGTCCTCGCCGGGATGGCCGGCCGGCGCCATCCAGTTGGCCGACAGCTTGACGTCGGCCGAGGCGCGCGACCGGCGCCGCGGCGATGTTGGTCAGCGCCTCGCCGACCGCCATGCGGCCCGAGGCCGGCGGCGTCGAGCAGCGCCAGCGGCGTGCGCTCGCCCATCGCCATCGCCTCGCCGGCGTAAGCCGTCGAAATCCATCAGCGTGACCGCCGCGTCGGCGACCGGCACCTGCCACGGCCCGACCATCGGGTCGCGCGCGCACCAGGCCGCCGACGGTGCGATCGCCGATGGTGACCAGGAACGTCTTGTCGGCCACCGCCGGCAGCTGCAGCACGCGGTACGCGGCGTCCCTGACGGTGACGCCGGCGAGATCGAGCGCCGGCAGCGTCGCGCGCGTGGTGCGCGACGTCGCGCGTCATCTTCGGCGGCTTGCCGAGCAGCACGTCGAGCGGCATGTCGACGGGCCGGTTGCCGAAGTGCGGATCGGCGACGACGAGCTGCGCGCTCCGCGGTCGCCTCGCCGACCACGGCGAACGGGCAGCGCTCGCGCGCGCAGATCGCCGCGAAGCGGTCGAGGTCGCTGCGGCGCGGATCGCGAGCACGTAGCGCTCCTGCGCCTCGTTGCACCAGATCTCGAGCGGCGCCATGCCGGGCTCGTCGGTCGGCACCGCGCGCAGGTCGAAGCGGCCGCCGCGCCGCCGCCGTGGACGAGCTCGGGCAGCGCGTTGGACAGCCCGCCGGCGCCGACGTCGTGGATCGACAGGATCGGGTTCGCGTCGCCCAGCTGCCAGCAGCGGTCGATCACCTCCTGGCGCGGCGCTGGATCTCGGCGTTGCCGCGCTGCACCGAGGCGAAGTCGAGGTCCGCGGCGTTGGCGCCGGTCGCCATCGACGACGCCGCGCCGCCGCCCAGGCCGATCAGCATCGCCGGGCCGCCGAGCAGGATCAGCAGCGCGCCGGCGCGGATCGGCGCCTTCTGCGACGTGCGTGCGCGCGGATGTTGCCGACGCCGCCGGCGATCATGATCGGCTTGTGGTAGCCGCGCACCTCGCCGCGCGACGTCCTGCTCGAAGGTGCGGAAGTAGCCGAGCGATGTTGGGCCGGCCGAACTCGTTGTTGAACGCCGGCGCCGCCGATCGGGCCCTCGAGCATGATGTCGAGCGCCGAGGCGATGCGGTCGGGCTTGCCGTAGGGCAGCCTCCCACGGCTGCGGCAGCGCCGGGATGCGCAGGTGCGACACCGTGAAGCCGGTGAGCCCGGCCTTGGGCTTGGCGCCGCGGCCGGTCGCGCCCTCGTCGCGGATCTCGCCGCCGGAGCCGGTCGCGGCGCCGGGGAACGGCGAGATCGCCGTCGGGTGGTTGTGCGTCTCGACCTTCATCAGGATGTGCGTCGGCTCGCGGTGCGCGGCGTAGCGGCCGTCGGCGTCCGGGATAGAAGCGCGCCGCCGTCGCGCCCTCGATCACCGCGGCGTTGTCGGAGTAGGCGACGAGCATGCCGCTGCGGGCTGCGTCGCGTGCGTGTGGCGGATCATCGCGAACAGGCTGCTTCGGCTGCGGCACGCCGTCGATGATCCAGTCGGCGTTGAAGATCTTGTGCCGGCAGTGCTCGGAGTTCGCCTGCGCGAACATCATCAGCTCGACGTCGGTCGGGTCGCGGCCGAGGCGCCGGAAGCTCGTCGACGAGGTAGTCGATCTCGTCGGGCGCGAGCGCGAGGCCCAGCTCGGCGTTGGCCGCCGCGATGCGCCGCGCGGCCGTCGCGCCAGCAGCGGGATCGTCGTCAGCGGCCGCGGCGCGAGTGCGCGAACAGCGCTGCGCGCGCCGTCGAGGTCGTCGAGCACCGCCTCGGTCATCCGGTCGTGCAGCAGCGGCAGCAGCGCCGCGCGGTCGGCCGCCGCGAGCGGCGCGCCGTCGCGGGTCGGCGATCCGGTACGCCGACGCCGCGCTCGATGCGCGTCGACCGCGGCGAGGCCGCAGTTGCTGCGCGATGTCGGTGGCCTTCGACGACCACGGCGAGATCGTGCCCGGGCGCGGCACGACGAGCAGCAGGTCGCCGGCCTCGTTCGCCGCCTCGTCGTGCGGCCCGTAGGTGAGGATGCGCTCGAGCGTCGCTCGCTCGGCGGCGGAGAGCGCGCGGTCGACTTCGACGAAGTGCCAGTAGGCGGCGCCGATCGCCGGCGACCCGCGTGATCCGGGCGCGCGGCCGCGAGGGCGGCGAGGAGCTTGGCGAGGCGGAACGGCGAGAGCGCGTGGCGCCCGCGCAAGCGTGAGGAGCTGCGGCATGGCCGGCGGGAAGGACGCAAAGCCGGATTATACCCGCGCCCCGCGCCCCGCCGGGCGCCGGCGCGGGGCAAGGCTCAGTGGTGCAGGATCTTCGCGAGGAACTGCTGCGCGCGCTCCGAGCGCGGCTTGCCGAAGAACTCGTCCTTGCGTCGCGTCCTCGACGATGCGGCCGTGGTCCATGAAGATCACGCGGTGCGCGACCTTGCGCGCGAAGCCCATCTCGTGCGTGACGACCATCATCGTCATGCCTTCCTTCGCGAGCTGCGACCATGACGTCGAGCACCTCGTTGATCATCTCCGGGTCGAGCGCCGACGTCGGCTCGTCGAACAGCATGCAGATCGGGTCCATCGACAGCGCCCGGGCGATCGCGACGCGCTGCTGCTGGCCGCCGGAGAGCTGGCCCGGAAACTTGTCCTTCTGCGCGATGGAGGCCGACGCGGTCGAGCAGCTTCAGGCCGCGCTCGACGCGCCTCGTCCTTGCCGCGGTTCAGCACCTTGATCTGGGCGAGCGTCAGGTTCTCGGTGATCGACAGGTGCGGGAAGAGCTCGAAGTGCTGGAACACCATGCCGACGCGCGCGCGCAGCTTGGGCAGGTCGGTCTTCGGGTCGTTTACCGGCGACGCCGTCGACGGTGATCTCGCCCTTCTGGAACGGCTCCAGCGCGTTGACGCACTTGATCAGCGTCGACTTGCCCGAGCCCGAGGGGCCGCAGACGACGATGACCTCGCCCTTCTCGACCTTGGTCGTGCAGTCGGTCAACACCTGGAAGCCGCCGTACCACTTGGAGACGTTGGCGATGGCGATCATGGGCATGGCGGGAACCGTCCTTCAGCGGATGACGGCGATCTTCTTCTGCAGCCGCTTCACGCCGAACGACAGCGTGTAGCAGAGGACGAAATAGACGACGGCGACGAACAGGTACATCTCGACCAGCTCGCCGTCGCGCTGCGCGACCTTGGACGCGGCGCCGACGAAGTCGGTGCGCCGAGATCACGTACACGAGCGAGGTGTCCTGGAACAGGATGATCGTCTGCGTCAGCAGGATCGGGATCATGTTGCGGAACGCCTGCGGCAGGATGACGAGCCGCATCGCCTGCCCGTAGGTGAGGCCCAGCGCGTACGCCGAGTGGACCTGGCCCTTCGGCGATCGACTGGATGCCCGCGCGCATGATCTCGCAGAAGTAGGCCGCCTCGAACATGATGAACGTGATGATCGCCGTGCGCTCGGCGCCGATCTGCGGCGGCCGCTCGGCGCCGGTGACCGCCTGCAGCACCTCGGGCATCAGGAAGAAGAACCAGAAGATCACCAGCACCAGCGGGATCGACCGCATCAGGTTGACGTAGCCCGAGGCGGCCAGCGTCAGAGCGCCTTGATCGACGACAGCCGCGCGAGCGCGAGCAGCGTGCCGAAGAAGATGCCGCCCGCCGCCGAGATCAGCGGTCAGCTCGACCGTGTACTGGAAGCCCTTCCACAGGTAGGGCAGCGCGCGCGCTGATGACGCCGAAGTCGAGGTTGCATCGTCACCCCCTACTTCCCGCCGCCGGCGATGTAGCCGGGCACGGCGACCTTGCGCTCGACGAAGCGCCATCACGCGGTTGGCGGTCATCGCGATGACGACGTAGATGATCGTCGCCGCGGAGAACGCCTCGAAGAAGTTGAACGTGTACTCGCCCATCTCGCGGGACGCGGAACGTGAGCTCGGCGAGGCCGATGGTCAGCGCGATCGACGAGTTCTTGATCAGGTTCATCGTCTCGCTGGTCAGCGGCGGGATGACGATCCGGAAGCGCCATCGGCAGCAGCACGTAGCGGTAGACCTGCGTCACCGTGAGGCCGACCGCCATCCCCGCGTAGCGCTGGCCGCGCGGCAGCGACTGGATGCCGGCGCGCACCTGCTCGGCGACGCGCGCCGAGGTGAAGAGCCCGAGGCACAGCACCGCCGCCATGAACTGCGCGTGCGCGGGCTCGGCCTTGACCATCCACGCCTTCAGCGGCGGGATGAACTCGGGGATCACGAAATACCAGAGGAACATCTGGACCAGCAGCGGGATGTTGCGGAAGAGCTCGACCCAGGCGTTGCCCAGCCGCACCAGCCACGGCTTGTCCGTCGTGCGGATCGTGCCGATCACCGAGCCCAGCGCCAGTGCGATGACCCACGCGCAGGCCGAGACGGCGAGCGTCCAGCCGACGCCCGACGAGCAGCAGCTCCAGTACTGCTCGCCACCGCCGGGAATCTCCTCGAAGAAGATCCCCCAGTTCCAGACGTGCTTCATGTCGCTTCCCCCCTGCCGCGACTGCGCGCCGCAACCGCGCGCCGCGAAAGCCCGTCAAACGAACGGGCCGGGAGCGCGTCTGCGCGCTGCCGGCCCGTCGTCCCGTCGCGGCTAGCCCTGCCCGTCCGCTACTGGACGCCCTTGTCGTTCGGGTTGGCGAAGGCTTCCTTGATCGGCGCGGTCTGCGGGAAGTTCATGTTGACGCCCTTCGGCGGAATCGGGCTCGTGAACCACTTCGCGTAGATCTGGTTGATCTCGCCCGACTTCATCACGGCGCCGACCGCCTTGTCGACCAGCGCCTTGAACTGCGGGTCGTCCTTGCGCAGCATCATGCTGTACGGCTCCTGCCGCAGCGACTCGGCGAGGATCACGTAGTCGCCCGGGTTGCCGCGAATTGGCGATCTGCCCGGCGAGCAGGATGTCGTCCATCACGAACGCCGCCGTGCGGTCCTGCGCGAGCAGCAGGAACGACTCGGCGTGGTCCTTGCCGTAGATTTCCTTGATGTCGACGTTGGCTTCGTCTTCTCGTACTGCTTCAGCAGCGGCACCGACGTCGTGCCCGACGTCGTCGAGATCGTCTTGCCGTTGAGGTCGGCCAGCGACTTGATGCCGGAGTTCTTCTTCACCGCCGCGGTGACGTTGATCACGAAGTACGTCGGGCCGAAGGCGACCTGCTTCTGGCGATCGACGCTGTTCGTCGTCGACCCGCACTCCATGTCGATCGTGCCGTTCTGCAGCAGCGGGATGCGGTTGGACGAGGTGACCGGCTGCAGGTTGACCTTGAGGTTCGGCATCTTGAGCTCGGCCTTCACCGCGTCGACGACCTTCATGCACAGGTCCATCGCGTAGCCGATCGGCTGCTGCTTGTCGTCGAGGTACGAGAACGGGATCGACGACTCGCGGTGGCCGATGGTGATGGCGCCGGTGTCCTTGATCTTCTTGAGCGTGCCCGTCAGGTCCTGCGCCTGCGCCGACAGCGCGAACACGGCGGCGACCAGCGCGAAGCCGGCCTTGGGGAGAAGCTTCATCGGTTTACCTCCATTGAAACGGCCGCGACGGCCGCGGATCGAAAGGATTGTGCCCATGAC
This sequence comes from uncultured beta proteobacterium, assembly GCA_963832705.1. GTDB lineage: Bacteria > Pseudomonadota > Gammaproteobacteria > Burkholderiales > Casimicrobiaceae > CAIWHR01. The sequence goes on along the minus strand of CAWHVP010000010.1, from coordinate 144,992 downwards.
TGCGCGCCCGCGCCCTCCGGCGCCGGCGGAATTCAGTAGGGCAGTTTAGCGGCGACCTCGCCGGTTTGTCCATTTGAATCATCGGCGTCGCCGGGCTCGAGCGGCCCCGGCCCGCCTGCGACGGCGGCCTATAATGCCCGGATGGAACGGAGTCCCCGCCTGCTGCCGATCTACCGCACCGCGGACCTGCGGGCCGTCGAGGCGGCGGCGAAGGGCGAGCCGCTGATGGAGCGCGCCGGGCTGGCGGCGGCCGACGTCGCGACGGCCATGGCGGGCGAGCGCGGCGGCGCGATCCTGGTGCTCGCCGGCCCCGGCAACAACGGCGGCGACGCGTTCGTCGTCGCGCGGCTGCTGCGCGCGCGATTCCACGACGTCGCGGTGGTGTTCCGCGGCGACGCGGCCCGGCTGCCCGCCGACGCCGCGGCGGCGTACCGCGCCTTCACCGCCGCGGGCGGCGGCACGATCGCCGACATCCCGGAAGGCTGGAGCGGCCCGCTCGTCGTCGACGGATTGTTCGGCATCGGACTCGCGCGCGCGCTGTCGGCCGACTACGCGGCGCTGGTCGAGCGCGCCAACGCCCTGCCGGCGCCGATCCTCGCCCTCGACGTGCCCACCGGCCTCGACGCCGACACCGGAGCCGCGACCGGCCCGTGCATCCGCGCCGCCGCGACGGCGACGTTCATCGCGCTGAAGCCGGGGCTGCTGACCGGCGAAGGCGTCGATCTCTGCGGCACGATCTCCGTGCACGACCTCGGCCTCGACGCCGAGGCGGTCCAGGCCGCGCGAGGCCATCGCCTCGACTGGCCGGCGCTCGCCGCGGCGCTGCCGCGCGTGCTCGCCCGCACCGAGCGCAACGTGCACAAGGGAACCTACGGCACGCTGGGCATCGTCGGCGGCGCCGAAGGCATGGTCGGCGCGCTGCTGCTCGCCGGCCGCGCCGCGATGAAGCAGGGGGCGGGCAAGGTGCGCCTCGGCTTCGCGGCCTTCGCTCCGCCGGCCGTCGACTGGGCGGCGCCGGAGCTGATGCTGCGCACCGCGGACTCCGTGCTGGCGGGCGCCGTCGACGCGCTGGTCGTCGGGCCGGGGCTGGGCGCCGACGCCGGCGCCGCGGAGCTCGTCACCCGCGCGTTGGCGCTGCCGCTGCCGATGGTGCTGGACGCCGATGCGCTGAACCTCGTCGCGGCCATGCCGGCGCTGCGCGAGGCGCTCGCCGCGCGGACGGCGCCGACGCTCGCTGACGCCGCACCCGACCGAGGCGGCGCGGCTGCTCGCCACCGACACCGCCGCCGTGCAGCGCGACCGGCTGGCCGCCGCGCACGCGCTGGCGACGGAGCTCAACGCGCACGTCGTCGTCAAGGGTGCGGGCAGCGTGCTGGCCCACCCCGACGGCAGCTGGGACATCAACGCCAGCGGCAGCGCCGCGCTGGCGACCGCCGGCACCGGCGACGTCCTCGCCGGCATCGCCGGCGCGTACCTCGCGCAGGGCCTCGACGCGAAGACGGCGCTGCGCTACGCCGTCTGCGTGCACGGCGCCGCGGCCGACGCGCTGGTCGCCGCCGGCACCGGCCCGCTCGGCATCGTCGCGTCGGAACTGCCCGACGCGGCCCGCGCGCTGGTCAACGCCGCACGGAAGTAGGGTCAGACACCACTTCCTCCGCAGCCACGGGCATTGCCCGGGCCGGGTTCGGGTGCGACCCGACTGGGTCTCGGAGGGTCGCCCCGAGCCGCCGGGCAACTGGAGCAGTCAGGGCAGCAGCACCGTCGCGCCGGTCGTGCCGCGCGACTCCAGCGCCCGGTGCGCGGCGGCGGCGTCCTTCAGCGCGAACGTCTGCCGCGGCTCGCTGGCGATCCTGCCCGCGAGCACCAGGCCGAACATCTCGTCGGCCATCGCCGCCATCGCCTCGCGCCTGGCCACGTGCGTCGCGAGCGTCGGCCGCGTCGCGTACAGCGAGCCCTTCTGCGCCAGCAGCAGGATGTCGAAGGCCGCGATCGACCCCGGACGAATTGCCGAAGCTGACGAACATGCCGCGCGGCGACAGGCAGTCGAGCGACGCCGGGAACGTGTCCTTGCCGACCGAGTCGTAGACGACCGGCACGCCCTTCCCGCCGGTCAGCTCCTTCACCCGCTCGACGAAATTCTCGCGCGTGTACACGATCGTGTGCGTGCAGCCGTGCGCCTTGGCGAGCGCCGCCTTGTCGTCCGAGCCGACGGTGCCGATCATCGTGACGCCGAGCGCGCGCGCCCACTGGCAGGCGATCAGGCCCACGCCGCCGGCCGCCGCGTGGAACAGGATCGTGTCGCCGGCCTTCAGCGGATAGGTCTGCCGGAAGAGGTACTGGACCGTCAGGCCCTTCAGCATCAGCGTCGCGGCATTGCGCTCGGGAATCCCGTCGGGCAGGCGGATCAGCCAGTTGGCCGGCATCACCCGGGCCTCGCTGTAGGCGCCCAGCGGCCCGCTGCCGTAGGCGACGCGATCGCCGGGCTTCACCCAGTCCACGCCCGCGCCGACCGCCTCGACGACGCCCGCCGCCTCGGCGCCGAGGCCCGAGGGCAGCGGCACCTTGTACAGGCCGCCGCGCTGGTAGGTGTCGATGTAGTTGACGCCGACCGCCGTGTGGCGGACGCGCGCCTCGCCGGGGCCGGGATCGCCGACGGCGACCTCCTCCCACTGCAGCACGTCGGGACCGCCGGTGGCGTGGAAGCGAATGGCATGGGGCATGGTGGTTTTCTCCGTGAACGGGTGGGTGAAGGTCGAGGCGAAGGCGGCGCGCTACGGCGCGAGCGCGCGAAAGGTGGCGAGTCCGGCGACGGTGAGCAGCAGCGATCCGGCGAGGTGCACGAGCGCGAGCGTCACGCCGGTCGCGTACTCGCCGCGCAGCAGCAGCTGCGTCACTTCCGACGAGAACGTCGAGAACGTCGTCAATCCCCCGAGGAAGCCGGTGATGACGAACAGCCGCCACTCCGGGGGAAGGTCGTGCCGCGCCGCGAAGTACGCGACGGCGATGCCGACCAGGTAGCCGCCGACGAGATTGGCGGCGAGCGTGCCGAGCGGGAAATGGGGAAGCCGCGGGTTGAGCCACGCCGACAGCGCCCAGCGCAGCCAGGCGCCGCACGCCGCGCCTCCCCCGACCGCAACGATGCTGGCGAACATCGGTGGATTATAGGTCCGCCCGCGGCGATCGCGCGTGCCGGGCTCCGCCGGCGGACCGGCGGATCAGCGGATGACGCGGGCGCCCTTGCCCTTCATCGCCGCCTCGACTTCCTCGACCCGCACCATCGACGTGTCGCCGGGCGTGGTCATCGCCAGCGCGCCGTGCGCCGCGCCGTACTCGACGGCGGCCTGCGGGCCCTTGCCCTCCAGGAAGGCGTAGGCAAGCCCCGAGGCGAAGCCGTCGCCGCCGCCGACGCGGTCGTAGATCTCGAGGTTGTCGCGCTGCATCGACTCGTAGATCCTGCCGTCGTACCAGAGCAGCGCCGACCAGTCGTTGATCGACGCCGTCTTGGCGTTGCGCAGCGTCGTGGCCGCCACCTTGAAGTTCGGGAACGCCTTCACGGCCGACTTGATCATGGCGGCGAAGGACTCGGTCTCGATGTTGGTCAGGTGCTCGTCGGCGCCCTCGACCTCGAACCCGAGGCAGGCGGTGAAGTCCTCCTCGTTGCCGATCATCACGTCGACGTACTTGGCGATCCCGCGGTTGACCCTCTGCGCGCCGTCCTTGCCGCCCTGGCTCTTCCACAGCGAGGCGCGGTAGTTGAGGTCGTAGGCGACGACGGTGCCGTACTTCTTGGCCACCTCGACCGCCTCGAGCACGGCCTCGGACGTGTTCGGGGCCAACGCCGCGAAGATGCCGCCGGTGTGGAACCAGCGCACGCCCTCCTCGCCGAAGAGCCGGTCCCAGTTCACCTCGCCCGGCCGGATCTGCGACGCCGCCGAGTGGCCGCGGTCCGAGCAGCCGAGCGCCGGACGGATGCCGAAGCCCTTCTCGGTGAAGTTGAGGCCCACGCGCGTGTTGCGGCCGAGGCCGTCGAAGTCGCGCCAGATCGCGTGCGACATGTCGACGCCGCCCTGCATGATGAAGTCCTCGACCAGCCAGCCGAGGTCGTTCTTCGGCAGCGCCGTGACGACGGCGGCGCGCTTGCCCCAGCACTTCCGCATCGCGCGGGCGACGTTGTATTCGCCGCCGCCCTCCCAGACCTGGAACGACCGGGCGTTGCGCACGCGGCCGAAGCCCGGGTCGAAGCGCAGCATCACCTCGCCGAAGGACACGCAGTCCCACCTCGCCTCGGCGGCGGACTTGATCTTCAATTCAGCCATCGTTGCCTCCGCGGTCGTCACTTCTTCGCGGCCAGTTCGGCGCGAATCTTCCTGATCAACTGGACCGTCTCGGCGACGCGCTTCTCGATGCCCGCGTAGTCGCCCGCGTCGAGCAGCGCCTTGGTGATCAGGTTGCTGCCGATGCCGGCGGCGACGATGCCGGCGCCGAACCACTTGCGCAGCGATTCCTCGGTCGGCTCGACGCCGCCGGTGGGCATGATCCGCGTCCACGGGCACGGCCCCAGCACGCTCTTGACGAAGTCGGGGCCGCCGACCGAGCTGCCCGGGAAGACCTTGACGATCTCGCAGCCCAGCTCCTCGGCGAACCCGATCTCGCTGGCCGAGCCGCAGCCGGGGCTGTAGGGAATCTTGCGCCGGTTGCAGACCTTGGCCACGTCGGGATTGAGCACCGGGCCGACGACGAACTTGGCGCCGTTGGCCATGTAGATCCCGGCCGTCGGCGCGTCGACGATCGAGCCCACGCCCATGATCACCGACGGATCGGCCTTGGCGAAATGGCGGGTCACCTCGTAGAAGACGTGCGCCGCGAAGTCGCCGCGGTTGGTGAACTCGATGCACTTCGCGCCGCCGTTCGCGCAGGCCTGGATGACCTTCCGGCAGACCTCGACGTCGGGGTGATAGAACACCGGGATGACGCCCTGGTCCATGATTGCGGACAGGACGGCCATGCGATCCTTCGCTGCCATCTTGATTCTCCTCGTTTCGTGGCGGGTTGTTGCGGAGTGGGTGGTCTCGATCGATAGGGTCCCGTACGCCGGTCAGCGCGGCAAGACCCGTCCCTGCCGCGGCGGCAGGCTGCGCGCCGCGGCGGCGAACGCCGCCGCGGCCGCGGCGACTTCCCGCACGCCGGACCCGGGCCGGTAGACGGACGAACCGGTCCCGAAGCCGGCGGCGCCGGCCTCCCAGTAGGCGGCCATCTTGTCGGGGCTGATGCCGCCGACGGGAATCAGCAGCGTGCCTTCCGGCAGCACCGCCCGCCACGCCTTCAGCACCGGCGGCGGCAGCTGCTCGGCCGGGAACATCTTGAGGCCGTCGGCTCCCGCGGCCAGCGCCGCGAACGCCTCGGTCGGGGTCGCCACGCCGGGCAGGCAGACGAGGCCCCGGCGCTTCGCTTCGGCGATGACGCGCGCGTCGGAATGCGGCATCACGATCAGCCGCCCGCCGGCCGCGGCGACGCGGGCGACGGCGTCCGGATCGAGCACCGTCCCGGCGCCGACCAGGCACCGCTCGCCGTAGCGCTCGGCGAGCGCCTGCACCGACTCGAACGGACGCGGCGAATTGAGCGGCACCTCGATGATGCGGAAGCCCGCGTCGACGAGCGCGTCGCCGATCGCCGGAATCTCCTCGGGCGTGATGCCGCGCAGCACGGCGACGACGGGCATCGCCTCGAGATAGGGCACCGCGGCGGAGCCCGCCGGTTCGATGGTCATCGGATGAGCTTCGCCCTGCGAGCGATGTCGTGGAGGCCGCGCGCCGCGGCGTCGGCCGGACCGGGAGTGGCGTCGATCCCCGCCTGCGCGAGCGCCGCGGCGTAGCGTGCGGCGAGCGCATCGCTGCCGATGATCCGGACCGCTCGCGCCGGCATCGCCGCCGGCGCCGAACCGGGCGCGCGCCGACGCGATCTCGTGGCCGATCAGCACGCCGGACAGCCAGTCGCCGACCTCGAGCGGGCCGAGGCCCCCGGTCAGCGCGAGCGTGCGCGCGCCGAAGATCGCGTGCGAGAGGCCGGGTTCGTCGAGGCCGCGGGCGACGCCGCGGGCAAAGGCACGCCCGTCGAAGGATCCGGCGGCCGCGGGCGCGCCGGCAAGGCGGCCAAGGATGCTGTGCTGCAGGAGGACGGCGTAGAGCTCGCCGGTCATCCACGTGGCGAAGGCGTCGATGCGCCCGCGCTCGACCCGCGCCCACTTGCTGTGCGTTCCCGGCAGGATCGCCAGCAGCGACGCCTCGGCGGCATCGATGGCGCCGAGGATCTGCGTCTCCTCGCCGCGCATGACGTCCGGGACGCCACCCGCGTCGGTGCAGACGACACCCGGCACGACGAAGAGCTCGCCGCCGGGCGTGCGCGCGAGCCCGGTGGCGAGCGCGTCGAGCGCCGCCGGGCAGGCGTGGTAGGGAACCTCGATCCATCCCTGCCGGCTGCCGATCATGCCGCAGGCGATGCGCGGCACCGGCAGCGCCGCCCAGTCGCCGAGCAGCGCCGCAAGCGCGGCGGCGAACGCGCCGTCACGGACCTGATTGATGCCGAGCGCGGCGCTGCGCTCGCCGAGGACGCGGCCGCCGGCGTCGAGCGCATAGGCCCGCGCGGACGTCGTGCCCCAGTCGAGGGCCAGGAGTGCGGTGTCGTTCACGCTCGGTGCCGGCGCGGATGCGCGATCACGCCGGGGGTCAGGGCTTCTTTTCCCAGCGCGCCGCGGCCGCGTCGTCGCTCGACCGCGCGTCGACCCAGCGCTCGCCGGCGGCCGTCGCTTCCTTCTTCCAGAACGGCGCCCGGGTCTTCAGGTAGTCCATGATGAACTCGCAGGCGGCGAACGCCTCTCCGCGATGGGCGCCGGTCACGGCGACGAGCACGATCTGGTCGGTCGGGGCGAGCGCGCCGACGCGGTGGACGACCAGCGCGTCGAAGATGTCCCAGCGCGACTTCGCCTCGTCCACGATCGAGGCCAGCGCCTTCTCGGTCATCCCCGGGTAGTGCTCCAGCGTCATCGTCGCGACGCTCGCGGCCTCGTTGACGTCGCGCACCGTGCCGATGAACGCGGCGACGGCGCCGACGCGCGCGTCGCCCGCGCGCAGCCGCGCGAGCTCGGCGGAAACGTCGAAATCCTCGGACTGGACGCGGACCGGCATCGGCTGCGCCCCGCTCAGCCGCCGGTCACCGGCGGGAACAGCGCCACTTCGTCGCCGCCCGCGACCGGCGCGTCCGGCCCGGCGAGGTCGTGGTTGACGGCGATGCGGACGGCCCGGCCCGGCGCCAGCTCGGTCGCCCACGCGCCGCCGCGCGCGGCCAGCCACTCGCGCAGCGCCCGCACGGTGGTGACGTTCGCGGGCGGCTCGATCCTCTCCCCGGCCGTCCCGAACGCCTCGCGCAGGCGGGCGAGGTAGACGAGCGTGATGGTGGCGGAGGCGGCGTCGGGCATGCGATGCGGAGGGCGGAAACGACGGCGCCGGCAGCAGGTGCCGCCGGCGCTTCGATTCTACCGCGCGGGGAACGACGGCTAGAAGCGGTACTGGACGCCGACGCTGACCTGGTCCGCTTCCGGCAGCAGCGTGCCGGTCTCGGCGCCGAACCGCGCGAAGCGACCGTATTCGAGCCGCAGCCCGAGATCCGAGCGCACGTCGTAGCGCAGTCCGAGCCCGACGTTGACGCCGTCGCGCAGCCGGCGCGGGTCGGCGACATTGGCCAGGTTGGGATTGACCGTCGCGGGCAGCGCATCCGCCGCCGCATAGCCCATGCGGCCGTACAGCGAGAACGCCTTGTAGAACGCCCAGCTCGTCGTGACGTCGACGTTCCAGCCGCGCGTCGCGCTGTCGGCCAGGCCGCCGGCCGCACTGGCGAGGCCCAGGCTGCGGGCCGTCGGCGCCGTGTCGCCCGGACGCAGCGAATACTTGTCGACCGAGCTGAACGACGCCTCGACGGCGACTTCATTGCGCCAGCGGTAGCCGCCGAACACCACCGCGCGCCCCGCCGACTCGTCGACACTCGCCGAGGCGAACCGCGCCCAACTCGCCGGGGCCATCACCGGCTGGAGCCCGATGCTTTCGCTGCCGCGGTCGCGCAGCGAGACGCCGCCGTAGAAGCCCACCGCGCTGTCCGTTTCGGCCGCCTGGGCCGGCACGACAACACTTAATGCAGCAATTGAGATAATTGCCGCAAGCGTATGTTTTTGAATAGGTTTACTTGGCATCGCATACTCCGGCCTTGGATCTCGACCGTCGCTTCACGCGCCGCTCAGTCCCGCCCCGGGGTTCGCTACTGCCCGTTCGGCAGCGGCGATGTCCATCAGTTCCAAACTACTCGCCGCCCCTGTCGAAGTCAACGCTCGACGGGCAATGTCCGCGCTTTGTCGCGCGCGAGTGTCGCAATTGCGGCAACGTCGTCGAGCGCGAGCACCGCGAGCTCGCGCCCCGGTGGACACGGGGGCAGCAGGTCCGGCGTGTCGGTGGCGATCGCCAGTATCCACGGATCGCGCGGGTAGAGCAGCGGCTTGCCGGCGGCGGCGCGCCAGATCTCCAGCTTGGGGATCGGCGCCGCCTTGTAGCCCTCGACCAGCACCAGGTCGCAGGGCGAGAGCTTGGCGATGGTCTCGTCCAGCGTGAGCTCGGGCGCGCCGCGCAGCTCGTGCATCAGCGCCCAGCGCTCGCCGGAGGTGACGAGGACCTCGGCGCAGCCCGCCTTGCGGTGCCGGTACGAATCCTTGCCCGGCTGGTCGACGTCGAAGCCGTGGTGCGCGTGCTTGATCAGCGACACCCGCAGGCCGCCGGCGGTGAGGCGGGGGATCAACTGCTCGATCAGGGTCGTCTTGCCGCTGCCGGACCAGCCGGCGAAACCGAAAATGCGCATGGTCCGAAGCTACCGCAGGCCGCCGGGGCAGTCCAGTGCAGGCGCCACGTCCGCCGTCGACAGCCGGCGGATCCGCGGCTAAAGTGGCAAATCCACCCGGGTTTTCCGTCCCGCAACCGGCCCAACCCACCCGCCCGCCGTCCCATGACCGACCAGCTGCCTGCCCTGACGCCCCGCGGAGAGGAGCCCGCCCGGGCGGTGACCGGCGTGATCGAGCGCATCATCGCCGACGTCCCGCCGGCGCAGACGCAGGCGGTGCCCAACGCGGCCGAGGCGGCCGAGCGGATCGCGCGCGCCGCGGCGCAGAAGGCGGCGCTGCTGTCCGGATCGCTGGCGCTGCCGCCCGGGCCGTTCGGCCTGCTCACCGTGCTGCCCGACCTGTACCTGATCTGGAAGGTGCAGCGGCAGATGGTCGCCGACATCTTCGCGCTGCACGGGCGCAGCGCCGAATTGACGCGCACGCACATGCTGTACTGCCTGTTCCGGCACCTGGCGAGCCAGGTGCTGCGCGACTTCGCCGTGCGCGCCGGCCAGCGCGTGGTCATCGAGCAGCTGTCGTCGGGGGCGCTGAAGCGCGTGGTGTCGAAGGTCGGGACGAGCGTGACGCAGCGCGTCGCCGGCACCGCCGCGAGCCGCTGGGTGCCGCTCGCCGGCGCCGCGGCCGTCGGCGCCTACGCGTACTGGGACACGCTGCAGGTCGCGAAGACCGCGCGCCGGCTGCTCGACGCCTCGGTCGCCGGCGACGGCCCGGCGGTCACCGCATCGGCGCCCGCCACCCCTGCCGTGCCTCCGGCCGCGTGACGCCATGTGCGGCCGCTACGAGATCCACAGCCATCCCGCGGCGATCGCGCTGGCCTTCGGGCTCGCGCATCCGCCGGAGGTGGCGGCGCGCTACAACATCGCGCCGTCGACCGACGTGCCGATCGTGCGCGTCAACGCCGAGGGCCAGCGCGAGCTGGTCCGCGTGCGCTGGGGGCTCGTGCCGCGCTGGGCGAAGGATCCGTCGATCGGCAATCGGATGATCAACGCCCGCGGCGAGACGATCGCCGAGAAGCCGGCGTTCCGGATGGCGTACCGGCGGCACCGCTGCCTGCTGCCGGCCGACGGCTTCTACGAGTGGATGGCGATCGCCGCCGCGCACGGCGAGCCCACGCGCAAGCAGCCGGTGCACGTCGGGATGAAGGACGGCTCGCTGTTCGCGATGGGCGGCGTCGCCGAGCGCTGGCGCAGCCCCGACGGCGAGACGATCCTCGACACCTGCACGATCATCACCACGGCGGCGAACGCGAAAGTGCAGCCGGTGCACGACCGGATGCCGCTGATCGTGCCGCGCGAGCACCACGCGCGCTGGCTCGATCCGGCGCTCTCCGCGGTCCCCGAGCTCCTCGTCCCGTTTCCAGCCGAGGAGATGGCGTGGTATCCGGTCTCGACCCGCGTCAACAACGTCCACCACGACAGCCCGGCGCTGATCGAGTGCGTCGAGCCGATGCCCCCCGGCGAGGCCGACGACGGCGCGCCGCCGCCGCACCCGCCCGAGCAGGAATCGCTGTTCTGAAATGGGGTCAGAGCTGTAATCCGCCGTCGACGTCCGTTGCGCATCGCACGGCCGCGATGGCGGATTACAGCTCTGACCCCATTTCACGCTACGGCCCGGCGCAGCCCCCGGCGCCGCAGCAGCAGGTAGGCCGCCGGGATCACCAGCATCGACAGGAGCGGCGCGGTGATCATCCCGCCGACCATCGGCGCCGCGATCCGCTGCATGACCTCGGCGCCGGTGCCGTGGCTCAGCATGATCGGGAGCAGGCCCGCCATGATCACCGCGACCGTCATCGCCTTCGGCCGCACGCGCAGCACCGCGCCCTCCTCGATCGCGTCGCGCAGCAGCGGCCTCGGTCGGATCGCCACCGGCCGCAAGCCGCGCCTCCCAGGCATTGCGCAGGTAGATCAGCATGACGACGCCGAACTCCGCCGCGACGCCGGCGAGCGCGATGAAGCCGACGGCGGTCGCGACCGACGTCGAGTAGCCGAGCAGCCACAGCAGCCAGTAGCCGCCGACCAGCGCGAACGGCACCGCGAGCATGATCGTCAGCGCCTCGTCGAGCCGACGGAACGCGAGGTACAGCAGCACGAAGATCACCATCAGCGTCAATGGCACCACGTAGGCGAGCCTTGCCTTGGCCCGCTCGAGGTACTCGAACTGGCCCGACCACGACACCGAGTAGCCGGCCGGCAGCTTGACCTCGCGCGCCACCGCCGCCTGCAGGTCGCGGACGACGGAAACGAGGTCGCGGCCGCGGGCATCGACGTAGATCCAGCCGGACAGCCGCGCGTTCTCGCTGCGCAGCATCGGCGGGCCGTCGACGATGGCCACGCTCGCCACCGCCGACAGCGGGATCTGCGCGCCCATGTCGGTGACGATCGGCAGCATCCGGATCGAGTCGACCGAGTCGCGCAGCTCGCGCGGGTAGCGGACGCTGATCGGGAAGCGCGCGAGGCCCTCGATGGTCTCGCCGATGTTCTCGCCGCCGACCGCCGCCGCGACGACGTCCTGGATCTCCACGATGTTGAGGCCGTAGCGCGCCGCGGCGACGCGGTCGATGGTGACGTCGATGTAGCGCCCGCCCTCGAGCCGCTCGGCCAGCGCCGACGTGACGCCCGGGCACGTTCTTCGCCGCCTGCTCGATCGCGCGCGTCAGCCGGTTGACCTCGGCCAGGTCGGTGCCGGCGACCTTGATCCCGATCGGGCTCTTGATGCCGGTGGCGAGCATGTCGATGCGGTTCCGGATCGGCGGCACCCAGATGTTCGACAGCCCCGGCACGCGCACCGCGCTGTCCAGCTCCTCGACGAGCTTCTCCGGCGTCATGCCGGTGCGCCACTGCTCGCGCGGCTTGAACTGGATCGACCGTCTCGATCATCTCCATCGGCGCGGGATCGGTGGCCGTCTCGGCCCGACCCGCCTTGCCGAAGACGCGCGCGACCTCGGGTATCGACTTGATCATCCGGTCCGTCTGCTGCAGGAGCTCGCAGGCCTTCGACGCCGACAGGCCCGGCAGCGCGGTCGGCATGTACAGCAGGTCGCCCTCGTCCAGCGGGCGGCATGAACTCGCCGCCGAGCTGCATCACCGGGTAGGCGGTCGCCGCGAGCGCGACGGCGGCCACCGCCAGCGTCGCCTTCGGCCAATCGAGCACCGCGCGCAGCAGCGGCCGGTAAGCCGCGATCAGCAAGCGGTTGAGCGGGTTGCGTCTCGGCGGGAATGCGACCACGGATGAAATAGCCCATCAGCACGGGCACCAGCGTCACCGCAAGCGCTGCCGACGCCGCCATGGCGTAGGTCTTGGTGTAGGCGAGCGGCTTGAACATCCGGCCTGCCTGCGCTTCCAGCGCGAACACCGGCACGAACGACAGCGTGATGATCAGCAGGCTGAAGAACAGCGCCGGGCCGACCTCGACCGACGCCTCGACGATGAGCTTCCAGCGCTCGCTCGCTCGTGCGGCTCGCGCAGCGGCTCGCCGTCCGCGGACTCGGCCCTGCGCGTGCCGCCACGCCTCGAGCTTCTTGTGCGCGTTCTCGATCATCACGATCGCCGCGTCGACCATCGCGCCGATGGCGATCGCGATGCCGCCCAGCGACATGATGTCGGCGTTGACCCCCTGCACGCCGCATGACGATGAACGCCGCCAGCACGCCCAGCGGCAGCGAGACCACGGCGACCAGCGCCGAGCGCATGTGCAGCAGGAACGCGAGGCACACGAGCGCGACCACCGCGAACTCCTCGACCAGCTTGGTCGCGAGGTTCGATCGACCGCGCGCTCGATCAGCGCCGAGCGGTCGTAGGTCTCGACGATCTCCACCCCCTCGGGCAGGCCCGCCTTCAGCGCGGCGAGCTTCGCCTTCACCGCACCGATCGTCTCCCACGCGTTCTTGCCCGAGCGCAGCACGACGACGCCGCCGACGACTTCGCCTTCGCCATCGAGCTCGGCGATGCCGCGGCGCATCTCCGGCCCAAGCTGGATGCGCGCGACGTCGCCCAGCAGCACCGGCGTGCCGCCCTCGTCCGCCTTGACCGGGATGCTGCGGAAGTCGTCCAGCGAGCGCAGGTAGCCCTTCACGCGCACCATGTACTCGGCCTCGGCGAGCTCCACCACCGAGCCGCCGAACTCGCGGTTGGCGTCGCTGATCGCCGCGATCACCTTCATCAGCGGCAGGTTGTAGGCCTTGAGCTGCGCGGGTCCACGACGACCTGGTACTGGCTTGCACCATGCCGCCGATCGTCGCGACCTCGGCGACGTCGGGCACGCCCTTCAGCTCGTAGCTTGCAGGAACCAGTCCTGCAGCGCGCGCAGCTCGCGCGAGGTCGTGCTTGCCCGAGCTTGTCGACGAGCGCGTACTGGTAGATCCAGCCGACGCCGGTCGCGTCCGGGCCGATGCGCAGGCGCGCGCGCCCGGCGGCAGGCGCCCCTGCACCTGGTTCAGGTACTCGAGCACGCGCGAGCGCGCGAAGTAGATGTCGGTGCCGTCCTCGAACAGGATGTAGACGAACGAGTCGCCGAAGAACGAGTACCCGCGCACGACCTTCGCGCCCGGCACCGACAGCATCGTCGTCGTCAGCGGATAGGTGACCTGGTCCTCGACGATCTGCGGCGCCTGGCCCGGGTACGTCGTGCGGATGATCACCTGCGTGTCGGACAGGTCGGGAATCGCGTCGAGCGGCGTCGAGCGCACCGCCCACACGCCCGCCACCGCGACGCAGACCGCCGCGAGCAGCACCAGGAAGCGGTTCGCGACCGACCAGCGGATCAGCGCTGCGATCATTCGCTGCCCCGGTCGTTGCGTGCCCCGCGTGCGCTGCCCCGCCGCCGGCCGCAGCCGGCTTCGCATCCCCGGACGGCCCGCCGCACCGGCCGCGCCGGCCCGATCGACGTCAGCTGCATCTCCCCCTGCGGCGTCAGCACGAACTCGAAGCGCACGCTTCGCGCCCTCCTTCACGTCCTTTCCGACGCCGCCCTTCGGCGCCTTGAACGCCATCGTCATCGCGCCCATGCCCGCCGTCGGGATCGCGCCGTGCTCGATCAGCACCTCGTCGCCGACCGACGCGCACCACGCCCTGGCCTTGTGCTTACGGCGCCGCCGGGGCCGCGGCCGGGCCGCCGCGGCGTCGCCGCCTCGCCGCGTATGCGCCCGAGCGCGCCCTTGAGGTTGGCCTCGGAGTCGACCAGGAACTGGCCGGAGGTCGACGACCTTCTGCCCGGCGGTGAGCCCCTTGCGGATCTCGGCGAGGTCGCCGATCTCGCGGCCGACCTCGACCTCGACCGGGGCGAACTTCCCCTCACCCGCGGCGACGATGACGACGTTGCGCGTGCCGGTGCGGATCACCGCCTCGGTTGGCACGACCAGCACCGGCTTCGCCGCGGCGGCGCCGAAGGCGACGGTCGCGAACATGCCGGGCTTCAGGACGCCGCCGGGGTTCGCCAGCACGATGCGCGCCCGGATCGTGCGCGTCGCGGCGTTCACCTCGGGCAGCAGCGCGTTGACGCTGCCCTTGAACGCGCGCTCCGGATAGGCGGCGGCGCGCGCCTCGACCGGCGCGCCGACGCGACCAGCGCCGCCTGCGCCTCCGGCACCTCGGCGATCACCCAGACGGTGCCGATCGGCGCGAGCCGGTACAGCGTCGTGCCCGGCATCACGGCCATGCCGTCGCGCGCGCCGATCTCCCAGACGATGCCGGACTCGGGCGCGGTCACGGTGACGCGCGCCGACGCCCTCCCCTCGCGCTCGACGCGGGCGATCTCGGCCGCGGGCACGCCCAGCAGGACCAGCCGCTGCCGCGCGGCGTCGACCAGCGACGCGGCCCCCGGCTGCCTGCGTCGCCTTCAGCGCCAGCAGCTCCTCCTCGGCGGCCAGCCAGTCGGGCACGAACAGGTCGGCGAGCGGCGCGCCGGCGGCGACGGTGTCGTACTGCGCGCGCACGTGCAGCTTCTCGACATAGCCCTGGCTCCTCGCCTGCACGGCGACGATCGCGCGCTCGTCGACGCCGACGGTGCCGACGGCGGAGAAGCCGGTGTCGAGCGTGGCCTCGCGCACGTCCGCCGTGCGGATGCCGAGGTTCTGCACGAGGCGCGGGCTGACGGAGACCTGCCCCTCGTCGGCGCCGGCATCGGCGTAGACGGGCACGAGGTCCATGTCCATGAAGGGACTCTTGCCGGGCTTGTCGAATCTCTGGCCCGGCACCATCGGGTCGTGCCAGTAGAGGATCCTGCGCTGGCCGGCGTCGGTCGCGGCCGCGGTCGCGGTCGGCCGCAGCCGGCGGCGCGATGGCGCCGGCGGCCGACGGAGCGCCGGCGGGCGCGTTGCGCGTGCCGTACCAGTAGCCCGCGGCCGCGGCCGCGGCCGCGAGCGCGAGCGCGGCGATGATCGGCACGACCTGCGCGCCGCGTTGCGTGGAGCGGACGGGATTCATGACGCCTCCGAAACGGGCAGTACGAAATTGAGCCAGGCCCAGGCCCTGGCGGCGGCCTGCTTCCTGCTGCAGCAGCGCGAGCCGCGCGTCGAGCTCGGCGCGGCGCGCTTCGAGCACGGCGGCGAGCGTGCCGGTGCCGCCGCGATAGGCGGCGAGCGCCGCCTCGCGCCGCTGCGCCGCCAGCGGCAGCATGCCCTCGCGGATGCGCAGCGCCTGCGTCCGCGCCGCATCCCATTCGGCCTTCATCGACTCGACCTCGGCCGTGCGCATCCGCAGCGTGTCCTCGCGCATCTCGCGCGCGGCGTCGAGCTCCTTGAGGCGCGCCGCGTGCTCGCGCTCCTGCCGCGTCCCGGTCGACCACGGCAGGTCGATCGAGAACATCAGCGACACCATGTTCGCGTAGGTGGGCCCGCGCACCGCGTACGTGACCTCGGCGCTCCAGTCGGGCTGCTTCGAGCGCGCGGGCGATGTCGGCCTCGGTCGCCGCGATCGACTCCTGCGCGCGGGCGAGCCGGATCTCCGGCTGCGCCTCCACGTCGGCGAGCCGCGCCGGATCGAAGGGCAGCCGCGCCACGTCGGGCGCCTCGCCGACCGGGCGGTCGGCGTCGGCGCCGATGTAGCGGGCGAGCGCGATGCGCGCGCCGCTTCGAGGCCAGCGCCGCCTCGGTCGCGCGGTTCGCGAGCTCCAGCACGGCCGTCTGCGCCATGATGACGTCCGCCTGCATCCCCTTGCCGGCGCGGTAGGCGGCCATCGCCGTCGTCACCGCGAGCTCGGCCTCGGCGATCTGGTCGGCGACGATGCGCTCGGCGTCGGCGGCGTAGCGCCGCGCGAGCCACGCGGTCGCGGTCTCGCGCCGCACGGTGAGCGCCGTCACCTCGAGGACCGCGGTGCCGCGCTCGGCGTCGCGCCGCGCGCGCTCGGACCTGAGCTGGCGCTTCTCCTCGCGCGGGAATTCCTGCATCAGGCCGATCTTCGACATCGTCATCGAGTCGTTGCGCAGCGACCACGCGTCGACGCCTTCGGTCGGGACGTTCTCGAAGCCGAGCTTCAGCTTCGGATCCGGCAGCTCGCCGGCGGGGCCCGACATCTCGCGCGAGGCCTCGACCATCGAGCGCTGCGAGCCGAGCTGCGACGAGCGCGCCACGGCCAGGCGCACCGCCTCGGCCAGCGACAGGTCGCCCGCCGCCGCGAGCGACGGAGAGGCCGGCAGCAGCCCGAGGACGACGGCGGCGAGCGCCGCGGCCGGGCCGAACCGGAACGATGCGCGCCAGGCGCGGGTGAAGCGGCGAATCGGGCGAACGGACATGCGACCTCCACGAATGCATTGAAGCGACCGGCGCGCGAACGCACGCCGGCGTCAGGCAACCGGGGAGATCAGATCAGCAGGCGACCGAACGCGATGACGATCGGTGGTGCGCCCGCACGCGCGAGCGCCTCGGCCGGCGGCGGCGCCGCGGCCACGACGAGGGACTCGAGCGGGAGCGCGGGCGCCGGCAGCAGGGCCAGCGTGACCGCGGGTACGTCCGGCACGGCCGCCGGCGTCGCGGCGTCGCTGCAGTGGACTTCGCAGAGGTTGGACGCGGGCAGCGCCGGGTTCGGCCCGGGCGCGTGACCGCCGCAGTGGTGCGTCGCGTCCAGGGCGCCGGCCCCGCCCGCCGCGACGGCGGGAAGCGGGCGGTCGTGACCCGCCGCGGCGCCGAGGCCGCAGGCGTTCGCCGTCGCGGCGAGCTGGGCGAGCGAGATGCCCAGGATGCCGAGGACGGCGACGAGACGGCGCAGCGATCGCTTCATCATGTTACGGCGGATGTTACACGCGCGCCCCGGGGCGGGACAAGGGACCGCGATTGATCCCGGTCAAGCGCAGGGTCGGCGCACCGCCATGGTGCGCGGCGGCGCGGCCTCCGCGCCTGCACGGCCACTCGCCAAACCGCACCGTCGGCCGCCTGCGTCGGCTCGCCTGGTCGCATCCCCGTGCGCTACCCGCGCACGGGGCCCCTGCTTCCCGGCTCGCGCCGCTAGCGCAGCGACGCATTGATCGCGGCCAGCGCCGCGCTGCCGGGCACCAGGACGTCGTCGCGCAGCGTGTTGAGCGGCGCATCGACGGTGTTCTGCATGTCGTGCAGGTCCGGGGCATCCTCGCGCACGTACAGCAGGCCGGTGACGACCTCGCCGTGCATCCGCCGCTCCTCGACGTAGGCGAGCGCGCCGACCTTGTCGTGCGGGTCGTAGTCCGGGTGGAGCTTGCGCAGCCGGATCGTGCCGCCGTCGTGCAGCGTGATGGTCTCGACGCCGCCTTCGGGCACCTCGGCCGTCAGCGGCTCGCGCGACGAGACGAAGTCGAGCCGGTTGACCGCCTCGTTGTGCGCGCGGACGTAGTCGTAGCTCTTGGTCGAGCCCGGGTGGTTGTTGAACGCGACGCAGGGCGAGACGACGTCGATGAACGCGGCGCCCGTGGTGCTCGACCGCGGCCTTGATCAGCGGCACGAGCTGCGCCTTGTCGCCGGAGAAGCCGCGCGCGACGAACGTCGCCCCGAGCACCAGCGCGAGCTGCACGAGGTCGATCGGCTCGTCGTCGTTGACGGCGCCGCGCTTGGCCTTCGAGCCCTTGTCGGCGGTCGCCGAGAACTGGCCCTTGGTCAGCCCGTAGACGCCGTTGTTCTCGACGATGTAGACCATGTTGACGCCGCGGCGCATCACGTGCGCGAACTGGCCGATGCCGATCGAGGCCGAGTCGCCGTCGCCGGAGACGCCGAGGTAGATCAGGTCGCGGTTGGCGAGCGCGGCGCCGGTCAGCACCGACGGCATCCGGCCGTGCACGCTGTTGAAGCCGTGCGACTGGCCGAGGAAGTACGTCGGCGTCTTCGACGAGCAGCCGATGCCGGAGAGCTTGGCGACCCGGTGCGGCTCGATCGCGAGCTCGTAGAACGCCTGGATGATCGCGGCCGAGATCGAGTCGTGGCCGCAGCCGGCGCACAGCGTGGAGATCGCGCCCTCGTAGTCGCGGCGGGTGAAGCCGAGCGGTTCCTCGGCAGCGTCGGGATGGTGGAGCTTCGGCTTGGTCAGGTAGGTCATGGCGCCACCTTGCGCATCGGCGTGACGTTGAACAGCGCGGCCTTCTCCGCGATCTCGCGGATGACGAAGCGCGCGGTCAGCGGCTTGCCGTCGTAGTGCAGCACCGGGACGAGTCCGCTCGGGGGCGATGCCGCACTCGTTGACGAGCAGCGTGCGCATCTGCGCGTCGCGGTTCTGCTCGACGATGAACACGTGGTCGTGCTCGTGCGATGAACTCGGCGACGGCGTCGGCGAACGGGAACGCGCGGATGCGCATCCGGTCGAGGTGGATGCCCTGCTGCTCCAGCACGGCGAGCGACTCGGCCATCGGCGCGCCGGTCGAGCCGTACCAGATGACGCCGGCCCTCGTCGGCTGCGCGGCGCGCTCGATCACCGGCGCCGGCACGTAGTCCTTCGCCGTCTCGAACTTGCGCAGCAGGCGCTGCATGTTGTCGACGTACGCGGCGCCGTCCTCGGTGTAGCGCGCGTAGCGGTCCTTCGACGTGCCGCGGGTGAAGAACGCGCCGCGCTTCGGATGCGTGCCGGGAAACGTCCGGTAGGGGATGCCGTCGCCGTCGACGTCGAGGTAGCGGCCGAAGTCCTTGCCGGCCTCGAGCTCGGCGGCGCGTCATCACCTTGCCGCGGTCCATGCGGCGGCTGTCGTCCCAGGTGAACGGGTCGCACAGCCAGTCCTGCATGCCGATGTCGAGGTCGAGCATCACGAAGACCGGCGTCTGCAGGCGGTCGGCGAGGTCGAAGGCCTGCGCGCCCATCTCGAAGCACTCCTTCGGGTCCTCGGGGAACAGCAGCACGTGCTTGGTGTCGCCGTGCGAGGCGTAGGCGCAGCACAGGATGTCGGCCTGCTGCGTCCGGGTCGGCATGCCGGTCGACGGGCTGCCGCGCTGGACGTCGAACAGCACCGCCGGGATCTCGGCGAAGTAGGCGAGCCCGATGAACTCCTGCATCAGCGAGATGCCCGGCCCCGACGTCGCGGTGAACGAGCGCGCGCCGTTCCACGCCGCCGCCGATCACCATGCCGATCGACGACAGCTCGTCCTCGGCCTGCACGATCGCGTAGCGGTGCTTGCCGGTCTCCGGGTCGACGCGCAGCTTGCGGCATGCTTGGCGAAGGCCTCGGCCACCGACGACGACGGCGTGATCGGATACCACGCGCACACCGTCGCGCCGCCGTAGACCGCGCCCAGCGCCGCCGCCTTGTTGCCGTCGACGAAGATGCGCGTTGCCGACCTTGTCGCGGCGCTCGACCTTGAGCCCGATCGGCGCCGATGCGCCGCAATCGTAGTCGTAGCCCAGCTGGAACGCCTTGCGGTTCGCCTCGAGCAGCTCCTCCTTGCCCTTGTACTGCTCGGCGAGCAGCTCCTCGACCACCTCCGGCTCGATCGCCAGCAGCGCCGCCAGCGCGCCGACGTAGATGATGTTCTTGAACAGCTGCCGCTGCCGCGCGTCGGTGTACTCGGCGTTGCAGATCGCGGTGATCGGCATGCCGATGATCGTGATGTCGCGCGCGGGCCTGCGCCTCGCGCAGCGGCTTGCGTCGAGTCGTAGAACAGCTAGCCGCCGGGCTCGACCTCGGCGACGTCCTGCATCCAGGTCTCGGGTTCATCGCGACCATCAGGTCGACGCCGCCGCGGCGGCCGCGCCAGCCCTCCTCGACGACGCGCACCTCGTACCAGGTCGGCAGGCCCTGGATGTTCGACGGGAAGATGTTGCGCGCGGCGACCGGCATGCCCATGCGCAGCATCGCCTTGCGCGAACAGGCTGTTCGCCGACGCCGAGCCGGAGCCGTTGACGTTCGCGAACTTGACGACGAAATCGTTGACGCGGGAGATCGGCTTCATGGCGTCAGCCCCTCGCCGCCGCGGCGGCCGCGGCCGTGCGCGGCGCGCCGGCCTTGCGCCGTGGCGCGTGGTGCGACGTCGCAGCGGTCGCTCGCGTGCGCCATCTCGAGCAGGAACTTCTGCATGTCCCAGGCGCCGGTCGGGCAGCGCTCGGCGCACAGCCCGCAGTGCAGGCACACGTCCTCGTCCTTGGCCATGATCGCGGCCGGTCTTCAGCGCGCCGGAGACGTAGATGTCCTGCGCGGGTTCGTGCGCCGGGCGCGCGCAGCCGCGTCGCGCAGCTCGGGCTCGTCGCCGTTCTCGGTGAAGGTGATGCAGTCCATCGGGCAGATGTCGACGCAGGCGTCGCACTCGATGCACAGCTTGTCGGCGAACACCGTCTGCACGTCGCAGTTGAGGCAGCGCTGCGCCTCGGCGAACGCGAGCTTGGCGTCGAAGCCGAGCTCGACCTCGATCTTGATGTTCTTCAGCGCGATCGTCGTGTCCTTGAGCGGCACGCGGTAGCGGCTGGTCGACGGCGATCGCGTTGTCGTAGCTCCACTCGTGGATGCCCATCTTCTGCGACGACGAGGTTGACCATCGGCGGCGGCCGCTGCGTCGATGTCCTCGCCGCGGCAGTAACAGGTCGATCGAGATCGCGGCCTCGTGGCCGTGCGCGACGGCCCAGATGATGTTCTTCGGGCCGAACGCCGCGTCGCCGCCGAAGAACACGCCGTGGCGCGTCGACGCGAACGTCACCGGGTCGACCACCGGCATGTCCCACTCGTCGAACTCGATGCCGATGTCGCGCTCGATCCACGGGAACGCGTTCTCCTGGCCGATCGCGACCAGCACGTCGTCGCAGGGCGATGTGGACGTCGGGCTCGCCGGTGGGCATCAGCTGGCGGCGGCCCTTGTCGTCGTACTCTGCGGCGCGACCTTCTCGAAGGTGACGCCGGTGAGCCTGCCGTCGTCGTGGATGATCTCCTTCGGCACGAGGTAGTTGTGGATCGGGATGCCCTCGTGCATCGCGTCCTCCTTCTCCCACGGCGACGCCTTCATCTCCTCGAAGCCCGAGCGCACGACGACCTTCACGCTCTCGCCGCCGAGGCGCCGCGCGACTGCGGCAGCAGTCCATCGCGGTGTTGCCGCCGCCGAGCACGACACGCGCTTGCCGATCGTGTCGACGTGGCCGAACGACGACGCTCGCCAGCCAGTCGATGCCGATGTGGATGTTCGCCGCGGCCTCCGTGCCGGCCGGGCATGTCGAGGTCGCGCCCGCGCGGCGCGCCGGTGCCGACGAACACCGCGTCGTACGCCTGTCGCCCTGCCGGAGCAGCGCCTTCAGGCTGTCGATCGCGCTATGCCGGCGCGGAACTCGACGCCGAGGTCGAGCACGTAGCCGACCTCCTCGTCGATGCACCGCTCGGGCAGGCGGAACGTCGGGATCTGCGTGCGCATCATGCCGCCGGCCTTGCGCGTCGTGGTCGAACACGACGCAGTCGTAGCCGAGCGGCGCGAGGTCGCGCGCGACCGTCAGCGACGCCGGGCCGGCGCCGACCAGCGCGACGCGCTTGCCGTTCTTCTGGCGCGGCGGCGGCGGCAGGCGTCGCGGATGTCGTCCTTGTTGTCGGCGGCGACGCGCTTCAGGCGGCAGATCGCCACCGGCTCGGCTTCGCCTTCCCGTCGCCGCCCTCCTCGACGCGGCCGCGACGGCAGGCGGGCTCGCAGGGCCGGTCGCAGGTGCGGCCGAGGATGCCCGGGAAGACGTTCGACTCCCAGTTGACGCATGTACGCGTCGCTGTAGCGGCCCGCCGCGATCAGCCGGATGTATTCGGGCACCGGCGTGTGGGCCGGGCACGCCCACTGGCAATCGACGACCTTGTGGAAATAGTCGGGTTGCGCGATGTCGGTCGGCTTCAAGACGGTCGTCTCCAGATGGCGCGCGCGGTCCTGTCGTGTTCGGCGCGCCGACGCTGCGCGCGGTGGAGCGGTCGACCGGAGGGAGGCCGGCATCCTACGCCTGCCGCGCGCGCGAGAAATGCCGTACGCGAGCGCGGACGCAACCCGCTGAGGATATGGCGGTTTCCGTGCGATTGCGCCGCGGAAGACGCGCGCAGAGGCAACTGCGGAATTTCGGCCGCGCTGCGCGGCCGGGGCGGGGCGCCGGTGGCGCGTGCCGTCGGTCAGCGCACCGGCACGTGCCGGCCGCGCTCGACGTTCGGCGACCGACTTTCCCAGCGGAACGGCTCGGCGCGCGCGACCAGCTCGTCGAGCCCCGGCTCGTTCGGGATTCCAGCGGCTTGCCCGGATGGATGATCGAGACCTGGCAGCTCTCGGCCGCCTCGACCATCTGCCGGTAGGTGCCCGGCTTGACGTCGCTGATGTACGCCTGCTTGTTCTCGTTGTAGAGTGAACATCTTGTCGTTGATGTTCTGGCACTCGTTGCAGCTCGGGCAGCGCGACGGTCTCGATCCACGCTTCGTCGGGATTGCGCTCGCGGCGCGGCGGGCGCGGCCGCGCGGGCGCCGCCGCTGCCGCGGCGGCCGGCGCCGCCTGCGCGGCACCCGCGGCCGCAGCCGGGGCGGCCGCCGCCGCCGCGTCGCCTTCAGCTGCCTCGAGCTCCTTCGCCTTCGCCTGCTCCCACTTCGCCCGCTCGCGCGCGAGCAGGATGTCGGCGTGCGAGTTGTGGATGCCGCCCTGCTCCTGCAGCCGGTGCCAGAACGTCCGGCGCGCGCGCGACCGTCTGCATCAGCCTGCGCGTCGACGATGACCCGCTGCAGCACGTCCTGCGGCATCGACCGCGAGCACGTAGGGAATCGCGTCGCCAGCTCCTTCGGATCGCGCGCCAGCCACTCGTCGGCCGGCACCATCGCCGCGTTCCAGCGCTCGCGCGGCACGCGCGCGAAGTGCGCGGCGTAGCGCGTGTCGCAGAGCACGAAGTCGGCGACGGTGAACGGCGTCTCCTCGGTCACGCGCTGCAGCGTCTCGTCGGCGTACTCGAACGGCGCGACCGGCCAGTCGGCCTCGGGCTGCGGATTGTCCTCGAGCGAGAAGCGCGCCGCCTGGTTGTCGCCGGCGTACGGATCGTAGGTGAACGCCGGGAACGCGCGCGACTCCATCGCCGCGGCGGCGGTCAGGTACGGCGGCAGCTCGCCGACTGCGCCGGCCCCGGCATAGACGCTGAAGAGCGCCGGCGCCGCGGTGCTCGAAGGCCTTGGCGAGGCGATCGCGCAGCGCGTACAGGTTCGAGCTCGCCGTCTGCACGACGAACACGCCGCCCAGCGCCGTCGCCGTGTTGGCGAGCCGCACGCTGCGCACGCCGAACGCGAAGTGGCCGGTGCCGACCGCGGCTTCCTCGAGCAGGTCGGTGGCCTCGGTCAGCACCTTGACCGGCAGCCCCGCCGACAGCAGCTCCATCAGCCCCGCGTTCTCCGGCGCGTCGGCCCGGTCGGCCGGGATGCAGACGAGATAGTCGGGGAACAGCGCGATGTCCTCGGCCGCCAGCGAGCCGCTCGTCGAAGCGCGTCGAAGAACGGGTCGTGCTCGGCCTCGACGTAGGCGCCCGCGGCCTCGAGCTCGGCGATCGAGATCGCCTTGACGACCTCGGCGAGCTTCGGCAGCCGCTCGCGGTAGGCGGCGGCCGCCGCGGCGCAGTTGTCGAAGCGCGAACGCGAACGACGCGGGCGCATCGGGACGATCGGCGAGCCGCGGATCGGGGAAGAACGGCTGCGACTTCAGCGCCGCGAGCGCGCCCTCGATGCGGGCGCGCCGCGCCGGCGGCAGCTCGTCCTTCGGCACGTTGCGCGCGACCAGCTTCGACATCACGCCGAAGTCGAAGGCGTCGCGGTGCGTGCCGCCCAGCGCCGCGCGCAGCGCGTCGGGGCGCTGGCCGGCCTCGGAGTGGATGTACGCCGCGCGCAGGATGTCGGACAGCTTCACGACCAGCCGCTCGAGCGTCGCCGCGGAACGCTTGCGCCTTGGCCGCCTGCGCCGCCTCCAGGCGTGCGTCAGCACGCCGCGCCGGCATCGCCCGGTCGCAGTCGACGACCTCGCCGTCGAGCTGCAGCCTCTCGGCGAAGTGCGCGAGCAGCGCCTCGGTCGCCGGGTCGCCGGGCGCCGCGAGCCGCGATGCGCGCCGCCGCCCAGATCGCCGACAGCGTGCCGGACGCGCCGCCCGCGACCAGGTCGCGCACCTCGCGCTCGAGCCGCAGCACGTACTTGCGCAGGCGCTCGCCCTCGATGCCGCGGGGCGCGATCTCGGTGCACGACCTCGTCGACGACCGACGACAGCGAGCGGATCGTGCCCGCGCCGGGCCCGCGGTCGACCAGCACCAGCGGGAAGTCGTAGCGCAGCCGCGACAGGTCGCGGTAGCGGCGCGAGCAGGGCCGGCCGCAGCGAGAGGCCGTCGATCGCGTCGACGCCCTCGCCCTGCCGTCTCCCGGTGGAGAAGAACAGTCGTTGCTCGTGATATCGGGCGGCCATGTCCATAGCGGCTCGCTGTGCCTCGGTGATGGGGTGGGAATCGGTTGGCGGTCAGTCGCTCAGGCGACCGGACGTGCCGGCGTGTCCTACTCCGGCCACACGGTGACCTTGTCGAGCTCGGTCTCGAGCCCGGCGCGGATGTGCTCGAAGGTCCGCATCGTCCCGACCGAGCGCAGGTCCTCGTAGCAGGGAATCGCGGGATTGTGGTACAGGATGCCGACCGGAATCGGATCCTCCTTCGAGGCGATCTCGCGCGCACGGTCCATGTTCATCGGATCGTGCTCGATCTGGTTCCTGTACGTGCGCGAGAGCTCGGGCGAGACCGAGAGGCCGTTCTTGTGCGTCAGCAGCAGCGTGCGGCTCGGGTCGTGCAGGTACGGCTCGAACATCTTCGGCAGGAACTCCGGGCAGCGCTGGATGATCCGCACGAACGACAGGCCGCGGTGCAGGTAGGCGGCCCGGATGACGTCGTACATCAGCTCGGGGATCCAGTCGACCACCTGCGCGACGAACGAGCAGTTGGTCACGCCCAGCGTCACCGTCAGCGGATTCATCGCCTCCAGCGTCGAGCCGCGCGGCGTCGTGTTGCTCTTCAGGCCGATCGGCGACGTCGGCGAGGCCTGCTTCTTGGTCAGGCCGTAGACGTGGTTGTCGTGCAGCATCACCGTCAGGTTCATGTTGTACCGGATCGCGTGGATCCAGTGCGCCGCGCCGATGCTGCAGCAGTCGCCGTCGCCGGTGTTGACGAACACCGACAGGTCCGGCCGCGCCATCTTGACGCCCTCGGCGATCGGGAACGCCCGGCCGTGGATGCCGTGGAAGCCGTAGGTCTTCATGTAGTGCGGGAAGCGCGACGAGCAGCCGATGCCGGACACGAAGACCGTGCGCTCGGGGGCGAGGTCCTCGTCGCGGCAGAGGCGCTGCACGGCGGTGAGGATCGCGTTGTCGCCGCAGCCGGTGCACCAGCGCGGCACGCCGCCCTGGTAGTCCTCGAGCGTGTGATGGGTCTCGTGCAGCTTGATCAGGCGTTGGGTGACGGGCATGTTCATGTGTCTTCTCCGGTGCTCAGGCCACGGGCTCGGCCAGCTTCCTGCGCATCACGCCCACCACTTCGCCGGGCTTGATCGGCTGCCCGCGGGTCTGCGTCCAGCAGTCGACGTCGACCAGGAACCGCGAGCGCAGCATCATCGCCAGCGCCGCGTACCGCCGGTTGTCCTCGTCGATCAGTTCGTCGTCCATGCTGTCGGCCCAGTTGGCCTCGACCGTCATCACGCGCTTGAAGCGCTTCAGGATCTCGCGGATGCCCGAGGGCATCGGCTGGATGAACGTGAGGTGCAGCGACGAGACCTTCAGGCCCTCCTCGCGCATGCGCTCGACCGCCTCCTCGATGACGCCCTTGGTGCTGCCCCAGCCGACGACCAGCAGGTCGCCTTCGGGATCGCCGAACACCGGCGGCGTCTTCAGCGTCTTCTGCAGCGCGGCGATCTTGAGGCTGCGCATCCGCAGGCCTTCCTCGTTGATCTCGGGATCGTAGGCGACCTTGCTGTTGCGGTCGTGCGCGAGGCCGGTCAGCGTGTGCATGCCGCCGGGCTGCCCCGGCACGAAGCGGCGCGCGATGCCGGTCACCGGGTCCCAGTCGTAGGGCTTCGCGCCCTCCGGGACCGGGGTCTGGTCGAGCGGCGGCGCGAGCCAGTCCGCGTCGAACGTCGGGCGCGGGAACGGCTGCTGCGCGGTCGCGAGGCTCGCGTCGGACAGCACGACGACGACGGTGTTGAAGGTCTCGGCGATCTTGCGCGCCGTGATCATCGAGTAGAAGCAGTCCTCGATCCCGGACGCGGCGATGACGACCTTCGGCGCGTCGCCGTGGCTGCCGTAGACCGTCGTCAGCAGGTCGCCCTGCTCGACCTTCGTCGGCTGGCCGGTCGACGGCCCGCCGCGCTGGACGTTGACGACGACCAGAGGGATCTCGGCCATCACCGCGAGCCCGATGCCCTCCTGCTTCAGCGAGTAGCCGGGGCCGGAGGTGATCGTGACCGCGCACCTGCCGGCGTAGGAGGCGCCGATCGCGAACGCGCAGGCGGCGATCTCGTCCTCCGCCTGGTGGACGATGCCGCCGACGCGCTCGAACACGTCCGACAGGTAGTGCGAGGCGGACGTCGCCGGCGTGATCGGGTACATCGCGCAGATGTCCATGCCGGAGGCGAGCACGCCCAGCGCGATCGCCGTGTTGCCGTTGACGACGATCTGCGGCACGGCGTTCTTCGTTGCCGGAATCCGGTACTTGAAGTCGAGGTTCTTCTCCGCCCACACGTAGCCGGCGTCGAGCAGCCCCTGGTTGACCTCGATGACCTTGGCGGCCTTCTTGCCGAACGTCAGCGCGACCTGCTCGCGGCCGAGATTCACGTCGAGGCTGTAGATGTTGCAGAGCATCCCGAGCACGAACATGTTCTTGCCCTTGCGCGGATCGGAGACCAGCGTGCGGCACTCGCGCTCCAGCGGCACCTCGTAGACGCGGAAGCCCTGCTTCTTCAGCATCGCCACGGCCTGCCGGTACGACTCGACGATCTTCGGGTCGCGGTGCTCGCCCCACATGCTCTCGAGCAGGATCTGCGCCCCGGGCTTCAGCTCGCCGGCCCGGACGCGGCCGAGCAGCACCTGCTCGTTGAACGCGACGACGAGGTCGGTCTCGTCGCCGCCGTTGGTCACGCGCTTGGTCCCGATGCGGATGCGGATGCCCGAGGCTCCGGCGACGCTGCGTGCCGGCGGCTGGATCTCGGCCGGGATGATCTCGGTCGTCCAGATGCCGTTGCCGGTCCGCGCGGCGATCGCGCCCAGCGACTGGCCGCAGCGCTGCGCGCCTTCGCCCGAGTCGCTGATCACCTCGACGATGTGCTCGGTGAGCGCCTTCGCCGGGCGCAGCTCGGTGGGGATGACCGGCGCGCCTGTCCTTGCGCCCGCGACCAGGGTTGGTGCTGCTTCGCTCATGTTTGTTCCAGCCTCGTAACGTGCGTTGCGTCGGCGGGGCGGGCACCGCTTTCGCCCGCTCTACCGCCCCGTCGTCTCGTCGATCAGACCACCCGAACCCGGGCGTAGCCGTGCTCGTCCGGCGCGAAGCCGAACCGCCTTCCGGCGTGCGGCGCCTCGGGAGCGTACACGACGTCGGTGTCGCGCAGGCCCAGCCACGCCTTCATCGCGCGCGCGGCCCGGCGGCCCGCGCCCATCGCCTCGATCACCGTCGCGGCGCCGGTGACGATGTCGCCGCCGGCCCAGACGCCGGCGATCGACGTCGCGAGGTTCTCGTCGGCCCCGATGTAGCCCCACTTGTTCAGCTTCAGCTTCGACGTCTGCCCCAGGATCGGGTTGGCGTTGGTCCCGATGGCGTAGATGATGCTGTCGCACTCGAACTCGAACTCGCTGCCGACCACCGGGACCGGGCGGCGGCGGCCGGACGCGTCGGGCTCGCCCAGCTCCATCTTCTGGCAGCGCATGCCGCGGACGTTGTTGTTGGCGTCGCCCAGCACCTCGATCGGCGACGTGAGCCAGTGGAACTCGACGCCCTCCTCGCCCGCGTGGTGGATCTCCTCGACGCGCGCCGGGGCCTCCGCCTTGCCCCGGCGGTAAACGCAGTAGACCTTCTCGGCGCCGAGGCGCAGCGACACGCGCAGCGCGTCCATCGCCGTGTTGCCGGCGCCGATGACCGCGACCCGCCGGCCCGGCTGGACCGGCGTGTCGAAGTTCGGGAAATCGCGGCCGCGCATCAGGTTGCAGCGCGTCAACAGCTCGTTGGCCGACGACACGCCGTTCAGCGACTCGCCGGGGATGCCCATGAAGCTCGGGTAGCCGGCGCCGGTGCCGAGGAAGACCGCGTGGAAGCCCATGTCGGTCAGCATCTGCTCGATCGTGAACAGGCGCCCGACCAGCGTGTTGCACTCGAAGCGAACGCCCAGCTCGCGCAGCTTGTCGATCTCGACGTTGATGACGTCGTTGGGCAGCCGGAAGTCGGGGATGCCGTACTTCAGCACGCCGCCGGGCTCGTGGAACGCCTCGTAGACGACGACCTCGCAGCCGGCCTTGGCCATGTCGGCCGCGCAGGCCATGCCCGCCGGCCCGGAGCCGACGATGCCGACGCGAAAGCCGCTCTTCTCGATGTAGGGCTTGTTGATCCAGCCTTCCTTGATCGCCATGTCGCCGATGAAGCGCTCGAGGCGGCCGATGGCGACGGGCTCCAGCGTGTCGCCGACCGTGCACACGCCCTCGCACTGGTTCTCCTGCGGGCAGACGCGGCCGCAGACGGCGGGCAGCAGGTTGGTGTCGGTGATGACGTCGTAGGCGCCGTGGTAGTGCTTCTCGGCGATCTTCTGGATGAAGCCGGGATGTCGATGCTGACCGGGCAGCCGCGCACGCAGGGCTCGTCGGCGCACTGCAGGCAGCGCTCGGCCTCGCGCAGCGCGTTCTCCAGCGTGTACCCGCAGGCCACTTCCTTGAAGTTGCGCGCGCGCTCCTTCGGGTCCTGCTCGGGCATCGGCGTCCGCTCCTGCGGAATCGTCCGGATCGTTTTTTTCTTGGCCATGGGGGAATCAAGGCTCCTGAATGAGGCGGTCGGGGATGGGGGCGCGATCAGTGCGTGGTCGCGATCAGTAGCGCTCGCTGCCGGGCGCGCCGGCCATCCTGCAGTCGTCCTCGAATTTCTTCATCGCCGCCTGCTCCGAGGGCTTGAACCGCGCGAGGCGCGACATCAGGTCGTCGAAGTCGACCGTGTGGGCGTCGAAGTCGGGACCGTCCACGCAGGCGAACTTGACGCCGTCGAGGAGCTTCACCCGGCAGCCGCCGCACATGCCGGTGCCGTCGACCATCACCGGGTTGAGGCTCACCACCGTGTGGATGCCTTCGGCTTGGTGACCGCGGCGCAGGCCTTCATCATGATCGGCGGGCCGATCGCCAGCGCCTCGTCGATGTCGGCGTGCTTGGCCATCGCCTCTTCCATGCCCTTGGTGACGAGGCCCTTGATGCCGGCCGACCCGTCGTCGGTGCAGACGTAGAGCTCGTCGCAGACGGCGCGGAACTTGTCCTCCCAGAACATCACGTCCTTGTTGCGGAAGCCCAGCACGCCGATGACCTTGGCGCCGCTGCGCGCCCAGGCGCGGGCCTGCGGGTAGACGGGCGCGACGCCCAGGCCGCCGCCGACGCACAGCACCTTCTTCTTGCCGCCGATGTGGCTCGGGATCCCCATCGGGCCGACGACCGCGAACAGCGTCGTGCCGACCTGGCAGCGCTGCTGCATCTCGCGGGTCGTCTTGCCGACGGCCTGGATCACCAGCGTGATCGTGCCCTGCTCGGGATCGAAATCGGCCAGCGTCAGCGGAATGCGCTCCCCGTGCTCGTGCTCCATCACGATGACGAACTGGCCGGCCTTCGCGGACTTCGCCATCACCGGGTGGCGGATCTCGAGCATGTAGGTGACGTCCGAGTAGTCCTCGCGCGTCACGATTTCGAAGTTGGACATGGGGTACGGCCTCGGTTGTTTCGGGACAGATGCGCTTTCTCGACGACCGGATACCGACGCTTGCAGCGGGGGGATTCGGACGGGCGCGAAACGCGCTCCGCGAATGCTACGCCCTGCTTTGGCGCACCGAAAGGATGCAAAGCCCGGCGGCTTTGATCTGCATCAGCATTGCTGCAGAAATTGCGGTGCGCCGCCCGCCCTGTTTTCGGCCTGCCGCCGTCCCGGCGGCGAAGGGCCCCGCCCCCATGCCGGAGCGCACGCAGTCGCCGCAATCCCGGGCGCAGGTATCATGTGGACGCATTTGCCCCGCGAATGCGCATTCGATCCCTCTCCGAAACACGCCGAGGATCCGTCATGAAATTCGTTCTTGCCTTCGCACCGCTGGCCGCGGCTCTCGTCACCGCGAACGCTGCGCTCGCCCAGCAGCAGGTCGTCAGGCCGCCGATTTCGCAATACGCCGTCGATGTCGGCACCCGCAACATGTCGATCCCGGGCATGCCGGCGGGCGGCCTGGGCGGGATGATGATGAAGGGCATGGGGGTCGGCGGCGGGCCGACCAAGGAGCTGTGGCTCGGCCTGCGCTCGACGCAGAAAGCCGCCGGCACCGGCCGCCGACCACGACATCCCGCCGGGCATGGGCATGGGGCCGGCGCTGCCGCTGCTCGCGCCGCCGCCGGTCGCGCCCGGACGCCCCGACACCCCCGACGAGGAGCGCCCGCCGGAGAAGCCGAAGGCGCGGATGCTCGTCTACTGGGGCTGCGGCGACACCATCCGCCCGGGCCAGCCGAAGGTCGCCGACACCGAGAAGATGTCGATGGTCCAGTTCGGCGAGGCGCTGCGCGGCCGCTCGCCGCCGGAGCGCGGCGGCGCGCACCGCAACGCGCAGCTGCGCTGGCCGAACGAGCGCGAGCCGAAGGCCGTGCCGGCCGCCGCGTCGCTGCGCGGCGACCAGTTCGTCCACGGCAGCGCGACGCCCGACATCCGCTTCACCATCGGCGAGCGGCAGGATTTCCTCGCGCCGTTCGAGCTCTCCGCCGCCGGCGCGCAGCCGGGGCCGTTCACCGTCAGCTGGAAGCCGATCGCGAACGCGCAGGGCTACTTCCTGCAGGCGATCGGCCATCGCCAGGCGACCGGCGAGATGATCATCTGGACGCTCGTCGGAGCTGCAGGACACCGGCTGGGGCCTGATGACGTGGCTGCCCAACGACTTCCTGCGCAAGATGATCGCCGACAAGGTCGTGCTGCCGCCGGAGACGACGGCGTGCCGCATTCCGGCCGGCATCTTCGAGAACGTCGAAGGCGCGATGGTCCAGTCGATCGCCTACGGGGAGGAGCTGAACCTCGTCCATCCGCCGCGGCCGGCCGATCCCAAGGTGGCCTGGGAGCAGATCTGGACCGCCCGCGTGCGCGTGAAGTCGACCGGCATGCTGCCGCTGGGCATGGGCGACGAAGGCGAGACCCGCGGCCGGCGCCGCGCGGCGCCCCTGCCGGCAGCCCGCCGCCGGGAGGCCGTCCGGCGCGACGCCGCCGCCGGAGGACAAGCCGCCCACCCCCGCCGACCCCGCGACCGAAGCGGTCAAGGCGCTGAAGGGCCTGTTCAAGTTCTGATGGCGCCGCGCATCGTCCATCGCGGTTCGCGATGAACGCTCCCGACACCCCCCCGCTGCGCCTCACGCAGTTCAGCCACGGCGGCGGCTGCGGCTGCAAGATCGCGCCCGGCGTGCTGCGCGACATCCTCTCGCAAGCCGGGCGCGATGCCGCTGCCCGAGGCGCTGCTCGTCGGCATCGAGACGTCCGACGACGCCGCCGTCTACCGGATCAACGACCGGCAGGCGATCGTCGCGACGACCGATTTCTTCATGCCGATCGTCGACGACCCGTTCGACTTCGGCGCGATCGCGGCGACCAACGCCATCTCCGACGTCTACGCGATGGGCGGCACGCCGCTGTTCGCGCTGGCGCTGGTCGGCATGCCGATCGACAAGCTGCCGCTGGAGACGATCCGCCGCATCCTCGAGGGCGGCGAAGCGGTGTGCGCGAAGGCGGGCATCCCCGTCGCCGGCGGGCACACGATCGATTCGGTCGAGCCGATCTACGGCCTCGTCGCCATCGGCCTCGTCGACCCGGCGCAGTTGAAGCGCAACGCCGGCGCCAGGCCCGGCGACGCCCTCGTCCTCGGCAAGCCGCTGGGCGTGGGCGTGTACAGCGCGGCGCTGAAGAAGCAGCGGCTGTCGCACGACGGCTACCGCGCGCTGATCGCCAGCACGACGCGGCTCAACACGCCCGGCATCGCGCTGGGCCGGCACGCGGGGGTCCACGCGCTGACCGACGTCACCGGCTTCGGCCTGCTCGGCCACCTGCTCGAGATCTGCCGGGCGTCGAAGGCCGGCGCGAACGTCGACTTCGCGCGGCTGCCGCTGCTGCCCGGCGTCGCCGACTTCGCGCGCGCCGGCGTGTTCACCGGCGCCTCCGGGCGCAACTGGGCGGGCTACGGCGCAGGACGTGACGCTCGGCGCCGGCCTCGGCGACGCCGAGCGCGTGCTGCTCACCGACCCGCAGACCTCGGGCGGCCTGCTCGTCGCCTGCGCCGCCGACGCCGTCGCCGACGTGCTCCACATCTTCGCGGCCGAGGGCTTCGCCGAGGCCGCCGTGATCGGCGACGTCGCGGCCGGCCCGCCGCGGGTCATGGTGCGCTAGGCCGGGCCGCGGCGCGCCGGACGGGCGCCGCTCCCCGCTCCCGGCGCCCCTCCGATGCCCGATCCCGCCGCCGCGAACCCCGGCCCGGCGCACGCCGGCCCGACGGACCCCGGTCCTGCGCACGCCGGCGCCGTCGCGTCGGCGCTGGCGCCCGATCTCGCCTTCGGCCTCTACCCCACCGCGACCTTCCGGCTCGCCGACGGCCGCGACACGGCGGGCGCGACGATCCGCCAGGCGCGCTGGTACTTCGAGCACGAGACGATCGCGCTGCCGCGGCCCGACGTCGCGGTCGCCGGCTTCGCGCCGGGCGTGACCGCGCGCGAGGACGTCCGCGCCTGGGCGCGCGGGCAGCCCGGCGCCGCCGCCCTCGAGCACCCGCCGCTGGTCTGGGTCGCCGCGCCGTCGATCGCGTCGCACGCGCGCCTCTCGTCGGACGCGCGCGCGATCACGCTGGCCGACGGCGCGACGCTGCCGTTCGCGCTCGTCCCCAGGATCGCGGCCAACCGCTCGTACTTCGACGCGGCGTCCGCGCGGTTCTTCGCCGCACGCCCGACGCGGGTGCGCGGCGCGGTCACCGGAGGCACGCTGGTCGCGCGCACGCTGTGGCCCGAGGACTTCCGCCTCGACCCGGCGCTGCCGCTGCAGCCGCTCGCGGCCGGGCCGGGCCCGCAGCAGGCGCTGCGGGCGCTGATCCGCGGCGAGCCCGCGGGCGGCGCGCAGAGCCCGTTCGCCGCCCGGCTGCTGTGGCAGCGCGCGCCGGGCGCGCCGATCCCCGCGGGCCGCGCGGTGCTCGCGCTGATCCTCAACGGCGCGCAGGGGGACGACGACGAGGCGCACGGCGGCCACTTCGCGCTCGTCACCGGGCGCACGCGCGCCGACGGCGCGATCGGCGACTGGCTGGTCGACAACTTCTACTCGCTCGACATCGAGAGCGAAAAGGGCATCCTCGCGGCGCCGCTGCCGCTCGACAACTACGTCGGCGACCTCAACAGCGGCCAGGGCTGGTACCGCCCGTCGTACCTCGTCGTCGCCGTGCTCGCCGAAGAGCGCGCGGCCGCCCTGGTGCAGGGCGCGCTCAACCGCGTCTACAACCAGTTCTACCGGCACCAGCTCGTCTACCGGCACGCGACGATGAACTGCGCCGGCATCAGCGTCGACGTGCTGCGCGCGCTCGGCTTTCCGATCCCCGTGCGCGGCGCGGAGAACGCGCTCGCGGGCGCGCTGGGCTTCCCCTACTTCCTCGCCACCGATCGCTCGCTCGCCAAGGCGAAGATCGCGAGCGACTACCTGATCGAGGACCGACCGCGCCTGATGCCCGCGGTCGCCTTCGAGGACACCGCCGCGGGCCTGCTGGCGCTCGCCGGCGAGCCGGGAAGCGCCAGGGCCGATCCCGCCGACGGGCCGCTCGCGCGGATGCTCGCCGCCGACATCGAGGCGATCGCGTTCCTGCGCCTGCCGCAGTTCCCGTCGTCCCGCGCGTTCGGCGACGCGCCGGTGGTGACGACGCGGGAGTACCGTCGGCGCGTCCCCGCCGATCCGGCGCTGCGCCAGATCATCCCGGTGCCCGACCGGCCCTTCCCCGATGCGCTGCGCGACCCCGACCTGCTGCCGCCGCCGGCGGCACCGTCGGACCGGATCGCGCTCGCGTGGGGGCTCGTGGCGGCGGCCGCGATCGTCGCCCTGGCGTGGCTCTGTTGGCGCTGGGTGGCGATGCCGTAGCCCGGGCTGCCTGCCGTCATCCGTGATACGTGCTGCAGTCCGGACGTGCACCGTCGTCCGTGTCACGCGCTGTAGTCCGGACAGGGCACCCGCCAATCCCTCCGAGACCCAGTCGGGATCAGCGGGCGCCCTGCCCGGACTACGGTTGGGTGCCACCGCCACCGCTGCTGTCGGCAGTACGCGCGACGATCGCGGTTGGCTCGCCGCGGATCTGGCACGCCTCCGCGCGCAGCATCGGAAGGGCACCGCCGCCGCAGCCGGGGTCGGGTACCGGCCGAACCCGACTGGGTCTCGGAGGGTATGGCCGGTACCCGACCTCGGCTGCGAACGCGAACCTCGATCGAGGCTGCCGACGTACTGAATCGCGACGGCGCAGACCGGCACCCGACGCCGGCCGCGACCGCGAACCTCGTGACGCGAGGCCGCGCGATCACGCCGAAGGATGCCGCGGCGGCGCGAAGTCGGCGACGAACCGCGCGAGGACCCGCGTCGCAACCGCGATGTCGTCGACGCTGACCGCCTCGGCCGGGTTGTGGCTGATGCCGCCGGTGCAGCGGACGAACAGCATGCCGATCGGCGCGATGGCGACCAGCGCCATGCCGTCGTGGCCGGCACCCGACGGCAGGTGGTGGACGCGCACGCCCTCGGCGTGGATCGCCGCGGCGAGCTGCCGCTGCAGCGCCGGCGCGCACGCGGCGGTGCGCGCCTCCCAGACCGGGCTGACGGTGACGGTCGACGTCCCGGCGCGCGGCGATCGCCGCGAACTCGTCCTTCATCGCCGCGACCGCCTGCTGCCGCAGCTCGTCGCCGGGCGCGCGGGCGTCGAGCGTGAAGCGCACGCGTCCCGGGATCACGTTGATCGCGCCGGGCAGCGCCTCGATCCGCCCGACGGTGCCGACGACGCCCGGCAGGCCGCGGGCGATCCGCTCGACGGCGACGACGCACTCGGCCGCCGCCGCCAGCGCGTCGCGGCGCAGGCCCATCGGCACCGTGCCCGCGTGGCCCGCCTGGCCGGCGATCTCGACGTTGAACCGGTTGCCGCCGCTGATCGCGGTGACGACGCCCACCGGCAGCCGCTCGGCCTCGAGCACCGGGCCCTGCTCGATGTGGAGCTCGACGTAGGCGAGGATCTCGTCGGGACGGCGCGCCGCGTCGCGGATTCGCGCCGGGTCGAGGCCGGAGGCCATCAGCGCGTCGCGCATCGCGATGCCGTCGGCGTCGGTGCGGTCGAGCAGCGCCGGATCGAAATGGCCGGCGACCGCCTGGCTGCCGAGCAGCGTCGCCGCGAAGCGCACGCCCTCCTCGTCGGCGAAGCCCACGACCTCGATGGCGAACGGCAGCCGCACGCCGCGCGCGTGGAGGTCGGCGACGCACTCGATGCCGGCGACGACGCCCAGCATGCCGTCGTACTTGCCGGCATCGCGGACGGTGTCCAGGTGCGAGCCCAGCATCAGGCAGGGCAGCCCGGGGCGCGTCGCCCTCGTAGCGGCCGACGACGTTGCCGATGGCGTCCAGACGCGTGTCCATCCCCGCCTCGCCCATCCAGCCGCGGACGAGGTCGTTGACCGCGCGCTGCTCGGGGGAGAGGAACACCCGGGTGAGCCCGTCCGGCTGTTCGGAGTGGCGGGCGAGCGCCTCGCAGCGTTCGGCCATGCGCCGGGCGTCGATCGTCATTGCGTGCTCCCGCGGGAATCGAGGATGGGGTCGGTTGAGATTAGCACTTCGGCGCCGGGCGGGCGATGCGGGCCGGCGTTGCGGGCGCGTCGCCGGCGGCGCGCCGCGGCCGACGAATGTGAAAGTCGCTTTCACATTCGTCGGCGATGCTAGAATCGGCGCTCGACCGCCATGCCCGCCAAGCCCAAAGCCGTCCGCCCCGCCCGCCGCGTCCGCCCTGCGGGCAAGACCGCGCGCGTGCCCGCCCGCGGCCACAAGGCCGGCTCCGGCGCCGGACACACGCAGGCGCTGTCGCGCGGGCTCGCGCTGCTCGAGGCGCTCGCGGCCACCGAAGGCGGCGCGACGCTGACGGCCGTCGCCGAGCGGCTCGCGCTGCCCTCGCCGACCGCGCACCGCCTGCTCGCGACGCTGGAGCAGGCCGGCTACGTGCAGCAGGGCGCCGGCGGCGAGTGGCTGATCGGCGCGCGCGCATTCCGCGTCGGCAGCGCGTTCCTCGATCACCGCAACCTCGTCGTGCAGGCGTACCCGCACCTGAAGCGGCTGATGGAGCAGGCCGGCGAGACGACGAACCTCGCCGTCGTCGACGACGACGAGGCGGTGTTCGTCGAGCAGGTGCAGTGCCGCGAGCTGATGCGGATGTCGACGAAGCTCGGCGCCCGCGCGCCGCTGCACGCATCGGGCGTCGGCAAGGCGATGCTCGCGGCGATGCCCGCGGCGGCCGTCGAGACGGCGCTCGCGCGGCGCGGCCTCGTCCGGCACACCGCGCGGACGCTGACGACGCGCGAGGCGCTCGCCGCCGATTTCGCGGCGACGCGCGCGCGCGGCTACGCGATCGACGACGAGGAGCACGCGGCCGGCCTGTGCTGCGTCGCCGCGCCGATCTTCGACGAGCACGGCGAGCCCTGGGCCGCGATCTCGATTGCCGGCCCGACCTCGCGGATCACCGCCGATCGCGTGGCGGCGCTCGGCGAGCTCGTGCGTTCGGTCGCCGACGACATCACGGCCGCCCTGGGCGGCCACCCGCCGCGGCGCTGACGCCGACGCGCGTCAGCGGTGCTTGAACACCGGCTTGCGCTTCTCGACGAAGGCGCGCATGCCCTCCTTCTGATCCTCGAGGCCGAAGGTGCCGTGGAACTCGCGCCGCTCGAACAGCAGGCCCTCGGCCAGCGACGACTCGTACGCGCGGTTGACCATCTCCTTGATCTTCAGCACGACGGGCAGCGAGAAGCTCGCGATCTTGGTCGCCATCGCCAGCGCCTCCTCGTCGAGCTTGTCGGCGGGAACGACGCGGGCGACGAGACCGCTGCGCTCGGCTTCGTGCGCGTCCATCATGCGGCGCGGTCAGGCACATGTCCATCGCCTTCGACTTGCCGATCGCGCGCGGCAGCCGCTGCGTGCCGCCCATGCCGGGGATCGTGCCGATGGTGATCTCGGGCTGGCCGAACTTCGCGGTGTCGGCGGCGATGATGAGGTCGCACATCATCGCGAGCTCGCAGCCGCCGCCCAGCGCGTAGCCGGAGACCGCGGCGATGACGGGCTTCCTCGTGTGCTTCACCGATTCCCAGTTCATGATGTAGTTGTCGCCGTGGACCTTCTGGTAGTCCCACTCGGCCATCGCCGCGATGTCCGCGCCGGCCGCGAAGGCCTTGGTGCCGCCGGTGATGATCATCGCGCCGATGCCGCGGTCCTTGTCGAACTTGGCGAGGGCGTGCGCGAGCTCCTCGGCAAGGTCGTCGTTCAGCGCGTTCAGCACCTGCGGACGGTTGATGCGGATCACGCCGACACGGTCGTGCTTCTCGACGACGATGTACTCGTAGTTCATGGTGGATTCCTGGGTCGCGTTGGGGATCGCCGGGCGGGGATCGCCCCCGCCGGATGCGGCATCGATTCTACCGGAGTGGCGCCGCGGCGCCGGAGCCGCCGCGGCGCGACGGGCGGTTCCCGCCGGATGCGACGGTCGCGGCGCGCGCGGCTTCCCCGCGACCGCGGGCGCGTCAGCGCCGTGCCGGATCGAAGTTCCGGCGCAGCCCCTGCCAGCAGCGGGTGTAGCCGGCCTGCAGCAGCGGCGTGTCGAG
This sequence comes from uncultured beta proteobacterium, assembly GCA_963832705.1. GTDB lineage: Bacteria > Pseudomonadota > Gammaproteobacteria > Burkholderiales > Casimicrobiaceae > CAIWHR01. The sequence goes on along the minus strand of CAWHVP010000010.1, from coordinate 106,593 downwards.
CGCGAAGCGCGTCGGCCGGATCACCGCGCGGGTCTCCAGCATGAACGCCATCGTGTCGCGGATGCGCGTGGGCTCGGAGGTGTCGATGGCGCTCGCCTTGTCGAAGGTCTCGACGTCGGGCCCGTGCCCGGTCATGCAGTTGTGCAGGCTCGCCCCGCCGGGCAGGAAGCCCTCGGCCTTGGCGTCGTAGACGCCGCGGATCAGTCCCATGAACTCGCTGGCGACGTTGCGGTGGAACCACGGCGGGCGGAACGTGTGCTCCATCGCGAGGATGCGCGGCGGGAAGATGACGAAGTCGATCGCGTCCACGCCCGGCGTGTCGCTCTGCGCCTGCAGCACCAGGAAGATCGACGGATCCGGATGGTCGTAGCTGATCGAGCCGATGGTGTTGAAGCGCCTGAGGTCGTACTTGTACGGCGCGTAGTTGCCGTGCCAGGCGACGACGTCGAGCGGCGAGTGCGCGATCGGCGCCGACCACAGGTTGCCCAGGAACTTGGCGACGAGCTCGAAGGCGCCTTCGCGGTCCTCGTACCACGCGCAGGGCGTCTGGAAGTCGCGCGGGTTGGCGAGGCCGTTGGAGCCGATGACGCCGAGGTCCGGCAGCCGGAACTGCGCGCCGTAGTTCTCGCAGAGGTAGCCGCGGCAGTCGGCGTCCGGCAGCTCGACGCGGAAGCGCACGCCGCGCGGGACGACGACGATCTCCAGCGGCTCGGCGTCGATGCGGCCGAACTCGGTGACGAAGCGCAGGCGTCCCTGCTGCGGCAGGATCAGCAGCTCGCCGTCGGCGTCGTAGAAGAAGCGGTCGGTCATCGACCGGTTCGCCGCGTACAGGTGGATGCCGCAGCCCGACATCGCCGCCGGGTCGCCGTTGCCGGCCATCGTCACGATGCCCTCGACGAAATCGGTCGGCGCCGCGGGAATGGGCAGCGGGTCCCAGCGCAGCTGGTCGGGCGGCGTCGGCACGTGGCCGAAGTGGCTCTCGATGCGGCCGTTGCCGATCTGCCGGAACGGCTCGTGGATCGCCGCGGGACGGATCCGGTAGGTCCACGAGCGCCGGTTGGCGCCCCGCGGCGCGGTGAACGCCGTGCCCGAGAGCTGCTCCGCGTAGAGCCCGTACGGCGCGCGCTGCGGCGAGTTCTGGCCGACCGGCAGCGCGCCGGGCAGCGCCTCGGTCGCGAACTCGTTGCCGAACCCGGTCTGGTAGCACGGCGGCGCGTCGCCGCCCGCCGCGGGCCGTGTCGTGGTGTTGCCGGTCGTGGTCATGGCGTCGATCCGCGCTGGATGAGAGGGAACGGCCCGGTCAGCGCGGGCCGACGACATCCTCCCGGGCCGCCGCCATCGCCGCGCGCAGCACGGCCGGATCGCCGATGTGGTTGGCGAGCAGCAGCACGAGCCTCGCGTTGACGAGCCGGCTCTGCTCGTCGGTCAGGTCGCGGTGCAGGCCGATCAGCTCGTCGTAGAAGTCGTCGGGCGACGGCAGGTTCGCTTCGGTGTTGAGCTTCGTCATGGTCGGCTCGCGGAGTCGGGTTGATGGCGCGACGGCGGCGCGCGCTACGCGTGCCCGGTCGCGCGGGCGATCGCCGCGCGCACGGCGGCGAGGTCGAAGCTGCGCCAGCGCGCGCACACGTGCTGGTCGGGCCGGAACAGGTAGCAGGTGCCGGGCCTGCCGTCGTAGCGTCGCGCGACGAGCCCGGCGACGTCGCGCACGCCGACCTGGCTGTCGGCCTGCGGGACCGGGTTCCCGCCGATCCCGCCCCCGCCCGGCTGCACCTGCACGGCGCGGCAGGCGACGGGATCGCGCCGCAGCGCCGCGGCGTCCTCGCCCGGGATGGCGCCGCCGAACACGACCAGCGTGAACGCGCCGCCCAGGTAGTCGAGGAACCAGTGCGAGCCGGGACCGGCGACCGGCGCGTCGACGGCCGGGGCGCCGGGCACCAGCGCGCTGTCGAAGCGGTCGCGGTCGGGCGTGTTGAGCGGCGAGCCCGTCAGGACCGCCGGCACCGACAGGCGTCCGCTGTTGACGAGCCGCCGCGCGAAGCCGTGATGCCGCGCGAGCCCGAGCACCGCGTCGCGGAACGTCCGCGACATCGCGGTCTTCGGGGTGATGAAATCGGTCGAGCGCGTCGAGTTGCGGATGTTCTCGTCGGCCGCCGCGATCCGCTCGGAGTCGTAGGATTCGAGCAGCCGGTCCGGCGCCTGGCCCGTCGATGACCAGCGCCAGCTTCCAGACGAGGTTGTCGACGTCCTGGATGCCGCTGTTGGCGCCGCGCGCGCCGAACGGCGACACGAGGTGCGCGGCGTCGCCGGCGAACAGCACGCGGCCGTGGCGGAAGTGGCGCATCCGCCGGCACTGGAACGTGTAGACGCTCGCCCAGTCGATCTCGAACTCGCGCCTCGGGGCCCAGCATCGCGGCGAGCCGCGGCAGGATGCGCTCGGGCTTCTTCTCCTCCTCCGGGTCGGCGTCCCAGCCCAGCTGGAAGTCCACGCGCCAGACGTCGTCCGCCTGCCGGTGCAGCAGCACCGACTGGTTCGGGTGGAACGGCGGGTCGAACCAGAACCGCCGCTCCGGCGGAAAGTCCGACTTCATCCGGATGTCGGCGATCAGGAAGCGATCGTGGAACACCTGGCCCTCGGCCTCGAGGCCGCAGCAGCGTCCGCACGGGGCTCTTCGCGCCGTCGGCGACGATCAGCCAGTCGCAGGTCAGCGTGTAGTCGCCGCCGGGCGTGTCGATCCGCAGGCTGGCGCCGTCCGCGCGCGGCGTCACGCCGACGACCTTGTTCAGCCAGCGGATCTCCGCCGCGGGCAGCGCCGACAGCCGGTCGACGAGGAAGCTCTCGACGTAGTACTGCTGCAGGTTGACGAACGCCGGGCGGCGGTGGCCGTGCTCGGGCAGCAGGTCGAACTGGAACACGAGGTCGTTGTGGTGGAAGACCTTGCCGACGTTCCAGCCCACGCCCTTCGCCGCGACCGGCTCGCCGCAGCCCAGCCGGTCGAGGATTTCCAGCGCGCGCTTCGCCCAGCAGATCGCGCGCGAGCCGACGCTGACGGTGTTGTCGTCGTCGAGCAGCACGACCGGGATGTCGTGCTGCGCGAGGTCGATCGCCGCGGCGAGCCCCACCGGGCCGGCGCCGACGACGACGACCGGATGGTGCGCCGTCGGCCCGTCCTGGTCGGGCGAGCGGTGGTACGCGTAGACGGGATTCGAGAATGGGCTCATCGGTGTGCAGCCTCGGCGCGTCGCGTTCAGCCTTCCAGCGCCTCCCACATCTCCTTGTCGCGCTGCGCGGTCCAGATCCGCGGGTCGGGGTGCCGCGTCGCCTCGTCGTAGGCGCGCGAGACGTCGAACGGCAGGCAGTGGTCGAAGATCACCCAGTGGCCGAACTTCGGCTTCAGCGCCGCGTAGGTTTCCTTGTAGACGGTCCGCAGGTCCTTGCCTTCCGCCACGCCGCGCTTCACCGCCCCGAACATCTCGGTGACGAACGCGCGCGTGCCGTCGAGCCCCGCCTTGACCTGGCCGGGCGTCTGCAGCGACGCGCCGCGACCGGGGACGAGCTTCTCGGCACCGAGCGCCGCGATCGCGTCGAGCGTGGCCGGCCAGTGCGTCAGGTACGCGTCGCCGGTGTAGGGCGTCGCGTCGTACTCGACGAGATCGCCGGAGAACAGGATCCTCTCCTGCGGCAGCCAGACGACGGTGTCGCCCTTGGTGTGGCCGCGCCCGAGCTGCATGATCTCGACCTGCAGCTTGCCGAGCCACAGCGTCATCCGCTGCTCGAACACGATCGTCGGCCAGGTGAGGCCCGGCACCGACTCGACGGCCTGGAAGAGCCGCGGAAAGCGCTCGATCTCGCTCTTCATGTCCTGCTCGCCGCGCTCGACGATGAGGTCGTAGGTGTCGCGGCTGGCGATGATGTGCTCGGGCTGGTAGCCGGTCGCGCCGAGCACGCGCACCGCGTGGTAGTGCGACAGCACGACGTAGCGGATCGGCTTGTCGGTGACCTCGCGGATGCGGCGGATGACGTCCTGCGCCATCACCGGCGTGGCCTGCGTGTCGATGACCATCACCGCGTCGTCGCCGACGACGATGCCGGTGTTGGGATCGCCCTCGGCCGTGTACGCGTACGCGTGGTCGGACAGCTTGTCGAAGCTGACCTTCTTCTCGACGAGATCGGCCTGCGACGCGAACTTCTTTTCGGTCATCGAATGCCCTCGGGCAGCAAGTGGACTTCAAATGGTAACCGATTTGGCCGGGCGTCCGCCCGGCCCACGCGGCCCGGTACGACGCGCAGCCCGGTAGGACGCGCAACCCGGCGTTGAGCGCAGCCCGGGTTTCCGTGACGGTCAACCCCGGGCTGCGTCTCCGAAGGTCAGCCGCCGTACTTCTTCAGCAGCGCCTTCGCGTCCTCGAGCAGCGCCGGGCCGTTGCCGCCCTTGGCCGCGACCTCGGTGAACCACTCCTTCTCGACGCCCTCGGTCGCCTTCTTCCAGCGCTCGAACTCGGCCGCCGTCAGCACGTTGATCGTGTTCTTGCGCTCGAGCGCGAGCTTCCTCGCCGGCGCGACGGTCGCGTCCCACACCTTGCCGGCCCACTTCGACATCTCGAGGCCGCTGTTGGCGTCGATCACCTTCTTGAGATCGGGCGGCAGGCTGTCGTACTTGGCCTGGTTCATCGCCACGACGAAGATCGTGTTCGACGGGTGCGGCTGCCCCGGCGGCGTCTCGGTGTGCGTCTTCGCGATCTCCTGGATCTTGAGGCCCGGCACGACCTCCCACGGGAAGGACACGCCGTCGACGACGCCCTTGGCCAGCGCCTCGGGCACGGCCGGCGCCGGCATCTGCACGGGCACCGCGCCCAGCGCCGTCAGCGTCTTGGTGCCGATCCGCGTCGGCGCGCGCACCTTGAGCCCCTTCAGGTCCTCCAGCGTCTTCACGTCCTTGCTCGCGAAGTGCAGCACGTTGCCGTCGTGCACGTGCGCGAGGATCAGCTTCGTGCCCTTGAACTCGTCGAGCGAGTTCTTCTGGATGTACTCCCACAGCGCCGGGCTGCCGGTCTCGGCGCTCTTCGCCATGAACGGCAGCTCGAACACCTCGGACTTGGTGAAGCGCCCCGCCTGGTAGGTCGGGCACCGTCCAGACGACGTCCGCCACGCCGTCCTTCGCGTGGTCGAAGAGCTGCGGCGGCGTGCCGCCCAGCTGCATCGCCGGATAGATCTGGCACTTGAGCTTGCCGCCCGACTCCTTGCCGATCTTCTCGCACCAGGGCCCGAGCAGCAGCAGGTGCGCCGTCGACTGCGGGCCGAGGAAGTGCTCGACCTTGAGCACCACCTCCTGCGCCCGCGCGCCGCCGCTTCCAAGGGCCACCGCCAGCGCCGCCGCGCCGGCCAACACGACCACGATCTCGATGTCTTCATGTCGACTCCTCCTGTTGGACTGGTGTACTCACTGCTTGAACGTGTGCACGAGGTAGAGCGAGATGACCGGGAAGAACACCAGCAGCGTCGTGCGCACTGCAGTCCGAGACCAGGAACGGTATCACGCCCTTGAAGGTCTCGGTCAACGGCACGTCCTTCGCCAGCCGGTTGATGATGTAGACGTTCAAGCCGACCGGCGGATGGACGAGGCCGATCTCGACCACCATCAGCGCGAGGATGCCGAACCAGATCGACTTGTCGGTCGGCGACATGCCCCAGTAGTCGAGCGCCATCACCATCGGGTAGAAGATCGGGATCGTCAGCAGGATCATCGCCAGCGCGTCCATCACGCAGCCGAGGAAGATGTAGATCAGCAGGATCATCGCCATCACGAGCAGCGGCGAGAGTCCGCTGGCCTTGACCCAGTTCGCGAGCTCGCCCGGCATCTGCGAGATCGCGAGCGTCGTGTTCATCATGTCGGCGCCGAGCAGCACGAGGAAGATCATCGCGGTGGCCTGTCGCCGTGCCGAGCGCGCTGTCGACGAGCCCCTTCAGGCGCATGCCGCCGCCGATCATCGCGATCGCGCCGCAGGCCGCCGCGCCGATCGCCGCGGCCTCGGTCGGGTTCGCCCAGCCGCCGTAGATGCCGACGATCACGACGACGAACACCAGCAGCACCGGCAGCACCTGCAGCAGGCAGCGCAGGCGCTCGGGCCAGGCGACGCGCGGGCCGGCGGGGCCCGCGCTCGGGATTCGAGCGTGACGACGATCTTCACGACCAGCATGTAGCCCAGCATCGCGATGATGCCGGGCAGCACGGCGGCCATGAACAGCTTGCCGATCGATTCCTGCGTCAGGATCGCGTAGATCACCAGCGGCACCGACGGCGGAATCATGATGCCGAGCGTGCCGCCGGCGGCGAGCGCGCCGGTCGCGAGCGAGCCCGAGTAGCCGTAGCGGCGCAGCTCCGGCAGCGCCACCTGCCCCATCGTCGCGGCGGTGGCGACCGACGAGCCGCAGATCGCGCCGAAGCCGGCGCAGGCGCCGATCGCCGCCATCGCGATGCCGCCCTTGCGGTGGCCCGATGAACGCGCCGACGAAGCGGAACAGCGCCTTCGACAGCCCGCCGTGCGTGGCGAACTGGCCCATCAGCAGGAACAGCGGGATCACGACCAGGTCGTAGTTCGACAGCCGCGCGTAGGCGAGATTCTTCAGCGACGTTGAGCAGCGCGTCGACGTTGCCGCCGGTCAGGTAGAGGTAGCCGCCGAAGCCGACGATGAACATCGCGATGCCGATCGGCACGCGCACGACCATCAGCGCCAGCATGACGCCGAAGATGACGAAGCCGACCTCGATGCCGCTCATCGCAGTCGCGCGCCTCGACAGCGCGCAACCGGTGCGACGCACATGTAGAACCCGGCGACCGCGAGCAGCAGCGAAGCCCGGGACCATCAGCGCCTGCGCGACCCACACCGGCCAGCCGAGGACGGCCGACGTTTCGCCGACCTCCTTGCATCGCCAGCGCGCCGGCGGCGGTGCGCCAGGCGAGCAGCGCGCCGAACGAGCCGACCAGCAGCGACCCGAACGCGTCGAGCAGCGCCACCTTGCGCGGCGCCAGGTTGTGGGTGAAGAAGTCGACCTTGACGTCGCCGTCGACGATGTGGCAGTAGGCGAAGAACGCCGACGACGCGAAGGCCGCGCACATCTGCAGCACCTCGACGTCGCCGGGCACCGGCCACGCGAACAGCTTGCGGCCGACGATCGACGACGATCGACATGACGACCAGCGCGACGAACACCAGGCCGCCGGCGATCGCCACGTTCTTCGTCGACAGCCAGCAGCATCCGGCCGCCCGGCCCGAAGCTGCCGGGCGCCCGATCGCCGCCGTTCCTGCATCGCGCCCCCTCCCGTTCGGGGTTCTGCACGGTGCGGTCATGCCGCCGTCCTCCGCTGGCGGCATAGCCTCCGGCGCGCGACGGCATGATGCGCTTCGGATCGTCGGTGGCGCCGGCGAAGACGCGGATGTCCGCCCTCGACCAGCACGCGTCGCTCGGCCGGCGTGCGCACGAAGTCCTGCCCGCCACTCGCGACACGCTCGACGTGATCCGTCGCCGCGGTCGCGGGCGCGGAAGCGCGCGGTACCTCGACCAGCGGCGCGCGATGATCCCGACGCGCTTCCATCCGCCTCGGGACGCCCGCCGCGAAGAGTGGCGCGCGCGGTCATCCACAGGAGTTCGGATAGCAGACGATCTGGCGGGTCGCAGTCGCCGAATTCGACGGTGAAGCGCGTCGTGTGGCGCGGCCATGGAGCACCGCGCAGCGTCGCAGTGCCCGCCGGCTTCGCCCACCGGATCGGCTGCGGCCACCGGACGCGGCGGCGCGCCGTGCGCGCGAGCGCCGCTCGAACGCCTGCCGCCCTCTCGCAGGCCGCCTCGCGCGCGTCGCGGACGCCTCGCGCGCTGCGCGCCGCGGCCTGCCGGCGACGACGTGATCGAGGATGTGCAGCAGGTTGCTCCTTGCCGCGCTCGTTGGTCGCGCCGTAGCCCTTGATCAGCCGGCCGCACAGCGCGACCTCGAGCCCCGATGCCCAGTCGGCGGCGAGCGCGGCCTCGAGCGCGGCGAGCCAGCGCTCGATCGGCGCCTGCTCGTGCGCGTAGCGCGAGCCGCGGCGGCGCAGCGCCCGCAGCGATGCGAGCAGGCGCAGCGCGACGAAGCCCGTGACGCTGTCGGCGCGCAGGTGCAGCGCGAGCGCCGCGGGCGCCTTGCCGCGCGCCTGCCGCCGGCGATCCCAGCGCGTCAGCCAGCGCGCGGGCGCGCCGCGGCAGCAGGCCGGCGAGCTCCGCGACGCCCGGCTTGAAGAAATCGACGATCCGCACGACGTCGCGCTCGCCCGCGCCGACTTCGCGGCGCACCCGCGCGAAGCGGCTGGCGCGGCACTTGAGCGTCGGCGACGCGGACGATGTCGTCGAAGGCCATCCACAGCGCGAGGAAGCGCGCCGTCTCGCGCGTCGCCGCGAAGTCGCGGGCGTGCTCGCGGATCGGCCGCCGCTTCCGCCGCGACGATCCGCCGCAGCCGCTGCACGTACAGGTCCGCGTAGGCCTCGTCCTGGAACGCGACCAGGCGGCGATGGCCCTCGCCGGCGAAATCGTGCACCGCGGGCGGCAGCGCCTGCGCGACCGCGGCGGGCACCGGCGCCGTCGCGACGGGCACCGGCGCCGATCGGCAGGCGACCGGCACCGTCACGGTCGCCGGCCGCCGCGACCCGGGAACCGCACCGGGAGCGGCGGCCCCGCACCTCCTGCATCGCGTCCCAGGCGTTCGCGAACCCGCGAGGCTCGCCGCGACCGGCAGCCCCGATCCGCGGATCACGTCCTCGAACGCGGTCGCGCGCGAACGGCAGCACGCCGCTGGCCGCGATCGCGCCGAACATCACCGCGCTGACGACGGTGCCGGCGGCCTGCGCGCAGCTCCTCCATGTCGAACGTCGACCAGCCGCCGGCTGTGGCGCCGCGCGATCGCGAGCAGCCGGTCGCGAGTCGTAGCGGCCGTCGCCCGGCGCCATCTTCTCGGCGGTCGTCAGCGTGCGCGCGTCGACGCGACCACCAGCGTGCGCTCGGGCGCGACCATGCCGTCTGCACGATCGCGCACGGCCTCGAGCAGTTCGGAGGCGACGAGCAGGTCGATGCACCCGGGCACCGGCAGCAGCGACAGCACCGGCCGGCGGCCGCCGAGCTCGGCGAGCGGCACCGGCAGGATCTCGACGTAGTAGGTCGTCGCGCCGGTGCGCTGCGCCACGCCGGGAATCGACGTGCTCTGCGCGGGGTAGCCGCGCCGCGATCGCGGCGTCGACCAGCCACTCGGCCAGCACGCCGCCGCCCTGCCGCCCAGCGCGGCGATCAGGATCGTGATCGGTTGCGGGGTGGCGGCCATCCGCTGCGGGTCCACGCGGACGCTATGCCGGCCGCAGCCAGCGCACGACCGTCGCGCGGAGCCGCGCGGCCAGCGCGCTCGTGCCACGCCGGGTTCGCGACCACCTCGGCGCGGTAGAACGACGGGCACAGCGCCGCCGCGTGCGCGTTCTCGCCGCACAGGCCGCAGCCCACGCAGCCGTCGAGCACCGTCGCCACCGGGTCGACGCTGCAGCGGGTCGGGGCTGTCTTCAGCGTCAGCGTCGGGCAGCCCGACAGCCGGATGCAGGAGTGGTCGCCCGAGCACGCGTCCTCGTCGACGCCGTACTGCACGCGCACCGTGCGCTTGCCGCGCTGCGAGCAGCGCCGCGCGCCACGGCTTGATGCGCCGCTGCCGCTCGAGCTGGCACTCGCCCTCGGCGACGATCACCTTGAGCCCGGCGAAGCCGGTGCGTGAACGCCTCGTCGAGCGTCGCCGCATCGCGGCGACGTCGTAGCTGTCGACGGTGCGCAGCCACTGCACGCCGATGCCCGGCGAGCGTGCGCTCGATCGCGCGGTTGCGTGTGCGACGAGGCTCTGCTGCGGGTCGGCCGCGGCGTGCCTTCGCCGCGTCGCCGGGCGTCGAGATGATCTCCTGCGTGCCGGTGGCCGACGTGTAGCCGTTCTTCATGATCAGCAGCACCGCGTCGTCGCCGTTGAACAGCGCCGACTGCACGCCGGACAGCAGCCCGTTGTGCCAGAAGCCGCCGTCGCCCATGATCGCCAGCGTGCGCCGGCGCGATCATCGGCGACACGCCGGCGCGGCTCGCCAGGCTCATGCCGTAGCCGAGGATCGAGTGGCCGGACGAGAACGGCTCGAACGTCGCGAAGCAGTGGCAGCCGATGTCGGCGGCGACGTGCACCGGGCCGATCTCCTGCTGCAGCAGCTTCAGCGCGGCGAACACCGGCCGCTCCGGGCAGCCGATGCAGAAGCCCGGCGGCCGCGCGCGGCAGCGGCGTCGTCGAGCTCGCGCGGCGACCGCCTGCGCGGCGCGCGTCGAGTCGCCGCGAGCCAGTCGTCCGCGCCCGCGCAGCGGCAGCTCCGGCGCGTCGGCGCGCGAAGAAGTCGCGCGAGGCCCGCGGCGCATCACCTCGACCGTGTACTCGCCGGCCAGCGGCAGCAGGTCCTTGCCGTGGAGCGCGCGTCTGCGACGTCGCGCGCGGCGCAGGATCGTCGCGATCTCCTGCTCGATGTACTCGGGCTGGCCCTCCTCGACCACCAGCACCGCGCGCTTGCCGCGCGCAGAAGGCGCGCGATCTCCTCGGGCACCAGCGGGCAGATGACGTTGAGCACCAGCATCGGCAGCCGCTGCGTCGCCGAACGCGTCGGCCAGGCCGAGCTGCTGCAGCGCGCGGACCAGCGAGTTGTACAGCCCGCCCTGCACGATGAGGCCGAGGTCGTCGCGCTCGCCGGCGAAGACCTCGTTCAGGCCGTGCTCGACGATGTAGCGCCGCGCCGCCGGCAGGCGCTCGCTCGACCTTCAGCTTCTCGTGGCGGAACGTCGACGGCGGGTGCGACAGGCGCGTCGTAGTCGAACGCCGCCGGGCTCGGCGAGCAGCTGCCGCGCGCGAGATCGCCGGCGCCACGTTGTCCTTGCAGACGAAGCTGCCGCGCACGTGGCAGGCGCGGATGCGCAGCTCCATCATCGCCGGCATGTTCGGCCGCCTCCGACAGCGCGAAGCCCTGCTCGACCATCCGCACCATGTGCGCGAGGTCGGGGCGCGGGTCGAGCAGCAGCAGCGACGACTTCAGCGCGAAGGCGTGGCGTGCGCTCCTGGATCACGCTGGCGCCCTCGCCGTAGTCCTCGCCGACGACGATCAGCGCGCCGCCCGTGACGCCCGGGCGAGGCGAGGTTCGACAGCGCGTCGGCCGCGACGTTGGTGCCGACGATCGACTTCCAGGTCACCGCGCCGCGCAGCGGGTAGTGGATCGACGCGCCCAGCATCGCGGCGGCCGAGGCCTCGTTGGCGCAGGCCTCGACGTGCACGCCGAGCTCGTCGAGGTAGTCCTTCGCCTGCACCATCACGTCGAGCAGGTGCGACACCGGCGCGCCCTGGTAGCCGCCGACGTAGGCGACGCCCGACTGCAGCAGCGCCTTGGTGATCGCGAGGATGCCCTTCGCCGTGGAAGACCTCGCCGGCGCCCCGGCGCAGCATCCCGACCTCGCGAGCGAACGAAACCTCCACCCCCCCTCCGTGCAGCGCGTGCGTGGCGTCCGCAACCCGCGGTGCCGGTCGCGCGAACGTCGGGGCAATCTAATCCGCGGGGCGGCGTTTGTCCATGGCGCACCTCCGCAGGTGCGCTCTGCGCCGCTACGCCGCGGCCGCGGCGGCGAAGCGCCCGAGCTCGACGCCCAGCACGACGATCCAGACGAAGATCGCGATGCCGACCGCCGCCGCGGCGATGTCCTTGATCACCTTGATCTTCTCGTTGTGGCGCGTCTCGACGAAGTCGCACAGCGCCTCGATCGCGCTGTTGAAGATCTCGGCGACCAGCACGAACGCGGTGACGACCAGGATCAGCAGGAAATCGACCCAGGCGCGCAGGCTGAACGCGGTGACCAGCACCACCACCGAGAGCACGAGCTTGTAGGTGACCGACCAGTCGTAGAGCACGGCGTAGCGCAGCCCGGAGAAGACGGTGCGCAGCTTGCGCAGCGGGTGGTAGCCCGCCTCGCCGATGCCGAGGAACTTGTGCCTCACCGCGCCGCCTCCGGCCACACCGGCGCGCAGCGCAGCGCGGCGACCCACAGCGCGGCCGCGGTCATGCCGAACAGCACGTCGGTCGGGAAGTGGACCTGCAGGTAGACGCGCGAGCCCGCGACCGCCAGCACCAGCAGGCCGGCGGCGGCCACGGCCAGCGGACCGGGCTTCGCGCCAGGCCGCAGCAGCCACGCGAGGGCGAACGCCGTCGCCTGCATCGCGTGCGCGCTGGGAAAACTCGCGTCGGCCGGCATCGTGACCAGCGCGGGAAAGAGGTCGGGGCGCGGCCGCGCGACCAGGAACTTGACGGCCTGCGCGAGCGCCGTGGCGCCGAGCAGCGCCAGCGGCAGGAAGGCGAGCACGCGCCCCGGCACGGAGCGCCGCCAGCGCCACGTGAGCAGCGCGGCGAGGGGCAGCAGCAGCGCGATCGAGCCGAGCCAGGTCAGCGCGGCGATGGCCGGGTCGAGCCGGTGGTCGGCCCACGCGTGCAGACCGGAGAGGCCGGCGGTGTCGATCGTCGGCACGCGGCACGCGCCGCTTGGGCAGACGAGCCGTGCCCCGGCCGCGAGCGCCGCGACCGCGCCGGCCGCGAGGAGCAACGCCAGCAGCGCGCGCCGCGCTGTGGCGCGGCCGGCTCCGCTGCCCGCTCCGCTGCCCGCTCCGCCGCCGGTCGCCGCAGTCGTCATCAGGATCGCACCCGCTAGCCGAACATCGCGAAAACGAAGATGCCGAGCATCGCGAAGGCGAGCGCGAGCTTCGCCACCGTGCCGACGACGAACGCGACGCCCGCCGCGACGCCGGCCCGTGTCGCCCGGCGGTGATCGCGGCGCGCGATCAGCTCGCCGCACACGGCGCCGATGACCGGGCCGAGCAGCAGCCCGACGATGCCTCCCAGCACGCCGACGACCGCGCCGATGCCGGCACCGGCCATCGCGAGACCCGAGGCGCCGGTGCGGCGCACGCCCCATGCCGCGGCCACGTAATCGATCAGCCACGCCGCGACCGCCAGCGTGCCGAGCAGCGCGAGCAGCCCCGGGCCGACGCGCGCGAAGCCGTCGAGCCACGCGGCGAGCAGCATGCCGCCGAACAGCAGCGGCGTGCCGGGCAGCAGCGGCAGGACGACGCCGAGGAGTCCGAGCGCCATCGCCGCGACGGCGAGCGCCCACAGCAGCATCGTCATGGCTGCATGCTCAGGCGTCCCGCCGGGCCGCCCCAGGGGACGCCGGGGTCCCCCTCGGGGAGATGCGGGCGGAGCGAGCCAGCGGGCACGGCTATGCCGCGCGCGGCAGCGGCAGCAGCGCCGCCGCCGCGGCCTCGCGGATCCGCTCCAGCTCCGCCTCGCCGAGCGTCTCGCGCTTGAGCAGCACGGCCGCGGACTCGCGCAGCAGCGCCTCGCGCGCGCGCAGCAGCTCGAGCGTGCGCCGGTACGTCGCCGCGACGATCTCGCGGACGGCGACGTCGATCTCGCGCGCGGTCGCCTCGCTGTACGGCCGGGCGCCCCCCATCGGCACCGCCTGCCCGAGGAAGTTCGGGCGCTCGTCGTCGTACACCACGTGGCCGATCCCGCCGTCCATGCCGTAGCGGGTGACGATCGCGCGGGCGATCGCGGTGACGCGCTGCAGGTCGTCGGAGGCGCCGGTCGAGAAGCGCCCGAAGGCGATCTCCTCGGCGGCGCGGCCGCCGAGCAGCACGGCCATCCGGTTCTCGAGCTCCTCGCGCGTCATCAGGTACCGCTCCTCGGTCGGGCGCTGGATAGTGTAGCCGAGCGCGCCGACGCCGCGCGGGATGATCGAGACCTTGTGCACCGGGTCGGCGCCGGGCACGGCCATCGCGACCAGCGCGTGCCCCATCTCGTGGTGCGCGACGACCTCGCGCTCGCGCGGCGACAGCACGCGGCTCTTCTTCTCCAGGCCCGCGACGATCCGCTCGATGGCGACGGTGAAGTCGTCGAGCGTCACCGCGTCGGCGTCGCGCCGCGTCGCGGCGAGCGCCGCCTCGTTGCACAGGTTGGCGAGCTCGGCGCCGGTGAAGCCCGGGGTCAGGTCGGCCACCTTGGCGGTGTCGACGCCCGGGGCGAGCGTGATCTTCCTCGTGTGCACGTCGAGGATCGCGATGCGGCCGGTCTTGTCCGGGCGGTCGACGACGACCTGGCGGTCGAAGCGCCCGGCGCGCAGCAGCGCGGGGTCGAGCACCTCGGGCCGGTTGGTCGCGCCGAGCAGCACCAGCCCCTTCGAGCCGTCGAAGCCGTCGAGCTCGACCAGCAGCTGGTTGAGCGTCTGCTCCTTCTCGTCGTGGCCGCCGATCGCGCCGGCCGAGGCCCGGGCGCGGCCGAGCGCGTCGAGCTCGTCGATGAAGATGATGGCCGGCGCCTTCGCGCGCGCCTGCTCGAAGAGGTCGCGCACCCGCGCGGCGCCCACGCCGACGAACATCTCGACGAACTCGGAGCCCGAGATCGAGAAGAACGGCACGCCCGCCTCGCCGGCGACGGCGCGGGCGAGCAGCGTCTTGCCGGTGCCGGGCGGGCCGACCAGCAGCACCCCCTTCGGCGCGCGGCCGCCGAGCCGGCCGAAGCGCTGCGGGTCCTTGAGGAAGCCGACGATCTCCTGCAGTTCCTCCTTGGCCTCGTCGACGCCGGCGACGTCGGCGAAGTCGACCTTGGTGTCGGTCTCCACGTACACCTTCGCCTTGCTCTTGCCGATGCTCATGAAGCCGCCGCCGCCCATCTTGTCGGCGAAGCGGCGCATGACGAACAGCCAGATCGCGATGAACACCACCGCCGGCACGACCCAGCCGAGCAGGTCGCGCAGGAACGTGCTCTCGACGACGCCGCTGAAGCGCACGTCGTGCTGGGCGAGGTCCTTGGCGAGCTCCGGATCGACGCGCGTGGTCACGAACCGCGACTTGCCCTCCCGCGGCTCCTTGAAGGTGCCGTGGATCTGGTTGTCGGCGATCGCGATGTCGGTGACCCTGCCCTCCTTCACCAGTGCCTGGAACTCGCTGTAGGGAATCGGCGCCGTCGTGCGCGCGCCGACCCAAAGGTCCTGCAGGACGAGCACGGCGAGGATCGCCGCCGCGAAGTACCAGAGCGAGAACTGCGTCCTTTTCTCCATCGTGGGTTCCTTCATCGAAGCGGGACCGTCAACTGTGGTGGGCGGCGGGGTCCCGGCCGCCGGAACGGGCGCGCTCGCGCGCCTCGCGGCGCAGCGACAGCACGATCGCCGTGGCGATGATCGCCGCGACGACGCCGAGCGACACCGCGACGGGGATCTTGACGACGTCGAGCAGCAGCATCTTGACGCCGATGAACGAGAGCACGAGCGCCAGGCCGTACTTCAGCAGCGAGAAGCGCTCGGCCATGTCGGCGAGCAGGAAGTACATCGCCCGCAGCCCCAGGATCGCGAACACGTTCGACGTCAGCACGATGAACGGGTCGGTCGTGATCGCGAAGATCGCCGGGATCGAGTCGACGGCGAAGATCAGGTCGGAGAACTCGACCAGCACCAGCACCAGGAACAGCGGCGTCGCGTAGCGGACGACCCGGCCGCCTTCCTCGCGCATGACGAAGAAGCGCTCGCCGGCCAGCGTGTCGGTCACGTTCATGCGCCGGCGGATGAAGCGGACCAGCGGATTGTTGGCGAGGTCGGGCTTCTCGTCGGCGAACCACCACATCTTGATGCCGGTGGCGAGCAGGAAGGCGCCGAACACGTAGAGCAGCCAGTGGAACTGCGCGATCAGCCAGACGCCCGGCGAAGATCATCACCGTGCGCATGACGATCGCGCCGAGGACGCCGTAGACCAGCACGCGCTTCTGCAGCTCGACCGGGATCGCGAAGAACGAGAACAGCATCAGCCAGACGAAGACGTTGTCGACCGCCAGCGACTTCTCGATCAGGTAGCCGGTGACGAACTCCAGCGTCTTGGCGTTGGCCGCCTCCCGCCCGGACGCGGCGTCCAGGTAGAACCAGAGCGCCGCGGCGAAGAGCAGCGAGACGCCCAGCCAGACGGCCGACCACGTCGCCGCCTCCCGGAACGACGGGCGGTGCGCCTTGCCGCCGCCCGCGAACAGGTCGATCGCGAGCATCACGACGACGATCGCGAGGAAGCCCGTCCACATCCACCAGGTGCCGATCGTTTCCACTTCAGCCTTCTCCGTTGTTCCGGTCCGGGCGCAGCGCCCGGACCGTCGTTCACAACCGCGTCAGACGCGCTCGCCGCTGCCGTCGCCCAGCGACCGGCGAGCGCGGATGGGGACGAAGCCGGCGACCTCGTCGTCGTCCTCGGTGCGGGGACCGCGGCGCTGCTCGCTGCGCCGCGACAGGCGCCGCACCAGCGTCCTGCCGGCCCGGTCGGCGGCGCGGTCGATCGCGATGTAGAGGTCGGACTCGGCGTCCTCGATCACGATGTCGGGCAGCCCGGCGATGGCGATGCGGACCCGGCAGCGCATGTCCTCGCCGCCGCGCGGCCCGTTGTCGTCCGACAGCCGGACCGCGACCCGAAGCACCTCGGGCCGGGTGGCGCCGAGCGCCAGCCGCAGCCGGCGCTCCGCGTGCGCGCGCAGCGCCGGGGTCAGGGTGAAGCCTTGGGACTGGATGTCGATGTGCATGGCTCTGCTCCTCCTTCGGGTTGACGACGCGTGCATTCTGCGCAGGGCCAATACATCGCACAACTCGAATATAATTGAAATCAATGTTCGGTTTTTACTGATTATCGGGAGGCGCCGTGGCGCAGCTCAACTACAAGCACCTGCGGTACTTCTGGGCGGTCGCGCGCTCGGGCAGCATCGCCCGCGCGAGCGAGCAGCTGCACGTGACGCCGCAGTCGATCAGCGGCCAGCTGGCGCGAGCTCGCGGAGTCGCTGGGGGCCGAGCTCTTCCGCCGCGCGGGCCGCGGGCTCGAGGTCACCGACGTCGGGCCGGCGGATCCTGTGCTACGCCGACGAGATCTTCGCGCTGGGCGACGAGCTGGTCGAGGTCGCGCGCGACCAGGCGGCGAGGAAGACGCTCCCCTTCCGCATCGGCATCGCCGACTCGGTCCCGAAGTCCATCGCCTACCGCGTCATCGAGCCGGCGCTGCGCCTCGCCGAGCCGCTGCGGCTGATCTGCCGCGAGGGCCGCCTCGCGTCCCTGCTCGGCGAGCTCGCCGTGCACCGGCTCGACCTGGTGATCGCCGACCGGCCGATGCCGCCCGAGCTCAACGTGCGCGGCTACAACCACCTGCTCGGCGCCAGCGACGTCACGGTGTTCGGGACCGAGGCGGTCGCGCGCACGCTGAAGGGGAAGTTCCCGGCGCTCCTCGACAACGCGCCGCTGCTGCTGCCCGGCGAGGGCGTGGCGCTGCGGCCGCGGCTGCTGCAGTGGCTGGAGGCGCAGGACCTGCGGCCGCGCGTCGTCGGCGAGTTCGACGACAGCGGGCTGATGAAGGCCTTCGGACAGGGCGGCGCGGGACTCTTCGTCGCGCCGACGGCGATCGCCGGCGACGTCTGCCGGCAGTACGGCGTGCGCGCGCTCGGACGCATCGAGGCCGTCGCCGAGCAGCTCTACGCGATCACGACCGAGCGCCGCCTCCAGCACCCGGCGACGGTGGCGATCAGCGAGGCCGCGCAGCGCGACGTGTTCGCCGTCCACGCCATCCGGGACGAGGCGGCCGCGCGGCCCGCGCCGCCCTCGCGCCGCACGTTCAGCGCCGTAGAGTCAGGCGCCCTTCCCGCGACCGGCGCGGCGCTTCGCCGCGGCCGCCGGGCGCGACGCGACGCCGCGGCGCGCCAGCGCGTCGCGCAGCAGGAACTCGGCCTGCGCGTTGACGCTGCGCAGCTCCTCCCGCGCGAGCCGCTCCAGCTCGACCCAGACGCCCGGGTCGATCCGGAGGAGAAATGCCTTCTTGCCGGTCATCTTCAGCGTCGAGTGCTCCCGGGCAACCCGGAGGCTGCCCGCCGGAGCGTGCAGGGAATCGATGGACGCCGCGAGCCGTCCGGGGCCCGCGGCAGTGGGCGGCTCTGTCTAGCGTCGTCGCAGCAGCGCCGCGGCGAGGCCCAGCGCGAAGCCGAGCGCGAGCCCGAGGGAGCCGTAGCCGACCACGATGCCGAGCGCCATGCCGGCGCCGACGCCCCCGGCGATGCACCAGCCTCCGCTGCCACTGACGAGCGTGTTCATGCGGCCTCCCCCTGGCGTCGAGTGATGGCGCAATGATATCACTTCGATATCGCCTGGGGTCAAGCGGAGCGGACGGGCGCGATGCGCGCCCGCCGCGGCTGTTGCGGAATTGGGACGGTCCTAGACCCGCTCGAGGACGAGCGCGATCCCCTGCCCGACGCCGATGCACATCGTCGCGAGCGCGTAGCGTCCGCCGGTGCGCTGCAGCTGGTACGTCGCCGTCGTCGCGAGCCGCGCGCCGGAAGCGCCGAGCGGATGGCCGAGCGCGATCGCGCCGCCGTTGGGGTTCACCTGCGGCGCGTCGTCGGCAAGCCCCAGCATCCGGGTGACGCCCAGCGCCTGCGCGGCGAATGCCTCGTTGAGCTCGATCACGTCCATCTGCGCGAGCGTGAGGCCGAGGCGCGCGAGGAGCTTGCGCGTCGCCGGCGCCGGCCCGATGCCCATCACCCGCGGCGGCACCCCGGCGGTCGCGGCGCCGACGATCCGGGCGCGGGGCGTGAGCCCGTGCCTCTTCGCCGCCGCCTCGGAGGCGACCAGCAGCGCGCAGGAGCCGTCGTTGACGCCGGACGCGTTGCCGGCGGTCACCGTGCCGTCCGGCCTGACGATCGGCTTCAGCTTCGCGAGCGCGTCGAGCGTCGTCGCCGCGCGGATGCTCGTCGCGATCGACGACGACCGGGTCGCCCTTCTTCTGCGGCAGCGTGACGGCCACGATCTCCTGCGCGAGGACGCCCGCCGCCTGCGCCGCCAGCGCCCGCTGCTGCGAGCGCAGCGCGAACGCGTCCTGGTCGGCGCGCGCGATGCCGTGCTCGGCGGCGACGTTCTCGGCCGTCTCCGGCATCGCGTCGATGCCGTACTTCGCCTTGATCAGCGGATTGACGAAGCGCCAGCCGATCGTCGTGTCCTCGATCTTCGCGGCACGCGAGAACGCGCTGTCGGCCTTGGCGAGGACGAACGGCGCGCGGCTCATGCTCTCCACGCCGCCGGCGATCGCGAGCTCCGCCTCGCCGCAGCGGATCGTCCGCGCCGCCAGCGCCAGCGCGTCGAGGCCGGAGCCGCAGAGCCGGTTGACGGTGGCCGCCGGCACGTCGACCGGCAGCCCGGCGAGCAGCACCGCCATGCGCGCCACGTTGCGATTGTCCTCGCCGGCCTGGTTCGCGCAGCCGTAGAAGAGCTCGTCCACCGCGGCCCAGTCGACGCCGGGATTGCGCTCGACCAGCGCCCGGATCGGGATCGCCGCGAGGTCGTCGGTGCGCACGGTGGCGAGCGCCCCGCCGTAGCGGCCGATCGGCGTGCGGACGGCGTCGCAGATGAAGGCTTGCATCATGGATGACCCCCACACCCCCCGAGGGGGCGCAATTCGCGCTCGGGGCGGCCCTTCGCGCTCATATGGCCGCCCCGCTACTTCGGCCGCTTGTCGAGCACGCGCTTCGCCTTGCCCAGCGAGCGCTCGATGCCCCCCGGCAGCGCCAGCCGCACCGTCGCCGTGACGCCGACGTAGGCCTTGACGTTGTGCTCCAGCGCGCGCGCCGCCGCGTGCCGGTCGTCCTGCGCGGCTTCGGCGAGCCCGGTGCCCATCTCGACGTGCACGGTCATCTCGTCGAGCGCGCCCGGCCGCGTGATCTCGATCAGGTAGTGCGGGGCGAGCTCCGGCTGCTTCAGGATCAGCTCCTCGATCTGCGTCGGGTACACGTTGACGCCGCGGATGATCATCATGTCGTCGGAGCGGCCGGTGATCTTCTCGATCCGGCGCATCGCGCGCGCGGTCGGCGGCAGCAGGCGCGTGAGGTCGCGCGTCCGGTACCGGATCATCGGCAGCGCTTCCTTGGTCAGCGTCGTGAACACGAGCTCGCCCTTGGCGCCCTCGGGCAGCACCTCGCCGGTCGCGGGATCGACGATCTCCGGGTAGAAGTGGTCCTCCCAGACGGTGAGGCCGTCCTTGGTCTCGATGCACTCCTGCGCGACGCCCGGGCCGACGATCTCGGACAGCCCGTAGATGTCGATCGCGTCGATGTCGAGCTTGGCCTCGATCGCCTTGCGCATCGCCGGGGTCCACGGCTCGGCGCCGAAGATCCCGATCGACAGCGAGCAGCGGCGCGGGTCCATGCCCTGGTTCTCCATCTCCTCGGCGATGGCCAGCATGTACGACGGCGTCACCATGATGACGTTCGGCCGGAAGTCGCGGATCAGCGCGACCTGCCGCTCGGTCATGCCGCCCGACATCGGGATCACCGTGGCGCCCAGCCGCTCGGCGCCGTAGTGCGCGCCGAGGCCCCCGGTGAACAGGCCGTAGCCGTAGGCGACGTGGATGATGTCGCCGGCGCGCCCGCCGGCCGCGCGGATCGAGCGCGCCATCACCGTCGACCAGGTGTCGATGTCGCCGGCCGTGTAGCCGACGACGGTCGGCCGCCCGGTCGTGCCGGACGACGCGTGGATGCGCACGACCTGCTCGCGCGGCACGGCGAACATGCCGAACGGGTAGTTGTCGCGCAGGTCCTGCTTGTTGGTGAACGGGAACTTGGCGAGGTCCGCCAGCGACTTGAGGTCCGAGGGGTGCACGCCCGCCTCGGCGAACTTGCGCCGGTAGTGCGGCACGTGCTCGTACGCGTGGGAGAGCGACCACTTGAGGCGCTCGAGCTGCAGCGCCGCGAGCTCGTCGCGGCTGGCGGTCTCGATCGGCTCCAGTTCGGCGGGACTCGGTCTCCTTGCGGCCATTTTGCTTTCCTCCATGTCGTAGGCGCCCCGCTCGCGGCTTCTGATCTCCGCGTTCCGGGTACGGCCATCCGAGAGTTTAAGCCAGATCGCGCCGATGCAGGCGTGCCCCCGCGTCCGCCGCCGCGAGCTGGAAGGTGCGCACGGCGTGCGCGGCGGAGAGGTCCGGCAGGCCGATGACCGGCGGCCCGTCGAGATCGTCGCAGACGAGGGCGGCGCCGGGAAACGCGGCCCCGCGGAAGAAGGCGCTGCGCGTGATGCAGCAGGGAACGCCGGCGGCCGTGGCCGCCTGCAGCCCGTTCGGCGAGTCCTCGATGGCGAGCGCGTCGGCCGGGCCGATGCCCAGCCGTGCGAGCGCCACCGCATAGGCCTGCGGATGCGGCTTCTTCAGCGGCGCGTCCTCGGCGCAGACGATCGCGGCGAAGCGGTCGCGCCACGCGCTGCCGAAGATTCCCGGAAACAGCGCGTCGACGTTGGCGCGGCCCGTCGTCGTGACGATCGCCTGCGCCATGCCGGCGGCCGCGCACGCCGCCATCATGCGCAGCACGCCCGGACGCGCGCCGATCCCGCCGGCGGCGACGATGCGCGCGTAGTGCGCGGTCTTGGCCCGCGTGCAGCCGGCGCGCGAGCGCCTCGCGCGCGGCCGGATCGGCCGGCGCGTCGGGCCGCGCCGCCATGTCGTGCAGCAGCCGTTCGCGCCCGCCGGAAACCTCGAGCAGTGCGCCGTAGCGCGGCAGGTCCCACCGCCAGGCGAGCCCGGCGTCCGCGAAGGCGAGGTTGAACGCGATCCGGTGGCCCTGCTCTTCCGTCTCGGCGATCGTCCCGTCGACGTCCCAGAGCAGCGCGCGCAGCAACGGCGCTAGAGCGCGCCCAGCGCCCGCTTGCGCCGCTCCATCATCCGCCAGATGAACGGCGTGAAGATCAGCTGCATCGCCAGCTCCATCTTGCCGCCCGGCACGACGATGGTGTTGGCGCGCGACATGAACGAGTCGTGGATCATCGCCAGCAGGTACTGGAAGTCGATGCCCTTGGGATTGGCGAAGCGGATCACGCACAGGCTCTCGTCGGCCTTCGGGATGTCGCGGGCGATGAACGGGTTCGACGTGTCGACGATCGGCACGCGCTGGAAGTTGACGTGCGTGTGCGCGAACTGCGGCACGATGTAGTTCACGTAGTCGGGCATCCGGCGCAGGATGGTGTCGGTCACCGCCTCGGTGCTGTAGCCGCGCACGTTCTTGTCGCGGTAGAGCTTCTGGATCCACTCGAGGTTGATCACCGGCACGACGCCGATCAGCAGGTCGGGATACCGGGCGATGTCGACCTCGGGCGTCACGACCGCGCCGTGCAGGCCCTCGTAGAACATCAGGTCGGTGTCGGCGGGCACGGCCTCCCACGGCGTGAACGTGCCGGGCTGCTGACCGTAGGGCGCGGCCTCGCCGGGATCGTGCAGGTACTTGCGGCGGCGCCCGGTGCCGGTCTCGCTGTAGTCGCGGAACAGCTGCTCGAGCTCCGCGAACAGGTTGTTCTCGGCGCCGAAGTGGCTGAAGTGCTTGTTGCCCGCCTTCTCGGCTTCGGCCTGCCTCGCGCGCATCTCGGTGCGATCGTAGCGGTGGAAGCTGTCGCCCTCGACGATGGCGGCCGAGATCCGCTCGCGCCGGAAGATCTCCTCGAACGTGCGCGTGACCGACGTCGTGCCGGCGCCCGAGGAGCCGGTGATCGCGATGATGGGGTGCTTTTCGGACATGGTGGTCTCGGTGGTCTCGGTGATCTCTAGTCGCGGAAGAGGCTGCGCTCGGCGAACAGCGGGCTTCCCGTGTCGCGCGGGGCGGTGTCGTGGTGATAGCGCTCGATGCGCTCGACCTCGTTGCGCGAGCCGAACACGAGGCCGATGCGCTGGTGCAGCGCCGACGGCGCCACGCCCAGCACCGGCTGGCGGCCCGTGCTCGCACGCCCGCCCGCCTGCTCCATCAGGAAGCCGATCGGGTTCGCCTCGTACAGCAGGCGCAGGCGACCGGTCTTCGACGGGTCCTTGGTGTCGCGCGGGTACATGAACACGCCGCCGCGCATCAGGATCCGGTGCGCCTCGGCGACGAGGCTCGCGATCCAGCGCATGTTGAAGTCCTTGCCGCGCGGGCCCGAGCGGCCGGCGAGGCACTCGTCGACGTAGCGCTTGATCGGCGGCTCCCAGAACCGGCTGTTCGACGAGTTGATCGCGAACTCCTGCGTGTCCGCCGGCACGCGGATGTCCGGGTGCGTCAGCTTGAACTCGCCGAGGTTGGGGTCGAGCGTGAAGCCGACGACGCCGCTGCCGACGGAGAGCACCAGCATCGTCGTCGGGCCGTAGATCGCGTAGCCGGCGGCGACCTGCTTGGTGCCGGGCTGCAGCAGGTCGGCCTCGGTCACGTCGCGGCCGGGCTCGGGCGCGCGCAGGATCGAGAAGATGCTGCCGACCGACACGTTGACGTCGATGTTGGAGGAGCCGTCCAGCGGATCGAACACCAGCAGGTACTTGCCGCGGGCGTAGTCGGCGGGGATCTGCCTCGGCTCGTCCATCTCCTCCGAGGCCATGCCGGCGAGGTTGCCCGACCACTCGGCGGTGCGGATGAAGATCTCGTTGCTGACGACGTCGAGCGGCTTCTGCACCTCGCCCTGCACGTTGGTGCCGCCGCCGACCTCGAGGTGGCGCGTGGCCGGATCGCCGAGCGCGCCGAAGGCCACCGACCGCGCGATCGCCTTGCAGGCGAGCCCGACGTCGAGGATCAGCGCGTTGAGCTCGCCGCTCGCCTGCGGGAAGCGGCGGCGCTGCTCGATCAGGTACTGCGTCAGCGTCTTGCGGTTGGACAGGGGCATGGCGGTCTCGGGTTGGATTCTGGGGTGCCGCGTGCGGTCACGACGCCGGCGCCGCCGGCGCGCGGAACACCCGGCTCGCGAGGATGTCCTCGGGGGCGAGTGTCGTCAGGTCGTCCGCCGTCAGCACGCGCTCGCGGTCGGCGAACAGGCGCGTGGCCTGGCGCAGGCGGGCGCGGTCGAGCGCATTGCGCACGCTGCGCGCGTTGGCGAAGTGCGGCTGCGCGATCCGGCGCTCGAGGTAGCGGTGGAACGCCTCGGCGGCGCCGGGCCCGAAGCGGTAGTGCGCTCCGTCGAGCATCCGCTGCGCGATCTGCTGCAGCTCGTCGACCGAGTAGTCGGGGAAGTCGAGGTGGTGCGCGATGCGCGAGGACAGGCCCGGGTTGCTCTGGAAGAACGTGTCCATCCGGTCCTTGTAGCCGGCGAGGATGACGACCAGGTCGTCGCGCTGGTTCTCCATCACCTGCAGCAGGATCTCGATCGCCTCCTGGCCGTAGTCGCGCTCGTTCTCGGGCCGGTACAGGTAGTAGGCCTCGTCGATGAACAGCACGCCGCCCATCGCCTTCTTCAGCACTTCCTTGGTCTTCGGCGCCGTGTGGCCGATGTACTGGCCGACGAGGTCGTCGCGCGTCACCGCCACGACGTGGCCCTTGCGGACGTAGCCCAGGCGGTGAAGGATCTCGGCCATCCGCAGCGCCACCGTCGTCTTGCCGGTGCCCGGATTGCCGGTGAAGCACATGTGCAGCGACGGCGCCTGCGCCGCGAGGCCGAGCCCGGCGCGCAGCTTGTCGATCACCAGCAGCGCGGCGATGTCGCGGATGCGCTGCTTGACCGGCGCGAGGCCGACGAGGTCGCGGTCGAGCTCGTCCATCACCGCCTCGATCCGGCTCGCCGCCAGCACCTCGGCGACCGAGCGCGCGGGGACGGCGGCGCCCTCGCCGCCGGCGGCCGGCGCAGGCGCGGTCGCCCGCCGCTCGGCCCGGTCGAAGCCGGCGCGGCATTCGGCGAGCCGACCGGCGCGCCGGGGATCGTGTAGAGCGGATTGGACAAGGGTGCGGCTCCCTCAGCGTGGCGTCGCGCGCCGTCAGCCGGTGTAGCGCTCGCCTTCGGGCTTGTCCGCCGCGTAGCCGCGCACCGTGTAGCGCATCGTGCGGCCGTTCACCTCCTGGCGCACGAGGCCGAAGCCCGGCTCGTTCGGCGGACGGTTGACGATGAAGCTCATCGCGATGCTCTCGACGCCGCGCGTCGAGTCGAACGCCATCAGGCGGACGTAGTGGTTGGGGAACGTCTTGCGGCAGTTGTTCAGTTCCATCATGACGCCGGCGGCGTCCTTCAGGTCGAACATCGGCATGCCGAACATCTCCCAGTACGTGTTGCGGGGGTGCGGGTCGTCGGTGTACTCGACGCTCCACGCGTAGCCCTTCGAGAGGCCGTATTCGATCTGCAGCGCGATCTCGGCGTCGGTGAGGTCGGGCAGGAAGCTGAACTGGCCCTGGGTGATGCGGCCGGTCGGGTTGTTCATCATGGTCGGAGGCTCCGGCAAGTTCGTCAGTCGGTCGGTCAGTCTGGGGATCGGGGTGCGCGGGAAATTAGGGTCAGACACTACTTCCTGCGGCCCCGGGTTTCATCGTCCGGGTCAGGCGGACACGCCCGGCGTCACCGCGTAGTCGCTGGTGTCGGTCGACGCGTAGTTGAAGGAGACGTCCTTCCACGTGTCGAGCGCCTGCTTCAGCGGCGTGCAGAACTGCGCCGCCTTCTGCAGGATCTCCGGACCCTCGTTCTTGATGTCGCGACCCTCGTTGCGGGCCTTGACCATGCACTCCAGGGCAACGCGGTTGGCGACGGCGCCGGCCTGGATGCCGGCCGGGTGGCCGATCGTGCCGCCGCCGAACTGCAGGATCACGTCGTCGCCGAAGAGGTCGATCAGCTGGTGCATCTGGCCGGCGTGGATGCCGCCCGACGCCACCGGCATGACCTTGCGCATGTCGCACCAGTCCTGGTCGAAGAAGAGGCCGCGCGGCAGGTCCTGCTTCGTGTAGCTGTCGCGGCAGACGTTGTAGTAGCCCTGCACCGTCATCGGGTCGCCTTCGAGCTTGCCCACCGCGGTGCCGGTGTGCAGGTGGTCGACGCCGGCCAGCCGCAGCCACTTGGCCATCACGCGGAAGCTCACGCCGTGGTTCTTCTGCCGCGTGTACGTGCCGTGGCCGGCGCGGTGCATGTGCACGATCATGTCGTTCCGGCGCGCCCAGTTGGCCATGCTCTGGATCGCGCTCCAGCCGATGATCAGGTCGAGCATGATCACGACCGAGCCGAGCTCCTTGGCGAACTCGGCGCGCTCGTAGATGTCCTCCATCGTCGCGCCGGTCACGTTGAGGTAGCTGCCCTTGACCTCGCCGGTGGCGGCGCTCGCCTTGTTGACGGCGTCCATCACGTACAGGAAGCGGTCGCGCCAGTGCATGAACGGCTGCGAGTTGATGTTCTCGTCGTCCTTCATGAAGTCGAGGCCGCCCTTCAGGCCCTCGTAGATCACGCGGCCGTAGTTGCGGCCGGAGAGGCCCAGCTTCGGCTTGGTCGTCGCGCCCAGCAGCGGGCGCCCGAACTTGTCGAGGCGCTCGCGCTCGACGACGAGACCGGTGGGCGGGCCCTTGAAGGTCTTCACCAGCGCCACCGGCATGCGGATGTCCTCCAGCCGCGCCGCCTTCAGCGGCTTGAAGCTGAAGACGTTGCCGATCAGGCTCGCCGTGATGTTGGCGATCGAGCCTTCCTCGAACAGGATGATGTCGTAGGCCACCCACGCGAAGTACTGGCCGGGGTTGCCCGGCGCCGGCTCGACCTTGAAGGCCTTGGCGCGGTAGCTGTCGCAGGCGGTCAGGCGGTCGGTCCACACGACGGTCCAGGTCGCCGTGCTCGACTCGCCGGCGACGGCGGCGGCCGCCTCGATCGGGTCCACGCCCTCCTGCGGCGTGATCCGGAACAGGCAGATCGTGTCGGTGTCCTTCGGCTGGTAATCGGCGTCCCAGTAGCCCATCTGGCGGTACTTGAGGACGCCCGCGCTGTAGCGCTGCTTCGGGTCGCTGATGGCGGCGGATTCGACGGGCATGTTCATGGCGCTCCCTGAGGTTGACGTTGCGATGGGGCTACTCTAGGTTGCCGATTCGTTTCAAACAAGTCAGACTTGATGGTGCTTCGATTAACTTTTCCTTATCTTTTCGATGCCGATCAACATCACCTTCCGCCAGCTGCGCGTCTTCAACGAGGTCGCCAAGCTGGGCAGCATGGCCCGCGCCGCCGACGCGCTGCACCTGACGCCGCCGGCGGTGTCGATGCAGGTCAAGGAGCTCGAGGCGCAGGTCGGCCTGCCGCTGTTCGACCGGGTCGGGCGCGCGGTCAGCCTGTCGACGGCGGGCGAGTACTTCCTCGTCTACGCGGTGCGGCTGCTCGCCGACCTCAAGGATGCCGAGCACGCGATGGCGCGGCTGCGGAACCTCGAGCAGGGCGCGCTGACGATCGGCATCGTCAGCACCGCCAAGTACTTCGTGCCGCACCTGCTCGCGCGCTTCCACGAGGAGCATCCCGGCGTCGAGGTGAAGCTCGCCGTCGCCGCCAATCGCGGGGAGCTGGTCGCGCTGATGCAGGCGGGCGAGGCCGACCTCACGATCATGGGCCGGCCGCCCAGGGAGATCGCCACGCGCTCGGAGTCCTTCGCCGCGCACCCGCTGGTGTTCGTCGCGCCGGCCGGGCATCCGCTCGGGCGCCCGGCCGGGCCGGCGCCCGGCGGGAAGCGCGCCGCGAAGCCCCGGCGCGGGCCCGCGACCGCGGCGGAGCTCGCCGCGTACCCGCTGATCGTGCGCGAGCCCGCGTCGGGCACGCGCGCCGCGATGGATCGCTACTTCGCCGAGCATCGCGTCGCGCCGCGGATCACGATGGAGATGCCCTCCAACGAGAGCATCAAGC
This sequence comes from uncultured beta proteobacterium, assembly GCA_963832705.1. GTDB lineage: Bacteria > Pseudomonadota > Gammaproteobacteria > Burkholderiales > Casimicrobiaceae > CAIWHR01. The sequence goes on along the minus strand of CAWHVP010000010.1, from coordinate 78,869 downwards.
AGGCGGTGATCGCCGGCATGGGGCTGTCGTTCCTGTCGCTGCACACGGTGGGCCTCGAGGTGAGGAACGGCCTGCTGCAGGTGCTGGACGTCGAAGGCACGCCGCTGATGCGCGCCTGGAACGTCGTGCACCTCGGCTCGAAGGTGCTCTCGCCGGCGGCCGAGGCGTTCCGGCGCTTCATGCTGGAGCACGCCGAGGCGTACCTGCGCGCGCACGATGCGCCGCTGCTCGGGGACCGCGTCGATGCCGAGGGCAAGACCCTTCGCGACGCATCAGGGCGTCCGGAACCGGAAGAAATTCTGCCGCGGGATGAAGTCGCGGCAGCCGCAGAGATCATCGTAGCCCGCGCGACCCGTCGACTCCTTGCGGCGGGTCAAGCGGCGGCGACGGGGCGGCTGCCACAATGGGGATCGACGGCCGGCGGTGCCGCGCGGGGAGGATCGGCGATGGAACGCAGCGAGGAGCGGCGTTACGAGGCCTTGAGTCCGTTCGAGCTCAAGAACAAGCTGGTCGAGCTCGCCAAGCACCGCGGCGAGCGGCTGATGCTCAACGCCGGGCGGGGCAATCCGAACTGGGTCGCGCTGGAGCCGCGCGCGGCATTCTTCCTGCTGGGCGAATTCGCCGTGGCCGAGGCGCGGCGCGTTTCGCTCGGACCCGACTGCGGCGGCCTGCCGAAAAAGCGCGGCATCGCGGCGCGGCTGCGGTTCTTCGCCGGCGAGCGCATCGAGGCCGCCGGGAGCGCCCTCCTCCTGCGCGGGCTCACCCACGCCTGCGACACGCTCGCGCTCGACCCCGACCTGCTCGTCGGCGAGTGGGTCGACGGCATCCTCGGCGACCACTACCCGCTGCCGGCGCGGATGCTCGCCGGCGCCGAGCGCATCGTGCGCGCGCACCTCGTCGCCGAGGTCTTCGGCGGCGATGCCGAGGCGGGCCGCTTCGACCTGTTCGCCGTCGAGGGCGCGAGCGCCGGCGTCACCTACGTGTTCCAGTCGCTCGTGCACTCGCGGCTGCTGCAGCCGGGCGATCGCATCGCGCTGGGCGTCCCGATCTTCACGCCGTACCTGGAGGTGCCGCGGCTGCCCGAATACCGCTTCGAGCTGGTCGAGATCGCGCAGGACGAGGCGCACGGCTGGCGCTACCCGGCCGCCGAGATCGACAAGCTCCTGGACCCGCGGGTGAAGGCCTTCTTCGCGGTCAACCCGGCGAACCCGACCGCGGTCGCGATGGATGCGGACACCGTCGCGCGCATCGGCGCGATCGCCCGGCAGCGTCCCGATCTCGTCATCATCACCGACGACGTCTACGCCTCGTTCGCCGACGGCTACCGGTCGCTCGCCGAAGCGGCGCCGGCCAACACCATCCTGCTCTACTCGTTCTCCAAGTACTGGGGCGCGACCGGCCTGCGCCTCGGCGTGGTCGGCCTGCACGAGGCGAACGCGCTCGACCGGCGGCTCGAGACGGCCCCGGCCGACGTGCTGGCCGCCGCCCGCGCGCGCTACGGCATCGTGTCGATGACGCCGGAGAGGATGAAGCTGATCGACCGGATGGTCGCCGACAGCCGCGCGATCGCCCTCAACCACACGGCCGGCCTGTCGACGCCGCAGCAGGTCCAGATGTCGCTGTTCGCGCTGGCCGCGCTGCTCGATCCCGCCGGGCAGCGCACGCGCACGGTCCGCGCCATCGTGCGCGAGCGCTTCGTGCGCCTGTACCGCGGCGTCGGCCTCGCGCCGCCGGACGACGCGCTGTGCACGCACTACTACGCGACGCTCGACATCCCCGCGCTCGCCCGGGCGCGCCACGGCGCCGCCTTCGCCGACTGGCTGGCGGCGAGCTTCGAGCCGATCGACTTCATCGTGCGGCTGGCCGAGGAGCGCGGCGTCGTGCTGCTCGACGGCGGCGGCTTCGACGCGCCGCGGATGTCGGTGCGCGTCTCGCTCGCGAACCTGCCCGACGACGCCTACGAGCCGATCGGGCGCGCGATCGCGGAGCTGCTCGACGACTACCGTGCGCGCTTCGCTGCGGGAGCTGCGGTTGCTGTTAAGGCTTTGACGACGGCGAGTGAGGGGGGCGACGGATGAGCGGACTCCTGCAACCCTCCTTCCACCGCAATGGCGTCTGGTGTGTTGCATCGACCAATTGAATCCGCCGCCGGAAGGTGACGGACGCGCTTGATCCCGACTCAACAATCCTCATCAGCGTGATACGCACACGCGGCAACGCATCGTCCCACCGCTTCGGACAAGCGGGGTGGCGCGATTCAACGCAACAAGCCGCCTCGGTTCCGCGTCGAGAATGGCTAGGACGCGCCCTTCTTCCCGGCGCCCGCACTGCGCTTCTTCGCGTCCTGCCTGCCAAGCTCCTCCTTGGTCGGCTTGACCGTTTTCACCTTTTCCGTCGGGACCTTTTCCTTCTTGACTCTTTCCTTCTTGACCTTTTCCTTCTTCACGGCCGGCCCGGCCAATGCTTCCTTGGCCAGCCGTTTGGCCTGCTTGGCTGCGCCGTCGAGAAGTTTCCTTGTTTTTTGGTGTTGCCGTCTGGCTTTCAGCATCGACGCGTGACTCATTTTGACCTCCGATGGGAGAGATTGAATTCGACTTCAGTTTGACCCGATTTTGCGTTTTTGGCCAACTGGCCGCATCAAGCCCCGAAAATGGGCATGCGCGGGAATCCGTTACCGCGATAAGTCCATTGGCTTCAGTATGTCGCGGGTCAGCCGCAGGCTGGCGATCGACGTGGCGAGCATCGCGCGGCGCGATTCTTTCCCGGCAACGCGTTCTGCGATAACGAACGCAGAATTAACCCACATCAAGAGACCATACGCACGCGTCGGATAACTTAATCTGATCGGCTGGTCTCCTGGCCACCACGGCATTGACCGGAGGGCGACATGGAAGGGGTGCAACTGTACCGACCGGTTCCGGGGACGCCCTTCGCGGTCGGCGATAGCCGGCATTTCGTCGCCGCCCAGCCTGCGCCCAGGCAAAACCACCTTCTTGCAGCGCTGCCCCGGCAGGACTATGACCGGCTTCTCCCGGATCTCGAGCCTTGTCCCTTGCCGTTAGGTTGGACCATCCACGATGCCGGGGACCGCGAAAGGTACCTGTACTTCATCACCGCCGGCATCGTTTCGTGGTTCTACGTGACGGCGAGCGGGGCGTCGGCCGAATTCGCGGTCACAGGCAACGAAGGCGTGGATAGCGCTGACGCAGGAACTGATCGCCGAAATGTTGGGGGTGCGCCGCGAAGGCGTGACCGAGGCGGTCGGAAGGCTGCAGAAAGCAGGAGTGATTCATTGCAGCCGTGGCCACATTGCCGTAGTCGACCGCCCGGGGCTGGAAGGGCACGCGTGCGGCTGCTATGCGACTCTCAGACGCGAGTACGACGGGTTAATCGCTGATTACCGGCAGGCCGAAGCCCGTTCTTGGAGTTTACCCTAACGAGGGTCCCCGCGTTCCCGCAGCACAGCGAAGTCTGCGCGTAACCGTGCGCCACCGGAAATGACATCGACCGGACCGCATCGTCTACCGCAGGGGATGAACCGCGATCGTCATCACTACCGCTCGTTCACCCGCCGGGATTGAGCGTCCACTCAGCGCAAGTGATCTGGATCGTCGGCCGTATATCCCATGGCACCCTCTGACCATCTGGCGAAGTCAGCCCGGATGCTGGCGTCGATCGCCGTGATTGTCGCGGCCCTTTACGTCGCCAAGGGTGTGCTGGTTCCGATGACGCTCGCCGTGCTGCTGAGCTTCCTGTTGAGTCCCGTGTGTGACTGGCTCGAGCGACACCGGCTCGGCCGCGTCCCGGCCGTGATGGTGACGGCACTCGTCGGCTTCACGGTGTTCGGCGGCGCAACGTGGATGGCCGTGGTTCAAGTGTCCGACCTGGCCCCCAGGATGCCCGAATACGAGACCAATCTGAAGGTGAAGCTGCAATCGGCGAACGCCTATGTCGGCGCCACGCTGGGCAGGGTCACGAGAACCGCCCAGGGCATGAGCGAGAACCTGTCGCCCGTCGAACTGGCCCAGGCGCCGCAGGGGACCAAGGAATGGCCCTATTCGGTTCGGATCATTTCCTCGCCGGCGAGTCCGCTGCAGGTCTTTGGCAGCATGTTTGGCACCGTGCTGGAGGTGTTGGGCTCGATCGGTGTGGTGATCATTCTCGTCGTGTTCTTCCTCATCCGTCGCGACGACCTGCGCGATCGGTTCATCCTCCTGGTTGGACAGGGTGAGATGTCGCTGACCACGCAGATGCTGGAAGACGCCGGCACCCGGGTCAGCCGGTACCTCGCGACGGAGTTCCTGCTCAATGCGATCTTCGGCACCGCCGTGGGCGGCGGGCTCTACCTGATCGGCGTGCCCAACCCGATTCTGTGGGGACTCCTGGCCACGACCCTTCGATTCATTCCCTACCTCGGCCCGTGGCTTGCCGCGGCAATGCCGATTGGCCTGTCGATGGCCATCTCGGGCGACTGGGTGGCGCCGAGCCTTACGATCGGGTTGTTCGTGGTTCTGGAACTCGTCACCAACAACGTCCTGGAGCCGTGGCTCTATGGCAAGAACACCGGCGTGTCGGCTGTCGCGGTGCTGTTGGCGGCGGTCTTCTGGACCTGGTTGTGGGGAGTGGTGGGACTGCTGCTGGCGACCCCGCTGACCGTGTGCCTGCTGGTGGTCGGCAAGCACGTTCCCCAGCTTTCCTTCTTGAACACGCTGCTGGGCGACAAGCCGGTGTTCGAGCCCACGAAGCGAGTCTATCAGCGGCTCCTTGCGGGCGATGACGAAGAGGCCACCGAACTGCTCGATGAATACTTCGAGCACACGCCGCTCGTCGAAGTCTACGACACGGTGCTGATCCCGGCACTGGGCTCGGCCGAAACGCATTGGCGTCGGGGCGAGATCGAGGAGGGCCGGCACAAGTTCATCCTGCAGACGCTGAAGTCCATGATTCAGGAACGGGGTGAGCGCCAGCAGGAACTGCACCAGAAGGCGGGCAACGAGGACGTGAAGGAGGCGGAAGCAGATTCCAGCACCGCCGATCGGGCGGCTCTGTCCGGCGTCTGCGTCCTCTGCCTGCCGGCTCACGGCGAGGGGGATGAATTGGCCGCGATGATGCTCGCGCAAATCGTGGACATCCGCGGCTGTGTCGTCGAGACCGTCCCGGCGACGGCGACGGCCGCAGCCAGCGAACTGGTTGATTACGTCGGACAGCGCAAACCCGATGTGGTCTGCATATCCGCCGCGCCGCCCGCGGCCGTGGCGCATGCTCGCCGCCTGCGCATGCGCCTTCGTCGCCGGTTTCCGGAATTGAATCTGGTCGTAGGATTGTGGAATTCACCCGGCGACCTGAATGAGGCGAAAGAGCGGATCGGCCCGGACGCAAGAACCACATTGTCGCGACATTGGCGGACGCTCAAGAACAGATCCGCATGCTTGTCGAACCGGCGTCCGCGATGCAGGTGCAGCCAGATGGCGAAAGGTCGGTCATGGCGGGGCGCGTGCAAGTGAGGCCACCCGTCGGATCACTTTCGTTGCTTGTCACGATCTCCGGGGAACGCAATGTCCGTCGCCCCCACGTTTCGAGGCCCCGCGGTGGCCCATGGCCCCACGCGAGCGGTAATGGCGCTCTCGGTGGAGAATGCGCAATAAGGATGCGCCAACGTCTCAGCGATTGATGTAGCCCCACTTGTCACCATTCCGCACCGCTGCCATCCCTTCGGCAAATGGCTCGGCCGAGTCAAACTGCGGATTGATGACAATCTTGCCTTGCTTGTCGATGTAGCCCCACTTGCCCGTTTGTCGTCGCCAATATGGACCGCCGCCAGTCCCTCATGAAGCACTCGCCGCAGTCAAACTGCGGATTGACGACCATCTTGCCTTGCTTGTCGATGTAGCCCCACTTGCCCGTCTTGTCGTCACCGATGCGGACCGCCGCGAGTCCATCGCTGAATGAATCGCGCACAGTCAAACTGCGGATTGATGACCATCTTGCCTTGCTTGTCGATGAAGCCCCACTTGCCCGTCTTGTCGTCGCCGATGCGGACCGCCGCGAGTCCCTCGCTGAATGCACTACGCCTCATCGAACTGCGGATTGATGACCATCTTGCCTTGCTTGTCGATGTAGCCCCACTTGCCAGTATTGTCGTTACCGATCCGCACTGCGGCCAGGCCATCAGCATAACGGAGCGCGGCGTCAAACTGCGGATTGATGGCAACGCGCCCGGTTTGTTCGGTGACCTTCGTGCCGCTTGGTCCCGCGGTTGGCGATGAAGCCTGATCGGAACCCCTTTGGCAACCGAACAGGACGGTCAACAGCAGCAGCGCGATGAGAGCTTTCATTGATCCCTCCATATTTCAGCATTTCAAGCGCAATTGTCCGAAGGCATGGGGGTCGTTCATCTGCGCCAGGGCGGTGCCGGGCGCACCCAGCCCAGCGGTGACGAACAATGCAATCGGCGGTGACGAACAATGCAATCATCAGTCTGGACATATCATCTCCTTACGATCAAATACGCTTTTCGCAAGCCCTATCGCGGAGTTGCGTCCCTGCCTACTTCAAGCGCATATCGTTCTTGACGGACTTGACGCCGCCGACAGTGCGTGCGACCTCGATCGCCTTGGTTTGCGCGGCCGGCGAGCTCACAATCCGCTCAGCTGAACCACGCCCTTGAACGTCTCGACGTTGATTCGGCCGACTTGAGCGTCGGTTCATTGAGGATCGCCGCCTTGACCTTGGTGGTGATGACCGTGTCGTCCACGTATTCGCCGGTGCCTTCCTGCTTCGCCGTCGAGGCGCAGCCCAGCGCCATCGCCACGAACAGAATGCCAACGAGGGTCGCCAACTTGCGAGTGATGTTTCTCATGTCACTTCCTTTGATTGAGACACTCCACCGACGCGGAGGGCGATTACAGGCGTCCCATCACGAACAGGACGATCAAAATCAACGACACGACACCGACGATACCCGTGGGACCGTAGCCCCAACTGCTGGCGTGTGGCCAGACGGGCAGGACACCGACGAGTGCCAAGATCACAATGATCAGCAGAATCGTGCCGAGACCCATGATTTGCTCCTTTACGCCTATCGCGGCGAATGAACGGCCGAAGGTCAGGTCTTTTTCACTGCGTCTTCCACGTTCTTCTTGAGGTCGCCAAACGCTGCCTGCGCCTCGCCCTGGATCTTCTGAACCTTCCCTTGTCTTCCAGTTTCTCGTTGCCTACGAGTTTGCCGGCGACTTCCTTGATCTTGCCTTCCGCTTCGGTGACTCGGCCTTTGACTTGGTCTTTGTTGATGCTCATGACTTGCTCCTCGTAACGTGTGTCGGTAAATGGCCGGCACGCCGAAAGTGCACGAAGCCAGTATCGGCGACCGTGTTCCGGCTGTATGTGCGGTGACGTACGGAGCCAGCGATCTTCTCTGAATGTGGGCTCCGAGATGCGCCAATGTTGGCCGAGGGCACATTCGTCGTGGCGCCGAAGACTTCGCAAGTAAGTGCGCCATCGCACATTGCCATTGGGCCCCCTTGCGGCAAGCTGGAAGAGCCGGCCCCGGAAGTCGGACAGGTCGGATAAGTGGTAGCTCTGCTCTAATGGGCGGACTTCCGCCGAGGAGCAGCACCATGAAACGACCCCGTCGGAACCATTCAGCAACGTTCAAGGCGAAGGTGGCGCTGGCCGCGCTCAAGGGTGACAAGACCTTGGTCGAGCTGTCCGAGCAGTACAACGTCCACCCGAACCAGATCGGGCAGTGGCGGCTGGAGCTGCTGGAGCGCGCCGCCGAGGTGTTCGCCACCGCCGCCGAGAAGCGCGACGCCGGACCCGGACCTCAAGACGCTGCACGCCAAGATCGGCCAGTTGGCCTTGGAGAATGATTTTTTGGCCAGCGCGCTCGGTCGCATCGGCGATGCGAGCGCAAAGCGATGATCGACTCGACGCACTCGCTGCCGATCGTGCGCCAGGCGCAGTTGCTGGAGCTGTCGCGCTCGTCGGTCTACTACCGGCCGCAGCCGACCTCGGAAGCCGATCTGGCGCTGATGCGGCGGCATCGACGAGTTGCATCTGGAGCATCCGTTCGCCGGCGCCCGGATGCTGCGCGACCTGCTGCGCCGGGAGGGCATCGCGGTCGGCCGCAAGCATGTGGCCACGCTGATGCGCAAGATGGGCATCGAGGCGCTGTATCAGCGGCCGAACACCAGCCGCCGCCATCGCCGCGCATCCCGTCTATCCGTACCTGCTGCGCGGCGTCACCATCGACCGGCCGAACCAGGTCTGGGCGATGGACACGACCTACATCCCGATGCGCCGCGGCTTCGTCTACCTGACCGTGGTGCTCGGACTGGGCCACCCGGCGGGTGCTGGCCTGGCGGCTGTCCAACAGCCTGGCGCCGATTTCGCCGTCGAGGCGCTGGAGGATGCGATCGCCCGCTACGGCGTGCCGGAGATCATGAACACCGATCAAGGCAGCCAATTCACCAGCGGCGCGTTCATCGGACTGCTGCAGGAGCACGACATCCGGATCAGCATGGACGGCAAGGGCTGCTGGCGCGACAACGTGTTCGTCGAGCGGCTGTGGAAGTCGATCAAGTACGAGCACGTCTACCTGCACGCCTACGACACCGTGTCCGACGCCCGCAGCAAGCTCGCCGTCTACCTCGACTTCTACAACCGCCGGCGTCCGCACACCGCGCTTGCCGGCCGCACCCCGGATGACGTGTACTTCAGTTCGCTGCCACTGCAACTGGCGGCTTAACCCGCAGGGCTAACACTTATAAACCCCGAAAATCTGTCCAACTGCGCGGGGCCAGCTCTGACGCACTGCCGTGACACCCACGCAAGGACGAAAATGAATCGCAATTACCCCGGCTACTCGTACTTCTTCCCGCTCATGCTTTGGAGCGATTTCGCCACGAAGACGCTGGAAATGATGCTGACCTCCGCGCAGGTCATCGGTCACCGAACCGGCCGCATGGCGCTGGCCGGGCGCGCTCCCAACGCGCGCGACCGGCGCGAATTCGCATTGATGGGACAGGAAAAGATCGAAGCGGGAGCGCAATCCGCCCAGGCGATGGCCGCGCAGATGATGACCATCGGCCAGCCGTGGGGCGCCTTGGCTGCCCGCCACATGCTGCGGAACTCGGCGGCACTAATGTCCTTGGCGAGCAGCCGAACGCCAAGCCAGTTGATCGCGCCGCAAGTGGCACTCGCTCGAGCGCTGGGACAATCCGCAAGTAGCATGGCGCACGTATCGGGCAGCGCCGCCAAGCTCGCGCATCGCGGCCTGAAGCCGATCCACGCCAAGGCCACCGCGAACGCGAATCGGCTCGGAAAGCGCTGACTGGCGATTCCGCCGGGATCCATGCCGCCGGCAGGTCGGCGTAGGGCCAGCCAGCGAGCGCGATCTCGCCCCGGCGATTCCGCCAGGCGGCAGCGAGCAATTCCAATGTCGCCGCGCGTGGCGCGTTACGGCGCGATAGGGATAGCCGTGGGATGGCTACTTGGCGACATAGGGCAGGAGCCGGTCAAATTCCGTCTTGACCATCTGATAACACTCACAACACCGCACCTCCAGTCCCGGGCGATCCAGCAGGTGATCCTGCCTCGCCGTATTGAATCAAACCGGCCTTCTGCAGCTTCCCGGCGGCCTCGGTAACACCTTCTCGGCGCACGCCGAGCATGTTGGCGATCAATTCCTGCGTCATGGAAAGTTCGCTTGATCCAGACGATCCAGGCGCAGCAGGTCAGGCGCACTCGCCTACGCTGTCGCCCGCGCCTTCCCCAGCAGCACTTCCTTCATGTCGCCGTTTGCCCGCCCGGTAACGATGAAGAGGTAGGTGGTCAGGAACAGGCTGCCGCCGAAAAACGCCAGCGCGCCGAGCGCCAGCCCCGCGCCCGAGAACTGGTGCCGCCATCCGACCCACAACGCCGAGAGCGTCGGCATGAACATGAAATCGAGGTTGAACTGGCCAGGCCAGCCCATGGCCTCCATGTCACCGAAAAAGACGGTGAGGAGACCAACGCCGTGGTTCGCCATCACCACGGCGGTATAGCCGACAATGATTGCCCAAAGGACGATTAGAAAAGCCCGAAACTCGGTCACGACCCTCCCTTCACTGGCTTGCCCTGTTACCAGCAACATCTGACGTTGCGATCGCCGAACAGCCACCTCAGCGCATCGGTCGGCGAGGTCCCGGAAATGCGACGGAGCCGGTCCCACGAACGGCTCGGGCGCCCGCCTCAGGCCCCGTGCTCGTCGACGACGTGTCCCTTGATCCGGTAGCTCTTGCCGCGGAACAGCGCGATCTTCACGCCGGCCTCGCTCTTCACCTCGATGTCGTAGACGCCGGTGCGGCCGCTGATGCTGCGCTCCTGCGCGACCGCGACCAGCACGTCGCCCTCGCGCGCCGGCGCGAGGAAGTCGATCGCGCAGCCGGACGCGACCGTGTTGAGGTTGTAGCTGTTGCAGGCGTAGGCGAACGAGCTGTCGGCGAGCGTGAAGATGAAGCCGCCGTGGCAGATCTCGTGGCCGTTCAGCATGTCGGCGCGCACCGTCATCGTCAGCTCGGCGTGGCCGGGCGCGACGCGCAGGATGCGGATGCCGAGCGCCTGCGACGCGGTGTCGCGCTCGTACATCGACAGCGCCACCTGCTCGGCCAGCGCCTGCGCGGCCTCGGGCGACAGCGCGGGATGGTGCTCACCCATGGAGCGTTCCTCCGGTCAGCGCGCGGCGCGCGATCAGCGACGACACGCGGTAGCGCCCGTCGCCGTAGTGCGCGGCGAGGTGGGCGAGCACGTCGCGGACCGTCGCCGCGCCGAGCGCGTCGGCCCAGGCGAGCGGTCCCGCGCGGATAGTTGACGCCCTTCAGCATCGCGAGGTCGATCGCCGCCGCGTCGCCGACGCCCTGCACCAGCGCCTCGGCCGCCTCGTTGGCGAGCATCGCGACGGTCCGCAGCACGACGAGGCCGGGAACGTCGTCGATGCGGCTGACGGCGAGCCCGGCCGCCTGCAGCGCGCCGGCCGCGGCGGCGTGCCGCGTCGTCGCTGCAGCCGTCGGCCGCGGCGACGGCGAGGCGCGTCGCCGTGGCGTAATCGAGCGCGAGATCGAAGACGACGAGGTCGCGCACGCCGGCCGCGGCCGCGCGCGCGGTCGCCGTGCGTCCGTCCGACAGGCGCGAGCCACGCGTCGCCGTGGTCCGGCAGCCGCAGCGCGCCGGGGCCGAAGCGCGCGTCCGCCGCGCGCGTCCTCGACCGCGACGCCGGCCGCCGCGAGCCGCGCGACCAGCGGCGCCGCGACGCCGGGTTCCCGTGCACGACGACGCGCGCGGGCCGCGGCCCCGGGCCTTCGGTCTGCGGCGCCGGCTGCGGCGCGCCCGGCGCGTACGAGTAGAAGCCGCGCCCCGACTTGCGGCCGAGGAATCCCGCCGCGACGCAGCTCGCGCTGCAGCGCCGATCGGCGTGTAGCGCGGATCGTGGTAGAACGCGTCCCACACGCTTTCGGTCACCGCGTAGTTGACGTCGAGGCCGATCAGGTCCATCAGCTCGAACGGGCCCATCCGGAAGCCGCCGGCCTCGCGCATCACCGCGTCGATCGTCGCCGGCTCCGCCGCGCGCTCGGCCAGCAGCCGCAGCGCCTCGCCGTAGAACGGCCGCGCGCAGCGGTTGACGATGAAGCCGGGCGTCGACGCCGCGTGCACCGGCGTCTTGCCCCAGGCCAGCGCCGTCGCGAAGATCGTCGCTGCGACGCCGGGATCGGTCGCGAGCCCGGACACGACCTCGACCAGCGGCATCAGCGGCACCGGGTTGAAGAAGTGCATGCCGACGACGCGCGCCGGGATGCTTGCAGCCCGGAGCCCAGCGCGGTGATCGACAGCGACGACGTGTTCGACGCCAGGATGCAGTCGGGCGCGACGACGTTCTCGAGCTTCGCGAAGAGCTCGCGCTTCGCCGCGAGGTCCTCGACGATCGCCTCGACGACGAGCGCCGGCCGAGCAGGCGTCGGGCAGCGTGACGACGGTCGCGATGCGGTGCGAGCGCGGCGTCGGCGGCGGCGGCGTCGAGCCTGCCCTTCGCCACCAGCTTGCCGAACGTCGTCGGCGATCCCCGCCTTCGCCTGCGTCGGCGGCGCCGAAGCGGGTGTCGTGGAGCTGGACCGGGTGGCCGCAGAGCGCGGCGACCTGCGCGATGCCGGCGCCCATCGTGCCCGCGCCGATCGACGGCGACGGTCGTGGTCGGGGCAGCGGAGCGGCGGCGGTGATCGTCGTCATCGCTATCGGCCGCGGAACGCCGGCGGGCGCTTTGCGATGAACGCCGCCACGCCCTCGCGGTAGTCGTCGCTGCAGCCCAGCTCGCGCATGAAGTCGCGCTCGAGGTCGAGCTGCGCGTCGAGCGTGTTGTCGCAGGCTCGCGTACAGCGCCTCCTTGGTCCGCGCGAGCCCGCGCGTCGGCGCCGCGGCGAGCTGCGCCAGCAGCCGGTCGGCGACCGCCGGCAGCTCGGCGTCGTCGACGCACTGCCAGATGAGGCCCCACGCCGCCGCCTGCTCCGCCGGCAGCTTGTCGCCGAGCAGCGCGAGGCCCAGTCGCGCGCGCCGTGCCGATGAGGCGCGGCAGGAAATACGTGCCGCCGGTGTCGGGGATCAGGCCCAGCTTGCAGAACGGCTCGATGAAGCTCGCCGAGCGGGCGGCGACGACGATGTCGCAGGCGAGCGCGAGGTTGGCGCCCGCGCCGGCCGCCACGCCGTTGACCGCGCACACCACGGGCAGCGGCAGCGCGCGCAGCGTGCAGCACCAGCGGGTTGTAGTTGCGCTCGATCGAGTCGCCGAGGTCGACCGGAGCGCCGCCCGGCGCGACGGCGCGGTCGGCGAGGTCCTGGCCGGCGCAGAAGCCGCGGCCGGCGCCGGTCAGCAGCAGCACGCGCACCGAGCCGTCGGCCTGCACCCGGCTCGAGCGCGTCGCGCACCTCGCCGTGCATCGCGTCGGTGAAGCTGTTGAGGCGATCGGGGCGATTGAGCGTCAGGCGGGCGATGCCGCCGTCGATGGAGAACAGGATGCTCTGGTAGGTCGTCATGCTCACACGTGCCTGCGGTGCTGGACGACGCGGAAGCGGCCGGCGACGAACGCGGCATCGGTCAGCGCCGCGTTGGCGGCCGGGTTGGCGCCGGTGCCGTGGAAGTCGGAGAACGCCGCCGACTGGTTGACGAAGACGCCGCCGGTCAGGTTGATCGACAGCGCGACGCCGGCGTCCTCGGCGACCGTCGATCGCCTTCGCGATCACGTCGTCGCGCGTCGAGTAGACGGCGAGCGTCAGCGCGCCCTTGCGCTTCACGGCGTCGCGCGCGATGGCGAGGCTCTCCGCCGTGTCGCGGGTCGCGATGACGAAGGCGATCGGCCCGAACCACTCCTGCAGGTACTTGTCGCGGTCGGCTGCGGTCGAGCTTCACGATCAGCGGCGTGCGGATCACCGCGCCCGGGAACTGCGGATGCGCGATCGCCTGCGTGTCGAGCACGATCGGCCCGAGCGAGCGCGCCGCCGCGAGCCGCCGCGCCACGCCGTCGTTGACGACGGCGCCGAGGATCTCGACGGCCCGCGCCGGATCGCCGAGCAGCTTGGTGCACGCCCTCCGCCAGCGCGGCGGCGACCTGGTCGAACGTCAGGTGGCCGTCGGCGGTGTCGATGCCGTCCTGCGGGACGTAGATGTTCTGCGGCGCCGTGCACATCTGGCCGGTGTAGAGCGACAGCGAGAACGCGACGTTGCGCGACGAGCCCCTTGAAGTCGGCGGCCGAGTCGACGACGATCTGGTTGACGCCGGCCTTTTCCGTGAAGACCTGCGCCTGCCGCGCGTTGGCCTCCAGCCAGTCGCCGTTGGCGCTGCTGCCGGTGAAGTCGATCAGCCGGATCTCGGGCCGCAGCGCGAGCGTCTGCGCGGTGTCGTCGCCGGCCGCGTGCGCGACGAGCGTGACGACGTTCGGATCGAAGCCCGCCTCGGCCAGCACCTCGCGCGCGATCCGCACGGTGATCGCCAGCGGCAGGATCGCGGACGGGTGCGGCTTCACCACGACGGCGTTGCCGGTGGCGAGGTCGGCGAAGAGGCCGGGATAGCCGTTCCACGTCGGGAACGTGCAGCAGCCGATCACGAGCCCGATGCCGCGCGGCACGATCCGGTAGCGCTTTTCCATCCGCAGCGGCTCGCCCTTGCCCTGCGGCTTCTCCCACAGCGCCGTGGCCGGGATGCGGCGCATCTCGTCCCACGCGTAGGCGACCGCCTCGAGCCCGCGATCCTGCGCGTGCGGGCCGCCGGCCTGGAACGCCATCATGAACGCCTGCCCGGTCGTGTGCATCACGGCGTTGGCGATGAGGAAGCTCTGCTGCGTTGATCCGCTGCAGGATCTCGAGGCAGCACGCCGACCCACGCCTCGGGTCCCGCGCGGCGCCAGCCGGCCTCGGCCGCGGCGACCGCCGGCGAGCAGCGCGTCGACGTCCGCCTTCGGATACGTGATGCCGAGCGGCGAACCCGTACGGCGAGCGCTCGCCGCCGACGCGTGCCGACGGTGCCCGGCTGGTCCAGCGCGAACGGCTTGCCGCGCAGCGCGTCGAAGGCGGCCTTGCCGGCTTCGGCCGCGCCCTCGCCGTAGACCTTCGGGCTCGCCGATTCCGGATACGGGCTCCAGTAGCCGCGCTCGGCGATGGCGATCGAGCGCGCGCTCGAGCGTGGCGCGGTGGCGTTCGAACAACGGATGGGGCACGGGAGGCTCCTTGCAGATTGAATGGAAATGGGGCAGACGGCGGTCAGTTCGCATTTCGCGCGAGATGCTGGTCTGACACCACGTTGTCGCACGAAATGCGGGTCTGACCCCATTTCAGGCGGTCTGGTCGTAGTCGACGGTGACGCTGGTCGGTCACCGGATAGCTCTGGCAGGTGAGGACGAAGCCGCGCGCGATCTCGTAGTCCTCCAGCGCGAAGTTCGTCGTCCATGTCGACCTCGCCGGCGACGAGCTTCGCCCGGCAGGTCGAGCACACGCCGCCCTTGCACGAGTACGGCAGCTCGATGCCGTTGCGCAGCGCCGGCGTCGATGATGTTCTCCTTCGCCTTGTCGAGCATGAACGTTCGCGTCGCGCCGTCGATGACGACGGTGACCTCGCACTGCGCGTGGCCGGGCTCCGATCGCCGTGCGGCCGGTGCTCGTGGTGCGGGATCGACGTCGCGAAGCGCTCGATCCGGATCTTCGCCTCGGGGAAGCCGCGCGCCTCGAGCGCCTCGGCGACCGCCTGCATCATGCCGTCGGGGCCGCAGACGAACGCGGCGTCGATGTCGTCGAGGTCGACCCAGTGGCGCAGCAGCGCGTCGCGCCTTCTCGCGGTCGATGCGCCCGTGCAGCAGCTCGATGTCCTGCGCCTCGCGCGACAGCACGTGGACGAGGTTGAAGCGGGCGAGGTAGGCGTCCTTCAGCGCCGCGAGCTCCTCCTTGAACATCACCGTGCCGACGCGCGGTTGCCGTAGAACAGCGTGAAGTCGCTCCGCGGCTCGGCCGCGAGCGTGGTCTTGACGATCGACAGCAGCGGCGTGATGCCGCTGCCGGCGGCGAAGCCGAGGTAGTGCCGGCGGTTCGCGGGATCGAGCGGCGACGTTGAAGTGCCCGAGCGGCGGCATCACGTCGAGCGTGTCGCCGGCCTTCAGCGTGTCGTTCGCCCAGTTCGAGAACACGCCGCCCGGATTGCGCTTGATCGGCGATGCGCAGCGTGCCGTCCTGCACGGCCGAGCAGATCGAGTACGAGCGCCGGACGTCCTTGCCGTCGATGTCGGCGCGCAGCGTCAGGTGCTGGCCCTGCGCGTAGCGGAACTGCTCCGCGCAGCGCCGGCGGCACGGCGAACGTGATCGCGACGGCGTCGCGCGTCTCGCGCTCGAGGCGGCGAATCGCAACGGATGGAATTTGCTCATCGGCGGACCCCTGGCGCTCAGGCACCGCCCTCACCCGCCGCTCTGCGGCTCCCGCTCGCCGCGTGCGGGAGAGGGTCGGGGTGAGGGCCGCGGCGACTCCTGTCAATGCGGCTTGAAATAGTCGAACGGCTCGAGGCAGTCGAGGCAGCGGTACTGCGCCTTGCATGCCGTCGAGCCGAACTGCGCGACCAGCGTCGTGCGCGCCGATCCGCAGCGCGGGCAGCCGACGACCACGGTCGCCCGGCGCAGCGGGCTGATGCCGGCAACGTCGATGCGCTGCGGGCCGCCGTCGCCGCGGCACCGCTCGGGCGGCGCGATCCCGTACTCGCGCAGCTTCTGCCGCGCGCCGGGGTGATCCAGTCGGTGGTCCACGCCGGCGACAGCCGCGTCTCCAGCCTGACGCCCGTCACGCCGAGCGTCGGCCAGCGCCTCGCGGATCGCGGCCATGATCAGCTCGGTCGCGGGGCATCCGGAATAGGTCGGGGTCACCTGCACGACCAGCGTGCCGGGATCCGCGACGGCCCACTCGACGGAGCGCACGATGCCGAGCTCGACGCACCGAGACCACCGGGATCTCCGGATCCGGCACGGCGTCGAGCGCCGCCCAGATCGCGCCCAGCGTCGGGCGCGGCGCGCCGCGGCCGCCGTGGCCATGACCGCCTGCTGCTCGGGCGTCACCATTGCGCGTTCGGGTAGGCGCGCTGCAGGAACTGCATCTCGGCGAGCAGGTGGCCGAGATGCTCGGTGTGCACGCCCTGCTTGCCGCCGCGCCCGTTGCCGCCCTGCATCCAGCCGTCCTGCGGGCGCGGTCAGCGTCGCCTCGGCCAAGCACCGCGTCGACGTGCCGTCGCCACGGCGCCTCCAGCGCGCGCGACGTCGGCGGCGATGCCCGCGGCCTGCAGCGAGAGCTCGGTCGCGTCCGCGGCGAACATCTCGCCGGTGTACGTCCAGAGCTCGTCGACCGCCGCCTGCATCCGCGCGTGCGACTCCGTCGGTGCCGTCGCCCAGCCGGATCACCCAGTCGCCCGAGCGCTCGACGTGGTACGCCGCTTCCTTGCGCGCCCTTGGCGGCGATCTCCGCGACGCGGGCGTCGCGTCGAGCCGCTCGAGCGCGCGCAGCAGCGAGCAGGTGCCAGGTGTCGAACAGGAACTGCCGCGCCATCGTGTCGGCGTAGCTGCCGTTCGGCTGCTCGACGAGCAGCAGGTTGCGGAACTCGCCGCCGTCGCGCGTGAACGCGAGCTGGTCCTCGCTGCGGCCGGCGCCGGCGATAGCGCGCCTCGACCTCGCCGGCGTAGGAGAGCCACAGCCGCGCCTGGCCGAGGAGATCGAGGCCGACGTTGGTGAGTGCGATGTCCTCCTCGATCGCGGGGCCCTTCCCGACCCACTCGCCGAGGCGCTGCGCGAGGATCAGCGGCGAGTCGCCGAGGCGCAGCAGGTACTGGAACAGCAGTTCGTCGTTCGTCGGCCATGGCGGCGTGCGAGCGGCTTGTCCGTCGGCGGACCGCGCAGGTCAGATGTGCTTGACCTCGTCGGGCATCGGGAAGAACGTCGGATGCCGGTAGACCTTGCTGTTCGCCGGCTCGAACAGCGCCTCGCGGTCGCCGGGCTGCCGACGCGGCGATGTCGGACGAGCGCACCACCCAGATCGACACGCCCTCGTTGCGCCGCGTGTAGACGTCGCGCGCGTTCTTCACCGCCATCTCGGCGTCGGGCGCGTGCAGGCTGCCCACGTGCTTGTGCGCGAGCCCGTGCTGGCTGCGGATGAAGATTTCCCACAGCGGCCATTCGTTGGTCATCGGTTCGGCTCCATTGTCGTCGTACCCATGCGCGCTAGGCGGCCTTCGCGGCCGCGCGCCTGGCTTGCTTGTCCGCGTGCTTGGCGGCGTGCGCGACCGCCGCCTCGCGCACCCACGCGCCGTCCTCCCACGCCTTGACGCGCGTGGCCATCCGGTCGCGGTTGCACGGGCCGTTGCCCTTGATCACCGCGTAGAACTCGGCCCAGTCGATCGCGCCGAAGTCGTAGTGGCCGCGCTCGGCGTTCCACTTGAGGTCGGGGTCGGGCATCGTGATGCCGAGGTAGTCGGCCTGCGGCACCGTCTGGTCGACGAAGCGCTGGCGCAGCTCGTCGTTGGACAGCAGCTTGATCTTCCACGCCGCCGACTGCGCGCTGTGCACGCTCTCGGCGTCGGACGGCCCGAACATCATCAGCGACGGCCACCACCAGCGGTTGAGCGCGTCCTGCGCCATCGCCTTCTGCTCGGGCGTGCCGCGGCACGAGCGCCAGCATGATGTCGTAGCCCTGCCGCTGGTGGAAGCTCTCCTCCTTGCAGATGCGCACCATCGCGCGGGCGTAGGGCCCGTACGAGCAGCGGCACAGCGGGATCTGGTTCATGATCGCCGCGCCGTCGACCAGCCAGCCGATCGCGCCGATGTCGGCCCAGGTCAGCGTCGGGTAGTTGAAGATCGACTGGAGTACTTGGCCTTGCCCGAGTAGCAGGTCGGCGATCATCTGGTCGCGCGACACGCCGAGCGTCTCGGCCGCCGAGTACAGGTAGAGGCCGTGGCCGCCCTCGTCCTGGACCTTGGCCATCAGGATCGCCTTGCGCTTCAGCGTCGGCGCGCGGGTGATCCAGTTGCCCTCCGGCAGCATGCCGACGATCTCCGAATGCGCGTGCTGCGAGATCTGGCGGATCAGCGTCCTGCGGTAGGCCTCGGGCATCCAGTCCTTGGCCTCGACCTTGATGTCGGCGTCGATGCGCGCCTGGAACGCGCGCTCCTCGTCGGACATGTCGGCCGACGCCGCGCACGGCCTTGACGCCGGTATCCACCATTTGTGCGTACATCGCGCCTCCGGTCGCTTCGCGCGACGCCGATCTGCGGGGCGCATGCCGAGCACGCCCGCCGTTCGCGGACCCGCGGTGGCGGGCGCGCATCGATACTCTGGCGCTGCCGGGCCGGCAAACGACGCACCGCCGCGAACGGCCCTATTGACAGGCCCCGGCACGGTGCCGATTATGCCATCGGAATCGGCCTGCCCCGACGTGGCCGCGATGGCGGCCCGCGGCGCCAACCTCCATCATACGGTGCCGGCAACGGCAGGGGAAACTTGTCCATGAACCACCCGCACAACTCGGCAGGTCCCCGTCCCGTCCACGTCCCGGGAGCCCGCCGGCTGCGCGCCGCGGCCGCCGCGGCGCTAGCCGCGCTGCTGGTCGCCCCGAATGCGCTCGCCCAGCCCCCCGCCACCGCCGCGCTGGATGCGCTCGCGGCCCGCGCGCAGACGGGCACGCCGGCCCGCGTGATCGTCGGCCTCGCCCTGGCCGCCCGGCCGGAGGGTATCCAGACGGCGGCGGAGGTGCTCGATCAGCGGGCGAGCATCCGCGCGACACAGGACGCCGCGGTCGCCACGCTGCTCACCGGAACGGGCTCCGCCGTGCACGCGCGGTTCGAGACGATCCCCTACTTCGCCGCCGAGGTCGACGCGCCGGCGCTCGCACGGCTGCGCGCGTCGCCGCTCGTCGCCAGCATCGAGGAGGACCACCTGGCGACGACGACGCGCGCCCAGAGCACCGGCGTGATCCACGCCAACACCGCCTGGGCGAGCGGCTACGTCGGCGCCGGCTGGGCCGTCGCGATCCTGGACACCGGCGTGGACAAGACGCATCCGTTCCTCGCGGGCAAGGTGGTGTCCGAGGCCTGCTATTCGACGACCTCCGTCGCCGGCGGCTCGCGTCGCTGTGCCCGGGCGGCGCGCGCCAGCACCGCCAGCGGCTCGGCGCTGCCGTGCGCGACGTATTGCGACCACGGAACGCACGTGGCGGGCATCGCCGCGGGCGGCACCAGCACGCTGGGACGGCTCGCACGGCGTGGCCACCGGCGCGCAGCCTGATCGCGATCCAGGTGTTCAGCTATTTCCCGAATTACCAGGGCGGGCCGGTCGTCATGTCCTACACCAGCGACCAGATCAAGGGCCTGGAGCGCGTGCTACGCGCTGCGCGACACCTACAAGCATCGCCTCGGTCAACATGAGCCTCGGCGGCGGCACCGCGTATTCGACAGCCTGCGACGGCGACTATTCGGCGACTGAAGGCCGCGATCGACAACCTGCGCTCGGCGGGCATCGCCACCGTGATCGCCACCGGCAACAACGGGTGGAAGACCGCGATGAGCGGCGCCCGGCCTGCATTTCGACGCGCCATCAGCGTCGGCGCCACCTGCGACGCGTCGAGCAGCAGCACCTGCGCGACCGGCGTCGACGGCGTTGCCAGCTACTCCAACATCGCGACCTTCGTGTCGCTGGTCGCGCCGGGCAGCTTCATCACTCTCGTCGGTCCCGAACGGCGGATACGCGAGCTACAACGGCACCTCGATGGCCACGCCGCACGTCGCCGGCGCGTGGGCCGTGCTCAAGGAGGCGCAGCCGACGCTGTCGGTCGCCGACGCGCTGGCGCAGTTCCGCGGCAACGCCAGGACCGTCAACGACACGCGCAGCGGCGGCAGCGTAACCGGCCTGAAGCGACTGGACCTCGCGTTCGTCGGCACCCCGGCTGCGTACACGCTGATGGTGTCGCGGCTGGTGAACGGGACCGCGGACGGCACCCTGACCTCGTCGCCGGCGGGGATCGCCTGCGGCGCGACCTGCTCCGGGAGCTTCGGCAGCGGCACGACGGTGACGCTGACCGCCACCGCGGCCGCCAATTCGGGATTCGCCGGCTGGGGCGGCGCGTGCTCGGGCACCGGCAGCACCTGCGCGGTGAGCATGACGGCGGCGAAGTCGGTGACGGCGACGTTCGTCGAGCGCTATCCGCTGACCGTGACCGTGGCCAAGGTCGGCAACAAGGCGTCCGGTCACGGTGACGTCGTCGCCGTGCGGGCATCTCCTGCCGGCTCCGACTGCAGCGAGACGTACAACGCGGGCACGTCGGTCAAGCTGACGGCCAAGGCCGGCGGCGGATCGAAATTCTCCGGGCTGGAGCGGCGCGTGCAGCGGCACGGCGACGACCTGCACGGTCAGCATGAACGCGGCGTACGCCGTGACGGCGACGTTTACGAAGTAGGCGCCGGGCCGGCGCGTCCGTCGGAGCCGGCCGGCCGCGATCGGGCGCGCGGAAGGACCCGGCGCCGCGAGGCGGCGCCGGCCTGCCCTAGCGACTGCGCGCGCGCTGCGCCTTGTAGCCGCCGTCGCGCGGCGCCCACGACCTCGCTTCGTCGCGGCGAAAGCCGCCGCCCGGCGCCGGCCGCGAGGGCCGGGCACGGTCGCGAGCCCCGGCGGCCGGCGCGCGCCGGCGCGGCTCGAGCCCGGCCACGACCAGCTCGGGATTCGCCGTGCCGGTGTAGCGCTCGATCGCCCGCAGCGCGCCGCGGTCGGCGTGATTCGCGAGCGAGACGGCGATGCCCGCCGCGCCCGCGCGGCCGGTGCGGCCGATGCGGTGGACGTAGTCCTCGGCCTGCCGCGGCAGGTCGAAGTTGATCACGTGGGTGATGCCGGCGACGTCGAGGCCGCGCGCCGCGACGTCGGTCGCGACCAGCATCCGCACGCCGCCGCGGCGCATGTCCTGCAGCGTGCGCGTGCGCTCGCGCTGGTTCATGTCGCCGTGCAGCGCGGCGGCCGCGTGGCCGTCGCCCTGCAGCCGCGTCGCCAGCGCCTCGGCGTCGCGCTTGGTGGCGATGAAGACGATGCTCTGGGTCATCGCCGTGTCGGCGAGCAGGTGGTCGAGCAGGCGGTGCTTGTGCGCGTAGTCGTCGGCGAAGTGCACGCGCTGCTCGATCGCGAGCGGCGCGGACTTCTCGGCCTTGACGTCGACGCGGACCGGGTCGCGGAGCAGCCGCGCCGCCAGCCGCGCGATCGCGCCGTCGAAGGTGGCCGAGAACAGCACCGTCTGCCGCGTCTTCGGCGTCAGCGCGGCGATGCGATCGACGTCGTCGATGAAGCCCATGTCGAGCATGCGGTCGGCCTCGTCGAGGATCAGCATCTCGACCTGCCGAGAGGTCGATGCGGCCGCGCTCGAGGTGATCGATCAGGCGGCCCGGGCGTGCCGACCAGCACGTCGACGCCGCGCTGCGAGCTCGCGGTTCTGGATCGGGTACGGCGCGCCGCCGAAGATCGCGCAGGTCTTGAACGGCAGGTAGCGGCCGTAGACGACGACCTGGCTCGGCGACCTGCTGCGCGAGCTCGCGCGTCGGGGCGAGGACCAGCACGCGCGGCATCGCCGCGCCGCGCGCCGCGGGTCGCGCCGTCGGCGCGGTCACGGCCAGGCGGTGCAGCGCGGGCAGCACGAACGCCGCCGTCTTGCCGGTGCCGGTCTGCGCCGAGCCGATCAGGTCGCGGCCGGCGAGCAGCATGGGGATCGTCTGCGCCTGGATCGGCGTCGGCTGGTCATAGCCGCAGGCGGTGATGCGCCTGCAGCAGCTTGGGGGCCAGCTGGAGTTCTTCGAAGGTCATGTTCATTCCCGTTCAATGTGTCGAGCAAAAAAGCGCCGGGCGCGCACTCGACGAAGCCGAGGGCGACCATCCGGGCGACCGACTGCAAAGCCATCGTCGCTAACCGGGTGGTGCCGCTCAGACTCGAACTGCTGGGAGAATGAACCGGAAGATTAGAAACCGATGATCCGATTGCCTTGGGGGTGCTCCCTGCGGCGGGCAACCGTCATTGATCTCGCAGATCACCGCAGGGCGCGGAGTCTACCACGATTTTGTGCACTGCAGCGCTTCGTCGTCGCACGGGTCTCCGGGATCGACGAACGCACGTCGCCCGCTTGCTTGACGTGCATCAACGGCCCCCCCGCGGGGCCGCCTGACAATGAAACCATGCGGGTCCGCCGCATGGTTGCTGAAATCTGATTCTGGGCGTCCCCCGGGGCCCGCTCGCCGATCGCCGGCGTCTTGCCGGCATGCCTGCCGAGTCCAGCCCCATGAACGACGATCCCGCCAGAACCGACGCCCCCGAACAAGCGTTCGGCCTCGCGCCGAAACCGGAGCGGTCGCTGCAGCGGATGTTCACCGCGCTCGTCGACGCAGACGGGGATTCCGTTTCGCATCGAGTTCGCCGACGGCAACGTCATCGGCAAGCCGGACGCCGATCCCGCCTTCACCATCCGCTTCCGCAGCCACGAGGCCGAGCATGCGCGGCGCACTGTTCGGCCACGTCGGTCTGCTCGAGTCCTACTTCGACGGCGAGCATCGACGTCGACGGCGACCTCGCGCGGATGTTCCGCGCCGGCTTCGACAGCGGCCTCGACTTCGCAGTCCCAACCGCCTCGTCAAGCTGCGCAACCGCTGGCACGAGCTGCAGCACTCCAACCGCTCGCTCGCGCAGGCCAAGGCCAACGCGCGCTTCCACTACGGCCTCGGCGTCGAGTTCTACCGGCCGTGGCTCGACGCCGCGCGGCATGATGTACACCTGCGCCTACTGGAAGGAAGGCACGAAGACGCTGGAAGAGGCGCAGCGCAACAAGATCGACCACGTCTGCCGCAAGGTGCAGCTCGCGCCCGGCGAGACCTTCGTCGACGTCGGCTGCGGCTGGGGCGGCCTGCTGTTCCAGGCCTGGGAGGACTACGGCGCGCTCGGCACCGGCATCAACGCGACGACCGAGCAGGTCGAGCGAGCTGCGGGCGGAGATCGCGCGCCGCGGGCTCGGCGACAAGATCGCGCGTCGTCGAGTGCGACATGCGCGAGATGCCCGGCCAGTACGACAAGCTGCTGTCGATCGGCACGCTGGAGCACGCGGGTCCCGACGCGCTGCCCGAGGTCGTCCGCGCGCACGCCGACGCGCTGAAGCCCGGCGGGCTCGGCGTCATCCACTTCATCGGCCACGTCGGCGCTGCGCGACACCGAGTTCTTCATCCGCGAGTACATCTTCCCCGGCGGCTGGATTCCCAGCCTGTCGCAGGCGATCGACTGCATGGAGCGCTGCGGGCTCGAGATCCTCGACGTCGAGAACCTGCGCCGCCACTACGCGCTGACGCTCGACGCCTGGGCCGAGCGCTTCGACCGCAACTGGGAGGCGATCCAGAGCGCTCGACCCGCGCCGCTTCGACGAGCGCTTCCGCCGCATCTGGCGCACCTACCTGTGGTCCTGCGCCGAAGTGTTCCGCGACGAAGACGCCGCAGCTCGACCTCTTCCAGGTGACGGTCAGCAAGGGCAGCGTGGCCGGCAACTACCCGATGAGCCGGTCGTTCCTGTACGCGGCCGGGTGACGCCGGAAGCGCGCGATATGACCGCCTACGCCGACAAGCTCGCGCGACCTGCACCGCCGATCTCGCCGCCGCGCAGCGGCCGCCGGCCGGCAGCGCGCGAGCTTCGGCCTCGCGCAAGTCGACCTCGAATCTGTTCCGCGACCGTGCGCGGCGGCGCGCGGCCACGCGATCGACCTCGCCCACTTCAACGAGGTGATCGACGTCGATCCGCGCGGCCGGCACCGTGCGGGCCGAAGGCATGACGCGCTACGTCGACCTCGTCGACGCGACGCTCGCGCACGGCACGATGCCGGCGGTGGTGCCGCAGTTGAAATCGATCACGCTGGGCGGCGCCGTCGCCGGCGTGGGCATCGAGGCGACGTCGTTCCGCCAGGGACTCGTCCACGACGCGGTCGTCGCGCTCGACGTCCTGACCGGCGACGGGCGCATCGTCACCTGCACCGCCGACAACGAGCACCGCGACCTCTTCTTCGGCTTCCCCAATTCCTACGGGACGCTCGGCTACGCGCTCGCGGTGACGACGCGCACGCTGCCGGTCCAGCCGTTCGTGCACGTCGAGCACGTCCGCTACGACGACGCGGACGCGCTCTTCGCCGACGTCGCGCGGCACTGCGCCGCGGGGGAGCTCGACTTCCTCGACGGCGTCGCGTTCGCGCCCGACGAGATGGTCCTGTCGCTGGGCCGCTTCGCCGACGCCGCGCCGTACGCGAGCGACTACACGTTCGAGCGCATCTACTACCGGTCGCTGCGCGAGCGGCGCGAGGACTACCTCGCCACGCGCGATTACCTGTGGCGCTGGGACACCGACTGGTTCTGGTGCTCGAAGAACGTCGGCGCGCAGCACCCGCTGCTGCGCCGGCTCTACGGCCGCGAACGGCTCAACTCGATCACCTACCAGCGGATCATGCGCTGGAACAGCCGCGTCGGGCTCGCCCGCGCCTGGAACCGGCTGCCGCGGCATCAACTCCGAGTCGGTGATCCAGGACGTCGACATCCCGATCGAGCACGCGGCCGAGTTCCTCGCGTTCCTGCACGCCGACGTCGGCATCCGGCCGATCTGGATCTGCCCGATCCGCGCCGCGCTGCCGGACCGGCGCTTTCCGCTGTACCCGCTGCGGCCGGGCGTCGTCCACGTCAACTTCGGCTTCTGGGACACTCATCGAGACCCGCGAACGGCGGCCGCCGGGCTTCCTCAACCGCGCGATCGAGCGCAAGGTCGGCGAGCTCGGCGGCATGAAGTCGCTGTACTCCGATTCGTACTACCCCGAGGACGAGTTCTGGGCGATCTACGGCCGCGCGGAGTACGCCGCCCTCAAGGCCCGCTACGACCCCGACGGCAGGCTGCCCGACCTGTACGCGAAGTGCGTGCGGCGCGCGTGATCGCGGCGATTCCGGGCCCCACGCCGACCTCCGGCTCCTGCGCCGGCAACTGCTGCAGCGATCGCGTGGCCCAGTCGAGCACCGCCGTGCGCACGTGCATCCGGGTGGCCAGCTCGGGAAACTCGGCGCGGATCACGCCGGCGGCGAACCCGCAGAGGAAGCGCGACTTCAACTCGGCGCGCGCGCGATCCATGCCGATCTCGTCGTAGGGCGACGGAGGCCAGCAGCAGGAACCCGTCGTCGGGGATGCGCCCGCCGCCATGTTGTCGCGATGATGCCGCGGCCTTGCGGATCGGGTCGTCGAGGTTCGGGGCTGTAGGGCCCGACGATCAGCGCGATGTTCGGCATGTGCAGGAAGTCGAAGCCGCGGCCGACGCAGATCATCCACTCGCGGTGCTCGATGTCGAGGTGCCGCGCGGCGTCTGCGCGGACGTTCGTCGATGTGGGCGATGTTGCCGAGGATCAGCGGCAGGATGTCGGCGCACACCTGCGCGCGGCATGTCCGGCAACAGCGCGCGCAGCCGCGGCGCCGAGCGTCGCCCCGTCAGCGGAGCCAGCTCGCCGACGTCGAGTTGTCGCCCGTCGGCCATGGAGGATCAGCGCGTCCTCGTCGGTCTCGAAACCGCAGACGAGCGGATACACGGTGCCATGATCGGTGCCGAAGATGTGTTCCACCTGGCGCCTTATCTCGTAGGTGTGGGCGATCGCCGCGCCGTGTCGTACTTGAAGCCGGCACAGCCGCGCCGCGGGTCGCCCGCGAGTAATGGTAGGTGACCAGGACAGCGCGCGCCGCCCGGCGCTGACGACGCGCTGCACGTGGCTGGTCAGCACCTCGCCGAGGTGCGGCCAGCCCAGGTCGAACATGCCGCCGAGGTTGCGAAAGGGCTGGATGATGCCGATGGGCGTATTGGTTGCGACCGGAATGTTGATCCGCCCGTCCATGCACTTGAGCACCGTCATCGGCCGTCGGGTGTTCGGCCGAGGTAGCGCTTGCGCGCCAGCTACGCTTCGGGCGCGGCGAAGGTCGCGGAGTGACGGCGGGCGAGGTCGAACAGCCAGTCGATGCGCTCCCCGATCGGCCTGCCGTGAATGTCCATCGCCCCTCCCGGGCCACCGCCGTGGACTGCCCGCGGTCGCGGGCCGGTCGGCGTCTCGCTTCGGCGATCGGCCGACGAGCACGACGATGCCGCAACCGCACGGCCGCGTCAAATGCGCCCGCCTACGCCGTCGCCCGCCTCCGAGCAGCACTCGCCAGCGCCCGGGCCTGCCGTGTCACGAGGCCGTGTAGCCGACGAGATCGCCCAGAGCACGACCAGTAATGCGCGAAACGCTCTCACTGCAGACCTCCCTTTCCCGGTTGGCACCGTCGTCGTCCGCGCACGACGTTACCGCCGAACCTGGGTCGCGATCAATCGCCGCTGTCCGCAAGGCGGGGACTGGGCGCGCCAGTACACCCGCGCGCCTGGCGCAATGCGCCCAAATTGCGGGCGGGTGTAAGCTGCCTTCCCGTCGGCATGATCGGCCACTCGACTCTGCCGATCCCGCCGCATCGCCAGGGCTGACCCACGGAGGCACGCATGGTCACCAACCCGACTTCCGGCACGAACGTCCACGAGATCGCCGCAGGGATCTATCGCATCAACACGCCCATCGCCCTGCCCGGGGGCGCGGGTGCATTCAGCTTCAACCAGTACCTGATCGCGGACGACGAATCGCTCGTCTTTCACACGGGTCCGAGGCGCATGTTCCCGCTGGTCAGCGAAGCGGTGGCCAGAATCCTGCCGCTGGACCGGCTTCGCTACGTCGCGTTCTCGCACTTCGAGGCGGACGAATGTGGTTCGCTGAACGACTTCCTCGCTGTCGCCCCGAAAGCCGTGCCGGTGTGCAGCCGGGTCGCCGCCATGGTGTCCGTGAACGACGTTGCCGACCGTGCGGCGCGACCGCTGGCGGATGGCGAAACCCTGAAGCTCGGGCAGCACGAACTCCGCTGGTACGACACCCCCCACCTGCCGCACGGTTGGGAATGCGGCCTGATGATGGAGCTCCATACCGGCACCTTCCTGTGCGGCGACCTCTTTACGCAAGGCGGCAAGGGCGAGACGCCGCTCACCGAGTCCGACATCCTCGGGCCGAGCGAGGCGTTCCGCGGCGAGATGGACTATTACGCCCACGCGCCGGACACGATCGCCATGCTGGAGCGGCTGGCCGAAGCCCGCCCCGGCGTGCTCGCCTGCATGCACGGCAGCGCCTGGCGAGGCGATGGCGCCGCGATGCTCCGAGATCTCGGGCGTTCGCTCGGTGGACATCCCCGCGTGCCGTAGATTCGATCGGGAGTGTGCAACGGCGGCCGTTGACGGTACCAGGACTGCGAACGCCGGGCCGACTCGTGCTGCTGACGCGCCGAAGGGCCGCGACAGGCTCTCGCCGGCCGAGCAGACACGGAACGCGGCCAGCCGCGGGACCACGCGCCGGCGGTGTAACGAATTGTGCCGCGGATGGAGGACTGCAACGTCCTGTTGCACAACGTGGCCGCCCGCCGCGATTCGTCGGGGGAAGATGAATCCAGCCAGGGCCGGACGTGCCCGCAGCGGGCAACGCCGACGCTGGCTTCCCCTCGACGACAGGAGGGAACCGATGAACGCTGACACCGAACGCCGCGTCGACCCCGCGACGGGGCCGGCTCACTCTTGCCGTCGCCGTCTCCGCGCTCGCACTCGGCACGATCGCGGCGCTGAAGCTGCCGGCGGGCCCGATGCCGGGCAACGGCCTCGGCCCCAGCCTGCATGCGATGCACGACGGCGACATCGGCCCGACGCTGCCGCGCGTGCTCGAGCGGGCAAAGGCGAGCCTCAACCTCGATGCCGAGCAGCAGCGGCTGTGGGACGACGTGGTGGCGCAGTCGAAGGCGGCGCGCGAGGCCGTCCGGACCAGCCGCGAGCAGGTGAAGGACAGGCTGGTCTCCGAGCTCGCCAAGGCCGAGCCCGACCTGAAGGTGATCGCCGGCGCGGCCGACCCGATCCTGCAGGAGAGCCAGGAGGCGCGCCGGAAAGTGCGGGACCTGTGGCTCGATCTCTACGCCAGGTTCTCGCCGGAACAGAAAGCCGTGGTCCGCGACCTCCTGCGCGACAGGCTCGCCCGCGCCGAGGTGTTTCACGACCGGATCCGGGAGCAGATGCAGCAGCGCCGGAGCGCGCCCAGCATCTGAATCGCCGCCGCCGGCGTGCTGCGCGGCGCCGCGCACCTACCCCTTGACGCAGACCACCGGCTCCAGCTTCGCGACCTTGCGCGCGAGCCCGGCGTGGTCGGCGGCGTCGACGACCGCGGTGACGTCCTTGTAGGCGCCGGGCGCCTCCTCGGCGACGCCGCGCAGCGACGGGCTGCGGATCAGGATGCCGCGCCCGGCGAGGTCGTCGACGACGCGCGGCCCTGCCAGCGGCGCGTCGCCTCGTTGCGGCTCATGCTGCGCCCCGCGCCGTGGCAGGCCGAGCCGAACGACCGGCGCATGCCGGCGGCGGTGCCGGCGAGCACGTACGACGCGGTGCCCATGCTGCCGCCGATCAGCACCGGCTGGCCGGCGCCGCGCAGCGCGGGCGGCAGCTCCGGGTGCCCGGGCCGGAACGCGCGCGTCGCGCCCTTGCGGTGGACGAACAGCTTGCGGCGCTTGCCGTCGACGACGTGCTCCTCGACCTTGCAGGTGTTGTGCGAGACGTCGTACAGCAGCTCGCAGCCGCGCGCGCGGCAGCACGCCGTGGACGGCGTTGCGCGCCAGGTGCGTGAGGATCTGGCGGTTGGCGAGCGCGCAGTTGATCGCCGCGCGCATCGCGCCGAGATAGCGCTCGCCGATCGCCGAGCGGATCGGCGCGCAGGCGAGCTCGCGGTCGGGCAGGTCGATGCCCGCCGCCTTGGCCGTCACCACCATCTCGCGCAGGAACTCGGTGCCGATCTGGTGGCCGAGGCCGCGCGAGCCGCAGTGGATGCTGACGACGATGTCGCCGACGTCGAGCCCGAAGTCGTTCGCCGCGCCGCGGTCGAAGATCTCGACGACGTGCTGCACTTCGAGGTAGTGGTTGCCCGAGCCCAGCGTGCCCATCTCGTCGCGCTGCCGGCGCTTGGCGTGGTCGGAGACGGCCCGCGGATCGGCGCCGGCCATCTGCCCGCCCTCCTCGACGCGCTCGAGGTCCTCGGGCCGGCCGTAGCCGCGCGCGACCGCCCAGCGCGCGCCGCCGGCCAGCATCGCGTCCATCTCCTTCGCGTCGAGCCGGAGTGCGCCGGTGCTGCCGACGCCGGCGGGAATCGCCGCGAACAGCGTGTCGGCGAGCCGCGCCTTGCACGGCGTCGACGTCGGCGAGCTTCAATCCGGTCAGCAGCGTGCGCACGCCGCAGGAGATGTCGAAGCCCACGCCGCCCGGCCGACACGACGCCGCCGTCGTCCGGATCGAACGCCGCGACGCCGCCGATCGGGAAGCCGTAGCCCCAGTGCGCGTCGGGCATCGCGTAGGACGCGCCGACGATGCCCGGCAGCGCGCGACGTTGGTGACCTGCTCGGCGACCTTGTCGTCCATGTCGCGGATCAGCGCCTCGTCGGCGTAGATGATGCCGGGCACGCGCATCGTTCCCTGCGCGGCGGCAGCTGCCACTCGTAGTCGGATAGGCGGATCAGCCGGGACGGGTCCATCGCTCGTGCCTCCTGTTCGCGGCGCGCAGTCGCATCCCGCTCAGACGTCGACGACGCACTGCGCCACCCACGTGCCGTCGGCTCGCCGCGCCACCGCGAGCTCGGTGTAGGTCGCGCCCTTGACCTCGACCGCCGGCCGGTGCCGCGCCGGATCGACGGCCTCGCCCCAGGCCTGCCCGGCCAGCGCGTGATCGGCGAGCTCGACGACGTAGCGGCCGAACAGCATCCGCCGCGTCGCCATTTCGTAGACGACGGCGTTCAGCCAGTCGACGAGCAGGACCTCGTCGTCGGGTGCCTGGCAGTGCAGGTCGACGCGCGTCGTCGCCGCCACCGTCGCGGGATCGGTCAGCACCGCGGTCAGCGCGACCGCCGCCTGCTCGAAGGCCTCGGCGCGCGTCGCGCCGATGCCGCGCACGCCGATGTCGGCGCCGTGCGCAAAATGTTCCCAAGCGGCCATCAATGTCTCGACCTCGCCGGCACGCCGGTTGGCACGCCCCGCAGCCCATTCTAGCCGGATGCGCGCGCTGCCCCGTGTGCCGGCGCCGCGACCCGCCGCGCTTGTTGACCGGCATCAACAACCGGTGCGGGGCGAGGTCTACGATGAAACGAGCCGCGGCCCGCGCGCCGCGGCGCGCGTCCGCCCACTCTCCAGGTTTCCGCCCATGCCCGATCTCGGAAAGCTCCTGCCCGCGCAGCTGGCGCAGCGCTGCGATCCCGCGCAGTTCGCCTTCGCGCACACCGGCGAGGTCGAGGATCTCGACGCCGCCTTCGGGCAGAGCCGGGCGGAGACCGCGGCGGCGTTCGGCCTGGGCATCCGCCGCGACGGCTACAACCTCTACGTGCTGGGCCCGCCCGGCGCCGGCAAGGAGACGCTGCTGCGCCACGCGATCGCCCGGCAGGCGGCGGCCGAGGCGCGGCCCGACGACTGGTGCTACGTCAACAACTTCGCCGAGCCGCACCGGCCGCGCGCGCTGCGGCTGCCCGCGGGGCGCGGCGGCGCAGCTGCGCGACGCGATGAAGAAGCTCGTCGACGAGCTGCTCGCCGCGATCCCGGCGGCGTTCGACAGCGACGAGTACCGCGCGCGCAGCGAGCAGATCGCGGCCGAGTTCAGCGAGCGGCACGAGAAGGCGTTCGCCGACGCTGGCCGAGCAGGCTTCCGGCGACGACATCGCGCTGCTGCGCACGCCCACCGGCTTCACGCTGGCGCCGATGAAGGACGGCGAGGTCATCACGCCCGACGCCTTCGGCGAGCTGCCCGCCGAGCAGCAGCAGAAGATCGAGAAGGCGATCACCGCGCTGCAGGAGCGGCTCGCGCAGCTGCTGCGCGACACGCAGCGCTGGCGCAAGGAGCACCGCGAGCGCGTCCGCCAGCTGAACCGCGAGGTCGCGAGCTTCGCCGTCGGGCGCGAGATGGAGGACCTGCGCCAGGCCTATGCCGACCTGCCCGACGTCGTCGCCTACCTCGCCGCCGTCGAGCACGACCTCGTCGAGAACATCGACGACTTCCGCCGCGGCCCCGAGACGCCGTCGTCGCCGCTGCCGTTCGTGATGCCCGACGGGCAGGCGCCCAACTTCCGCCGCTACCAGGTCAACCTGCTGCTC
Source organism: uncultured beta proteobacterium (assembly GCA_963832705.1). Classification (GTDB taxonomy): domain Bacteria; phylum Pseudomonadota; class Gammaproteobacteria; order Burkholderiales; family Casimicrobiaceae; genus CAIWHR01. Next base: position 47,081 of record CAWHVP010000010.1, on the reverse strand, counting down.
GACCGCAGCGAGCACGAGGGCGTGCCCGTCGTCCACGAGGACCTGCCGACGCACCCGAACCTGCTCGGCCGCGTCGAGCACGTCGCGCAGCTGGGCGCGCTGGTCACCGACTTCACGCTGATCAAGGCCGGCGCGCTGCACCGCGCCAACGGCGGCTACCTGCTGCTCGACGTGCTGAAGCTGCTGTCGCAGCCGTTCGCGTGGGAAGGCCTGAAGCGCGCGCTGACGACGCGCAGGATCCGCATCGAGTCGCTGGGGCAGATGTACAGCTTCGTCAGCACGATCTCGCTCGAGCCCGAGCCGATCCCGCTCGAGGTCAAGGTCGTGCTGTTCGGCGAGCGGCACTGGTACTACCTGCTGTACGCGTACGACCCCGATTTCGCCGAGCTGTTCAAGGTCGCCGTCGACTTCGACGACGAGGTCCCGCGGACGCACGACAACCAGGCTGCTGCTCGCGCGGCTGATCGCGACCGTCGCGCGGCGCCAGGCGATGCTGCCGTTCGACCGCGACGCGTCGCGCGCCTGATCGAGCACGCGCGCGCGCGAGGTCGAGGACAGCGAGCGGCTGTCGACGCACGTGCAGGGCCTGATCGACGTGATGACCGAGTCCGACTTCGCGCGCGCGGCGCGCCGGCGCCGCAGCGCGTGCGTCCGGACGACGTCGACGCGGCGATCGCCGCGCGGCCGCGAGCGCGCCGGGCGCATCGCGCGCGCGATGCACGAGGCGGTCCTGCGCGAGCTCGGTGCTGATCGACACCAGCGGCGAAGCGGTCGGGCAGGTCAACGGCCTCACGGTCTTCGAGCTCGGCGGCCAGATGTTCGGCCGGCCGACGCGGATCACGGCACGCACGCGCGTCGGCGACGGCGAGGTGATCGACGTCCAGCGCGAGGTCGAGCTCGGCGGGCCGATCCACTCGAAGGGCGTGCTGATCCTGTCGGCGTTCCTCGCCACGCGCTTCTCGGCGAAGCGGCCGCACTGCGCTGCGCGCGAGCCTCGTGTTCGAGCAGACCTACGGCACGTCGAGGGCGACAGCGCGTCGGCGGCCGAGCTCTGCGCGCTGCTCTCGTCGCTCGCCGACGTGCCGATCCGCGCAGTCGCTCGCGATCACCGGCTCGGTCAACCAGGCCGGCGAGCTGCAGGCGATCGGCGGCGTCAACGAGAAGATCGAGGGCTTCTTCGACATCTGCGCCGCGCGCGGGCTCGACGGCGACGCAGGGCGTCGCTCATCCCCGCCGGCAACGTCAAGAACCTGATGCTGCGCGCCGACGTGGTCGCCGCGGCCGAGGCCGGCCGGTTCCACGTGCACGCGGCGCGCACGGTCGACGAGGCGATCGAGCTCCTGACCGGCGTGCCGGCCGGCGAGCTGATGCCGAGCGGGCAGTATCCCGAGGGCACGATCAACCGCCGCGTGGCCAACCGCCTCGCCGAGTTCGCGGCGGCGCGGGCGGCGGCCATCGGGATTCCGGCGATTCGCAAGTTGCGCCGCGGGCGCGGAGGCGCCGGGGCCGAGCGATGAGGCACCGCGCCGCGAGCGCGGGTGCAGCGGGGTGAGGGCGGCGCGCATTGCCAGGGGGTCGTGTGACTACGCATCCACCGAAGCCGCAGCGGTTCACGCAGGTGCTGGTGCCGCTGGCGCCGTCGCCGCGCGGCCGTGCGGCGCTGGCCGCCGCGATCGATCTCGCCGCCGCCGTCGGCGCGCGGCTCGAGGGCCTGTTCGTCGAGGACCCGCGGCTCGCGCGGCTGTCGGCGCTGCCGTTCGCGCGCGAGGTCGAGAGCCTCACCGCGGCCGCGCGCGGGCTCGGCGAGGCGGACGTCGAGCGCGCATTCCGCGTCGAGGCCGCGCACCTGCGGCAGCTGCTGGTCGCGGAAGCGCAGCGGGCGCGGATCGAGTTCACGTTCGAGGTCACCCGCGGCGAGGTCGAGGCCGAGGTCGCCGCGCGCGCCGCGGACCTCACGGTCCTGCTCGGCACGGCCGGCAGCACCGCCCGCGCCGGCGCCCGGGCGCCGGCACCGCGGTCGCGGGTGATGGCCCTGTACGACGCCACCGATGCCGCCATGCGCGGCCTCGCCGCCGCGGCGCGGCTCGCCGCACGCCACCGCCGGCGAGCTGCTGATCCTGGTTCCGCAGGGCGATGCGCGGGCCGCCGCGGAAGCGACGGCCAGGGCGCGCGCCTGGCTCGAGGGCGAAGGCCTCGCCGGCACGGCGCTGGTGCTGCCGGCGACGACGTCGGCGCTGCGCTGGGCGGTGCGGCTGCACCACGGGCGCATGCTGACGATCCCGGCGCCGGCGATGACCGCGCTGGCGCTCGACCTGGCCGCGCTCGCCGACGAGCCCGCCTGCGCGATCGTCCTCGTCCGCTGAGGATCCGCCGATGGCCTCCGGCGCCCGCCGCGACCACGATTGCCGGCGGTGTTGAGGCGGGTCAACGAGTCGCGTCGACGGAAGGGCTACATTGGAGTTGAAAGCTGTTGCAACCCCGGGCGGCGGTGAAGTTGCCACCCGGGGCGAATGACCCGGCGTTGGACACACGTGCAAGCCGGGTGGGCCGTCGTCCGAGAGCCCCATCGCCCGTGCCCCGGCCCGCAATGCCGATTGCAGCGAGGTGATGATCATGACAGCACGCAACACCGTACCAAGTCCCCAAACGAATCCGGGTGGCGTGGCGCGCCACGGCGCGGCGATCTTCGACAATCCCCACCACGATCCGTACTTCGCGAAGCACAAGTACGCCGAGCCGACCGCCTGCAAGGACTGCGGCGCGATCTTCCATCACGGCCACTGGCAATGGGGCACGGCGCCGGCCGACGCGCACCAGGCGCTCTGCCCGGCCTGCCACCGCATCCGCGACAAGCTGCCGGCCGGGACGCTGACGCTCGAAGGCGCCTACGTCGAGCACCACCGCGCCGATCTCGCCGGCATCGTGAAGAACGCCGAGAAGCGCGAGCACGGCGAGCATCCGCTCGCGCGGATCATGGCGATCGAGGACGGCGCCGAACCGGATGGTCGTCACGACGACCGACGTGCACCTGCCGCAGCGGATCGGCGAGGCGCTGAAGGCGCGCCACGACGGCGAGCTCGACATCCGCTACGCGCCCGACGAATACGCGGTGACGGTCGGCTGGAAGCGCTGGTAGCCGCCGCCGGCTCGCGTCGGGCCGGCGCCGCCGCCCGCCTGCACGGGGGCGGCGTCCCCTATAATCGGCGTCTTTGCGGCCGCCGATGACGGATGTACCGATCGCCGCGGCCGGACCGGCCACCGGCCCCAGCGATCGATGAGCACCTCGCCGTCCTCCCCCGCCCTTCCCCCTCTCGATATCCGCCCCGGCTCGCTCGACGCCTGGCGGATCGCCGTGCGTCCGAAGACGCTGTGGATCGCGACGATCCCGGTGATCGTCGCGACCTGCCTCGCGTGGTCGGTCGCCGGCGCGTTCGATCCCTTCGTGGCGCTGATCGCGTTCGCGGCGGCGATGCTGATGCAGGTGATCACCAACCTGCAGAACGACGTCGGCTACACCGAGCGCGGCGCCGAGACCGGCAAGCGGGTCGGCCTGCCGCGGGCCACCGCCAACGGCTGGCTCGCGACGCGCACCGTCAAGCAGGCGATCGTCGTCGCGATCGTCGCCGCGCAGGTCGTCGCGCTGCCGCTGATGATCCGCGGCGGCTGGCCGATCGTCGCGACCAGCGTGTCGTCGACGATCGCCGCGGTCGCCTACATGGGCGGGCCGCGGCCGATCGCGTACACGCCGTTCGGCGAGCTCACCGTGTTCGTGTTCTTCGGGCTGGTGGCCGTCTGCGGCACCTACTACGTGCAGGCGGGGACGATCGGCGCCGCGGCGTGGATCGCCGGCGCGGCGATCGGCATGCACGCCAGCGCGGTCCTGCTGGTCAACAACTACCGCGATCGCGAGCACGACGCGGCGACCGGCCGGCGGACGCTGACCGTGGTCCTCTCGGCACCGGCGGCGCGGGCGCTCTACGGGCTGCTGCTGCTGGCGCCGTTCGCGCTGGCGCTGGCGCTCGCACGCACGACCGGCAGCCTCGCGTACGCGCTGCCGGTCGCCGCCCTGCCCTGGGCGCTGCGCCTGTGGCGCGCCCTCGCGCACACGCCGGCCGGGCCGGCGCAGAACGCGCTGCTGTTCCGGACGGTGATGCTCGAGGTCGCGTTCGGGGCGCTGCTCGCGGCCGGGGCGCTGCTCGCGCGCTGGCTTTGAACGCTCGCGCCGATGATCGCGGGGCTCCGCGCCGCGGTGCCGGCAACGCCTACGTCCTGTCGCAACTCCCCGGGCAGCGCCGCATGCCGTTCGCCCGGCGGGCGCGCATCGAGCGCCTGCGCGACGCGCGGGTGAGGAGCCTCGTCCGCTACGCCGCGGCCACCGTGCCGCACTACCGCGATGCGTTCCGCCGGCTGTCGCTCGATCCGCGCGATATCCGCACCGCGGCCGACCTCGAGCGCCTGCCGCTCATCCGCAAGGAGGACCTGCAGCGCGATCCGGAGCGGTTCGTGTCGACGTCGTGGCTGGGCCGCCGGTCGGTCGAGTTCGTGACCAGCGGCACGACCGGCCAGCGGGGCCGCGTCCTCCACGACCCGCTGTCGCTGCTCGCGAACATCGCCTGGGGCGAGCGCGAGCGCGAGGTCGTCACCAACCTCATCGGCAGGGCGGCCGGCTACCGCGAGGCGATCATCGGCTACCCCTCCGGCACGATCGAGAAGGTCTGGCAGTTCTACCGCGAGACCACGTACGTGCCGACCCGCCCGGATCGCCTCGTGCTGTCGGTGGAGTCGCCGCTGCGCGAGAACGTCGAGGCGGTCAATCGCTTCGGGCCCGACGTGCTCGCGACCTTCGGCAGCTACCTCGAGGCGCTGTCGCGCGCGGTGGCCGCCGGCGGCGCCGCGCTCCGGCAGCCCAGGCTGCTGCTCTACGGGGCGGAATCGCTGCTGCCCCCGGCGCGCCGCGACATCGAGGCGGTGCTGGGCGCTCCGGTGCTGGCGAACTACAACGCGGTCGAGGCGTTCAAGATCGGCTTCATGTGCGAGGAGCGCGCCGGCTATCACGTGCACGAGGATCTCGCGCACCTGCGCATCGCCGACGCGGACGGCCGCACGGTCCCCGATCACGAGCCGGGCTGCATCGTGCTGTCGAACCTCGTGAACCGGGGGACGGTGCTGCTCAACTACCGGCTGTCCGACGTCGCCGCCTGGGCGCCGGCACCGTGCCGCTGCGGGCGGAGCTTTCGCCTGCTGGGCGAGATCGAGGGGCGGATCGAGGACCTGCTCACGCTGGCCAACGGCGAAAGTCCTGCATCCGCGCGCCGTCTGGGCGGTCGTCAAGCCCCGGGCCGAGATCATCCAGTACCAGCTCGTCCAGCAGGCGCCGGACCGCTACCTGCTGAAGCTCGTGACCGCGGACGAGGATTCGTTCGCGCGGGTCGCCGCGCCGGTGACGCGGCAGATGGAAGATCTGCTCGGCGCCGGGTCGACGGCGGCGAAGGTCGACACGGTGCGCTGCGCCGAGCTGCCGCGCGAAGGCGGCGGCAAGGTCAGGCTCGTCGTCGCGCTGAAGCGGGGTCAGAGCTCCAGCGGCTTCCAGTAGCTGCCGCCACCGGGTCACAGCTTCAGCGGCTTCCAGTAGCCGGTCAGCTCCAGGTAGCCGCGCCCCGCGTCGCGCCCGCCGACCGTCGCGCGCACGGCGCCTTCCCAGTAGATCGTCCCGGTGCTCGCGCGGCTGTCGAGCTCCTGGTCGTCGAACAGCGGCTGCAGCACGTATTCGACGCCGGCGACCTCGACCGCCAGCGCGACCGGTACGTCGCCTCGGTGCGCGGCGAGCGCCAGCGGCGCAGCGGCGTGAAGCGGACGTCATCGGGGCCGAACGTGCGCGTGCTGCCGTCGGCGCCGCGCAGCGTGCCGCCGGCCCACAGCGCGCCGCTCGCGCCGTTGCCGGGCGCGCATGCGGAACGCCATCAGCGCGCCGCCGTCGTCGAGGTTGAGGCCGACCCAGTCCCAGCCGACCGCCTCGGCGCGCCATGATCTCGCTCGACCACTCGTGGTCGAGCCAGGCGGTGCCGGTGACCTCGACGGCGCCGGCCGTCGACCGTCGATGCGTGCCGGTCACCGCGAGCTGCGGCCGGCTGTAGTAGTAGCTCGCCTGCCGCGCGTCCGGGCCCTTGCGCGAGTAGCCGCCGTCGCCCTGCAGCAGCACGGCCTGCGTCGGCGCGAACGCGAGGTCGAGCGCGAACTCGCGCGCCGCGATCCGCGCGGCGTAGCGCGCCGTCGGCGAGCTGCCAGCGACCAGTCGCCGATCCACACGCCGGTCGTGTCCTCGCGCGCCTCGGCGAGCCCGAAGCCCGCGCGCGCGGCGCGCTGGTCGTGCAGCAGCCGGCCGCGGCGCGGATCGGCCAGCGCCGCGTGCGCGAACAGGATCTGCCGCGGCGCGAACGCGCTCGGGTTGTCCTCGGCGATGTCCCGGCCGGTTGCGGAAGAACGTGACCTGCAAGCCGAATTCGTTGCCGGCGGCGTCGCGCACGCAGCCGGTGACGTACCACCACTCGGTCCGAAACGCCGGGTGGCTGCCGTGGTCGCGCGGGAACGCGAGCGGCGTCCCCGCGACGACGGGCGGGTACTCGACGGCGCGCGCGTCGCGTGCGCGCAACGAGCCACGCGCCGCGAGCGGCGTCGCCAGGAACGCCGCGGCGCCTCACCAGTCCTCCTTCACCGCGCGCACGACGTCGCTGCCCATCGCCTGCCGCCCGCTCGCGACCGCGGTCAGCCGTCGCCAGCGCGAGCACCGCCAGCGCGAAGCCCGCGAGCGACAGCCCACGGCAGACGCAGTCCATGCTCCAGTGGAACGACTGCCGGTTGACGACGTGGATCAGGACCAGGCTGATGACCCAGCCGAGCGCGAGGCCGACGCGCGAGGCCGATGCGCGCTGACGCCACGCCCTCGGCCGCGAGCATCGCGCCGATCTGCCGGCGCGTCATGCCGATGTGGCGCAGCATGCCGAACTCGCGCCGGCGCGCGAGCACCAGCGCGCCGAACGCGACGACAGGCCGACCAGCCCGATGGCGACCGCCGCCAGCTCCAGCGCGTAGGTCACGGCGAACGTGCGGTCGAAGATCGCCAGCGAGGCGCGCGCGGATCTCGCCGGGCACCGCGATGTCGAGCCGGTCGCCGCCGGGCAGTCGCGCGCGGATCGCGGCCGATCACCGCCTCGGCGCGGCGTGCCCGGCGCGAGCCACAGCGCCGCCGTTGGTCACCGTCGCGGTCGCCGGTGAGCGCGACGTAGCTGTCGCGCTCGATGACGATCGCGCCCTGCTGGCGCGCGTAGTCGCGCAAGATGCCGGCGACGGTGAAGCGGATCGACCGGCCGGCGAGCGGCAGCTCGATCACCTGCCCCGGCGCGTAGCCGTAGAGGTCCTGCACGCCCTCGCTGATCCACACCGGCGGCGGCGCGGTCGGCGCCACCGTCACCGTCGTCGCCGACCAGCGGCATGCGGCTGCCGAAGTCGGCGGGATCGACGGGGCGCGCGAGCAGCGTCACGCGCGGCCGCGCCGGATCGAGCAGCAGCTGCTGCCTCGCGCAGGAACTCGGCGCGGCGCACGCCGGGCAGCGCGGCGATCGCGCGCCTGCACGTCGGGCGGGCAGGTACGCGGTGTCGCCGCCGGCACTCGCGCGGAAGTAGAGGTCGGCCGGCAGCGACGCGCTCGAGCCACTCGTCGAGCGAGCTGCGGAACGAGGCCACCATGATCGCCATCGCCACCATCAGGCTGACGCTGGCGACGATCGCCGCGAGGCTCACCGCGCCTGCCCCGGCGCGGCGCGCAGCTGCGCCAGCGCCAGGAACGCGCCGGGCCGGCGCGGCCGCGGCGCGAGCGGCGAGCGCCGCGACGGCGAGGCGCGGCATCAGCAGCAGCGTGCCGATCAGCAGCAGCGCGATCGCGAGGTAGCCGAACACCGGCAGGCCGTCGAGCGGCGGCAGCAGCGTCGCGAGCGCGCCGGCGGCGGCCAGCGCGAGCCCCGGCCAGACGGGGCGCAGGGCGCGCGAACGCGCGCTGCTCGTCGCCCGCCTTGAGCGCCGGCGCCGGGCGCCGCACGCGCCGCCTCCAGCGCCGGCGCGAAGCTGCCGAGCACGGCGGCGCCGACGCCGAGCGCGAAGAACAGCGCCAGCGACGCGGGATCGAAGCGCAGCGTCGGCGCGACGCCGCGGAAGTAGCCCGACCCGAGATCGACGCCGACCCAGCGAGAGCGCGAGCGCCGCCAGCGCGTGGCCGGCGACGAGCCCCAGCACCCCGCCCGCCGCGCCGATCAGCGCGGACTCGGCGACGATCAGCGCGACCAGCTGCCGTCGCGTCACGCCCAGCACGCGCAGCAGCGCGAGTTGCGCCCGGCGGCGGACGACCGCCAGCGCCTGCGTCGAGAACACCAGGAGGCCGCCGGTGAACAGCGCCACCAGCGCCAGCACGTTGAGGTTGACGCGGTAGGAGCGCGACAGCGACGCCGTCGCCGCCGCGCTCGCCGCGGGCGCATCGACGGCGAGCCCGGCCGGCAGCCGCGCCGCCAGCCGGTCGCGGAAGGCTTCGCGGTCGACGCCCGGGACGAGCCTGAGGTCGATCCGCGACAGCGTGCCGAGGCGCGCCGAGGCTCGCCTGCGCGCCGGCGATGTCCATCACCGCGAAGCGCTGCTGCGCGCCCGACGCGAGCACGCCCGCGACGCGCAGCCGCACGTCGGCGAGGCCCACCTGCAGCACGACCGCGTCGCCCTCCCTGGCGTTCATGTCACGCGCCGCCGCCGGGCTCAGGAACAGCGCGTCGGGGCGAGAGCGCGTCGAAGCGCCCGGTCGCCGGCGGGACGAGGCCCGGCTGCACGAAGGCGGCGCGGAAGACGTCGAGGCCGACGATCCGCAGCGTCTCCGCGCGCCCGGAGAGCCGCGCGTCCACCTCGACGACGGGACTCGCCACCGCGACTTCCGGCAGCTTCGCGATCTCCGGATAGATCGCCTCGGCGAAGCCGCTCCGCGGCCCGCGAATCTCGAGATCCGCGTCGCCGGAGAGCGTCTGCACGCCGAGCGCCATCTCGTCGACCGCCGTCCGGTTGATCAGCTGCACCGCGTAGCCGAGCGCGACCCCCAGCGCGATCGCCAGCACCGCGAGCAGCGTGCGCGTCTTGTTCTGCGCGAGTGCTCCGCGGAAGACGGTGCCCGGAACCGAGATCATTGCGTGCGCGGTGCGTCCCGGCTCGTGCTGCGCTCGACCCGGGCTACAGGGCGACGCTGTGCCACCACAGCCGGAAGTGCCGCGCGAGACCGGCGCCGTCGAATTCGACGACGGCGACGCCGTCCAGCGCCAGCCGCGGCAGCGGATCGCCGGGCTTGCGCGCGACGACGTTGGTGCCCGTCGACGCCGCCCAGATCTTGAACAACTCGTCGGACGTCACCTGGTAGGTCACGTGCCAGTGCGCGATGCCGCCGCCCTCGCGCTCCGCGAGGATCTCGTAGTCGAGATGGATGTCGCTCTGCAGCTTGATCCGCTCCCAGTACTGCCGAATCGCCGCGTGCCCCTTCTGCTCGGCGAACGGCGTGTTGTGGTAGACCCCGTCCGCCGCGAACAGCGCGCACAGCGCATCCGCGTCGCAGTTCTCCCACGCGTGCTTGTACCCGTCCATGAACTCCGTCAGCGTCATCGTTCCCCCCATCCAAAATAATTAGGGTCAGACACTACTTCCGGCAGATAAGTAGGGTCAGACACTACTTTCTCGCGCAGAAGTGGTGCCTGGCCCTGCCCTCCGCCGCAAATGGCGATAAGTAGTGTCTGACCCCATTTATTTAAGTGGTGTCTGACCCTACTTCTTGCAGGCCGTCGCGGGTCAGGACCAGCGTGCGGTCGGCGGTGGCCGCGGCGGCGTGCGAGTGCGTGACCAGGATCCCGGCGGCGTCGTTGGCCTTGACGCAGTCGCGCAGGAGCTGCGAGCACCTGCTGCGCGCTGTCGGGGTCGAGGTTGCCGGTCGGCTCGTCGGCGAGCACCAGCCGCGGCCGGTGGACGAGCGCGCGCGCGATCGCGACGCGCTGCAGCTCGCCGCCGGAGAGCTCGCGCGGCATCGCCGCGGCGCGGTCGCCGAGGCCGACGCTCGCGAGCATCGCGGCGACCCGCTCATCGGCCGCCGCGGACGGCGTGCCGAGCAGCGCCAGCGGCAGCGCGACGTTGTCGGCAACGCTCAGATACGGCAGGACGTGGAACGCCTGGAACACGAAGCCCATCGCGCGCCGGCGCAGCAGCGTCAGTGCGTCGTCGTCCTGCGCGGACAGCTCGACGCCGTCGAGCTCGATCGTGCCCCCGTCGGCGCGGTCGAGGCCCGCGGCGAGATTGAGCAGCGTCGACTTGCCGACACCCGACTCGCCCATGATGGCGACGTAATCGCCGGGACCGAGGTCGAGATCGACGCCGCGAAAGACGGTGCGCGACCGCGGCCCGGCATACGACTTGGTCAGCGCGCGTATCGCGAGCACTGAGCGTAACGGCGCGCGCGGTCATGGCAAGCGCGGTCGACCTTCACGTCTCGCCCGGCGCAGCCCCGCCGATCCCTCGGACCCAGTCGGGTTTCGCGGGCTCCGCGGCCTCCGACAGGCGGCCCGAGTCGGCCCGGCCGGTACTTGCGATTCCCGGGCTTCGCCGGCGCCGGCACCATGTCCCCGCCTGCTCCGCCAGCCACTGCCGCCCACGTCGGCCACCAGCTGCCCGGTTCCTCCTGCGCGGTCGCCAGCCAGTGGTCGGCATCGCCGCCGTAGTCGCCGGCGTACCAGAAATTGCGCCTCGCCTTGGCCGGCGGATTGATGACGCCGGCGATGTGCCCGGAAGCGCCGAGCAGGAACGTGACCTCGCCCGTCAGCAGACCGACCGAGGCGTATGCCGAGCGCCACGGCACGATGTGGTCGTCGCGCGACGCATAGACGAACGCCGGCATGTCGAGGTCGGAGAGGTCGACCGGCACGCCGCACTGGATCGTGCGACCCGGCTCGCGCAGCAGGTTCTCGAGGTAGGTGTTGCGCACGTACCAGCAGAACATCGGCCCCGGCAGGTTGGTGCCGTCGGAGTTCCAGTAGAGGAGGTCGAACGGCGGCGGCTTCTTGCCCTTGAGGTAGCTGTTCACGACGTACGGCCAGATGAGGTCGTTGGCGCGCAGCGACGAGAACGTCAGCGCGAGCTCGCTGCCTTCCATGACGCCGCCCTGCCCGATCGCCTCCTCGCGCAGCTCGACGCTGCGCCCGTTGATCAGCGCGCCGATCTCGCCGGGCTCGGCGAAGTCGAGCATCGTCGTCAGCAGCGTCATGCTCGCGACCTTCTCCTCGGCGTTGACCTTCATCACCGCCGTCGCGCTGGCGAGCAGCGTCCCGCCGACGCAGAAGCCGAGCGCGTTGACCTCGTCGACCTTCGTCACCGCGCGCGCGACGTCGATCGCCGTCATCACGCCCAGCCGCAGGTAGTCGTCCCAGGTCAAGTCGCCGGTGTCGGCGCCGATGTTGCGCCACGACAGCATGAACACCGTGTGGCCCTGCTCGACCGCGTGGCGGACGAACGAGTTCTCCGGCGTGAGGTCGAGGATGTAGTACTTGTTGATGCACGGCGGGATGATCACCAGCGGCCGCTCGTAGACCTCCTTCGTCCGCGGCGCGTACTGGATCACCTCGATCAGCTCGTTCCGGAAGATGACCGTGCCTTCGGTCACGGCGATGTTGCGGCCGACCTCGAACGCGCCCTCGTCGGTCATCGAGATCCGGCCCTTGGCGAGGTCCTGCAGCAGCAGCGCCATGCCGGCGGTGAGGCTCGCGCCGCCGGTCTCGAGCGCGAGGTGCAGCGCCTCGGGATTGGTCGCGAGGAAGTTCGCAGGGCTCATCGCGTCGACGAGCTGGCGCATCGCGAAGCGCAGCTGCCCCTTGTCCTTGTCGTCGACCGCGGCCGACTCGACCGAGCGCAGCAGCAGGTCGGAATAAGCAAGGTACGCGCGCTTCAGCAGATCGAAGCGCGGATCGTCACGCCACGCGTCGGCGACGAAGCGCTTGTCGGCACCGGCCGCTGCCGCGCCTCCCGGCGCCACCAGCGCGCCCCAGATCGTCGCCGCCTGCTCGACGTACTGGCGCTGCAGGTCCACCACGCCCTGCGCCATCGCGGTGAACTGCGCGTACGGGTCGGGGGCCGCGCCCGGAGCGGCCGTGCCGGCGCCGGCGACGAGCGGCTGCACGACCTGCTGCGCGGCTTCGTAGAAGCTCGCCAGCCACTCGACGGGATCCTTGGGTTGGTCCGGCATCGTGCCTCCGTCTTCGCGCATTCGCGCGCGCGGGGCTAACGATACGGTCGCGACACCCTGCGCGCAAGCGGCCCAAGCCCGCAACTGGGACCAGGCCGCCCGCCGGGCCCGGCCCGACCGGCCCATCAGGCCGGCCCGCCGCTTGACAACGATTCGCATTGCAGTGAAATTGCGCGACGGCCCGGTCCCGCGGCGCAGTCGGGAGAAATCACGCTCCCACCGCGCCCACCGGAATCGGCGCCACCGCTCTTCGATCCTGGGGCTCAAAGGGGAGATGCCCATGAGGAAAGTCCGCGTCGCGCTCGCCTCCCTGGCGGCCTGCCTGTTCTGGCTCGCCGCCCCCGGCGGCACCGGCCTCGCCGCCGCCGCCGCGTCAACTACCAGGGCCTCTGGTGGAACGCCTCCGAGATCCGGCTGGGGGATCAACTTCGCCCACCAGGGCGACGTCATCTTCGCCACCTGGTTCACCTACGACACGGCGGGCAAGCCCTGGTGGCTGATCGCCGAGCTGCACAAGACCGCGCGCCGACGTCTACTCGGGCGACGTGTCGACGGTCGCCGGCCCGGCCGTTCAACTCGACGCCCTGCGAACCGGCGCCAAGATCGCCGAGACGCAGGCGTCGGCACGATGACCGTCACGTTCAGCTCCGGCACCACGGCCTCGCTCGACTACACGGTCAACGGCGTCTCGCGGACCAAGGCGATCACCAAGCAGCTGTTCGGGCCCGACCCGATCTGCGTCTGGGGCGAGCAGCCGAATCTCGCGCTCGCGACCAACTACCAGGACCTGTGGTGGAACGCGTCCGAATCGGGCTGGGGCGTCAACTTCACGCACCAGGGCGACATCATCTTCGCCACCTGGTTCACCTACGACGCGGCCGGCAAGCCGTGGTGGCTGATCGCCGAGCTGCACAAGAACCCGGCCGGCGTCTATGCCGGCGACGTCTCCACCGTCGCCGGCCCGCCGTTCAACGGCCCCGTTCGACACGACCAAGGTGAAGGAAACGGTCGTCGGGACGGCGACGGTCGACCTTCGCCGACGGCAACCACGCGACCTTCGCCTACACGGTCGACGGCATCGACGCAGACCAAGTCGATCACGCGCCAGGTGTTCGTGGCGCCGGGGACGCTGTGCAGCGTGCCGGCTGACGGCCGCCGACGAAGCGCAAGGACGCGGCGCGCTTCCTGCGCCAGGCGACCTTCGGCGCGCCGCGCGAGGCGATCGACGCGCTGGTCGCGCAGGGCTACGAAGCGTGGCTCGCCGAGCAGTTCGCCAAGCCCGCGGTCTCGCACGTCGACGACTGTCCTCGCCGACCCCAACCTGCGCGTCACCGGCAAGACCGGCGTGGTAGGGATGGCGTCGATCTGGAAGCAGTTCTTCGAGGGCGACGACCAGCTGCGCCAGCGCGTGGGCTACGCGCTGTCGCAGATCTTCGTCGTCTCGCTCGCACAACAGCGGCGTCGAATCGGCGCACTGCGGCCTGGGGGCGTACGTCGACATCCTCAACCGCGGCGCCTTCGGCAACTTCCGGACCTGCTGAAGGACGTGACGCTCTCGCCCGTCATGGGCGAGTACCTCAGCATGAAGGGCAGCGCGAAGGCCGACCCGGTGCTGCAGACGCAGCCCGACGAGAACTACGCGCGCGAGGTGATGCAGCTCTTCACCGTCGGCCTCGTGATGCTCAACGAGGACGGCACGCCCAAGCTCGGACGCCGACGGCAAGACGATGCCGACGTTCAACGAGGACACCGTCAAGGGCTTCGCCAAGGCGCTGTCGGGCTGGACCCATGCCGGGCAGGACCAGAGTCAGTCGCAGCCGGTGGATCTGGCCGGACTTCGGGTTCGATTCCGCCGATCCCGAGATCACGATCCAGAAGGCGTGTCCGGCGTGGATCGAAGCCGATGGAGCCGTGGATGACGCAGTACCTCGTGAGCATCGACGACCCGCCGCGCTTCATCGCCGGCCCCGCGCACGACATGGGCGCCAAGCAGCTGATGGCGTACCCGGGCGCGCCGTACAGCACGCTGCCGGCCGGCCAGTCGCCGCAGACCGATCTCGACAACGTCATCGACAACCTGTTCTACCACCCGAACGTCGGCCCGTTCATCGCCAGGCAGCTGATCCAGCGGCTGGTGACGTCGAACCCGAGCCCGCGGTACGTCGCGCGGGTCGCGCGCAAGTTCAACGACAACGGCAGCGGCGTGCGCGGCGACATGAAGGCCGTCATCCGCGCGATCCTGCTCGACGACGAGGCGCGCAGCCTGACCGTGGCGAGCCGGCCGACGTTCGGCAAGCTGACCGAGCCGGCAGTTCGGTTCGTCGCGTATCACCGTGCCTTCCACGGCCGGCGCGCGAGCGGCTACTACGATCTCTACGACCTGAGCTTCCCTGACGATCTCGGCCAGAATCCGCTGAAGTCGCCATCGGTGTTCAATTTCTATCACCCCGACTACTCGCCCGCCGGCCCGCTGACCGACGCCCGCCTGGTGGGGCCGGAATTCGAGATCACCAACGCGTCGACGATCGCCGGTTTCGCCGAGTTCGCCAACGTGAATTTCATCCTGGGCTTCGAGAACTACCGCTCGGACGACCCGGGCCGCCGCATCATGCCGGACTACACCGAGTACCTGCCGCTGACCGACAACCCGGCGCAGCTGATCGACGCGCTGGAGCTCGTGCTCTGCGCCGGCTGCCTCAACCCGGCCTTCAAGGCACAGCTCGTCGACGCCATCGGCAAGGTGAACTGGGGCAACTCCGTCGGCTCCGGACCGCGCCGACTACCTGCGGCAGGAGAAGCTCCACGCGGCGCTCTGGCAGATCATCAATTCCCCCGACTACTCGGTGCAGAAATGAGGAGCCCGCGCATGCGCCACTTCGACCTGACGAAGATGAAGCGCCGCGATTTCCTGCGGCTCGCTGGGCGGCGTCACCGCGGCGCCGCTGATGGGGCCGCTGTCGGAGCTCGCGTACGGCGCCGGGCCGTTCGACGACTACCGGGCGCTCGTCTGCGTGTTCCTGTTCGGCGCCAACGACGCGCACAACATGATCGTGCCGCTGGATTCGCGCTACGCGACCTACGCGGCCAACCGCGGGCCGCTGGCGCTGCCGCAGACGAGCCTGCAGTCGAACTCGGTCACCGACCCGGTCCAGGGCCCGTTCGGCTTCCATCCGCGGATGACGCGCACGCGCGATCTGTTCGCCAGCGGCAAGCTGGCCGTGGTCTCGAACGTCGGCGTGCTGTTGCGGCCGACGACCAAGTTCGATTTCCAGAACCGGACGCAGCTGCCGCCGCAGCTCTTCTCGCACAACGACTGCCAGGACCACTGGTTCACCAGTCACCCGCAGGTGCCGGTGGCCACCGGCTGGGGCGGGCGGCTCGCCGACCTGATCCAGTCGGCCAACACCGGGGGATTCTCGGTTGGGATCGCGACGGCGAATTCCAGCGTGATGCTCAAGGGCAGTACGGCGGTCGCGCACCAGGTCCTCGCCTACAACCCGTCTGCCAACCCGCCGCGGCCGATCGCGAAGCGCATCCGCGCCCACGGCTTCTTCGACACCCGGGTCGTGAGCATGCAAGGGCTGTACGAGAACGCCATCACGATGGCGCGCCCCAACCTGCTGGAGGACCAGTTCGGCGACGCGGCGACGCGCGCGGTGGAGGTCAACGATTTCATCCTGACAGGCGCTTTACGACGGCCCCGAGCCGTTCGGTCCGTTCGTCGAGAAGTTTCCGATCGCCACGGTGTTCCCTCCCAACAACCCGCTGGCGATGCAGCTGCGCTCGGTGGCGATGATGATCGCCGGCCGCCAGGCGCTCGGCGTCAAGCGGCAGATCTTCTTCGTGACGCCGGGCGGCAACTTGGACCACCACAGCGACCAGTTCGACACGACGCTGAGCCCGCTCAAGCCCGGCCCCGGCGATCCGGCGATCCTCTTCGGCAAGCACGCCGACCTCCTCCTGCAGGTCGACGTGGCGCTGAAGGCCTTCTACGACGCGACGGTCGAGCTGGGCGTGCCAGAACAGCGTGACGACGTTCACCGGCTCCGACTTCGGCCGCACGCTGACCTCCAACGGCAAGGGCTCCGACCACGGCTGGGGCGCGCACCACCTCGTCATGGGCGGCGCGGTCAAGGGCGGGAAGATCTACGGCACGTTCCACAACATGCAGCTCGGCACCGCCAACCCGCTCGACGCGGGCCAGGGACGGCTGATCCCGGACTACTCGGTCGACCAGTACGCGGCGACGATGGCGAAGTGGATGGGCGCGAGCAACGTCGGACCTCGGCACCGTGTTCCCGAACCTCGCGAACTTCAGCCAGACCGATCTTGGCTTCATGGCCTGACCGGAGCGCCGGCGATGACAGATGCTTCGCAACCTGCCTGGCCTCCGTGGCCGCCTGCCTGCGTCTGGCTGGCCGCCCCCGGCGGCAGCCGGCCTCGCCGCCGCCGCCGCGGTCAACTACCAGGGCCTGTGGTGGAACGCCTGCCGAATCCGGCTGGGGCATCAACTTCGCCCACCAGGGCGACATCGTCTTCGCCACCTGGTTCACCTACGACACCGCCGGCAAGCCGTGGTGGCTGATCGCCGAGCTGCACAAGACCGCGCGCCGGCGTCTACTCGGGCGACGTGTCGACGGTCGCCGGCCCGGCGTTCAACTCGTCGCCCTGGGACGGCACGAAGATCGCCGAGACCAAGGTCGGCACGATGACGGCGACGTTCACCTACGGCACCGCCGCCAACCTCGCGTACACGGTCAACGGCACCTCGCAGACCAAGGCGATCACCAAGCAGCTGTTCGGCCCCGACCCGACCTGCGTCTGGGGCGAGCAGGCCGAACCTCGCGCTCGCGACCAACTACCAGGACCTGTGGTGGAACGCGTCCGAGTCGGGCTGGGGCGTCAACTTCACGCCACCAGGGCGACTGATCTTCGCGACCTGGTTCACCTACGATGCCGCCGGCAAGCCGTGGTGGCTGATCGCCGAGCTGCACAAGGCGCCCGTCCGGCGCGTACACGGGCGGCGTCTCGACGGTCGCCGGATCGCCGTTCAACGCCGTTCCCTTCGACCCGTCCAAGGTCGTCGAGACCCCGGTCGGGACGGCGACGGCGACCTTCGCCGACGGCAATCGCGCGACCTTCGCCTACACGGTCAACGGCACGACGCAGATCGAAGTGCGATCACGCCGCCAGGTGTTCGTCGCGCCGGGCGACCGTCTGCATCGGCGCCGCTGACCGCGGCGCGAGAAGCGCAAGGACGCCGCCCGCTTCCTGCGCCAGGCGACGTTCGGCGCGCCGCGCGAGGCGATCGACGCGCTGGTCGCGCAGGGCTACGAGGCGTGGCTCGACGAGCAGTTCGCCAAGCCCGCGAAGTCGCACCTCGCCACGCTGAAGGCGGACCCCACGCTGTGGGACGGCGCCGCCCGCGCGGCGATGCGGTCGCTGTGGAAGCAGTACTTCGAAGGCGAGGACCAGCTTCGCCAGCGCGTCGGCTACGCGCTGTCGCAGATCTTCGTCGTGTCGATGGCCAACAACAACGTCAACGCGGCCTACTGCGGCATGGGCGACTATTTCGATCTGCTCAATCGCGGGGCCTTCGGCAACGCGCGCGACCTGCTGCGCGACGTGACCTTGAGCCCCGTCATGGGCGAGTACCTCAGCATGAAGGGCAGCGCCAAGGCCGACCCGGTGCTGCAGACGCAGCCCGACGAGAACTACGCGCGGGAGGTGATGCAGCTGTTCTCGGTCGGCCTGCTGATGCTGAACGACGACGGCAGCGTCAAGCTCGACGTCGACGGCAAGCCGATGCCGACCTACAACGAGGACACCGTCAAGGGCTTCGCCAGGGCGCTGTCGGGCTGGACCCACGCGGGGCAGGACCAGACGCAGCCCTGGCGCTGGAACGGTCCCGACCTCGACACCAGACCCGGCATGCTCCTGCAAAAGGCCTGCCCGGCGTGGAGCACGCCGATGGAGCCGTGGGCCACGGCCTTCAACTCGGCGGACAACGCGCGCGTCATCCCCGGCCCCGCGCACGACACCGGCGCCAAGCAGCTGCTCGTCTACCCCGGGGCGCCGTACAGCACGCTGCCGGCCGGCCAGTCGGCGCGGACCGATCTCGAAAACGTCCTCGACAATCTCTTCTTCCATCCCAACGTCGGCCCGTTCCTCGCCAAGCAGCTGATCCAGCGGCTGGTCACGTCGAACCCGAGCCCGCAGTACGTCGAGCGCGTGGCGCGCAAGTTCAACGACAACGGCAGCGGCGTGCGCGGCGACATGAAGGCGGTGGTCCGGGCGATCCTGCTCGACAGCGAAGCGCGCAGCCTGGTCGTGGCGGGGCAGCCGACGTTCGGCAAGCTGACCGAGCCGGTGGTTCGCTTCGTGCAGTTCAACCGCGCGTTCAATGCGCGGACGGGCAGCGGAGTCTATGACTTCGTAGCGGAAGATCTCAGGCGATCGGAAGCGCTCAACCAGGCTCCGCTGTGGGCGCCCTCGGTGTTCAATTTCTACCATCCGAATTACGTGCCGGCCGGGCCGATGACGACCGCGCGGCTCGTCGGCCCCGAGTTCGAGATCACCGAGGCGGCGTCGATCAGCGGGTTCGCCGGATGGGTGATGTCGGACCTCATCCCGGGATACCGCCGCTTCGAGCCCGAACCCGGCAGGAGGCTCGCGCCCGACTACACCTACTATCGCAGCCTCGGCGGGCACGCCGGCGCAGATGATCGACGAGCTGGAGCTCGTGCTGTGCGCGAGCTGCCTCGACCCGGCATTGAAGGCACTGATGGCGCAGTCGCTCGCGAAGCTTCCGCCGGACAGCGACGCCAACCGCGGACTCGGACCGGCTGCACAATGCGCTGTGGCTGATCCTCAATTCCCCCGACTACCTGGTGCAGCGATGAGGAGGTTCCGCGTGCGCGACGTTCCGATCGAAGACGTGCAACGCCGGGATTTCCTGCGCCGGATCGGCGGGATCGCGGCCGTCCCGCTGCTGGGCCCGTGGAGCGCGCCCGCGCGCGGCGCCGGGCCCTACGACGATTACCGCGCGCTGGTCTGCCTCGTCATGTACGGCGGCAACGACGCGCACAACATGATCGTGCCGCTCGACGCGCGGTACGCCGCCTACGCCGCCGCGCGCGGCCCGCTCGCGCTGCCGCAGGCGAGCCTGCTCGCCAACGCGGTGAGCGACCCGGTCCAGGGTCCGTTCGGCTTCCATCCGCGGATGCCGCGCACGCGCGCCCTGTTCGCCGGCGGCAAGGCTCGCCGTGATATCGAACGTCGGCGTGCTGCTGCGCCCCACCACCAAGTTCGACTTCCAGAACCGGTCGCAGCTGCCGCCGTTGCTGTTTGCCCACGACAACATGCAGGAGCACTGGTTCACCGCCCACCCGCAGGCGCCGGTCGAGGATGGCTGGGGCGGGCGACTCGCGGATCTCCTGCAGCCGGCCAACACCGGCCTGTCGCCGGTATCGATTTCGACGTCGAGCTCCGGCGTGCTCCTGAAGGGAGCGCGACCAGCGGGCACCGGTCCTCCCGTACAATCCGCCCTCGCCCATCGTGCAGCGCATCCTCTCCTACAACTGGCAGGACGTGCAGGGGGCGAACCCGATGGCCGTGTACGAGGCCGCCATCACGATGGCGCGCACCAATGTCCTGCAGGACCAGTTCGGGGACATGGCGGCGCGCGCGGTGGAGATCAACGACCTGATCCTCGGCGCGGTCTACGGCGAGTCCCGGACCGAACGGCAACTACAGCGAGAGGATTCGCGATCAACACCCCGTTCCCGCCCGGCTTCCTGGGAGCGCAGCTTCGCTCGGTGGCGATGATGATCGCGGCGCGCCAGGCGCTGGGGGCGAAGCGGCAGATCTTCTTCGTGTCGGCGGGCGGCGGCTTCGACAATCACAGCGACCAGTTCGACGCCGGCTTCAGCACCCTGAAGCCCAGCCGGGAACGAGCCGGCCATCCTCTATGGCAACCACGCGGACAACCTGGGCCAGATCGACGCCGCGCTCCAGGCGTTCTACGACGCGACGGTCGAGCTCGGCGTGCAGGACAAGGTGACGACCTTCACCGCGTCCGAGTTCGGCCGCACGCTGACCTCCAACGGCAAGGGCTCCGACCACGGCTGGGGCGGGCACCACCTCGTCATGGGCGGCGCGGTCAAGGGCGGGAAGATCTACGGCACGTTCCACAACATGCAGATCGGCGACCGGCAACCCGGCCGACGCCGGCCAGGGGCGGCTGATTCCCGACATTTCCGTCGACCAGTACGCGGCGACGATGGCGAAGTGGATGGGCGCCTCCGCCTCCGACCTGAACGTCGTGTTCCCGAACCTCGCCAACTTCCCCCAGTCCGACCTGGGGTTCATGGCGTAGCGCCGCGCGCACGCTACAGCGCCAGCGCCACCGTCGTCCCCTGCGCGATCGCGCGCCGGGCGTCGAGCTCGGCCGCGACGTCGGCGCCGCCGATCAGCGTCACCTTCACGCCCGCCTGCTCGAGCCCCGGAACGAGCTCGCGCCGCGGCTCCTGGCCGGCGCAGACGATGATGGTGTCGACGTCGAGCAGCTGCGGCTTGCCGCCGACGGTGATGTGCAGCCCGGCGTCGTCGATGCGGTCGTAGCTGACGCCGGAGAGCATGCGCACGCCGCGCTTCTTCAGCAGCGTGCGGCGGATCCAGCCGGTCGTCTTGGCGAGGCCGTCGCCGACCTTGCTCGCCTTCCGCTGCAGCAGCCAGACCTCGCGCGGCACCTTCGGCTCCACCGGCGGCGCGAGGCCGCCGCGGTTGCGGTACTCCGGGTCGATGCCCCACTCGGCGCGGTAGTGATCGATCGTCGTCCTGCGCCGCCCGAGTGGGTGACGAACTCGCCGACGTCGAAGCCGATGCCGCCGGCGCCGACGATCGCGACGCGCGCCCCCGCCTCCTTGCGGCCCAGGATGATGTCGAGGTAGCTGACGACCTTCGGGTGGTCGATGCCGGGGATCGCAGGCGTGCGCGGCACGACGCCGGTCGCGACGACGACGTGGTCGTAGCCGGAGAGGTCCGCCGCGGCGACGCGCTGGCCGAGCTTCACCTCGACGCCGGTGATCTCCAGCCGGCGCCGGAAGTAGCGCAGCGTCTCGCCGAACTCCTCCTTGCCGGGGATGCGGCGCGCGAGGTTGAACTGCCCGCCGATGTCGGCGTCGGCCTCGTACAGCGTGACCATGTGCCCGGCCTCGGCCGCCGTCGTCGCGCAGGCGAGCCCGGCCGGGCCGGCGCCGACGACGGCGATGCTCTTCCGCAGCGCCGCGGTCTTCAGCACGATCTCGGTCTCGTGGCAGGCGCGCGGGTTGACGAGGCACGAGCAGATCTTGCGCTCGAAGATCTGGTCGAGGCAGGCCTGGTTGCAGGCGATGCAGGTGTTGATCTCGTCGGCGCGGCCCTCCGCCGCCTTGTTGACGAACTCGGCGTCGGCGAGGAACGGCCGCGCCATCGACACCATGTCGGCGTCGCCGTTGGCGAGCACCGCCTCGGCCACCGCCGGGTCGTTGATGCGGTTGGTCGTGATCAGCGGGATCTTCACCTGCCCCTTCATCCGCCGCGTCACCCACGTGTACGCCGCGCGCGGGACCATCGTCGCGATCGTCGGGATCCGCGCCTCGTGCCAGCCGATGCCGGTGTTGATCAGCGTGGCGCCGGCCGCCTCGATCGCCTTGGCGAGCGCGACGACCTCGTCCCAGGTGCTGCCGCCCTCGACCAGGTCGAGCATCGACAGCCGGTACACGATGATGAAGTTGGGGCCGACCGTCTCGCGCGTGCGGCGCACGATCTCGACGGCGAAGCGGATCCGGTTCTCGAAGCTGCCGCCCCACTCGTCGTCGCGCTGGTTCGTCTGCGGCGCGATGAACTGGTTGATCAGGTAGCCCTCGGACCCCATGATCTCGACGCCGTCGTAGCCGGCGCGCTGCGCGAGCTGCGCGCAGCGGGCGTAGTCGGAGATCGTCTTGCGGATGCCCCAGCGCGTCAGCGCCCGCGGCTTGAACGGCGAGATCGGCGAGCGCAGTGCCGACGGCGCCACGGCGAACGGGTGATAGCCGTAGCGGCCGGTGTGCAGGATCTGCAGCGCGATCTTGCCGCCGGCGGCGTGCACGGCCTCGGTGATCAGCCGGTGCTTGCCGACCTGCCACGGGAACGACAGCTGGGACGCGCGCGGCTCGACGCGCCCGGCGAGGTTGGGCGCGATGCCGCCGGTGACGATCAGCCCGACGCCGCCCTTCGCGCGCTCGGCGAAGTACGCGGCCATCCGGGCGTAGCCGTCGGGCGCTTCCTCGAGCCCCGTGTGCATCGACCCCATCAGCACGCGGTTCTTCAGCGTGGTGAAGCCGAGGTCGAGCGGGGCCAGCATGTGCGGATACGGACTGGTCACTGCATTCTCCCGATTCGTTCGTCCGCGCCCGTCACAGCGAGCGCGAGATGATTTCCTTCATGATCTCGTTGGTGCCGCCGTAGATGCGCTGCACGCGGCTGTCCTCGTACATGCGGGCGATCGGATAGTCGCGCATGTAGCCGTAGCCGCCGTGCAGCTGCAGGCACTCGTCGACGACCTGGCACTGCATGTCGGTCAGCCACCACTTGGCCATCGACGCCGTCGCGGTGTCGAGCGTGCCGGCCATGTAGCGCTCGATGCACGAGTCGATGAACACGCGGCCGACGTGCGCGATCGTCTTCGCCTCGGCCAGCTTGAAGCGCGTGTTCTGGAAGTCGAACACCGTCTTGCCGAAGGCCTTGCGCTCCTTCACGTACTCGGTGGTGATCTCGACCGCCTTCTCCATCACCGCCACGCCGGCGAGCGCGACGATCGTCCGCTCGTAGGGCAGCTCCTGCATCAGCTGGACGAAGCCCTGGCCCTCGACGCCGCCCAGCAGCGCGCCGGCCGGCACGACGCAGCCGTCGAAGAAGAGCTCGGAGGTGTCCTGGCCCGGCATGCCGATCTTGTCCAGCGTGCGGCCGCGCCGGAAGCCCGCGAGGCCGTCGGTCTCGACCATGAACAGCGACACGCCCTTGCTGCCGGCGGCCGGATCGGTCTTGGTGACGAGGCACAGCAGGTTCGCGCACTGCCCGTTGGTGATGAAGGTCTTCGAGCCGTCGATCACGTACGCGTCGCCGGACTTCACCGCGCGCGTGCGCGTGCCCTGCAGGTCCGAGCCGGCCGAGGGCTCCGACATCGCGATCGCGCCGACGAGCTCGCCGCTCGCGAGCCGCGGCAGCAGGCTGCGCTTCTGCGCCTCGGTGCCGTAGGCGAGCACGTAGTGCGCGCAGATGTTGTGGACGCTCTTGCCGAAGCTCGCCACCCCCGCGTACATCATCTCCTCGAACACGATGCAGTCGTGCGCGAACGTGCCGCCGCTGCCGCCGTATTCCTCGGGGACGTCGCACAGCAGCATGCCCATCGCGCCGACCTCGCGCCACGACTCGGCGTCGACGCGCTTGGCTTCCTGCCACGCCGGCTCGCGCGGCGCGAGCACGTCGGTGACGAAGCGGCGGACGGTGGTGCGGAAGGACTCGAGCTCGTCGTCGAGCCAGGGGGAGCGATAGGCGGTCATGGTGATCCGGAGACGGTCCGATGGAGTTCACTGCGCGCGGTACAGCGTGACGACGCACGCGCCGCCGAGCCCGAGGTTGTGCTGCAGCGCGACGCGCGCGCCGTCGACCTGCCGCGCGCTCGGCGGTGCCGCGCAGCTGATGCACCAGCTCGTAGCACTGCGCGAGGCCGGTCGCGCCGAGCGGGTGCCCCTTCGACAGCAGGCCGCCCGACGGATTGGTGACGAGCGGCCGCCGTAGGTGTTGTCGCCGTCCTGCACGAACTTCTCGCCGCCGCCCTCGGGACACAGGCCGAGCCCCTCGTAGGTGATGAGCTCGTTCTGCGCGAAGCAGTCGTGCAGCTCGACGACGTCGACGTCCTCGGGGCCGATGCCGGCGGCGCCGTAGACCTGCCACGCCGCCGCCTTCGCCATGTCGTAGCCGACGAGCTGCATCATGTCGTGCGCCTCGAACGTCGACGGCGTGTCGGTGGTCATCGCCTGCGCGGCGATGGTCACCTTCGGCGCGATGCCGTGGCGGCGCGCGAACTCCGCCGACACCAGGACGGCGGCCGCGGCGCCGCAGGTCGGCGGGCACGCCATCAGCCGCGTCATCACGCCGGCCATCAGCATCGGCGAGGCCAGCACGTCCTCGACGCTCACCTCCTTGCGGAAGAGCGCCAGCGGGTTGTTGACGGCGTGGCGGCTCGCCTTGGCGCGGACCTGCGCGAAGGTCTCGAGCGTCGTGCCGTACTTCTGCATGTGCGACAGGCCCGCGCCGCCGAAGTAGCGGATCGCGAGCGGCACGTCGGGCTGGCCGACGAGCGCGTCGGTCTCGCGGTCGAACGCGTCGAACGGCGTGGGCCGGTCGGGGAACTTGGCGGTCAGCGCGCCGGGCGCCATCTGCTCGAAGCCGAGCGCCAGCACGCACTCGGCGGCGCCGTGCTCGATCGCCTGGCGCGCGAGATACAGCGCCGTCGAGCCGGTCGAGCAGTTGTTGTTGACGTTGATCACCGGGATGCCGGTCATGCCGACGCCGTAGAGCGCCTTCTGCCCGGCGGTCGAATCGCCGTAGACGTAGCCGACGATCGCCTGCTCGACGGCTTCGTAGCCGATGCCGGCGTCGGCGAGCGCCGCGCGCGCGGCGTCGGCGCCCATCGCGTCGTAGGCGGGGCCCGCCCCGGGCTTGGTGAAGGGGATCATGCCGACCCCGGCGACGATGACTTCGCGTTCCATGCGTTCCCTCGGTGCTGCGCCGTGAACCGGTCGCTTTGGTGCGTCCATTATCTCACCGGGCACTCTGCGCGCTCGGCCGCCATAGGGAGATTTGCCCTGTGCACAGCCCGATCCTCACGGTTCAAACGCGAGCGATTGTCAATGCCGGCACAAACGGACCATTTTGCATCACGTGGAATTGACGAGGATCAAATTCCCGGTCGTGCATCCGTGCAGGATGGCGCTGTGCAAGGCGCGCGGGCGCCGCCTCCCTCCCCCGGGACCACGGCCCGGCCGCTGCGCACGGGAGGCTGCGGCGGATTGGAAGTGCGTTCACCGCTGCGGCAGTCGATGGGAAGGCAGAAAAAGAGAGTCGCAAAATGAAAGCGCTGACTGCGAAAATGAAACGGCAACTGGAAGCCCAACTGCTCGCACAGCGGGAAGCGATGCTTGCTTCCGTTCGCGCCGAGCTGGTACGGGGGGACCAGTCATCGTATGCCATCATCGCGGGCGAGGTGCCCGACGTCGGCGATGCCGCGATGGCAGCGCTGCTGACCGACTTCGACAACGAGATCGCCCGCCGCCACGGCGAGGCGATGCGCGAGATCGACGGCGCGCTGCAGCGAATCCACGATCCCTATTTCGGCATCTGCATGGACTGCGGCGACGACATCGGGATCGAGCGGCTGAAGGCGTTCCCCACGGCCGTGCGCTGCGTCACCTGCCAGAGCCAGCGGGAAAAGACCTACGCGCACGGAGCGATTCCGACGCTCTGACGGAATCGCCTGATGGGCCCCGCGGCCACCCGCCTCGATGCGTGGGGGCCGCTGCGGTCCGCCCTCACCAGCTGGACGTGGCTGGCGCGGACCTCCGAGATCTGGTGGACGCGCCACGGCGGCCCGGCGATGGTCGCGGCCGCGCGTTCCGCCCGCCTCGCGGCCCTCGTCCAGTACGCGCGCGATCATTCCGCGTTCTACCGGCTTGCGTACCGCGACGTTCCCGCGACGGGCATCCACGTCACCGATCTCCCGGTCGTCACCAAGCGCGACCTGATGGCGCACTTCGACGACTGGGTCACCGACCGCGAGGTGACCCGCGCCGGCGTCGAGGCGTTCATCGCCGCCCCCGAGCGCATCGGCAGCCGCTACCTCGGCCGCTACGTCGTGTGGAAGAGCTCCGGCACGACCGGCGAGCCCGGCATCTTCGTCCAGGACGATGACGCGCTCGACGTCGGCGATGCGCTGATTGCCGCGCAGTTCGACGCCGCGGGCATCGTGCCGCGCGTGGCGCAGGGCATGTTCACGCACGCCGGCCGCGCGGCGCTGATCGCCGCGACCGGCGAGCACTTCGCCAGCGTCGCGTCGTGGCGCCGGCTGTGCAGCGGCGGCTCGTGGCAGGGCTCGCGCTGCCTGTCGGTGCTCGATCCGCTCCCCGACCTCGTCGCCGAGCTCAACGCCTACGATCCGGCGTTCGTGGCGAGCTACCCGACGATGCTGCGGCTGCTGGCCTACGAGCGGCGCGCCGGCCGCCTTCGGATCGCGCCGGACTGCCTTTGGGCGGGCGGCGAATATCTCGCGCCGGCCGCCCGGGCCGAGATCGAGCGCGCGTTCGCCTGCCCGCTGGTCAACGAGTACGGCGCGTCCGAGTGCATGAGCATCGCGTACGGCTGCCCGCACGGCTGGCTGCACGTGAACGCCGACTGGGTGATCCTCGAGCCGATCGACCGTGACGGCCGGCCGACGCCGCCGGGCGAGCCGTCGCATTCGGTGCTGCTGTCCAACCTCGCCAACCGGGTCCAGCCGGTGCTGCGCTACGACCTCGGCGACAGCATCGTCGTCAAGCCGGAGCCCTGCCCCTGCGGCAATCCGCTGCCGGCGATCCAGGTCGAGGGGCGGCGCGACGACATCCTGGCGCTGACCGCCCGCGACGGCACGACCGTGCGCCTGCTGCCGCTCGCGCTGTCGACGGTGGTCGAGGAAGCCGCCGACGTCCACCGGTTCCAGATCGTGCAGGACGGCCCGGCGCGGCTGCGCGCTGCGGCTCGACCTGCCGGAAGCGTCGGCGCGAGCATCCGCGTGGCGCGCCGCGTCAAGGGCGCTGCGCGAGTACCTGCAGCGCCAGTCGCTCCCGAACGTGCGCGTCGTGCTCGATGCCGAGCCGCCGGTGCGCGAACCGCGCAGCGGCAAGCTCCGCCAGGTGATCAGGAAAATGGGGTCAGCGCCGAATAATTAGGGTCAGACACTACTTCCCGCGGAAAGTGGGGCCGTAAGTGGGGTCAGACACTACGTTCTCGACGCCGTAAGTAGTGTCTGACCCCAATTCCGCGAATCTGACAGCTCTGACCCCGATTTCGTTACATCTCGCCCATGCCGGGACCCGGCATCGGCGCGGCCGGCTTCTGGCGCTCGACGATGATGCAGTCGGTGGTGAGGATCAGGCTCGCGATCGAGGCGGCGTTCTGCAGGCCGAGGCGCGTGACCTTGGTCGGATCGATGACGCCCATCGCGACGAGGTCGCCGTACTCGCCGGTCGCGGCGTTGTAGCCGTAGCTGCCGCTTCCCCGCTGCACCTTCTCGATGACGACCGAGGGCTCCGCCCCCGCGTTGGCGACGATCTGCCGCAGCGGCTCCTCGAGCGCCCGGCGCACGATCTTCACGCCGGCATCGAAGCCGAGCGTCGTGCCCTTCAGCGCGTCGAGCGCGGACCGCGCGCGCAGCAGCGCGACGCCGCCGCCCGGGCCGATGCCTTCGGCCACCGCCGCGCGCGTCGCGTGCAGCGCGTCCTCGACCCGCGACTTCTTCTCCTTGACCTCGATCTCGGTCGAGGCGCCGACCTTGATCAGCGCGACGCCGCCGGAAAGCTTCGCCGCGCGCTCCTCGAGCTGCTCGCGGTCGTAGGTCGACGTCGTCTCGTCGATCGCCTGCCTGATCTGCGCCACCCGCGCGTGGATCGCGTCCGGCGCGCCGGCGCTGCCGATCAGCGTCGTGTTGTCCT
The DNA here is from genome assembly GCA_963832705.1 of uncultured beta proteobacterium. Lineage (GTDB taxonomy): Bacteria > Pseudomonadota > Gammaproteobacteria > Burkholderiales > Casimicrobiaceae > CAIWHR01. The sequence goes on along the minus strand of CAWHVP010000010.1, from coordinate 19,016 downwards.
TGTCGATCTCGATGCGGCGCGCGCGGCCCAGGTCGGCCAGCGTCGCCTTCTCGAGCTTCAATCCCGTCTCCTCGGCGATCACCGTGCCGCCGGTCAGGATGGCGATGTCCTGCAGCATGGCCTTCCTGCGGTCACCGAAGCCCGGCGCCTTGACCGCGCAGGTCTTCAGCACGCCGCGGATCGAGTTGACGACCAGCGTGGCCAGCGCCTCGCCGGTCACGTCCTCGGCGATCAGCAGCAGCGGCCGGCTCTCGCGCGACACCTGCTCCAGCAGCGGAATGAGATCGCGGATCGACGACACCGGCTTGTCGTGGATCAGCACGTAGGCGTCCTCGAGCACGACCCGCTGCTTCTCCGCGTCGGTGATGAAGTACGGCGACAGGAAGCCGCGATCGAACTGCGTGCCCTCGACGACCTCCAGCTCGTTGACCATGCCGCGGCCATCCTCGGCCTTGATGACGCCGGCCTCGCCGACCTTCGCCATCGCCTTGGCGACCATCTCGCCGATCGACGCGTCGCCGTTCGCCGCGATCGTGCCGACCTGCGCGATCTCCTGGCTCGACCCGCAGGGGCGCGAGCTCTTCTTCAACTCGGCGACCACCGCCTCCACGGCGCCGTCGACGCCGCGCTTCAGGTCCATCGGATCGAAGCCGGCGGCGACGAACTTCATGCCCTCGTTGACGATCGACTGCGCCAGCACCGTCGCCGTCGTCGTTCCGTCGCCGGCCGACTCCGAGGTCTTCGACGCGACCTCGCGCACCATCTGCGCGCCCAGGTTCTCGAAATGGTCCTCGAGCTCGATCTCGCGCGCGACGACAACGCCGGAGTTGATCACCGTCGGCGCCCCGTACGAGCGCTCCAGCATGACGGTGCGGCCCTTCGGTCCCAGCGTCACCTTGACCGCGTTCGCGAGGATGTTGAGACCCGCGCAGATGCTCGTGCGCGCGTCGTTGCCGAATCGCAATGCCTTGGCTGTCATGGCTGCTCTCCTGCGGCGCGTGCCCGTCCTGCGCTCACATTTTCATCATAGGACCGCGAAAGGCGGCCGGGTTGACGAGCGTCAATGACCGGGCAGACGTGATGTGGCAGGAGGACTGGTATCATGCTGCTCACCGCAATATAGCCACCATCGGAGCCGCGATGAACCGCGATTTCAATGTTCTGGTCGAGCGCGACAGCGCCGGCTATTACGTCGCCTCGGTGGCGTCGCTCCCGGGCTGTCACACGCAGGCCAAGTCGCTGGACGTCCTGATGGAGCGCATCCGCGAAGCCATCGAGCTCTACCTGGAGGTAGAAGGCGGCGACCGCGAACCGCTCGATTTCATCGGCGTGCAGCGCGTGACCCTGCCGGCATGATCGCACTTCCGAGCCCTAGCCGGCCTGCCTTGGCGGACGCTGATCGCGCCGGATCTCGACGTCCTGCGCGTCAGGGGCAGCCACCACTTTCTCCGGATACGCCCATTTGACGGATAGTCCCAAATTGGGACTAATCCCGGTCCATCGGATCGTAGCCCATCAGCCCGCTCAAGCCGTTCCTGGCCAAGATATTGCGTGACTGCGACATGCGCGTGAGCCGGTTCTCGCCTGGTACGCAGACCTGTTGACGGGCCGACTGGGCATCGCCCCGGCCTGCACGCGAGTCGGCCGGCGAGCTGTCCTGCGATGACCGCCGAGCGGTCCGTCCGACCTCGCTTCGCAGCACACGCCGATCGTGCGCCTCTCAATTATCCGCACCGCGTCGTCTACATCCGTTTCATCAGCACGCACGCCCAGTACGACGCCATCGACGCGCAATCCATTTGAACAAGGCAGGACCATGGACATCAAGCCGATCAAGACCAGGAAGGACTACGAGCGAGCGCTCAAGGCGGTCGAGCGCCTGATTGGAGCAAGACGCAACACCCCGGAAGGCGATCAGCTCGACGTCCTGGTGACGCTGATCGAGGCGTACGAGGCACGGCATTTTCCCGCTCGATTCCCCGGCCTCGAGTCGCGGCACTTTGCGATTGAGCAACGCGTGAGTGTCGCATCACTTTCGCCCGGTCGCTGCGGGCTCGTGTCGCCCCCTCCATGGCCGTGAACCCTTCTGCCGACCTCGGCTCCCAGCGCGTGCTGATCACCGCGCTGCGCACGACGCTCCCCGGCGCGAGCCCCGCCGCCCCGGCGACGCTGATCGAGACGCACATCTCGTGGGTGCTGCTCGCCGGCGGCCTCGCGTACAAGCTCAAGAAGGCCGTCGACCTGGGCTTTCTCGACTTCACGACGCTCGCCGCGCGGCGGCACTTCTGCGACGAGGAGCTGCGCCTCAACCGCCGGCTCGCGCCCGACATCTATCTCGATGTGGTTGCCATCCACGGCACGCCGGATGCGCCCATCCTCGACGGTGAAGGCCCGGCGATCGAGTTCGCCGTGAAGATGCGCGAATTTCCGCAGGACGCGCTCGCGAGCCACGCGCTTGCGCGCGGCGAGCTCGCGAACGCGCACTTCGACGCGCTGGCCGCGGACATCGCCGCGTTCCACGGCAGCATCGCCGTCGCCCCCGCCGACGGCGAGTTCGGCCGGCCCGAGGACATCCTGCAGGCCGCGCTGACGAACTTCGCGGTGATCCGGCTGACGGCCGACGATCCCGCCGAGCGCGCCGAGCTCGACGCCCTGCGCGACTGGACCGAGCGCGAGTTCGCCGCCCGCGCCGCGATGTTCGAGCGGCGCCGGCAGCAGGGCTTCGTGCGCGAGTGCCACGGCGACCTGCACCTCGGCAACATGGTGCTGCAGGACGCCCGCCTCGTCGTGTTCGACTGCATCGAGTTCAACCCCCGCCTGCGCTGGATCGACGTGATCAGCGAGGTCGCGTTCACCGTGATGGACCTGGTCGACCGCGGCAGCCCGGCGCTCGCGCACCGGTTCCTCAACGACTACCTCGAGCTGACCGGCGACTACGCGGGGCTCGCTCTGCTGTGGTTCTATCTCGTCTACCGGGCGATGGTGCGCGCCAAGGTCATGCGCCTGCGCATCGCGCAGATAGCCCCGGGCGCGGACGAGGCGGCGCTGCTCGCCGAGTACCGCGGCTACCTCGATCTCGCGCGCCGCTTCTCCCGGCCGCCGCGGCCGGCGCTGGTGATCACGCATGGGCTATCGGGCTGCGGCAAGACGACGCTGTCGGGGCTGCTGCTCGAAGCGACCGGCGCCGTGCGCATCCGCACCGACGTCGAGAGGAAGCGCCTGCACGGACTGAAGCCGGAGCAGCGCAGCGGCTCGGGACTCGCAGGCGGGCTCTACGCCGCGGCGGCCACGCAGGAGACCTACGCCGAAGTCGCCGCGCTCGCCCGCGCGGTCGTGCTGGCCGGCGAGATCGCGATCGTGGATGCGACCTGTCTCGCGCGCTGGCAGCGCGATCTCTTCCGGCGACTTGCCGCCGAGCTCGCGGTCCCGTTCGTGATCGTCAGCTTCACCGCGAGCGTGGCGACGCTGCGCGAGCGGCTCGCCCGGCGCTCGCGCACGGGAGGCGGCGCATCGGAGGCGGACGTCGCGGTGCTCGAGCATCAACTCGCCACGCAGCAACCGCTCGCGGCGGACGAGCTCCCGGATGTCGTGACCTGGGACACCGAAACGCTGCGGCCGGACGACCCCGCGGCCTGGCAGCCGATCCTCGCGCGCCTGGGCCTCGAACGCGCGCTCGCGTAACGGCCGCCCGGGCCCGCGCTACACCCAGTCGATGTCGGACTTCTTGCGCCGGTCGCGGCCCTTGCGGCGGGGCGTCTTGTCCGGCTCGAAGCGCTGGCCCTTGGCTCGCCGGTCGTGACGGCCGCGACGCTCGCCCTGGCGCCGGTCGAAGAGCCTCAGGTACGTGCATTCGCACTGCTGCGGGAACGGGCAGTCCGGCAGCGGCAGCTGCGGCTTCTCCGACCAGTGTGAACTCCTTGCCGTCGATCGCCCGGACCTGCGGGCAGGCCGGCCGGCCCGCCGGCGCGCAGATGCGCACGCCCCACTGGATTGCCGGACGCTGCTCCGGATCCTCCGGCTCGTCCGCGCGCGCACTCGCGCGCTGCCATGACCCAATAGCCCAGCACCGCCGCAACGATGACGACCCCGACGATGGCCAACACCCAGATGCTCATGGCAGCCCCCGCTTGCCGCACGGCTATCCCGCGACCCGACGGCGTTCCGTGAACCGTCGCTCCACGTGACCCAGTCTACTCACAATCATTCGCGATGCAATCGAGGCCGACGGACGATGCCCTCGAGGCCGACAGGCGGCGCCGTGCGCCCCTGCCTCGCCTCGAGCCGCCGCTGGTTTCGCCCGCGCCGCGGGCAGGCTACGATAGCCTGACCCCGATCACCGGACCCGTCCCGCCATGCCTGCCGCCAAGCCCCGCTGCGCCATCCTCGACGACTACCAGGACGTCGCCCTCTCCATGGCCGACTGGAGCGCGCTCGCCGGCCGCGTCGACCTCGCCGTCTTCAATCGTCATTTCGACCGCGAGGACGACCTTGTCGCCGCCATCGGCGACTGCGCGATCATCGTCGCGATGCGCGAGCGCACGCCCTTTCCGGCGAGCGCTCCTCGCCCGCCTGCCGCGGCTCAAGCTGCTGATCACGACCGGGATGCGCAACGCCTCGATCGACGTGGCGGCGGCCGCCGAACACGGCATCGTCGTCTGCGGCACGCCGACGACGGGGCAGCCCGCAGCGGAGCTCACCTGGGCGCTGATCCTCGCGCTGCTGCGCCGGCTGCCGCAGGAGTCGGCGGCATTGCGCGGCGAAGGCCCGTGGCAGAGCACGCTCGGCCACGACCTCGCCGGCAAGACGCTCGGCGTCCTCGGCCTCGGCAAGCTCGGCACGAAGGTCGCCGCGGTCGGCAAGGCCTTCGGCATGAGCGTCGTCGCGTGGAGCCCCAACCTGACGGCGGAGCGCTGCAACGAAGCGGGCGTCGCCTTCGCCGGCACGCTCGACGCGCTGCTCGCGGCCTCCGATGTCGTGACGCTGCATCTCGTCCTCGGCCCGCGCACGCAGGGCCTGCTCGGCGCGCGCGAACTGCGCTGATGAAACCTTCGGCGGTCCTGATCAACACCTCCCGCGGACCGCTGGTCGACGAGCCGGCGCTGATCGCCGCGCTCTCGTCGGGGACGATCGCCGGCGCGGCGCTGGACGTGTTCGACGTCGAGCCGCTGCCGCCCGGCCACCCGTTCCGGCGACTGCCGAACGTCGTCGCGACGCCGCATCTCGGCTACGTCACCGCCGAGAACTACCGCACGCTCTACGGCGGCGCCGTCGCCGACATCGTGGCGTGGCTGGAGGGGAAGCCGGTGCGGGTATTGGCGCCCTAGATCCACGGCCTTTCGGCCTGGATCAACGGCGCGCCGCCCGGTGCGCGCGCAGCAGGTCGAACACCGGCCCCTCGCGCCGCACGCGGTCGAGTTGCGCCAGCACCGGGCGGCACGAATCGTCGGGCGCCGACGCCAGACAGGCGGTCGCCGTCGCCACCAGTACGTAGGCGCCGAAGGCGGGATCGGTCTGGTGGATCGGCCCGGCGAGCAGGCGCGCACCCTGCATCCGAATGCGATCGCGATCCCGTGCGCCTACGAACAGCAGGAAGTCGACCTTCTCGCGTACGACCGGGGGCGCACCGCGCAGCGCGCGGGCAACCGGCTCGGAACCGATGAAGCTCGCGAGCACCTGGGCGCCCCCGGTGGAGATCATCGGCTTCGACAGCGCAAACAGCGCCGCGAACCACTCGTTCCAGTGTGCATCCGCCGCATTGGCGCGCAGATCGCGCACGCGGGCGACGTCGGCCGCATCCACATTGTCCAGGGGCAGCGGCGGTGTCCCGGTGCTGCCGGGGACCAGGGCCCCCGCAATCGCGTTCGCGCGGGCAATGTCGAAGAACCTGACGTAGTGCACGGCAGCGAGGTCGGCGAATTCCGGCAGCGCGGGCGGATCGAACCCGGAAAGAATCTCCAGCACGGGAACCGGATCGCGCGCGAGTGCGATCAGGCTCTCGTCGTTCCGGCCGAGGAACCGCGCCCGCGCGGCACCGAATTCCAGCGATGGAAAGTAGTCCGAATTCGGGGGGCCCGCCTCGAGCAGCGGCGCATAGCCGCGGCGCGACGCAATCCGGAACGCTCGCAGTTGCGCCGGAGTGCGGATGCCGAGCTAGGCGAGGTCGACCCGCGTCCCCGGCCAGCCGAACAGCGCGTCGGTCACCGGCGGCACCGGTCCCGACGCGGACGCGATCACCAGCATGTCGCTTCCATTGGCCGCGTACAGCACGTAATCGCCGAACTCGGCGCCGAGGTTGCGCACGATCGAGCCGATCAGCGCGCGATCGAACTCGTAGACCTGGAACCACTGGACGAACACGCCGCCGGGGGCGAGCGAGCGCCGCGCCAGCCGGTAGAACTCCGGCGTGAACAGCGACGCGACGCCGCTGACCCACGGATTCGATGGCTCCGAGACGACGATGTCGTACGCTCGGGCGCGCGGGCGAAGAACGCGCGCGCATCCTCGGCGATGTGAGTGCGCGCGCGGATCGTCGTAGGCGCGCGCGACGCGTGGCCCGAACGCGCGCGCCGCGCGGATCATCTCGGGCTCGATCTCGATCACGTCGACCCGCTCGATCACCGGCGAGCCCAGAACGACGTGCGTCGTCAGGCCCGAGCCGTGGCCGATGACGGCGGCTCGCCGGGCATCAGGCGCGTACGCGAGGGGCAGCGCGCCGAGCAGCGTCATCGTGAACTCGTCGGCACCCGCCGCGAAGCTCGGATCGCCCAGCGCGCGCGCCATGTTGATCGCGGCATCGGTCTTGCCGTTGGTCGCGATGGAGAGCGTGCCGTCCCGGTTGGCGATGAGATCGACGGTGGCGGTGCGCCCATCGGCGTGGCACGACGACCTTCGAGGTCGCCGGCGATGCGCGCCTTGCCGTTGCGGAACACCCCCGAGGCCATTAGCTTGGCGTCGAACTCGAAGGCGAGAAGCCCCGCCGGCCAGGCCGACGATCGCGAGCGCGCCGAGCGCGCCGTCGTGCGCGGAGCAGTGCATCTCGCGCCGCGCTAGCGAGCCAGGCGGCGAGCGCGGCGCCCAGCGCGACGTCGAGCGCGGCCCGGCGACGATCATGTTCTTGAGCCCGATCAGCGGCATCAGCACATCCGCCCAGCGCGACGCCGGCGATGCTGCCCAGCGTGTTCCAGCCGTAGATCCTGCCGATCTCGCTCTCGCCGCGGCCGCGGAATAGAGCACAAAGGTCAGCAGCGGCAGCGTCATCCCGGCGAAGAACGAGGCCGGCACCATGACGCGGCGGAGATCAGGTAGCCGACTGACGTTGTAGCCGGCGTAACCGAGCTCGGTGCGCGGCAGTCGCTCCATCGCGTCTGCATCGACATCGAACGCTGAAGTGGTAGGCCGGCAGCGTCGCGATCGCGGCAAGCCCCATCAGCATCTGCACGCGCGGCCAGCGCCGCCAGCGGCGAGCGCAAGCGCTCGATGCGCCCGCGGATCCACGACCCGCCCAGCGCGATGCCGAGGATGAACGCGCTCAGCATCGTCTCGAACGCGTGCGTCGACGCGCCCTGGACCAGCGCCAGCATGCGCAGCCAGGCGATCTCGTAGAGGAACGAGGCCGTGGCGGTCAGGAACGCGAACGCGAGCAGCCAGGCGCCGATGCCGCCGACGGCGGGCGGGCGGATCGCGCCGGCGCGGCCTCGGGCCGCGCCGCGCGACCACCAGCGCGATGCCGGCGACCACAGATTGCCGACGCCGGCGACGGTCATCGTCGCCTGCAGGCCCACGCTTCGATCAGCCAGAAGCCCGCGAGCAGCACGCCGACCACCGCCCCCGCGCTGTTCGCGAAATACAGCATCGCGAACACGCGGCCGCCCTTCTCTGCACCCGAGCCGGAGGACGGCGACGCTCATCAGCGGAAACGTCATCCCCAGCAGGATCGATTGCGGCAGGATCAGCGCCGCAGCGCGAGCAGCCAGTGCAGCGCCAGCGCGGTCCGGAATCCGCCTGCGCTCGGGAGCAGCGATGCGTAGGCGTTCGAGGTCGCGCCATCGAAAGCGGGTGGAAACGAGCGCAGCGATGCCGAGCCCGGCCTCGATGCCGCGTAGGCCGACAAGCGGCGCGACCCGGATGCGCGGCTCAGGCGGCCCGCCAGCAGCGCGCCCGCCGCCCATCCCGCCCATGTACAGCGCCAGCACCAGCACCTGCGCGTACGCGGCGTGGCCGAGGAAGAGCTGCAGGTAGCGCGTCCACGTCGCTTCGTAGACGAGGCCCGTCAGTCCGGACAGTGTGAAGACGAGATAGAGCACGCGCCGCGGCGCCGGGCTCCCGCCGCGGTCGGCAGGTGCAGCGGGTCCGGCGGGGGCACCGGCGGCGGGGGTGAACGATGGTTGCGGGCGATGCGCCATGGGCGTTTGCGTTCAGGTCCGGCTGCCGGCCGGCGCCGCCTGCGCGGGCGAGCGGCCAGGGCAGGCTCGGCAACCGGCATGGTACCGTCGAATCCGGCCCACCCGGCAGACGGCATCGGTCGGCCCCTGCCATGGGCTCCGGGCCCGACGCCATCCTGGCTCCGCTCGTACCCGCAAATGGACCTCTCGTCGGCACGGTGGCGGCGCAGGGCGCGGGAGCGGTCGGATGGGCGCAAAATAGAGTTCGGATTGGAGAACTGCCGTTAGGGGCTTCTCCGATCGAACGGTGGGATGGCAAGCGATGGCCCGACGAGCGGCTGGATTCACCCTCATGGAATTGATGGTCGCGCTCGGGATTCTCGTGGTGCTGATCACCTTGGCCGTGCCCAGCTATCGGGATTTCGTCCTGGACACGCGGATGAACAGCGAGGCCAACGAGTTCGTGACCGCGCTGGCTTTCGCGCCGGGCGGAGGCGATCAAGCGGGACGGACCCGTCACCGTGTGCAAGAGCAGCGCCGGCACCGGCTGCACGACGTCGGGGGAGTGGGCGCAGGGGTGGATCGTCTTCGTCGACGTTCCCACGGGAACGATCGGGACCTTCGAGTCGGGCACCGACACGATCCTGCGGGTGCACGGCGCACTCGACTCGACCAGCGCGCTGGTGGGCAAGCGATTGGATGCCGACTTGAACGAAGTCGGCGCGCTGCAATACATCACGTACCTGTCGGACGGGCGATCCCAACTCGATGCCGCTACGATCGCAAGCCTGGATCTGTGCCCATCCGGTTCCGGGGCAGGCGGCAGGCGGGTCAGGGTCGCCCTCGGCCGCGCGCAGCTGACGAAGATCACCTGTTGAATCGCCGGCATCCTTCGACGACCGAACATGCGTAGGCAAAAGGCATTCACGCTGCTCGAGTTCCTGGTCACGCTGCTGATCGTCAGCCTGGCGCTGCTCGGCATCGCCGGGATCGATCAGCGTCAGCCTGAAGAACAACCAGAGCGCCTATTTCCGCTCGCAGGCCGTGGTGCTGGCCGGCGACATCATCGACCGCATGCGGGCGAACCGCGCGGCGGCGGAGGACAGCACGCCTTCCCTACAACCTGGCGCTCGGAGCGCCTCGCCGCCGGCCGCCGCCGGATTCCGCAGTCCGACCTACCGAATGGCGCGACGCGCTCGCTCGCCGCGCTTCCTCCGCTCCGGAACCGGGTCCGTCAACCTGGACGCGACGACGCGCAAGTGACCGTCGTCGTGCAATGGGACGACGCCCGGCGGCAGCGGCGGGTCGGGCGCCGCGCAGTCACCATCGAGACCCGCCTGTGATCGACTACACGACTGATTACGCCGGCCATGGCAGCGCGGCGTGGGCCTGGTCGAGATCATGGTCGGCCTCGCGGCCGGCCTGCTGTCATCGCCGTGCTGTCTATTTCTTCCTCGGCGGCGCCAGCTCGAACGGACGCACGAGGACGTGTCGCGGATGCAGGAGAGCGGCCGCATCGGCGCTGGAAATCCTCGGCCGGGCGATCCGTCAGGCCGGTGCCCGGGCCAACGTCGACCTGCCGTTTGCCGCCGGCGCGCTGACCGACGCACCGAGGGCGCGAGCGGCGCGCCGGACACGATCACGGTCAGGTACGACGTGCAGGACGGCGGCGAGGCCGATTGCCTCGGCACGCGGTCGCGAGCGGGATGGTGACCTACGTCTTCGCCGTCGACACCGGCCACCAACACGCTGACGTGCACCAACGGCAACCGGGCGCGGCGCCGGTGGTCGTGATGGACAACGTCGAGGACATGCAGGTCACCTACGGCGTCGACACCGACGGCGACGGCCGCATCGACTCCTACCAGACGGCCGACGGGCTCGATTCCGCGCAGGTCGCCGCGGTCGCGTGAGCCTGCTGGTCCGCGGGCCGACCGCCAACGTGGCCACCGGCAGCCAGACGTTCACGTACAACGGCGCGTCCGTGACCAAGACCGACCGGCACCTGCGGCAGGTCTACAGCGTCGACGTTCACCGTAAGGAACCAGGCGAGGTGACCGCGATGCCGACGCCGTACCGCTGCCGCGTGCGCCGAATCAGTCCGGCGTCGTGCTGATCACCGGGCTGATCTTCATGGTGATCCTGACGCTGATCGTGCTGGCCCTGCTGCGCAGCGGTACGCTGGAGGAACGGATGGCAGCGAACGCGCGCAACCGGCAGATCGCCCTGCAGGCGGCGGAGGCGGTGCTGCGCGACGCCGAGGTGTCGCTGTTCGCCGCCCGCGGCCGTCGCCGATCGACCCGTTCACGCCCGCGAGCTTCGCCGATGCGCTGCACCGACGGGCTTCTGCGAGCGCCGCGCGCCGGGCAGCACGCCGCGCTGGAAGACCGTCGACTGGACGTCGACGACGGCGACGCGCACATTCGCGTCGGCCACGTCGAACCTTCCGCGTCGCTGGTCGCGAGCCAACCGCGCTACATCGTCGAGTCGCGAACACGCCGATCATCAGCCGGCCGGCGGGGCATCTGCCCGCAGCGTCGTCTACCGGATCACGGCACGGGGTGTCGGCCAGGATGCGTCGGAAGTCTTCGTCCAGAGCATCGTACCAGCCCGAGCCGGCCAAATGCTGAAGGCACTGAACGCACTGGAGCCGACGATCATGAATGCGCGCGTCATAAGCGGTCCGCTCGCCGCGCTTTTCCTGGCGGCGATCGCCGGCGGCATCGCCTGGGTCGTCGCCGGTCTGGCCGCTTTCGATCCCAACGCCGGCGCCCGTCGGCTACGTCGGGCAGCCGGCGGTTCGAGCACATCGCTCTACACCGGCCCGACGCGGCGAGCACGCAGACGCGGTTGTACGCGATCGACTACGACGCGCGGACTGGTCCGGCAACCTGCATTCGTACCCGCTTTCCGCGACCGGCGCGGTCGTCAAGACCGATGACTGGACGGGCGGCGCCGCGGCCAGATGACGTCCAGAACTCCGACGACCGGGCCGCAAGATCGTCACCACGCCGACGGCGGCACCAGCGTCCAGTTCCTGTGGGGCAGCCTCTCGGACGACCAGAAGCGTCTGCTCGACGACGCCAACGCTAGCAAGGCGAGCAGCCCGATCCTCAACTACCTCCGCGGCGACCGGAACAACGAAGGCACCGACGGCCGGCAAGTACCGCGCGCGCTCGACGGTCCTCGGCGACATCATCCACTCGACTCCGCGTGTACTGCGACGCGGCCGACTGCGGCGCCGCGACCGTCTTCGTCGGCGCCAACGACGGCATGCTGCACGCGATCAACGCCGCCGACGGCAGCGAGCGCTTCGCCTATGTCCCGTCGATGCTGATCGGCGAACCTGTCGAGCCGCTGAACCTGACAGCCGCCTACATGCACCGGTACTTCGTCGACGGGCGCATGGACTCCGCAAGTTCGGGAGCAAGACGATCCTCGCCGGCGCTCTGGGCGGCGGGGGCAAGGGGCTGTTCGCGCTGGACGTCACCAATGCGGCCGCGGCGTACGAAGGTCGACGCGGCAACCAAGATCCTCTGGGAAATCACGAACGCGACGCCGGGCTTCGCCAACCTCGGCTACACCTACGGCCAGCCCGTGCTCGCGACGCTGCCCGACGGCACCAACGCCGCTGATCGTGGGCAACGGCTACAACAACACGGGCAACGGAAGGCATCGCTGTTCCTGATCAGTGGACAGCTTGACGGCGCCTTCGATCGGCCGAGACGGATTCCGACGCACGGGCGCGACAGCGACCAGCCGCAACGGCCTGTCCTCGCCGACGCTGGTGGACATCGACGTCGACGGCAAGGCCGACTATGCCTACGCGGGCGACCTCAACGGCAACCTGTGGAAGTTCGACCTGCGACGTACACGGCGACCAAGCTCTTCACACGACCAGCCCGGCGCAGTCGATCACGATGGCGCCCGGCGTGTCCGAGCACCCCAGCGGCGGCTTCATGGTGACGTTCGTGACCGGCCGCATGCTCGCTTTCGCCGGCGACGCGACCGACCCGTCGCGAGCACTATGCCTACGGCATCTGGGACGGCCGCGCCTGTGCGCGCAACACGAGCGCTGTTCTACGCAGACGCTGACCGAGACGACCTACACGGGCGTCGTCGCCGGGCATTCGCGTCGCGCCGCGCGGACCGGCACGGCGCCCGACTGGACCTCCGGGCACGACAAGGGCTGGCGGACCGCAGCTGCCGATCGGCGGCGAGCGCGTCGTCGGCGACGGCGCCTACGTCACGGGCGACGGTCTTCATGTTCCTGAGCACCAATCCGACGATCGCGACCCCGCCGCTCCCGTCCGGCGAGAACTGGTGGATGCAGCTGAACGCGTTGACCGGCGGCGACAACGGCGCGTCCGCTTCGACCTCAATGAGACGGCAACTTCACCGCGGCCGACCAGGTCACGGTCGCCGGCAAGTCGAGCCCGGTCGGGCGGAACATGGGGGGCGGCGTGCGCTCGCAGCTGACCGCGCTGGACGCGGGAGACGTTCCAGGTCTTCCAGGCCAACTACGACAAGAACAGCGGAATACTGCCGCCCCCGAGCGACGCGGTGTCTCCGGCGGCCACTTCGACTACGACATCTACTACTACAACGGGGCGGGCTCACGTCGTTCACATACGGCGCGAGAGTGACCGGGAATTCGCCGTTCTGCCTCGAGGACGACCAGCGTCGGCAACGACGTCGGACGGGCTTTCGCCGACCTACTGCAAGAAGCGAACGGCTTCCCGCCGACTATGACTACATGACCCGCTTCACGACCGGCAGCCGCCTGCGGCGCCGAAGGCGGCCCGCCTGCAGACAATCTACTGCAGCCGGCACACGACGAGCACACCGCCGGCAAGACTACGCCAACAAGAAACACGTGCACGAGTACGACGACATGTACGACGTCACCGGCGTGAACATGCTGGCCGCGAGCGACGCGGCGTTCAACCTGCCGAACGCGTACCCGCAACCTTTACGCCAGCACGCGGTTCAAGGTCCTGGTGATGAACCAGTACCTGAGTCCGGCGGCGCTGCTCGCCAGTCCAGCACGGCGGCCGGCTCAACGTAGGTGAGCGTCAAGACCTACGGCAGCCTCGCGAGCCAGACCGATCCGGCGGCGTTGCTCAGCCAGTCTGCCGGCCTACACCGGCGGCCCCATCCGGTACCCTCCTGTTCAATCTGCCGCTGGACGCCTTCAAGTCGAAGGACTGGTGGGGCGACGGCGGCGGCGGCGCGCGCCGGACTATCCCGACGCAGACCGGCTGCGTCAACCGGACCTGAACGGCGTGCCGAACGACACCCGGCCCCGGAGGCGAGCGCTACAACGGCGCGCTGACGATTCCAGTCATCGAGGCCACGACGCCGGCGTCGGCGCTGGAGATGAATCGTCGTCGACGGCGCGGGCGCGTCATTATGGCTGGCGGGTCAAGCCTCGCGAATTCACGAATACGTGCTGGCCGAATACACGACCTTCTGGCACCACCCGAACGGCAAGTGCTACGGCAGACCGGCTGGGTGCAGATCCGCCCGAGGACTCTCGCGTCGGCGCCCGGCTGGAACGCCGGCCGCGGTCGTCGGACCCGAAGGGACGTCGGTGGCGCGGGCGGGTCGCCGCCGCCCCGACCGTCGTCACGTGGTCACCAATGCCGACGGCTCGGTCACGGTCACCTACTCGGACGGCACCGTCGTCATCACCTATCCCGACGGCTCCAGCAAGACCACGCTGCCCGATGGCACCGTCGTCTGGACCATCCCCGGCATCGAAACGGGCGGGGTCGTCAACGTGGCCGGCGGGTCGACCTCGGCGGCGTCACGACCCGCCGGAGATCATGGGGCGGATCAACTGGCGGAGCCGCGGCGGTGACGTGCGCGAGAACCCTGGGCGCGCGAAACGGGGGGCGGCGGGTTCACCCTGCTCGAGTTGATGATCGTCGTGGTGGTCGTCGCCGTCCTGGCGACGTCGCCCTCCCTTGCATATCGCAACGCGATCCTTAAGGGAAACCGCGCGGATGCGAAGGCCGTGCTGATGGAAAGCGCGCAGTACATGGAGCGCTATTTCACGACCAACAACACGTACGTCGGGGCGACGCCGCTGCCGTCGTTTCGGCGGTGTCGCCAAAGGACGCGACCGGGGCCGACTTCGCGATGCAACGTGGACGCTTCGGCCGCGCCGGCGCCGACGCGACGACCTTCTCCTGCAGGCCCGGCCCGCCTGCCGACCCGATCGCCGAACCTGCGGCACCCTGGCGCTGACGAATACGGGGGCCCAGACGCCGACGACGGCCGGCTGCTGGTGAGTGCTGTCCGGCCCGGGACGCGGCGTGTGGCAGCAGCGGCTACAGTTGCCGCCGTTGCCTGTTGCAGGCCGCCGGCGGACCGGGTGTCGTCCTGAGGGTTCTGCAATGCCTCGCCGCATCCTGATCATCGCCGCACTCGCCATCGCGGGCACGAGCCTGGGCGCAGGAGCGCGACGCCCCCGCGCTGATGGAGCACTACGGTTGCAGCCTCTGCCACGCCGACACGCGAAGCCGATGGCCGGTCCGTCCTGGGCCGGAGATCGCCGCGGAGGTACCGGGCGCACGCCACGCGCCGCAGACGATCCTTGCCGACGTCGTGAAGGAAGGGCAAGGCACGGCGACGCGATCCTGGCCGATGCCGCCGCTGCCCGAAGTGACCGACGCCGACGCGAAGCGCATCGTTCACTACGTCCTCGGCCAGAAGCGCCTGTAGACCCCATAACAAGAGCCTCATCGCGCATAGCTCGAGGTTTCCGGCGGCTTCGCTTCGGTCCAGCGTCGGGCTGCCGTCCAGGCTTCGATTGGTCGGGGCGTCCAGCAATCGCGCATAGAACGCCACCGCCGCCGCAGATTCGCCCGCGCCGGCCGCGCCGATCGGCTCGCCCAGCTCGAACGCTCGCCGCGAATCGCCAGCACGAACGCCGGCGGCGGCGGCCCGAAGCGCCTCGGCGCACGCCGCCAGCACCGCCGCCGGGCTCATCGCGTGGCTGGTGAACGTCGCGTCGCGCGCGGGCGCCACCGCGGAGAACGTGAACGGCGCCGCGGCCGTCGATGCTCGCATCGACGAACAGCGCCAGATCGCGCCCGGCGAGGTCGAGCGCGTGCTCCGGCTGCAGCTGGAAATCGGTCACGTATTCGACGTCGTGCGCCGCGGCGCGGCGCCAGCGCTTCGCGCGACGCGCAGGAACTCCGGCCCGAGCGCGTCGTCGCCGCGGCTCGGGTTGCCCCAGGCGAGGACGACGAGCCGCGTCACGCGTCGGGCGCGGCGCGGGCGGCCGACGCGTGCCGTCGGCGTCGCGCCGCAGGACGTCGACCTGCCGGCCCGCCGGCGTCGACCAGCTCGACCTCGAGCGGCATCTGCCCGAGCGCGTGCGTCGCGCAGGACAGGCACGGGTCGTAGGCGCGGATCGCGACCTCGATGTGGTTGAGCAGCGGCTCGGTGACCTCCTTGCCGTCGAGGTACTGCAGCGCCACCTGCCGCACCGCCTCGTTCATCGCCTCGTTGTTGTGCGTCGTCGACACGATCAGGTTGGCGCGGACGATCTGCTCGTCCTCGTTGATCCGGTAGTGGTGGATCAGCGTGCCGCGCGGCGCCTCGATGACGCCCACGCCGCGCAGCGCGCGCGTGCCGGTCACCACAGGTCGTTCTTCAGCAGGTCGGGGTCGGCCAGCAGCGTCGCGGATGCCCTCGGCCGCGTGCAGCATCTCGATCATCCGCGTCCAGTGGTAGGCGAGGTTCGCGTGCCGCGCGCTGCCGTGGTCGAACTCGCGGAAGGCGATGCGCTCGGCCTCGGCCAGCGGCGTCGGGATGACGTCGCAGTTGTTGATCCGCGCGAGCGGGCCCACGCGGTACCAGCCGTCCTCCTCGCCCAGCGCGCGCAGGTACGGGAACTTCATGTACGACCAGGGCTTCGTCACCTCGAACAGGTGGTCCCAGTAGGTCGCGTAGTCGACGTGGTCGAAGATCACCTCGCCGTGCGTGTTCCGCGCGCGCAGGCCGCCGTGATAGAGGTCGAGCGCGCCGTCGCCGCGGACCAGGCTACAGGTACGACGACCGGAAGTAGCCGAAGCCGTTGTGGAAGTCCTTGCGCTCGGCGTAGACGCGCTTGATCAGCTCGACCGCCTCGCTGCGACCACAGCACGGTGCGCTCGATGTCGGCGAGCAGGTAGTCGCGCTCCTCGGCCGACAGGTGCTTGTTGACGCCGCCGGGAATCGCGCAGGAGCCGTGCACGCGCTTGCCCGCGGTGACGCGGATCACCTCCTGCCCGTACTTGCGCAGCAGCACGCCCTGCTTCGCGAGCTCCGGATTGGCGGCGGCGACGGCGACGATGTTGCGCTTGCGCGATCGTCGGCGTCGAAGCCGAACAGCAGGTCGGGCGAGGCGAGGTAGAAGAAGTGCAGCGCGTGCGACTGCAGGATCTGGCCGTAGTGCAGCAGCCGCCGCATCTTGTCGGCGGTCGGCGTGAGCTCGGTCGCGCCGACGATCATGTCCATCGCCTTCGACGCCGCGAGGTGGTGCGAGACCGGGCAGATGCCGCACAGGCGCTGCACCAGCATCGGGACCTCCTCAGTACGGCCGGCCCTGGATGAACTTCTCGAAGCCGCGGAACTCGACGATGTGCAGCCGCGCCTGCTGGATGCGGTTGTCCGCGTCCATCAGCAGCGTCACCTTGCCGTGGCCCTCGACGCGGCTCACGGGCTCGATCACGACCCGGCGCAGGTTCTCGGGATGGGCGGCGGTTTCAAGGGCGAAGGTCATCGTTGCAATCGTTCCGGTTCGGTTCAGTCGTACTTCAGCAGCGCCGCCTCGAGCCTCGGCTCGCGCCCCGCGGCCAGCGCGGTCACGAGCTCCCAGAACGCGTCGGCGGGCGGCGGGCATCCGGGCAGGAAGTAGTCGACGCGCACGACCTCGTAGATCGGCCGGACCTTGTCGAACGGCAGCGGCAGCTCGGGGTCGTTGGGGATCACGCCCTTCTTGGTGCCCGGCTCGTACTGGTAGACCTCGCGGAAGCAGTCCCAGAGGTCGACGTTGTTGCGCAGCGCCGGCACGCCGCCGGTGATCGCGCAGGCGCCGACGGCGACGAGGATCCGGCAGTTCTTCCGGAACTCGCGCAGCACGTGGACGTTCTCCGCGTTGCAGACGCCGCCTTCGACCAGGCCGATGTCGCAGGGTCCGCAGTGCTTGATGTCGGTCAGCGGCGAGCGGTCGAATTCGACCAGGCTCACGAGGTCGAGGATCCGCTCGTCGATGTCGAGCAGCGACATGTGGCAGCCGAAGCAGCCGGCCAGCGACGTCGTTGCGAGCTTCAGCTTGCGCTCAGCCACCTTCGTCCTCCCGTTGCGCGCGCGCCGTCCTCGAGGGCGACCTCGCGGATCGGCTTCAGGTCGTAGATGCGCCGGCCGATCGGCATCTCGTAGGCGTGGCGCTTGATCAGGATCGCGCCGGTCGGGCAGACGTGCGCGGCGACGTCCTTCGCGTCGAAGTCGGTGTCGCCGAGGCGCCCGGACGCGGCGTTGACGATGACGCGCGAGTCGATGCCGCGATAGCCGATGCCGAACACGTTCTTGCCGTCGACGTCGCGGCTCGCGCGCACGCACAGCTCGCACAGGATGCAGCGGTTGCGGTCGAGCAGCACGTCCGGGTGCGACGCGTCGACGCCGCGCGACGGATAGAAGTGGTCGAAGTGGTAGCGTCGACGAGGCCGAGGTGATAGGCGACCGCCTGCAGCTGGCAGTCGCCGGTCTTCTCGCACGACGGGCAGATGTGGTTGCCCTCGACGAACAGCATCTCGGTCAGCGCGCGGCGGTCGTCGTTGAGCGCCGGGGTGTCGTTCTCGACCTCGATGCCTTCCTGCGCCCGGGCCGTGCAGGCCGACGCCGGCCGGCCGTCGACGTTCACCGTGCACAGCTTGCAGCTGCCGTGCGGCGAGAACCCGGGCCGGTAGCACAGGTGCGGGATGTAGACGCCCGCCGTCGGCGGCCGCCTCCATGATCGTCTGCCCGGCGGCGAAGGGGATCGCCTTGCCGTCGAGCTTGAAATGGCCGCTCTTCATGCGCTGGCCTCGTCGATGTGCGCCCAGGCGTCGTCGCGCCCGGTGATCTGCGCGCGCCGTCGCGAGGGCGCGCGTCGACGTCGAACGCGGGCTCGTAGTCGAGCGCCTCCAGCCGCCGCTCGTAGGTCTCGGGGAACTTCTCCATCGTCTCGACGACCGGCTTCGCCGCCGTGTGGCCGAGGCCGCAGTGGCTCATCGTCAGCATGATGTGCATCAGCCGCTGCATCTGCGTCATGTCGTAGGCGCTGCCCTTCCCCGCCGCGAGCTTGTCCATGTGCTTCGACAGCAGCGTGGTGCCGACGCGGCAGGGCGTGCAGAAGCCGCAGCTCTCGTGCGCGAAGAACTGCGCGAAGTTGCGCGCGACCTCGAACATGTCGCGCTGCCGGCCGAAGACCATGAACGCGCCGGCCGTCGGGACGTCCTCGAACGCGATGCGCCGGTCGAACTCGCGCCACGACAGGCAGGTGCCCGACGGCCCGCCGACCTGCACGGCCAGCGCCTTCTGCGCGCCGCAGTCGGCGAGCACCCTGCGCACGGTGACGCCGAACGGATATTCGTAGACGCC